>JBGSHP010000036.1:0-17141 GCA_041752195.1 Candidatus Zixiibacteriota bacterium | reverse complement strand
CGCCTCGGCGGCGCCGACCCCCGGAGGGGGTTCCGTGGCCGCCGCGGCCGGTGCTCTGGCCGCCGCCTTGAGCGCCATGGTTTGCCGCCTGACCATCGGCAAAAAGAAATATAAAGAAGTCGAACCTCTTATGACCGGCCTGCGCGATCGCGCCGAAATCGTCCGCGCCCAACTTCAGGAAATGATTATTAAAGACGGTCTGGCTTTCGACGGCCTTATCACTGCCCGACGTCTCCCCAAAGACCTGGAAAACGAAATCGCCGCCCGCGAAAAGGCCATATTCGAAGCCACCAAAAAGGCCGCCTTGGTTCCTCTGGAAACGGCCCGTATGGCCTGCCAGGTGATGGAGATCGCCAAAGATGTCGCCGCCAATGGCAATGTCAATTCCATTTCCGATGCCGGCGTCGCCGGATTGATGGCCAAAGCCGCCATCGAAGGCGCCATTTATAATGTCAAAATAAATCTGGTCGGATTCAGCGATTCGGAATTTGTCCGCGTAATGCAGAAAGAAGCCGCCGACCTGTCCCAAAAAAGCAGTGGACTGGCCGACGAAATAAGGAGAATTGTCGAAGGCAAAATAAATGGCTGATACCGTCGATCTGCATCTTCATAGCGACTATTCCGACGGCACCATCGGTGTGGCCGATTTACTGGCCCTAATCCGCCAAAAGGACCTGTCCGCCTTCGCCCTCTGTGACCACGACAACATCGATGGTTATAAAGCCATGAGAGAATTTTTAAGAGAAGATGACCCCCAATTGGTGCCGGGGGTCGAACTCTCCGCCAATGCCGGTGACGACGATATCCATATTCTCGGCTATTATTTCGATCCCGAATCGGCTTTATTGAACGAAGCCCTGATTGAATTTCGAAAACGCCGGAACGTTCGCGGGGCTGAAATGTTAAAAAGATTGGAAAAACAGGGTATTAATCTGACACTGGAC
Organism: Candidatus Zixiibacteriota bacterium; assembly: GCA_041752195.1. Lineage (GTDB taxonomy): Bacteria > Zixibacteria > MSB-5A5 > GN15 > PGXB01 > JBGSHP01. Next base: position 16,197 of record JBGSHP010000036.1, on the reverse strand, counting down.
ACGGTTTTGCAAATCGCCGGAAAATCGGCCATCGGACGCCCTCATGTCGCCGAGGCCCTTTTGCGCAAGGGCTTCGTCAGCAACTTCGACGAAGCCTTCCATCGTTATATCGGACGCGACCGACCCTGCTATGTTCCCAAACAAAATCTTGCGCCCCGTGAGGCTATCGACCTCATACATCAGGTCGGGGGAGTGGCTGTCCTGGCTCATCCCGGTATCGGCGGGGCCGGCAAGTACATTGAAGAACTGGTGGGGTACAGTCTCGATGGCATCGAGGCCTTTCATCCTTTTCATAGTTCGCGGTTAATAAGAAATTATCAGGAATATGCCGCCAAAAACGGCTTGCTTGTTACCGGCGGTTCTGATTATCATGGCCGCAATGGCCGTTACGGCGATATCGGGTGTATGAATGTCCCCGTGGAATTTTGGTACAGTTTGAGAAAAAAGGCAAAAACATAAATTGAGGACGCGCGTGAAAACATTAATCTTTCTGGGATTTGGGCTGGCGCTCGCATTTGGCGGTTTCGCCCTGGCCGAAACCGAAGAAGTTGAACTCCTGACCGATGTGCAATTGACCGAGGAATACCAACAGGACCTGCTCGACCGCCTTAACCACCTGCATAATCACGGGCCCGTCCCGGCTTCGCTGGAAGGCCTGGAACACCCCATCTGCGGTACAGGGACAGTTCTGGAAGCCACCCTGCATCAGGATAGGTTCAGCCCGGCTTTCAAGGCCGCCGTCACCGATGATCCCCGCGAGCCCAGTCTGACCCTGTCATACGGTTCCCCCGAAGGTTACTTTCTCCTGCATTACGTCATCAATGGAACCGACGCCATTTATTCGCCCCTGACCGATACTCTTTACGGCGGCGACGGCATCCCCGACTATATCAATAAGGTTGCCGAAATCGCCGATTCGGTCTGGGAATTCGAGATAAATGTCATTGGCTTCCCGGCGCCTCCCAGCGATGGCCCTTACGACAGTGATCCCCGCTACGATATCTATATCCTGAATCTGGGCAGTTCCTACTATGGCGCCACCTACAACGAAACCCCCATCTCCAACCAGCAGTACACTTCCACGATTAAACTGGATAATGATTATAATTTCGCTCCGTACAATGAATTCAACGGCGACCCCCGCGATTTCAACCGCCGCCTCGATGCCGTCCGCGTGACCATGGCCCATGAATTTAACCATTCCATCCAATTCGGGATGGATTGGTCCGAATATGAACTTGACCCCGGCGGTTACGCGCGTATTCCTTTCTGGGAAATGTCGGCCGTTTTTATGGAAGAATTGATGTACGATGATATCAATGACTATTACGGCTATATCATGGCCTATCTCCGCCAGCCCTGGAAAGGATTGCGCTTTTTCCTTCCCGGCGACCTTTTCCCCTATGGCGCCGGAATCTTTCCCATATTTTTGTGGGAGCAACTGGGCGATTCCACCATCACCCGCAAATTCTGGGAGCGCGCCCGCGATAAGGGTGTTGGCTTTCACTTCGTCAAGGCTATCGATGAGATATTGCTGGAGGGATCTGATAGCACGTACGGCCTCCGTGACGCCATGAACGATTTCGCCGTCTGGAATGTTTTCACCGGCTCCCGCGCTTCCCGCGCCCCCGCCGGCTTCGGTTATTCCGAAAGGGCCAATTACCCCACCATGCCCGACTCGGTCTTTTTCCGTTTCGAAGAATACCCCGTCAATTATTACTGGGATACGGTGGCCTTTTATTTCGCCGCCAAAAGACCCGAAATTATGTCAACCAATTATATCGATTTCCGCAATGTCTCTCTGGTAAGCGACTCTTTCACGTTTTATTTTTCTTATCCGACAAATTACCCCATTTCCCAGGATAGCAGCGCCAAATGGAATATTTCCCTGATCGGCCTGCCCCTCGACGGTGTCTCGGCCGGGGTCGTGAACTCCGCCCAATTCCTGGGACCGATTGCCTCCGGATATAAAGTCCCTGATCATTTCGACTATTTACGAATAATCGCCGTGCCTTCCGTTGCCTCCACGCGCATTACCGAAACCAATTATACCGCCAAGTATAACTATGCCTTTTTCGTCGTGGATACCGTGGCGCCGGGCGATACCCTTTATGTTTTTTCTCATCCGTTCCCCAATCCCTTTATAATGGGTGGCGCGGATGATGAAGTCACTTTTCAGACGCGGACGCCGGTCACCGAAATAAATGCCGGTGAATTGCAAATTACGATATTCAACGCCGCCGGTGAAAAAGTGCGCGAATTGCCCTTCAGTCCCCTGGAAGGCCAGTACCTGGTTTCCACCTGGGATCTGAAAAACGAAAGCGGCAACGACGTCGCCGCCGGGGTTTACCTGGCCTACATGCGCCTGAAATTCTACGATAACCGGCCCGAGGTCATTCAGAAATACAAGTTGGTCGTCTTTAAATGAGCCGACGTCTCCTGATAATCGCCAGGGTGGCTGTTTTCGCCGCCCTGGTGTTTATTTTTTCCTACTTTTCTGTCTTTCTTCAAAATGTCAACCCCGGCTTTTTTCTGGTCTTTGCCGCCGGATTCGCCTGGGGTGTTACGCCCGGCATGGGCGTGGGTATTATTGGCTTTTTCCTCTGGTCAAATTTCAACCCCTTCGGCCCGGCCCCTTTTCCCATCCTCATCTCCCAGATGGTCGGCATTACCTTTTCCGCTTTGATAGGAACCTCCGCCCGGCACTGGCTATTTTTGAAGTCCGCCTCATTTACTTCGATTGTGTTTCTGGCCTTGGCCGGTTTCCTGTGCGGACTTTTTTATCATATCGTGGTCGATGTCGTCGATGCCTGGGTCTACCAGCCTTTCTGGCCCCGCCTGATTGCCGGCCTAACCTTTTCATTGATTACAATGGTTTCGAATGCTATAATCTTCCCGATACTGAAACCCGTTCTCGTTTTTCTGGTGGAAAGGGATAAAGTCCGAAAGATCGTATAAAAACCCCTCGCTATGAGACATCAGTTTATGAAATATCGGATTATGAAATTCTTAAGGCGGATATAATTATGGCCGGGGAGAGGCCGAAATATTTCTATTCAAAGGTGTCCCACAGCTTGCTGTGGGGTTTACACAATTTGAAAATCACCGGATACAACCTGACCCACAACTTGCATTTTAATTCCGAAATGGGTGCCCCACCCTTCAGGGTGGGTTCTTTCCTCAATCTGGGAATCCTCGGGCTAATAATAATCGGAATTATCCTTACGCTGGCAATCGACTTAAAGGCCCAACCCCCCATCGATTCCTCCGATACCACCACCCCCTCATCTATAATCGATTCTTCCCTTATCTCGCCACCGCCTCCGCTTTTCGATTTCGCCGATTCCCTGAAAACTCTGTTCTTGTCAAAGACCGACGATCTTTGTACGAGACTGAACTCCACCACCCCCCACAACCCGGCCGACCTCATGAAATTCAATCCCGCCCATTTCGGCCTCGATTATCTATTGCTTCCTTATAGGCGCAATGTCCTGCCCTTCTCACTTCCCGGACAGCGCTCCGATATGATCCTTGGTGGCGGGATATTAACTCCCATGGAACATTCCCTCGAACCGGACGGACTCCTCAATTGGGAAGACATCCCTCTTGCACCCATCAGCCAGGCTTATAGCCTCGACGGTCCCCTGGGGATGGCTTTCGGCGGCGATCGGGCCGTCCATTCCCTGATAATGGAGCCGGTGGCGATACCCGAAGCCGAAGCCGAATCCCGGATGTTCGTGGATAAAGGCTCTTTCGGCTATGCCAATACCCAGGGTGTATTTTCCAGTCGAAGCCAAAAGGGGCAGACTTTTCGGGCCGCCCTGGAATACCGCAAGGTCGATCGTGTCGCGTCCTACCGCGATGACGATGCCTACCATCAGTGGTGGGACATCGGCACCCCCGTTCGCAATGCCGATCGCCTGGAAAGCACGCTGCGCCTGTACCGCCGCCAGGGGACACTGCATTTTCGCCCCGGTTACAGCTCCGCCACATTCGATAGATTCCGCCGCGACCGGGATTTTTCAACCCGCTATATTCACCGCCACGCCATTGGCGGCAAAAGTGTCCTGGAATTTCGCCACCAGCGCTCGGAATCGGTTTTGGAAAATTCTTCCGCCGCACACGCTTATAACCGCAATCTTGACATATTCGATAATTCCCTGGATTTTTCCCATGAGCGGCGTTGGCGGATTTGCGATCTTAAAGGCGGGCTGTCGATTACCCAATACGATTTCCATGACGGCGGCAGAGAAACCCGACGCCGCCGAGCCGCCCTCTTTGGGCAATTTGTCCGGGGTGATTCCCTGAAAGCCCTGACCGGATACCTGCGTCTGGAAAAATTGGGGGGATACAACCCGGCCCCGTCGATTATGGCCGCCCAAACCGGCCTTATAAAAGAAATTCGCTATACCGCCTCGCTGGGATATGCCGCCCGTTTCCCCAATCAATATGAACTCGACCTGCGACCGAAATTCGTTTCCATGGTATCCACTTCGAACCCGGATTATTTTGAATCCGGCAACTCAATATTGAAACCGGAAAAGCAGGCTGTCGGCAATATCTCATTGGCATATGGAAAAAGTAATCAGGACTGGCAACTGTCGCTGACAGGGGGGAGGATTCTCGATGCCATCGTCTGGGATCGCACCCTTCTTGATACTCTGGGTGACAACGTCACGGCTTATCGCCCCTCGAACCGGGATATGGACTTTATCGCCCTTTCCCTTTCCAAAAACTTTCGCTGGCGGGATTTCTTTACCTGGCACGGCGCCGCCGCCTGGCGCTACATGGATTTGAGCGGCTATGAAAATCCGGCCTACCACCCCGATTGGCAGATTTTCTCTTCCCTGGAATTGTACCATTATGTCCGCGTTATCGATGTTCACTTTTACGGCTACCTCGAAGGTACCCTCTCCGATTCGTACGCCACCGAAGGCTTAATGGGCTCCCCGGTCATGACCCTGGGCGAACAGGGCGTACTTAACGCCCGCCTTTCTTTCCGCATTAAAAAATTCAATTTCTACTTCAACTGGCAGGACTTGCTCAACCACGATTTCAGAATGCATGAAGGATATTATATCTCGGGACGGCTCTTCTCCTACGGCCTGACCTGGCAATTTATCGACTGATAAAAAAAGACCCGCCGGTTACGGCGGGTCATGAAGTCTAAAATATCCAATATTAAATGAAGAGCGGGGCCAGAACCAGCGAAACCATGGCCATCAACTTGATTAAGATGTTCATGGCCGGGCCGGATGTATCCTTGAAAGGATCGCCCACGGTATCTCCCACCACGGCCGCCTTGTGAGTAGCCGAGCCCTTGCCGCCCAGATTGCCCGCTTCAATATATTTCTTGGCATTGTCCCAGGCGCCGCCGGCATTGGCCATCATCAGGGCCATCAAGACGCCCGTTAGTGTGGCGCCGCCCAGAAATCCTCCCAGGGCCGCCTTGCCGAAAATCAGGCCGACCACCACCGGCGCGATAACCGCCAGTAAACCGGGAATTATCATCTCCTGCAACGCCCCGCGCGTGGCAATATCCACGCACCGTGCCGTATCCGGCTTGGCCTTGCCTTCCATCAGGCCCTTTATTTCCTTAAACTGACGGCGAACCTCGGTGACCATTTTAAAGGCCGCCTTGCCGACCGCCGTCATGGTCATGGCCGCAATCATGAAAGGCACTATGCCACCCAGGAAAAATCCCACGACGACATTTACATCCAGAAGACTGATTACTTCCACTTTGGCCGCCGTACTATAGGCCGAGAACAACGCCAGAGCCGTCAAGGCCGCCGAACCGATGGCAAACCCTTTGCCGATGGCGGCGGTGGTATTGCCCAGAGAATCCAGTCGGTCCGTGATTTTGCGGACATCTTCGCCCAACCCGGCCATTTCCGTAATGCCTCCGGCGTTATCCGCAATCGGGCCGTAGGCGTCGACAGACATGGTCACGCCGATAGTGGAAAGCATCCCCACGGCTGCGATACCGATACCATACAGGCCGGCCAGTTTATAACCGACCAGAATGGCCATGGCGATAACGATGACCGGAAGCGCCACCGATTCCATCCCCACCGCCAACCCGGAAATGATATTCGTCGCCGCCCCGGTTTCCGCCGACTTGGCGATTTTGCGAACCGGTGATGCCGAAGTATAATACTCGGTCAAAAGTCCAATAATTACACCGGCAATATTGCCCATTACCACAGCCCAGAATATGCTGTTATCCACGGCCAGGGCGCGGACTATAAAATAAGTGGCAACAAAAAGTACCAAAGAAGCCACATAAGTAACGACCCTCAAGACCGCCGCCGGGTTACTCATTCCGGCGAATATCTTAACCGATAACACCCCTAGGATCGAGGCCACAATGCCGGCCGTGGCAATGGCCAGGGGAAGAATCATCATCCCCATCTGAATATCCGGGGTTAAACCTATCGTCGCCGCGGCTATGGCAATCGAAGCCACCACGGAGCCGACATAAGATTCAAACAAATCAGCGCCCATACCGGCCACATCGCCGACATTGTCGCCGACATTATCGGCAATCACGGCCGGGTTGCGAGGATCATCTTCAGGAATACCGGCCTCGACTTTGCCCACCAAGTCAGCGCCGACATCAGCGGACTTGGTATAAATGCCGCCGCCCACACGGGCGAAGAGGGCAATCGAAGACGCTCCCATGCCGAATCCGGTCATGATCGCCGGATCCAGTCCCAGGCGTTGCGTCAGATAGAAGAAGACCGCCACCCCGAAAAGACCCAGCGAGGCCACCGCCATACCCATAACGGCGCCGCCGGTAAAGGCAATAGAAAGCGCGCCGGATTGCCCGCTCTGCTTGGCCGCGGCCGCTGTCCGAACATTGGCCAGCGTAGCCGCCTTCATACCGAATACCCCGGCCAACATAGAACTGCAGGCGCCGGAAATAAAGGCAATGGCCGTCCAGAGATTGATTTTCCAGGCCAACAGGGCAAAGACGATAACGATAAAAATCGCCAGAATCTTGTATTCCGTCTTGAGGAATACCATCGCCCCTTCGGCGATACGCCCGGCGATTTCCTGCATGACGTCATTGCCGGCGTCTTTCTTTTTAATGTTCAGGTAGAGGATAAATGCGAAAATTATCCCCACCACGCCAAGAATTTGAGCTACATAAAGATAGGGGTATAGATCCATATGCACTCCCCAGGTTAAAAGAGTTTATATTTAATTGTACTAAATTCCATTACGACTTCCCACCCAGATCAATTCCCAGGCTGCTTGCCACTTATCCACCGCAAATGATTGGGATTTATAATAATTCGCTGCTTTAAAGTCAAGACGAATTCACCAAGAATGTGACAGTTTTCACAATTATAAATAAGGTCGACGAAAATCACAAGTTGGAAGTGTTTAACCAATATACAGATATGACGTAGCAAATTATCCATGAGAAATTTTGTCCAACAATCTTGTCGCTTTTTACTTTTCGACAACAAAGTCTTCATTTGCGGGAACATTTACGCAAAACCGGTGTCTTATATGTAATATAAAATTGGAGAATTTAAGTCTATATTTGGAATTGGAAAATGCGTAGAAAAAATGGCAAATAGACTCTTTTATAAAATTGGAAAGGGAGTTACCCATGGCTTATGAATGGAAATTCAATCCCCGTCCTTACTCTGATGACGAAGCCAAAAAGCTTCTCAAGGATGTGGTCTCACCGGAAACGACCGACTGGCACTATAATACCCATCACAAGGGGTATGTCACCTTTTTAAACAAGATTGAACAGGGTCTGGATAAAGCCGACCGCGCTGCCGCCAACGGCAACTGGTCCGAAATCGGTGAACTGAAACGCCGCCTGACCTGGAATCACGGCGGGACTGTTTTGCATGACGTTTACTGGGAAGTCCTCGGGGGCGACGGGGACCCTCAAAAAGGCCCGGATATCTTGAAGGCTATCGAAAAAGAATTTGGTTCCTTCGAAAACTGGAAAGCCGATTTCAAGGCTGCCGGCATGGCCGCCAAATTATCCGGCTGGGGCGTTCTGACCTACGACATGCTGTACAGCGGCCGCCTTTTGAATGTCCTGGTCGATGAACACCATTATGGGGCCATCTGGGGCGGGATCCCCTTGATTGCGGTCGATGTTTTCGAACATGCTTATTATCACAAAGACGGGCCCGGCCGGGCGAAATACATCGATAATTTCATTAATAATCTTCATTGGGGGAGAATCAACGCCCGATATAAAAAGTTCGTCAGGTAAAAACGAATTTTAAATAGACTTGAGCGGTTAGGGGTGAGGACGGCGGTTCTTTTTCGAGCCGCCGTTCTCTTTTTCAGGTTCGGGGCTTTATTTCATTTTCAGCCGTCGACCCCGTGTATTGCAGGTAGTCTTCTATAATAAGTTCCGCAGTTCTGAATTTATACCCCAACTCCTTTTCGGCCTTGGCGGAAGAATAATGGAAATACTTGCCGGCCTGTCTGGCCAGTCGATAGCCCAAACGCGGAGCGCGGATTCCGGGCCGTATCCGTCTCTTAATTTGATAAAAGGCATCGCGCGCCAATCCCGCTGATATTATCAATAGACGCGGAATTTTAAGCACCGGCCCTCTAATTGATACAAACTTCCGGGCTTGTCTAAAAGCCCTTGGCATATCCAGATTTTCGCCGGCCAGGATATATCGCTCTCCGCTCCGGCCCTTTTCCAGGGCCGACACGATTCCTTCCACGACATCCAGGGTGGAAACCAAATTCAAGCCCAAATCAAAATAGATGGGAATAAACCGCGGAATCTTCTCCATGTCCTGTCTTGTCACCGCCCGGCCGGGCGGGGTAATCATAATCGAGGGATTTACCACCACCACTTCCAATCCTGAATTCATGCCGTCAAAAGCGGCCTGTTCCGCCTGATATTTAGTGGTGAAATAGGGGATACCGGCGTCGGCCAGATTATTTATGGTTGTCTCATCGCATATTTCCCCCTTTGGGGCCGCCCCGATAGTTACCACGCTTGAGATGTGCAATAGCCTCTTGACTCCGGCTCGGACACATGCCGCGGCCATCTTTTTGGTTCCCTCCACATTGACCCGATACATGAGCTCACTTTCAACCTGCCGAAGACTTACCCAGGCCGCGCCATGAATGACCATGTCGCAGTCGCGAACCGCCTTCTCGAGCCAATCAGGAGATAATAAATCGCCATAAACGCGCTCAACCCCGGCCGGGCAATATTTCAAACCCCTTTCTTCATTGCGGTAATGGGCCCGCACTGAAAAGCCCGCAGCCATCAACCGGGGCACGAGTCTTCGCCCCAGTTGCCCGCTGGCTCCGGTTACCAGAACTTTCTTGCCGCTGTTCATAAATTGCTATACGCTTGATACAATAATTAAATTAGACTTAAGCCGGGAAACGAGGTTTTAACCAAATAGGGATATTCGTGAATTTTGCCTATCTTAACATTATCCTGGCCCTGGGCTTATCGGCCTTGATGGCCCTTTTATCATACAGGTACAAAGCCCTGACTGTTTCCGGGGCCTTGGGCATGGTCGCCGTGGGGACTATTGTCATGGGGCTCGGCGGTTTGGCCTTCGCCATACCCTTACTTTTCTTTTTTATTTCTTCCAGTTTGTTATCGAAAATCAAAACGGCTCGGAAAGAATCGGCCCTGTCTCTGGCGGAAAAATCCGACACTCGCGATCTGGGCCAGGTCCTGGCCAACGGCGGCGTCATCTCTCTGGCCGTCATCGCCTGGTCGATTTCTCATCATGAGTTTTTTTTCCTGGCCGGTTTGGCCTCCATCGCCGAAGCCTCCGCCGATACCTGGGCCACGGAAATCGGGACCTTATCGAAATTTCCCCCGCGATCGATTATTTCCGGTAAAAAATGCCTTCCCGGAGAATCGGGAGGCATCACCTTCCTGGGCCTGACAGCCTCATTGGCCGGGGCGGCTTCCACCGCCTATATCGGCCTCTGGTCTGTCTCCCGCCTTGGCGATAACAGCCTGCCCTTGGGCGACTACTTTTTGCCGACCACGCCGGCCGCCTTTTTGGGGGCAATTGTTGATTCCATCCTGGGCGCCACGGTGCAGGCTCGTTACCAATGCCGAACCTGCCGGAAAATAACGGAAAACCCACACCATTGCCAAAAACCTTCCGAATTAATCGGCGGCTATCCCTGGATAAATAACGACCTGGTCAACTGGGCCGGAACTGGATTTGCCGTCCTGATATCGGGAGTTTTCTATATTCTTGCTTTATAAAGTCCTCTATTTTTCTATCACCTTCAGACTATCCCGCATTACCTCCATTGTCCCCGAAAAATCAGGCAGCAAGGGGAATATATCCGAAGGCATCACCTTTTCCGTAAAGTCCAGGACCGTCTTAACCTTGGCAAATTCTTCCCGGCCAAAATAGTAATGCGCCAATCCCAAATGAACCGCCCGATAGTTATTTAACAAAACCGATATCCGGGGCAGGGGCGAAGTCTTCAAAGTTACGAACGAGTTGAAATTCTCGGCGTTTAATAATATCCCTTCCATACGGGCCAGGTCCAGCGCCTCTTCCGCTTTCTCGATTCTTTTGGTCAATAACCTCGAGGCCAATCCGCATCTTTGCAGATACGGCTCCAATCCGGTCATAAACGAACGCGGGCATCCGCTGGAAAAAAATATGGGGCGATCCCAGCCATTGGTTTCCAATATATCTATTATCACCGCCCGGGGATATCCCAGGTACTTGGAGACCGGTGAAGATAATTCCGGTTCCACCACCCATGTAATCACCCCCGGTTGGCCGTCCGGATTTTTTTCGGCGGGGACGGTAATCTCCAGCGTATCCGCCGTCCATTGATATGGTTGCCGTCCCAATATCTGCTCCTCATCCCAACTTATCGGGGCCGGACGTCCGATGGCCTTGCCGTTTTTCAGGGCCAGAACGAACCAGGGGCGATTGAGCAAATAGGCCGGAACCACCGTGATATCAGGGCGCATTTTCTTCCTTAACTGTAAATACCAGATGGGAAAACATTCGGCGTCGCCGCCGACCAGAAGGACGGCGTTGCTGTCGCAGGCCCGCAATGTATTGGCGCCGTATTCCAGAAGCCATTCCGGGTAACCGCCCGCCTGATACCCCGATTCCAGAGCCTCCGCCATGCCTTTATTATCTCCCCTGAACATCGCCTGGATCGTCCTGACGCCGTATTCCGAACCCAGAAAATAGCGGGCGTCATAAAGCGACGAATCCAGGGCCAGGGCTTTGTTCAATAGCCCCAGGATGCTGTCGGACCATTCCATATTGTAGCCAGAAAGAGGCCGGCTGTCATAGCAGAGGTAATGAACGTATTGCCCCAGGAGGAAATACAAGTTCCCTTCCTGCGGCTTCAATTTTATCTCGTCTTCGATTATGCCGATTGCCTTCAGGTATTTCCCCTGTGAAGCCAACTGCGCGGCCTGTTGCCGAGGTTCTGTCGGCGGCATTGTCTCTTGAGCCGAGACCCCGCCTGCGAATATCGCCAAAGCCAGGGCAACGAGACTCTTTCTTACTTTGGCCTTCAAAAAATGCCCGACCATAATTCTCCTTTGTCATGATCCGATTATTTCTTAAGGTCAGTCTAATATTCGCTCGACTGTTATACAAATCTTATTTATCGATTTACTAATTTGCTGGTCGGACGTCGTAGATAATTGTAATATACGGGTTGAAAACAGAAGAATCCGACCGAGGAGCCATTATGGATTTCCAATTTACCGAAGACCATTTTTCCATTCAAAAAGTCGTGCGCGATTTCGCCGCCCGCCATATCGCTCCGGATATCCGCGAACGCGATCGCGCCCAGAAATTCGACCCCGAACTCCTCCGCAAGATGGCCGAGGCCGATATCCTGGGACTGTGCCTTCCCGAGAAATACGGCGGCGCCGGCCTGGATTATATCTCCCTGGGCCTGGCCTGCGAAGAATTGGAATATATCGATTCCTCGGCCCGCGTCATCCTCTCTGTCCACATTGGCCTGAATTCATTGACCCTGCTGTCCCTGGCCAGTGATTCCCAGAAGGAAAAATACCTGATGCCCCAGGCCAAGGGCCGGAAAATCGCCACCTTCGGGCTCACCGAACCGAATGCGGGATCCGATGTCGTCGGCATCCAGACCACGGCCGTCAAAAAAGGGAATAAATATATTCTCAACGGCGAGAAAATGTGGATATCCTTAGCCGATGTGGCCGATAATTTCCTCATTTTCGCCTGGACCGATTCCTCAAAAAAAGAAAATCGGGACCATACCGGGATCTCCTGCTTCATCGTCGAACGTTCCTTTCCCGGCGTGACGACCGGAACCATCCACGGAAAACTGGGCGTCCGGGCCGGCAACACCGGCTGGATAGCCATGCAGGATTGCGAGGTCCCCGCCGAAAATCTCCTCGGTGAGGAAGGCTGGGGCTTTGGTATCGCCATGTTCTGTCTGGAGCAGGGGAGATACACCGTTGCCGCCGGCTCCACCGGGCTAATCCGGGCCTGTCGCGACGCCTCCGTCACATACTCCCATACCCGCAAGACTTTCGACAAACCTATCGGCGAACATCAACTGGTCAAGCAGATGATCGCCAATATGCAGGCCGGGTACGAATATTCCCGCCTCCTCTGGCTCCAATCCGGATGGGAACGCAACATCGGCCACCGGGCCTCGCGTTCCACTTCGCTGGCCAAATGGATCGCCTGCCGTGAAGCCGAAAAAGCCGCCGCCGATGCCGTCCAGGTGCACGGCGCCTATGGCTTCTCCGATGAATACCCCGTCGAGCGCTTCTATCGCAACGCCAAAGGAGCCTCGATTTACGAAGGCACCCGCGAGGTGCATACCCTGATGCAGGCCGATTATGTTCTGGGTTACAGGGAAGACAAAGACCGGCCGTTCGGTCTGCCGCCCTGGCCCTTTGATTCCTGATTCCCGGCCCTCGAGTCTGGTAATACCCCATTGATAAAAAACCCGGCGCCTCGTGGCGCCGGTTTTATCATGAAATATCTCTCTTAAAATCACGGCTCGGAATTTTTCGAAATCCAGCCGCCGTCGGTCTTGGCGTTATCACCGTTGGCATTTTGGGCGACGACATCGATATTATATCCGGTAATGGGGTGGCTGTCGACACTGTCGGCAAAAATGAATACCAGCGAGTCGACATCGACCCCGGCTTCAAGCATGAACATCTGGCCGTATTGAGAATTCCCCTCAATCATCGGCCAGCCCGTCACGAAGTAGGTCATCCCCGGATAGGGATCGATTATATCCCATCTGATCACGATCGTGTCGGGCAAGTCATGAATAGGGTAGGAGGTCCACTCGGCGCCGTCGATGGTCACGTTGCGCGGCGTATCCTGAAAGACGAAATTTATTTTCTTGGCCGCCAGTTCCGTATATTCGGTCGCGCCTGAATTGTACGTTATTTCGAATATCCAGACATCCCCCGGTGTGACTACGTCCCAGATATGGGCCGCATTCACGCCGCTGATAAAGGCCCCCCAGCGTTCCTCGCTGACCCCGTCCAGATAACCCTCGATGAGTGCCTTATCGTTATATTCTTCCCAGTTGGTCGCCAGGACCTCGCTCGGCTCAATATCGAATTGGTTTAAATAATCCGGGCCGTCCACAATTATTCCCGTGATCATATTTTCCCGGTCCGCCTCGGCAATACCCTCGACGGTGATGATGTATTGATCATCGCTCAATTCGATCGGCGGATTGCCGAACTCGTTGAGATTATTGTGAAAATTGGTGCCCATCCCGATATGATGCAGGACCTCGGAACTGAATTCCGGCGTCCAATCCTCGTCGAATTCGTCGAGAATACCGTCCCCGTCATCATCGGAATCCATGATGCTGATAACCCCGTCACCGTCGGGATCCAGGGCGCATCCATCATAGTAGCCGGTAAACTCCCCCTGCACCGCCGCTCCCGCGGGAATCCCGGCGATAGCCGCCGCCATCATGTCGTCATCGATGGTTATAGCCGAGTCCTCGGCCAGAACGGCGACATTTTCGTCCTCGCTTAAAACCACCAGGCCCAGCTCGATGTTGTCGGCGTCGGCTTCCATCCCCGACGGCACCTGGTTGGCCTCGGGATCGTATTCCGACAGTACAATCGGCGCCACGTAATGGTACCGATCGTCGAGTATATGAAAAGTGTATGAATCATCCTGCGGTACCGTGAAGGAAAATTCGCCCTCGGCATCGGTGGTAATCAGGTATATCCGCCCCGTATTGAGAGCCTGCGAAATGATTTTGTACCCCGCGATGACTTGCGACGCGGAAATTTTCCCGGCGATACCGAAATGCCCTTCAGCGGCCGTCAGACTGCCGCTTATGACCGAGAGGTCGTCGCCCCCGCCGCCGCCCCCGCCGGTGGGATCACCGGGGCCCTGCCCGCAACTTCCCGCCAGGATCATCAATAGACATAAAGAGAATAATCGGTATATCATACTCATCCTCCCTTAATCTTCTCTTTTTCGGCATTGTCAGAGCATAAATTATAAATTTGGCGGGGGGGAACCTTTGACCGCGAATGATTGTTTAGAAAGATTGCCGAGAGCGGAGAAGTTCCCGCCCTTAATTCGTAAGCGTAAACATACAAAGGACTTACATTAATCTTGTCGGTTTGCGGACTCCGGTTTCCGGAATGGCCGAAAGCCCCTTTCATAATTCCAGGAATAGCCCGCAAGCCCGAAAGCTAAAGAAAAACGCCCCCGGGTCGATAATAATAGTCCGGCTATCGCATTAGAATACAGCAACTTGACCGGGGCGGCCGAAGATTGTTAAAAAAAAGTGAGATTTTGAAATTTTACCCCTTGACAAGAAGGGGAACCCCTTATATAATGGGGGCCTGCCTCTAAAATGGGGTATGCAAAAAATCGTTCTTTGAAAACAGAATAGCAAGAACCCGGCGGAAATTTGCCAATTTCCGCCAAATCGATAGTGCGGGTCTTCGATACGCCGGCAACGGCATATCGCGAGACTTTCAATTTTAAATCCAACGACGGATAGAGTTCTTTCTAAAAGGACGACTTTCCGAATAAATGCGATAATAATTGCATTAGATATTCACGGAGAGTTTGATCCTGGCTCAGAACGAACGCTGGCGGCGTGCTTAATACATGCAAGTCGCACGAGAAAGTCCGGGGTAACCTGGGCGAGTAAAGTGGCGAACGGGTGAGTAACACGTGGGCAATCTGCCCTCAAGTTCGGGATAAGCCCTCGAAAGGGGGTCTAATACCGAATGATGTTCCGGGGAGGCATCTTCCTGGTATCAAAGACGGGGCAACCTGTCGCTCGAGGATGAGCCCGCGTCCCATTAGCTTGTTGGCGGGGTAACGGCCCACCAAGGCTCTGATGGGTAGCCGGCCTGAGAGGGTGTCCGGCCACACTGGGACTGAGATACGGCCCAGACTCCTACGGGAGGCAGCAGTAGGGAATATTGCGCAATGGGCGAAAGCCTGACGCAGCAACGCCGCGTGGATGATGAAGCTCTTCGGAGTGTAAAATCCTGTCAGTAGGGACGAACAAGGCAAAGAGTAACTGCTTTGCCCCTGACGGTACCTGCAGAGGAAGTTCCGGCCAACTCCGTGCCAGCAGCCGCGGTAATACGGGGGGAACGAGCGTTGTTCGGATTTACTGGGCGTAAAGGGCGCGTAGGCGGGTTTGTAAGTCGGATGTGAAAATCGCAGGCTTAACCAGCGACCTGCATCCGATACTGCTGACCTTGAGTACGGGAGAGGAAAGTGGAATTCCAGGTGTAGCGGTGACATGCGTAGATATCTGGAAGAACACCGGTGGCGAAGGCGGCTTTCTGGACCGATACTGACGCTGAGGCGCGAAAGCCAGGGGAGCAAACAGGATTAGATACCCTGGTAGTCCTGGCCGTAAACGATGGGTACTAGGTGTTGGGGGTATCGACCCCCCCAGTGCCGCAGCTAACGCATTAAGTACCCCGCCTGGGGAGTACGATCGCAAGGTTGAAACTCAAAAGAATTGACGGGGGCCCGCACAAGCGGTGGAGTATGTGGTTCAATTCGAGGCAACGCGAAGAACCTTACCTAGGCTTGACATGCTTTGGACCGCGTCTGAAAGGACGCTTTCCCTTCGGGGACCTTTGCACAGGTGCTGCATGGCTGTCGTCAGCTCGTGCCGTGAGGTGTTGGGTTAAGTCCCGCAACGAGCGCAACCCTTGTC
>JBGSHP010000035.1:0-52486 GCA_041752195.1 Candidatus Zixiibacteriota bacterium | reverse complement strand
TCCCTTATTTCTTTTTGCCCCTGGCTTTGCCGGCTGGTTTTTTTGAGGCTTTCCCCGTTTTTTTGCCACCGCTCGCGGTTTTTCCGGCGCCTTTCTTCTGTTTTTGTCCGCTTTTCTTTTTTCCGGATTCTTTCATCCTGGCCTTAATGAGGGCCGGGATTTCGGTGGGCGAGGCGGCGATGGGAATTCCCGCGTCGCCAAGAGCCTTTACTTTTTCTTCGGCCGTCCCGGTTCCTCCGGAAATAATCGCTCCGGCATGGCCCATGCGCTTGCCCGGAGGTGCTGTCCGCCCGGCGATAAATCCCACCACCGGTTTGGTCATATGCTTTTTAATATACTTGGCCGCCTCTTCCTCGTCCGAGCCGCCTATCTCACCTATCATAACTACGGCCTTGGTAGCGCTATCCTCTTCAAACATTTTCAAGACATCCAGAAAATTGGTGCCGATAATCTGGTCGCCGCCGATTCCGATACATGTTGTCTGGCCGATACCGGCACTCGTCAGAGCCCAGATTGCCTCATAAGTCAGCGTGCCGGAACGGGAAACCACTCCGACCGGACCTTTGGTGACAATACTCCCCGGCATAATGCCGACCTTGGATTGCCCCGGCGAAATCAGACCCGGGCAATTGGGACCTACCAGGCGAATGCCCTTGGATTTTATATAGGCATAAACCTTCATCATATCGTTGGCCGGAACACCCTCCGTGATACAAATGATTAGTTTTACTCCGGCATCCGCGGCTTCGTAAATGGCGTCAATGGCGAAGGCCGGCGGGACATAAATCACGGAAGTATTGGCTCTGGTGGCGACCATGGCCTCCGCGACGGTGTTATAAACGGGAATGCCGGCGACATTGGAACCGCCTTTACCCGGCGTTACCCCTGCCACAACATTGGTGCCGTACTTTTTCATTTGCTCGGCGTGGAAAGATCCATCGCGTCCGGTAATACCCTGGACAATAACCCTGGTTTTTTTGTCAATTAGAATACTCATGCTTACCTCCCCGCCGCCGGCGTTTCCACGTCGGCCAGACGGATTGCCTCTTTAACCACGTCGTCAAGCGTTTCCGCCGATTGAAGGTTAACCGCTTTGAGAATCTTGCGGGCCTCGGTTTCATTGGTGCCGGTCAGGCGAACCACGATGGGAACTTCGGGTTTGAGCTGTTCGTAAGCCATTACAATGCCGTTGGCAACATCATCGCAACGCGTAATTCCGCCGAAGATGTTAATCAGGATGGAGCGGATATTTCCATCGCGGAGAATTATGCGCAGAGCCGTGATCACCTTTTGAGGATTTGAGGAACCGCCGATATCCAGAAAATTCGCCGGGTCGCCGCCATAGTATTTGACCAGGTCCATGGTAGCCATGGCCAGGCCGGCGCCGTTGACAATACAGCCGATATTGCCGCTTAACTTCACGAAAGACAGATCTCCATCACGGGCTTCCACTTCGGCCGGGTCTTCGGAGTCCAAATCGCGCATGGCGGCTATTTCCGGCTGGCGATACAGGGCGTTGTCATCGACATTTAATTTGGCGTCGATTGCCACCACCTTGCCGTCGGGTGTCGTAATCAAAGGATTTATTTCCACCAACGACGCGTCGACCTTCCAGTAAATATCGTACAATTTCGTGATGATAGAAGCGGCCTGGCGAATTTGTCCCGGATCGCGGTACAAAAACGCGGCCAGTTGCCAGGCCTGATAACTGCGCAGGCCATAGGTCGGATCAACCGCCATCTTCATGATTTTTTCCGGAGTCTTGGCGGCCACTTCTTCAATATCGATACCGCCGGCAGGCGATACCATAAAGACGGGGCGCTTGGATACCCGATCGATGACGATGCCAACATACGACTCGGAGACGATATCGACGGCTTCAGTGACCAGAACCTTTTTAACTGTCAAGCCCTTGATGTCCATACCCAAAATTTTTTGTCCCCAAACCCGGGCGGCTTCGACATTTTCGGCATATTTGACGCCGCCGGCTTTGCCTCTCCCGCCGACATGCACCTGGGATTTAACCATTACCGGACGGCCGTAACCTTCGGCCAAACTGACGACTTCCGCAACCGTCGTTGCCACGCCCCCTTGGGGGACGGGAATTCCGGCTTTGGCAAAAATCTCCTTCGCCTGATACTCGTGTATTTTCATCAATTGCTCCGCAAATTATATTTATTATTTTTTATTGTTCGTCTTATTCGCCAGAAAGGACCGGGAAAATTCCAATAATTTCTCCCGGGAATTATCCTCCGGCCTGTCCAGGACCTTTTCCATAAGATAATTAAGGACTTCGCCGATAAGAGGCGATTGCGGAATGGCGAAAACCTCCATGATGTCATTGCCGCCGAGAGCCAGGTCCTTAAGAGTGAAAGGCGGTTTGCGGTCAATTTCGTCGCGTATTTCTTTTTCGAAGCGATCGACATCATCGGTTTTACCGCCCATTCCCTGGGCCTCGACATCGGCCCGCCGCAAATCGAGAAGATCAAAAATCAGTTCCGTTCCGACCCGCCTGATGAGACGGCGTCGACCCTTATCCGTGACATCGGTGGTGAACATATGGCGGTCCACCAGTACCGATACATCATTAATCAATTCATTGGAATAACGTAGGCGACGCATAATTCGCGCGGCAATGCGACTGCCGGTTTTCTCGTGCCCGTAAAAGGTGGCACCATCTTCCACTTCCCGTTTAGCCTGAGGCTTGGTAATATCATGAAACATGGCTGCCAGCCGCAAAGTCAGTTTTCGCGGCGCGGCATCAATTGTATGCAAAGTATGCTCGAACACATCGTACTTATGATAGCCCCCGGGTTGCGTCACGCCCACACAGGCTGCCAGTTCGGGCAATATCTCTTTCAGCAGGCCGGTTTTTTGCATAAGGCGGAAACCGAGCGAGGGCTTCTCGGCGCGGATGAATAATTTATTCAATTCTTCCGCGATTCTTTCAGCCGAAACGGATTTAATAAGCGGCGCATTTTCCGCAATGGCCCCCATCGTTTCCGGTTCGACCTCGAATTCCAGCCGCGCGGCAAATTGGATAGCGCGGAGCATCCGCAGGGGGTCTTCCAGAAAGGCCTGCCGTGAAACCATTCGAATGAGCCTGTTTTCCAGGTCGATGCGACCATTGAGAGGGTCGATCAGTTCATGACTGTCCATGGTCAAAGCCATGGCGTTGATGGTAAAATCCCTGCGAATCAGGTCGTCTTCGACTTTTAAATCGGGATCGAAAGAGATGTCGAAATCGCGGTGACCGACGCCGGTAGAATATTCCCGGCGCGGCAAAGAGATGTCAAAGGTATAGCGATCAGCCCCGCGGAATTCGGTAAATTTTATAACCCCGAACGATTTTCCCACCAGATCCACTTTGCCGTGCAATTTTAAAATATGGGAAAGCTCCTGGTAGGGAATTCCGCAAACCAGATAATCACGATCTTCCGCAGGAACGGCGCGCTTTAAAAGTCCATCGCGAACCGCTCCCCCCACTTCGTAGATACGCCCCTTCCGCAAAATATCGGAGACGACCGTATCTGACAATTTACACATAATCAACCGGGTAAAATCCTCGTCCCTGCCTTACCCTTCAGCGCCTTGCCGGTGTTGTTGAAGGAAGTAATAATTACTTCTTTCCCCCCATTGCGAATAAAATTTATGGCGGCCTGAATCTTGGGTCCCATAGATCCCGGAGGGAATTGGCCTTCTGCCAAAAGCCGTTCCGCCTCGCCGACCGGGATAATGTCCAATAATTCCTGTCGTTCGGTTCCGAAATTTTTGGCGACTTTGTCAACCGAGGTAAGGATTATCAAAATTTCCGCGCCTATTTCCCGTGCCAGGACCGCCGAGGCCAAATCTTTATCGACAACGGCATCAAGTCCTTCAAGTAGACCCCGATTATCGAGATAAGCCGGAACTCCGCCGCCGCCGCCGGCGATCACGATCGTTCCTGCATTAACCAGAGTTTTTACGGTTTCGGCGTTGATTATCGATATGGGTATCGGTGACGGTACTACCCGGCGCCAGCCCCGGTTGGCATCTTTCTTAACCACCCAGTGTCTTTCACGGGCAAAGCGCTGGGCCTCTTCCTCGGAATAGAACTGCCCGATAAACTTGGTCGGATTCTGGATCTGGGGATCTTTTTCGTCCACCAGCACCTGGGTAATTAAGGTGACCACGGGACGACTGATCTTTTCCTGTTTAAACCGGTTCTGGAGGGATTGCTCAATCATATATCCCATTCCACCTTCGGTATCGGCGACGCATATTCCCAGGGGTAAAATGGGAGCTTTGCCACGGGCCAATTCAACCCGCAGGATGGCATTACCAACCTGCGGGCCATTACCATGAGTCAGGACCAGTTTGTAGCCGTTTCGCGCCAGTTCGACCACACCGTCAAGCGAACTGCGCGTATTGCGGAATTGATTGGCGATAGTGTCTTCTTCATCGGGCAGAGTAATAGCGTTACCGCCCAGGGCAACCACCGCCGTTTTTCCGTTCAGCCTGGTCATAAATAGTCCTTAACGGCTTTTTCTGACCTTTTTGGCCTTAGCGGCCGGCTTGAAAAAGCCTTTTAGTACTGAAGCCACCGTCGGATCACCGATTTCCTGGAGATCATAAAATACCCTGGTCGCCGGTTTTTTTATTTTAACGACCCGGCGTAAGTCTATCGGCGTGGCGATAATCACGGAGTCGCACTCGGTGCGATTGATGGTTTTTTCCATATCGATAAGTTGCTTGCCGAAATATCCCATGGCCGGAAGAAGCGGGCCGATATCGGGATATTTCTGGAAAGTCTCGGCCATCGAACCGACCAGAAACGGCCGGGGATCCACGGCTTCCGCCGCACCGTATTTGGCCGCCGCCATCATCCCGGCGCCGTACTTCATCTCGCCGTGCGTAGTCGTGGGACCGTCTTCGATGACTAGGACTCGCTTGCCGCGAATCAGTTCGGGATTTTCCACTCGTACCGGTGAAGCGGCATCGATAACGATAGCCTCCGGATTGTACAAACCGATACTTTCCCGGACCATGTTAATCCCCTCCAGTGAAGCCGTATCGATTTTGTTTATGACAATGGCATCGGCCAGGAGGAGATTGTTTTGCCCGGGATAGTACGTCAACTCGTGCCCCGGACGATGAGGATCGACGACCGTAAACAGGAGATCCGGTTTATAAAACGGCATATCATTATTGCCGCCATCCCAGAGGATAACATCGGCTTCCTTTTCCGCCTCCCTGATGATTTTCTCGTAATCGACCCCGGCATAAACGATGACACCGCGATTGATATGCGGTTCGTACTCTTCGCGTTCTTCAATGGTGCATTTATGCTTATCGAGGTCCTTCATGGATGCAAACCGCTGGCAAATCTGTTTGGAAAGATCGCCGTAAGGCATGGGGTGACGAATCGCCACCACTTTCTTGCCCATTTCAATCAGGGCTTCGGCCACACGGCGGGTCGTTTGAGATTTGCCGCAGCCGGTTCGTATGGCGCAGACGGCAATCACCGGTTTGTTGGATTTCAACATCGTCGGCGCCCCGCCCTCCAGGGCAAAACGCGCCCCGGTAGCCATCACATAGGCGGCCTTATCCATGACATATTCATAGGATACGTCGGAATAAGAAAAGACCACTTCCTCGGCACGGTACTTGATAATCAAATCCAGTAATTCTTCTTCAGGATGAATGGGAATGCCCTTGGGGTAATTCGGCCCGGCGAGTACCCGGGGATATACCCGACCTTCGATTTCAGGAATTTGAGTGGCCGTAAAGGCGACCACTTCGACATCGGAGTTATTCCGGTAAAGGGTATTGAAATTATGAAAATCGCGGCCGGCCGCACCCATTATGATAATTCTTTTTTTAGTCATAAATTCTCCAGATTAGGTTAATGACGGTAAAAATTTCAAAATACTTCTTTCTCAAATTTGGCCGTCATTAACAAAAAGCCAGCCAGTACGGAACATTCAGACTTGAAATCAGAAGAAAACCATACCAGCCAAACATATTTTTATCCATATTTATATATCCACTCGGATCATATTTCGTGTACCGGACTTTTCACATATTACCAATACGAACTTCTGACTCCAGCCGGAGGAAGTCATGCCGCTTACCTTCCAATTCGAAAAGTCTTCGATTCCTGCCCTGTCGGTTTCGCGGTGGCAGTTGCCGGTCTCCATAAAACTGGCTACGGCATAATTAGCATATTGGGCAATGGATATCTGAAAGACACCGGCTAGGTCATCGAGAGCTACGGGATTGCCTTTTTCAAGAGATTGTCCCGAAAAAGATACGACCCGTCCACCGCCGATGCGATTTCTAATTTGTTTAGAATTGGACAAATCAAGCTCCGGTCCAGGGCAAACACTCATAATATTCCGTCGCCATTTGGATATTGTGAAATAATTCACAGCATCGCTCCAATATAAGGTCAATAATATAAAATTTTCTGCGGGAAAGTCAAACCCTTTTATAAAAAGGACTTCAGGGGATAAACGATCGGCCTTGGAGTGGTCATCCCAAGGAGCAAGAGAGGTCGCACCTTGCCGGGAAAAGGCCCCAAATTAAAAACCGGCGAATGGGGATTTTCGCCGGTTCGATATTCTTCAAATCGGATCAGACTTCCATAACTTCTTTTTCTTTAGAACCCATGGCCTCATCAACCAGGGCGATGTATTTGTCCGTCAATTTCTGGATTTTATCGGTACCCTTTTTCAAATCATCTTCGGGGATTTGTCTGTCTTTTTCGGCCTTTTTTAGGGCCTCATTGGCTTCGCGGCGGATATTTCGAACCGCCACTTTTCCTTCCTCGGACAATTTCCGGCAATGTTTGACCAATTCCTTGCGCCTCTCTTCGTTAAGGGGAGGAATCGGCAAACGAATAATATTGCCTTCCACTTGCGGGTTCAACCCCAGATCGGCTTTCTGAATGCCCTTGGAAATCTCCCCTACCACCCCTTTATCCCAAGCCTGTATAACCAGAAGTCTTGGCTCGGGCGCAGAAATTGAAGCCAACTGGTTGAGGGGTAATATGGTTCCGTGATAATCAACCTTCACGGAATCAAGTAGTGAAGGGGAGGCTTTCCCGGTCCGCAATGAGGCGAAGTCTTTTTTCACCGATTGCAGACTTTTCAGCATTTTCTCTTCGGTTTCCTTGAGAACTTTGTCCAACATCGGCACCACCTCCGATTTATTATTAGGATTGCCTAATTTTCTACGATCGAACCGATAGATTCGCCCAAAATTACCCGTTTGAGATTGCCGGGTCGATTGAGGTTAAAAATAATTACGGGCGTATTATTATCTTTGCAAAGAGTTATGGCGGTTAAGTCCATAACCCGCAATTCCTTCTGGACAACTTCCATATATGTCGTACGGGGGATAAATTCGGCCCCGGAGTCTTTGTTGGGATCGGCCGAATAAATGCCGTCGACATTGGTCGCCTTAATTAAGATTTCGGCGTGAATTTCCTTCGCGCGCAGAGCGGCGGCAGTATCTGTCGAAAAATACGGATTGCCGGTCCCGGCGGCGAGAATTACGACCCGACCCTTCTCCATGTGCCGGATGGCCCGGCGTCTGATATAAGGTTCGGCCACCGATTCAACCCGGAGGGCCGACATAACCCTGGTAAAAACGCCCAATCGCTCCAAATTGTCCTGAAGCGACAAGGCGTTAATAACCGTGGCCAGCATTCCCATATTGTCGGCGGTAACGCGATCCATACCGAGTTTGGAAACTTCCAGGCCTCGAAAAATATTTCCCCCGCCCACCACGACCGCGATTTCGGTTCCGAGGCTTTTCACCTCGCGGATCTGCGTACAAATGGATTCTATAGTGGTGAAATCAATCCCGAAGGGTTTCGGGCCGGCCAACGCCTCGCCGGACAACTTTAAAAGTATTCGGCGGAAAACAGGTCGGGGGCCACTATCCATGATTATTCACCTAAACGAAAACGTGAAAATCTTTTAATACTGATATTCTCGCCGATTTTGCTGATGATATCATTTACAATATCGCCTACGCTTCGGTCGCTGTCTTTAACGAATGGTTGTTCCATCAGACAGACCTCGGCAAAAAACTTCTCGACCTTCCCTTCGACAATTTTATCCAGAATCTTTTCCGGCTTGCCCTCGTTAATTGCCTGTTGGCGATAAATTTCACGTTCTTTTTTTATGACTTCCGGATCGATTTCTTCTCGCTTTACCGAAGTCGGCGCCGAGGCCGCAATATGCATGGCAATATCCTTTGAGAAATTCATAAAATCTTCATTGCGCGCCACGAAATCGGTCTCGCAATTGATTTCGACCAAAACCCCCAGTTTGTTCCCGGGATGAATATAGGAATAAATGACACCTTCTCTGGTGCTTCGACCCGCTTTACTGGCGGCTTTGGCGATACCCTTTTCACGAAGATAATCAATGGCTTTATCGAAGTTTCCCTGGGTCTCCTCCAGGGCCTTTTTGCAATCCATCATGCCGGCGCCGGTTTTTTCGCGTAATTCTTTCACGGTTTGTGCGGATATTGACATGGCTTATGCCCTTTCCTGATTGCCGCTGGTGCCTTTAATGTCCCCTTTTGATTCTCCGTCGGTTTCAGCCGAAGTATAGGTGCTGAAACGTCCCCCCGTTTCCCGTTCCACCGATTCCATGATCTCTTCTTCGGTAACGGTATTTTTAGCGTCGATGATGCTATCGACGATGGTTCGCGTGATTATACGAATCGATTTTATGGCATCGTCATTGGCGGCAATGGGGAAGTCAATTGGATCGGGATCGGCATTGGTGTCAATTAACCCGATAATGGGGATGTTTAACTTCGAGGCTTCGGAAACGGCAATCTTTTCTTTTTTGGCATCAATCACGATAACCAGACCCGGGAGATAATTCATTTCTTTAATGCCGCCAAAAACTTTGCCGAGACGATCCATGAGGTGTTCGAAATGAGCCTGTTCCTTCTTGGTAAACTTTTCCATCTGGCCGTCTTCACGCATCCGTTCCATATCTTTGAGTTTCTTAATGGAGGCCTTAATAGTCGTAAAATTGGTGAGCATACCGCCCAGCCACCGTTCCGTTACATAGTACTGCCCGCACCGGAGCGATTCTTCGCGGATAACATCCTTGGCCTGCTTCTTCGTTCCCACGAATAAAACGCGCTGGCCCCGGGAAATTACTTCACGGGCTTTTTGACAGGCCATATCGATGGCATTTATGGTTTTATTGAGATCAATTATGTAGATGCCGTTACGTTCGGTGAAAATAAACGGCTTCATTTTGGGGTTCCAGCGACGGGTTTGATGGCCAAAATGTACCCCCGCCTCCAGAAGATCGCGTAATTGCGGAATCGCCATTGGGAATCCTCACATAAGAAATGGTTTCACTTCCACCCGGTCCCCAAATCCTTGTTCGGAACCCGAACGGGCACCGCCGAACACAAGACCGGGTGTGTTTATTTCCGGGAAATCCCGGATTAATTCTTTAACGTTTCGAAAACTGGAATCTTTTGCGGGCTTTGGGCCGGCCGTATTTCTTGCGCTCCACCTCGCGGGGATCGCGAGTTAAATAGCCGCCTCGGCGCAAAACCGGACGCAAATCCGGATCCAGTTGAGCAATGGCTCGGGCCACTGCCAGACGAACCGCTCCCGCTTGACCACTCAGGCCACCGCCCCTGACACTGCAGATCACATCCAATTTTCCCATGGTTTCGGTGGCCTTCATGGGAGAATTGATCAAGTCGATAAGTGTATTCCGTTGAAGGAAATCGCGGGCCGGGCGTTCATTAATAATAAAACTGCCGCCGCCCACTTTCACTATGGCGCGCGCCGCAGCTTCTTTTCTTCTGCCGGTGGCAGAAAATCTGACATCTGTCATCTAATTGCTCGACTCTATTTAAGATTATTCCGATAATTTCAAAGTTTCGGGCTTTTGAGCCTGGTGCTCGTGTTCTCCCCCGGGATAGATATGGAGTTTCTTTATCATTTTCCGGCCCAACCGATTCTTGGGAAGCATGCCACGCACGGCGTGATTGAAAATATCAATCGGCCGTTTCCGCATCACTTCCTTATAGCCGGCCTCTTTCAGGCCGCCCGGATAACCCGAGTAGTGATAATAAATTTTGTTTTCCGATTTATTGCCGCTTACCTTTAATTTAGAGGCGTTGACGACAATGACATAATCGCCGGTATCCAGATGAGGGGTAAAATAAGGCTTGTTTTTTCCCCTTAGGATATTGGCAACCTGGGTGGCAGCGCGACCGAGGGTCAGCCCCTCCAGATCAACGACAAACCATCGCCTTGTGATTTCTTCCATTTTCGGAATATAAGTTTTCATCTCATCCCCGGACTATTCCGTTTCAAACCATATACATACGATATATAAAGCCTTTTAATATAGATATAATCATCGGCCTGTCAAGAAGTTTATATAACAATATTATAAATCAGTTTGGCGGACACCGGCTCGGCTCGAAATCGTCTCGGGGTCGATTCCGGACATTTTAGAATTCGATTTAGTGCCAGAGAACGAATTTAACTATAGCCCTTCTCTTTTCAATATCAATTTGAACATGGGGTCGAATTTCCCCCGGGCCGAACAAATCCCGCACGAGGCCATCCTTAGCCGCTTTCTACGCGGGTATTCGCGACCGCAGGCGGGACAAAAATAAAGATATTTGTGAGGGGCTCGAAGCGAAGGGTGTTCGTTGGCTTTAATAGATACCCCTAAACGGCCGGCCAGATTGCGGAACGAATCGTCATGGCGGGGATGAATAATATGAATCATTTCATGGAGGAGGGTATCGGGGGTTTCTGCCGGAAAAATCTCATGGTAGCGGCGGCCAATCGTAATTAGATGCCGATGCGGTGAATATGTTCCGGCGATCAACATTCGGGTCGAGTAACGAATTTTGACAGGCGGCAACCCCCCGCCAAAGTGCATGGTATTGAAGCGATTAAACATTTCATAAAGATCAGTCAAAGGCGGCAGAAGCGGTTTTGGCTCCGCCGGATCGGCGAGGGTCGGGACACTGGCCGGCATCACGGCAGGGAGAGCGGAATCGCCAAAAAGATTATAATTTATATGTTGCAGGGCCAGGAGTCTTTTCCGCGAGATTCGCATGGTTACGAAAGTAAGTATATTAATTATGAGAAGCAATCATATTATCCCGGATATCCACTTTGGGTTAAAGACAAGCAATTAAAAGGTGAAGAATTGCGGTCAACGGACGCCAGTATCGGGATCTTGGCCGTCTACCGCAGAAATTTAGAGAATTCGGCCAAAAATAGACTGTTTAAGAAAAAAGAAAACGGGGGAATCGGATCGGTTCTCCTGTTCGTAAGATATTATCTGGAATTAGTTTACGATATGAATCGCCCGCTTATCGGCATTTAATCCTGCTTCCATGAGGGCCTCAGACAAAGTCGGATGAATAGCCATCATATGCCCCAGATCCTCGGCGGTGCCATCCATTTCCATAAGGATTGTTCCGGAATAAATTATATCTCCGGCATGAGGTCCAAAAATATGAATCCCCAGAATGGCATCGGTATCGGCATCGGCGATCACTTTGGCGAAACCATCATGGGCCAATGTGGCCAGTGCCTTGCCCACGGCCCGATAGGGAAATTTGCCGATTTTTATTTTTCGTCCGGAGGCCCCGGCCTCCTTTTCGGTCATGCCTATCCCGGCGATTTCGGGATCGGTAAAAACGGCATACGGCACCGCTTTCCAATCAGCCCCGAAACTGGATCCGGCGACAGCTTCCACCGCCACAATACCTTCGTGGGAGGCCTTATGTGCCAAGAGTAAGCCGCCCGCCACATCGCCGATGGCGAAAATATTGGCGACGTTGGAACGCATTCTTTTATCGACTTTGACAAAACCTTTGTCATCGAGTTTGACGCCGATTTTATCCAGGTTAAGATTGCCGGTATTCGGCTTCATGCCGGCCGCAACCAGAACCAGATCAAACACCAATTCCTTCATGCCTTCTTGAGTCTCGATTTCAAGGGATACCTCTTTCCCCTTTTTGGCGGATGAAATAACTCTTGATGATAGAATTATATTCATACCGCGTTTCCGCAGGGCCCGCTCGCTGGCCGAAGAAATATCGGCATCGAGTGTCGGCAGGACCGCCGGCAGAAGTTCAATTATGGTCATCTCGGCGCCAAGAGCATGATAGACCGAGGCCATCTCGACTCCGATCGGCCCGGCACCAATAACGGCCATTCTTTTCGGGATAAATGGAATATCGACCGCTTCCCGGGCGCTTATTATCGCTTTGCCATCGCGTTTCAAAACCGGAATGTCGATCGGCGTCGTCCCGGTGGCTATGATAAAATATTCTGCTTCCAGGCGAGTCGTGCCGTTTTCGCTGGTGACATCGATTTCCTTCTGAGAAACAAAGGTCGCCAGTCCCATATACTTTTTGACACCGGCCTTATCCAGGAGTACGCCCACGCCGCCCGTCAGGCGCTTGACCGTATCGTCTTTATGATGGCGGAGTTTCTCCAGATCGATGGAGATATTGTCCGCCTTAAGTCCTATCTTGCGACATTCCTCGATAGTGTGCTTTAATTCCGAGATATATAACAGGGCTTTGGACGGAATACAGCCCCAATTGAGGCATACCCCGCCGATATACTCTTTCTCAACGATCGCGGTCTTGAACCCCAGTTGGGCGGCTCGTATGGCCGCGACATACCCTCCCGGCCCGGCCCCTATAACTACCACTTTAAATTTATCCGCCATAGTCCGGTCCTTTCGTGTTTAAATGACTCCCAAAATCCAGCCTTCGGGATCTTCCAGATACTCGATCAAACGGCGCAGGAATTGGACGGCATAGCCGCCGTCGATAACACGATGGTCGAACGAAAGCCCAAAATTAAGTATGGGACGAATGACTATCTGACCCTCCCGGACAACCGGTTTCTCGACAATCTTATGCACACCCAGGATGGCCACCTGCGGTTTGGCGATAATCGGCGTGGACCCCAGCGCGCCCATGCCGCCGGCGTTGGTGATGGAAATAGTACCGCCCGAAATTTCATTCATGGTCAATTTGTCGGAATTGGCTTTATCGGCCAGGTCTCGCATATCCTTGGCTATCTGC
Organism: Candidatus Zixiibacteriota bacterium; assembly: GCA_041752195.1. Lineage (GTDB taxonomy): Bacteria > Zixibacteria > MSB-5A5 > GN15 > PGXB01 > JBGSHP01. The sequence goes on along the minus strand of JBGSHP010000035.1, from coordinate 39,382 downwards.
AGGAGTGATTTTTGTTCACAGTGTTTGATAACCGGGACAATAAGCGAATTCTGGCGGGCCACAGCCATGCCGATATTAAAGTACTTTTTGACATGAAGGGTGTCATTTTCCAGGGTGGAATTTATCCAGGGAAAATCCTTAGCCGCAAAGACAATGGCCTTGGCAATAAACGGCATAAAAGTTATTTTTACGCCGTGGGTTTTCTCGATTTTTTCAACGTGCCTCTTTCGCCAGGCGACAATCTCGCTCATATCGCTTTCGTCGAAAGTCGTGACGTGCGGTATGGTAAAAGCCGAATCGACCATGTGCTGGGCGATAACTTTGCGAACCCCCGTAATGGGGATAACTTCTTCCGGTTCCTGGTCGGGAAAAACAAAATCAGGCTTTATTATATCCACCCTATGACGGCTGTCGATGTATTTGATGACATCTTCCTTGGATATCCGCCCTTCGCGGCCCGTTCCCTGGACTTTGCGTAAATCAATGAAATGCTCCCGGGCCAGACGCCTGACCACCGGCGAGGAATGGACGGCCTGGATGCCGGCCTCGATCGATTCGTTATCAGCGTGAATGCCCATTTTCTCATGATGGGAGCGGGCGGCCACGAATTCTTCGGCCGGTTCGGGAGCTTCCTGCTCTTGCGGAATATGCTCCTTGCCGTCGGGTTTGGTCTGGAAGGTCTTGGCCTCGACTGCTCCGGCGCCGACCTCCATAATCGCAATGGCGGTTCCGATTTCAACGGTGGTATCGACCGGGACCAGGTGCTTTTTCATAACCCCATCATACGGCGAAGGGACTTCGACATTAATTTTGTCGGTCATTATTTCAACCAGGGGGTCGTCGATTTTGATCGCGTCTCCCTCATTTTTCAACCACTTGACAATGGTCCCCTCGACCACGGATTCGCCCAAAGGCGGAACAATCACTTTGTATTCCATGAAACCTCCCCTAAAATTCCATAACTTTTCTGGCCACACGGGCTATTTTTTCGGCATTGGGCAGGAAAAAATGCTCCATGGGCGGGGCGAACGGCGCGTTGGGAACATCCAAACCACATACCCTCTGAACCGGTGCATCGAGATAATCAAAAACCTCTTCCATGATGGTCGCCGCCACTTCGGCCATGACACCGCCGGTCTTGGTGTTTTCCTGTACCAGGACGGCTCGGGAAGTCTTCTTGACCGATTCCAATATGGTTTCCCTGTCCCACGGCAAAAGGGTTCGCATGTCAATCAGTTCGCAGGACAATCCCTCCTTTTCGAGCGTTTCGACAGCCTGCAGGCACTTGTGATACATCAACCCATATGCCACCAGAGTTATATCCTTGCCCTCCTTGCGGACGGCCGCCTTGCCGATCGGGACCGTGTAATCCTCATCGGGAATTTCGCCCTTTATCATACGGTACAGTTTTTTATGCTCAAAGAAAATCACCGGATCATCGCCACGGATGGCCGCCTTCAAAAGCCCTTTGGCATCATAAGGCGTGGAAGGCAAAATAACAATCAGTCCCGGCTGCGAAAAAAACCATTGTTCATTGGTTTGCGAATGATAGGGCCCGCCACCGACCTCGCCGCCGCAGCAAACTCTTAACGTCATGGGGCTGGTCCACTGGCCGCCGGAACGATAGCGCATTTTGGCGGCCTGCTGTATGATTTGGTCCATCGAGGGCGTTATAAAATCGGCAAACTGAATTTCCGGGACCGGTTTTAATCCCACCAGGGCCGCCCCCACAGAACCGCCGGCTATATAGACTTCGGAAATGGGGGCGTCAATTACCCGCAGCGGGCCGAATTTATCCAGAAGCCCTTTGGTGGCTTTGAAAACACCGCCGTATATCCCGATATCCTGCCCGATTAGAAAGACCCGCTCATCACGTTCCATTTCTTCAAAGAGGGCCTCATTAATGGCTTGTATGAATGATACTGTCTTCATTTATTATCTCTCCCGCCTCAATATTCCTCTCGCCGCACCGGGAATTGGTCGGAGTATACATCATTATAGGCCTCTTCGGGAGGATAGTACTCCTCTTTTTCACAAACGGCAATGGCGTCCTCAATCTCCTGGTTAATCCGCTCCACCAGGGACTCTCTTTTTTCCATGGTTAAAAGACCGATATCGAGAAGAATCTTTTCGGCCCGCGGGACAGGGTCTTTCTTTTTCCATACCTCAATTTCTTCGTCCCGACGATAATCGGCCGGGTCAATTTCAGAATGGCCATAATAACGATAGGTTTTGCATTCAACCAGGGTCGGCCCCTCCCCGGCCCGGGCGCGGGCAATCGCCTCGTTTGAAATTTTATGGACCAGAAAGATATCGTTTCCGTCAATGGTGATTCCGGGGAAACCATATGCCTTGGCGCGATCCGAAAAGTCTTCAATACCGGCCTGAAGTGTGGAGGGAACCGATTCGGCCCAGAAGTTATTCTGACAGATGTATAATGCCGGCAATTTGTGAATTCCCGCGAAATTGAGGGCTTCATGCCAGCCTCCGCGCGAGGTCGCGCCCTCGCCGAAAAAGGAAATCACGATATTGTCTTTCTTCATTATTTTAAAAGCCATAGCGCAACCGGTTCCGACGACGGTTTGCCCGGCCAATGTTGAAGCCGCCACCATGACCCCTTTGGCCCGGGAGCTGTAATGGCAAGGATGCGTCTTGCCTTTATCGGGAGAATTTCGGCGGGCAAAATTATGCGCGAAAATTTCCACCAGAGGAATACCCTTGGTTATCGCGGCGCCCAACTCACGGTGCGAAGGAGCGATAATGTCTTCATCGCGAAGACCATAAGACGGCCCCACCGTGGTTGCCTCCTGGCCGACTGCGGAATAATACGTCCCGGCAAATCGACCCTGGCGATAAAGTTTGCGGAATCTTTCATCGACCATGCGGGTGGTCATAAGATATTCATATAATCCCATAAGGGTCGCTTCTGGCAACCCGTAGGTGCCATCCTGCGGCGCCTTTTTAGCCGCCTTGCTCGCAGGCATTCAACCTCCGCTTCAGTTCACTAATAAGTGGTTTCCGGACAATAAATAGGCGCCGTCCCTTTGCCAGGGATCAACGCCCATTGCTTTGTATTATAGACGGGTATTTTGGCTCCATTATCCTAATTTATCAAAAATACCGTTTAAATACGTAAATTGTCCCACAATCCGTCAAAATTTACTAAGTTCCTTAATATAATGCCCGGGAAATTTAAAGGTTTCAATAACTTTCTTCAGTTATGACCGTTTTCCCCATAAATACGCGATAGATATAAAAAGTATAGGCCAAAACCAGGGGCATTCCTATTAAGGCAATAATCAACATGACCATCAGAGTTTTCGGTGTCGAAGAGGCGTTATAAATGGTCAGACTGTTCGCCAGGTCGATACTGGAAGGCACCAGCCGGGGAAACATGCTGACCGCCGTCAGCCCGAGGAGCGAGCCGATAATCAAACACGACGACAAAAACGCGCGGAAATATCTTTTGGCACCGAGCAACACCGGGAAATAAATAAGGGCCGCCAGAAAAACGATAAACAATATATAAAAGAGCGGCCGACCCAGGATATCCTGGAATAAATAAGTGGCGACATACCAGGTCCCCAGGGTAGTGATAATATATAGAACTACTACCCCGACCCAAAGCGATGATGCCCAGCGGGCCATCCGCTCGCGAAGTTCGCCTTCGGTTTTTACGGCCATATAGGAGGCACCGTGCATTGTAAAGAGCGCCAGGCCGAAGACTCCGACCAGGATGGAGTAGGGATTTAACAGGCCCAGAAATGTCCCCTCATACCCGCCGGATTCATTGACCGGGACCCCGCGGAGAATGTTGCCGACCGCCACACCAAATAATACCAGGGCCAGAAGACTCCCTATTCCGAAAATCCAATCCCATATTACTTTCCAACCCGGTGAATCGATTTTGCCGCGAAATTCCAGGGCCACGGCCCTTGCGATTAAAGCCGTCAAGACCAGCATCAAAGCCAGATAAAAGCCGCTGAAAACGGTGGCATAAACCACCGGAAAAGCCGCGAAAAGAGCCCCGCCGCCGGTCAGAAGCCACACTTCATTTCCATCCCAAACCGGCCCAATGGCGTTCATATGCAGTCGGCGTTCCCGATCATTTCGGGCGAAAAGATGAAGTACACCCACGCCCAGATCGAAGCCGTCAAGAATTGCATAACCTATCAGGAGTATCCCCACCAGCAGGTACCAGGTAATATTTAAGTCCATTACGCCGTCACCTCCTTTATATCCGACCCCTCCGGACCATGTTTGACCTTTTTGGCCAAAATATAAATATACAGCGCCCCCAGGCACAGGTAAATCAGACTGAAGAGAATCAGCGAAAACCAAACCTCACCGGCGGTGACATTCGTGGAGATAGCGTCCGAAGTACGCAAGACCTTATAGACTATCCAGGGTTGCCGTCCGACTTCGGCGGCAATCCATCCGAATTGGCAGGCGATCAGGGGCAAAGGTATGGAAAAAAGCATCAATTTAAGATACCAGCGCTTTTCCCACAGGGAATTTCGCCATAGAAAGAAAATCCCCAGGGCCGTAGCCCCAATGAAAAACAATCCCAGAATAACCATATTATGGAAAGAAACGAAGGTCATCCACAGGGGTGGAATTTCATTCGGGGGAAAATCTTTTATCCCCTGAATATGAGCATCGACATCGCCGAACGCCATCCAGCTCAATAAGCCCGGTATTTCTATTTTGGCGTGAAGATCGGGCGGTGGCGTATCCTGCACGAGGCCGAATAAAACCAAGGGTGCCTTGGTCTGACTGTCGTATAGACCTTCTATGGCGGCGAATTTTTCAGGTTGGGTTCGCGCCACCTGCCTGGCATGTTCATGGCCGGTCGGATACAAGGCCAAAAGCGAGGCGACCAATCCGAAGACAATCGAAAGCCGCATTGACTTTTTGGCCGATTCGACCTGCCGGTTTTTTAGAATCAGCCAGCCGCTTATTCCGGCCATAAAAAATGCCCCGCTTATCAAAGATGCCACGACGGTATGGAAATATCTTACCAGGGTGGAATCATTGAATACAGCCGCCCAGAATTCGGTCAATTCCGCCCGCCCATTTTGAATGATATAGCCGGCTGGTGTCTGTTGCCAGGAATTGGCCACGATAATCCAAAAGGCCGAAATAGTCGCGCCAAATGCGACCATAAATATCGAAAACCAATGTATTCCCTTGGAGACTTTATTCCTTCCGAAAAGATATAAACCCAAAAAGGCCGATTCCATGAAAAAGGCAAAAACGCCCTCGGCCGCCAAAGGGGCGCCAAAAATATCTCCGACAAATTTGGAGTACTCGGCCCAATTGGTCCCGAATTGAAACTCCATAACGATTCCGGTAGCCACTCCCACGGCAAATGTCAAAGCCAGGAGTTTTCCGAAAAACTTCCCCAGGCGAATCCATTCGCCCTGACCTGTTCGCCAGCCCTTCCATTCGATCAGGACCAAAAGCCAGGCCAGACCGATGGACAGGGGCGGAAATAAAAAGTGAAACCCTATGGTAACGGCAAATTGGATCCGCGACAGAAGGATTGTGTCAGCATCCATTCCCATACCTCCTGGTTAAACTGTCGGCGCTTTTTCCTGTCTTGTATATTGTATCCACAGCCGGCCGTGATTGTCTGAATCTAATATCTTCAATTACCAATATTAGAATGCCTTATGGAGGCATTATTTCCATTCCCGGTCTGTCTCCTCGCGACCGGTCGATATTTACATTCTTTCAACGCCTCGGCCCTAATTGACCTCCAACGGACAATAATCAAGTCCCTTCAGAATTCGTGGCCGGCGCCGTAAAAACCCTTTGACCCAGTTCGCGATCAAGCATAAACAGTCCGCCCTTGCTTTGGTCGATCAGTCTCAATTGCTCGACAATATGGTCGGCGGCCGCTTCCTCTTCGACCTGCTCATTGACGAACCACTGCAAAAAGGCATTGGAAGCATAATCTTTTTCATCCATGGCCAGGCCGACCAGATTATTAATCAAGGCCGTTACGTGCTGTTCGTGTTTGTAGGCCGCTTCGAATATATCCAGCGGTCCCTTCCATTCCGCAGGCGGCGTTTCGATATTTTTCAAAATCGCCCGGCCTTTACGTTCCATTACGAAATCGAAAAATTTCATAGCATGAAGCAATTCCTCCTGGGCCTGGATGCGCATCCAGTTGGCGAACCCCGGAAGATTGCGGTCGGCAAAATAGGATGACATGGAAAGATATAGATAGGACGAATACAACTCGGCATTTATCTGACTGTTAAAGGCGTCCTGCATACGGGAACTCAGCATAATATCCCCCTGCCTCCGGCGGCATTTAAAATTGTTACCAGGAACACGGCATCCCCCCGAAAATTCGCTGCGTCTTGAAACGCCTCTTAATTTTCGGCCAGTACGGTATCGTCATACTCGATCTCAAAGCGTAGTTTATGTTTGGCCTCTTCCAGGGCCAGACCCAAGAATATTTCCTTGATTTCCGGCTTATCGGCGGCCTCGGCCAAATCGATGTAGAGTTTATAAGAGGCTTTTTCCGATTGCATGGCGGCAATTAGAGCCTGCTGATAATCGAAAGCGCCTTCCTGAAAACGAGTATCGGTTAAATTGTCGACGATTTGCAGATTCATGACTTTTTGTTTGGCCGATAGCAAGAGCTTGCCCTCTTTGACTTTCTGCAATTTGGCCTTATGACTTTTCTCCTCGAGCGCAAACTGCTGGAATATATCCTTCATATTTTGGCGGGGACTCTTATTTGCCAGATCGGAATAAAATTGAGAAGCATCTTCTTCCTTGGAAATGGCAAAATCCAATATGGCATCGATAGAATCAAATTTCACAATAACCTCCTCCAGCCGCACCCGTCACCTGGGCGGGGAATGGAATAATCAATTTCGTTATTTTTGGGCCTTCCACAAACCATGCAAATTGCAGAATTCGCGAACCGTCATGCCGCCGGCTTCCAGTAAAAATTCCGCGGTCGGCGCCTCGCCGGGCTTCAGGAATTGTCGGCAAATCCGATTTCCCGCGATTATCTCGAGCCATTCGATAAAATGCTTTTCTTCCATGGGATGAGGCACCGACCCCACCCGGACACGGACGCTACCGTCACTACTCTCGATAACGGGAACATGTTTTTCCTGCGCGGCATCGGTCGAATTTTCGTGCAAAAGTAACATCGGTTGCCCGCAACAGACCAAATCGCCGCCGCCGGCATGAATTATCTCCACCATGTTGCCGCATGATTTACATCTGAAAATCTCCAATCTTTGCATGCCTTACTCAATCTCCCATATAAGTTTTAATTTCGCGGCCGACCCCTTGGCCGGCCGTGGATAATATTTATCAGGCGTAGGGATACATCCCCTTTTTGATTTGCTCCAGGTGCGATAAAATCTTATTGTGTTTAAGTTCGTCTTCCTTAAGATAATTCAACAGGTATTCCTGAACCAGCATCTTCTTGCCTTTGATGGCCGTAAGGGCCTGATCGGCCAATTCCAGGGTTTTTTCTTCCAGTTGAATGTGCTTTTCAATCATATCCCAGACTTCACCCAATTCATCGGGATTCAAGGATACCGCCTTGGTTTCAAGACTGTCGGCAATAAATTCCTGGACCCGGTAATGGAATTGGGAATCGCGCTGTATTATCTCCATCACCATGCGGACTATGGGATTTTGCGTTTTTTCGATAACACGGCCGGTACTGGCCACCGCTCCATTTTCGATTTTCTGCCAATGGCGCATGTTTTCAATTATGGATTGCTGTAATTCTTTTGTAGACACTCCCGAACCTCCTTTAGGCTGTTTACCGCTGAACAACGAGTTAATCTTTTATTTTACAATTTTACGAAATCAAAGTCAACTCCAACTTGCGGCTTAATTTATACCTAAATCGTCCACCTTCATGCCCTTAGGCGGCACGCGGGGCAAATGCCCTGATAGTCGACCCGGCGGCCGATATAAAAATATCCTTCCGGGATATTCTCTGGATTTGCCCTCCGGACATTATTTTTCACAGGGATATCATCCAGTCGGCCGCAAACCACACAGCGAATGTGGTCATGAGGAAATGTGAAACCGTCGAAACGGGCCGAATCGCCAAAATCGAAGCGGCAGATTTGCCCCTGCTCGGAGAGTATGTCCAGATTGCGATATACCGTCGCCAGACTAAGTCCATTAAAACGTCGCCCGATAGAGTCAAATAAATCTCGAGCCGTAGGATGATCGTGACGATTTCGCAATTCTTCCAGAATAAGACTTCTTTGCCGGGATTGGCGCCGTTTACTATTTCCCATATAATTCAATATTAAGAATCATTCTTAATAAGAATTATAAATAATAATCACCCGGGAAGCAAGTATTTAAAGATTATTTCGATTAAGCCTGTAATTTATGAAATGGAGCGGGGAAATATCCAAATCTATTTCTTAATTGGAGCCGGGGGGAGTCGAACCCCCGACCTCTTGACTGCCAGTCAAGCGTTCTCCCAACTGAACTACGGCCCCAAAACGCCCGCAATATATTGGTCGTGAGCATAGTGTCAAGGGAATTGTTGGTCGATACGCCCTTATATTAGGGGTTTTGATCAGCTGCCTCTAAAGAGAATTTTTCAAAGGCCAGCATTCGCCCCCCGGGAACTTCATGATAACGAAGTGCCTCCAGAGCCATCAAATGATCCAGAACCTCCCTGATTCTGGCAACCGCCTCCCCTATTTTTCGCAACTTCGCCCGAATTTCAATCTGATTGGGCAATGATTGTTCCAGGAGTATTTCGACATTCGAGGATATGGCTTGCAGAGGATTATTAATTTCATGACTAAGGGTCGCGACCAGGGCAAGGATGGCTTCCAGGTCGTCCCCCTGACCCTGGTAACTTTTGCGGACCGGCAAATGAAACTGATTATCGCCCTCGAATTTTTCCCTATCGTTACGGGAATAAAGAGGGCGGCCGCCAATAACCAGCAAGGGTGTATTAATGCGGGCCATTTCATCCAGGAAGGATTTTTCAATTCCTTCGTCATTACCCAAATCGAGGACGCCCAGATTAAATTCGCCTGACTCCATATGAGACCGGAAAGTACCGAAGTCAGTCGCCCGGGTAATCACCGTCTTTGAGCCCCTGGCCAGAGTATTTAAAAATGAGTAATCATTATCCGGAGTATTATTAAAGATAACTATTTTCATGGTTACCCGTTTTCCCTACGCCGATTTCGGCAATATGAGAGTGATATTCCCGCTGAAACGCAAGTCTCCCGAGACGGCCAATTTGCCGCCCAGCAAAACCATAATGCGCCGGACCAATTCCAACTCCATGCTGTATATTTCCTGCCGGCCTTTATCGGAAGCAGAGACGTAAGTATAGGCGCGGAAGAAAGATTCCGTGGGGCCGCTCATGGTCAGGTTGCTTTTTTCGAATATAATTCTCAATTCGCCCGGGGAATCTTCGGCTCGGACTCGTAACGGCGATTCTTCGGCGGAATTATTTTCCGACATGGAATTGGCAAGAATGGACCGAAAAACTTCCGCCAGCATTTTCTTCCTGGTGCTGATCACAGGCAGGACGCTGCTGCGTTTTAATAATGGCGTGCCGGCATTTCCGTTACCGCCTGATAATTCGGTCAGGAGTTCGTCCAGATTGACCGGCAGAATCTCTTCCGGCGAAGAGTACGCTTGAAATAATTCCTGAATTCTTTTCATGGAATTTCCCATGCTTCGGCAATCGCCCTGAAGAGCGTTTAAGTAAATTTGTCCGTCTCGACCCAGTTGTCGGTAAGATTTGGCGGCCAGACGCACGGCATTTTTATCAATGGCCTCCAGGAATATTCGCGAAGTCATCATGAACGACCTCAATATGGCCGCGTCGTCGGCCTGCAGTGTCTGGGATCGAATACCCGGACCCACGAGCAGGATGAAAGCCAGTCCATTGCGTATATCCGCCGGAACATCCAGGACCATCAGGGGATTAAGCATGCCCCGGAATTCGCCGTAGCCGATACGGGGAATTGACAGGACCTGTCCGTCGGCGCCTGTAAAAGTAAGCGTTTCCGAAGAACTCTCCAGAAGCCTTATGCCGCTTTGAGGCTGGAATAACTGCCAGACCGAATCGGTCGTGTCAAGTGGGGCCTCGGGGGCAAGAAACAGGCACCAGGCCAGGACGACCTTTCCCGAGCGATCAAATCCCAGATACGTGCAATTCAGATTTTTCAGAAAATTACGAAAGGCCCTAATTTGACGATCGCGTTCATTCTTTTTATCCCAGCGTTCGCGAACGTATCCGTAGAGGGAACCGCCCAGGGCGCCGGCAATATCGGATAACAGTCTTAATTGCTCGGCGTTATTTTCTGCCATGGTCAGTCGCATGACCCCCCAGGTCCGCTCCCCGTCATTAAGAGGGAAGGCTATATCGAAAGGCATGATTTCATTATCGCGCGGCAGATACGGCTGCTTTTTTGCGCCGACATCAACCAGAAAATCAGGAGCCTCAATAGAACAGGTCTCCTTATTCTCCCTCGAAGACTGCCCCAAAAGCGAAAGGCTGCCGTCATCAAAAAGATAAAAATAGACGGCCGCAATTTCCGGCCAACCCAGAAAGCATTCGGCCAGACCCGGCCAGTCGATTTCTTTTTGCGATTCATTTAAATAATGAAAAATATTTTCCAGAACGAGCGGCTTCTCCTCGACGGCAGGTTCATCGAGCGCATCTTTATCCGGCAGGACCGAAGTCAAAATAACCTGGTAATTAGCCGGGTTGCCGCCTATAAAATTAAGGCTGATTATGGCCCCGGCCGGGTACTTCTGGCCACGGGAATCGACAAAGACCAGATTCACCGCTTTATAAAAGGTTTCGAAATGGCGGCCGGTGGAAAGGACTTCCCGGACGGCGAGTTTGGATTCGTCGTCAAGAAACTCCATTATATTTCTTCCGAAGAACTGCTCAATCGGCTGACCGAGAAGTTTTTCGGTCAAATCGTCGACATTAACGAAGCGCCCTTTTAGGTCCACTCTGAAAACCGGACAGCGTTTAAGTTTCTTCGCGGTGATGATTTTCTCGCCGTCGGTCACAAGCGGGTTCATGGTATCTTTAAAACCTTTAGTCTATGCGTTGCCGTTCCGGTTCGTACGAGAATCAAATAGACGCCCGCGGCGACCCTTTGATTTTCGTTATTCACGCCATACCAAACCAACTGGGGAGGCGTGCCTTCAATATTATCGGCAAATTTGTTCCAAACTTTCTCGCCGGTGACGGTAAATATCGACACCTCATTCGGTTGCCCGGCCACTCCGCGGAATTCGACGACCAGGGAGTCCGAAAAGGGATTGGGGATGGCGACGATTTTTTCTTCTGCGGCAATGGTCAGAGTAAATGCCAGGGTATCGACATATTCCCCGGCGGTCGCGATTATTAAGATATCCCAAACGCCGATATCGGCTTCAGTAGCTGTATACGACAGGTTCGCGGTGCGGTCATTATTATCGATCAAGGTCGCCCCCGGTGGAAGATCCAGCGCCGAAAATTGAGGGATGGAGTCTTCCTGGCCACTAATCGAAAAAATCAGGGCAAGATCGTCGCCAATAAAAACGACCTGCGACGAAACGGGTTTTATGAAAATCCTGTCGGTGGCATCGAGGGCATCAATCAATCCCCAGCCGTAATCGTTATTGGGATTTAAATATCGGTCGGCCGATCTCTTCATGGCTTCGCGGACGTCGATAGGTGACCAATCCGGATTGGCCTGTAGAATCAAAGCCGCCGCACCGGCGGCAATCGGAGCCGCGGCCGAGGTACCACTGACGCGTCCATAACCTCCGGAATAATAAGCGCACCAGTTCAATACGCCCTTGGCGACAATATCGGGCTTGATGCGGCCGTCGAAAGTCGGGCCGGGAGATGAAGAAGAGGCTATGACATTGTCGATATTGACCGAGCCCACTGCCACGACACTATCTCCGTCGGAAGGCGGAGTTATTGTCCCCCAGTCCCTGCTGCGTTCATTGCCGGCCGAGCAAAAGACCATAATTCCGCGTGAAACAGCCAGATCGGCGGCGATCGTAATCAGGGCCGTATTTCCATCGAGGTCTTCATGATCATACCAGTCATAATAGCCCAGAGAAGAAGTTATGATATCGGCTCCGATGGAATCGGCCCACTCGGCGGCGGCCACCCAATTGTCTTCTTCGGCCTGGATTTCTATCTCCGGATTTCCGACTCTTTCCGTTCGAGCCAAAATAAAATCGGCGTTGTAGGCCGCACCTATAATATTAGTTGGTGAAAAACCGCCGATAATAGATAATATCTTGGTTCCGTGGTCTACTTCATAGGATTCCGGTGCGTCGACCGACTCGTCATCATCGACAAAATCGCGCTGGGCGATCAGATTCAATCCGCCCAGAGCCGGGATTTCCAGCCTAACACCGGTATCAAAAAAGCCGATTAAAACTCCCGTGCCATCGATTCCCACATCGTGGAGAGCCGGGATATTGGACATCTGGAGTTGATCATAAGAAAGGCCGTAATCGGAGACAATAATTTGAGGGGAATCATCTTGAGTCGATCCTTCCCCGGGAGGCCCGCCCTTGCGTATAAACCTGGCCACCGGACGGATTTCCGCTACGAATGGCAGGGCGGCGATTATTTCCAATTGGGCTACGGCGATATGACCGGAAGCGGCATTTAGCCATCGGGATTGGCGTTTAGGACTGAAGCCACATATCTCCAGTTCAGATATATAGGCCTCATAAACGGGAAGATCATAAAAATCAAATGAATAATCGGTTTGCAAGCGACTTTCGCGGCGTTCCCGGGCCCGTCGCGAAAAAAAATTCCCCGCTTCATCTGTTGATTGTCGATAGGCGACGCCGTCAAATACATTTTTATCAGTGAATAATACCCATACTTTGATGACAAAATCGCCTGTTAATTTGGATACCCTGGCCTGCAATAGTGGAGATATTTTTGATGCTTTGGCTAACCGCACCAATTCCGGGAATGGCCTTTCCGACCCAAAAGATAGATTATTTAGCGGAAATAGCGCCAGTAGCAGGAATATTATTTTTTTCATAAGACACTCTTTAAAAACTCCCTGGTTCGGTCTTTTTGAGGATTGATCAAGACCACTTCCGGCGGTCCCTGCTCGACAATTCGGCCCTTCTCTATAAAAACCACTTCATCAGCGATTTCGCGGGCGAAACCGATTTCATGCGTCGCCACCAGCATGGTCATGCCGTCTTCGGCCAGACGGGCCATTACGTCCAGCACCTCCCCTACCATTTCGGGGTCAAGAGAAGAGGTTACTTCGTCGAAAAGCATGATTTGCGGTTCCATGGCGAGCGCCCGGGCAATAGCCACCCGTTGCTTTTGGCCTCCCGACAATTGTCCGGGAAAGGCTTCGGCCCGGTCGCCCAGCCCGACTTTATTTAATAGCTCTCTGCCTTTATCTTCGGCGGTTCGACTATCTCTTTGGCGTACCACCATCTGCGCCAGTTTTATATTATCTATAACGTTCAAATGGGGAAAGAGGTTGAATTGCTGGAAAACCATGCCCACTTCGAGGCGGATTTGATGTATCTGTTTATGCCGGCGGTCGACTTTGAGTCCGTCGATAGTAATCTCGCCGGATTGGAAATCTTCCAGGGCATTGAGACACCGCAACAGTGTCGATTTGCCTGACCCGGAGGGCCCTATTATAGCGAAAACCTGTCCTTTCTCCACTTTCATTGACACCCCGTCAAGGGCGGCAATATCGCCGAATCGACAAATCAGGTCGCGAATTTGGATAGTCATTTGCGCCCGCTCCCGAAACCATGGACGGCATAAACTTTTTCCAGATATTTCACGACCCGGGACAAGGTCAGGGTCATGGCCAGATAAATCACGCCCACTGCCATCCAGGTCTGAAAATCGACAAAATATTGAGAGTAATATTCCCTTCCGGCGCGAGTTATTTCGCGTAACCCGATTATTGAAACCAGCGAAGAATCCTTCAGGGAGGCTATAAATTCATTGGCCAGAGGCGGGATTACAATACGCCAGGACTGGGGGATTATGACATATCGCAAGGTTTGATAGCGGGTCATCCCCAGGGCCATGGCCGCTTCGTGTTGTCCATAATCAATGGCCTCAATCCCGGATCGGAATATTTCTGCCAAATAGGCCGAATAGCATATCCCTACGGCCAATACCCCTGCCGTAAACCGATCCAGACTTAGAATTTTGCCCAGCCCGAAATAGATAAAGAAGATATGCACCAGTAATGGGATACCGCGAATGGCATTGATATAAAGGCCCGCCAATCGGGAGATTAACCGGAATCGGGAAAGGCGAAGTATCCCAATTACCAAACCCAGTGCCAGAGCCAGCATGAATGACAGGATAGTAATAAATATGGTTACCGGAACGGCGGGAATTAAGTATTGAAGGATGTCCCAGAAGAGGACAATTTGTCGGGCTAACCATTCGGTCAAGTATAACTCCTTGAATATGTTAAAATAAGAAAAAGCCCTGCCGAAGAGCAAGATACAATTGCCATAATCAGATAGATTTCAAAGAAAACTTCGGTTGACAATGAGTGTTGGAATCCCTATAATTCTTTCGCCATCTTATAAGCGGTACAGATTATTTGCCCCCGTGGTGTAATGGATAACGCATCGGCCTCCGGAGCCGGTAATCCTGGTTCGATTCCAGGCGGGGGTATATTTTTTGGCGAACTCTGCCCCAAAATTGGGAGGCCGTATGGAAGATAAAGAATTAGTCGTCACCTTGGAGCAACTGGAAGGCTATCAGTTTAGGATTGATTTTGGCATCGGCCCGGAATTGCTCATGGACGAACCGACCCCGCTGGGCACCGATAAAGGGCCTAACGCCGCCCGAGTTCTATCCGCCGCTATCGGCAATTGCCTGACAGCCAGTCTCCTGTTCTGCCTGCAAAAGGCCAGAGTCGATTCCCGCATTATTAAATCGACCGTATCGACCAAAATCACTCGAAATGACAAAGGGAGAATGCGGATTGGCCAAAGCCGGGTAACCATTCAGGCTGAAATCGACCAGAACGAGAATACCACCAATCGTATCGGCAAATGTATTGAATTATTCGAAGACTTTTGCATCGTCACCCAATCGGTGCGTCAAGGCCTTGATGTTAAAGTAGAAGTTATCGACCAAAACGGAAAGAGCCTTTATAACAGCGGCCAATAGCATCGTTCGGGATTTTATCCAACTCGAATTCTTCAAGTGGCGGTTTCATTTTCCACTGCCAGAATCCGAATATCCGAGCAAGTTAAGACTTCTATCAATCCAGGCAAAGATGGAATCTTTTTCGGCTTTACCGGGGGCGGCATCCCAGTGAAGCAGACGATATGACCAGAGAGGCATCTCCCCTTCTTCCAGGACTTCCCTCAATTCCAGCAAATTTTCCTTCTGCGAACCCGTGCCTCCGAACGGAAAACCATGGGAAAAATCAATTCTTTTGCGGGCACGATTGATATCGCGCTTTATTATAGTACTTATAAGGGGCAGGCGATAATACCAGGGAAATCGGGTCGAATTGCTGTGGCAATCAAAACATCCCTTTTTAAATATCGGCTCCAGCCTTAGGAATTCCGCATTAATTATGGTTTGGGCCGAATCATAAGATATATTATCCGGAGTTTCTCCTGCTTTATCCTCGCTCTTTATATCAATTTCTTTATCCGTTGCCAGAAGTGGCACAATAGCAATAAACAGTAACAGGATAAATAGAAACCGGAATATCAAGCCTTCATCGAGTTTCATCACTTTTTCCGACCATAGATTCAAAGATTCCCGGGGCCGTATCCCCTTCCGTATTCAGCAATAATAATGAACTATTTTTTCCGAGACCAAGTTTTTTTCCTATTTCTCCAAGGCGGCCATTTTTATACAGAGACAAAAGAGCCGCCAGTCCGGACACCCCGGATTCTCCGGAAATTATACGGGGATCCCGGCCCATCGGATAAAAATACTGTTTCATGGCCGGGCCGACATAATCGTCGGAAATCGCCAGAAACAAATTAAAACTCTGCCTGACAATTGGCCAGGCCGCGGGCGAAGGCGTTCCGCAGTTTAAGCCCGCCATGAGAGTCCGGCAGGATTCCCTTATCGATTTCGATATGCCCCCTTGAGATTGAATTGATTGGAGATGGCAATCGGCACCGATTGGCTCGACTGATACCAACCTGATTCTTGCATCGGCGAGTTCCCGTCGATAATACCATCCCGCCGCGGCAGCCAGAGCCCCCACGCCGGCCGGGATTATGACGACATCGAAATCGGTGCGATTTTCCGCTTGCTCTTTAATTTCTCGGAATAACGTCAGATATCCGGCCATAATCCAGCGGGGGATATTTTCATAACCGGGCCAGGACGTGTCAGAGATAATTTCCCAGGAATTTTGAGCAGAATCGACGGCACATCGCTCGACAGCATCATCATAACTTCCCTCTACTGATACAACCTCCGCGCCTTCCCGGCGAATATTGTCAATGCGTTCCGGGGCGGAGTTTTTCGGCAAATATATGACAGCCTTCTGTCCTATTTTCCGAGCGGCCCAGGCTACCCCCCGTCCATGATTGCCGTCGGTCGCAGTGGCAAAAGTCACAAGTCCCGACGCGATTCCGTTATGCCCGGCGAAAAAGCCTTCGGCGGGAATTGACTTATGTCCGGAACGTATCGCCCAGTGATTAAACCATCGGTACATGGCATAGGTCGCCCCCAGGGCTTTAAAGGCCTTCAAGCCGAACCGATGAGATTCGTCTTTGACGAAGATATTGCGCAGGTTTAACTCTCGCGCTAATTCAGGAAGAGAGACCAATGGTGTCGGTTTATATTCGGTAATAGAGTGATGCAGCGCAGTAATATCGGGGCTTGAAAATGCCTCCTCGATAGCAGTCCCACATGACAAAGGAAATGATTTATAGGGATTCCAGGCCGAGACCAGATTCATTTATACTTAATTTTAAATATTAAAATTGTCAAGGCGATGATAAAAGTAACCAAATTGGCCGCGATAATCGGTAACGAGTTAATAAGTAAACCATAAATGAGCCAGAGAAAAATCCCGCTGCTTATTACCGCGAACATTATAAGTGAGATATCGCGAGTTCGGCGCGTTTTCCAGACCTTTACCAATTGCGGGATAAAGGCCACGGTGGTCAGGGTGCCCGCGATATATCCCAATGCAGTTATATAATCCAATTATTTTGTGTACTCCTTCCCGATATAATTCGGGCCTTTTTCGATTACTTGAATGTCACGGTCCCGGCGGCTATCCGGGACCGTACGGAATGCTCTTATATTTATTCCCCGCGGTAGACAATCCTGCCGCCGGCAATCGTAAACGCCACTTTGCCGGAAAATTTCCAGCCCAGGTAAGGAGAATTCCTGGAAATCGATTTTATGTCCTTATCCCGGAAAGTCCACTTTTTCTCCGGGTCGAATACGGTGATATCGGCCGGAGCGCCCTCATTGAGCGTTCCCCCCGGCAGATTCATGATGCGGGCAGGATTGTAGGCGAGTTTGCTGACAGCATCGGCCCAGGAAAGGTAGCCCTTATCTATCAGTTGCGTCTTTACCAACCCCAGAGTGGTTTGCAGTCCCAGCATTCCGGATGGGGCCTTATCGAATTCCACATCCTTTTCCTCTTCGGCGTGGGGCGCGTGGTCGGAGGCGATACAGTCTATAGTACCATCGATCAATCCTTCAATAATCGCCTCAACGTCCTTTTGCGTCCTGACGGGAGGATTGACCTTGAGGTTAGTGTCGAATGCCACACCGATCATATCATCGGTAAGAGTAAAGTGATGCGGAGCGGCCTCGGCCGTAACATGGATGCCGGCCTTTTTGGCCTGGCGAATAGCCTCGACGCCGCCGGCTGTGGAGACATGCGCCACGTGAAGTCGACCGCCGACAAATTCACACAACTTGATATCCCGAAGAATGGCGATGACCTCGCCCACGGCGGGACGCCCTTTCATCCCCAGCCGGGTCGATTCGAAAGATTCATTCATGACGCCTTCGCCGCAAAGATATTTATCTTCGGCGTGGGTGACAATGGGGATATGGAACATCTTGGCATATTCCAAACCGCGCCGCATTAATTCCGGATTCTGCACAAAATTGCCGTCATCGGAAATCGCTACCACGCCGGCCTTGACCAGGTCGCCGATTTCGGCCAGTTCTTCGCCTTTAAGCGACTTGGTTATGGCGCCTATGACATAGACGCGGGCATCGGCTTTTTCCGCCCGGGCATGAACAAATTGCACCGTTTCCTGATTATCTATAACCGGGAAGGTATTGGGCATACAGCAAACCGAAGTAAATCCGCCGGCGGCGGCGGCCCGGCAACCGGACGCAATCGTTTCGGCGTATTCCCGCCCCGGTTCCCTCAAATGCACATGGATATCTATCAGGCCCGGAGTGACTATCATTCCGGCTGCATCCAGGATTTTATCTTCGGGATAATTGTCCAGAAGTTTCTTGGTGCTCTTGCTTTCTTTTACTATACCGGCGATTCTGCCGCCGGCCACAAATATGACGGCTTCCTGTTCAAATCCCAGGGCGGGGTCAATTACCCGGCCGTTACGGATGACCAGATCATATTCGGGGGCCTTCATTGCGTCTCCTCCTCTTTCTTGCCCGAGAGCAAATACAAGACCGCCATTCGCACGGCAACCCCGTTGGTGACCTGCTCCAGAATCACCGAGGCATCGCCATCGGCCACCTCATTGGTGATTTCCACGCCGCGGTTCATTGGTCCCGGATGCATGACAGTGTAGTTTTTATTCAGAAGGCGCAGGCGTTCTCGGGTTAATCCCCAAAGATTGGTATATTCTCTCTGCGAGGGAAACATGCCGGCCTGCTGACGCTCCAACTGGATGCGCATTATATTGACCACATCGGCGCCGTCCAGTGCCTCTTCGATGTTGGTATAGACATCGACACCGAATTTTTCCACCTCATAGGGGAGCAGGGTGGAAGGTCCGCATACGGCTACCGAAGCGCCCATGGTTTTCAGTCCCCATATATTGGAGCGGGTCACCCGGGAGTGCTTGACATCGCCGACCAGAATCACGCGAAGCCCGTCCAATTTGCCGTATTTCCGGCGGATGGTAAACATATCCAGGAGGGCCTGGGTCGGATGCTCGTGGGTGCCATCGCCGCCGTTTATTATATTGGAATCAAGACACTGGGTTAAATAATACGGGACCCCTGCCGAAGAATGCCGAACCACGACCATGTCGATTTTCATGGCTTCAATGTTTTGGACCGTATCCCGAAGGCTCTCCCCCTTTTTTACCGAGGAAGTGGCGGTGGCGAAGGATATGGAATCGGCCGAAAGGCGCTTTTCGGCCAGTTCGAAAGAAATCCGCGTGCGGGTGGACGGTTCATAAAAGAGATTTAGTACCGTTAACCCCCGCAAAGTCGGAACTTTCTTTATGGGGCGTTCGATAATTTCGCGGAAGGTTTCGGCCGTATCGAGAATGAGTTTAATTTCTTCCCGGGCCACCCCTTCCAGACCAATTAAATGGCGTGACCGCAGACTCATGCTTTCTTTCCCCCTTTCTTCTTTCTTTCGGGCGCAGCGGGCCCGGCCAGACTCATTCCTTGCCGAACAATCTTTACCAATTCTTCGTCGTCCGTTTCGGAAAGTCTGACAAGAACCCGGTCGTCCTTGGCGGTGGGGATATTTTTGCCGACAAAATCGGGTCGAATCGGCAGTTCCCGATGCCCGCGGTCAATCAGGACCGCCAGCTGTATCGAGCGGGGTCGCCCGAAGTCGATTATTTGATCCAAGGCCGCCCGGATGGTGCGGCCCGTGTAAAGGACGTCATCGACCAGAATTACGTTTTTATCCCTTACATCGAATAGAATCTCGGTGCGTTGAATAACCGGTTGATCCAGTTTGGAATGGACGTCATCGCGATAAAGGTTAATATCCATCAAACCGACGGGAACCTCAGCCGTTTCAATTTCCTTTATCCGCTGGGCGATGCGGCGAGCGAGATGGGCGCCCCGCGTGAGAATACCTATCAACACCAGCGATTCGGCACCGTTGTTTTTTTCCAGGATCTCATGTGAGAGTCGGGCCACGGCGCGATCAATGCCCTTTTTATCTACCAGGGTTTCGACTTTTGGCTTGGACAATGAACCTCCTTAATATCAGTAAATGTTTTGGACAATATAAAGGAATCAATTGGCGTGATTTATTCGGGAATATATTCGGATATGCCGAGAAGAACAATTTCGTCATCACTTCCCTTTTGCCGTCTCACCGGGCGGCATTAAAAGGTTTATCGAGCCGGATTATATAAGAAAATTCGAGAGGGTCAAGCTATATTTTTGAATTCGGGGAATTTTCTCAAAGTCGGTAATTGCCGAATTATTGAGGTTTATCGGCCGGACGGGAAAGAGCCAGGGCCAGGGATGTCTCGTCAAAATAGCGGATTTCTCCAAAATGACTCTTTTGAAAGGAAACCATTTGAGGAACCGACAGGAAACTTGAATATTCATCTTTCAAAAAGAACTCTTCCTTGCCATACTCTCCGATTATACGGCCGTTCTCCAGATGGATAATCCTCTCGGCCATTTCGAATATTGTATCGCCGTGGTGGGAAACAATTATTATCCCGGCACCCTGGTTGTGAAAATATCTAACCAGATTCCTGAAAGCCTCCATGCCCGAGGCATCCAGGGCACAGGTCGGTTCATCGAATAAAACAAAATCCGGCCGCAACGCGACCAGGATACCCAAAGCCAACCGTCTTTTTTCGCCTCCCGAAAGAGTAAAGGGATCCCGACTCATAAAACGTTTTATGTCAAGTCCGACTGCCAGACAGGCGTCCTGGGCTATCTCTTCAATATTTTCAAAGCCGAGATTCTGCGGGCCGAATTTTAATTCTTTTTCTACGGTTTCAAGAAAGAACTGGCGTTCCGGTTCTTGAAACGAAATAGCGATCCGCCCCTGTTCCGGTTTGAAGCCATCATACTCAATTTTCCCCCGCAGAGGCAGGTTCAGCCTGCCGATTATATTAAGAAGCGTCGATTTGCCGCTACCACTCGGCCCCACCAAACCATAAATAACGCCATTCTTAATTGACAAGTTGACATCATGTAGCCTAAAGTCTTGATTTGTATCAATATAACTAAACTCGAGATTGTCCAGACGAATAGTATGATCCGGTTTCTGATTCTCCGTATTTAATGGCGGTTTCGAATTCGTATGGAATTCGAGGCTATAAAGTCTATTTGCAAGTGGGATATCAATCCCTATTTGATGGCATTTTTGAATATCTTTGAATAAAGTATCAGGTTGACCATCATAGACAACCTCCCCATTATTCAGGGCAACCAGCCTGAAATATTGCCGGGCGATGTAGGCGAATTGCGTTATTCTAATCAAAGTAAGGCCGGGATTGTCTGATTTAAGTTTTTCCAACGCGACGGAAAGTTGGCGTTTTCCGGTTTCATCCAGAAATGCTCCCGGTTCATCAAGAATCAGGATTTCCGGGCGGGCCACAATTACCGAAGCCAGGGCCAGGCGTTGTTTTTCCCCACCTGATAATTCAGAAGTTGACCGGTCTTTAAGAGATGTTAGGCCCATCAGATCGAGCGCCTTCATGACTCGTTCGCGCATTTCGTCACGTGGAATATTGAAATTTTCCAGCGTGAAGGCTACTTCCCGCTCCACGGTAGAGGAAACCAATTGGTTATCGGGTTTCTGAAAAACTATGCCGACCTTTTGTTTAAGACTCACGGCGGCTTTTTCTTCGGCGGGATTCAACCCGCAAATCCGGATTTCGCCCGCGCTCGGTTTCAATATGCCGTTGATGAGGAGGGCGAGGGTGGTTTTGCCTGAACCATTGGCGCCGATTATGGCCACGTCCTCACCTGCTTTGATGACGAGCCCAATCCCCTTCAAAACCGGATTATCATTGCCGTAGGCAAATGAAATATTCTTGAATTCTATCATAAAAAATTGCCGACGGCTAATCTATGCCGGCGGCGACCATAAGCAAGCAAATAATCTGTTTATTATTCAACCTTTGAAACTGACATCCAATTCGCGGGCGGCCCTGGCTTCGTTTAATCGCCGCACCGGCGTATTGAAAGGCGCCTGATGAAGTTTATCAGGATCCTTCTCGGCTTCATGGGAAATGGCAATCAAGGTTTCTGCAAATTTCTCCAAAGTCTCCCGGCTTTCCGTTTCGGTAGGTTCAATCATGAAGGCTTCCGGGACAATCAACGGGAAATAAACCGTCGGCGCATGGAAACCATAATCCAATAGCCTCTTGGCCATATCCAGCGCCTTGACACCTATTTGCTTCTGTCGACTGCAGGATAAAACAAATTCATGCTGGCAGGGGGTATCCTGGTGGGGAATATCGAATTCTTCTTTTAGAAGAGCCCTCACATAATTGGCGTTAATGATGGCGTTTTCAGATACCCGTCTTAATCCCTCCGCCCCGAGTGAGCGAATATATGTATAAGCGCGGATGCAATTGGCGAAATTCCCATAAAACGCATGTACTCGCCCGATTGACTTGGGGCGATCATAATCGAGATTTAGACGCCCGGAAGTGGAGTCCCTGCTTATAATCGGTAAGGGTAGAAACTGTCCCAATTTTTTTACAACGCCAACGGCCCCGGCGCCGGGACCGCCACCGCCATGCGGGGTGGAAAAAGTTTTATGAAGATTGAAATGCAGTATATCAAAACCGATTTTACCCGGCTTGACTACCCCAAGTTGCGCATTCAGATTGGCCCCGTCCATATAAACCAACCCCCCCGCGCCATGGATAATCCGGCAAATCTCTTCAATATTCGATTCAAACAGACCGAGAGTATTGGGATTGGTGAGCATTAATCCGGCGGTATCATCATCGACCAAGGCGGCCACCGATTCCGGTGAAATTATCCCCTTTTCATTCGATTTTATTTGAACGGTTTCAAATCCGGCCATACTCACCGAAGCCGGATTGGTGCCATGGGCAGAATCGGGAATCAGTATCTTTTTGCGCAAACGGCCCTGATCAAGATGATAGGCCCGCATGATCAGAAGACCGACAAATTCACCCTGGGCTCCGGCCACCGGCTGGAGAGATATCTCGTCAAACCCGGAAATTTCCTTCAAGTATTCCGATAAATCATACATGATTTCCAGCGAGCCGGGCGCGATAAAACAAGGGGCCAAAGGATGCAAACCGGCAAACCCTTCCATGGCGGCGGCCTTGTCATTAATCTTGGGATTGTATTTCATGGTACAGGAACCGAGCGGATAAAAACCCTTATCGATATGATGATTTTTAACCGACAGGCCGACAAAGTGCCGCATGGCCTCCCCTTCGGTAACCTCCGGAAGGGCTGCGTCCTGAAGGCGGCGATACTTCTCCGGAATCAGGGAAAGAAGTTCCGGCTCCGGACTCCTGGTCGCCGGCATGGCGCATCCACGCCGCCCCGGCGAAGACTTTTCAAAGATCAATCTGGCGTCGTTCATATGTCCTATATATCCGACCCCAAACCCGACGCGTTATTGCGGCTGGGCCGGGGGATTTTTCAGTTTTTCAATCTGGGATGCGGCATAGGCCGTATCTTCGCTGGCCGGGTGATGCTGGAGGAAACCCTCAAAGGTCGATATCGCCAGGGCCGTATCCCCCTTCTGACGGAAAGCGACAGCCAGACGAAGTTCGGCGTCGGCCTCGGTATCGGTGCCTTTGTACTTTTCCATGATCATCTGGTACCCTTTGATGGCATCATCAAAACGGTCGGTCCAGCGACAAATTTCGGCCATCGATAAATGCGCTTCCGGTGTATGGCCATTTAGATTATTCGGGTCGGTATCGATCACCTTTTTATAATATACTTCGGCGTCGGCATATTTGCCGCGATCGACGTACTTGTCCCCCACTTTCATAAAGATGGAGGGATTTCCGGCCGTATCCGCCAGGGCTTTGAAATAATCCAGCGTGCCCACGCCTTTCAGATAGTCGTTCACTTCGTTCACGAACGGAATCGGATCGAGATAGCCGCCGATCCGGTCAATCTCGGTGCCGTCGCTGTTCAAAAGGAGTATGGTCGGGTAGCCGCTGACCGAGTATAATTTGGCCGTAGCCGTATCGACTTCGGCGTTTATCTTGGCAAAAACCACATTCTGCGAAAGTGCGATTACGGCCGAATCCTGAAAGGTTATGGAATCGAGTCTCTTGCACCACTTGCACCAATCGGTATAGAACTCAATCAAAACCTTCTGGTTTTTTTCCTGGCCCGCGGCCAGGGCGCTGCTGTAATCGGCGGCAAAACCAATCCCGGTCGGCGTCGCCGGCATTTCCGTTTCATCCTTACCGCATCCGACCAGCATTACTGCGGCCAGAATTAATCCCAAAATCATCCCTGTCATGAAAGAATTTTTCATAACTACTCCTTGATTTTTATAAGAGTCTTTTTACTTCCTTGTTTATGGTTCCCGTCGCCAGGTCTGCCCCAAAATCATATCCAGGATTTCGCGGGCTTCTTCTATATCGTCATGTTTTACCCGAATCTGAAACCACCCCTGACCATCCTTCCAAATGGCCGGAAGGTTCAACCCGATTTGGCCAAAATAGCCCGACTGAGAAAAAACGACCGCTGGGATATCGCAGGAAAGCAACGTCTCCCTGGCGTAGCCGGCCGAGGAAGCATCCTGAATATACCCCAAGATTTCCCAATCTTCCACCGCTTCGGGTTTTTCATCGCCGGGCAATTGGGCAAAATTATCTTCTGACATATTAAACGCGAGGTTCGATTTACTCTGTGGCCATTTCCCGTAAAGTATCAACCAAGGTATCGATTTCGGCATCGGATCTTTTTTCGGTTACCGTAAGAAGGAGTCCGTCGTTTAAGCTGGAATAGAACCTCCCCAGGTTTATGCCCGGGAGGACATTTCGGCGTTCAATCGCTTTTTCAATCAGAGTTTTGGCCGAAACCGGGAGTTTCACGGCTGTTTCCCGGATAAAATCACCCTTGAAATAGGGGCTAAATCCCGGCAATTCAAAAATTCTTTCCGCCGCCCTGTGGGTTTTCTCGAGTGATAAAAGGGCCACCTGCTTTAATCCGGGCTTGCCCAAAAGAGTCATATAAACCAGGGCCATGGTGGCACACAGAGCCTGGTTGGTGCAGATATTCGACGACGCCTTCTCGCGGCGGATATGTTGCTCCCGCGTCTGGAGGGTTAAAACAAAGCCCGGCTTGCCGTCGATATCTTCCGTTCTTCCGACCAACCGCCCGGGTAATAGCCGCACCAATTCTTTTTTAACGGCAAAAAATCCCAGCAGCGGTCCTCCGAAATTAAGAGGAATGCCCAATGATTGTCCTTCACCAACGACAATATCGACCCCGTAATCAGCCGGTGTTTTGAGCAGGGCGGCACTGATAGGATCAATCGCGGCAATCATCAGGGCGCCAGCCTTATGGGCCATTTCGGCGCCGGTTTCGAGATCTTCCAAAAGACCGAAAAAATTAGGTTGAGCCATCATAACGCAGGCGGCCCGATCGTCAAGATGTTTGCTCATAGCTTCCAGGTCAGTCACCCCTCCATGATGGGGCACCGTGATAATTTCCACGCCGCGTCCGGACATATAAGTTTGAATTACCTCGCGGAAAAGCGGGGAAACCGTTTCGGATAAAATAATCCGGTTTCGCCCCCTGGCGGTTTCCGCCAGACTGACCGCCTCGGCGGCAGCCGAGGCCCCGTCGTACATGGAAGCATTGGCCACGTCCATACCGGTTAGACGGCAAATGCAGGATTGGAATTCGTATATAACCTGGAGCGTTCCCTGGGCTACTTCGGCCTGATAAGGCGTATAAGCGGTCACGAATTCCGGGCGACTAAGAATATTTTCCAGGGCCGCCGGTATAAAATGATCGTAAACGCCGCCGCCCGCAAAAATCGCCAACCCGGATCGATTTTTCTGTGCCAGTTTTTTCAATTCTTGAAGCAACTCCAATTCCGGAAGTTGCTCGGGGAGTTCCAGCGGCTTGGTCAATCTTATTTTTTCCGGAACGGAACTCAAGAGTTCTTCGAAATTTCTTACGCCGATTCTCTGAAGCATGATACGGCGATCGTGGTCGGTATTGGGAATGTACGGCATACCAGGATTGTCCTATCCGACCAGTTGCTTGTATTGGTCGGCCGTAAGCAGATTGCTTATTTCGCCGGGATTGGAGATTTCAATTTTAATAATCCAGCCTTCGCCATAGGGATCGCGATTGACGGCCATGGGGTCGGCCTCTAAAGCCTTATTAATCGCCGCCACCTTTCCGGAAACCGGCGAAAAGATATCCGATACGGCTTTGACAGCCTCAATGGTGCCGAACGGTTTCATGGCCTGGACGTCAGCTCCCACTGCCGGCAGTTCCACGAAAACGACATCGCCCAATTCCCCCTGCGCGTAGTCGGTAATACCCATGGTTACGATTTTAGCTTCCAGTTTCAGCCATTCGTGTTCTTTGGTATATTTTAGATTGGCCGGAATATTCACTTACACACCTCCGCGTCTATTTCTCTTTCATGCTTTTTTTATTTTTCGAATTTGCCTGCTCGGTATCCCAATTAATAAGGTTGATAAATGAAGTGTCATACTCGCCGGAAATAAAATCGGAATGCGATAATATTTTCTTATGGAATCCTACCGTGGTCGGAATCCCCTCAACCACGAATTCCTCCAGCGCATTTAACATTTTGTTAATGGCGCTCGTACGTGTCCGATCCCGAACGATCAATTTCGCAATCATGGAATCATAATAGGGAGGTATGGTATAGCCGGAATAGACGGCGGTATCCACTCTGACGCCGGGACCGCCGGGGATATAGAGATAACTAATTTTCCCCGGGGTGGGTCGAAAGTCCTTTTCCGGGTCTTCGGCATTAATGCGGCATTCGATGGCATGCCATTTGAGGATGACATCTTCCTGATGAATACTCAATTTTTCGCCGGCGGCCACCTTTATTTGTTCTTTCACCAAATCCAATTCGGTGGCTTCCTCGGTAATGGGATGTTCCACCTGGATGCGAGTATTCATCTCCATAAAATAGAAATTTTGATCCCGGTCGACTAAAAATTCCATGGTCCCGGCACCGAGATAGGAAATTGTTGAAGCTCCCCTGACAGCCGTCCGGCCCATGATACGCCGCAATTCCGAAGTCACCACTGGTGATGGAGTCTCTTCGATAAGTTTCTGGTGCCGTCTCTGAACGGTGCAGTCGCGCTCACATAAGTGAATGATATTGCCGAACTTATCCCCCATCAACTGAATTTCCACATGATGGGGGTTTTGAATCACCTTCTCGATATAGACATCGGGATTGCCGAAGGCCTTCTCGGCCTCAATGCGGGCAGTCTGGAAATTATTGCGCAATTCGTCTTCATCGCGGCATAGCCGCATCCCTTTGCCGCCGCCTCCGGCCACGGCCTTGACGAGCACAGGGTATTCAAAGTGGGTTGCCACTTCGGCTGCTTCTTCAACCGACTTCACAATCCCCTCGGAGCCGGGAATCACCGGCAGACCGGCTTCGCGCATCAGTTTTTTGGCAACCCCTTTATCTCCCATTTGACGGATCATCTCTGCCGTGGGGCCGATAAAGGAAATACCGCAGGAATCGCAGATTTCCGCGAAACCGGCGTTCTCTGCCAGAAAACCATAGCCGGGATGGATGGCATCGGCATTGGTAACTTCCGCGGCGGAAATAATCCTTTTGGCGTCGAGATAACTTAGATTGGATTGGGGCGGGCCGATACAGACACTTTCGTCCGCGAATTGAACATGAAGCGACTCGCGGTCGGCTTCACTATAAACCGCTACGGTTTTGATTCCCAATTCGCGGCAGGCGCGAATTACACGTAACGCTATCTCGCCCCTATTGGCGATCAGTATTTTATTAAACAAAGCATTCCTATGCGATTAATCCAATTTAATGAGGTAATTATGAACTAATGACGGCTTACATCCTCTCGAGCTTCAGAATTTGAAGGGGAGCCCTCCCAGCGATCCGAAGCGCCGGTAATGCCTTTGACGCGCAAATCGAAATCGTCGGGATTGCTGCACTGATTCATGGCTTCTTCAAAGGATATCATCCCGGCCTTATAAACTCTCATAATCGATTGGTCAAACGACATCATTCCATATTGCCGACCCTGTTCGACGAGTTCCGGGATATTAATGGTCTTCTGATGGTCCATAAGACAATCGCGGATGGCCGCTGTGGAAACCATCACTTCGATCGCCGGCACACGTCCGGGGATATCGCACCTGGTCAGCAGGCGCTGACAAATAACGGCCTTGAGTGTTCCCGCCAGTAACAGCCGAATCTGGTCGTGTTGATGCGGAGGGAAAAAGGATATAATACGGGAGATGGTCTCTACCACGTTAAGTGTATGCAGGGTCGTCAAAACCAGATGTCCGGTATCGGCCGCGGTCAGGGCGATTGACATCGTTTCCAAATCGCGAATTTCGCCCAGCATTATAACATCGGGGTCCTGCCGCAAGGCATATCTCAAAGCCGAGGCGAAAGACTCGGTATCGGCGCCGACCTCACGTTGAGTTATAATGCACTTTTTATCCCGAAATATATATTCTATCGGGTCCTCAATAGTCAGGATATTGTCCAAACGGTGCGCATTCATATGTTCGATCATGGCCGCCAAGCTGGTAGATTTCCCGGAGCCTGTGGTTCCGGTTACGACTATCAATCCGCGGCGTTCCATAGACAGGCTTTTTACCGTTTCGGGCAGATTTAACTCTTCAAATGAGGGTATATTGGTATTTACGGCGCGAATGGCAATGCCCGAAGTCCCGCGCTGACGATAAAGGTTGATACGGAAACGCCCCAATTTTGCGACCGACAAAGCCAGATCCATTTCGTTTTTACGACGAAATCTCTCCAGCTGCTGCTCACTAAGGAGTTGCGCGACCACGGCTTCTACATCATCGATAGTTAAAGGATCGCAGGCGATTTGTTCCAAACGGCCATGAACCCGCAAATGGGGACGAATGCCCACCCGAATGTGCAAATCCGAGGCTTGTCGATTAAGCATTTCCAAAAGCATTTTCTTGAGTGTCATAAATACCAACCTCCCGAAAGGAAATTATCCTGCCGGGTCGATCAGGAAAAGCACTTGCCCGAATTCCACAGGCTGAGCGTTTTCAATCATGATTCTGGAGATAACGCCAGTCACTTCGGACTCAATCTCATTCATCAACTTCATGGCTTCAACTATACAAACCACCTGACCGACCGAAACTCTGTCGCCCTGTTTGACATAGGGAGGAGCATCCGGCGCCGGGGCGGCATAAAAGGTGCCCACCATAGGCGACTTGATCTCCACATATTTCTTGTCGGCAATTGACGGTTTTGAGTCCACTGCCGGGGAGCCGGCCTGGGCCGGCATCGGGGCCGGCGAAGGGGCAGCTCCGCCCGGTGAAGGCGCCGCAAAATATGCTGGCATCGACGCATGCCCATTATCTTGAGCCAAGCGCCTGGTAATTCTTATCTTTCGGCCCCAATGGCTTATTTCCAATTGGTCAATCTTGGATTCTTCAACAAGCCTTATAAGCGATTTAATTTTGTCCTCATTCATATCTATTCCCCTTCGGCCTGAAGTGGGCGAAAAAGATAATAGTTTAAACCTATATTTCCAATAGATTTTTAGGAGATCGGTTTAGGATTCGACCGCCGTTTGAGGTTACAACCACATCATCTTCAATTCTAACACCGCCCCAGCCGGCTAAATATATGCCCGGTTCTATGGTTATCACCATGCCCCGTTTGAGGATATCTGTGCTCTTGGGACTCACGCTGGGGCGTGAATGTATATACAATCCCAGCCCATGTCCGGTTCCATGACCGAAATTATCGCCATATCCTGCCTTATTTATTATATTTCGGGCCGCGGCATCAACCAATTTAGCCTCAATTCCATGCCGCACCCTGGCGATAGCCGCCTTTTGGGCTTTCAGGACTATATTATAGAATTTTTTCTGTCGAGCCGAGGCTTTCCCGACAATAACCGTCCGGGTCATGTCAGCCGTATACCCTTTGTAACAGGCTCCAAAGTCAAAAGTTACAAATTCACCCGCTTTTATTTTCTTTTCCGAAGCGGTCCCGTGCGGCAGGGCCGAGCGGAATCCGGAAGCGACTATGGACTCGAACGCCAATTGATCGGCCCCCAGGACTTTCATCTGATATTCCAGTTCCGCACAGACCTCATTTTCTCTAAGTCCCGGCTTAAGATACCCCAGGATCCGCGCGAAAGCGGCATCGGTTATTTCGGCCGCCCTTTTAAGGCAGGCTATTTCCGAGGCGTCTTTAATTACCGAAAGATTTTCCACCGCCCCGGTCGTGGCCACAAACAAGGCCCCGGGCAGATATTGCTTCATACGATTAAAATTATAATCCGTCAAATAATCCGATTCGAAGCCAATCCGGAGGTTCTTTCCCTGATATTCTTTCTGATCCTTTAACCCCGTCAGAGATTCACCCTTAACCCGAACCAAACGAACACCTTTCAATTCCATGCGGGCCTGTTCCCAATAACGGGAATCCGTCAGAAGCTCGGCACCCCTTTGGGTCACCACCAGTATGCCATCAGGCGAGATATGAGTTCCGCCCGTGAAACCCGAAAGATATTGTATGCTGGCGTGGCGAGAAACGATAAACGCGTCGAGATTTTCCTGCTTTAAATATTTCCGAAATTTTTTTATTCTTAACTGGGACATTCATCTTTCTCCTTCTTTTTATTTAATGCCCTGAGGCGATTCAACTTTTCCACAAATTTGCCATCGCCAAAACGGGCGGCCAGGTCGCGGTATATTTCCATCGCCAGGCGAGTATGTCCCTGCGACAAGAGAAGATCAGCCGCAGTCTCGGTTTTAAAAGGGATCTCCCGGGCGGCGGCTGAATCGGCCGCAGGGGATTCACTTTCCCTTCGAAGCGTAAGAACCTTTGTCTCGCCTCGAAGCCCCTCTTCGACAGCAGAAAATAATCCTCCGAAATAAGGATTTATGTTCAGGACTTTATCGTAATATGATAACGCCATGACTTCGTCGCCGTGGCAGTACTTTATATCACCCAGGTATTTCAAAGCAGCCAGGTTTTCCGGATCGCACTGGAGGACCCGATAAAATTGCTCTTCCGAAGCCTCCATTTGTCCGGAATGAAAGAGACTTCGCGCCAGTATAATACGTCCGGACAAGATTTCAGGCTGCTCCTCCAGGCGCATGGTGCATAATTCCACCGCCCGGGAGTATTTTTTTTGCCGGAAATACTCGCCGGCCATGGCCGGCCAATATCCCTTTGACGATAATTCCATCGTTAATGTTTCTTCCACCTTTTATCCTTCCGCTGTGCGCCAGTATCCTGGTTGCCGGTACTCATGTCAAGAAGGAGTAATTATGAAAAAAAGGCAATATATTTTATCGGGTGAGATGCCGGTTATTCTTAAGCCAGCCCAACCGGGGCCGAAGGGGACGATCGAAACCACCCACATAAGGTTTTATATCCAGGAGCGGAGAATTATCCAGCATATCGGCACCCCGGATATGCAGTACATTGCCGTCGACCTTAACCAGTCTGACTACGGACAGGCCGATGGGATTGGGCCGGTGCGGCGCCCGACAGGCAAAAACCCCTCTTTTCTTATTATCAAGAAAGGGTTTGACTTTCAATTCGTATCCTTTGGATTTATGGAATACAAACAGCAAATAAATATGCGAAAAACCCTCCAGGTCGGACAGCCCCTGGGCGAATTCGGGATAAACAACGACACGTCCTTCGGCCTCGCTGGAAAATACCGGCTGAATAGGAGCGTCTTTCTTTTTTTTCCAGGGGGTACGAATTACCCCGATCGGTCTAAATTTAAAACCAGTCAAACCAATCCCAAAATTCTGTTCTAATGGTGCGGAAAAATTTCCGGTACGCCAGGTTTTCGATTGTCCTTTGGCCGCAATAGACATTGGCCACGCCGGTCATACCCGGTTGCAATGACTCGTCATCGTTGGGCACATGACAGAAAATTCGCACGACCCGGCGGCCGTCGGAATCCTCAATTATCTTGCGGTCAATCAAATACACGATACCGTAAAAAGATCGGTCCGGGAAACTGCGAACCTTGAACTTGACTTTCTGACCGGTTTCAATATCGGCCAGCTCTCTTTCCGAAAGGGTGATTTCAGCATGCATGGTATCCAATCGCCCTATCTCCAGAACCACTTCGCCGGTGTCGACTGTCAGGACCACCCCCTCGAGAGGCGATTTGATCTCATATTGAGCCAATTGGTGGGTATAAAATTCAATCTGGCCGTTCAATTGCGTTACATCGGCCTCCTTGGCCTTGATTTCTTCGGGGCGTGCCCCGGCCAAGAGAAGATCTCGTTCGTTGCGAGCCGCCTGCAGACGCGAATCCCAGACCACCGAATCGGTATAGGCCTTTTCCCATTCCTGCTTGGCGATCATTCCTTTTTCCAGCATTTCGTTTAAACGCTCGAGATTCTGCGCGGCCGAGTTTAATTGCGCGCGATATTCTCGAATGGTGTTGCCTATCCGTTCAATTTCCTCGGGGCGGGCGCCTTTTTTAAGAATGGTCAGTTCTTCCTCGGCCTTTTGCAAACGGGCGGAATAATCATTGAGTTGGCGAATGGTTTCGGTATTCGACATGCGGGCGATCACCTGATTCCGGGAAATTTTATCGCCTTGTTTGGGAAGCGGCACCAGACTGCTGGTGGTATAATCGCCCGAAAAAGTGGAAACCTCGCGGCGCCCGGCGGCATTGGTTTTATCGGCGCTGTATTGTACCAACTCGGCAAAGCCGGCGCTGTTGTATTTCACGAGCAGGGATTCCATGGGCTGCAGAACCAATTCCCCTTTGACCCGCAGTTCGATTTTTATAAGAAAAGATAAAACGGCCAGGATAATCAGAATTGAGACGGTAATAATAAAGGTTAACTTTCGCCTGAAAAAGGCCGCCAGTCCTTTGGCTGTCTCACTCATGACATTCCTGAACAAGAAAATAGTTAGGCCGGCGAATATTGCAAAGCCGACCGCATCGTATTGGGACACCAAAAACCTGCCCAGCAAGACAAAGAAGTATCCCAGCAAGAAAACTACATAAAAGAAGGCCAAAATGCCATAATAAAAGTAAATTCTCCGCAGGCGCCGGGAAACCCCGGCGTTGGCCGACCTCTCCCCCAAAAACAGCCGGGCCAGCAGTCCCCGCCAATAGCGAGTGGCTTTCAGGCGAAGATTGGGAATTTCCAGGTAATCGCTCAATAAGTAGTAACCGTCGTACTTCAGAAGCGGATTGAAATTGAAAAGAGTCGCCAGCCCCGAAAATGTCATGACCGCCAGAGATATTTTGTTGATATAATTATCTTCGGCCGTAACCCGCCAGACCAGGACCGCCAGCGCCCAGATGAAAATCTGAAAAAACGCCCCCGAAAAAGAAACCCAGAGACGCTTTCGTTTTTCCGGAAAAAGCCAGGCGTCGCTGACATTGCAATAAAAAGCCGGCTGGAAATATATAAAGAGAAAACCGATCTCCCGGACCTCGCCTCCAAAATGGCGGCAGGTCAGGCCGTGCGCCATTTCGTGAAAAAAGGCCACGATGGGGATACAAAGATATATAAGTACAAGTCCCTCCAGATTAATCAACCCGGCTATCCCCTTACCGATATCGAAAGCGTTATAAAGGCTGACAAGAAACGCCCCGATTACGGCCAGAGTGGCGGTGTAAATATATCCCCTCGTGAAGAAAAATCCGGTATGCCGAAATAAGAAATCGAGCAGTCCCTTGGGGCTGAAAGCCTTGACGCGAAAGAATAGCAGGCGGGACAGGAGGGTCGAGGGCGTTTCCTGAATTTCTTTTTGGCGGCGGAGTAATTCCTGGCGAGTAATATCGTCGTCCAGAAAACACAATTTTTTAAGATGTTCGGCGAAACCGTTGATGGCGACCGGCTCGATTTGAAGGCTGTATTTTTCATTGACAGCCGCGGCGATTTGCTCGGGAGATTTTTGACCGTCGAAACTGCTGATAATAAAATGTTCCGGCTCGCGGACCTGAAAATAAGCGCTGGTGATGGGGTCTTTAATAATGAACTGCCGGGAGCCGTCCTTCTG
This sequence comes from Candidatus Zixiibacteriota bacterium, assembly GCA_041752195.1. GTDB lineage: Bacteria > Zixibacteria > MSB-5A5 > GN15 > PGXB01 > JBGSHP01. Next base: position 5,231 of record JBGSHP010000035.1, on the reverse strand, counting down.
GGGGACTTCACGGATAATAAGATCATCCCTGATTTTGGGCAAAGTCTCCGGCATAGAAAATCTTCCCTGATTTAGATGTAAACTAAACAATTGACGCCCAAAGGTCAATCAGAAGAAATGGCCGAAGAAATATGGAGCCCGGATTTCGGACGAGAATTATCCGAACCAGCGATGATATAAAACGATAACGACTATAACGGTCGCGACCCCGAAATAGAATCCGAGCATAAAATTATTTCGCCATGCCGGCGAACTTTTTTTGAGGGAATGGCTTTTAAAGGCGAGCGGCAATGCTTGCAGATGACCGCACCCGGCTGGATTTCTTCCAGGCAATAGGGGCACTTGGGTTTTTTCTTTTCGACTGTGGCCATATTGTAAAATGAACTAAGGAACATATACGGGCAATATAAAAAATACAGCGGCATTGGTGTTGCCCAATATTTTAATAATTTAGAATCTTACGAAGAGTGATAATATTTATTCCGTCTTCCCGCCCTCCACACCCGGGGATTCAAAACCGATATTCCGGGCATGCATGCCTTCCATACCCCCCTGGATTTTAATCTCTCCAAACTGCTTTTCGAATTTCTTTAAATTGTCATCCAGGGTTTTGAGAAGCATTTTGGCGTGGGCCGGAGTCATGATAATCCGGGCCTGGACTTTCGCCTTGGGCGCACCCGGCATGATGCGGGCAAAATCGATTATTATCTCGGCCGGGGAATGGGCCACCAATGCCATATTGGCGTAAATCCCCTCCGCTTCCTTTTCCCCGATTTCCAGATTCAGTCGTTGCTGTTTCATTTCCATATACAAACTCCTTGTTTTCTTTCATCTTGTCTGTGCGGGCCGCTTTCTTTATATTGGCGCCGGTATAAAATATTCAAAAGGCATAATCGAAGATGACCATTACACTTGACCGAATAGAAAAAATAACAGGAAATATCGGAAAGGCAAGGATATTAATCCTGGGCGATATCATGCTCGACGAATACCTCTATGGTTCCGTCAGCCGTATCTCGCCCGAGGCGCCGGTGCCGGTTGTCGAAATCAACGACGAGCAACTTCGCCTCGGCGGAGCCGCCAATGTCGCCAATAATATTGCCGCCCTGGGCGATACCCCCTGTCTTTTGGGCGTGGTCGGCGAAGACGAGGCCGCGGTTAAACTATCTCAACTCCTCAAGGCCAAGGATATTTCTCGCGAATATCTGGTCAACGATAGTTATCGTCGGACAACCATGAAAACCCGCGTCATCGCCCATTCCCAGCAGGTGGTCCGGGCCGATCGCGAGGACGCGGTCGAATTATCGCCTGAAATTGAAAGATTGGTTATGGAGCGGTTTACATCCCTTCTGGGCAATATTTCGGGAGTGATTATCTCCGATTACGGAAAAGGTGTCATTACGGCCTCGCTCCTGGATAAAGTTATTCCGGCCTGTCGCGCGAAGGGCATATTTGTGGCGGTCGACCCCAAGGAAAGCCATTTTTTCCGGTATAAAAAAGTCTCGATGGTGACCCCCAATCACCATGAGGCCGGTTTCGTGGCGGGAAGACGGATCAAGACCGAGAATGATTTGCAGGAAGTAGGGCGGATGCTCCTGGCCAAACTGGAATCCGATTCCATACTCATAACTCGCGGCGAAAAAGGAATGGCGCTATTTCTGGCCAACGGTGAAATCGAATATATTCCCACCGTGGCCAGGAAGGTATTCGATGTCACCGGCGCGGGTGATACGGTTATCGCGTCGCTGGTCTCGGCCGTGGCCGCGGGGGCTTCCCTGAAGGAGGCTACCATTATTTCCAATTGCGCCGCCGGGATGGTCGTGGGTGAAATCGGCACCGCCACGGTTTCATCGGAGCAATTGAAAAATGAGGTAAAGCGTTACGCGGCGAGGGCCTGACCGACAAGCCAGGAGAAAAAGGCCAAATCGTTATCCAAGGCGGGGATGATATCAGAAGATGTTTCCGTTCAAAAATAAGACAGAGACGGGCAAAAACGCAATAGGCTGACGGCATAGCGAATGAGCATTGGCAGTACAATAAGATAATACGGGGTGCCTACGGTCATGAATAAGGTCAAAAGGACAGGCAGGGCGAAAATGAACGCCGATAATGTCTATATGACGTTTCGTGAAAGCACCATAGAGCGCCTGGTGGAGGGCCTGCGTCGGAAACGCAAAAAGATCGTCTTCACCAACGGGGTTTTCGATATTCTTCATTACGGGCATATCGCCTATTTGACCCAGGCCAGACGCCTGGGCGACGTTTTGATTGTCGGTGTTAACAAAGACAGCTCGGTAAAAAAATTTAAATCTCCCGACCGGCCGCTCCAGAATGAAAAAGACCGGGCCCGCATAGTGGCCTCCTTGAAGGCCGTGGACTATGTGGTAGCCTTTGGCGAGGCCACCCCGGAGAAGCTGATAAAAGCCATCAAACCGGATATTCTGGTAAAAGGCGCCGATTATAAAATCTCCGAAATTGTCGGGGCCGAATTTGTCAAATCATACGGCGGCAAGGTGCGCCGGATCAGGCTTCAAAAGGGGCGTTCCTCGACGGCCCTTATTAAAAAACTCGGTCATTGAGAAAAGTCCGATTAATCCTGCCATTTCCCTTAATCTCATTCCCAACTTATCCGATAACGCCCGTGAGGACTCTTTGGCCGCAGGGCTTAACCGACCTTAATTCAATGCCCGGAGAAATGACCAATTACGTAATACATTAAAGGGTAAACGCCCGGCATCGGACATCGGATAAAAAATGAGTGAAAACAATCAGAATAATCATTTAAAAATCGGCGAATTGCCGGTCTTGAAAATCGTCCCGATGGAAAAACTTGTTTTCCATGAGGACCCGGACGACGAACGCCTGTTACGGCTGGTCAGTCGCCTGGGGAGTGACGGGGTTTTGAAGAATCCCCCCATTGTGGCCGAGTTTTCCCGGACCGGGCGATATGTCATTCTGGACGGGGCCAACCGGGTCACGGCTTTGACCAAACTGGGCTTCAAGGACCTGGCCGTGCAGGTGGTCCAGCTGGAGGATCCCCTCCTGGAACTGTACTGCTGGAATCATGCCGTGGATAAACTCGATCGTCCCTTTTTCGAGAAAGAACTGGAGAAAATAAAGGGGCTGGACATTCGGAACCAGACCCTGGAAAACGCCAGGAGCGGCGACGATCCCGATTTTCTCTGCCATTTTATATTCAATGACAACCACGGCATGGCCGTTTCCTGCCCCGGAGATATAATCGAGAAGGTGCATAAGTTAAACAGCATTACGAGCCTGTATATACATTCCCCCCTTTCGGATCGGGTCAGTTACATCAACCTGGAGCATCTTCGCCGGCACTATCCCAATTTCAGCGCCTTATTGACGTTTCGCAGATTCACCAAAGCCGAGTTCCTGGAGATCGTGGAATCGGGAGCCAAATTGCCGGCCGGGGTGACGCGGGTATTTTTGCCCAAAAGAGCCCTGGGGCTGAATATCCCGCTGGTGATTCTGCAATCGCAATTAACTATCGAGGATAAAAATCGCTGGCTGGATGAGTTGATCCTGCATATGGTACGCAACAAGACCATCAGATTTTACCGTGAGGCGACTTTCGTCTTCGATGAATAAATCCATTTCATAAAGGATTCTGTCATGCAAACCACCAAGTATATTCTGAAAGAGGAAGATATCCCCCGGGCCTGGTACAATATCATCCCGGATCTTCCCTCGCCCCTGCCGCCGGCGCTTCACCCCGGGACCAAGAAGCCGCTCGGTCCGGAGGATCTGGCGCCGCTGTTTCCCATGAGTCTTATCATGCAAGAGGTCAGTACGGAGCGGTGGATAGAAATCCCCGAAGAAATCCGCAAGGCCTATGCCCTCTGGAGACCGTCGCCTTTGCACCGGGCGCATCGTCTGGAGAAAATGCTGGACACGCCGGCCATGATCTTTTTCAAAAACGAATCGACCAGCCCGGCCGGGTCGCATAAACCGAATACGGCCATCCCGCAGGCTTATTATAACAAGCAGGAAGGTGTCAAGCGCCTAGCCACCGAAACCGGGGCCGGCCAGTGGGGCAGCGCCCTCTCGCTGGGGTGCAAGATGTTCGGCCTGGAGTGCACGGTCTATATGGTCAAGGTCAGTTTCAACCAGAAACCGTACCGAAGACTTCTGATGGAAACCTGGGGAGGCACCGTCCATGCCAGCCCCAGTAATCTGACGAACTCGGGCCGGAAAATCCTGGCCGAAAACCCCGACTCCCCCGGCTCCCTGGGGATTGCCATATCGGAGGCGGTCGAAGACGCCGCCACGCACGACGACACCAAGTACGCGCTGGGATCGGTTCTGAATCATGTTTGCCTGCACCAGACGGTCACGGGGCTGGAGGTCAAGAAACAACTGGAGATGGCCGGAGTCGAGCCGGATGTACTAATCGGGTGTGTCGGCGGGGGAAGCAATTTTTCGGGACTGGCCTTTCCTTTCGTGAAAGATAAATTAAACGGCCAAAAGATTCGCCTCCTGGCGGTGGAGCCGACCGCTTGTCCGTCATTGACCAAAGGATTGTATCGCTATGATTTTGGCGATACGGTCGGCCTGACACCGCTTCTGAAAATGCACACTTTGGGACATGCTTTCGTCCCGCCGCCGATCCATGCCGGCGGCCTGCGGTATCATGGCGATGCCCCCCTACTTTGCCTGTTGCGGGATAAGAATATCATCGATGCGGTTGCCTATAATCAGAGTGACATTTTCAAGGCGGCCCTGATGTTCGCCCAGACCGAAGGAATTCTTCCGGCACCGGAGAGCGCCCATGCTATCCGGGCGGCGGTTGACGAAGCGCTTAAATGTAAGGCTTCGGGCGAGAAGAAAGTAATCGTTTTCCTCTTGAGCGGGCACGGGCATTTCGACCTGGCGGCGTATGACAATTATTTGACGGGCAAGATGATCGACGCCGAATTCACCGACGAGATGGTGAAAAAATACACGGCCGACCTGCCGCAGATATAAAATAATTGTAATTATCGATTTAGCAGGGCTGACATTATTGTCGGCCCTTTTTTTCGAGATTTTTCGGCGTCATAGGTATATCACAAAAATGGGTTTGTTTTGGCGAATTTTTCCTGTCGTTTTGCTCCCCCCTTTATCCCCCCTCCATTGAGGGGGGTAAGAAAGTGGGGGCGTTTCGTGAATTCTTGTTTTCAGACTTTGACCTATCCCCCCGTCCTTCGGACACCCACCTTGATAAGGGG
>JBGSHP010000034.1:0-61700 GCA_041752195.1 Candidatus Zixiibacteriota bacterium | reverse complement strand
GCGTCACCGACTGACGTTTTATTTTAACGACTTTAGCGCCGTTGATGATATCTCCGGGGCCGACGATTTTGCGGTTGATTACTGCCAAAGGGGATTTATCGTCGTAAAGTATGCCGCCGAGTATCCATTGAGGTTTTTCATCGACGACAGGCGCCAGGCTATCACTGATTATATCGCGAACGAAGGGATCCCGCCCCCAGCCGGCCTCGGCATACGCGGTCATATCAATGGTCCCTGCCGTAGCGTGGAGGCGTGGTGTCGCCGGGCGGGGCGTCTCGGCCGTCGTAATTTCGGCCCGGTTTTCGATAAGGCCGGAAGAGAAATGCCAGTACAGGAAGGCCACGGCGGCCGACAGGGTCGAGAAGACGATAATTTTTCTTATGACCGGTTTCATAATGAATCTCTAATGGTACCCAGTACGGCTTTGAAGGCATATTGAATCTCGGAATGCGGATTCCCCTGGGTATTGTTGGCGATATGGCAAAAATCAAGCCCCTGGTAGAAGTTTTCTTTTTCGATTTCGCCGATAAATTCACCGGCGTCGACGAAATACCCCTTGATGATGACCGATAAGTGGAGGACCTGCGGTTCCCCATCGCCGGGGTAGTTTCTATTGATGAGAAGCAGTTCCTCGATCGACGGCGTGATTTCCGTCAGATTCAGGCTATGACTGCGGGCCTTGCTATCCAGATCGGCGAAAAGCCGGATTAAATCCTCGCGCGAGTATAATTGCGATTCCGCGGATTTTTTCTGGGAAAGCAATTCTTTATATTTCCGATAGAATTCGGGTGTATCGAGGACGATGCGGCTGATATCATCGAGCCTTTGCGAAGACTCCTGTATGGACGCCGTCAGAGAATACTTTTTGTGCAGGGCCGGTCGGAAAAGAAATACAAACCAGGCGACAGTGGTAAGAATCGTCAGGGCGGCGATGATGAGCAGCCTCGATTTCATATCACCGCCTCCATTTCGATTTGGAAATTAATGACAAATTCATTGCCGGCCTGACGCTTGGCGTGGCGGGTGAGTTTTATTTTGTCATAGAAAGGGGAGTTTTCCAGCCCGGTCACGAACTCCGCCAAAATAACTTCGGGGGGCGGATCCTGGGAAAAGGCTTTGCCCGTCAGGGTCAATCTTCCCATGGTCGACCCCGGGATCAATTCGAACTCGTCGAGTTTGATTTTGGGGGGGGTGATACGCGACAGCTCCATCAGGTTAAGATGCAAATACGAAGGGTCACTTTTTATTTTTTCGAGAAAAGCGCGGTCGGCGGCCATCTGTCTTTTGAAATTCCCATAGGCAATAAAGGAATCCGACCGGCGAAAGCGTTCGATTTGGTCTTGAATGGAATCCAGTTTCCCGGCGCTGGTTCGATTATCCAGGTCCATGGAAAACCAGATTCCCGCCAGGATGAAGGCATAAAACGCCACGGCCGGCAGCGCCATGCGGAGTAATCTGGACTGTGATTTTTTCTCCAGCATTTCCCGGGGCAAAAAATCGATCAAATCATAATCGGCCAGGGCCAGGGCGACCGCTCCCAAACAGGGCAGAATGGGAGGAGTCTCGTCCTGAATATGACGAATGGCATGTCCCCAGACTTCCGGTGACATGGGGCGAATCTTAAGACCGAGATAGTGGGAAAGACGCTCGATGATTTCTTCGGAATAGGCCAAATCCCCATAGACCAAAATGTCGCTGCTGAAATTCGCCGAGTACTGGCCGGCATAGAAATCCAGGGAATTTTGTATTTCCGTTGCCAGACTTTCCAGGAATTGCTCGTGCCTTGAAGGAGACGCTTTTTCCAGGCGGAAACTATCGGTTCCGACGTTGGATGAGTGTACAAACTCGAGACTGGTGCCGCGGTAATAACTGATCAAAGAACCGGAGCGCCGAATATTTAACAGGGCCTGGGTTTTATCGTGGGCAAAATCGGGAAGCCGGGCAAGCAAATGTCCCACGGCCTCCTGCTCATGCCAGACCGAGGAAATTTTCAGGTTCATCGGACGCAATAATTCCAGGCGATTTTCGATTTCCTGGCGGGGAATGGCCAGGAGGGAGACGGTATGGGTTTCGGACGATTCCCGGTTTAAATTCGTTTCCAGGTAGTAGCCATAGCAGGCATCGGCCAGGCCGAAGGGAACCCGCTTACTGCCTTCCCAGAAAACGGCCCGATCCAATTCCCGGGCGGGCATATCGGGAAGGTATATTTTCCTGAAGGTGGTTTCCATTCCGGTGATACCGATTATATAACGGGTGTTTCGGCCGGAATAGGCTTTAATAAATTCCTGCAATTCGGTGATAATAAAGTTGGTGCGATCCGTGGGATCTTTCAGGCTCGAAGGAAAGTAAACCCGGGTACAATCCAGCAGGGAACGGGAATAAAGTTGTTCCGCGGCCGCGGCTAATTGCAGTCCGGTATCATCAATGATTATGGCGACCGTTTTGCCCCACCTTATATTTCTACGCAGGCGGGAAGGGCGCCGGATTTGTCCCATTTGTCCCAGGATATCGTTCATCAGGTATTCACCTAAAATGTCACGGTGATATCAGGCGTCGCTCCGGTTGAGATTATTTGCCTGGCCATCGGATTATACTGATAAAGGCTGTTCCAGGCATCGCTGAGATAGCCGGCGCCGGTGCTGTCCAGGTAAGGACCGTTCCACCCCAGGCGCGTAAACTTGTCATAGGCCGGGATGGTATCGGGCTTGGCCACCAGGTCTTCCAGCCGCGAAGGGGGAAAGCCGACATCGCCTTCAAAGCCGCGGTCGACCAATTCCCCTCCCGAAACAAGACGCGAATCTCCGGTAATGGCTTTCTTAATCCGGAGGAGTTCTTCCCGGGTGGCGTTTATTTTGGTTTGCTCAAAAACGGAACCCATTCGTGGAATGGCCACGGCCGCCACGATACCCAAAACGACAATGATTATAACCAGCTCCACGAGGGTGAAGCCGGCACCGGAATTCCGCCTTTTGGTAATACTTCGGCCCTAACTTTCATCACCAGGAATTGGCACTGTCAGTCGCGGAATTGGCCCAGATTTCTCCGGTATTTTCATTGTATTTCCATCCGCCAAAGGTGCCTTCTACCGCCCCTTTTGTCGTCCCGGCGATGATGCTGTCCGGGTATTGGGTATCCGTTCTATAGGGGTTTTTGGGGATGGCATGTTCCATCACGACGCCGATGGTTTGCAGGCTTTCAATAGGCGGCCAGGTGGCGACTCCGGTTTCGACGGCCTTGGTGGCATAATAGATGGCAATGCCGGAGCGAAGGCCGCCCAGAGCGGCGCGGGCCGAGGCTTCCCGGGCTTCATCGGTGATATTGGCATAACGGGGAATGGCCACGGCGGCCAGGATTCCCAGAACCACGATGATAATGATCAATTCGATCAGGGTAAACCCGTGGGGGTGTTTGAAACGGGGCGTAAACATAGTTTCTCCTTTATAGCCTATAAAGGGTTGAATTTGGTCTTTTTTGTATTATCGGAAAAAGTCGGAGGGGCTTAACCCAATCAGCCGCGAAAGGTCTGAATTAAGTTCCACATAGGCAGGAAGATAGCCAGCGCCACAAGGAGAATGAAAATTCCCAGGATTATGGTCAAAATCGGCTCCAGTATGGCAACCAGTTGGCGGGAGGTATAGTCCACTTCGCGAGTATAATGGGCAGCAATTTGTTGGAGCATATCATCCAGGGAACCGCTTTCAAGACCGACGGACATCATTTGCAGGGCCATATTCGGAAAGGCCACCTTTTGGGCCATAAATCCCTCCAAGCCCCGGCCCTGGCGGAAGTTTTCCGCCATTAAATCCACTTCCCGGGCCAATTTCGTATTTTTTACCACACCGGAAAGGATTTCCAGAGAAGTGACCAGTGGAATACCGCTGCTGATCAAAATATTGAGAATATAGCAGAATCGGGCCGTGTTGCCTTTGATAATGAGAGCGCCGAAAATCGGCACCCGCAGGAATTGGGTATCGAAGTATAACCGGCCTTTTTCCGTAGCCAGTATTTTGCGAATAATAAGTATTGAGATAATAGCCAGGCCAAGGGCATAATACCAATATGCGGTAATGATATAATTGATGAAAATCAGGCCCTGCGTGGGCAGGGGCAATTCCGTCCCCATCTTGCCGTAGAAAGCGACGAAACGAGGAACGACAAAGGTAATCAGAATGGCGAAAGCGGCGGCGATGGCGGTGACCACGATGATTGGGTAGCGCAGGGCGGATTTCAATTGCCGGGTCAATTCCATTTCCCGCTCCAGCATGTCGCTCAAGGAATCCAGAACCAAATCGAGTCGTCCGGATGTCTCTCCCGCGGCGATGGCAGAGGTGTAGATACGGGGAAAGATATCAGGCATTGACGCCATGGCCTGCGACATCGGCACCCCGGCTTGAAGCGCCCCTCTGATTCTAATCAGCGCGGCATTGAAGTAACTTGATTCCGGCCCGACATTGGTGATCGCCAGGGCTCGCAGAAGAGGAATTCCTGCCTTATAAAGAGTCGAGAGATTTCGGGTAAATAGAATCAGTTCGGAGTATTGCCGCCCTTTTAGCAAACCCATTACACCTCGACGGGTAAGATCCCGGGCGGCCCTGATTTCGATCGGGATCATTTTCTGGTCGGAAAGAATAGCGGCCACGCGATCGGGGCTTTCGGCCTCGAGAAGCCCGGACTTCTTTTCACCCTGGAGGGAACGGGCCGTATAGCGATAGGTTTCAGGCATGGAAAGAAGCAACCCTTTCCGGAGTCGCCAGGTAGGTTTCGCCGATGGTTATCACACGCAGGAGTTCTTCCAAAGAAATTTGCCCGCTCCTGACCTTCTCCAGACCGGCTTCAAAAAGCGGTTTGTAGCCCTGCCGGCGGATATAATCGCGGATTTGGGTTTCGGGCGCTCCCGAAATAATCATTTCATAGACAGCGTCATCAACGGTGAGCAATTCATAAATGCCGGTCTGGCCGAGATACCCGGTCATGCGGCATTTATTGCATCCGACCCCGTGCTTAAAATCCACTTTGTCCAGAGAATTTTCCAGATTGGCCAGTCGCAGGCTGGCGAAATCGGGTCGATAACTCTCTTTGCAATGGGGGCAGTTCGAACGGACCAGCCTTTGCGCCAGGATGCCTTCCAGAGCCGATGCGGCCAGGTATTTTTCAAGTCCCATATCAATCAGACGGGTGATACTGGCGGGGGCGTCATTGGTGTGCAAAGTGGAAAAAACCAATTGTCCGGTCAGAGCCGAGCGCAACGCCATCATGGCGGTTTCCGTATCGCGGATTTCACCGATCATGACGATATCCGGATTCTGGCGCAGAATATGCCGGAGAAGCCCGGCAAAGGTCAACCCGGCTTTTTCATTGACTTGCACCTGGTTTATAAAGGGAATGGAATATTCCACCGGATCTTCGACCGTAATGATATTTTTCTCGGCGGAATTGAGTTCCTGCAGCACGGAATACAGAGTGGTGGTTTTGCCGCTCGAAGTCGGTCCGGTAATAAGAATGATGCCTTCCTTTTTCTGTATCAGGGTGCGCCAGCGGTCCAGAATTTCGGGGGTGAACCCCAGATCTTCCAGGCCAAAACGAAGAATTCGTTTATCGAGAATACGGATTACCACTTTTTCCCCATGTATGGTGGGCAGGGTGGAGATCCGCAGGTCGATATCAAAGTCGTCGACCCGGGCCATCATGCGGCCGTCTTGGGGCAATCGTCTTTCGGAAACATCCAATTCGGCCGCGACTTTAATCCGAGAAATAAGTTCGGCCTGCAGCGCCTTGGGGGGAGAGGCTTCTTCTTTCATGACGCCGTTGACGCGGTACCTGATGCGCAGGCTTTTTTCATCCGGTTCGATATGAATATCCGAAGCATGCTCCTTGACGGCCCGGTTAATAATCAGGTCGACCAGGCGCACCACCGGCGCATCGCTATCCCTGGAAGCCACGGGCGAAGGTTCCGGGGTTTTGGCCGCCCCCAGTTCGGGATAACCTCGAATTACCTCGCTCATGGAATCGGCCACGGAATAGTATTCTTCGATGGCGGCCTTGATTTCGGAATTGAGAGAAACGACCCGGCGGACATCGCACTGGGTGATGTATTTTAATTCGTCGAGGGCAATAATATTTAAGGGATCGGACATGGCCACGGTCAAAACATTGCCGATGCGAAAGATGGGGATAAGCGAATAGCGCCGGGCGACTTCCACCGGGACGGTCGAGATTACGCGCGGGTCGATAACGAGGGCATTGAGGGAAATCTTGGGAATATTCAGGCGTTCTGAAATAGTCACTGTCAGTTGTTCTTCGGTGATTAACCTTTTCTGGACAAGGATTTCGCCCAATTTGCCGCCGGTGGTTTTCTGGTGGCTTAAGGCGTCCTCCAATTGAGCGGCCGTAATTAAGCCCTTTTCAATAAGAATATCGCCGATTTTTTTACGTTGCATAATTTCTCTTTTGCTTTACGTCTTATTCTTAATTCGGTATCTTTGAGGGAAGCTTTATTATAAGGGACAACCTATTTTCATATTGTTTAACTAATTGTTATTCAAAATGTTGACGATACAATAAGAAAATTGAATGGTAAAGTAAGGGTATAAATGCGCGCGGCATTATTGGTCGTTATAAATTTAATAATATTCTTGGGGATAAATTTCCAGGTCTCGGCCGAGCCGATGGGCCGGGTGATTGATTCGGTGGTAATAGATAATCGGGAAATATTTGATCTCGATTCGGTGAGAAGTAATGTCTGGCTTTACCGTCTGGCCAATAAACTCCATCTGAAGACTCATAAAAGCGTCATTGGACGGGAACTCTTAATGCGCCCGGGCGATACCTTTTCTTCGGTTCTGGCCGAGGAATCGGCCCGCAATCTTCGTAATTTGCCTTTTATCTATCATGCCCGGGTGGATCTTGATTCCAGTTCGGGGTCGAATATATTAAGGGTGACCACATCGGATAGGTGGACTTTGGTCGCGGGGCCCTCCCTGACGAGATCTTCGGGTCAAACAACCTACCGCCTCGGAATTGAAGAATTAAATCTTTTGGGATATGGTCAGCAGGTTCGCTTTGACTATTTCATTCGGGAATTCGACCAGAATTTTGGGGAAGTGACGTATTATGATCGACGTATAATGGGGTGGCCCTACAGCCTTAATATCTACCATAACGGCAATCCTGAAATAGGCTGGACCAGCGCCACTTTTTCCCAGCCCTTTTATTCGCTTTCGGACCGCTTCGGCTATTCCGTGACATTTATAAATATCAACCGGGAAGACCGGTACTTTCATAACGGTTCGGCTTTTGCGTGGAATGATTATAAAGGACGGACCGGAGCAATATCAGGCTCCTTTAGAATAGGCGATTATTACAGCAAGGTCTCTGTCAGCCTGACCTGGCAATATACGGATATAGATATTTCCCGGCGCCGTTATATACCCGATATCGCCTATGTCGTATTCCCGGCCGACAGCATTTACCATACTCTGGTCGGCAGTTTTGGGATTCATCAGACCAGGTTTGTCAAATTGAAAAGGATAAACAACTTCCGAAAGGTAGAAGACTTCGAATTAACCAGCGGTTTGTCGCTTTCATTGGGGCATAATATAAATGCCGTGAAAGCGACCAGTTTATACCGGACTTTCTCCTTTTCGGGGATTCTGGCCGAATATTTTCACACTCATTTACTTTATGCTTCTTTTTCCCGCAGTTACTGGTACGCCAATGGCCATGATATCCGTACGACTTTTCAGGCCGCCTGCAAGTATTATTATCACGGTTGGGATTTTCTGACGATCGTCGTTCTCGGCGCATATTCTGAAGACAAACGGCGCCTGCCCCAGGAGGCCCTTTTGATAGGTGAGGAGAATGGACTTCGCGGTTACCCCAGGTACTATCTTTCCGGGGAAAGACTTATTCGGCTGAATTGGGAAAACCGCGTTTTCACAGGCATCGAAGTCCTTTCTGCGGAAATAGGGGTGGTTCAGTTTGTTGATGCCGCCCAGGCTGTAACAGGGGCGGAGACATTTGCGGACTATAAATGGGCCTGGTCTATCGGGGCGGGGCTTCGGATTGCGCCGGAGAAGATTTCCAATGCCGATATTATCAGGCTGGATCTGGCCTGGGCTGAAAAACTGGGTCGATGGCAAATATCCCTCGGCATAGGCCAATATTTCTAAATTATTAACTTTCTGCCTCGTATCAAGATAGTCTCTTGACAAAACCGCCGAATGGATTAGATTTTATTAGAATGACGTTCCTGCCGATGTATGTTTAAGGGAAACTTACAGCCTGTTCGAAGGGAGTCCTGTTTGGATAAGTTTCGTGCGTGGTTAGGGCCGCTTTCACTGCTTCTGACGGTCCCGGTATTTTTCGCCGTATCTCTTGCCGAAAAGCCGGAAAAGGCTCTAAGTTCCATTTCGAAAATCGAACAAGCGTACCAGGTCGGAGAAATCAGCCGGGCGGACAGGATTTTTTATAATGCCCAGGCGATTTTACGCCCCGAGGAAGTCCCGGCCATGTTTCTGACCCTAACGCCGGTAAGAGAGAAAAGCGGAACGCATTATGTTCTTGAGGCCTGGGAAAACATCGCTCTCTTGACCCCCCCGCAGCAGACTTTGCTTCTCCAATATTTGGCTCGTCCGACTCTGGATACGACATACATTTCGCCCGACTCCCGGTTCGCCATTCACTATGATACCGAGGGTGTCACGGCGGTTCCGCTGGAGGATTCGGATTTGGACGGCATTCCCGATTATGTCGAGCGGGTCGCCAGTTATACCGACAGCAGTCGCCGGGCATATTTCAATTTGGGCTATCTGCCGGTACCACGGGATGCCGATACCCTCTACGACATCTTTCTGGTCAATAATATCGGAGCGTACGGGATTACCATTCCTGAAAATCCGGCTGATTCTTCGTGGGATGATTATTCCTCGTACATGAAAATGCACAGCACTTTTTTTAATTTCCCCCCCAATGACGATCCCGAGGGGGATGTAATCGGCGCCCAGAAAGTAACTTCGGCGCACGAATATTTCCACGCCACGCAACTGGCTTATAATGTCTTTCAGGACCGCTGGTGGATGGAGTGTACAGCGGTGTTTTTCGAGGAGATTCTGTTTCCTGAAGTAAATGACAATTATCAATATCTGGATGAATTTTACGATTTCCCGGAGACGCGGCTCGACGGCGATTCCTGGCATATGTATTCCTCATTCATCTGGGCCGATTTCCTGACGTCCATCTATGACATGGATTTGATCCGCGACATATTTGAGTATGGCTTATATTTCGACGCGCTGGCATCGACGGATTCGGCGCTGGCTCAACACGGGAAAAATATCGCCTCGATCTTTTCTGATTTTACGTTATGGAATTTTTATACCGACCAGCGGGCTATTCCGGGGCAGTATTTTATGGCTGCCGCCGATTACCCTCTGATACGGGATACCATTCTGGAAGAACTTCCTTATTCAGTTTATACCGCGACAGCACCGCCGGACGGGTTGGCGGCCAACTACCTTATAAGTTATCCTCGTCCCGGTGACGACGGTTATGTGAGGTTTTTCTTCGTCGGCACACCCAGTGTCAAATGGGATTTCACGTATATCGCCTATAAGGCGGGGGAGGCGGCACAAATTGTCCAGCCTCAGATGGGATATCAAAGCGCGCGGACGGAATTCGGCTGGTATGATATCGCACTTCTCGACTCCATTGTCATGATTCCCTGCGTGGTATCGCGCTGGATGGATAATAACACATATACCATTTCCACTGACCTGGTTATCTGGGGCGATCTGGATCGTTCGGGGTCGGTGAATATACTGGACATCGTTTTCCTGATAGACTACAAATTCAAAAACGGCCCACCGCCTCCTTACGAGGAGAATCTGGCGGATTTTACCTGCGGGCAATCCGTAAACATCCTGGATATAATTTATCTTATTAATTACAAATTCAAGGGCGGCCCACCGCCCGGGCCCTGCCGTCCCTAGCATTTAAGGTCTATTCCGATCTTAAACCGGTAATTTTGCCTTTTCTTTCGCGCGTCGGGGAACTCAAGGCTGCATACAAATATTCGACCGATATGTCCGATTTCCGATTTGCCTGTGTGTCAATATGTTTTTTTCTTGACTTGCATAATTCAAAAAGGTATAAATGGCGAGTAAAGGAAGTCGGCCTTCAGAAAATTAAACAGCGGATTGTGGTCTAACAAGGAAGTTATCCGCATGGAGGAGGGGGGACCATGACCTCCGTTTTGAAACACAAAATCCTGGTCTGTGTTGAATGCGGCGAGGAATTTGTCTTTACCGTTCAGGCCCAGGAATACTTCGCCGAAAGAGGGTACACGGAGGACCCCAAGCGGTGCAAGCATTGTTATGTCAGACATAAACGGGACAAGCGTAACGGTCACTCGTTCGACTGCCCGGATGGCCCGCCGGATGATAAATTATACGGCGAGGAAGATGTCTAATCAAAAACCCCCGATAGAATCGGGGGTTTTTGTTATGCCGCCGGGAGGGGGGGGAGGACAACCTCCCGGACGGAATTGCGGGGGGAGAGAATTATTTCAGCATCAGCATTTTCTTACTTTCCGAGCCACTGTCGGTGAGTAATTCATAAAAATAGACCCCGGAGGGAAGTGCCTTGCCCCGGCTGTCGAGGCCTTCCCAGGTAACTATATTCTCGCCGGCCGGGTATATTCCGTCGGCGATGATGGCGATCTTTTGCCCCAGTGTGTTAAAAACCGACAGGGAGATATCCGTGGCCTCTGATAAATTGATTGATATGGTGGTCACGGGATTAAAGGGATTGGGGTAATTTTGACCCAGAGCAAACTGAATCGGCAGATTTTCGTCATCTTCCGGGATATCGCTAACCAGCGATACCTGGAAATCGGCGGTCATGGTCAGGCCGGCCGTTGATATACTACTGACCGCAATGTACGTGTTGTCGCCGTTATAAGCGTTGGTATTGGGCGAAGTAAGCGGCGAAAATGAAGTATGCGCACCGGTTCCGGGGAAGGGATCGGCGCCGTCGCCTTGCGAGGTCTTCTGTTCCAGCGAAAAGTTGTTATCGGCCTGTTCCAGGGCCACCAGGTAATGCCCGCTTGAGGTATGCCCGGGGTACCATTCGTCCTCATTGTCGGAGCGGGAATCATCGATATGCCAGATTAAAAGTCCCTGTCCCGGCAGGTAGGCATCGTAGCCGGTCTTGTAGCGATTCTCGACCAGATAATATTCGGAACTGGCCCCGCCGCTGGACCAGAGGCGGTATATCGGCCCGCCATTGATGACGGCCTCGATATTGACATCCGATTGGTTACTGCTGACGTTGGTATAACTGTTGAATCCGACTTCCACCCGGCACCAGGCGTCGAGAGCCGCCGGGCATTCACCCATATATGTCGGGCCCAGCCAGCTTCCCGAGGACATTAACGACCAGGTTCCGATCCCGTATGAACTGCCGTCGGTATCGTACAAATCCGGCAGGCCGAAAATGTGACCCATTTCATGGCAATAAACGCCGCAGGTTATGTCTCCGGCGGCGGCCCAGAGTTCGGGTACGACGGCATATTCGTAAATGGATTTGCCGTCCTTGACACGGGGAGAAATACCCCATTTATGGGACCAGATATCATTGGGGTCTCCGGAATATTCACCGCCGGTGCCGGCGTGAACCAGGATAAGGCAATCAACGTAGCCATCGCCGTCGCCGTCATAATTGGCGAAATTGACGGAACCGTCGATTAGGTCCACGATATCTTCGCACAATTTCTGCGTATTATGGGGATACAATCCGGTTCCACCTTCACCGTCGGCATAGTAGGCGTAGGTTTGCGGGGCGGTGACCCAATCCAGTGACGAAGGCAGATTGACCGGCACGATATCGATTCCATCGAAACTGATGGTCTGATAGTAATGGCGAACATTGCCCTGCGAAGTTCCGAAAATGAAGGTGTCAAACGAGGCCGCCGAAGCGGTATTGGCGTTATCCGAAAATTCAATCAGAACCGCCAGGGTTTTAATATCACCGGAGACACCAGCCTTACGGGTCGAAAAGACCGTCGAGGGCGAATTCAGGCCGACTTCGGCCAGTTCCGCCGGGCTTTTCAGCATAAAGGCGGGAAGAGACCGTTTGCCGGCGTTTTGCTCCTCCAGAAGCCGGGGATGAGGCGGCATGGCCATCAGGGAATTGCCGGCCATTAATAGTACGATTATGATGGCCAGCCCGGTCCGGAGGTTATTTCTGGCATGGAAAATAACTTTTCGCATTGGAGCCTCCCCGGTTAAAATTTAAATCCAGTTGAGACGGCCAGATGCAGGCCCTTGCTCGACTCGGAACTGATCGTCCCGTGATTGGTAACGGCGCCGTCAAGATAGAAAAAGCCGAAATTCAGGCCGGAACCGAAGGACACGGTTGAGGCTCGTCCGCCACCCATGCCATAGCCGAAACGCAAGGGCATAAAGCCGATCAGGCGCCATTCCAGACCGGTCATCAGACGCGGTTTGGTGGAAACGCCGGCACCCAATTTCAGGCCTTGTTCCCAATCGATGGCCCAGCGTAATTTACCGGAGGCATCGGCAATCCCCAGGCGCATAACGGCGGGAAGTTCGGTCTTGAAGTTTTCGATAGCGTAGGTGGAATCCTCGGACACAACCACGGAATCGTCTTCCATGTTGTCGATAGTGATGGTATCCATTTCATATCGAAAGAGATGTTCTTCCGTCTCGTGATTCCAGGTGATGCTGTTAAAGAGATTGGTGAAGCTGATACCGGCCGTATAGGTTTGGGATAATTTCAGGGCCGCGCCGAGGTCGACAGCGTAGCCGCTGCCGCCCAGGGCTGTCCGCGCCAGTACCGCGCCGCTGCCGGCAAAACCGGTAATCTGGGTGGAGGCCTCACCGTCCAGTTCCAAAACCTGGGTAATCCCTATACCCCGGACATATTTACCGGTAACGCCCAGGGCCAATTGCTTATTTCCGGACCTGTATATGGTTTTGCCGATCGTCAGTCCGGCGGTGGCATAAGAAATGGCATCGCCGTAAGTCCCATCCAGCCGGACCGTATCGCCGATGGCATTGCCGTTCAGTAACAGGTCGAAGACATCCTTGCCCAAATCCAGGTCGGAGGCGGCATAACCCTGGGTGGAGATGACAATCGATCCCAGGGAGAGTGAAATGGCGCTGGCCTGGACGCGGGCATTTAATTTAAGCCCTTCATCAGGGATTTTTTCCAGAATATCGGCTTTGTCCTCGGTGGTCAGGATAGCCCCGGTGTATTCATTATAATCACCGATGGAGAAGCTGTTATTGGAGACTTCGGCGCCGACGCCGAGCAGTTCCAAGCCGCTTTCACGGTAGCCATCCAGAACCACGTTGGCCGGGTTATACAAAGGTGCGGTAACACCCTTGGCCAATCCCATGTAGGCCTCGCCCATGCCGACCGCCCTGGCGGAGGATAAGCCTCCGGACACGGCCGCAGCGGCGGGCAACAACAGGGCTATTGTGCATATCAATATTTTCGTTTTCATATTCCTCTCCCGTTTAGGCATCTTTGAACCGCCGTTATCACTTAAAATTCACCGTCGAAAATGTATTCCACTTCGATAGTGCCGACGACATTGTAAAAATCTTCGGGGGTGATGCTGACGGCCTGGCCGCCGGTTCCGTTTAGCATGACGGATTGCCCGATATAGAGGGTATCATTTTCCAGAATCTTAATCTCCAGGCTGTCGAGCACTATCAGGTTTTCCGAAATCGTGGCGGCGGTAACAATGCCGCCGGCGTCGACTGTTCCGGCCGCAACCGTAATGGGGCCGACGACCAGTTGGGCCTGGGCGCTATTGAGGCGCGTGGAATCGCCGTCGAGGTACATCTCCACGGTTATGCCCAGGGGAAGATGATTGGTGACGATAGTATTAAATCCGGCTTCGACGACATGGTCGGTGATCAGGTCGATATCTTCCTGATCAATTTCTTCTTCTTCGATATCAGCTTCGATCATGGTCGAATCGGGGATAATCACGCGCAAGGGCGAATTGATGTAGATATTGGAAAAGACAAAGTCGGCGGCCGTCACTGTCCCCACGGTGACGCCATCGCCAAAAGTGGCGGTGCCGTTGATCGTGATATTGGACGGCATGGGAAAGAGAAAGTCCGACAGGTCGGGTTCCTGGATGACGGTCCGGACGGGGCTGTCGGGGTCGCCGGCGGCGATAAGGCCGGTGATATTTAACGATTTGCCGTTATCACCGGTAATGGTCAGGTCGAGGTTACCGGGGAAGCCGATACCGTTATCGATATTGAGGTCCAGGATGGCTTCGACCAATTGCAGGGAATCGAATCCTTTGGGGACCTCGATCTCCAACGCGATGTCGTCAAAGGCGGCGTCGGTCGGCTGAATTACGCCCATCATGGAGGAAAAATTGAGGCCGGAGATATCGGCCGTAATAAGCAGGCTATCATACTGACTGACGGCCACCAGGTTGGGACTGCTGGCGTCGATAGCGGCCTGGACATCGATGGCGACATTTTGAGGATAGGTCTGGTCACCAGGTTCAAAAATATATCCGGTCAGGTCGATGTCGGCGATAACCGTGCTGTTGGGGCCGACCGACCGAATAATTTCGAGGGGATTTCCGGCCGCGTTGAAA
Organism: Candidatus Zixiibacteriota bacterium; assembly: GCA_041752195.1. Taxonomy (GTDB): domain Bacteria; phylum Zixibacteria; class MSB-5A5; order GN15; family PGXB01; genus JBGSHP01. The sequence continues at coordinate 47,053 of JBGSHP010000034.1, read as the reverse complement.
TCATTAAGGGTGATAGTAAATTCGGTCTGCAGGGCGGTTTCATTGCGGATACTCAAAGACAACTGCCCGTTATCCAATACAGCCTGATGTATGGTGTTGGAATCATCGAGTGCCACCGCTTCCTGGAAATCGCGCGTCAGGGCGGGAACTTCGGTGACGGCCGAGGTCACGACCAGAGAATCGGAAGAAACCGCCGTTTCCAGGGATTTATCATCGACGCTGAAGGTGGGCGGTGCTCCCGGAGTGTGGCAATGGATGATCATCCGCAAGTCGTCGCTGATGGTTTGGCCAGATAAATCGATAAACACCGTTTCCGATTCGCCGGCGGGAAGGCCGGGGTCGGGGAGAGTATCATAGGCGACGGTATCGGCGAAGGTGATATCGTACAGTTTGAATATGACGGTATCCAGGTCCAGGCCGAAATCATTGGTAAAGGCAAAGTCAAAGCCGCCCGAGGCAATCGTGGCGGTGCTGAAAGACCCGATGGGGTCGATATCGCGAGCCATATCAAACGAAGTATCCGGGGCGCTGAAATCAAGGCGTAAAGTGATAACATCGCCGAGACTGATCGAGACCGGATTGGGATTGTCGGGGAAAATGGTGACTTCCCCCAGGGCGCTGCCGCCGCTGTGGGAGATATCCGGGGTGGACAGGTTATCGGTTACTTCGATGGTGTCGATATCTTCGCTGTAGCGGAAGACGACCTGGTCTTCGGCGCCGGTGCTATCATAGTAAATATTGGGCTGATCGATGCGGTCGATAATTTCCGGCATCAAATAGGTGCGGTTGACCATGGGAACAACCAACTGGGTCGTCCAGGTGGGTGATTCCGGTTTTTTCAGTGTGCATTGTACCGCGGTCAAAAATATCAGGACCACGACTAATCCCAGGCAGCATTTCAAACCCAGATTCAAGAGGGTCTTATCCCGAAAAGTCGCACGCTTTTTCCGATAGACGGGAATACTCGGTGCCGGCTGCCCCGGCTGCGGGTTTAAGGGATTGGTGTAATCTTCCAACATATTCTCCCCCGATTCAAAAAGGTTTCTATTTTTCCGGAAACCTTAAGGTGCAAGGATTATGCCGAGATGTCTCGGCGCGGCCAAGTGATTGCAGGGCTTGTGAGTGGAAGGGTAATTGGTACCCCGGTATGGGAAATCTCCTTATGGGGGAAATCCCATACCTGTTGGTTTATTACCGGTTGACAAATATCCGGGAGTGGCTTAAAATAGATTCATGGGAATGGCCAAGCAGGATCGACTCCTGTATATCCTGAATTTATTAAGAAGTCGCCGCAACCTCAACGCCTCACGATTGGCCGAGGAATGCGGCGTTGCGGAGAGGACCATCTACCGGGATATAATTTCGATCTCGGAGGCGAATATTCCCATTTATTATGATAAGGGGTACAAGTACGCCAGCGACAATTTCCTGCCGCCCTTGAATTTCAACCTGGAAGAATACCTGACTTTGAACCTGGCCCTGGAATCTTCGCCTTTATATCAAAGCGGCATCCATAAACGTCTCATCAAAGGTTTGAAACTCAAAATCGATGCGGTCCTGTCGGAATCAGTCCGCCGGGAAAAATCGCAGGCGGTCCAGCCGACGGCGGTCAATATCCGGGCCACGGTTTCGGATCGAACCCGGGAACGGTATTATGGGATTGTCGAGGAATCAATCCGTCGTCATGCCGTATTGCGGGTGACGTACTTTTCGATAGAGAGCGGTGTATCGGTCCGGGAAATAGAGCCGTATTTTATGATTTTCATCGAAAGGGCTTTTTATTTCGTGGGCTACTGCCGGCTTCGAAAGGGCTTGCGGACATTTCGCATGGACCGGATTCGCGATATCGTCATGTGCGATGAAAAATTCGTTCCGCGGGATGATATCGACCCGATGGGTTATTTCAAGGACAGTTGGGGTGTATTCAGCGGGGAGAAGGAGGAGGTCGAAATAATCTTTACGGGAAAAGCGGCGCGGGTGGTTCTCACCGGCAAGCACCATAACAATGAAATCATTACACAGTTGGACGAGTCGACCGTCAAGTATAATGTTACGGTTAGCGGCATCGAAGAAATCAGCGGCTGGCTAATGAGATTCGGGGGCGAGGCGAGGGTGCTAAAGCCGGATAAACTGGCCGAGGCAGTCAGGCGTAAGGCGGAGGACATAGCCGCCGTCTATAAGTGTTGAATAAAATCGTTTGGCTAATGGTCAAATTCCTGTTATATTTATAAATATATCAAAACATTCAATGCCGGTTCTAACCTTTGGCGTTCCCCGGGGAGGGGTCGTTATGAAAAATAACTTTCCTTTTACAAACTTGCGAATGGCTATTGCGGGAATCTGTTTGATTGCCCTGATGGGCGTTTTGCTGATGGCATTGCCGATTGAAGGGCGTTCATTATACGCTCCCGAATCAAAGGGGCAATATCTTCAAAAGGATGCCACCTGCAATCCATATCCGACTATTCGGGTTCATGACCGGGGATCAATGGGGCTATCGATTACCAATCACGGTCAAATCGGGCTGGGTTTTTCGGCCATAGAAGAAGACCCAACCAATCCGGGCGTCACACCGCCTTCGCTTACATATCCGTATCCGGGCGACAAGAACCATTTGTGGGGCGGCGCTATCTGGGTCGGGGCGGTAGTAAACGGGGATACTCTCGTTTCGACAGGGGCGGACGGATGGTTTGTGGTAACCGAACTATGGCCGGGAACGCAGGCCGGCAATGGGGATATCCTGGAATATTCAATCGACCCGCCTGGGGATCCCGAGGCGGTATCACATCAGGATTATATAGCCAGATATACCGATACCTTAACCAATCCCACCTGGTGCCCGCAGGACCCGGTTGATAACCGTCCGCATGTCCCTTTAAAAATCGAAATAGTCCAATCTTCGCATGTCTGGGATTATGAGGAAAGCCGGGATTTTATTATATATATCTGTAATATAAAAAATATCGGTTCTTACTTTCTTGAAGATGTCCATATCGGCATTCTTATGGATGGCGATGTCCATCAGGTTGACGACATTACGGGATATGTCGATGATCTCGCGGGATTCAAGGAAGCGGGTGTTTTTACAAGCGCCTGCGGCTTGCCGGATACTATTGACCTGGCCTATATATTTGACAATGAGGGTCTCGGGGGCGGTCAGACCTGCCCGTATACGGAAAATTCATTAACGGATGTGGTCGGGTTACGCTTTCTGTATTTTCCCTCTTATAATGAGCGGGTTAATTTCAACTGGTGGGTTTCGAACGGCAACGCCGCGCTGGATTTCGGACCGCGACTGGCGGGAACGCCGGAGGATCCCTTTTTCGATTTCGGCGGTTTTCTGGGAACCCCCACGGGGGATCGCAACAAGTATTATATTTTAAGCCACGAAGAGCGGGACTATGATCAAATATATACGGGCAGAGATAATAGCGCCGATGGTTGGCTGCCGCCCACGAATTATTTGGAAGACTTCGTTAATGGCTCTGACGCCAAGTACCTGCTATCTTTCGGACCCATTGATATTAATCCCGGAAATGTAGCAAGTTTTGCTTTTGCGGTGGTTGGGGGAGAGAATTTTCATACCGATTGTTATGCCTTTAGCAATCTCTTTGACCCCGATGATCCTTCGGCATTTTATGAAACGCTCGATTTTGCCGATATCGGCCGCAATGCCGTTTACGCCGGCTGGTACTACGATAATCCCGGCTACGATACCGACGGCGACGCATACCTGGGGAAATACCGGATATGCTGTATTGATTCCAGTTTCATAAACGGAGAATGGAGTTGTACCGTTACCGATACGGAATATTATGAAGGCGACGGGGTCCCCGATTTAAGACCGTTTAAACCGCACGTTTCGCCCTTCATTGACCCGGCGCAACTTCACTGGGCCGACGGCAATCTGGTGCATCCGGAATCGGTATTGATCTATATCGATGATGATTATTATTATCTGCATCCCGATGATGTCAACCCCGCCTCGGTCAGGGTCAATGGCCTGGTGCCCAATGACGTCTACGTGGGCACGCACCCGGTTTTGGGTAAACCGGCTCTGGTGGCCGAGGTCAATAAATCGGACTTCGTGGAATCATACGGTATTATCTGGGGCAGTGATCCGCACCCGTATCAGGTTACCGGAAATCATAATTCGGGGATGCCCTTCGATATTGAAGGGCAAGTTATGATTGTCGGGCATATTCCCGGGGATGTCAATGCCGACAAGCGGGTCGATGTGCTCGATGTCATTTATCTGGTGGATTACAAATTCCACCATGGCGCTCCGCCCCGGCCTTTTCCCGAAATCGGCGATGTCGATGCCTCGGGGGGAGTAAATATTCTGGATATGATATATCTTGTGAATTATCTATTCAAGGGCGGTCCGGCGCCGCTTCACCCTTAGGCCTTCGGCCATCAACCGGCATATTTCAGGCGGAAGGAAATCCTTCCGCCCTTTTATATTATGGCTTATTCCGGATAATTTAATTGACATCCGGTCGGGGTCGGTTTTGATTGGAACAAATGGCCAATCTTAATATTCGAAAATTAGCCTTTATCGGGATTATCGCCGCACTTTATGCCCTTTTGACGATAGTCCTGGCGCCTATCAGTTATGGGGTTTATCAGGTGCGCCTTTCCGAAGCCATGACCGTGCTTCCTTTTTTCGGAGCGGCCTCGGCGGTGGGATTGTTTATCGGGTGTCTGGTCGCCAATATTTTTGGCGGGAATGGGCTTCTGGATATTATTTTGGGGTCGTTATTCACGCTTATCGCGGGCTATCTGACCTATTTGACATCCAAGATAAAACCACGACCGGTAGCCTTCGCGCTGGCGCCGCTGCCGCCGGTTCTCATAAATGCTTTCGGGGTGGCGATATATCTTTCAAAAATCGCCGGGTTTTCGTATTTATTCACAGTCCAGATGATTGGTCTGGGCCAGATTGTTGCCTGTTATTTGATTGGTTTGCCTTTGATGATATACCTGGTCAGAAATCGGCCCCGATATCTTTTTCAGGCGTCTTGAGGTTATATTTCCAGGGAGAGAAAAGTATGGAAAGAAGAGTGGTAGTTTTTGAGGATAATCATGCGAGCGATTTTTACCCTCTGACCAAAATCCGACCTGTTTATTTTCTCCGCCCCGGGATCATTCCCCTGATGGAGAAAATCATCAAATGTTTTTCGGACTATCGGCCGGTGCTTTTTTGTCGTCCGGAGTTGGCCTCCCTGGTCGCGGAGTCTACGGAAATTCCAGTGAACGGCCTGGGACTTAAAGCGCCGGGAGAAATTCTCTTTGTTAACGGCGCTATCCGGGAACCCTGGCGGGTATTAGAGGCGCTTGATAATCACGACGGCGATATAAAAATATTATCAGGCACGAAGACGGCGGCAATAAGGGTGACCCTGGCGCCGGATGACAAAGCCTTCGCTTTATTAGATAATCCCAACCAGGGTGAATATCTTTCTGCAATAGGCGCCAAATGTCCAACAATCGAAATTGAAAATTTATGCTACAACTATCTCTGGGATTTGATGGGTGATATCGAAAGGGCAATTCCCGAAGATGTGAATATGCTAAGGAATACCGGGTCGGGGTTGTTTGCCGGTTCCTTTATCAATGCCCGCGCTTTGGGCACGAAATTCCCGGGGACTCACTTTATCGGAGAGAACAGCATTTATCTGGCCCCGGACGTAAAAGTCGGTCCGACGGCCGTCCTGGATGCTTCGGCGGGGCCGATCTATATTGAATCCGGTGTGGAGATTCAGCCTCATACATATCTGGTCGGCCCCTTGTTTGTGGGCCGGGAAACCCTCCTGGTCGGCGGTAAGATCACGGCCTGTTCGATAGGCGCGGTCTGCCGGATCGGGGGAGAGGTGGAAGAAAGTATCATACAAGGGTATACCAATAAATACCACGCGGGCTTTTTGGGCCATGCCTATGTGGGGGAATGGGTCAATCTGGGAGCCATGACCACCAACTCGGATTTGAAAAACGATTATACCAATGTCAAAGTGTCGGTCAATGGGCAAAATCTCGATAGCGGCTCCTTGAAGGTCGGTTCTTTTATCGGTGATTTTACCAAGACGGCCATTGGGACATTACTTAATACGGGGATAAATATCGGTCTTTCCTGCAATATTCTGGGAACGGGGCTGGTGGCCGAAAAAGAAATACCCGATTTTACCTGGTATGCCCGGAATATCATGGAGTATCGATTGGACAAGGCCTTAAATGTCATCGAAAAGACCATGTCGCGAAGGAAAATGAAATTATCTCCGGCGTTGCGGGAGGTCTTGGGTTTCGTTCACCAGGGTCGCCATAAGACCGGCCCTTGAAAAAAGGGGATTTTAGCCTTTGGAAAATCGGTCGATATGGCATTTAAGGACGGCGGAATTTGCTGTTTTGGCCAAAGGAGCCTTGATTTCGGCGCCCGGGTTTTGTTATATTGCTGAAGGTTAACAGGTTCGAAAGGACGAGCGATGTCGGAATTGAGAAAAGATCCGATCACGGGCCGCTGGGTAATTATATCCACAACGCGAGGTAAACGCCCCAGCAGTTTCGGCACTGCCCCCAAGCAGGAATCGCCCAAAATGTGCCCCTTTTGTCCGGGCAATGAAGATAATACGCCGGTGGAAGTCCTGGCGTATCGCCGCAACGGCACCCAGCCCAATAGACCGGGATGGTTTTTGCGGGTTATATCCAACAAGTATCCAGCGCTTAGGATAGAAGGCTCTTTGAGCCGCAAACCTAACGGAATTTATGACCAGATGGACGGTATCGGGGCCCATGAGGTAATCATAGAAACGTCCGAGCATTCCAAAGATCTGGCGGATTTATCCGTCGATGAAATAAAAAATGTTCTTTGGGCTTTTCGGGAAAGAATTCTGGATTTGCAGAAAGATCACCGTTTCAAATATATCCTGATATTCAAAAATCACGGCGAGGCGGCCGGGGCATCTTTGGAACACAGCCACAGCCAGCTGATTGCCACGCCGATTGTTCCCAAGCGGGTCGTGGAAGAAATCCGCGGCGCCGAAAAGTACTATGAATTTCGCGAACGCTGCATTTTCTGCGATATCATCCGCCAGGAATTGACCGACAAAGTTCGGATTGTTTATGATTACGGCGATTTTCTGACATTTACGCCGTACGCCTCGCGTTTTCCCTTCGAGACCTGGCTGTTGCCCAAGCAGCATACCTCGCACATGGTCGATATCAGTACCGATACTTATGTTTATCTGGCCGAAGCCCTCAAGGATTCCCTGAATCGCCTGCGGGTGGCTCTGAATGACCCTCCTTTCAATTTTATAATACATTCCGCTCCGGTCGGGAATGAATATGATGAGATTTACCATTGGCACATGGAAATTATTCCCAAGATTACCAGGGTGGCCGGTTTTGAATGGGGGTCGGGGTTTTATATAAATCCGACGCCTCCCGAAGAAGCCGCGGCTTTCATGCGGGAGGTGGATCCTTCCGAGGCCCAGAAAATGTTTGCGGCCAAGGCCATTGTCTGATTATGCAAAATCTTAAAATCGCTTTCGTTACTCCCGAAGCCATCCCGTTTGCGAAAACAGGGGGCCTGGCCGATATCTCGGGAGTCCTTCCGCATCTCTTGAGCAAAATGGGTCACCAGGTCCGTCTTTTTATGCCCCGTTACCGCTCGGTGATGGCCGCCTGCCCCAATCTGGAAAAGGTTTTTTCCGATATGGGTTGCCGTATAAAGAATGATTTCTTTAAAGGCGATGTCTATCGTCTGCGAGACGAGGCAAGCGGGGTGGAAATTTACTTTATCGCCAACGATTTTTTCTTCAACCGTCAGGAACTCTATCTGGAGCCGTCGACCGGCCGCGACTACGAAGACAACGACGAGCGATTTATCTTTTTCTGTCGCATGGTGCTGAAAACCATTCATAATCTGGACTGGCGACCGGATATCTTTCACGCCCATGACTGGCAGAGCGCTTTGATTCCGGCTCTTTTGCAGACGCGTTACAATCATGATTCCTTTTTCAACGGCTCGGGGGTGGTTTTCACCATTCATAACCTGGCTTATCAAGGTTTATTTCCTCTGACGACGGCGGAGAAATTGGGTATCGAGCCGAAATACTTCGACCCGATGGGGCCGTTTGAATACTGGGGGAAGATCAATCTCATGAAGGCCGGAATCCATTTTTCCGATTTAATCACGACCGTCTCGCCGACTTATGCTTTGGAAATCCAGAATTCCAGCGAATACGGCATGGGTCTGGAAGGGGTTTTGAAGGAGCGTGCCGCCGATTTGGTCGGGATTCTGAACGGTGCGGATTATGAAGTCTGGTCGCCCCAGAAGGATAAACTCATTCCGCATCGATATTTCAAGGATAATTTATCCGGGAAAAAGAAAAACAAACTGATTCTTCTGCATCGCGCCGGTTTTCCCTTGCGCACCGAGCAGCCGCTTCTGGGGATGATTTCGCGCCTGGACAACCAGAAGGGTTTTGATATCCTGGCCGAAATAATGGAAGAAGTCATGAAGTTGGATCTTCAATTCGTGCTCCTGGGCACGGGCGACCGGAAATATCATCAATTATTCGCGGAATTGAACGGGCGTTATAACGATAAATTTCATTCCTGGCTGCAATTTAATAATGAACTGGCGCACCTGATCGAAGCCGGGGCCGATATCTTCCTGATGCCTTCGCGGTACGAACCCTGCGGCCTGAACCAGATGTACAGCCTCAAGTACGGGACTGTCCCCATTGTCCGCAAAACTGGCGGATTGGCCGATACGGTCGAAGATTTCAATGAGGTCGATTCCGGGGGAACCGGCTTTGTATTTGAACCGTACGAGCCGCAAGCCCTCCTGGATTGCATCAAGAAAGCCGTCCGGGTTTTTTCCCGAAAAAGAACCTGGTTTAAAATCATGAAGCAGGGAATGGTGAAGGATTTTTCATGGGCCGGTTCCGCCCGGAAATATCTCGAGGTTTATGAGCGGGCGCTCGGACGGAAATAATTTATGTCTGCCCGGCGTAAAATAAAAAAACCGGCGGCGACAACCTCTCTCCCCAAATCGAAAATTAATTTTCTACCCTGGCTGAATTATATTTTACTGTTGGCGGGGATGGTTTCCTTCGTCTGGCTGGTGATCTCATATAATTTTACCCAGGATGACGCCTATATAACTTTTCGTTATGCCGAGAATTTCGTAAACGGCCATGGCCTGGTATATAACGTTGGCGAGCATATCGAAGGGTACACCAATTTTTTGTGGCTTTTATTGGCCATACTGGGGCGCTTGATTGGGTTGGATTATGTGATATTTTCCAAGATATTGGGCGCTATTTGCGGGGCAGGGGGAATTTATGTGACTTTTCAAATGGGGCAAATATTCTGGGGGCGAAGATCAGCCCTGGCAGGCCTGGCGGCGCTTCTCTTGGGTTCTATATACTCTTATGCCTATTGGGCCGGGGCCGGCCTGGAAACCGCGGCCTTCGCCCTGGCCGTGACGGCCTCATTTTATTTTTATCTCAAAAGATCTCACCTGTCAGGGGTGGCAGTCTTATGGGCAACCCTGCTTCGTCCTGAGGGGGCATTGGTGTTTTTGTTTCTAATTGGCTTCGATTTGTTAAGTGAGCGGCGGGTGACCAAATTTGTCCTTTTTTTTGCAGGTCTATACCTGGCTCCGTTAATTCCTTATGCCGTTTTTAAATGGAGTTATTTCGGTGGAGTTATTCCCAATCCGTTTTATGCCAAAACCGATTTCTCAATGGGGCAATTGGAAAATGGGTTGGAATATGCCTGGCAGTTTATACAACATTATCCTTTCTGGGGCCTCTTTTTTGTCCCCACTCTTTTTGTTTTAAAAAAACTCAATCGCAACCAGATAATACTTTTCTCATTCCTGGTAATATACACACTTTATGTGATACTCATTGGCGGCGACGTGTTGAAAGTCCATCGGTTTTTTGTGGCGGTTTTTCCTTTAATTGTCCTTCATGTGGTCTATTGCATCAGCTTGATAACTTCCTGGCGATATTTGGTCTGGCCGATCGCGGCCGTGATATTGGTTGTCCATATTTACCTGCCACAAGCGCACGTTCAGACTTATCATCAAAATGAGATAGGCCTGAACAAGAAGTTAAATGAGATAGTCGACCAACTTCTGGAAACGGATAAATCAGAATTTTCCATAGCCATCAGCACCATCGGGCTTGTCGGGTATCGTCTTATGGGGCATACGGTTATAGATCTTTTGGGGCTTGCCGATTCGACTGTCGCGCGCCATCCTGAAAGCCCCATTGAAGGATTGAAAACGACGTGGAAGGAGACTAAATATAATTCGCAGTATATTTTGGAACGTCAGCCTGATTATATCATGTTTTCCACCGGGGTGAAACCGTCGGCTCCGGCCGAAAGGGCGCTTTTTACCTATCGCGCATTTTTGAATTCCTATAGAACCATTGGTTTTTACTACGCCGGCTATATTCATGAGGTTTATAAACGATATTATCCAGTTGTCATGCCTGTGGAAAGGAATGTGGCTTCGGAGTTTGTTCAGAATTACGTGGACGGGATAAATTTATGGAATCAGGACCGTCTGAAAGAGTCCGAGTTGGCCCTGGATAAGGCGCTTCGCGCCCTTTCAGATCCCCCATACCCCTATGTTTTTTATTATTTGGCCGATGTCAAAAGAAAAGCCAATGATTTGAAGGCCTCTTATTTATTGTTGCAGACAGTGAACCGGCTGGATACCCTGAATTTCCTGGCGCAACGTGATTTATATATAATTGAGAAGGCCCTTTTGCGTAATATGGATAGAGCCGGGATTCATCGGGTGGCTCTGGAGAAATTGGTTCCATGGTATTTGCCGCGGATAGATTCCATGACGGTTCAGACCAAGAAAGTCGTTGATTCGCATCGGCTCGAGTCTGACGGAAAGGCACCTCAGCCGGAATAATCCTGGATGGGGCGAAGTATGTTAAAATCGTTAGCCAAAAAAGTTGACAAAAGGAAAATCCGATATATATTTTATAACCTGAAAGTCTAAGCGGGAATAGCTCAGTTGGTAGAGCACCACCTTGCCAAGGTGGCTGTCGCGAGTTCGAGTCTCGTTTCCCGCTTTATTTATTAGGCGGCTTAGCCAAGTGGTAAGGCAGAGGTCTGCAAAACCTCTATTCTCCGGTTCGAGTCCGGAAGCCGCCTTTTTTTATTGGCCCCCTTGACAATCCCCCCTTCATTGCCGTAATTATCCCCATAAGCGGCGGCAGAGAATAAGAAAATGTCTGGCAGGGTCATCACACGGGGACTTCTATTAATTTCTATTATATTTATTTCTACCGGTAATCTTTGCGCTCTGGAAAAACCCTTCTCACCAATTATCTATTCTGACGGTACGGGAGGGCTCGAGCTGTATTGGTTTTATCCGGGAAGGCACCAAGTCCACGCCGGAAACGATCTCGCGCCGCCTTTGCAGGGTGGGATCCCCGGTATTGAGGATAAAAACTGGTCTTTATTTACCGGGTTCGATATAATGCCTCCGGTTTATATCCAGACGATTTCTACTTATTTAATGAACGAAGACATTTCCCCGGTCTGGACGGGGGATCAATTTTCGCCGATGAATATGTTTCTGGCAGACGGGTTTCTGGTCGATTATATCAGCATTTTGTGGCTGGATACAATTGCCCTGGATTCATCCATATCCGAGCCCAGTCAAAAAATTGAGCGCTCTCTGAATTACCCGATTAACAACTCGTTCTATATCTGGGCGGGGCTGGAATGGCTTCCCGGGACACCCACGGCGCCGGTGGTGGGGCGGCGCTTGGGAACTCCCTATCTTGAACAATATTTATTTACGCGACATGATACTCATGATTCCCTGGAACGGATTGATTTTAATTTGATGACCGGGCTGACCTATCTTGGTTGGCAGGGAAGCGATGCCGGCGGGCTTTCTTTCCGAGTCAGGTTTTCAGAGATGGAAGAAACCCTGACTGAAAATTCGGTAATCGTGGGAGAGACAGTCGGGGATTCGCTCCTTGTTGTTTTCCCCGAGCCTCGCTCGGGCTTTGCCATGATAGAGGCATGCGATGGTCAAGCCATTTCTTTTTCTGATAAATTTCCCATAAATTTGGAAAGAATCGCCCCTCTTGAAATTGCCCTGGTTGAAATGAATAGTAATTTTCCGGAAGGGCATTTTGGGGAATGTCGCGTGGAAATTACCAATGTTGGCGATTACCCGGTCGAGTTCACATGGCATGGAGATGCCCTATTGCTTCCCATTCCCACCCACGCCAGCGTGGTCTCTCCGGGGGCGACCAAGGGGGCTGACTTTATTTATCTGGTTCCGGAAGACTCGTTATCAGCCTGCCTTATTTTAGATCTTGGTGACGATTTTTATCCATGTCGTTACGATATATTACTAATTCCCAGAAACCCCACGGATGTCGAGGGGGATGATGAAATACTACCGGCCGGCTTCCGTGTCGGCGAGCCCTATCCCAATCCCTTCAATTCGACCGTCTCGATACAGGTGGATTCGGATAAAAAAGGCGAGCTGATTTTTCAAGTTTTCAATCTATTGGGGCAGGAAGTTTTTAACACTTCTTTAAATCCCGGAAATTCGAAAATAATCACCTGGGCAGGTACCGATAATCGGGGCGCGCCGGTCGGGTCGGGAATTTACTTTTTTGTTTTTTCACAGGACAATTCCAGAATTGTTCGCAAAGCCATTCTGCTTAAATAAGCCCTCGAGTCTATTCCTGATATTTTAATTGGGGTATTGCCCTGGATTTCACTATTTTCAGTTAATAATTGAGGCGATATATGGCATTACGAATCACAGAGGAATGCACGGCCTGCGGATTGTGCCTGATGGACTGCCCCACGAAATCGATTTCGGAGGGGGATATATTCGTGATTAATTCCGAAACCTGTAATGAATGCGCGGATCTTCCAAGCGGTCCGCGGTGCCAGGGCCTTTGCCCGGTCGCCTGCATCGTAAAAATCGAATCCGACTCATCAAAATAGGACTAAGATCCATGCCCTTTGAACTCACCGATATTCACACCACGGCCGATATCGGTATAAGGGCCAGCGGTCAGACTCTGCCAGAACTATTTCGGGACACGGCTCTGGGGTTGATTTCGGTTATCGGGGAGCCGGGAGAATTTAAAGAAATCCGGTCAATTGAAATCGACCTGGCGGCCGATTCCCTGGCGGAACTTTACTATGATTGGTTATCCGAGATAGTTTTTTATAAAGATGCCGAAAGGTTTCTTCCGGGGCGGATTCAAATTACGGATCTGGACGAAGAAAAACCAAAGATTCAGGCCGTATTATATGGGGAGACAATCAATCCTTTAAGACATACTTTGAAAGTCGATGTTAAGGCCATTACCCACTATTGCTTCAGGATTGAGAAGGAGGGCCTTTTCTGGAGGGGAGAGGTGGTGCTGGACATATGAAAAATAGCCAATTTATTAAACGGTCGGAAAATATTTGGGAAATCCCCGTCGATTTCAAACGCGGGATGAAAGTCCCGGCCCGGATTTTATCTTCACCGCGCTTGATCGAAGGTATCGATGACAGAGTCATTGATCAAATCACCAATGTGGCCTGTCTTCCGGGTATTCGAAAGTACGCTTATTGTATGCCTGACGGCCATGTCGGATACGGTTTCCCTATCGGAGGGGTAGCCGCCTTTAATCGCGATGAGGGCGTGGTCTCACCCGGCGGAATCGGTTTCGATATTAATTGCGGGATGCGGCTATTGCGGACCAATTTGGCGTTAGATGAGGTTCGCCCCATGGCCGAGGAACTCTTGAATGAATTATTCCGGACGATTCCTTCGGGGGTGGGCTCTAAAGGTTATGTCAAATTGAACCGCGCCCAGTTTAACAATATTATGGAAAAAGGGGTGGGCTGGTGTCGGGATGAAGGGTATGCTCTCCCCGGAGATGCGGAACATATCGAGAATCAGGGGATGATTGCCGGAGCGGATCATAAAGCGGTTTCCGAAAAAGCTGTGGCGCGGGGTATCGATCAGATGGGAACCCTCGGTTCGGGAAATCATTATTTGGAAATCGAAATCGCCGCATCCGAGAATATATACAATCGCGAATTGGCACGGACATTCGGAATCGACCGCGAAAACCAGGTTTTGGTGGCCATTCACTGCGGCTCACGGGGGTTCGGACACCAGATTGCCACCGATTACCTGCGAGTCTTCGAGAAATTCGTCAGGCAACTGAATTTGGGGATTAAGGATAAGGAGTTGATGGCGGCACCAATCAATTCGGAGGAAGGTCGCAGTTATTTAAAAGCCATGGCCTGCGCGGCCAACGCCGCTTTTGTCAATCGTCAACTGATTGTGCATGGCGTACGGGATGTCTTTCGCCGGATTTTTAAGAAAAGTGAAGAAGAATTGGGTATTAGAACAATTTATGATGTCGCTCACAACATTGCCAAATTCGAAAAATACGAAATAGACGGTCGGGTGGAAGAACTCCTGGTTCATCGCAAAGGGGCGACACGGGCTTTCGGGCCGGGGCGGCCGGAAATTCCAAGCGACTATCGGGAGTCAGGCCAGCCGGTAATTGTCGGTGGTTCCATGGAAAGCGGCTCGGCCCTTTTGTGCGGAACAGAAATCGCCGACCGCGAATATTTTGGCTCGACCCTGCACGGGGCCGGGCGGGTAATGTCGCGAATTCAGGCCAAAAAGTCCGTACGGGGAGATACGGTCAAACAGAGAATGAAAGATAAGGGTATCCTGGTGCGCACCGGACATTTGCCCGGATTGGCAGAAGAAGCGGGACATGCTTATAAGGATATCGATGCCGTCGTGGAGGCAGTCGATGCCCTGGGTATTTCCCGTAAGGTGGCGCGGTTTTATCCTCTTTTAAATATCAAAGGCTAAGTCGTTTTTCGCGACGCTTATCCGCGTAGCAATTTCCGATAAACGTGATTGTCAGAATTGACGATTCCCCCATTACGCAAAAAAAAAAGAGGGCGCTACTCTGGTCGGGTAGAGGGGGCTAGGAAACTACCCAGGGACAGCAGAGAGTCACCCTCGAATTTTCAATAACATTATCCAAATAAGTTTGTGTTATGTCAAGGGAATTAAAAGGCAAAGTTAATCTTTTTTCTTGAATATTTAACATTATCGGGCAAAATAATTGCAAGGCAGTATTTTATATTCAAGGATCGGCTCATGAAGGTCAACCACAACTAAAAGCGGACAATTTTTATCGGGAATGTTGTTCGGAACTGCTCTTTATCCCCGAATATTATAGCCAGGCTGGAATGATAGGTCCCGGCCTTTATGTTTTCGTTCACCGTGATTATAACCGGGATACTTTCATTGCCGTCAATTTTACCGGTATCGCGCGAAATCGAAAACAATGAATCGGCCTCGACAAGCAGTTTAAAGGGGAGGGTTCGGCCGGTCTTATTGACCAGTTGAAACTCCTTTGCCTTATTCGCAGGAAGGAAAAATAAAGACTGGGGCGCCACGCCGATGTTAGTGGGCAAGTCCCCGATATTGGAGCCGTATTCCAATCGCAAAAGCGGCATTTGGGGATCATTTGATTCGACCGAAATATCGCGAATTTTACTCCCATAATAGTCGGTGGTTTTAAAATCGACACGCACCAGGGCAAATCCCCGGGGGGGAATGATAGTATCATTGATACCCGCGGCCGTGCAATCGCAATTACTGTAAACCCTATGAATATGCAAGTCGGCCGTTCCTTTATTTTCAATTCTGAAATAATGAACCAGGTTGTAGTCCATGGGGACGACGCCGTAGTCCCAGAATGGTTCCGGGGCATGAATTTCCGGAACACCGGCATCACGGCCAAAAGCAATGACGGGGATTAATAGCAGAACCATCAATATCGGCCGGGTCCATCTTAAAAATCGTCCCATCATTTTCTCACGACCTCCGCTCTCTCGCTAAGGAATCCCTGTTCTTTCATCCAGACGTCATTGAAGCACTTGCTAAGATATTTGAAACCGGAATCAGGGATTATCACGACAACGATATTTCTTTCATCCAACTTCTGGCACACCTGACGGGCGGCGAACACCGCGGTTCCGGCCGAGCCCCCGGCAAGCAGGCCCTCTTCGCGGGCCAGCTTCCGCGCTGTCTCAAATGATTCGGCATCGGAAACGGTTATGACCTGATCGATAACGTCGGCGTGCAGGGCTCCGGTAATCACATCGGTTCCGATCCCCTCCACTTTATATGACGAAGCCTCGGTTTCTTTCCGTTCTTGAATATAGGCGCCGAAAATAGACCCCAGGGGATCCACCGCCACGGTCAAGATATTTTTATTTTTCTCTTTTAAGTAGCGGGCCACTCCCGACATGGTTCCACCGGTACCGATTCCGGCTACGAAGTGGGTTATTTCCCCCTCGGTATCTTCCCATATTTCCGGTCCCGTGGAATTATAGTGAGCCTCCACATTTACCTGGCTGTGGTATTGGTTGCAGTGAAAATAGCCATGTTTCTGGGCCAGGTTTCGGGCTTTCATATAGTAGCCCTCGGGGTCGTCGTGGTCAGTATCGGGACAAATTATGACTTCCGCGCCGAAGGCCTTGATGGCGTCGATTTTTTCTTTACTGGTCTTGGCCGGAGCGGTTATAATCACATGCAGGCCGAGCACCGTGCCGACCATGGCAAACGCGGCCCCGGCATTGCCGGAGGAATTATCCACGATGGTATCTCCGGGCTTCAGGACGCCTTCTCTCATGGCCTCGGTCAGGATATAAAAAGCCATCCGGTCTTTTACCGATGCGCACGGGTTAAGAGTTTCCAACTTCCCCAATAGCAGCGGGCCGCCTTTCGGCCGACCGTTATTTATCTGCACCAGGGGTGTCCGCCCTATGACTTCAAGAATATTTTTGTAATATTTCATAACTGCTTCCTGTATGATTATATCATCTTACGCATTATTGGTTTCAAATTCAATATAAAATCTCCGGCTGATGGCATATTCGGGGGTTCGTTTTAACTTGACAAAAGTCCCCCTCCCGCCAATTATAAAAATAAAATTGAGGGATGGAGGATATGATGAAAAGGAATTATCTGGTCGTCTTGTTGTCGTTATTGGTGCTGATTTCGTGGGTGGGGTGTAATAAGGACAAAGATGAGGTAGATCAGCTGGAAAAGGAAGTTCTGGAGGCCGAAAATAACGACATTATAGGCGACAGCATGGCCGCGAATGACACGGCGAGCGGTGTCGTGGCAAAGGCGCCGGTATCCACGACCATACCCCGGCAGGAATTTATTGCCACGCCGGTTTCGACCCCACAGCCTGGCGGATTCACGGTCCAGGTCGGTTCCGGACAAAACCGGGAAAATATCGAAAATCTGGCCCAAATCTATAAAACGCGCGGATATGAGCCGTTTATTACCGAAGTTTCCTCGGCTTCGGGGACCATTTATCGCCTGAGATTGGGGTCTTTTGCCACTCGTGAAGAGGCCCAACAACTTGCCGGAGAACTTAAAGACAAATATTCCATCGAGTGCTGGATTGATATTAACCGGTGATGAAAAGCCATACCGAATACCTGGAATTTAAGACTTCTCAACGTCGCGAATATATAAACATAACCGCCGAGGTGGAAACAGCCCTGGCCAAAAGCGGAATAAAAGAAGGGTTGGCGATGGTGGGGGCCATGCATATCACGGCCGGGGTCTATATAAATGACGCCGAAGATGGCCTTATCGCCGATATCGACGAATGGCTTCAGAAATTAGCGCCCCAGGGCGTCGACTACCGGCATCACCGCACCGGTGAGGACAATGGCGACGCCCACCTGAAAAATCTGCTGGTCGGGCATCAGGTTATAATTCCCATAACCCGGGGAAAACTTGATTTTGGTCCCTGGCAACAGGTATATTACGCCGAATTCGACGGACGCCGAAAAAAGCGGGTGATAATCAAGTTAATCGGCGAATAACCCCAAACTTCGCCGGTCTAAGGCCTCCCTTTTAAATAGCCCAGAAAAAACTCCGCTATTTTTCGATAGGCCGTAATCATGTTTTCCCGCTTATTGATGCCGTGCCCTTCATCGGGAAAGATCAGGGAATCGACTTTCCCGCCGTTGTCTTTAACCGCCTTGATTATTTGTCGGGCCTCACCCACCGGAACCCGGGGATCGTTTTCTCCATGAATTACCAGGAGCGGGGTTTTAATCAGGTGGGCTTTATGAAGGGGGGAGATGGCCCTTAAGAAAGCCGTATCCGATAATGGCCCATATTCGGCTTCCCGAATGTGGCGGCGATAATCTTTAGTGTTTTGCAGAAATGTGACAAAGTTGGCGATCCCGACCTGGCTTACGGCCGCCGCAAATAAATCGGGATATTCCGTGATAGAGGCCAGGACGACATAACCGCCGTAACTGCCGCCGGTGATTCCCACCATTCCCCCGGCCGAGTAGTTTTTGGCGAGCAGAAAATCAACTCCGGCTTTTATGTCTTTTATGGAATTAAGGCGGTCTTTGTAATTATCGAGGTTTAAGTAATCCTTTCCATATCCGGAGGAGCCCCGGATATTGGGAGCCAAAATACCCAGCCCATTCTCAACAAAGTATTGAAAATTACGGATAAATGCCGGTCGAAACTGGCTTTCCGGTCCGCCGTGAGCATAGACTATAAAAGGTATCGGGCCGCCTTTATAATTCGACGGCAGGTATAGAAAGGCCGGGATTTCGAGACCGTCAAAGGAGGGGTATTTTACCAGTATCGGTTCGGAAAATCCGGCCGGATCGATTCCGGCATAGGTGGCAAAAGTGAGTTGTTTTAAGTGCGCCCGGTTCGTATCCCAGGAATAAATATCCTGTGTTCGGGAGGGGCTGTCGCCGGTAAAGATCAGCGTTCCATTATTAAGCATTTCAATATTTTTAATTCTCCCTTTGAATTCCGGGGCGGGGAGTTTTTGGCGATTTACATGGTCAAAAATAATCACCGAGGAATACCCTTCTTCATTGGCAATGCGCACCAGGTAGCGCCGCTCTGAAGACATGGTCAGCAAATCAATTTCCCAGGGAGTTCCCGGCTCTAAAATATCCAATTTACCGGTGGCGATATCCAATGAGGCGGCCCGCCGGATTCCGTCGGGAGTATTGTTGGTTACGAGATATATCTGTTTATTGTCGGCGGTAAGGTAGGGGTAATCATATTCGAAATCCTCGCCCCCCTGCGTGATTTTACGCGAACGGCCGTCGGCAAGGTCAAGCAGGAATAAATCATTGGAGATATTTGAGTAATAATGGCCAATTATCATATAACGGCCATCGGCGGATATATCGCCTATGGAATTGCTACCTTCCATGTCGAAAACCAGAGTATCTTCGCCGGACAGCAGGTCTCTGCAGTAAATTTTAAAATCCCGGGGCTTATCGCTATTGCTGCGGTAATAGAATCCGCTGCCGTCGGGTTTCCATGCCACCGAGCCGTATTGAACTTCCGGGTTAGCGGTTAATTGATTCGTCTGGCCGCCCGCTGTCTCCATAAGGTACAATTGCGACTGTTCAGAGCCACCCCGGGAAACCCCCACGACCGCCTGGCGACCGTCGGGAGAAAGTTCGAACCAATCGACGCCATCTTCAAAAACGGTCAACTGGTATGGCCACCCGGTGCTGTCGAGGCGATAAACCTGGTCGGTCCCGCTCATATTGCCGATAAAAAATAATAAAGAGTCCGACTCGCTGTAATCGGGGGACTGGTTAATTCCTATCTGCATGAAATTGGCGATGTCGGGAGGATGAACCAAGGGTGACTCCGCTTTGAGAGGTGTTTCTGTGGCGCCGACCGGGATGGTTATGATACCCGCAAAAGCAAAGAACATAATTATTAAGTAAAAGTATTTCGGATAAAGGGCCATTTGCTCCTCCAAGAGTGGTGAATCGCTATTATAATCCAATCATTATACCCAATAAACGAAATAGGCCAGGAAAATTTTCATTTTTCCCGGCCTTTTTCAAGGAAACTGGTTTGGCAGGTCAAGGGGTTTTAATATCCTCGGATTCCACCGCGGGGCATTCGATTTCTCTTAAGACCCTGGCATAAAAGCGGCAGTTGACGCAAGATTGCCAGCGATTGCGGCAAATCAGATGCTGTTCCCGGGATAATTTGGGCATGACCTCCCAGCAGACTCTCCCGGCGCCGCGACCGCCGTTGGCGCCGTCATGACGCATCATTTGTGGAATAGGGCAGGGGCCGTGAATTTTTGAAAATATTCCACCCGGTTCCAGGCCGCAGTTGAGATATTCCCAGCAATTCAGTTTACTGCTCATCTTTATTCCTCATCCTTTATGAGGCGGCGGACCGGCTCGAACTGATTGGCCAATTGAAAGTCGTTCAATTCTGCGGGACTGGCCACTGTCTTGAATTCCGAGAAGGTCTTGCGGAGATTCTTGATATCATCATCGGCAACATAGTTGAGCATCATGTAATGATAGACGAAAGGATCGGAAGGATTAACCTTCTTGGCCTTTTTTAGATATTTGTCGGCACTTTTATTTTTGCCCAGTTTATATTCGCATATCCCGGCGCCGAGTAAGGCCGGGTAGAAGTTCTCATCCATTTCCACTGCCGCCAGGTAATCAACGGCGGCGGCGCGATATTCGTTTCTATCCAACCGAGCCCCGGCCCGACCCACCAGGGCAAGTTTGTTGCCGGCATCGAGGTTTTCGGCGGTAGTGAAGTATTGAACGGCCTTATCCGGCTGGCCCTTCATCCTATAAATTTCGCCAAGGCGGATATTATCGGCCGCGGCCTTGCCTTTATCATTCAAACGTCCGTAACCGGCGGCTCTTTTTTCATAGGCCTCAATCAAATTGGGGGACATTTCTAGGGCCTTGGTATATGAAGCCACGGCGGCCTGATTCTGGCCCTTGGAGTAAGCCGCATTACCTTCGGCCAGGTAGTCCTCGGCCGTTTTCGCCTTTTCCGCGGTCACCCTGGGCGAAAGAATGGCCTTGATGTTGGTGGTCTTATCGGCTTCCACCGAAACCACTTCCACATGATCGGAATAACCATCCTTGGAGACCTGGATTTTATGATTTCCCGGAGTGATACGGGCATAGGTATTGTTCCCGGCCCCAAGGACTTTGCCGTCCACCGAAAATTTGGCGTCCTCGATATTGGACTCCAGTTTAATTTTTCCGAAGGATGAGGTTGACGAACTTTTCGCGGATGGGGAACCGGCGGCAGGCTTCACCGGTGTGGGGGGAGTCTGGGCCTGATTTTCTCTTGTCGGCGTTGAGACGGTCTCGGTGGCACGCGCCGGTTGCCGTCCCTGCAGATTGCCGAAGGTCATCATGGATATCTGGCCGCCGACAATGGTGGCGTTTCCTTTGCCCACCCGGCCGCTCATCTCATAGACAAATTCATAGGTTCCGGTGGGAACGTCTTCGAATCTGAAAAATCCCTGGGCGTTGGAACTGGTTCGTTTCCCTAATTCCGAAATGGTCACCTGGGCGCCGCCCACATATGGCTGGCCGTATTCGTTTAATATGACGCCGATAATTTCGCCGTCGCCGCCCGTGGTGGGACTTATGAAAAATGACGCCACCGTCGCCAATGCGATGACAAAGACTGCCGCCAGGGCTCCCATTTTAAACCGGTTGGAAAGTTTCATGGGCCGCAGCAGGTAGGGCTTTTCGTTGATTATGATTTCGTCGTTTTCATGAAGGTAAGGTTGGCCCACCACCTTGATATAATTATTATGAAAATAGGCCAAACCGCGCATCTTGGTCGATTTCTTGACCTCGGGCTGATGCAGGGAGGGATCATCGATAGGTGTTAATTGATTCGCCTCCGCCTCGGGCGGCAATTTGCCCGTCTCGGTTTTTTCTCTTTTTTCGCCGGGAAATTCCCGGAGCGGCCGCGGGGTGTTGTCGGCTTGCCAGGCGGTGGATACTCGCGGGGTAACGACAGCCGCCAACTTTGGCGGGGTCGGTAATTGCACCTGATTGGCATCTTCCCCGGATTCGTTTCGAGAAATCGGTTCTCCAGGGACATCTTCGACGGATCCTTGATTTTCATCATAAGCCGGGGGCGGGATGAAATTATTTTCCGTCTCCAAACTGGAATCGGAATCATCCGGCCGGGTCCCGGGAAAATCGGGCGGGATATCCGCCAATTTCAGAGGAGGCGTGGTTTCGGCTCCCACGGCCGGGTCCATTAAATTGGCCGGACTTTTAATCTCGATACCCTCTTCTTTTTCGACCGATTTCTGGTCTTGTTTTTCGTTTCCGAACAGCTGGGGTGCCGAGGTGCCGGAGGCTTCCGTTATTACAAAATCGAGCCTCTCTTCGGGCTCGATATTTCTCTTGGGTGGGGCAATGCTATCCGGCGTCTCCAACTCCGCGCCGCAAACGGCACAAAATCGGGCCCCCTCAAGCAGATTTTCAGCCTTGCATTTGGGACATGTTTTCAAACCAGAAATCCTTTATTAAAAAGGGATTAACGATTAGTCAAATTATCGGTTATCAACGTCATTTCTTTATAATATGGAGATGACCCTTGAAAATTTTAAGGCGGGGGAAAAATGCAAAATTGGCTTGACAGCCGGAATTCTTTGGGGTATAATCGCTTAATAATTTCAGGCAAGGTAATTGAGGAGGATTTAAAAACTATGTTCCGGCGATATAAATGCTTCCTGATCGCCATCTTAGCCGCCGTGGTAATCGTTCAGTTTATCGGTTGTTCGCAACCCGACGATGTCGTGGCGCCGGTTTCCGCGACCAAACTGGTTCTTAAACCCGAAAGGCTTCCCACATTGCCGGCTGATTATGTCTACCATCTTTGGGTAATTGATTCCATGCTGGTGAATCCGCAGGCTTATTCTATCGGGAGTTTTATCTGGAATAACGAGTTATTCGGCTTTTATGATCTGGATTCCAATCGTGTCGATTCCATTTGGAATGTCAATTATGATGTTCTCGATCCCTTTTACCGTTATTTGGCCGTTTCCATTGAGCGTCGTGATGACCTCCCGACTCAAGCCACGTCCTCCCTCGATTCGGTCGGGCCGATAATGCTCCAGGATACGCTGGTTAATCCCGTGGAATCGCCGGTTAAATTGGTATTTCCTCTGGATTTATGGCTGGCGACGGGCTTTTTCTGCGTGGAAACGCCGAGTGATTCCAATTCTAATAGCCATGACGCCAGCGGAATCTGGTTTACGGAATATATTTATGATTCCATCCGCTACGCGGATACCTTCAACGTTCAGTTCCGCTTTGTCGCCGGCAGGGACACCATATCCCGGGATTTGATTCTTGATACAGTCGTCGGCGATACCAGCTATTGGGACTGCAATCAGTATCAATTCGGACGATGTGTCGATTCCACTGAAGTCCTGGATACGCTTTTGGGTTATGATTTCACCTATATCGACGTCATAGACGCCGATACTTTCTGGGTTTTTTATCCCGAGGGCCCGGAGGGTGTCGCGGATACCCTAGAAATCGCCCTTTTGGCGGAAACCCTGGACACCCTTCAGATTACGCGTCGTCGCCTGATTATTGATTCCAGTTATCAATTGACGGATACCCTGATTCTGGATTCTTTTGTCCACAAATACTATCAATTCGACTTCGTGAGGTTTCCCGTAAATATCAGCGGCGCGGCCCACGATACCACCATTACCCTTTATCGGCCGGATACGCTGTATCGTGTCAACGGGGAATTTATCGATCCCACGCCCGACGTTGATACCGCGTATGATTCGACTTTCAGAATCTTTCCCCTGGTCGATTACAACCATACCTTGATCTATACCGGTTTTATCACCAGCACTTTTCTGCGGGTAGATAAATTTCTGGAGTCCTATGAAGACGGTACCGACCTGAATTCGATAAAATGGCATTATAAGGGATGGGTGTTATCGCCGTATCTTCAGCCCCTTAATTCCTTCGGCTCCGTTCAAAAGCCGGCGTGGCACTCCTTTTATATGAATCAGGAATTGTCACCCATAACCGGCGGTTTGATTACGACCGGAGGATTCAAGAGTTTCCGGGATGCCGATGACGGCAATCCCTATTCGGATAATCACCGCGTTCCTGCCGTTCCGGGAGAAGATTTTCTCCTTAACCTCCCGGCCGGTGTCGATTCGATTTATTTCTGTGATGCCATCAATTCCAACTCGAGCGTGGGCACCGTTTTTATAACTTTGGAACCGGATAATTATAATGACGACGAACGGAATTTTCCCCTGGTCTATATGGTGGGCAAGATTCCTTCCTATGCCAATGTTTCCATAACCAGCCGGCACAATCAATTTGCCGTGGGTGATCCCACTTTTCAGATGTTCAATAAATTTTCGGCCGTAGACGGGAATACGGTGGGATTCCCGGCCATTCATGTGAGTATTATTCGAGAATAGGTTTCGCCTAAGAAGGAAAACGCCCCGCCTTAAGAAATCGGCGGGGCGTTTTTATTTCGAACGCAACTTCTCCCGAAATAAGACGTTAACCTGAAATAAATTCGCCCCCGGAATCGAATATTGATTGTCTTGACCGGTATATAAAACGTAGATTGTGCAACCTTTAAAAACTTTTTCCGTCATATAAAAGGAGTTTAACTATGGAGCAGGAGAACCTCACCATGCCGCCCATAGAAGGGGCCGCGCGCCCGGGATTAGTCGCCCGGATACTAATGGTCTTCAGCAACCCCGGCCAGTTGTTTACGCATCTAACGGGCAAGTTGGATTGGTTGACGCCGCTAATAATTATTGCGATTTTGGGCGGCATTTTCGGACATCTGACCCAGCCCATTTACGTGCGGGATATGATGCCTACGGTTATGAAACGTGTGGAACAATATCGCCAGTATATGACCGAGCAGCAATACAATGAGACTATCGCCCGTATTGAAGAAGGACAACGCGATGCCGGAAAATTCAAGTGGTTTCACCCCCTGATAGCAGTCTTGCTTCCTTTCGTAATCATGGTGGTTATTGCGGCCGTCGGCCTGATGTCCGGCAACTTTTTCTTCGGTGGCAGGGCCGGGTTCTGGACAATCATGAATGTAGTCGCTTTTGCCGCTCTTATCGGGATATTGGGAGATATTGTCAGAAGCATTTTGATCCTGGTAAAAGACTCATCATATGTATATACAGGATTGGGGTTGTTGAAGCCTACCGACGACGGATCCCTTTTATTTTATCTGTTTCGCCAAATCGATATTTTCTCTGTCTGGCGAATAATTGTGACTGTCATCGGCCTGGGAGTCGTGTATAAAATGAAGCCGGGTCGCTTTGCCGCGGTTTTAATTCCTGTTTGGTTAGTCTTTATCGTGGTTGTGGCCCTCTTAAATAAATATATGATGGCCGGTGGCCTGATTTATTAAGGATAATAAGGAGAATGAGAATGCGTCCGTTTCGCCTGATAGTATATGCAATAATTATCTTGGCCGGTGGCCTGTGCAATGGTGTCGCCGCTGAAGTCTATAATCTGGAACAATGCCTGGAAATGGCCTTGAAAAATCACCCCGATATTATTCGCGCCGAGGGGAGCGCCCGTGTCGCCGGAGCCGGTTTGTGGAGCGCGGCCGGCCAGTTTTTGCCGTCCCTGTCGGTGGGGGGGAGGGTATCCCAGGACAATGCCTTGACGGATCAAATGAGAATTACCCGGATCGATGATTTGACCTTTGATACGAGTTATTATAGAATTTCCAAGAGTTATGGTCTTTCCTTGAATGCCGGTTTAACGGTTTTTGATGGCGGACAGAATATATTCAATTACCTTGGCGCCCGGGCCGATAAAGCCTATTATAATTACCTTAAAGAGCAATCCCGCCAAAATTTGGCCTTTACCGTCAAAACCTATTATTTCGCTTATCTGGCCGCATTGAAAATCAACGAAATACAGGACGAGGCCGTCAAACGCGGCGAAGAACAACTAAAACTGGCGGAGTCGAAATTCGAGGTCGGTTCGGCGTCGAAGTCTGATGTTCTCAAGGCCCGGGTTCAATACGGTAATGATCGTTTAAGTCTAATAGAGGCCGAGAATGGCGTCAAAAAGGCCTTAGCCGATCTGGCCTATATAATCGGGGTCGACGTGAATTCCGATATTCAGTTTTCGACCGACTATAAAGGTCGCGATTACAGCGGGACCGAGGATGAGGCCCTTAAATTCGGCATGGCCCATCATCCCGGATTCCTCGCCGCTGAAAAAAGCATGACGGCCGCTAAGTACGGCCGCTGGTCGGCCTACGGCGATTACCTGCCGCGGGTTGATGTCAGTTTCTCCAAAGGATACGGCAATGAATTCTGGCATGAAGTCAAATCCTTAAATAAAGAAGACGGCAGTTGGTCTATTTCGACTTCGGTGAGTTGGACCATATTCGATAACTTTGTCCGCGAACGATCGCTTTCTTCGGCCAAGGTTGGTCTTAATAATGCCCGGGCGGAATATTATTACCAGAAAAATGCCGTGGCCCTGGATATCAAGAAATCATATCTGGATATGAAGAAAGCGGCCGAGCAGTTGAATGTGGCCCTGGAGAATGAAGGGGCGGCCCGGGAAGATATGACCCTGGTTCAGGAAAAGTATAATCTGGGCGCGGCCACTATCCTTGAACTCCTGGATGCGCAGGTCAGTCTGATAACGGCGCAAAACGATAAGATTCAATCGGAGTTTGATTTCAATCTGGCCGTGGCGGCCCTGGAAAACGCCATGGGCGTGAGATAAGCTATAATTGAGATAGGGGAAAGTATGGCAATGACAAAAAAGAAAAAAGTCCTCCTGGTTGGGGGATTGGTCCTGGTGGTGGCAATAATCCTCATTGCCTTCTTTCAAACCGGGGGTGAACAGAAGACCAGCGTGACGGTGGAACCGGTAAAAACCCAGGATCTCAACGAAGAGGTTTCCGCCTCCGGGTATGTTCAGCCGCGGACTAAGGTCAATATTACCGCCGAAGTCACCGCCAAGATAATCAATCTTCCGGTGGTGGAAGGGCAGACGGCCAAAAAGGGGCAGCTTTTGGTGCTTCTGGACACGGTGCAGTTACAGAAAGATGTCGAGCAGGCCCGTTTCAGTCTCCAGGAAATGGAATCGCGCACCTCCGGATCGGAGGCGATTTACCTTCAGGCCAAAGAGGAATTCGACCGTCAGAAGCAATTGTTCGAGCGGCAATTGACCTCGGAGACTTCGTACAAAAACGCCGAATACGCATTCTTGAATTACAAATATTCGCATGAGGCCATGTTGAGTCAAACCAGTCAGAGCCGGGCGTACTATGAAAAGGCCCTGGATAATCTGGAAAAGGCCAGTATTCGAGCCCCCATGGACGGCGTAATCACTTTCCTCGATGCGGAAGTGGGGGAGATTGCGCCTGCGCAAAACTCTTTTACGCAGGGAAAAACTCTGATGACCATTTCCAATCTGGCGGCTTTTGAGGTGCAGGTAGATGTCGATGAGACAGAAATAATAAAAATCCGTCAGGGTCAGGCGGCCAAAATTGAAGTTGATGCCTTCCCGGATACCGTTTTTGTAGGCGAGGTTATAGAAATCGGAAATACGGCGGTCATGTCGGGTGTCGGGACCCAGGATCAAACGACCAATTTTCGAGTTAAGGTGTTATTCGAAAAGGCTCACGAAAATATCCGGCCGGGTATGTCGGCCACGGTCGATATTGAAACCAATACCCGCAAGGGGGCGCTGACGGTTCCTTACGGGGCAATCGTCATGCGTAATCCCATGGCGGATTCCCTGGCCGGCAAATCCGATACTTCGGACACTTCCGGGGGGCTGGTGGCCTCGGTTCACGCTGCCTCCGACCAGGGTGATACTTCGACTTCAGCCGATGATTCCCAGAAAAAGGAAGTCAGAGGGGTCTTTGTCATCCGTGATGGGGCTGCCAAATTTCTGGAAGTGACGACCGGTATCGCCGACCAGAAGAATATCGAAATCATCAGCGGACTTTCTCAACAGGATACGGTGGTCACGGGACCGTTCCGAACGCTGCGGACCATCAAGAGCGGCGATCGTGTCCAGATAGAGGAAAAACCGAAAGCGGGTATGTAAAATGGCCCTGATTGAAACCCGGAATTTATGGAAAACCTATAAGATGGGGACGGTTGAAGTCCATGCCTTAAGGGGGGTTACCCTGACCATCAACAAGGGCGACTATGTGGCCATTATGGGGCCCTCCGGTTCGGGGAAATCGACCTTGATGAATCTGATAGGGTGTCTGGATACGCCCACCCAGGGCGAGTACCTCTTTAATGGGAATCGTGTCAGTAGTATGAACGACGACGAACTGGCTCGAATTCGTAATAAAGAAATAGGTTTCGTCTTTCAAACTTTTAATCTCATGCCCCGGGCTTCGGCCTTTCACAACGTGGAACTCCCCTTGATTTATAATGGGACGCCCAAGGATATGCGCAAGGCTAAAGCGTCCCGAGCCCTGGAAGCAGTCGATCTGGCCGACCGCATGCACCATAAACCCAACGAATTATCGGGTGGTCAGCGCCAGAGAGTGGCCGTGGCCCGCGCCCTGGTTAATGGCCCATCGCTTCTACTGGCCGATGAACCGACCGGAAATCTCGATACCAAAACCGGTGATGAAATCATGCAGTTGTTTTCCCGTCTTCATAGAGAGGGGAATACGATTATAATCGTTACCCATGAACGGGAAATCGCCACCTTTGCCGATCGCGTGATTTTTATCCGCGACGGTGTTATCGCCAGCGACGAAAAGATTACCGAGAAGGAAAAGGTCGCCAACGGTTCCAAGTTATGATTATCTGGGAAATTATTAAGATGGCGGCTAACGCCCTGAAGGCAAACCGCATGCGAACCCTGCTGACGCTTCTGGGTGTAATAATCGGCGTGACCTCGGTCATAACGATTATTTCCGCTCTGGACGGATTGGGGCAATCCATTGCGGCGGAGTTGGAGGTATTCGGGCCGACCGCCTTTCAGGTTTCCCGGTTTGGTCTTATCACCAGTGAAGAAGAATTCCTGGAGGCGCTAAAACGCCGTCCATTGAAATACGAATATGTGCAGGCCATCGAAGAAGGCTGCGTTAATTGCGAGAAAACTTCGGTAGAGGTCGTGGCCCAGGCCGAGGTTAAATACCTGGATAAGAAATTGCGCCGGGTATATATCATCGGCACTTCGCCCTCTTATATAGAAATCATCGATATCCAGGTGGATCAGGGCCGGTATTTTTCCCTGGAAGAGGATCATTCGCGGCGGCGGGTGGTCTTTATCGGGACTACAATCCAGGAGGAATTATTCCCCGGACTCGATCCCATCGGCAAGACCATAAAATTGAATAATATCAAATATGAAATCATCGGTATTGCCAAAAAACGCGGGTCGACCTTCAACTCCGACAGCGACCGTCTGGTTTTTATTCCATATCTGGCGTATGAAAGGGATTTCGCGTATTTCGACGAAAATATCGATATCGCCGTAAAGGCCAAATCGGTTGCCCTCCTGGAGCAGGCCATGGATGAAGTCCGGGTTATATTAAGGGCTCGTCGCCATGTTCCCTTTGACAAGAATGACGATTTCGGCATGGTCACCGCCGACGCCATCCTGGCGGCGCTTAACCAGATCACCAAGTTTCTTCGTTTCGGGCTGGTCGGGATATCCTCCATTGCTCTTATCGTGGGCGGGATAATAATCATGAATATCATGATGGTCTCGGTTACGGAACGAACCCGTGAAATCGGGATACGGAAATCGATCGGGGCCCGGCAAAAGGATATCCTTTCACAATTCCTTTATGAATCGCTGATATTATCGCTCGGCGGCGGAATTATCGGTATCGCCATCGGGGTCATTCTCGGGAAAATCCTGATCAGTCTGATGAATTTTAATATGACGCCTTCCGTTTCGGCCATCATTATCGGTCTGGCAATCTCGACCGGAGTCGGATTGTTTTTCGGAATCTATCCGGCCATGAAGGCGGCTCGCCTGCAACCCGTAAAAGCTTTAAGTTACGAATAGGGAATAAATATGACGGTGGTGGAGCTTCGCGAAGGGGTCCTGCTGGCATTCAGCTCCCTTACCGCCAATAAATTCCGCTCGGGCCTGACCATTTTGGGGGTCCTGATTGGGGTTTGGTCCGTCATTGCCATGACCTCGCTTATAGAGGGTCTCGATAACGCCGTCCAGGACAGCATCAATAATCTGGGCAGTAACGTTCTTTATGTCGATCGTTTCGGACCGGGGACTGATTGGGAGGATTTGACCGAAGAGGAGCGGAACCGGAAATTTATGACGGCCGTGGAAGCCGAGGCTATCCGCCTCAATTGTCCGTCGGTCAAGGCGGTCTCGCCGGAAAACCATTTTTGGGGATTCAGCGGCGGAGGAAATGTCGTAAAATATAAGGGGCGCAAGGCCAATCGCCCGGCCGTGGTCGGGATTATGCCCGATTATCAGAAAGTCCACAGCCTGTCGGTCTCCTATGGCCGCTTTCTTAGCGACGTCGATAATGCCACGCGTGCCTATGTCTGCGTTCTGGGGCCGGATGTCAGCGAGGCATTATTCCCGGACGAAGACCCGATCGACCGGGAAATCCGTGTCAATAATGTTCGCTTCACGGTCGTAGGTGTCAGGGAAAAGCAGGAATCCATGTTCGATGACGGCGAGAACAATAAACTATATATCCCTCTCGAAACTTTTGAAAAACTTTATCCCTGGGATGAAGCCCTGACTTTGGTGGTAAGCGCTTTATCCGCCGATCAATTGGAGCAGGCCAAAGAAGAAATAACTGTAACTTTGCGGCAGGTTCGTCGTGTACCATATGGTGAGGACAACGATTTCGCCATTTTCGGGCAGGAGAATATAAGAGAAATGGTCGGCAATATCACCCAATATATCTACCTGGCCATGATAGTAATTTCTTCGGTCGGTCTCATGGTGGGAGGTGTCGGCGTGATGAATATCATGCTGGTATCGGTAACGGAACGGACCCGCGAAATCGGTGTCCGAAAGGCGATCGGGGCCCGCCGCACTAATATTCTCTGGCAGTTTTTGATTGAGGCCATGACTCTTTCCGGGACAGGCGGGGTATTGGGAATAATGACCGGAATTGCCACGGCCCTTCTGATGGGCGCTCTGACGCCTCTGCCGTTCAATGTCTCCATATTTTTTATCTCCTTGGGATTCCTGGTGGCGGTTTCGGTAGGACTGGTAGCCGGAATATACCCGGCTTACCGCGCCGCCCGCGTGGATCCCATTGAATCGCTGCGCTACGAATAGGGGCCACTGATGATGGGTCTGACAGAATTTCGCGAGGGTATTCTGATGGCCCTGGATTCCATCAGGGCCAATAAATTGCGCGCCTTCCTGACAATTCTGGGGGTTCTGATAGGAGTCTGGTCGGTTATCGCCATGACTTCGCTGGTCCAGGGGCTGGACAACGCCGTTCAGCAGTCCATAAACGATCTGGGAAGCAATATCCTCTTCGTAACCAAATATGCGCCGAATACGGATTATGAAGATTTATCCGACGAGGAACGCAACCGCAAGGATATGACCACCGATGAGGCTATTGCCGTTCGGGAGAATTGTCCCGCCGTCTCCGGGGTTTCTCCGGAGAATTTTTATCACCGGACTGCCGGCGGCAATGTCATTAAGTATAAAGGAAATAAAGCCAATCGGCCCGCCATCGTGGGCGTTTGGCCGGATTATCAAAAGGTTCATAACACGCGGTTGGAGGCCGGGCGTTTTATCAGCCTGACCGACGAAGAAACGCGGGCCCAGGTGTGTATTATCGGCGCCGATGTCAAGGAGGCTCTTTTTCCGGGAGAATATCCGATTGATAAGGAAATCAGAATCAACAATTATCGTTTCGTTGTTATCGGAGTTACGGAGAAAAGAGAAACCCTGTTCGACGACAATGGCAACAACCTGGTTCTGATACCCCTGGCCACAAAGCAGAAAATGGTCCCCTGGGATAAGGCCCTCATGTTGACCGTCAGCGCCCGCTCCCCGGAACTGATAAAAACCGCCGAGGAACAAATAATCGTGGTTTTGCGGCAGGTTCGTAAAGTGCCTTATGAAAAAGAAAATGACTTTGCCATTTTCGGTCAGGAAAATATAAGGGAAATGGTGGGTAACATCACCCAGTATATTTACCTGGCCATGATAGTCATTTCTTCCGTGGGCCTCATGGTCGGCGGCGTGGGTGTGATGAATATCATGCTGGTATCGGTTACGGAACGAACGCGCGAAATCGGGGTCAGAAAAGCGATCGGGGCTCGAAAATCCAATATTCTCTGGCAGTTTTTAATTGAAGCCATGACTCTATCGGGAACCGGGGGTGTGCTCGGGATAATATTTGGGGCCGGGACATCTTTTCTCATAGGTATGGTCAGCCCTTTGCCTTTCAGCATCTCGGCCTTTTTTATCATTCTGGGATTTGCGGTGGCGGTCTCGGTCGGTCTGGCCGCTGGTATGTATCCCGCCTATCGGGCGGCGCGGGTCGACCCCATAGAATCACTGCGCTATGAATAATCGTTTTTGATTATTGCCCAAGCCCAAACGTCTATATAAATTAGAAGGTATAATATATAAAGAATATAGAGGTAAAATGCGCTTAATAACGGTTATCGGCTTTATTCTTATTCTGGGGGGAGGAGTTGTTTCCCAGGATATTTATACCTCGCGGCACAATTCAGCCCGGCCCAAATTCAATACCGACTTTGCCGAATTTAAGGCCGATTCGATCGCAAAGAACAATGTGGAGTTATATTATCGCGTTTATAACAGCGATATCCTGTTCGTTCGCGACGGTGATAATTTTCGCGGCGATTATGAACTGAATTTTACCGTCTACGACCGCAAGGATCGCCCCCTCGACAGTAAAACCATACGGAAGCAGATCATCACGCCTGATTATTTCCGGACCCTTTCGGCGCGCGACTACCGGATCGGGCAGATGGATTTCTCGCTACCGCCGGATAAGTATAAGGTGGTCGGGATACTCACGGATCTAAATGCCAAGCGCGATATCAGCCGGGAAATGAAATTGGATTTAACGCGATATGATAACCGCAATCCTCAATTATCCGGCATCCAGTTCCTGCATACTTTCGATTCGGCGGCGACGGACGCTGTTTTTTATAAAGACGGCATGACCCTGATTCCGGATGTCGCCCGCGTCTACGGCGGCGATACGACTTCGGTCCTTAAGGCCTATTTTGAAGTTTATCAGGGCAAGGATTCGCTCGATGAAATTCAAATGCATATCGAGATAAACGACAGTCGACTCAATCTTGCGTATCAATCGGATACCACGGTCTTTTTAAATTCCGGCGTCAGCCGTCACTTGAAAGTGGTCCCCTTTCGCGATCTCAAAGCCGGCGAATATAGCCTGTCCGTATATCTCCGCAGCCGACGGGGGCGCGATGTCGATAAAGTCCAGGGCGATTTCCGTGTCTATTGGAGCCCGCAGGCCATGATTCTGAACGACCCGGAGAGCGCCGTGGAAATGCTCAAGTACATCGCCTCCAATAAGGAATTGGATAATATCCGGAAAGCGCCCGATGCCCAGGCGCGGCTTCGCCAATGGCAGGCCTTCTGGGAGGCAAAAGACCCCACCCCGGGGACTCCCGAAAATGAGGCCCGGGAGGATTACTATCGAAGAGTCGAATTCGCCACCGATAATTTTTCAATAATGAGGAAAGAAGGATGGCGGACGGATCGAGGCATGGTTTATATAACCTACGGTTCGCCCGACCAAATCGAGGACCATCCTTTCGAATTGGAGAATAAGGCTTACCAGATCTGGTATTATTATCATTCCGGAAATCAAGTCCGGGAGTTTCTCTTTGTCGATGACTGGGGAAACAATGATTTTGTGCTTCAATATCCATATGACGGAATACGCCATTGAGGCGGTAATGGGAAGGGAATGAATATGACAAAAAAATCTCTCGGGGCGGTCTTGCTGATTTGCATCTTTCTGGCGGCCCCGGCGGGCGCGGAGCCGATAAATATCCAGGCCGGGGTAAATATTTTTAATGATCCCCTGGACGGAGATTCAGCCTATATTGAATTCCCTTTTTCCGTCAACCGCAATCAGTTTTCTTTTTACCCCTCTGATAGCGGGGCCTATTTTCAGGCTATTATTTACGCCGATATCACCATGAAGGACACCCTGGGTAATGCTCTCGATTCGGCGGCGACCATTTTCTATACCCGGGTTGCAGACAGTACCGAGATGTTCCGCCGGGATATAAAGTTGTTTAATAAACTTTCCATTATGGCCCCGCCGGGGATATATCAGGCCGTGTTAACGGTCATAGATGTTACCAGTAAAAGCCAGGGGGCCTTTATTTTCGATCGTCTGACGGTCGAACCACCCGTGAAAGATCGTCTGGCTTTAAGCCAGCTGGAACTGGCCCATAAAATTACCTATATCGAAGATACGGCCGAATCGGCCCTGGCGCCTTTGGCCAAGAATCAACTCCTGGTTACGGCCAATCCCATGAATATTTTTTCCGACGGCGACAGCATGATTTTTCTGTATGCGGAATTATATAATCTCGAATATCAGGAAAATACTCCTGATTCCTTTTCGCTTCATTACCGCATTTATGACGACAGCGGGAAATTATATAGAGATCTGGGGACTTCGAATTATGCCAAGCCGGGGGATGCCGCGGTGATTTCAAATGGTTTCAATGTTTCGCTCTGGCAATCCGGCCGCTATGACCTGCATCTGGTCGCGCATGACTGGAAAAGCGGGCAGACCATCGAACGGAATGAAAAGTTTATAATTTATCCCGAAGGGGGTTTTATTACATCGCTGCCGGGTTCCACATACTGGAATCATCTCGATACGGCGAAGGCCGTGACCTTGACGAATATCCTTAAGTACATTACCCGCCCGGAACAATATATGTTATTTTTGACGCTCACCGATGACGGGAAAAAACGTTTTGCCCAGCAATTCTTCCGCGATAAGGACCCTTCGCCCAATACGGCCAGAAATGAGTACATGGAAGATGCTTTTATGCGATATGCCTATGCCATCGAAAATTTTTCGACACAACCGGGTACCAGTGACGGCTGGCGAAGCGATCGCGGCCGGGTTTTGATGCAATACGGCAAGCCGGATAAAATCGAAGAAACCATTGTACCGTCAAAAAGTGAGGCTTTTCAATTATGGAATTATTTTTCCATTCAGGGCGGAATATATTTTGTCTTTTATGATGTCGATGCCTTCGGAAATTTACGCCTGGTCCATTCCAACGCCTCCGGCGAAAAATTCGACAAGGAGTGGGAAGCGCTTATCAAGGGTCAGGATATGGAAGACTTTATGGACTTGTAAAGACAAGCAGTCCAAAATATTTGGCCTCGTTCCGCAGGGACGAGGCTTTTTTTATGGAGTAATTGACTTATTATTTATCCTTGGGGATTCGGATCGATCTGTAGACAGGGACGGTATAGCGATATTTGTTGCGGTTCTCGACCGTAAAGGTAAACGACTTTTCGAATTCTTCGGTAAGGAATTCCTTTCGGATTTCCACCGAGGCTTTGGCTTCGGAATTTCCCTTGATTGTTTCCGGCAGTTTTATCTTAAACATGTTTTCGGGAGCATCGATCAGATTCAGATGGGCTTCATTATTGGAGCGATTTCTTATGATAAACTCGACTTTTTTGACGGTCTTATCTCCGACCTGGGATAAATCAAGCCGCCAGGGTTTTATTACCAGGGGAAAGGCCGAATCCGGGTTCTGAATTACATTGGCCCGGATCTGGACGTTTTTCTTCGTGTCCCCTTCATTGGTCGTCAAGGCCGGTCGCTTGGCAATGGAACCTCTATAGGCTTTGGTCAGGAAAATTATCTCCAACCGGGTGCTGTCGCCGACAGCCAGCTCCTTATTTTCAAGTGGAGCCTGGGTGCAGCCTCAACCCGGCTGAACTTTAAGAATTTTCAACGTATCCGTGCCCCGGGAATAAAGCCAGAAAGTATGGCTGATTTTGCAGTATTGGGGGACAAAGCCGAAATCGAAGCTATTCAGGGGGATTTCCAATTTTGGCTGGGCGTCCGACCCCGAAGGAAAAGCCAAGATCAATAATATCACCGGCCATAATAATCGTTGAAACATATATATCTTAATACTCTCGGGTTTTCAGGACTCTCATATCAAAAAGGTCTTTAGCCTATTAATCCGAATTTAACAGATTATCCTAAAAGGTCAAGGTTATACTCTCTGGCTAATACTCATAAAATCCCGCCGGGGGCGGTTTTGTCCGCAATAACCCACGACGGGGGACTATTGGTTTTGAGCCTGCCCGGGGATCCGGATGCTTCTTTTAACCGGAATAGTAAATCTTGTTTTTGAGGTATCATTCAGTTCAATTGTAACCGATTTTTCGAATTCCTTATCGGCATATTCCGCCTTCAGGGAAATTGTCCCTTTTTCGGTTTTGCCGGCCTTCACTTTGCGAGGTAGATTTACCTTAAACATTCCGGCCGGGGAATCGATCAGGCTAATCTCCAGATCCTCACGGGAAATATTGGAAATTTCAAACTCCAATTGGGTTCGTTCTTTTTCGCCAAAGCGTGAAATATCCCACTTATAGGGTTTGACGAGAAGAGGGTAGGTCGAATCGGGATTAGTATAGACATTGGCTTTAAACTGGATCGATTTGCTCTGGGCGCCTTCATTCGACTCAATGCTCGGCCTTTTCGATTGCAGGCCGCGGTAAGTTCGGGTCGAATATAAGATCTCCAGGCGGGTACTGTCGCCCACCGCCAAATCGGTCTTCTCCAAAGGGGCTTTGGTGCACCCGCATCCGGGGCGGACTTCTGTAATTTTCAAAGTATCGGTACCCGTGGAATGAAGCCAGTAAATATGACTGATGGTGGAATTCTGGGGAACATATCCGAAGTCGAACACGGCCTCGGGAATGGTCAACTGCGGTTCGGCGCGAAGTGATACCGTCGAAACCGCAATGATGAGGAAAAGAAGGACATGGTTGAGAGATTTCATCGGGCCTCCTATAAATATGATTCAGGTGGAAATTTAGATTTTGATATCAATGAAAAAAGGCTGAAGTCCCTTTTCAGGGAATTCAGCCTTTTGGCAGACTTTTGGGGAAAAGAATTTTCAGTGGCCCGAAGGAGTCGTGGTACCGGTAGAGGCGGCGGCGCCGGGAATGCGGATAGTCCGTTTGACCGGGATAGTGAAACGGGTCTTGGCAGCGTCGCTGAATTCAACCGTAACCGATTTTTCAAATTCCTTCGAAACATATTCACCGAGGACCTCAACGGTTCCTTTTTCGGTCTGGCCGGCTTTTATCCTTTTAGGAAGATTAACCTTGAACATACCGGCCGGAGTATCGACCAGGGCCAGGTCCAAATCCTGGTCGGAAACATTGGTTATTTCATAAGTAAGTTTGGTTCGCTCTTTTTCTCCGTACTGGGAAATATCCCATTTATACGGTTTCAGTGTCACCGGATAAGTCGAATCCGGATTGGTGTAAATATTGGATTTAATCTGGACGAATTTGCTCTGGGGCCCTTCGTTGGTCTCGATACTGGGGCGCTTGGATTGCAGGCCCTGGTAACTCTTCGTCGAAAAAATTATTTCCAGCCGGGTGCTGTCACCGACAGCAAGCTCCATCTTATCCAGAGGAGCCTTGGTGCAGCCTCAGCCAGGCCTCACATTGGCAATTTTCAGGGAATCCGTGCCGGTCGAATGCAGCCAGAAAATATGGCTGATGGTCGAATTCTGCGGGACCAGCCCGAAATCGAATATCGACTCCGGAATAGTCAACTGCGGTTCGGCCAGAATATTCCCGGCGCTTAAAACAAGCAATGCCAACAGTAACCCAATGCCGGTATATTTCTTCATCTATCCTCCACTTACCTGATGTATTTTCAGATGTTACCTTTTCTACAAACTAATCGGCCGGGAGTTTACCGAAAGTTATACGATTTTAAACAATATAATCAAAAAGTTCCTCTGGCCAAGCAGATAATTGCTTTGGCCCTCCTTAAGGCCTGAATATCCTTCGCTTTACGGGGACCGTATAATGGATACGTTCGGAGCCGCTGTTTATTAGTTCAAATGTGAAAGATTCCTCAAATTCGCCCTTAAGCCCCAG
The DNA here is from genome assembly GCA_041752195.1 of Candidatus Zixiibacteriota bacterium. Classification (GTDB taxonomy): domain Bacteria; phylum Zixibacteria; class MSB-5A5; order GN15; family PGXB01; genus JBGSHP01. The sequence continues at coordinate 8,971 of JBGSHP010000034.1, read as the reverse complement.
ATCATTGAGTATTATTTTGCCCCGAACGGTATCTCCGGCGTGCACAAAACCGGGGAATTCGATATTATAATATTCCTGATTACCCCACAGGAATTTCAGGGGGACCGTTTCAGAGGAGGTATTTATCAAATCGAAATAGTACTCCCTGGCGGTCGAATCGCGAAATTGTGAAGCATTTACAATTGGCGGATAGACATAGAGAGGGGAGATGGCCTCGACGCGGGGGATGATTTCCGCTCGGACATCCAATCGCAGCAATAGGGATTTATCTCGGTCATAAATGGCCGGGACCCATAATTTTTCACCCGTCAATTTACCAGAGAAGAAATGGAGACGAATTCGGGCACTATCCCCGGGGGCCAAAATCGTATCGGGAAATTCTACCTTAAGGCACTCGCAAAAGGTCTTGGAGTCCCCAAGAAAAATAGGCCTCTCTGATTGAGATATCAGGTAAAAATCAAAATAGGTTTTTCCCATTTGGGGCATATAGCCGAAATTTATTTCCGAAAACCTGGCCACTGCAGCAGGCGAATATTGCCCCGCTGCCTGGCTCATAAATATGATTGCGAGGAGCGCCGTAAGTTTTGTTATTCTCATTCCGCTAACCGGTTGTTATTTAATATTATACAAGTTGAATTATATGCAGTTTCAGCCAAAAAGCAATATTTTTCGGGCCGAACAGACGATGGATTTATTGATTTTTGCCGTCTGTTAGGCTATCTTGGCAAGAGTTTTCGGGATTTGGTCCTGATAGCAACATAATCCCCAGGTTTTAATGGGGGTATTCAAATAAAGCATAAGGAGTATCTCATGAATCCCAAGGCTTATCTTGATAATAACAAGCAAACGCGGCTCGATGAGCTCTTTGAGTTTCTCCGATTCCCTTCGATTTCGGCCCGGAGCGAACATAAGGAAGATATCAATGCCTGCGCCGAATGGCTGTCCTCGCACTTGAATAAAATCGGCGTCAAGAGCCGGTTAATGCCGACCGGAGGCCATCCCGTTGTCTATGGTGAAATATTAAATCCGGCGGCAGGGATCACGGTGCTGTATTACGGCCACTATGATGTCCAGCCGGTGGAGCCATTGAATCTGTGGAAAAGCACCCCATTTAACCCCATCGTTGAAAACGGTTATATTATCGCTCGCGGCGCCACCGACGATAAGGGCCAATTATGGACCCATGTCAAAGCGATGGAGGCCTACATGGCGACGGGGACGGCTATTCCGGTCAATATCAAAATTCTCTTCGAAGGTGAAGAGGAATCTGGCTCGGAGAATCTGGAAAAATTCGTGAAAGACAATAAGGATTTGCTCAAGGCTGATATCATCGTCGCGTCCGACAGCGCTCAATTCGGACAGGACCGGCCGGCGGTCACCTTCGGACTGCGGGGCATAGCCTTTGTCGAGGCGAAATTAATCGGTCCCGACCGCGATGTTCATTCCGGCTCATTCGGGGGCAGTATCGCCAATCCTGTCAATATGCTTTGCCGCATTATTGCCTCTTTTCATAATAAGGACGGACGCGTGGCGATAAAGGGATTTTATGACAAAGTCCGGAAATTATCCAAATTCGAGAAAAAGCAATTCGCGCGTCTTCCCCATAAAGACAAGGAGTACCTGAAAAAGGTCGGTTCGCCGGCGCTATACGGGGAAAAAGGATTTACGACCCTGGAACGAATCTGGAGTCGTCCGACGCTGGATATCAACGGGATCACCGGCGGGTACCAGGGAGAAGGCGGGAAGACGATCATACCTTCCTGGGCCTCCTGCAAAATAACCATGCGTCTTGTACCCGACCAGGATCCCCAGGATATCTGCAAGAAACTGGCCAAGCATATCCGTAAAAACTGCCCCAAGAGTGTCAAATGCGAGGTCACCATTCATGGCGGCGCTCCGGCGGTGGTGGTTCCCACTGATGGCCCCTGGCTCAAGGCGGCCGGGGAGGCTATCAAAGCGGGTTTCGGCATTGAGCCCTTGTTCACCAAGGAAGGCGGTTCCATCCCAGTGGTCGGGACATTTAAAAGCGTTCTCGAGGCCGATACGTTACTTCTGGGTTGGGGCCAGAACGACGACAATGCCCACTCGCCCAATGAGCGGTTTGCCATAAAAGATTTTGAGCGAGGTTGCTACTCGGCTCTGGCGCTGATTGAAGAACTGGCCAAAGTAAGAGCCTGAAATGGATCTGGGTCTTAAAGATAAAGTGGCCCTGGTGACCGGGGCCTCGGGCGGCCTGGGACTGGCCGCTGCCCTGGCTCTGGCTCAAGAAGGAGCGAAGGTGGCGATAAATTCGCGAGCCAGAGAAAATCTCGATAAGGCGGCCGCGAGGATATTAAAGGAAACAGGACGGAAGGTCCTGGTCGTTCCCGGTGAACTGGGGGTAGGCAACATCGCCGAACAGATCGCCGATTCAGTTCTTAGAGAATTAGGCTCTGTAGATATTCTTGTCGCCAATGCCGGCGGCCCCCCGGCCGGATATTTTCTGGATCATAAGCCGGAAACCTGGAGAAAGGCAGCCGAACTGACCTTGCACTCCGCGATAGATTTATGCCGCGCTATTATCCCGGGGATGAAAGAAAAGGGATGGGGCAGGATTATATTTATCACCTCGATTGCCGTCCGTCAACCGGTGGAACGGCTGATAATTTCCAATACCCTGCGAGCCGGCTTGACCGGATTCGCCAAATCGATATCCAATGAATTCGGGCCGTTCGGGGTTACGGTCAATACGGTATGCCCCGGTTACACCGTCACGGAAAGACTTAAACACCTGGCCGAAGTAGAATCGGCGGCATCGGGCTTGACGGTGAACGAAGTTTTCAAAAATATGGCCGCCAAGACCGCCTTGCAGCGTCTGGGCCAGCCGGAAGAACTGGCGTCATTAATTGCTTTTCTGGCTTCGAACAGGGCGGCCTATATTACCGGCGCGGCCATTCCCGTGGACGGCGGTTTATATAAAGGATTACTTTAGGTAATTGTAATATTTGATTGTTTATCATAATCATTGATAGCTTAGCAATGGCAATACTAATACGGGCGGCCCACCCTTTAAGGGTGGGCTATATATTTGGGCCGAATTCTTTCGCGAGGGCCGATTGATATCTTCTTCGGGTCTATCACGGGGGCGGTTTTATCTGATTATTCTTCTGCATCAGATTCTCACGGCCCTGGCTTTTCCCATGGCCAAATTAGGGCTGAACGAGATTGACCCTTACTCCTTTGCCTTTATTCGCTTCACGGCTATGAGCCTTGTTTATATACCGGTCCTCTGGTTTCTGCGGAATCAGACGCCGATTTCGGGAAGGGATCATGCCCGGATTTTTGTCATCGGTCTTTTGATAATTCCTCTCAATCAGGTGGTCTACCTGGTGGGGCAGTCTTTGACTTCGGCCGGCCACTCCAGTCTCTTGTTTGCGACCACGCCTGTTTTTATTTATATCCTGGCGATTCTGGCATTGGGCGAAAAGGTCACTTTCCGCCGGGTGCTGGGAATCGGTGTCGCGCTAGTCGGCGTCTACCTGGTTCTTACCGGGGGAAAAGCCCGATTCGGGTTGGAGTTTCTCCTGGGTGATGTCTTAATCATGGTGGCGGTCGTGGCCTGGGCGGCCGGGACGGTTTTAACCAAACCGTTGGCCGTCAAGTACGGGACATTTCGCGTTCTGGGTCTGGCGCTTCTCTATGGGTCGGCCGTCTTCTGGCCTTATGGGCTGTATCGGGCGATAGAGGCCGATTACTCCCTGCTTACATGGAGGGGCTATTTATCGCTGTTTTATATGGCCATTATGGTCTCCGTGGGGGCTTACTTCATCTGGTACTGGGTTATCAAGTATGTTGAGGTCTCCCGGTTGGCAGTGGTTCAGAATATTCAGCCGATTATTGCCACGGCGGTGGCGGCATTGATTCTCTCTGAAACAGTCAGTTCCGGATTTGTCCTGGGAGGATTGGTCATTCTGGGCGGCGTAATTCTAACGGAATTATAACATTCCTCCTGAAACTTTGGCGTGGTTTTTCCGATTTATAGATAGTGCCGGGAGGCCCTTTTAAGGAAATAAGGAGTTATGAACGATTTTCATAAGAATGATACCGGTAGTGATACCTGGACCGTATTCCGGATTATGTCGGAGTTTGTCGAAGGTTTCGAAACCCTGCGCTACCAGACGCCGGCGGTCACCGTTTTCGGGTCGTCGTCGCTGCCTGAGGATTCCCCGTACTATAAATTGACGATGGATATCAGCCGCCTCTTGTCCGATGCCGGCTTTCATATCATTACCGGCGGGGGACCGTCGCTGATGGAAGCGGCCAACCGGGGGGCGTTCGGAGGGAAATCGAAATCGATCGGTCTCAATATCGATATTCCCATGGAACAGAAGCCCAACATGTATCAGGATATTTCTTTGCACTACCGGTACTTTTTTGCCCGCAAGGTGATGTTCGTTAAATATGCCGCGGCTTTTGTCATCATGCCGGGCGGGTTCGGCACTCTCGATGAATTATTCGAGGCCCTGACGCTTATCCAGACCAAAAAGATATTCAACCTCCCGGTGGTCCTGGTCGGCTCCGATTTCTGGGGCGGCCTGATTGACTGGATTGTCTCCAGCCCTATCAAACTGGGAACACTGGCCACCGAGGATCTCAAGTTGTTTTCGCTCACCGACGACCCCGAAGAAGTGGTGCGGATCATCAAAGAGGGGTACGAGAAGGTGCGGCTGTCGATACATATTTAATTTTCAATCATTTCAGCACGCCAAGAGGTGGGCCGTTCGGCTCGTGATTTGGACGGACAGCATCGGATGAAAATGGCAGATACCAAAACAATTCAAAAAGACGCCAGAAAAGCCCTTAGGAAACTGGGGACTTGTTCACACTCGTTATTTTATATACTAAACCGCGAATTCGGTTATCCCATGGAAACGGAGGGGCGGGCCATAGACCCCTTGGCCGGCGGGATAATGAGACAGGGTTATCAATGCGGAATGCTTTGGGGATCCGCCTTGGCGGCCGGGGCCGAGTCCTATCGCAGAAGTAATGACAGCAGCCAGGCTATCGGCAGAGCCATAAAGACAACCCAAATCCTTATGGAATCATTTTCAAACAGGGCCAGAAGCGTCGATTGTGCGGATATAACCGGCTGTGATTTCAACAGCAAATTCAGTATGGCGAAGTATTTTATCACGGGGCGATTCCTGGCCTGCTTCAGGCTCATCGGCAAATGGGCTCCGGAAGCGATCCAATCAGCATCCGAAGGATTATCCCAGGGACAGTCAAATATACTACAGCCGCCGATAAGTTGCGCTTCCGAGGTCGCCCGAAGAATGGGAGCCGGTGACCAGGAAACGGTTATGGTGGCCGGGTTCGCCGGGGGACTCGGTTTAAGTGGTAATGCCTGCGGCGCTCTAAGTGCGGCGATATGGATAAACTCGCTTGCCTGGTGCAAACAACAGAGCGGGAAATCCGGTTATTACAATCCCAATATAGAAGGCATACTGGAAGCCTTTTATAAAGCCACTGATTATGAGATTCTATGCCATAAAATATCAGGACGGAAATTTAACACGATCGATGAGCACACGGATTTCATAAAAACCGGCGGTTGCGAAAAAGTGATTAACGCCCTCGCGCAATTATAATTCGATTTCGCAAACTCCAGCCAGCGCACCTTGCCATTTTATTTATCAATTTTCCTTATCCATACGGATGGCACCTCCCTGCACGAAGAAATTCACTGTAATTCATTGCGGGATTGAATAGTGCAATGAGTTGGGTTCGTTTTGGCAAAATTTTATGCGTCATGAAATTCCCCCCTGTATCCCCCTTAAATGAGGGGGGTAAGAAACAAAATGGGTTTGTTTTGTTATTTTTTGAATTTTCAAGGGACATAATCTTTTCAAAATGCGGAATATTGTACTGATGCCACGCCGCGGATGAGGCACTGTACTGCCGGTTCCACCCCTCAAAATCCCACAGCAAGCTGTGGGGCACCAAGGCGAAGAATAAGAAAAAAGTCCCGACCCCTAAAGGGGATCGGCCACCGGACGCGGAACTCAAGCCTGTCATCCCCGTGAAAACGGGGAACCAGTATTTTATTCTTAAGTTGAGCCGTATAAAATGGGTTTGTTTCAACACATTTTTCCCCCGATTATTTGGCAATATTGGCATATCATATTGAGTAGCAGATGGTTGGGGTATAAATCGATTTGACCAAAATGGGTTTGTTCGGAAATCGGATAAATTTGAAAAGTGAGCATAATTTTGTCTTGTAATAATATTCCTTCCATATAAGGGGGCGGTGTCAAATCACCATCGAATTAATATCGATTTTGAAAGGGTATGATTTGTGCAATGCGTCAATTAGGGCACGATTCAATGACTAATCGCGAATTACCCACCCTATGGGTGGGCTACCAGACTAACCGCGTAACCATAGTTAAACTAATTCTTGACAATTCCATTACCTCTATTTATCATTAATACAGGCAAATATCTATTTTATTTATAGTGGGGATATTATGAAAAAATGGGCCTATTATTTGATGGCGGCGGGGTGCTGCATCCTATTGTCGCTATTTATGACTTCATGCGAAGAAAATTGCGATTGCGTGCAACCGGAAGAGGAGGCAAACGAATATCATCTGTTTTATCCCGGCGCGGGGACCGGTGTTACAAGAGATACGGTTTTGATATACAGCACTCTGACCGGTCAGGTAGTTGATACTATTTGGTACGAGCATTATTTGTATGACATGGAATTTACGTCCGACGGGACTTTAATGGTATTATTCGGCGATAATTTTAGAGGTGGCAATTTAATTTGGGTCGAAGATTATATAACTCACGACACCCTGGCCGACTTTGAGCCGCCCGAATTCAGTCGGATTGAACTGAATTTTCAGAATACGGAATTACTCGTAACCGCACCGGATACTCTTTTGGTCCTGGCCTTTCCCTCATTGGAGGAAATATTCGCGGCGAATTTGTCATATGTTAAGGCAGGATTCTTGCCTGGTACCAGGCGGCTATATTATACGAAAAGTGACATTGATTCTATTTTCGAAATTGATTACAGCAATACAGATTCCGCCGCCCATAAGGCTGTTTATTTAAACCATCCTTTTATTTCCGGTGGGCGTAAACCTGTGGATGTCAGGATTGATTATGCCAACGGAAAAATTATACTAAATTGCGTGACGCGATATGATTATAGCCAAATTCAAATAAGAGACGCCTTTGATTTTAGTTTTATTTCGGAAGCCTATGGCTATAGCCTATATTTCAATTGCTCCGGTATTAGGCCAGGTACGGATGAAATATATTTTATATCAACTGCTTTCGGCACCGCGCCCGATGTTACCTTAAGCCGCGTCGATATCTTTAATTCCTCCATGAACATTATGACGCCCTTTATGGACTACAATGATATTATCATAAACGATCGTTTTGTTCCCAATGAAATCGCATTTACGCCGGACGGCAGACAGATTTACCTGCTCCTGGGGACCGGTTTTACGCCCGCGTCGGTACTGGGTTTTCAGGGCAACAGCAAAAAAATAGTCCAACTGCTTAAACCTCATCAGGCCGGTGCGCCATTTATAAGGATAAATCCAAGAATCGTAAATTAGCATGAGGTGGGGTCTTATGAATAAAAGTGGATTGAGCCTCGTTTTACTTATCATTAGCTTGTTAATTGCTAAAACTACCCATGCGGGTGACCATTACTATCGGTATATAAACGATATCGCCACAAGTATGACGATTTCAGATTCTTATATAGCAGTCGATATTGATCCGAATAATCCGCCGGACTGGACTACCATATATTCAATAGAGGAATCACTGGATGCTTCGGAGGCGCCGGTATTGATTTGGGGTGATTTATATAGATTAAAACTCGTGGTCAATAGTATGGATGATGCTTTACTTGGCCGATTGCGATTAATAAATGGAATTCTTGACGCAAGCCCTGTATTTGTTGACGATAATAACGCCAATTATTATCTTGGACACCTGATTTCTTTGGAATTTTCCCAAGATGCATCTCAATCTTTAATAGATTCCGTCTTAAATAAGAATCAACTACAAATCGTACTTAATCCGACTTTTGCGCGTACGTACTATTTATTGGATAAGCCGGAGTTAATCAAAACGGACTTGCTGGATTTGTGCAACGAATTATATGAAAGTGGGTATTTTTCGTACGTGGAGCCCGATATCATTGTTCCCATATCCTTATATTCTACTCCGAACGATCCCTTTTTCGGTTTATATCAGTATTACCTTGACTCGTCCCAAACAGATTTTCAGGGCGCTTTTGATTATAATATGACAGATACTTTGATAAAAATAGCAATTTTAGACAGTGGAATTGAGCCGCACGAAGATATTGCCACGGATCGTATTATGGGTGGTACGAATTATATTCTCTATGATTCATTGGCATTAAGGGATCAATGCTTGCCGGGTCAGGAAGCCTGTTTTCATGGGCTTGCTGTGGCTGGGACTCTGGCCGCAACCATAAACAATGACACTGGGATTGCCGGAGCCGGGACAAATGGCGGGATAATAATGCAAAAAATATTAAAAGATACCGTCCTTCCGTTGTCGATTGCTACTCAAGCCTTCGATGACGCGGCTGATTCAATAGGCGCCAATATTATATCAAATAGTTGGGGTTATTATACGTGCGATATTCAAAATTATGGGTTGTATACATTGATTTCATATGCGGTTCTAAATTATGGCGTTTTTGTAGTCTGGGGAACAGGGAACTGTGACGGGCCACCAGAAGAACCGCAGTGCGGCGATTGTGTATTATCGCCTTCTTTTAATCCTTATGTGTAAAAGTCAAGGACTTCCCGTACAGTTTGGGCCTCTTCGGTTAGTTGGTTAAGCGGCTTTTTTACCTTTCAGTTTCTTGCCTTCTTCAATCGTTTCAATCGGTCGTTTACCCATGTTACGATAACCCCGATGCGGTCGC
>JBGSHP010000033.1:0-59615 GCA_041752195.1 Candidatus Zixiibacteriota bacterium | reverse complement strand
TCAGCTATAGACATATGTATGTTAGAGAAATTGATAAAGAAACAGGAAGAACCATTTCTTTGCTGAAACCCATTTCAAAAACCAAACCGTAAAGGATGTCCTGATACATATTGTAAACTATGTCTTGACACAGAACAGTGAGGACACCTGCCGCCCACGGGGCATGATTTAGCGACGGCGATGCAGAGCGAAAGGAATGACAGATGCCGAAAGTCGTCAATATCGAAAAGTGCTTCAATAAATTCCACGATACCTTCTCCCCTAAAATCGTGGGGGAACTGAACGGGCAACACGTCAAACTGGTGAGGTGCGAGGGGGACAAAGTTCCGTGGCACACTCATGACCATGAAGACGAGATGTTCTATGTCCTGGAAGGTGTCCTCGATATCCTGCTGAAAGAAACGACGCTCAAAGTCGGGCCGGGCGAGTTTTGCATCGTGCCCCAAGGAGTCGAGCATAAGGTGGTTCCGCAGGGGCATGTGAAATTGCTCCTGTTCGAGCCGGCGAACATTGCGCATACCGGGAAGGTGCGCTCGGAGATAACGAAGGATAAGTTCGACCGGTTGGAATAAAAGTCCGATAGAGATCGGATTAAGCGAGATTCCCGCCTCCGCGGGAATGACAAGGGTATGGTTTGGTAGTGCATGATAAAGCATGGTGCAATAAGGGGCGGGTGAGGACACCTGCCGCCCACAATTTGAGGCTGGTTTTCAATCGATTATAACCCGCCCGCCTCGACCGCTTCGCGGCCTTCGCCGGATGGGGCACCTGATATCGGGGTTCTTCTGCACTACCTATAGCACGATAGCCAAAGGCGTATTCCCTAATAATGGACCGTCACGCCGCGCCATTCCAGGGTCGGTATCAGCACATCTATCGAATATTGAGACAGGGGATTTCTTTCCAGATAAACGACGTCGCCGGAATCCAGCCCCGTATTGTAAACCAGGGGCATCAAATCGGTCACCAGATTGTCGTTCAATTTAAGTTCCCGAAGGTGGACCAGCGCCGCCAGGGGCCCGATATCACTGATCTGATTGCGCATGAGATTAAGGGCCTCAATCATATACAGGCCGTGCAAGGGTTCCAGCGAGGTAATCTGGTTAAAGGCCAGGCCGCAAAGTTGCGGCCGTCGCAAATGACTCATAAACTCGATGTCAGAGAGGTCCATGTTGTCAAAACCAACATCACTGAGAAAGTACAGATCATACAGCGGCGAAAAGTCCGTCACCTGGGTTTCCCACAAGATAAGTTGTTGCAGGGAATCGATCGTGGCCAGCGGGCCGATATCGGAGACCGGATTGCCATCCAGATGGATCTGCCGGAGGCTCACCATATCCGTCAAAGGAGTCAGGTCGCTGATCTGATTGCGCGCAACATAAAGCCCGGCGAGAAGAGTCAGTCCTTCCACCGGTGAAAGGTCGGCAATCTCGTTATCAGTGAAATTCGCCACTATCAGAGAGGTAAAGGACTCCAGGCCGGTCAGGGATTCGATCCCGGCATCCTGGACCACGACCTGCCAGATCGTGTCCACGTCGGGAGTCATGATGGCACCGGTCGGCTTGCCGATATGATTGCGAATAGCCTGTTCCAGGGAGGGTTCTGCGAAGACCACTTCTTCCATGGCCGTACAATGCACCCGGGCGCAGTTCGAAATATCGCTCCAGTTGCCCCGGTCGTCCATGGACTTGAGGGCGAAATAGTGGACACTGTCGGGGGTCAATCCCGAGATAAGCCACTGTTGCACATGCCCGGCCGGCAACGGCCCGGGGATGGAACCGGCGACCGAAGCGTCCGCGAAATTTTGCGCCGTAATACTATCGAATGACACGCGTAAATCGTAGCCATCCACGACTCCTCCGGAGCTGTCATCGCGAACATCGGCGGGCGTAGTCCACCGCAACATCGCCGTCTGCGCCGTGGCCGTAACGATTAAGAGATCGCTGACGACTGCGGGCGGGGTTCGGTCGGTGTCTTCATCATCGACGCCGGCTGATTTCGAACAGCCGGAAGCGATGACGATCGCGAGGAGAACGCAAATCATAATGACGGCATGGATGGTACGTCGCACGGCAATCGCGGATAGCATAGAACAACTCTCCTTTTATCCGCCATACGGCGGAGAAATATGTAGCAGGCTAATCGCAAGATACTAAAAATTCGCCGCCTGGCGACAGACAAAATGCAAAAATTTTCAAGCAACGAAAACCGGCCCGGCCGGGTTGCCCACCCTTCAGGGCGGGTTGAAAAAGTGCCGATTCTGTCATTGCTAGCGAAGCGAAGCAATCTCAACTTTGTGCAAGTCATTGTCATTGAGATTGCTTCGTCGGCCGACCTTTCGGTCGGACTTCCTCGCAATGACATATCGAGGTTTTTTTAACAAGTCCGGCAGCCCACCCATAGGGTGGGTGATATGGAAAGGACCAAAAATCTGAATTTCGAGTTGATAACTCTGCGAAGGCACTTAAATATTGATATTTTGCCGATGCGGCCGGAATTTTCGCCGGAAGGCGGGACTGCCTACCAAATCGTTGATCCTCCCTTCTGGGCGGGTTCTTTATTCGGCAGACGGGAAGAGGCTGTCCCAAAAGTACTTATCGAGTATCTCGAAAGTTCGGTCAGGTCCTGATTCCACCCCAGGCGGAATTGTGACCTGACCGTAAGTCATTAAATTTCAACATATCTTACCACCGTCAGTTCACATCCCCGACCGAGCCGGGGACAGGAACTGACGGAACAATATTACTTATGGGACAACCTCGGTTCTTCTGCCGTGCACAAATTCAAGAATTAAAGCAAGCGAATAGATGACTGGCGGATTGAGCGATAAGGAGGGGCAGGTGAGAACACCTGCCCGCCTCTATATGCCCGGCTAATTTTCAGAAATCGGCCTCGACGCCCACGGATATCACCCGCCCGGCCATTGGATAATACCTTTCCTCTTCGTAATCGACGTCAAAGAGATTCCGAATATTCACGAACAGGTCGAGTTCCGTCAGGAAGGAATAGGCGGCCCGGATATGCACGAGGAAATAGTCTTTCATTTCCTCCCGATCGGAATCGACGCGGTCGATGATGGATTGTCCGGAAAGACCGACGGCCAGCCCTCCGGCGGTGTTGGCCGAGAGGGAGAAATCGATTTTATGACGGGGTGAATGCGAGCGCCGGTCTTTCGTGGTCGTTTCCTCCTCGACATTATACTCATAGGCGTGCAGGTACATATAGTCGAAACGGGCCTGCCAGTATCGACAATCGTAACTTACTCCGGTCTCCAGCCCCGACAGGTCGACTTCCTCAAGATTTTCATACAGCGAGTTTCGGTCGCGGCGGTCAATCAGATTCTCCACATCGCTTCTGAAGTAGGCCTGGTCAAGAGTCAATCGCCCCGTGATGCGGGCGCGATAACCGATCTCGGTTTTAAAAGCCTGCTCCGGCCGGAGGTCGGGGTTGCCGGATGTCGAAGAGTAGAGTTGATTCAGGGTGGGGAAACGGGTCACCCGCGAGAGGGCCAGATGCAGGTCGAGCCAGGGGCGCGACGAGTATATGACGCCGCCGGACAGGTCCAGGGCATCGGTCGAGGTCTCTTCTGGTTGCGAGGTCATCAGGCTTGCCCCGGCGCCGATTTCCGCGCGCCAGGCCGGCGTGAAAAGATATTTGAAATGGTCGCTGACAGAGAACAGAGAGGTGCTGTTGTGGACCCAGGGTTCGCCGCGATCGGATTGACGATCGATTACATCGCGGCGAAGGCTGATGTTGACGGCGTTTCGGGATTTGGGGTTGAGGTTCAGAGTGGTATTGAAGACAGCGCCCAGGTCGTAACTGTCGTGATAACTGTCGAAATCCAGGTTTTCCTCGGTCATGGCGCTGTCGCTGTACCTTTGGAGCCGGTTTTCGCAGTCGTCATAGTACAGTTTCCCTTTCCAGTAGATACGGGAACCCATCCAGCCGTCGGCGCCCAGGTCGGCATACCAGCGTCGCCACAGGGGATAGCGCTGGTACTGCGCCCGGTCCGTCCCCGAAGGAAGCCCGCGTTCGGCGTCATAGAGGCCGGCCGAAAGGGAGACAATGGTGCCATTGGGCAGCGAATAGTTCAGTTTCCCGTCGACATTGAAATGACGAGAATCGGAATTGTAACGAAGGGCGCCGTCCTCGAGGCTGTTCGGCACGAAATCATCGGATAAATCAAAACCGTCGGACGAGGAATACCCGGATGAGAGCCACCAATCGAGGCGACCGGCGGCGGCGCCGTAGTTGAGAAGGGCGTCGTAACCGTCCTGTTCGGTTAGGGACAATCGAACCCGGCGAATGGGGCGGCCGACCACACGCTGGCTGACGATATTAACCACGCCGCCCATGCTGTTGGCGCCATAGAGCACCGGCGCCGGACCCTTAATGACGCCGATCCGGGACACATTGCCGAGGGGAATAACCGAGAGGTCAAGGTCGCCGTAATACGGCAGGGCCATCGGCCGTCCGTCATACAGGACGAGCGTCTGCGTGGCCTGGAAACCGCGGACCTGCAGCCGGGCTTCCCCTTTACTGCCGGAGGTGACGATCACGCCCGGGGCGCTTGACAGAGCGCCGGGGACGGTGGTTATCCCCTGCGTTTTCAGAGTCGGGGACAGAACCTCGCTGACCGATGAAATGGGGATATCTTTCCGGCCGCGCACGGTGATAATCTCGCCGAGGTGATACACCGGCAGGGAGTCCGCCGCAGTCAGGGTGTCGGTGTCGCTCGGCAGGGCGGTGTCGGCCTCGGCCGCGATAGGGAAAAAAACAGCGGCGAATAATATCACCGCCACCCTTATTCCACGATAAAACCGTAATAGCCCCGCCTGTTCCAGATGATTCCTCATGAATAGTCTCCTCTCGGACATCAGATGATTATCCGGCGCCATTTTGGCGCCTCCTGCCCCCCTTAGATGGAATTGTTCATGAGGAATGCCGGGGTCCATCGGTGATGTATTTTCCGATAGTCCCAAAATTCCGCTGACCTTTCCAAACATGGGAGGCTGGGATGTTTCCGTCCCAACCCGGCGGCCGCTCCCCATAGCATGTAGCCTTAGGCAAAGCGGCTCGGCCAGGGTAATATTATTTTATGCCTTCAGTTCGATTATATTTTAAGCCATTTCCCATCATTATGATTTTCGTATTCCGCTTCATGGACTCCCTGTCCCGGTAAAAAATCCGGGCGATCAACCTCGAGGGTCGGGCGGCGCGGTTTTTCCGCACACCCTGCAGTCCGGCTTCCTTTCGAATGTCACCGTTTCGAACGCCATCGTGTCGCCGTGGAAGATCAAAAGAGAATTCTGAAGCGGGTTTTCGCCGGTCATCAGGTAGCGCAGGGCCAAGGTCGCCTGAAGCGATCCGATCACGCCCGGCAGGGCGCCGAAGACCGGGGTCGGCCCGGAAGGCGGTATTTCTTCGGCCAAAAGGCAGGCCAGGCAGGCGGTTTTGGGCGGGTGGAAAAAACTTAACTGCCCCTGCCAGGCGTTTATCGCGCCATGGATAAAGGGGATATTACAGTCGAAAGAAACCCGGTTTAAAATCATGCGGTCGGCATGATTATCGAGACCGTCGATTATCAGGTCGCATCCCGCAACCAATCCGGCGGCATTGGTTGCGGTCAATTTGTCAGAAACAGGCTCGATTTCTATTTCCGGATTTTGTTCCGCAAGTCTTTTGGCCGCCAGAGTTGCCTTCGGCAGGCCGATATTTTCGAGGGTAAACAGAATCTGGCGATTCAAGTTGGATAACTCGACCCGGTCGTTATCGCAGAGACGCAAATTCCCCACCCCGGCCGCGGCAAGATGGGCGGCGCTAATTCCGCCCAGGCCGCCGACGCCGACGACCAGAACCCGGGCGTTTTTAAGTCTCCCCTGATCCCAGCAATCGACCAGGAGTTGGCGCTGGTACCGCTCAATTTCGGATTCTGACAGGGGCATGGGATAGGATTCTCAACCCCCGGATACGGGGGGCTGGAGGGTAATGGTCTGGCCGTGGGACGGTTTAAACGACAGGTCGATCATTTTGCCGTCGACATAAACCAGCGCGACAAAGGCGGGATCGAGGGAAATGTCCTTAAGAATTTCGCGGATAGTTTTCTCGCCTTCTATCTCTATCTTGCGGGTGTAGTGGTCGACGTCGGGTTTAAGCATGGCGCGAAGTTGTCCCCCGGCTTTAAGATAGATGATCATTTTATTATCCACGAAAAAAGGGCTAAAACGCTTTCGGCTTATATCGTTCGCCGCGGACAGCCGGAATGCCGTCGGGCAACGGTTTTCCCAGGAACCCGATTTTCTCGAGATTATCCGCCGCAAAATCGAGTTTCAGATCATGAAGGACTTCACGGCTGGGGTTGCCGTTGTTATCCCATCCCCGGCAGGCGTAATATTCATCGAGCATAGTTTCGATCTGCTCTTTAGACAGGCCCTTGCCGGCGCCGGGGCCGGTGGGAATCTTGTCTTCCCAGGAGCGCGCCGGCGGGTAGTCGAAAGTGCGGCCGTCGGCCCGGTTACGTTCGAGGTAATGGCATCGCACCAGGTTCCAGATCTTGTCCGAAGTCTTCAGGGCTTCGGCGGTATCGATATTCCATCCGGTGATATAATTGAGACTTTCGACAATTTCCTCCGGTTCAATATCGAGTTCGCCCCAGAAGAGGCGGCAGATGCACCAGCAGTCGAAAAGCGGTCGGATATGTTGCAGGTAAACCACGACCTTGGCGCGCCCCTCGACGGTTTCGCGTCCCTCGGCCATATCGACGGTGATTGTCCAGGCGCGGTTGTGATGGGCGCCGATATCGCAGGTCATGTACGAAAGGAGCATCCCCGGGGCGAAGCGCCCGTCGTACCCCGACATCTCCTGCCCCTTGACCTGCATGGCGAATTTTTCACTGCCCTGCCCGATTTTTTCCGCGGCCCGTTTGGTCCCGCCCGCGAAATACTCGCCGATTCCGCGGCGATGCACCACCATATCGATGAAATGTTCGGCATCCTCCACCGAACCCCAGTTGAGGGTATGACCTTCGAGGTCGGCAGTGGTGATCAAACCGCGCTGGAAGCACTCCATGGCGAAAGCCACCACACCGCCGCCCGACATGGTATCCATGCCGACATTATCCATCAGCCAGTTGAGGTAGGCGACCTGGTTGATGTCGGTCATGCCGAGGTTGGAGCCGCACAGGGCGCCGGTTTCGTATTCGGGGCCTTCGAGATAGACCGTCTGTTTGCCCGGCAGAACCGCCTTGGTATACTTGCCGCAGTTCATCCAGCATCCGAAACAGGCCTTGTGCGTGATAAGGCATTTCTGCACCAGGGCCTCGCCGCTGATACCCTCGATACTTTCATAATGCGTGGTCTGGAAATTCCGGGTGGGAATAACGGCGTTCTTGTTGGACCAGTCGATAAAAAAGGCCGTGCCGTATTTTTGCCAGGGGGCCATGTTGGGGTGAGTCTGGGTCCGTTTGATGATGGCCGAGACATGCTCGGTCAGTTTGGCCAGATCGTGCACCTTGATTCCCCCGGTGCCCCGGACGGCGATGGCTTTGAGTTTTTTCGAGCCCATGACGGCTCCCTGCCCGGTTCTTCCCGCCTGGCGGCCGAAATCATGGGTGATACATGAAAAGCGAATGCCATTTTCGCCGGCCGGCCCGATGGTGGCAATCTCGAAATCCTCGCCCAGGTCATGTTTCATGGCCGGCTCGCATTCCAGAGAGCCCATGCCCCAATACCGAGAGGCATCGCGAAGTTCAATCTTGTCGTCATCGATAAACAGATAAATGGGCCGGGGAGAAATGCCGGACATAATCACCATATCGTAGCCGGCGAATTTGAGGGCCGGGCCCAGATGGCCGCCCATGTTGGAATCACCGTGGCCGTTGGTTAGAGGGGAAACCGAGCCGAATTCGATTTTGGCGCCCGCGGGGATAAAGCAACCGCTCATCACCCCGGCCGTCATGATAAAGAGATTTTCCGGTCCCAGCGGGTCGGCGTCACGAGGAACCTCGTCATAGAGAATTTTGGCGACCGCACCCCGTCCCCCGAACCACTCGCGCATCAACTTCTCATCGGTGGGATATTTCCTTATTTCCCCGGTGGTGAGATTGATACGGACGGTCGTGCCGGCCAGTCCCCGAGAGCTCATAAATTCTCGTGTCATTTCTTGCTCTCCTTATCCGGCCGGGTATGAATGGTGATGGCACCGGTGTTGCACAGTTCGGTACATTTGAAGCAGTTGTCACAGATAATGACATAATCCAGGTCACGATGCTGGAATATGACGCCGGGCCTGCAGACGGGAATACATTCGCCGCAATTGGTGCATTTTTCGGTGAGGACGATATAAGCGCCGTCTTCGCGCCGGTAAATGGCGCCCTCGGGGCAAACCTCCATGCACTTGCCGCACTGGGTGCAGACCTTCGGCTTGTATACACCCGGTTCCGGGAACCGGGCTTCGATTCGCAAACTGGCCTTTTTGGGATTAATTTCCCCGTAATGGCTGATGGCGCAAATCTGCAAACAGAGGCGGCATCCGCTGCACTTACCCGGGTCGACTTTAATTCTCTTCGTTGCCATAAGGCCCCTGAATTAAGGTTAGATCGTCAAATAAATCTGTCCGGCCACCCAGATAGCGGCCACCAGCACCACGGAAACGACCCGGAAGGCGACGGTCGGCAGGCCCGTTTTACGCTTTGCGGCATAGGGCTCGAGCGCCCGGCCGAGGTAATAGCCGAAATGTATGGTCACCATCGAAATCAGTGTTGCAATCGCGGCGTCGAAGAGAAGGAAAGAGCGAATCTCGGCCCATCCCCCCTCGACCCAGGAAGGCTCACGCAGGATGAAAGTGGTAAACAGGGCGAAGACAGCATATGAGACATAGACTATAATAGGGGCGGCGATTAATCTGTTTATCGGGCGGGAGTCCAGGCGTCCCTTGAAGGCCGAGTAAGTGATATCGAAAACGATTCCGTTGATTACCACGGCGGCAAACTGGCAGGGATAGAATTGACTGGAGGCGGTTTTAAACAGGCCGGCGATGAGGGCCATGATAACGACCGAGCCGGGGAAATTGACCAGCCGTTTGGAGGCGTAGAGAATAATTATACCGAGCCCGAAGAGCAACGGCGATTTCTGCGGCATCCCTATGGCGCGGAAAAAGTCCCGTCCGAATAACTCGAGGGCGCCCCACAGCGATCCCAAAAGGATCACAACCAGAATCTTTTCATATTTGCCCATGATTGGCTCCGGCACTTGAGTGCTCTTATCTTTATTGTCCTGCACCTGCTATCCTCGAAATTCTTTTGTAAAAATTCATTCTACTCCAATCAATAAATATATAATCTCATGTTTGGCAAGCCCAAAATAGACTTTGTCTTACGTATGATTGGCTGGTTTAGACGGGCCATTTCCCCGCATCCGGATTTTTTTCAGCGACGCGCCCTGACGGGTAAAAAAAGTGTATGTATGAGAATGATATCCCGAGCACAGGGCTAATAGCCACAAGTGTTTGGCAAATAACCTGTTAGTTCGGTAGCCCACCCATAGGGTGGGTGATATGGAAAGGACCAAAAATCTGAATTTCGAGTGGATAATTCTGTGAAGGCACTTAAATATCAGCATTTTGCCGGTTTGGATCGGCTTTGCGACGCAAGGTATTACTGCTTGCCAAATCGTTGATTACCCACCCAACGGGTAGGCTACCGGACTCGTGGTTTTTCTCTGATTGAACTGCTTATCGTCCTGATTATAATCGGGATCCTGGCCGGGCTGGCCATCCCCAATTATATGAGTTCCACCACCAAAGCCAAGCAAACCGAGGCCAAGGAAATTCTCAAGCAGATATTTCTCCTGGAACGAGCCTATTATCAGGACAATGATGAGTACTGGATACCCTCCCCTGGTACAATCGCCGACAAAGACAGCCCCGTCGCATTTCTTGAACTGGGCGTCGAAATCATGCCTTCGGCCCGTTACCGCTATGAAATCGCCGGTGATCGCGATCATTTTACAGCGACGGCTACGGCCGATCGCCTGGACGACGACCCGGCCATGGACCTGTGGACGATCGATGATACCGGGACATTGAAAGCCGTCGTCGATGACTCGAAAATAAAATGAATCTTATTGGAGCGTAAATCGGGTTTTATCTCTCTTATGCATCAGACGGGCCGACAAGAGAACCATTCCCGTATAAATCCCCAGGAGACCGATTAATCTTAAGGGAGTATCTTTCAAACCATGGCCGATCTGCAATCCCAGGACACTGCCGATAAATAGAAGCGATAGGGCGTCTTTCCATATGCTTTTATGGCCCTCGATCACATCTTTCCAATATACCAGCATGGCCACGAAAGGAAATATCAAAATCAGGAGATGATGCGGTTCGGACATGGGAAACACGAGAGGTATGACGGAGATTATTCCTGCAAATATGATATAATCATAAAACGCCGATCCGCAAAACTCGCTCTTTTTATGTATAAAGATAAATGGCGATATCAGGAAGCCGGAAAGCAGGGCCGTTATCGCCAATTTCAGGATGGGATTCCACTGAATATGGAACAGGTAGCCTGCGGTTGATAATATCGAAAAATGGCGAAATCCCCTTTCGGCATCTGAAGCCGTAAGCAGGGGTACGACCTCTTCAAAGAAATACCTGTAATACTCAATAGTGCCGGAATTTATGATTTGCGGTATGACGATATTCATCAGGAATACGAAAATCATCGCGTAGAACAATATTGAATACCGACGCGTAAACAGTACCCATAACAAACACAAGGCCGGCGATAACTTGATGGAGATTGCGGCGGCTATCAGGATTGCGGCCGGAATCCTTCGATCCGTTTCGACAAAAACGAAAAAACCCAGAATACAAACGATCACATAAAGGTTAATCTGGCCGTTGAGGAACTCATCCTGCAGAAACGGATGCAGCATGATTACTATCAAAACGGGGAATAAATAAAAGGATTTTAACGACTCCCAGGCGGAACTTTTATTATAGATTAATTTCAGCGAAGTTCCTATGGTCCAAAAGAAGGCCAGGTACGCCCCCAATGACCATAAGGCGATCGATATCCCGCCGCCGATGGCAGTACAGTTTAATAGTTTAAAGGGGTACAAAAGAACGAGAACAAACAACGGGTAAATAAAGCGCCGGGGAACTTCCTGATAGGGATTCTGCCCCTCAAAAAACCATTGCGAGGCGCGGACATAGGATGTAAAATCAATCTCCTCGAATTTGAAATAATTTCTGATTGATTGATAATAAAACAAAACTATGGATACCACCGCAAAGGCCACCGCCAATATTACGGCCCACTTGATAAATACTTTCGCCTTCGTTCCCATGCAACGCCATCAGGCATTTTTGGAAAAGTATCGGCCGTTCACCGAAGTTACAAGAACAATTCCATTCATGCCCTGCCTGTTCAATGATTCCGGTCTTTTTCTTGTCCGCCTGTCGGATATTGACATCACCCGGGCTTCCCTGTCACCCGGACGACTTATAAGTTTTAAAAGATAGTGCCTTTTCGGGCTGTTGGGAATAATAAAATGGCGGCCATGCCTCACTTCGACCAATTTGAATTCGATCTTTTTCACGTCCCAAGTCAACAGCTGTTTTTCACAATTCCCAATTTTCTCCCTTTTACGAGATGTCGCGCTTTGGCTTTATTCCCCTGATAACTTGAAGGCAAGGTCATTGAAGAACGGCCTTTTCCCCGGGGATGGCATCGGAGTCATCCCGGTGATCGGTTTCCGGTTTTAGTTGAATATGGGCGGCGCCCGGAAGATCCCGAGAAAATATTACCTATATTCCAGATTAAACGTGTTACATATATTGCCGGATATACGGGACTCGAACAATAAGGAGAAAACGATGTTAAAGATGATTGAGGTCATCGGGGTATCCCCGGAGGGATTTTCCGAGGCCGTAAAGAAGGCCGTGGAAACATTGACCGCTCGTGGCGAGAAGGTCCATTTTTTTCAGGTTGTAGAAGAAAGAGGGTCTATCCGCGAGGGCCAACTTAAGGAATTCCAGGTTATCATAAAGGCGGCGGTGGAAAGTTGAGCAATGAAGTTAATTAAAGTTTTGAATTATGGCTAAACCGACCATGAGTACGAATCGGGGATAAGATGAAATCTATCATAACGTCAGTGATCCTATTGGTGTTAATTATTCTGGTATCAATGAGTGATGTGATGGCACAAGATTCTTTGACCGTTACGGCCGTCGAACAGGTCGATTTAAACCGATATTGCGGGACCTGGTATGAAATTGCCCGTTTGCCGAACAGGTTCCAGCGTGATTGCGCCTGTTGTACTTCGGCTGAATATTCCATGCTGGCTGACGGGACGATTAAGGTTATCAATCGTTGCCGGAAATCCGACGGGAGCCTGACGACGGCGGAGGGAATGGCGCGAAAGGAAAAACCGGACGGCCCCGACGCCAAACTGGAGGTGCGCTTTGCGCCGTCGTGGCTGGGTTGGCTTCCTTTCGTATGGGGTACTTACTGGATAATAGACCTGGCGCCGGATTACGCATATGCGGTGGTGGGTGAGCCTTCAAGAGAGTATCTGTGGATTTTATCGCGCACTCCGCAAATGGATATTTCGGTTCGAAGGGGGATTCTTGCCAGGTTAAGGGGTATGGGGTACGAGACGGATAAACTCATCTTCGCGGATTCGGCAATAATCGGTGAGGATGGTTGATGGCGCAAAGGTAAGACGCAATAAGAATGCGGCAGGTAGGGACACCTGCCGCCAGAGAATAACAGTACAACCGGATCGATAACCGGAACCCATTATTAACCCGGGGCTATTCCGGCCTGGGGCGCCATTAGACATGATCGCCAGGCTCACTCAAGAGATGTAGTTCCTTTTTCATCCCTTCGGACGATGGAATTATCATAGTTCTCTCCGTATCTTATACAGTAACCAGTCTATACATAACGCCTGATTAGATGTGTATATCTGCGCATACATATCCTCAGGCAAAACTTGAAGAAATTGGAGGATATAGTGATTAAAAAATTCAGCGCCGTAATATTTCTCGGCATTCTCATCTTACTGCCCTGGTCCGTGCGCGCCCAAACGGACATTTATGTGGGGCCTCATCTTGGCATCCAAAAGTCTCAAGATGCCCAAGACCCTAATTATTTGGTGGGCGCAACGCTTCGAGTCAGGCTTATGCCGGTTATCGGCGTGGAGGGGGATATCGGTTATCGGCAGGAAAAATATGGTTCGGGCGCGGTAACGGTCAAGGATTGGCCGGTAACGGTAACAGGGCTAATCTACCCGCTACCGATAATCTATGGAGGTATCGGCGGGGGCTGGTACAATACGACCCTTGATTACGCGGATACCTATAATGACGCCGGATTTGACGATGAAACCACACAGGAGTTTGGCTGGCATCTGGTGGTCGGGACCGAGCTGCCGCCCATGTCGAATATCAGATTTTTCGGCGACGTTCGCTACGTGTTTCTGGACCGTAAATTCAAAGACCTGTCGGATGCAGCGCTGGATGGCGTCAAATCGGACTTTTATTCGATAAATGTCGGGCTGCTTATCCGCTTATGAAAGGAGGCGGTATTTACGGCCGGCTTCAACTAACCGCCGGTACTTTGCAGTCTCGGACCAACTAAACGACGGATCGCTGCCGGCCGGTGCAAGGATGCATCAGTCGGCAGCGAATCCCCGGAAAAAGGAATGGAGAAATATATGCTGTGGACCTTAGCCGTGATCTTGTTGATTCTATGGGGGTTGGGATTGGCAACAGGCCATACGATGAGCGGTCTCATCCATATTTTGATAGTAATTGCCGCTGTGGCTGTGCTGGTTAAAATAATTACCGGCCGACGCGTGATTTGACGCCTCGTATGCCGGGAAAGGTGTCTTTATGAATTTCATGACTATAATCGGAGTAATCCTGATTGCGCTCGGCGTGATCGGGCTCATTTATGGAGGCATAACCTATACCTCCAGCAAAAACGTCGTTGATGTGGGATCCGTTCATCTTCAAGTCGACCAGGAAAGGCAGATCCCGCTATCACCGATTGCCGGTGCGGTAGCGGTGGCGGCCGGAGTCATACTGATAATTTTCGGACGCCGTCGGCGCGCAACCGTCCATGCACTATAAGTGGAGACAGTTACGCGACATGGCGTATCGGAGGGTAAATGAATAGTGGAAGTAATTATCGAATCAGTCGAAGTCGCCTTGATACAGTTGTATGCGACTACGGCGCGGTTCGCAATATGCCACGAGCACTAACCTACGTTTTACTTGCCCTGATGGTCTTGACGGTAGGTGTGGGCATAACGAGCTGCGCCGTGAATCGCGCCACGGGCGAAAGACATCTCAATCTTATCGGCGAATCACGGGAAATTGCGATGGGGCAACAGGCCGATTCGCAGGTTATTGTCAGTCTCGGACTCTATGATGATGCCTCCTTGCAACGCTATGTGCAGGAGATTGGCACCAGGCTTGCCGCGACCTCCGAACGGCCTGATCTGCCCTGGACATTTAGAGTAGTCGATGATGCTTCGGTTAATGCTTTTGCATTACCCGGCGGCTTTATTTATGTCACCCGCGGGATAATGACATATATCATGAACGAAGCGGAATTGTCCGGCATTATCGGCCACGAGATCGGCCATGTGACGGCGCAACATGCCGTGCATAGTATGTCCAGCCAGGAGATAACACAACTGGGAATAACTGCCGGAATGATGATCAAGCCGGAGCTTCAACAATATGGACAGTATCTCAACGCCGGGCTCGGGTTGCTGTACCTGAAATTCAGCCGCGATGATGAAAGCCAGGCGGATCACCTGGGGTTTCGGTATATGGTCCGGGCGGGGTATGACCCGCGCCGGATGACCTCGGTGTTCGATATGTTGAGCCGTGTCAGCGAGGCCGGCGGCGGCGGTCGTCTACCTGATTGGCTCGAGACGCATCCAAACCCGCAGCACCGAAGCGAGGACTTCCAGAAGGAAATTGATACTCTGGCGACCGGCCAAAATCGCTTGCTGGTGAATCAAGAAGACTATCTTCGCCATATTGACGGCATGGTTTTCGGTCAAAACCCGCGCGAAGGATTTTTCCGGGAGACCCATTTCTATCATCCGGACCTGGAATTCGAATTCGAATTCCCCTCCGGCTGGCAAACCGCGAACCAAAAGGCCGTTGTCGCCGCGGTCAGCTCCGATCAGGACGCAATACTGCAAATCACGATGGAGCAGGGCACTTCCGGCGCGAAAGCCGCGAACCGATTCTTCGGTCAGCAGGGATTGCAATCGGAACGCCAGGAGACGGGCAAGCTCAACGGGCTTCCTGTTGTTTCCGCGATATTTCGCGCGCAGACCGAGCAGGGAGTATTGCAGGGTAAAGCCGCATTTATCGATTATAAGGGTAATACCTACCAATTGCTCGGCTATACCACGGAACAACTCTGGGCGAAGTACCGGGACATCATAATTGGCTCAATGGCAAGTTTCCGCCGTTTGACTGACCGGGATATTCTTCAGATGCAGCCAATGCGTCTTAAGATCATAACGGTCGGAAATTCACTGACTTTGGAGGAGTTGGTGAAGCGGGAAGATTCTCCGGTTCAACTTGAGACAATGGCGATCATAAATCAGATTTATGCAAATTCCATATTAAAGGTCGGTGAACGAGTTAAGATGGTACGTGAGAAATAATCGGCGTTGGGTGACGTTATAATTCATTCGGCATGACAACGAGACATTTTGTCTCGTATCAAGATAATAAGTGCTATTATTACTTGGGTCAGTCCGATAACCCACTCGCAAGCAAACAAAGGTAATGGAGGAAACAAAGATGGATCGATTTGAAGACAAACGTATCAATGAAGCCCTTGAGCTGCTGAATGCGGTCGCCCGCGACAAAAAAGCAGAACTCCAGGCTGCTATGGAAAATAAGTATACCGATCTCTCATCTGTGGTGAGTGCGTTCGCCGACCAGATGAAGAATCGAGCAACGGAGCAGTTCGAATCCGGCAAGCAAAAAATGGTTGATGTGGCGACGGATATCAATAATAGCGTTCACCGTAATCCCTGGGCATATATCGGTGGCGCGGCTGCCGCCGCCATGTTGTTCGGCTTTCTGCTCGGCAGATCACGCAAGGACTAAGACGTGATCAATTCACTATTTCAGGGAATATCCGGCTGGTTCAGATCGACCTATCTTGAACCGTCATTGAAAATGCTCAAACTCCGCGCGGCGATTTACTATCTCCAGGGAGTCAAAGGCGCACACCGCATCCTGATTCTCGTTTTCCTGCTGGTTTTTATGATCACGCTTATTGGTGCCGGTCTGGTGGTTGCCCCATTAGCACTCTTAATCTTTATGCCCTGGGATCCGCCTACCAAGGCAATAATCGGTATCATCATCGGTGCAGTCTATTTGCTTGCGCCGACGGTGGCCCTGGTTTCGCTGTTGTCGGAGAAACGATGGATGCGGCTCACCGGCGCAACGGATGTCCTTCGCAAACTTGCGGATTAGTCTGGTAAGGTCGACATTCATTGTGACTATGACGCATTTTTGTCGCCATCGTGCGTGCGGATTGTCAGGCGCCTTTCGCAGAGCGTGAGGCTGGTCAGAAACCGATAAAACCGGTTTAAGATTCGACCATTGTCCTGAAAGCGATAAACTTGTCCGTAGTGGTTGGTTGTCAGGGAAAATGACTTCCGCAACCGGATCACCGGCCCCGCAGGTTCCGGCGGTCATCTCGACGGGTTCAGGATTAAGACAAGTCGAGGCGTTTTGGATTTGGCGTTCATTGCCGTGGGCACCACTCCACCGCCCATATGGTCAGGATAATAACGATACCCGTTATCGCCGCTTCCGCCAGCGAAAGCCTACTCTATTCGAAGAAGGGCGCGAAGAGGCCGGCTTTTTTGTCGGCCGTCTATTGAATACCGGGCGGGGCGGGGGTTGATCGGCGCGGGGTGATGCCGGGGCGAATTCCGCCCGACGCAAAGGCGGCAGAGGGGGTAATTTCGCAATCGGGATGTCGGTTCGGATCAGCCGCTCGATGTCCCGGATATCTTTTTTCTGGGCGAGGGTGGCAAAGGAAATGGCTCGGCCGGACAGGCCGGCCCGGGCGGTGCGTCCGATGCGATGGACGTAGTCTTCGGAATTGGAGGGTAGATCATAGTTGACGACCAGTTCAATTCCGGAGACATCGATTCCCCGTGAAGCGATATCGGTCGCCACCAGGGCGCGGTATCTGCCCGACTTGAAACCGTCGAGCGCCTCGCGCCTTTGCGGCATGGTGCGATTGGAATGAATCTCCGCGGCCGCATGCCCCATTTTTTTCACGTCGCGGGCCAGTTTTCGCGCGCCGTGTTTGGTCCGGGTGAAAATAAGCACCGGCCCGAGGTACTGCTCCAGGACAATCTCGAGCAGTTGCGTCTTGGCCCCTTTTTCCACGAAAAATATTTCCTGTACGACTTTGGCCGGCGCCGTCCCCGAAGGGGCGACCTCGACATGAATCGGTACCTGCATCTCCCGATGCGCCAGAGCCAGGATTTCTTTCGGCATGGTCGC
Organism: Candidatus Zixiibacteriota bacterium; assembly: GCA_041752195.1. Lineage (GTDB taxonomy): Bacteria > Zixibacteria > MSB-5A5 > GN15 > PGXB01 > JBGSHP01. Next base: position 42,041 of record JBGSHP010000033.1, on the reverse strand, counting down.
CGAAAAGAGCATCATCTGGCGATTTTTCGGTACGGCGGCCAGGATCTTATTTATCTGGGGCGCGAAACCCATGTCGAGCATCCGGTCGGCTTCATCGAGAACAAGAATTTGCACGTCGGCCAGATTGACATGGCGGTGTTCGAGGTGATCGATCAGGCGTCCCGGCGTAGCGACTATTACCCGCGGTCCCCGTTCGAGCGAACGGCGCTGGGGCGACATCGGAGCCCCGCCTATGAGCACGGCCGACCGCAGTCCCAGAGAGCGACCGACATCATTCAAGACTTTGTCGATCTGAAGGGCCAATTCACGAGTCGGCGTGATGATAAGGCCGCGCCCTTCTATCCGGGCCAGGCGCTGAATCATGGGAACGACAAAGGCGAGCGTCTTGCCTGTCCCGGTTTGAGCAATCGCAATAAGGTCTCTTCCCTCAATACTTATGGGAATGGATTGCCGCTGAATCGGTGTCGGTTCACTGAAATTGAGACGGTCGATAGCTTCGAGCAGTCCGGGAGCGATCCCCAGGCCGGTAAACCCGTCGTGGGATAATTTGGCGGGCCGATCAGTCAGTCTGATTTGGCGCGGCGGTACGATTTTTCGTGTATGATGCGACAAGTCGGAGTTATCCTCTCTGTTATAAATTCCCAAGGAAGGCCTTAAATCGGTAAATTCAAGGTAACCCTAAATTGCCGTTAAATCAAGACCGCAAAGGGATAAAGTTTAATTCCTGCCGTATACGCTACGTCCTGTCGAGGCACCGCGGGAACGAATCAAAAGCCGGGAAAGCCCGGGTGAGATCGACGGCGTGTTTCATTAAAATATGATGAGGAGCCATCACAGTTTCAATTTTTGGAAAATCATGATTTTGTTGGCATACTCCACGTTTTGCGTCGCGACCGGAATGCCGGGTTTTCGCTTGACGTTGCCCAGGCCGGCGTTATAGGCTACGGCCGCCAGAAGCAGAATATGGGAGTTGTCTGCCAAATCCAGATCCTTCTTCAGAGAACCTGCCAGGATGGCCAGATATTGGACCAGTAAGTCATCGGAGACGACCGGGTCAAAACGGGCGTCGTACTCCCGGCGGGCCTTTTCACTCATGGCGAGCATCCTTTGTTTAAAGTCGGACATGGTGACTTCGTGAAGTTTATCATGCTCCTTTTGAATTTCCCCCGCCTTATCCCGCAAAGCGGCCGCCTGGTGGTCCTCGCCGCGTCTGAAGGCCGCCACGGCTTCGTCGAATTTGGCCTGATATTGTTTTCGCAGCGCGAGAACCTCTTCTTGCGGTTTAAACTCCCCGGCTTCGGGAAGTCGCGCGCCGAGTTCGCGGGCGGTGGCGGGCATAAACTGGGCGCCGCCGACGGCATAAGAATTTGAAATGGCGTCCGGGTTGTATCCCGATTCAATGGCCTGAATTTTGACCGGCCAGATAAAGGGCAGGGGGAAAATGGACGAATATTTTTCGCAGGCGGCCTTAATGCGGGCGATATGGGGTTGAGCCTGGGGCAGCTCCCGGAGAATTTTTTCGAGGTCGCGGTCCTGAAATTCGGCGTCCGGTGTAAATACGGCCCCGGGTATCGCCATAATGCCGGCCAGCGTGGCGATGAATTCGCGTCGATTGATGTCAGAGTTCATGTTCTTTCCTGTCAATATATTACGCCTTTTCCCATGTTTTGGCGAAAGGTTAACACGGATAATAATCAAGAATAGCATTAAACTCAATTATATAAAGGGGATACGGCCGGCCCGGCCCGGGCATAAAAAAAGCCCACAGTTGCGCTGTGGGCTTTCTGGCGAAATTGCTTTTGGGCCCTTCCCCTATTCCAGCGGGGTTCCGCAGTGATCGACAAAAGTCTCGCAATCGCAAGGCGGCGAACCGTTCTTGAATTTATAATCGATCAGTTTGATTATATCCAGCACGTTTACCGCGCAATTGCAGTCGGCGTCGCCGGAACATACGGTATAAGGAACCGGCGGCGGCCCGGCCTTGAATTTAAAATCTATCAGACGGATTATATCCAGCACATTAATGGGCGGGATATTATTGGTTTCGCCGGGGGTGCAATCACAGATAAAATCGAGCCAGTCGTACCACCATCGCACCAGACAGGTATCGGCATTGGCCAGTCCGAAATCATCGACAATTTTAAGATAGACATAGTGAGTGCCATCCGGCACGGAAGGCAGGGTCATGTGAATGATCGTGTCGGCGACTTCGCAGTCATAAGACCAGATTTCGTTCCACGGCCCGTTGCAGCTGTCGATCATGTAATAGGCCCGATCGATGCCATCGGCGGCGTAGAAACAGACATCCAGCACCGGCGCCTCGGTATAGGTGTTGCCCGGAGTCGGCCCCAGGACGCACAGGTTTACGCCTTCCGGCTGATAAGTGAAAGTCCAGTTATGCACACAGGAATCGCCGTTGGCAATCCCGGCGTCATCGGTAACTTTGAAAAATAATTCATGATATCCGGGATTCACCGAGGGGACCATCCAGACAATGCCGGTATCGTTGGCGGCGGAGTTGTAATCCCAAATCGGGAGCCATTCACCCTGGCAGTTATCGATTTGATAATAAGCCCGGTTAAGCCCACGGTCGGCGGTATAGTTCAGCGTAATTTGCGGCAGGATTTCTGAAGTTTCGCCGCTCGGGGGATAGGTGATATCGACCCTGGGGCCGGAGTTGTCATAGAAGTAATTCCAGGAGTAAGTGCAAGAATCGGGGTTGGTCAGACCGGCGTCGTCATCGACCTTGAAATAAAGCGTATTCCAGCCCACGGTCCCGGCCCCGACCTGGAGAATAGCCGTGGTATCCCGACGGCCGCTGTTATTCGGCCACAATTCAAACAGGAAGGGACTGGTGCAGATACCGAAGCGATAATAGGCCTTGTCGAGATTATAATTGTCACGGCAATGAACCTGGATTACGGGCAGGTAATTGAAGGTTTGTCCCGATGGCGGCCAGTCGACAGTGACGGTGGGCGTTTCCGTGTCGGGGCCGGTGACAATCTGGAAATCGCGAATTTCCGATTGACTTTCATTGACGCCGTCTTCGGCCTCGACCCGCCAGTAATAGATCCCCGCCTCCATGGAGAAATTGGCGGCAACTTCGGCCTCGCTTAAAATCCTCCGGGTCAGCCGGATTTCGTCGATCAGGCCGTCGAAACACTGGCTGATCTGAAAAGAAACCCCGATAGTCAGAGGGTCATTGTGCGCCGCGCCGAAAGCGACATTATTGAGACTGTCCATCTTGATACCGTTCAGGTAGAATCGCAGGCGACCTTCCTGGGCGCCCAGAGTCACCGCGACATACGACCATTGATTGACCGGGATATGAGTATTGCTGATAAAAACCGCCGTGCCATTATAAAACAAAAGGTTGCCGTTGGTATTGTTCAGACTTATCTGGTAATTCGTCGAGGTTCCGGGACTCATCGACCGCTTGGCAAGAATGGCATGATATTTCCCGTCCCCGGAAGCATGGGGATATACCCAGGCTTCCATGGTAAGCGCCCCGGACACGGGTTCGATATCGAGACTGGCCTGGTCGGGAATGGAAAGATAGTCGTCGACCCCGTCAAAATTGAGGGCATAACCGAATTGCCCGGGCTCATACCATTGGGGATTCCCCACGAAGTTTCCGTCGTTGCCGTTTTCGGAGACATCGGTGACGGTTGTGCCGGCATTTTCATCGAAATGCCACAGTCCCATGGTTTCGCCGGTAACGGCCGGAAGCGGCATATCACCCCAGTTGAATTCCAGGGAATTGTCGCCGGCCTGCAGGTGGCTGACCATAAGAAGGGTGGCGGCCGACTGCAACCTGTCTCCGAACAGACGGATCGTGGCCGGGCTGTTGTCGAAAATGTCATAGGCCAGCCGCATGGCAAACTCGGTCGAAACACTGTCATGGGGCGGCGATAAAAGCGCTATTTCCGGCGCTGTTTCATCCTTGAAGAAATCCCACCTGATTTCGCCGTCGCGGCCGTACGCATTGCCGGCGTCATCGGTAACCATGAAATAAACCGTATGCGGTTCGCCTTCAAGTTGATCGAAACCGGGGATGGTCCAATCCGAGATGTTCCAGGAAAGCCCGGCGGCATTATCGAAAATGACTTCCCACTGGCCGGGGCCATAGCCGTCGAACTGGTAGTACGCCGCATCCAAAGCCCAGTTGTCGTTGAACTCCAGGTAACTGAATCGGGGCGCGTCAAGATAGTACTGATTTTCCGGTTCCACAATGGGATCCATACCGGGCGGAACAGCGTCGACAGTAACGACCGTGTCGCCCTTATCCGTCTGCATGGTGGTTCCCGCCGTATCCAGGGGATTAAAAACGGCGAGATGAAGAGGAATATCGCCGCCGTCGAGGACTCTCATCGTGAATGTCGCCAGAATGCCGGCACCCAGACTGCCGCCCGGAGTGGAACGCAGGTCGCTGATTCTGAGGGTATCGGGGGCGATTATCTGCCAGGCAAATTGCGATACTGGATCGTTCAGAAAATCTCCCCGGGCCGATGCGAGAATATTGACGCGGGAAGGATTTACCACCATTTTCGCCACAAACCCGTGCAGCGGCTGCAGGCTATTCGTCTGGCTGTTGTACGCCAGGGAAATGATAACCGTACTGTCAAGCGCCACCGTATCCCGTTCGGGAACAAGATACGCCCTGACCGTGCCGGCGTCGGCAACGCCAAAGGTCACCACTTCATAATCCGTGGCCCCGGAGTCATCATGGGCGGTAAAAGTTATTTGATGCTGGCCCGAGGCCAGGAAATCGGGCCGCCAGGAAAAGTTCGCCGTGCCGTTGCCCAGGTCGCTTAAGAAAGCCCCGCCGGGAAGAGGCGTCGCGGAAAACGATGGTATATCTTCGATGTCGGCGGCGGATATGGTCATTTCAAAAAGAATCCCCTCGGCGGCCGATTGCGGGCCGATCGCGGCCAGAACCGGCTGGCGATTCCCGGCGTCGGTGACAGAGATAGTGATTTCTTCGACATCAACCGCCCCGGAGTCGTCGGTCGCCGTAAAAGTTATTTCATAATTGCCTGACTGGAGATAACCGGGCGTCCAATCAAAAACGGCCGTGCCATACCCTCGCGCCGAAAGAGTCGCCCCTTCGGGCAGGGGATCGCCCGTAATAACCGGAGTGCATTCGATATCGGAAGCGGTTATGCTGAAATTGAGATTGGTTCCCTCGACGGCGGCTTTGTTTCCGATTTCGACGAGAACCGGCAAACGATTCCCGCCGTCGGCAATGTCGATATGCACGACTTCAATATCCGTACCGCCGGAATCATCGGTGGCCGTAAACGTAATATAATGGTCCCCCGACTGGAGATAGTTGGGAGTCCAGACAAAAGAACCGGTGCCGTCGCCGAGGTCCACGAATTCCGCCCCCGAAGGCAACGGCGCGGCGGACAAGGAGGGTGTTGACTCCAGATCGCTCGCTGACACGGCGAAATTCACGCGCACCCCTTCGATGCCGGTATGCGGCCCTATCGGCGCCAGAACCGGCAACCGGTTCCCGGCGTCAATAACGGTAATCGTGACAATTTCAAAATCGGTCGCCGAGGAGTCATCCGTGGCCGTGAAGGTCACATTATAAATGCCCGATTGATAATAGCCCGGGGTCCAGTCAAAAGTCCCCGTCCCGTTGCCGTTATCGTTAAAGGTTGCTCCCGAAGGCAATGACGAGGCGCTCAATGATGGAATGGATTCAATGTCCGAGGCCGAAACTGAAAAGTTGAGATTAATATTTTCGGTCGTGCTCCGTGGACCAATCGAAGCCAGCACCGGCGACTGGTTCCCGGCTTCGACAACCGTTATAGCGACTATTTCAAAATCCGTCGCCGAGGAGTCATCGGTGCCCGTGAAAGTCACGTTGTAGACGGCTCCCCCCTGCAAATAGGTCGGGGTCCAGTTGAAAGTCCCCGTCCCGTTGCCGTTGTCCGTGAAGGTCGCTCCTGAAGGCAATGACGAGGCACCCAAGGAGGGAATGGATTCAATATCCGAGGCCGAAACTAAAAAGTTGAGATTAATATTTTCGGTCGTGCTCCGAGGACCGATCGAAGCCAGCACCGGTAACTGGTTCCCGGCGTCGATAACCGTGATAGCGACTATCTCGAAATCAGTCGCCGAGGAGTCATCGGTGGTTGTGAAGGTCACATTGTAGACGGCTCCCCCCTGAAGATAAGTCGGGGTCCAGTTGAAAGTCCCCGTGCCGTTGCCATTGTCGGTAAAACTCGCACCGGTCGGCAACCCCGTCGCGCTCAAAGAGGGAATGGATTCAATGTCCGAGGCCGAAACTGAAAAGTTGAGATTGATATTTTCGGTCGTGCTCCGAGGACCGATCGAAGCCAGCACCGGCAGCTGGTTTCCGGCTTCGATCACCGTGATAGCCACAATTTCAAAATCAGTGGTCGAGGAATCATCGGTGGCTGTAAACGTGACATTATGTACACCCGACTGCAGATAGGTCGGGGTCCAGTTGAAAGTCCCTGTCCCGTTGCCGTTATCGGTAAAACTCGCTCCGGTGGGCAACCCCGTCGCGCTCAAAGAGGGAATGGATTCAATATCCGAGGCCGAAACTGAAAAGTTAAGATTGATATTTTCGGTCGTGCTCCGGGGACCGATCGAAGCCAGCACCGGTAACTGGTTCCCGGCTTCGATCACCGTGATAGCGACTATCTCAAAATCGGTGGTCGAGGAGTCATCCGTGGCCGTGACGGTCACATTGTAAACGGCTCCCCCCTGCAGATAAGTCGGGGTCCAGTTGAAAGTCCCCGTGCCGTTGCCGTTGTCATTAAAGCTCGCTCCGGTGGGCAACCCTGTCGCACTCAAAGAGGGAATGGATTCAATATCCGAGGCCGAAATAACGAAATTCAAGTTCACATTCTCGGTCGTGCTCCGTGGACCAATCGAAGCCAACACCGGTAACTGGTTCCCGGCTTCGATAACCGTGATAGCGACAATTTCAAAGTCAGTCGCCGAGGAGTCATCGGTGGCCGTGAAGGTAACATTGTAGACGGCTCCCCCCTGCAGATAGGTCGGAGTCCAATTAAACGTCCCCGTCCCATTACCGTTGTCGTTAAAACTCGCTCCGGTCGGCAACCCCGTCGCGCTCAAAGAGGGAATGGATTCAATGTCCGAGGCCGAAACTGAAAAGTTGAGATTGATATTTTCGGTCGTGCTCCGAGGGCCAATGGAAGCAAGCACCGGCAACTGGTTCCCGGCTTCGGCCACCGTGATAGCCACAATTTCAAAATCGGTCGCCGAGGAGTCATCCGTGGCCGTAAACGTGACATTATGTACGCCCGACTGCAGAAAGGTCGGGGTCCAGTTGAAAGTCCCCGTGCCGTCGCCGTTGTCGGTAAAACTCGCGCCGGTGGGGAGATTGGCGGTTGTCAGGGCGGGTGTACTTTCCATATCAAATGATGTGATCGTAAAGGCCAGGGGGAGATTTTCCGTGGTATTGCGGGCGCCGATTGGATCCAGTACCGGCAGATCGTTAAGGGGTGACTCGATAAAGAAACGGCGGCTTATCGAGCGGGTCGTATCGGTTCCGCTGATGGCCTCGACCCGCCAGTAATAGGCGTTAATTTTTAAATCATAGTCATTGCGAATTTCCGTATCGCTAAGAACCTGATTGCTCAAGCGGACTTCGTCAATGAGACCATCGAAACATTGCGTGGTCGCCCATGACATACCGATGGTCAAAGGCTCGTTATTGGGGGCACCGAACGCGGCCCCGGTTACGCTGTCGGTCTTGACGCCGTTTTTGTAGAAGCGGAGTTTCCCCTCCGTGGCGGACAAGGAAACGGCGATATGACTCCATTGGTTGGCCGGGATATTGGTGTTACTGATATAAACCAGCGAACCCCCGGCATAGAAGAGCAGATTCCCGTTGGAACTATTCAACGAAATCTGGTAGTTGGTGATATTGGCCCCGCCGATGGACCGCTTGGCCAAAATTCCGTGATAGGCGCCATCCCCGGATTTGTGGGGATAAACCCAGGCCTCGATGGTCAATGCGCCCGAAGTATTGCTGACATCGAGACTGTTGTCATCGGCAATTTGAACATAGTCATTGGTGCCGTCGAAATCTAATGCATATCCCAGCCGTCCCGCGGTGGTCCAGACCGGGCCGTTGGTAAGGGTTCCGTCATTGTCGTTGGCGGAGGCATCGAAAGCAGTAGTCCCGGCGCCGTCATCGAAATGCCACAATCCCATGGTTCGGGTTTCGACCGCCAAGACGGGGGCATTCCAGGTATAGGATAGACTGGAGGAAGAGACATTATCGGCAATGTACAGATAGCCCTGCGGAGAAGCGGAGGAATCGCCGAAGATTCTGACCGTCATGGGATTGGCGTCACTGACGGAGAAGTCCAGACGCATGCCGTGATTGATGGTACTGCTGTCAAGAGGAGGGGCGGTCAGATTGATAACGGGGGCGGCGAGGAGAAGGGAAGGGATTATTGTAAATGCGGCCGTTAGCCTGGCCGCAAAGCGTATTAAGGGACTGGACATCGGCAACCTCTCTTATTTTAGAAAAATCACTGCCGTAATACCGACGGCAGCAAATTGCGGGCGTCGTTTGTGTGTGTACTTTTTTCAGGATCAAAATGCAAACGATAACAAACCCGATACCTGAATCTCCTTAGATTATAAATTTGCCGCCATACCGCCCGCCTTCCATAGCCGGAGAGTCCTCAACGTGGATAAGACAGGCGTATTTTTTGCCATAGCCGTAAACCGGAGACAAATTTTGTGCTCTTGTTGTTGAATAAAGCCGCCGCAGATATTACAGATCCGGTGCTCCCCGGACACGGAAATAAACATCCGAAGTAAAAACTGCGTTGGCTCTTTGGGAAGTACGCGGGGTGTGCTCGGGCCCCTGCCCAAATACCGTCTACAGTTAATAATATACCGGTAGACCCACTTTTGTCAAGATTTGTTCTTGATATATTGCCAATTAATAGAATTTTAATATTTGTATTCCCCTTCCGGAGGCAATCCCCATGGCGCTTGAATCTCTTAAGTATTTATTGCTCAAGCGGTTGCGATTTCAAGAGGTATTCCTCCCTGATTCCGGGAAAGGCAAAATTTGCGTCGGATTCTCCACGATCGACAAATAAATCTATTTTCACTGACGGCGCCTGTCAGTCGATGGCATTATGATTCCTTCAAAAAGGAGTCTGGGTGGCTATAACGGCAGAATATGAATTATTTACGCCCCACGGCTGGCTGAAAGGGACCGCATCGGGGGAGGGCCCTGAAAACGCCCGCGATCTGGTCGCCGCCACATTGGCGGAATTGCAGTCCTGCGAATATCGGGTGGTACGCGCCGATTGGGGTACCGATGAATGGGACGCGCTGGACCTGGAATACAGCCAGGCCCTGGTTAACTGGAAAGCCGCGAATATCTTATTGGATATTTTATCGGGCGAACGAGTGGCAATTACCGATGATGAGATTGAAAAAGTCCGGATTATCCGGGGCTGTTTTCGGTGCAATAATTAGGGCGTTTTCTCAATAAAAACCCCCATACAATTGCCGGTCCGGTTTTTATTGAAGCGCGAAGGGGATTGCCTGTAACGTTAGATATAATATAAAGGCAGACCCTGGGGCCTGCCTTTAATCTCATATCGGTTTAAGATTTACTTCAAAAGCAACATCTTCCGGGATTCCACGCCGTAGCCCGACGCTTCGACCCGATAAAGATAAATACCCGAACCGACCGTAACGCCGGAGGCGTCGCGGCCATCCCAGACGACGGTCGATTGTCCCGCCGCCATGGTTTCATCCGCCAAAACCCGAACCGTCTGGCCGAGAATATTAAATATCTCGACTTTGACATGAGCCGGAGCCGGCAGGGTGAAACTGATATTGGTGCTGGGGTTGAAGGGGTTGGGATAATTCTGGTGAACCTGGAAGGTTTCCGGAATATTTTTCGCCGCCATCAGCTGCTCGTTGGCATAATTGTCTTCCTGACCGGAGGCGCTGACCGTGGCGCTGATGCAGAAATTGTCGAAATCACAGTTGGCACGGTTATAACCGCAGCCAACCTGACCTGACTTAACCGCCGAGAATTTATAGGTCTTCACGGTGGTCGTCCCCACCTTGGCCGTAACGTTGCCGTCGGAGGCCGCAATTACGGTTACAGCATACCAGGTCGCGGAACTGAAAGTATAACTGGCGTAGCCGCGGGTATAATTGGTGCCGCTTACTCTCTCGCAGATATTAACACGATTGCTTACGTCATCGAATTCGACATAGCGATAATTGCTGGCATCGGCATATCCGAATACAATCCGGGCCTTACGCTGGTTCTGACCCGTGTTCATCCGGATACTGCAATTAATCGTGGCGGTCGTGAAAGAGCCGAAGGGCGAGGTTGTCCGGGCATTCAGGGTCGTGGAATTGCCCTTCATATACCCGCCGGTTGCGGTCCAGGTGCCCAGTTTATTCAGCCAATTGGTGATATTGGCATCGGCGAAATCATCGCACTGCTGGGTCACGGCCGTAACCGTGATATAGCCGGTCTTGGTTTCGCTGTCGGAACCATAGGCGTTGGTCGCCGTCAGAACGACCGTGTACGTCCCGGCCGCGGTATAGATATGCGAGGGATTCTGCGAAGTGGAAGTACCGCCGTCGCCGAAGGTCCAACTCCAACTGGTCGGATTATTGGTCGAGGCATCCGTGAAAACAACCGTTAGAGGCGCCGTCCCCGAAGTCGGAGTACCCGAAAACGCCGCCACCGGCGGATTGGTCGGCTGGGTTGAAACCGTGATATAGCCGGTCTTGGTCTCGATATCGGAACCATAGGCATTGGTCGCCGTCAATGAAACGGTATAGGTCCCGGCCGCGGTGTAAGTATGCGACGGATTCTTCAGGGTTGAAGTCCCACCGTCGCCGAAAGTCCAGGCCCAACTGGTGGGATTGTTGGTCGAAGCGTCCGTGAAAGTCACGGCCAGGGGCGCATACCCCGAGGTCGGGGTCCCGGAGAAAGCGGCTACCGGCGGATTATTGCCTATGGTCAGCAGTGCCTCGTTGGCATCAATCAGACCGTAGCCATAGTACTGATCCCATCCGGCCGCGCCGAGATCCTCGGCGGTATTCTGCAACGCCGCCCGGACGGCGCTGGGGGTCATGGTCCCGCCATTTTTCGCGATTAAAAGGGCGGCCACGCCGGCCACGTGCGGGCAGGCCATCGAGGTGCCTTCATAGAAATAATACCCGAAACTCCCGTAATTGGAGCCGTCGTGGGTCTGCTGAAGGACGCCGTCGACATAGCCGTCACCGTTCTGGTCGACATTCAAATCGCCGCCGGGGGCGCAGATGTCGATGGTCGACCCGTAACTGGTGTACCAGGTATAGGTCTTGTCATAACGGACGGCCGACACCGAGATGCTCTGCGTATAGGCCGCCGGGTACTGCGCGGCCGAGGTTCCGGCATTGCCTGCGGCACAGACGATAGTAACGCCCGCGTTGTAGGCATTGACGATGGCGTTTTGAAGAGTACTTGACGTCGAGGGGCCGCCAAGGCTCAAATTTATCACATCGGCGCCGTTATTGGCGGCGAAGGTGATACCGTTGGCTATAGCCGTGTAGGTACCATTGCCGGCGGCATCCAGAACCTTCACCGGCATGATACTACAGTTATAGGCGATACCGGCCACGCCGAGGCTGTTATTGGTGGTCTGGGCAATGGTGCCGGCGACATGCGTGCCATGGCCGCAGTCATCATTGGGATGGGAGTCATTGTTGACATAATCGTATCCGGCCACGAAATTGGTTCCGGCCAGATCCGGGGCCTGCGTGTAGGCGCCGTATGTTTCGTAGGCGACACCGCAGTCGACGACGGCCACGACCACTCCCGAACCGGATGACTGATCCCACGCACTCGACATGTTAATGAGCGGGAAATGCCACTGATAGGAATAATAAGGATCATTGGGCGTCCAGAAAGCATGGGCGATATAGTTCGGCTCGGCGTATTCCACTTCGGGAAGTTCGCTCAAGGCCTTGACCATCTCCTCGACGGTTTTTCCGGAGGGAACAGCCATCTGGTGAAAGCCCAGAGTTTCATTTTTCGAGATGGAACGAAGTCCCAGCGCGGACATGGCGGTATTGGACTTCTGTTGTTCGACTCCTGCCTTGAATTTTACGACAACTTCGCCCGGAGCGTAGGTCTCCGTCGAAGAGCCGGAGCAGGCCTGGCCGATGCGGAAATCATCGGCGGCAGAAGCCAGGCTGAATAGTGCAGCCAGCAGAACCAGCGTGAGAAAGATTCTCATTGAAATACCCTTTCTTCAATTTGTGAGGTTAGTTGATCAAAAGGGAAATGTCTTCCAATAATCACCCATCAAATATCCTCCCTTCGCGTTTTGGGGCCGAAATCGAGCCCCCATTACCATTACCATTCCCAATCCTTCCCATGTTTATTAAAAAAATCCTGTGTACGGTGGCACATCGAAAAACCCTTGAAATGTCATTGCGAGGAAGACAGACCGAAAGGTCGGCCGACGAAGCAATCTCAATGACAATGACTTGCACAAAGATGAGATTGCTTCGCTTCGTTCGCAATGACAGAATCGGCACTTTTTCATCAGGCCCGGTAGCACGGATTCCGGGGGAATAAAACGATTTCGAGGATAAAGAAACGGCCCGGCGTTTACGCCGGTAATATGACCGGAGAGGTCGGGAATGTTCCTGATTTGGGCAATTATATTTACCGGATGTTGTCCGGACAAAGCCGAACCCAATGCCAAATTATCAGACGACGCACAAAAGACAGAGCTTTTGCGCATGTGCTCCTCCTCCGATAAAGTCAATTGCCTCTTACGGGAACGGTGAACTTCAGAAAGAGATTTTTCTTTTCGGGTTCCACCCCCTCAAGCAAACCAACAGAAATTTTTAAAGACAAATACGGACACGAGATTTTTCAAAGAATGGCAATATATGCCGTCAATAAAATAGAAAACCGCTTCGGTCGCTGTCAATATTTTTCTTGCCCTTAATTGTATCATTTATTTTACAGATTCGCGGTGGGGGACTTTCGGACAGCCCGGGGGAAATTACTTTGTCTTGATGGTGCGATTATTTTGGCTATTTTATATGTAAAGGAATAATATGGGAGGTGTATAGAAAATGTATAGGTTTATGGTTAAGTCTCTGTCGTTTTGGGGCTTAATTGTAATTCTGGGTATAATCGCGACGCCGGAAATCTCCACCCAGCCGGTTGATATTATCTTCGACCCGCTCAACCCGACCGCCGGGGTCTTTCTGGATATCAACGCCGATTCCCTGGAAACAATCGCCGATGGATTCTATCAGGCCAAAGACTTCAAAGAAGCCGCCCGATATTATCTGGAAACCCTGCGATATAATATCCATAACTACCGGGTTATTTATAATCTGGCCTGTTGCTATGGACTCCTGGGCGAGCCCAAACTGGCCACGGAATATATCGCTCGCGCCATCCGGGCCGGTTATACGAATTTCCGGCATATCCGCACCGACCCCGATTTCGACTCGGTTCGAGGCAATCCCCTCTTTGCGGCGCGGCTCGATGCCATCCTGTCGCAGGGAGAAAAGGATGTTGTCGAAAGCGGGACGCCGGTTTATTTCGAGACTAAATCTGTCCAGTATGGCCGGATTCTTCTGCCGAGAAATTATTCGCCCGACCGGAAATATAATCTCATCATCGGCTTGCACGGCGCTGGCGGCGACCCGGTCGATTTTATGCGGATTTTCAGACAGGTCGGCGGCGATTTTATTTTTGCCACCCTGGCCGGGCCTTATACCGATTCTCACACTCCCGGGCCGGGATATTATTGGTATGACCTTGAGGTTCCAGACTCGCTTTTATTCGAAAGGATGACCGACCTGGCCGCCGATTACATTGCCTTGGCCGCCAAAAATCTGAAAAATAGTTACAGCGTCGATAAAGTTTACCTGATGGGATTTTCCCAGGGAGCCATGATTTCTTACGAGGCCGGAATCCGCCATAGCGATATCATCGACGGCATCATCTGTTTCGGAGGCATTTTATATGACGAGCGCTTCGGCGCCAAAGATTTCGAGGCGGGGAAAAAACTGCGGGTATTGATTGCCCATGGATTCGCCGATGCGTCGGTCCCCTTTGCGGACGCCGAGAAGGCGCGGGATTTGCTCCGTGGTTACGGCTATGAGGTGACCTTTATCTCATTCGAAGGCGGTCATTTCGTGCCGACGGAAGTTTTGACCGAGGCCTTGAAGGGGATGGATAGATAGGGGCAAACAGACAAGCATCGAATTTGTAGGGCAGGATCCCTGTGATCCTGCCGACTTAATTTCTCGAATTTTCAGGAAGCCCATCGTGGAATAATTAAAGAGGCAGCATCCCTGCGATGCTGCCCTACGAACTTTGGTGGCCGATCCCCTTTGGGGGTCGGAGCTTTGGAGTTTGGAAATTTACTCTGGCCCCATGGCCAGTTCGGTGTTTAATAATCTATAACATACAATTGGGCGTGATTCTGTGATTCCGACCTCTGAAGCGGTCGGCCACCCAGTTTGGAGGTGGATCAATAATGCCCGAGATCTGAATCCGGTGGCTGTTCCTCGTACTTCGCTCTGGTGGCCCACGGCTTGCCGTGGGTTCTTAAAAACTAATCCTCCCACACCGGGTTGGCGATACGACCCATGAACAATATTGCCCCGGATACCGACTCGTGAATGACAATCAGAAACGGCCGATCGCAGATTAATTGCGGCGGCATGCTGTCAGCAAAAACAACCTGCGTCACGGCGGCGGCCTCGGTCCCCTTCTCATCCACCTGTATGAAGGTCTTCTGTTTGACTTCATCGATCCAGCCGACACCGTCGGAAAACAAGTTTGAGAAATCCGCCTGCCCGGAATTGAAAGCGATCTCCATTCCGAGAGTTTTCAGCACGTCATTCAGGGTGACATCATAACCGAACTTTATTCGAGGCAATCCCAGGTTAAATTGGCCCGGTGTATGTCCCCCCAGCCAGGTTAGCCACTTCTCGTGTGTCAACGCCCCTATGATGTCATCTATGGATTTGGTGCTGTCGTTATTGGGGTAGCCATACCAGCGGTTGGGAATAATTATACTCATTTTATAATTCCCCGCGCCGTACGGCATCCCCAGGACGAAAACTTCGGAATCCTCATACCAGGTTATATTGGTGTCGGTATGCAGAGAAAACATATTTGACGCATCCCCCTGCTGGCAGTCTTCCTGACTCTTGAACATCATGCGGCATTGAGTGATTGACCCGTCGGCCAGATGAAAATCGGTTGGGCGGGTGTCGGCGGTATCGAACGGAAACATCCAGGTTCCCTTGAAATATATCGCGTTGAACAGCATGGCGGCGATATCGCCGCTGATGGGCGGCTTGATCATTTCCGTGATTTTGCCGTTGGTGGCCTGCGAGACCCAGCCGTTGATCGTATCGGCCGCGCCGGGCGCCTGAAAATCGATTTCCTCGACCCGCGCGTCGAACCAGGTTTGCGCCATATCGATAAAGTCGGGCTGGATTGCTTTCCCCTGCCGTGACCAGAATGAATTCCCGACCCGGAAATCTACTTCAGGGTCGGCTTTGATTAAAATCTCCGTCAGATCGTGATAGGCCTTATTCAATTCTTCAAGACTGATTCCGGTTAATTGCAGGGTTTGACCGATTGCGGTTCGGGTTTCCTCATTGGCGCCATTATAGCATAAACCGAGAGCATAGGAAACCGAGAGTGGCGAGATAAAAACATTTTCCGTGGCCGGAGAATTTGCCACTATCTCGCGGAACAGATTCAGGCCAAACTTATTGCAGGAGTTCAGCAGTCCGGTTTCCTGGGCCGTCAATTGCGCCGGGGTGCGGACTGCCGGCGAATCCGGATCGGGCTTATCCGCCTGTGACGGGTTGTCGGAGCAGGACCAAACGGCGACCAAAAACAGGGCCGCCACGAGTAAACTGAATATTTTTCGCATAATTCCTCCAATTGGGAATCCAGACCGGAAAATAGATACTCTTGTACCAAAGACGTAACTTTGTTCTTTATATCAAAATAATATATCGCCCTTTATATATAAGAATTTTCGCCAACCCTATGAGAAATATATAATAATCCGCTCCGATGTCCATGAAAATAATTCTTCGATTATTGGCGATATTAATATTACAAAATCAGCAGAAAAAGGCGCAGGTCAGGACTCTTGTCAAAGACTCTGATCTTAGAAGGGTCGTCCTGACTTCCTTTTCCTTTTTTGGCGGTGTTTTCAAAGCATCAGGAACGCTTGGTGTTTAACCGGAGATTTCCATGGTTCCGTTACCGCAATAATATCATCTTTCGCGTGCGGGTATTATTGCCAGCTATTACTTTGTAGAAATAGATTCCAGAACTTTGATCGACAGCGGCATCGTCTTTGCCGTCCCATCGAATCATATAATCCCCTCGTGGTAAATTGCCCAGTGATAATTCGCGCACCCTCCGTCCCGACATATCGAATATCTCAATTATCACGGTCTGATCCTCATGCAGTTGGAATTCCATCTGACCAGACAGGGGACTAAAGGGATTAGGCTCACTCTTTACGGCAAACTGGAATGGATTAAGTTCAATTCTAAGCGGTTGTCCGTCATAAGTCGCCGCTTCCACCCAGATTGGCGACTCGGCCACCGACAAAATGTCACCCTTGAATGTATTTCCCCTATCAAGACTAAAAATGAATGCCCGTGTTTGCTGGCCGTCAAAATGCGATTCCAAATTCATGTGTGATGCCCCCGGACCGAGGGTAAACGGCACATCACCCCGGAAAACGAAATATGCCGCGCCTAATTCGGTATCTACCGTAATTTTTCGGCCATAATGTCCGAAATGGACTATCTCCGGAGCTGGTGATAAAGGCGGATACGATTTGGAGTCATCGGTTATTATGCGAAGCAGATAGACGAAATCGGCGACGGTCAGGGGAATGCCATCGTAATTGACATCGGATGTGGCGATTTGGCCTTCCATATTTATCGTAAATGCATCTCTACCCCTGATAAAGTAGTCTATATATATAATTATATCGGCTTGCTCCGATTCCTTTCCATTCAGATTCAAATCCCCCCTGTATGGCCCTTCGAGGCAAAATAATTCCGCCCCACCGTTATAGAAATTTATACACCTGGTCGGATGCCAGGACGGATTATCAGTGTCATGTTTCAGGCAACTCTCTATAGCGCCGTAGAAATTTGGAAATGCCTGTTCATTAATATCAATGGGCATCTCGATTGGCTTATACTCCGGATAGCAGTACAAATCGTTGGCATCATAAACGGCGAGAGATACCGCTTGTCCACCCCGAATAAAACCCGAATCGCGCAGGCTAAAGGTTATGATATTATCGCGGCAACCGCGCCAGAAAAAGGATATGGGAAGGATTTCACATTCAAGACTGCGATTATTGGAGACATGGAAATCGATAGAGAACAGAATTGTGCTGTCCGAAACACACTTTGGAATATCGCCATCCATACGAGGCTGTCTTGGATATTCACTCGAATCCGCCTTACCCCTTACACGGATTAAGCCGTTGGGGCAAATGTCGCCATATCCTTCATCCGGCACGAATTGATAATCAAAGATATCCCACTCATAGTCACCAGGAATATTAAATATTTCTCCGGGCGCAATACCCTGGAATGATAATTGACCGGTATCAAAGGCGATCAGAAAATCAAAACCGAGCATGGCTTCCGAACCGCTTATTTTACTGACATCGATTTGAATCGTGCTTCCATGATAAACGCCGATGCCGTCGCGCCCTTTATCTTTTTCGATTTTAATAATGAACGGTACAGGCTGTTCGGAATCATGGGCCCCAACAAGTGAATTGGCGATTATCAGCAGAATAAATAACCGAACGAAGGAAATCTTCATTATAAATCGACCCTTATATTCGCTTTTATCTTAACAACACCATCTTCTGCGTCCGGGTATATTCTCCGGCCCGGAAGCGATAAAGATACACCCCCGACGGCAACCTCGCGCCGAAATCATCCCGCCCGTCCCAGGAAACAGAATAATTTCCGCGTGGCATATCGCTTTGCGCCAGACTCCTTACCTTTCGCCCCAGGATATCGAAAATTTCGATATTGACCTGCCGTTCTCCCGGTAGCGTGAAATCGACTCGAGTCAAAACTCTGAAAGGATTAGGATAGTTTTTAAAGGCAAATTCCGTGGGAAGGAATTCGGTATTAAACGGCTGTGCGTCGTAGGCCGCCGCTTCGACTGAAATCGGCTTCGAAGTCGCATGCAGTACTTTACCATGGAAAGTATCGCCCTTGGCAAGACTATAGACAATTGCTCGCGTTTGTTGTCCATTGAAACACGACTTTATGCTCATATGCAGGGCGTCCGGGCCGAGAGAAACGGGTATATTCCCCTCGAATACGAAATATGCCGCCCCCAATTCCGTATTCACCGTAATCAGGGTGCTATCGAAATCGAATATAGCGGGTTCTTCGCGCGGATAGGTTTTGGGGTACGGCAGAGCGTCGCCGACCACGACCCGGATGAGATAAACCAAATCCGCTACGGTCCAGGGGGTGCCATCGCGGTTGACATCGGCGGCCGCGGTTTGGCGAAGAGAATCCGAGACAAGAGCCGCCCCGCCATACAAAAAATAGTTGGTAAATAATACGGCATCGGCGATTTCGTATATCGCGCCGTTATCGTTGATATCCCCGATTAAAAGCGGCGGTTCGGGACAGGCAATATCGATTCCGCCATTATAGTAGACGATATACCTTACCGGATTCCGGTTTGGGTTCTGGGGATATTTATTCTTACAAACGTCAATGGCTCCATAGTAATTGGGAAAGACCTGTTCCGCACTATCCTCCGGCATTTCAATAAGGAAGCCATCAGAGTCGCTGTCAATACCATATACTTGAACAGATATAGCCTGCTTGACTTCATAAGGATCCATGGCCGACATATTTACGGCGAGACTATTATCACCGCAATCAATCCAGAAAAACGATACCGGCAAAAAACCGCACTCCAGACCACTGCTACCGGTAACCTGAAAATCGAGAGTAAACAGGACCATGTCATCGGGAACCGGTCCGTTTAACTTGGGATGACGCGGGCCGTCGTTTTGGTCGGCAATCCCCACGATACGTATCAAGCCGGAGGGACAACCGCTGTCGCAACCACCATAGGCCCCAAAACGATATGTGAAATATTCCCATTCATAATCACCGGGAATAGCAAACAACTCGCCCGGTATGGCCCCCATGGAACGTAAAACATCACCGTCATGCCCCACCAAAAGGTCAAAAGCGAGCATGATTTTGTCGCCGCGAACTTTGGTGATGTCCAGATAAACATGCTTTCCGCGGATAGAATCGGGGCCCCCGGGGATAATTTCTTTTTCTATCTTGAAAACAAAAGGAAAATCAGGCCAGAATGTTTCACTCGATGCCAAAAGTTGCGCTGAAGCAAAAGACAAAAGACAAATGAGATATAGGGTTGATTTAAATCGCCGAACCTGACACCCCGGAGAGCCAGAAATTAATGCCCTTAGTCGCCCGCACATACCTGACCTGAATTCAAGATATGAACTATAACTAACCCTGCTCCAATATACCAAAATCTCCCTGGATGTCCATGAAATTATCCCTTAAACAATTATCACTCTACTCCCCTCCTTCAAAATCACTACCAATTCGATGGTAATCCGACACCGCCTCCCCTATATGAAAGGAATAATAAAAATGAAGGCAAAATTATGCCCGCATTTCGAACTTATTTGATTCCCGAACAAACCCATTTACGACAAATCGATTTTTGCCACAACCGCTTATCTCCCCCCATGTTCCACGAAAATCGCCGCAAAAAGGGGGAAAAACTGTGGTGAAACAAACCCATTTTTTATGTCGCCCCTTTCAATTTTCAAATCGCAAGGGCTTGCCCCGCGCTTCGCGGGGTGGGGTCATCACAAAATTCCGCATTTCGAGATTTATTCTCTTACCCCCCTCATGGAGGGGGGATCAAGGGGGGGGTTTATGGCGAAAAAAATTGCCAAAACGAACCCAACTCATGGCACTATGTTGTCGCACAATATAGTCCGCGAATTTACTTATTGAGTCGGCAAGGCTTCTTCCAGCATCTTTGCCAGCGAGCCGCGGCCGTTGTATTTGATAAAGACCGCCTTGAGGCCGTGTTTTTCATACAGTCGCCGTTTCAATTCCACCCGGTCGGAATAATACGGCATATGGCTGAAGCCGCAGATTTCGAGAAAGAGGTCAAACTGCGGCAGAAAAAAATCGGGGCGGTATTGTTTGCCCTCGAGAAGAATCAGCGGCTCATATTGATAGGCGATTTTTCGGGAATCCAGCCAGGCCGCCACGCGGGATTCCAGTTTGGAGCGGACGTTTCTCCCCGGCGAGGCTGGGACACTC
Source organism: Candidatus Zixiibacteriota bacterium (assembly GCA_041752195.1). GTDB lineage: Bacteria > Zixibacteria > MSB-5A5 > GN15 > PGXB01 > JBGSHP01. The sequence continues at coordinate 21,599 of JBGSHP010000033.1, read as the reverse complement.
GGTCTCGGCAGGCCGCGGGAGGGTCTTTTAACTCCGCGCAGGGGTACGCGGCGCCCGTCTTTTTTGAATATTTTCCGGCCCGGCATGAAGGTTAATATAAGTCAGGACACCGAAAAATCAAACTCCAGGCGGCAAACCCTTAAGGATGAGTTCTGAAATTCGATGGCCGATCCCCTGGGGAGAACGGGGCTTTGGTTCCCAAAAGCCAGCGTTGGTTAAATTGCCAGTCTGGCATCGACTAATTTTCAATTTGCCGGTAAGTGCAATTTCGTGGTTCCGACCTCTGAAGCGGTCGGCCACCCAGTTTGGAGGTGATTCAATAATACCCGAGATCTGCATCCGGTGGCGGCTCCCCGTGCCTGGCGCTGCTTCCTGAACCAAAAAAATTATCGACTAATTTAATCCATTATTGCGTATCAAATAGTGATTCTCGGCGTCTCCAGGCCGTTTTCAAGAGAGGCGGCCGACCGGGAATGATTGGCCCGACAATACAATTTAATTACCCAGAGTCATTTTCAGGACTTTTTAACCTTTTTGTCTCTTTTTTACAGGAGGTATGATGAAAACCGATAGGATTTTCAAAACCCTGACGGCCGTCCTCGCCGTCATCATCCTGGTCCCCCTGGCCATGGCCCAGCCGGGGACTATTGTCGATATCGAGATCTCCGGGTTCGCCTTTGTCCCGGCCAGTCCCACCATCGAAATCGGGACCACGGTGCGCTGGACCAATCTCGACGCCATGGCCCACACCACCACTTCCAACACCGGCCTCTGGGACAGCGGTCTTCTGAACCAGACCGACCAGTTCATGCACACCTTTCTGGCGACCGGCACTTTCCCCTACCACTGCACGCCGCACCCGGCCATGACGGGAACCATCACGGTGGTCGCCACCGGCGCGACCACCAGTGTCAATATTCCCGGCTTTTCGTTTAGTCCCGCCAATATCACGGTTGAGATCGGGACCGTGATCAGATGGACCAATAACCACGTGGGGATGACTCACAACAGCACCTCCGACGACGGGGTCTGGGCTTCGGGGAATATGACTACGGGGCAATCGTTTGCCTTCATGTTCACCTCCACCGGCGTGTTCCCCTATAAATGCACCTTGCACGCCCTGACCATGCTGGGGACAGTCACGGTGGTTTCGACCGGGGCTTCGGCGGCGGTCGATATCCCCGGTCTTAATTTCGATCCCGACCATCTTATGATTCCGATGAATACGGTGGTCACCTGGACCAATAATGATGCCATGAATCATACCGCCACCTCCCTGGATATGCTCTGGGATTCGGGCATATTGGCTATGGGCGAAAGTTTTTCCCATCTGTTCCTGACGCCGGGCAACTTCGACTATGAATGTACGCTTCACCCGACCATGATGGGGATGATCATGGTGGAATTCCCGGCCGCTCCGTTCATGTGTGGCGATTTCAACGACGACAACCAAGTGAATATTCTGGATGTCATATTTCTGATTGACCACAAATTCAAAGGCGGCCCAGCCCCGGATCCGCTGGCAGCGGCCGATGTCAACAATGAAGGGTTGGTCAATATTCTGGATATTATTTATCTGATAGATTTCAAGTTCAAAGGCGGCCCGGCGCTGAACTGCCCGTGAGGGTATGATATAGAGATGATAAAATAGGGCGGATCAAATATCCGCCCTTTGATTTTATTGCAAGGTCAAAACCCTGTCGCAGACCCTGAGTTTCGAAGGGTGGTTTTGACATCCTGGAATTGAACGATGAAACGCCGATCGGGAGTATTCATCTCTCGCGGAAAATGGAGGATTCGAAGGTCAATTGGGGGAATAATCGAAGATCGTCAAGACTAATTTCATATTTAATAATTGTCCCCGCCTTGACATATTATATATTAATGCCTGGTGTGATATCACGCCAAATCCGTGGGTTTCAATGGCGAAGGGGAGGGAGTATGGATAAATCCAAAGAATGGCATCATGAGTTTTTCACTTCGTTTCGGCCGGTGTTCGATCGCTTCCCGGCCCGGACAACCAATAAACAGGTGCAGTACGTCATCAAAAAACTCGGCCTCAAGGCGGGGAAAACATTCCTCGATTGCCCCTGCGGAATCGGACGCATTGCCCTGCCGCTGGCCCGGCGCGGTATCAAGGTCACCGGGGTCGATTTTTATGAGCCGTACCTCGAAGAACTCCGCCTGAAAGCCAAAAGGCAAAAACTGAAAATCGAGACGGTTCGCGCCGACATGCGCCGTCTGAATTTCCGCACCAAGTTCGACGCCGCCGCCAATATCTGGACCTCGCTGGGCTTTTTCAAAAAGGAAGGCGATAACCTGCGGGTCGTCAGAAACATGTACCGCGCGCTCAAACCGGGCGGGAGATTTCTGGTGTACCTGTCCGGGCGGGATTTTGCTCTGTCCCACTGGGAGGCCAATTCCTGGTTCAATATTGGGAAGACGCGAGTATTCCAGGAGTACAAATTCGACTGGAGTGAATCGATCATGCGGGGGAAATGGCATTTCCTGAAAGAGGGCCGGGAAGAAATCCGCGATATCGAATTGCGCATGTATTCCTGCCACGAACTGGTGGCCATGTTCCGCAAGGCCGGTTTCGCGGATATCGAAACGTACGGTTCTCTTAAGGACGAGCCGGTCTCGGCGGATCGCCCGGCGTTAATAGTGATCGGGACCAGGGGGAAGTGATTTGATTCCAGGGTGCAGGTGAAGAGAGGCCGCCCACGTAAGATTTTCAGGGCCGATGTGGACATCGGCCCCGCACTAATATGGAGTGCTGAAGCGATGGCTTCGGCCAATTACGCGGAAGCTCCCGCTTCCGCTCTCCAAATTTTCCCCGCTCCCCATAGGGGCCACCGCTTACAAATCTCTCCCCCCGTGCGTATCAGACCTATATGATGAGCCCTCTTTCCCCCATTAGTGAAGAATATAAAATCAACCCGCAAAAAAATCGGGGACAAGACCATGTTTGTCGCCATTAATTATATCACCTGCCTGCCCGATTATATCGAACGATTCGAATCTTTATTCAAAACCCGGGTCCATGCTATCGACACCATGCCCGGTTTTATCCGGATGGAGGTTCTCAAACCGCATAACCCCGGCATCGAAGCTCCCTACCTGGTAGTCAGCCACTGGGAAAACGAAGCGGCTTTTCGGGGGTGGGCCGATTCTGATTCTTTTCGCAAGGGCCACGCCCGGGCTTTTGCGGACCTGAAGGAGGCCCAGGCCGAAGGTAAACCCCGGCCCATGAATTCCCGGTTTGTCACCTATGAGGTCCTGACCGAATAGCGATAGCCCGGGCGATAAACATGGGGGGCAAAATTCAAGGCGGGAATTCCGAGACCAACCGTCTTTCTGAAAGGGCCGTATTCCGAATATAACGACCGGTCGAAACTTATGGAAAAAAACCGACATTTCAAACTTATCGGCTGCAATCACTCCCGATGCCTTTCGTGGAATTTGAAAGCGGGGGAATATACTCTGGGCCGTCATGAGAATTGCGACCTCGTTTTGCCCGATATGTCCGTCTCGCGAAATCACGCCAAAATCGACTGGAACGGGAATGATGACAGTTTTCGGGTAACCGATTTGAACAGCCGCAACGGCACATTTTTGAACCAAAAGCGATTTTCCGGAGAGATTGAAGTTAAAGCCGGCGACAAACTTGCCTTCGGCACGGCCGAGTTCGAGGTCTGGGCGGCCGATATCGATGGCGACTCGGGATATATCGAGCCTCCCCTGTCCGACAGTTCCGAGATTAATCTTTTTAAATCTTTGATAATGCCGGTCGGCGAGGCTCTACGGCCGGTATCTTCGCAAGCCAAGGCACGCCCCTCGGTCATCGGGGCGATATCGGAGATGGCCCGGATGCTGGTCCTGCCGGGACCGAAAGAGAGTATTCTCAATCGCTCCCTGTCATTGGTGGCCCGGGTGGTCCCGGCCGAAAGGCTGGCCATTCTGCTGAAAGACCAAAGCGAACTGGGCGTCGCCTGCACCGCGACTTTGGCTCCCCGGGGCGGAGATATGGGTTCCTTTTGCCTGTCCCGGACAATCATATCCGATATCCTGGCCAATCGCAATACCGTCATCATCAATGATATTCAGAATATCCCGGACCTGGCCCGACAGCAGTCGATAGTCAACCTGGGGATGAAATCGGCCGCGGCTGTACCTCTCTTCGATGAAGGGGAAATCCTGGGGATTCTGTATGTCGATTCCAATAACCCCGCGCACCGCTATGACAACGAATCGCTTTATCTTCTGGCCACCTTCGGCAACCTGATCGCCTCGCGCCTTCTTAATTATTCCCTTCTGGAAGAGCGGGAGCGACGGCGTCTGATGGATGCCGAATTGGAGCGGGCTTCGTCTATACAGTCGAAACTCCTGCCGCCCCGGATGCCCGAAATTAAGGGATACCAAATGGCGGCTTATCAGAAACAATGCCAGCACGTGGGGGGCGATTTCTACGATGCCACGCGCCTGCCCGACGGCCGCGTCGCGTTTATGATCGGTGATGTCAGCGGCAAGGGTCTGGGCGCCGCCCTCCTTATGACCCAGATATTGGGGGCTTTTCGCATTCTTTATCGCACGCCCGGTTTCGATCCGGCCCGGGCCGTCGAGGCCGTTTCCCAGGAGGTTTGCGGACACAGCGAAGCGGATCATTTTGCCACTATTTTCATGGGCTTGCTCGACCCGCAGAAACACACCCTGGAATATGTCAATGCCGGACATAATCCGCCACTTATGGTCCGAGCCTCGCGAGAACTGGAAGGCCTTAAGGCTACCGGGATTATGGTGGGGGCGTTCGAAGAAGTCGCCTGGGATAAAAGAACCGTTGCTTTTGAAAGCGGAGATGCGCTCCTGATGTTTACCGATGGTGTCACAGAAGCCACCGGCAAAGAAGGGCTATATGGCGAGCCGCGATTGAGGCAGGAACTGGTTGATATTCGGGAATTTCCGCCGGACGAAATAATCGGCGCCATTTTGAAGGACATCAGCCGATTTGTAGAAGAATCCCCGCCTTTCGATGATATCACTCTTCTGGGCATAAAACGGACCGCTTGAAATCAGGGCCGCATCTTCCCTGGCGTTCCAACTCCGTATTTTTCCATGATTTACGCCATTTCTGACGAAACCTTGATATCCCCTTTCGCGTAAATCTCAATGGTATTATATTGTCATAAAAGCAATTGAAAGAGGTGACAGCGTGTATATGTCCCGACCCAGAGCATATAACCTTCTTGCCGCAATTTTCCTGTTGCTACCGGCCATATCTCTTTGGGCCGATGAAACCATTATTGACATGAGACATTTCCGTGAGGGCGACCTGGCTGTCGACGGCTTTGAACTGACGGCCAAAACCGAACTTAGCATCGAAGCGGTCGGGGGCGTTATCAAGGGCAGTCATGACCTTTACGCCTACGGTTGGATTATCGATGCCGACAGCCGCGAACCGGTTTGGCAGATGTCGGAGGAGGAATCCCGAACTATCCGCACCGGTGACGGTTTGCGCGAATTCGAGGGCGAAATCACGCTTACTCCGGGCCGCTATGAAGCCTATTACTACGCCGGCAAGCCTTTTTTCTGGGGGGAAATGAATGTTGAAATCGACGAATTGGGCGATGTGGCGGATATACTGGGGTACATTTTCAGCGAAGACGAAGATAAAAGCCATGAATATTATTCCGCTGATGTCGACGAATTCCTCCTTAAAATCACGACCACTTCGGGGAGTTTTACGAAATTCGACCCCGCCGAACGTCTTCGCCCCTTTATCGATTTAACCCGCGTCGATGACGATTTTGCCGGAAAGAAGGGGTTTGCCCTGAAAAAGGAAATGGCGATTAAGATTATCGCCATGGGCGAGTACATTTCCAAAGACAGAATTTTCGTCGATTACGGATATATCATAAATGCCGAGACCAGGGAAAAGGTCTGGGAGATGGACAAATGGAATACCTCCTGGGCCGGCGGGGGCCGCAAAAACCGCGCTTTCCAGGGCGAGGTGACTCTCCCGGCGGGCAATTACCTGGCCGTCTACCGCAGCGATGACAGCCATTCGTTCGGGGATTGGAATGTTCCGCCGCCGCACGATCCCCTGCATTATGGCCTGGCGATCTATCCGGCTTCGGCGGCCGATGAGAAAATGATGGTAATCTATGAAGATACTTATCGGGAACCGATCATCCTGTCTCTGACCGAAGTCGGCGATGACGAATTTATCCAGAAGGGATTCACGCTCGATAAATCCGCCGAGATTAAAATTATCGCCCTGGGCGAATACGGCTGGAGCGATGATTTTGTCGATTATGGCTGGATTGAAGATGTCGCCACCGGCGAGGTGGTCTGGAAGATGACCGACGACAATACCGAACATGCCGGCGGCGCCCGCAAGAACCGAATTTTCGAGGGTGTCGTGACTCTTCCGGCCGGAAATTATATGGTCTATTTCGTCAGTGATGATTCCCACTCTTACGGCAGTTGGAATGATACTCCGCCCTTTGAAAAGGAAATGTGGGGAATAACTCTGTTCGGGGTCGGGAAGGACTTTAAATCCGGAAGTATTTCCCTGTTTGATGATGCCCCGGAATCGGGGAATCTCCTGGCCCGGGTAACCGGCGTGGGTGACGCTGAAAATGTTTGCCGCGAGTTCGATTTAAAAAAGCCGGGAAAGGTGCACATTTTTGCGCTGGGCGAAGGCACCGACGGCGATATGTACGATTACGGCTGGATTGAAGATTCCCGGAGTGGCGATATTGTCTGGGAAATGACTTATCGCATGACCACGCATGCCGGGGGAGCCGACAAGAACCGCCAGGTAACGACCGATGTCTATCTCGATGCCGGGCGGTACCGGGCCTGTTATACCACCGATGATTCCCATTCTTTTCCCGATTTCAATGCCTCGCGCCCCTGGCATCCGCAGAAATGGGGCATAACCGTGACCATGAATCAATAACGCGCGGTACGGACGGAAATTTTGAGACGGCATGAAAGATGCCGTCTTTTTTATTGAGCCCGCCCGACAGGGATATGGCTCAATCGAACTCGAACCTGGGGTCCGGCGGTGTCTGGTCCATCTCCACTCGCCCGACAATGATTTCGGCCCGGGCATAACTTTCGCCTTTCATAGGGCAGCCGTGAAGCCTTCGGAGCATGGCCAGTTGCCCGGTATGCGTTAAGGCATCGGCCACGGGGCCCTGGAAGACGCGAGTGATGTCGTAACTGATGGGCAAGTCCGAAACCAGGTAGTCATCGAATTTTTTCAGGGCCTCAAAAAAACGCCGGCATTCGCTTTCCCAGGTGGTCGGCTCGGCCGGGCGCCATTTGGGAGCGCCCTGAACCATCGTCAGGGCCCATTCGAACAAATCCCCCATATGGGATACAATCTGAATCGGTGTTTTCGAAGTCGGTCCCGGGTGATAGGCGGCGAAGGATTCGGGAACTCCCCGCATGGTTTTCGAAGCGCGATACGCCAGCGTGGCCAGAGTATGCCGGATAAATTCTCGATCGGTCATGGAATCATATGCCTCCGCTCGGGTTTTCGCGTAAGATAAGACAGTGACGATTACATCTCAATCACTTTCCTCGGAATCAGAAATATTTTTTCCGGGAGGCGCGGATATAATTTGCCGAGGCGCGGGCCGCTGTATGTGAAAATATGCGGGAAAATGTCCGTCAGCAGACAGCCGCTTTGGCACGATTCTTTATGGATATGGGGAAAGTAAGGCTGATGGTGGTACCCCGCCCGGGGGTGGAATCTATTTTAATCTGCCCATGATGATTTTCGATAATGCGGCGACAGACCAAAAGCCCGAATCCATGCCCGGTTTTTTTGGTCGTAAACTGCTTCTGGAAGAGCATGTCTTTCAGATCGGGAGGAATCCCCCCGCCGGTATCGCTTACGGAAAGGGAATAGCAATCGGAATCGGCGCCACGGCTGGTGACGATTTTAATTTCTCGAGGGCCGTCAGGATTTTCCCGAATGGCATCGGCAGCGTTATTAATGAGATTATAAAATAACTGCTGCATTTGACCCTGATCGGCTTCGGCAAAAATAGCCAGCGTGGAATTGTCGAAAGTAATACTGATGTTGTCGAAACTTTTTTGTGATTTAAGATAATCAATGATATCTCCGATGAGGGTATTCATGTCGCACGATTCAAAGGCCGCCGTCATTCCTGAAAAGTCCATCAGGTCTTTGCTGAATTTTGAAATTTTGTCCAGATTGATCAGGGCCGCCTTGAGATACTTTTCCAGTTCGTCATAGTTTTTGTTTTCCAGGTGTCTTTCCATGAGAGACAGATTCCCCATAACCACGCCCAGGAAATTATTCAACTCATGGCCGATTTCGGCCGACATCTGGCCCTTGGTGGCCATTTTCTCCAGTTGAATGGTCTGCCCTTGAAGATCTTTCAGCCGTTTGTAGGCATTGGTGGTTTCCTCCAGGAGAGAAATATTCTCCAGAGAAATGGCCATCTGGCTGGTGGTGATATTTAGAAATTTCCGGTCGTTCTCGCCGGGTAATTCCGATTCGGCGGTAAACCCCAGAATAAGTAAGCCATAGAGTTTGCGCCCCAGAACCATCGGGATATTGAGTAAATGGTCGCCGTCGCGAAACCAGGGTGGCACCAGCACCGTGGCCAGGGAATCATCGCGTTCTTTTATAAACAGGGGATGTTCGGCCAGACTTTTGACGACAAAAGGACCGCCGCTGATTCCGGAGGCGTCCCCCAGATAATCCTTATCGAAATCATAGGCGCTTTCATCGAAACTATTGGCGGATAAAGAAGTTGTCGAAATCAGGCCGATTTGGTTTACTTCGCCGGTGCGGAAAACGATGCTGCCTCGGGAGGATTTGCACTGCATCAGGACAAACCCCAGAGATAAACGGATTAAAGAATTCCGGTCGCCGACGGTATACATCAACTGGTTCAAATCGGAAAGCCGCGTCAATTCGGTGCTAAGCGTCTTCTCCGTATCTTTCTGCTTCTTGCTGACCGCATTCTTTACTGCCTGGCGAATCTCCGTCAGTTCAAAGGGCTTCATGATATAATCATATGCGCCTTCCTTGATGGCATCCTTGGCGGTATTGAGATTGGCGTAGCCGGTCATGAAAATGACGCCCAGGGAGGGGTTTTTCTCGCGGGCCTTTTTGACCAGTTCCAGGCCGTCCATATCGGGCATGCGGATATCAGTCAGGATAAAATCGAAATATTCCCGGCCGATTTTTTCCAGGGCCTCCTTGCTTCCCGAGGCCAATTCAATCTGGTAGCCGGCGTCTTCGAGAGCGTCGCGGCACAGCGACAAAACGATCTCTTCGTCATCGACGACGATAATCTTGGCCGGTTTAACGTCGTTTTCCGAAAATTTTGTCACTTCACCGAAACCTTATTGGGCGAGGTATATTTTTTCACCAGATTGCGGAGTTCGTTTAAGTCAAAGGGTTTGGCCAGACATCCCAAGGCGCCGGATTCGGTCGCTTGGCGGGCATGCTTGCCCGGCATGGAATCCATAATGATGATTTTGCTGTCCGGCTTTTTACGCTTCAGGCTCTGGACCAGGTCGACTCCGCTCATTTCCGGCATGTGCACGTCGCAAATGATCAGAGCGTAGTCGCCTTCCACCGCCATCTCATATCCTATCCGGCCGTTTTCCGCGGTTTCCACTTCATAGCCGTTATCGGTGAAAAATTCCTCCAGGAATTCCCGAATCACGGGGGCGTCATCGACTATCAGAATTTTCTTAGACATGATAATCCTCCCCGGAAGATTCCCGATCTTTTTCCCCTTCCAGAGATTTTTCCACTTCCGAGCGGATCTGTTTGATGGTGAACGGCTTGGAGAGAAAGGCGCTGATGCCGAAACGCATGGTGTTTCCCACCGAGAAAAGGCTGGAATAACCGGAAATGACGATAATTTTGGAATTGGGACAGGTCTTTTTGGCGAACTGAACGACCTCTTCCCCGGAGATGCCCGGCATTTTCATGTCGGTTATAATGAGGTCGTATTGCTTTTCCTTTATTTTGGAAATGGCCTCGTGGCCATCGCAGGCTTTTTCGATAGAGAAATCTTCCAGGACTTCGGACAAAAACTCCCGCATAACCTCTTCGTCGTCGACAATGAGGATACTCTTTTGGGCGGTCTGAATCATATTACCGTTTCGATCCTATGGCAAATTTTACTTGTCTATTTCAATTTTATCGACCGCAACGGCCTTTTTCTCCAGTGGAATTATAATGGCAAAGGTCGTCCCCTCCCCGACCTTCGATTTGACCTTTATCTCGCCCCCATGATCTTTTATTATGCCGTAACTGACGGACAGACCCAAACCCGTTCCCTTGCCGACTTCTTTGGTGGTAAAGAATGGTTCGAATATCTTTTTGAGATTTTCCTCGCTGATACCCATCCCCTGGTCGGCAATATAAATTTCAATGGCGCCCGGAAATTCTCCCAGAGGCGGCAGGTAGCGGGTCATGATGGTTATGGTCGTACCGGACGGAGAGGCATGCAGGGCGTTGATTATCATATTGGTGAAAACCTGCTGAAGCTGGCCGGGATTGCCCTGAATAATGGGAATATTTTTATCTAGATCCTTCTTAAGACTGATCTGGTTCATAACCAACTGGTGCTCGATAAAGGTCATCGTTTCTTCCATGACCTGGTTGACATCGGTGTCGTGAAATTCCACCTTACTGGAGGACCGGGAGAATTTCAAGAGGTTTTGAACGATGGTCTTGCAGCGACGGGTTTGCGTTTCTATATCGCGCAAATACCTCTTGAACGACTCATAGTCCTTGGGCGTCAGGGTGGCGATTTCCTTCTTTTCCATTTTCTCCAGGGTAAATTGGGCATATCCCAAAATCCCGCCCAGAGGATTATTCAGTTCGTGCGCGACCCCGGCTGCCAGTTGCCCGATCCCGGCCAGTTTTTCCGACTGAATCAGTTGCGTTTGAGCATCTTCCAGTTCATGGGTGCGTTCGATGATTTTTTGCTCCAGGTTGCGATTGTATTCTTCGATTTCCTGCTGGGATTTCTTCAGAGACTCGATCATCCGGTTGAAAGATTCCGCCAAAAGACCGATTTCATCGCGGCGATTGATATCGACGGTCTTGCTCAAATCACCCTTGGATATCTGATCGGTAACCTCCACCAGGGTTTTGATGGGATGGACTATGACGCGCACGAAGGCCGTCATGATGATAATGGCCGAAAATACCACCATCAGGGTCAGAAGAATCGCCGCCGATTGGGAGCGGTTGATTTCTTCGCGGAGATTGGCCATGGTCAGACCGAGGCAGACCTCGCCGATAATCTCAGTATCGCTTCCATAGTCCCGCGCCTGATAGTCGAAAACCGACCCCAGGTTTTCGCGTGACAACTGCTGTTTCCGGGTTTGAACCGGGTAACGGATTTCGATATACTCCGTGCCTTCATGGTCGAAATATTGCCGTTGACGGTACTTGCCGCCGTCAGGCTCATCTTCGGTGTGGGCCAGATTATCCCTTACCGCGGCGAATTTATCGACACCTATCTCGGCCAGAACGCGACCGTCGGAGGCGCAGATCAGGGCATAGGTGATATCATCGGCGCGCGAAACGCCCTTAAGTAATTCTTCAAGGTCGGATTGAGATTCCAGAATCACTCCGAATTCCGCATTATAAGCCAGACTGGTCACCAGGGCCTGACCGCGGCTGACCAATTCCTGATGATAAATCTCGTTCTGGCGTTTAATCAGGTAACCGCTGATAATCAACATGGAAGAAATAATCACCATGGAAACGACCAGGACGAATTTCTCCCGGAGTCCGAAATATTTGAATTTGCCAAGGAATGTCATCGGTAGACCTCCTTGGCGATAGCCACCAGGTCATCGGGTATTTCAATGCCGATATGCTTGGCGGTCTTTTCATTGTAATGGAACCAGACTATACCGGGGACGGCGACGCTGACGCTGGAGGGGTCTTTTCCGGCCAGGACTTCCAGCGCGATTTTGCCGGCCTGGCGACCGATATCCTTGTAATCGAAATCAAGGGCAAAAAGGGCGCCCGACTCCACCAGATGGCGGGAAAAGCCCATGAGCGGCTTGCCGTTACGCAGGGAATTAAGAATAATATATTTGGTCGAACGGGGTGAAAATATATTTTTGTCGGCCACCGACCAGAAACCGTCACAGGAACGATTGAGTTCGTCGAGAGCCTGGGGAATATCTTTTTCCGATTCAATTTTAACGGCTATCAGTTCCAGGCCGGCGGCCTGAGCCACAACCTTGGCCGGGGGAATAAGATTGGCGGTTTCTTGGGTATACAAAACCCCGATAGTTTTAATTTTTCGAATAACCTGTTTAAAATACTTGAACTGAATTTCCGGAGGAATATCCAGCGAAGCCCCGGTAATTTTCCCTCCCGGATTTTGAAGAGATTTTATGAATCCCGAAGTTTCCGGATTCAGGACCGCGGAGAAGATTATCGGCCTGTCTTTAATGCGTTCCGAAATTTCTTTGGTGGCGTCGGAACCAATCGTTAATATCAAGCGGGGGTTAAACTTGCGAATTTCTCCGAGGGTCGCTTCCAAACCGATTTGATCGCGCGGGAGAAGATATTCCTTGATCTGCGCCTGGGGGTATTGTTGTTCGATAGTTCGGCTGATCCCATTTATGGTGCGGGAAGTGGACGTCAGGCTGTCGGAATAGACCAGGGCCAGAGGGATATTTTGAGCCCCGGCGGTTTCTATTCCTCCAAAGAAAAATCCCGCCCCGAGTACCCATAAGAGGGCGAGGCGGCCAATATGAAAAATCCGGGCGATTTTTTCCACGGGGAGAAATCGGCCTCCTTACCGAATGTCACATCCCAAAGCTGTCTTTTTTCCTTCCACGCTGATATCGCCTTATTTATCGGGAAAAAGGGGCCGGAACTTGATGACTCGGGCCGGATAAAAGAGGCCAAGGCCAATAATTAAATCATAAAAGATATATCGGTCTAATATTGTCCTAATAAGGTATATCGGAAAATCTTGATTGGGGCCGAAAAGAGGTATGGCCGAAGTCCCCCAAATTCGTTGAAACGGCTTAAGAAACCCCCGTCCCCGCCGATAATAAATACTGATTAGTATCGTCGATAAATATGTACCAAAACCTAAACACGGACAATGATTCGCCGGCCGAAACGGACAGCGATAACCTCTTGCGCACGGAGGAGCCACTTGCGATCCCTTAACCGTTTAACCAGGGCGATAGCGGTCGCGGCCGCGGTAGCCATCATACCCCTGGGACTTTGGGCCAGTACCACGGGGAAAATCGCCGGTGTCGTCGAAGACGCCAAAAGCGGGGAGCCGATTCCCGGAGCCACCATCCAGGTGGTCGGCAGCAATATTGCGACCCAAACCGACGCCGATGGAGAGTACTTCATCATCAATTTGCCGGCCGGTTCATATTCTCTGGCCGTATCCGTCATCGGTTTTGCCGGTGTTCAAAAGGAGAATGTCCGCGTTCTCCTCGATTTAACCACGCCGGTCGATTTTGAGATCGAACAGGTGGAAATTCCTCTGAAAAGTAAAATCAGGGTTTATGCCGAAAGACCGCCGGTCCAGAAGGACCTGACCGCCTCGCGCGCCACGGTGACCTCGGACCAACTGGCCAATATTCCCAACGCCCTCTCGGTTCAGAATATTCTCTCCAATATGGCCGGGACCGTGGTCGACCGCGACCGCAATCTTCACGTCCGCGGCGGCCGCAACGGAACCATCACCTATTTCTACGACGGTCTCTCGGTGCAGGATCCTTTTATCGGCCGGGTGGGAATTCGTATCACTCCCGACGCCCTGGAAGAAATCAACCTGACCTCGGGCGGTTTTCCCGCGGAATACGGCGAGGCTTTATCCGGTATCGTGACGGCCGTGACCCGCGAAGGCACCCGGGCCTATCACGGCAAAGTTAAAATCTACGAGGGAGCGACTTATCCCTACAATGTCCGCACCGGTCAGTTCGGCGATTTGAAACGCACCGACATGCGGACCTTCAGTTTCAATCTCTCCGGGCCAGTCCCGCTCCTTGCGGCCGGCGAGCCGGTCTTTTTCACCACCGGGGAATATTTGCGCGACGACGGCTTCCTGCCGCATAACGAAAACAGCTCCTGGACCCAGATGGGCAAGTTAACCGTGCGCCCCACGCCCAATCTGAAACTGACCGCGATCGGCAGTTATTATCGCAACCGCGGCCTGGTCTATGAGCACCTGGGCGTCAACGGCCTGTCTTATGACCTCAACCAGGACGGGATGGGGATGTTCCGCGGCAAGGCCTATCTGTACGGCCTAAAAGGAAATTACCAGGCCAGCCGGAGTACGATATTCGATTTTTCATATAACCACTTTTTCACGGAACGCAAAATCGCCCCGGACAGCCTCTTCTATACGTATTGGAACCAGTGGCCGGGGTATTCCGAGGACTCCAACGGCGTTTACAACGGCACCATCCACGAAGACAATTACAATAACGCGGCGCAGTATTTCTACACCGGTTATACGACCGGATCCGATTTCGACCCTTATTATCATCATCGCCGGACCAAGTACGACGCCTTCTCGGCCAACCTCTCCAGTCAGCTTAATAAGTACAATCATCTTCGCTTGGGCGGCGAAATTCGCAAATACGACCTGTTCTGGGATGAAAAGCAGTTTTACAATCTCGAACCCTACGGCGAAAAATACGCCTACGGTCCGTCATACGCCATGCTTTATCTCCAGGACAAGATCGAATTGAAGAGTTTTATCATCAATGCCGGCATTCGCTGGGATTATCTTGATTCCGAAGTCGATTACTGGCCCAATGTTCTCGACACGGCCGGAACGCCCAAAACTCGTTCCTCGGCCAAGTCGCAATTGTCGCCGCGACTGGGTATTTCGCATCCTATCGGCGACAACACCGTTATTCGTTTCAACTACGGGTATTTCTTCCAGATTCCCAACTTCACTTATATGTATACCAATCTGGAAGCGAACCTGAATACCGGCTATCCCCTGGTGGGCAATCCCGACTTGAAGGCCGAGAAGTCAATCGCCTACGAACTGGGTCTGAATCATATGTTAAGTTCCGATTTCCGCCTGGATGCCGCGGTCTATTTCAAGGATATCGAAAATCTCCTGTCCACCCGCGACATCGGCTTGCATGGTTTGAACCCGGTGACGCAATTCACCAACGAGGATTACGGCTCGGTTAAAGGATTAGATTTGACCCTGGAAAAAGTGGCCACGGATAATTTTTCCGGCTCGCTGGTGTACAGTTATATGATCGCCAAGGGGAATTCCTCCTCGGCCTACGAAGGTTACTATAATTATATTACCAACCCCACCGATTCGGTTATGCCGGTCAAGGAATTTCCACTGTCCTTTGACCAGCGTCACACCGCCACCCTCAATTTGAGTTACCGGGTACCGCGCAACTGGCGCGGAGATTTCATGGGCATGACCATCCCCGGCGCCTGGGGTTTGGCCCTGGTGGGACGTTATAGTTCGGGGCTGCCTTATACCGTCACCGACAACTCGGGCAGGCGCACCGGCGGTGTCAATGAAGCCCGGATGCCGTCCAAGTATTCGGTCGATATGCGTTTTGACAAAGACGTCTTCGTCAGTGGCCGGGAAGATATTTTCTTCTCTTTCTTTGTGGAAGTCGAGAACATCTTCAACCGGCGCAATGTGGTCAATGTCTATACCAATACCGGCCGGCCCGATGACGATGGCCGCGAAATGGATTTGACCAATGATCCCGACGGCGAGGGTCCCTACACGGCCGAAGATGTTAATAGATATTATCGTTTGTTAGCCAATGACCCGCAAAACTATTCCTCGCCCCGCACCTTCCGGGTGGGCCTGGAATTCAATTTTTAATGAGGTCAGTCATGAAGGGAAGATTCCAAATGCGGTTAATTACGGGGATAGTCCTGGCGGGGCTGGCGTTGGCGGGCACGATCCAGGCCAGGGCCGACCGCGATCCCGATCAACCGGGAATAAGAGCGGCCAAGGAAGCCGTGCCTTCGCCGGAAGTCATTAATCAGATTATCCACGACAAAGGGAATATCGTCACCACCGTCGATAATTACGGCTCCATCGGCGGCTGGACTTATTACGACCTGCCCTCCGGGGAATGGCCGCGCAACTCCGGCCGCGATTATATCGGCGCCATGAAATACTGGATGGGCGTCATCACCCCGGCCGGCGATACTATTGTCGCCGATACCTATGAAGAATTCCTGCCTTTGCCGTCCCTAGTTTCGGGAGCCTCGACCTACGATATCCGTCTATCCACGGATACCACCACTTTCGATTATGATCCGGCCGATACGGTCGGCTACGGCCTGGGCAACCCGGCCTACGGATGGCGCATCTATAATCCCGACAGCACCGATTGGGTCTACAATATGATATATTCCGCCGGCGACGACCTGTTTTATCCCGGCGGGCCGACTTCGCTGCAGCAGTCGTTCTATCGTTTTCAGGACGGCACCGGCAATCGCGACCTGGGCCTGGAATTGTCGCAAACCATTTACCAGTGGAATTATTGCTATAATGAAGACATCCTTTTTGTCGTTCTCGAAATAACCAATACTTCGCTGAACGATTATACCGACTTCGCTTTCGCCATTTACAGCGATATCGATGTCGGGGGCCCCGACGGCACCGGCGAAAACGGCCGCCTGGGCGATTTGGTCGGTTCCGATTCCACCGAAAACCTGGCCTGGACCTACGACGAAGACGCCTACGATCCCGGCTGGGGCCCGATGGTGCGGACCGGTATCATGGGCACCAAGTATCTGGAAACGCCCGACGATATCGGCATGACCGCTTTCCGCACCGGGCGCTGGGAAGATGTCGCCGAAGCCAACGATTCCATCCGCTGGAGCCTGGTCAATTCGGAGCAGTACGATGAAACCATGCCTCCCCAGGACCAGTACTATCTCCAGTGCACGCGGGGCATCGACCTCGAAGCCGGCAAGACCGTGCGGGTGGTGTTCGCGCTGGTGGCGGGACAGGACCTGACGGAATTCTATGACAATGCCCAGACCGCCCAGACGCTGTATGATAATTTCTTCGTCGGGCCGCAACCCCCGGCGACACCGACCCTGAAAGTCGAATACGGCGATAAAAAAGTATATTTAAGCTGGAACGATACCGCCGAAGTCGATATCGACCCCATGCAGGGTGTCTCCGATTTCAGAGGCTACAAGATCTACCGTTCTGCCAACCGGGGTTATACCTGGGGATTCGAAGCCGATATCGCCGCCAATGCCTGTATCGAGAAAGATTATATCCCGGTGGCGGCTTACCAGGTGGATAATCCCGGGGATCCGATCCAGCATACATATATCGACAGTAATCTAACCAACGGCATGGAGTACTGGTACTGTATCGTGGCCTACGATGCCGGCGATACCAGTGTCCCGATCAGTTCCCTGCAAAACGGATTCGGCACCCCCGGAAGCGACCGCAATACGGTTCGGGCCATTCCGCGGACCGATCCGGCCGGGGCTTATTCGGCCCAGTCGACGGTAACCCACACGGCCCTGGCCGGGGATACCTCACACGGCGCCGTCTATGCCGTCTCTTTCGATAAAGCCCTTCAGGCCGGCCCGGAATATCAGGTTTCGTTCGCCGAAACCGAGGACCAGACTTATTGGTACCTGATCGATGTCACCAACAGCGACACTGTCCTGGTCGATCAAACCCTTCAGGAGGGGGACCCCGGACTGTATGAGGTCGGCGACGGACTTCGGATCGTGGTTCGCAACGGCGACCGCGTCCCGCGCGCCATGGCCCAGACCGGGTTTGCTGTCGCCAATGATACGAATCTGCATATTTCCACTTTCTACGGCCCCATGGGTGATGCCGCCGGGTATCCCCTGGGTTCGGATAAACATTTCCGGCCGACTTATGAAATCCGCTTCACGGCGGGAGGCTCGACCGGGTACTGGTGGTGGGATGATGTCACCCCGGTGACGATTCCTTTTGAAGTCTGGAATATGGCCGACAATGTTCAGGTCAACGCCGAAATCGGCGACCTGGGGATGGACGGTGTCTGGAATGCAGAAGACGGCGATTTTATCGTCATCGTCAATATTCCTTACGACGACAATCCGCATCCCGAAGGGTTTCCGTACAGCCAATCCTGGTTGTTCCGTTTCGATGCCGCCAGCGCCGATTATGCCGAGGGTGATATTTTCACCATCGAAGGCGCCCCGGTCAACGGTATCAACGACGTCTATACCTTCCGCGTGGATGGGGTCGATGACGATGCCGCGACGACGGCCCTGAGCAATATTCGGGTCGTCCCCGATCCCTATATTGTCCACGCCAAGTGGGAAAACAGCCGCTATGAACGGAAAATCCAGTTCATACACCTGCCCGACCAATGCACGGTGCGGATTTATACGATTAGCGGCGATTTGGTCAATACCATAGAGCATATCGACGGAACCGGTACGGCCGACTGGAATCTCTTGAGTGAAGACGGCCTGGGGATCGCCCCGGGGATTTACCTGTACCACGTGGAATCCCCCTATGGCGATAAACTCGGCCGCTTTGCCGTGATAAAGTAGGAGAATAAGCCATGAAGAAAATTATCCTCATAATAATGGCGACAGCGCTGGCGGCTATGTCTGTTTCCGCCGACGATTTCTCCAAGGTCGGTACGGCCGGAGCGCAATTTTTGAAAATCGGGGTCGGGGCCCGTTATCACGGCCTGGGCGAGGCCGCCGTGGCCACCAGTGACGACGCCTACTCGCTCTATTGGAACCCCGCCGGTCTGACCAGAATCACCGGCAGTGAAATCGCCTTCACGCATATCAATTACCTGCTCGACGTCGATTTAAACTATGCCGCTTATGCCCGGCAGTTCGACGATGTCGGGGTTTTCGCGGTTTCGGCCATGGTCCTGTCCATGAGCGACCAGGAAATCACGACGGTCGATGAACCCGACGGCACCGGCGACACCTACGCCGCTTCCTCCTGGGCTTTCCAACTGGGGTATGCCCGCGATTTGACGGCCCAGTTTTCGTTCGGGGCGGCTTTCAAGGTTATCGGCGAGAAAATTCACAACGAGCGGGCCTCGGGATTTGCTTTCGATTTCGGGACTCTGCTGTATACCGGCATCAACAGCCTGCGAATCGGCATGAATATCGCCAACATGGGGCCGGAGATGAAATTCGACGGGCCGGATCTGGAAGTCCCTTACGAACCGGATCCCTCCAATCCCAACCAGGATCCCTTCAACAGCCGCCTCGAGGTCGATACCTACGACCTGCCGCTTATTTTCCGGGTCGGCGCCGCCTATGATTTTGACTTCTCGCCGGAACACCGGGTGACCATGGCGGTCGAAGTCAAACATCCCAACGACAACCTGCAACAGGGTTCGCTGGGAGCGGAGTTCAGCTGGAAAGACCGGTATTTTCTCCGCGGCGGATACAAGATGAATTATGAAGAGGAAGGCCTGGGGCTGGGTGGCGGACTGGTGACCAAAGTCGCCAAGCGGACCGATCTTTCGCTCGATTACGCCTGGGTCGATTTCGGAAGATTGAATTCGGTCCACCGTTTTTCGGCCAGTTTACATTTCTAAATTTCGACCATGCCTGACAAAACCCCGTTTTTTTAAGCGGGGTTTTTTTATTACCGGACGGGAAAATGTCTTACAGGAGCACATTGCCACCTGCCCCTGCGAAACAAAAAACATATTTTGCCCAATTGCCCGATAGACTTTTCGCCTTCATTCCGATATATTGTATAATTATCATCATTGCCGACGGGAGGTTTAATAAAATGCGCAAATGGCTCGGACGATTCTTAATCACCGTTCTTTTCTCCCTGGCCTTAACCTGTCCGGCTCATGCCGCCGATGAAACCAAGGCCTTCGAATTTCTCAACTATTATTTCGACCTGGTGCAATCGCAAAACTTCGAATCCGCCTGCGGCCTCTGGGAGCCATCCTGCCAGGACCGGGCCAATCGGATGGGCATTGAATATGATAATATTCCGGTGAAAATCGATGTTCTCTCGCCGGTCATAAACGACATGGCCGGGGTACGGACGCAACTTTTCGGAGCAGTCAAGAATCGGGCCGTCATAGATTCCGGAGTGGTGCGGCTTCGGTGCAGTTTCGTGGTCGGAATCAAGGAAAAGATTTGGAACTACCAGGCCAGGAGACTGGGGCGGGATTTCTGGCTGGTTTTTCCCCAGGATATTTATTGCGCCGACTGGATTCAGAAAGAATCGAAATATATCCGGTTCTATATCAACCCCGCGATGGAACCGTTTTTTAACGATTTGGGAGCCGCCGAACTGGACGGATTCATTGAAAAAACCGCCGCCGGCCTGGGGGTGTCCCCGGCCCGTCTGAAAAAACTGGAGCAGATGAAACTGGAATATTACTTCTCGGTCGGCGAGGCGGAAATCCAGAAAATAACCGGCGCCCCCGTCCGGGGTTATTATGATTTGGCCGCCGATGCAATCATCACGGCCGACTTCCCCGATTTTTATATGACCGCCCGCTTTATGATCAATTTTGCCCTGCAGAAATTACCCCCCTTCACCGTGGCCGCCCTGACCGAAGGGATGGCCATGTATCTGGGCGGGCGCTGGCAGCGTTCCCCGGAAGTAATTGTCGATTTCGGAGAATATATTCTCGATAATAAACTGACCGAACTGGATTCGGCTCTTTATACCGATCCCGGACTGACGGCTTCGCTGGCCGATATTACCTACCCTATCGACGCCTGCCTGGTGCAATTCCTGATGGAAAAAAGAGGCAAGGACAGCCTTCTGGCTTTGTATAAAACGCTCTCCGGCGACGGCCGTTTCGCCGATACCGTCAGCGAGAAATATATCAAGACCACGCTGGCCTTTTCGCAGGGCCTGGATTGGCCCTCCTTTCGCGAAAGTTTCTACGAGCATATGAAAACCAGGAAGTCTTCGGGCGGCCTCATCCACCCCGGCGAAATCTCCGGCGGCAAGACCGCTTTTTCCAATGATGAAATAACCATAAAAGAAAATGATAAGTCGCTGCAGGTGATTTTCAATCTCCCGGCCGGAGAACACCCCCAGTGCCATCTCCTGTTCCGGAAAGAACCGGCGCTCGAAGGCAAACGCTCGGCCCTGTTCGAGGAGCAGTACAAAAATTCCCGGACCTTTGAGGGATACCGCTACGGTATCATGGTCGATGCCAACGAAATCGGCCTGTATGACTACGGCTCCAATCAACTCCTGGCCAAGTACGTGCATGCCTTCGACCCCTCGCCAGAATATTTTAATAGCGGAACGAACCGCGTCACGGCCTATTTCGACCGGAAACTGGTGCGCGGCAAACTTCCGACGAAGGATGGATTCGTAGTGCTCAAATAGACGCAACGATAGACAGAAATAGAAATATTTTAAAATGTAAAGAGGCCCGGCAGGAGTGTCGGGCCTACTGATTTTTGTTCGGTACGTTCTGTAGGGGCGGGTCTGTGACCCGCCCTGTTCAACTGGGATTCGCCAACAACATCATATTGGCCGCGTTCGCGCGCTCGCCGGAGACTATGCCCTGATGCGGTTCCCGGTTTATAATGGCCCCAACCAAAA
>JBGSHP010000032.1:0-15909 GCA_041752195.1 Candidatus Zixiibacteriota bacterium | reverse complement strand
TTCGCCTGGATTGAAGTCTTTTACAACCGGATTCGGCGCCATTCCACCCTGGGATATTTAAGCCCTGTTGACTTTGAGGAGAGGAATACTTAACCTAATAAAGGTGTCCACCAAACCGGGGAAAGGTCAAACCCGACCTACATTTTTCCCCTGATTATTAATGTTTCCAGTGGCTTGCGGTTGTTGGGTTGTTCTTCCTTGAGAAAATCCTCGGGCAACTTCTCGCGGTCGCCATAGCGACCGAGAGCAAAGGCGGCGATAACGGTGTAATCCTCGCGCGGAATATTCAAGGCCTCGTACACTTTTTCCCGGTCAAATCCGCCCATGCCGTGGGTGTATAAGCCCAGTTTGCGGGCTTGCATGGTCATGGCCATCCAGGCGGCGCCGGTATCGAACGGCGCCCAGAAATTAGGTTTGCCATTATAGGCGAATTTGTTCGAGGCCACCATAAATCCCAAAACCGGGGCCGTGATGGTCCATTTCTGATTGCGTTCCGATAAAATCGACCGATATAATTTCAGATCTTCTTCGTTCGTGGCAATAAAAAAGCGCCAGGGTTGTTCGTTAAAACAGGACATCGACCAGCGGGCGGCCTCGAAAAGGGCCATGAGAATATTTCCCGGGATTGGTGCGGGATCAAAGGCCCGGGGGGACCAGCGGTGCAGGAAAATCGGATCAATAGGGTATCGGGCTTCGCGGTCATTAGGGATGAGTCTGCCTTTATCTTCAAACAGGGTATTCATAAAGCCTCCATATTTAATTTAAGAATATCTAATTAGTGATAACAAGATTTCAAGGCGAAAAGTTTTTCGCCTGGGGATGATATCACATTTGGAATAGGAAAGGTGTCGGGTTTCTCGAGCCGCCTGACGGCGTCTCTCGGAACACCGACCTACGAAGACCACGCTGAAAAATGGGTTCGTTTCACGACAGTTTTCCCCCTTTTCCCGATCATGTCGGGAATAAGTTATTTTTTGGATTTCTCATAAGTGTATGACCAGCGGGCAAGTGCAATGAATTGGGTTCGTTCCGAAAATTTTTTAACGGAGTAAGATGTCGGGTTTCTCTTCCCCGCCCCCACTAAAATAGACAGGGACATCGTCCCCCCAAAATGGGTTTGTTTCTTCCCATTTTTTATACCGAATTTTTGTCTTTTTCGCAATAAGAGATAAGGGGGCATGCAGTTGGGGGAATTTCAGGATTGATTTCG
Organism: Candidatus Zixiibacteriota bacterium; assembly: GCA_041752195.1. Lineage (GTDB taxonomy): Bacteria > Zixibacteria > MSB-5A5 > GN15 > PGXB01 > JBGSHP01. Next base: position 14,699 of record JBGSHP010000032.1, on the reverse strand, counting down.
GGGAGGTATATCTCGTCTTCCCCAGGCCTCGTGATTTATAATAATTCATACAGGTCTCCTATATAGGAGCGGGGTTGTTAAATCACCATTGATTTGATAGTGATTTTGTTCGGAAGGGGAAATTCCAAGAGGCAGGGTCACCCTTCGAAGTTCAGGGTCTGCGACAGGGGTCTTGATCTACAGGGTCTTTAATGCAGGCCTCTTAATTGGGGTTTCCAACAGGCCCCCATATGCCTAACCCATTGACAATTTATACAATTATAGTATATTTTGTCGAGTTTAGGTAAGGCAAGAAATACTTCTGCCAGTCGCCTAATTATCACCTGGTTTTCCTCGCCAAAATTTGGCAGAAGACTTTTTCTTAGAAATTCGCAAATATACCTCACTTTTCACCGTCGGGAGGTGGCTATGAGACTCCTCGTTAATGTCTTATTCATCATTATCTTTGCTATCGGCACGGCCATGGCGCAGGTGCCGGGGATTATCAATTACCAGGGGCGGTTGACGGACAGTTCCGATGAACCGGTCACCGGCCTGCAACTTATCAAGTTCAATATTTATGATGCCGAAAGCGGGGGGAATCTGCTCTGGTCAAGCAATTTTCAGACGGTTCAGATTACTGAAGGATTGTTCAGTTATCAATTGGGCGCCGATGTGGCTTTTCCGGCCGACCTGTTTAGGAGCGGGAGCACCCGTTATCTGGGAATAACCGTGGGAACCGATGCGGAGATATCACCCCGGACGCGGATTACTTCAACGGCCTATTCGGGGGTAAGCGGTTATTCCTGGGACATTGCCAATGATGCCGTAACGCAGGACAAAATAGCCGATAATGCCGTGCAATCGGCGCATATTCAAAATCATTCCATACTCTTTGAAGATATCGACTATAACGCGATAACGGGTGATCTGATTCAGGACGGAACGATTGACCTGCAGGATATCGGTCAGAATGGGGCCTCGAGCGGACAGGCCATAACCTGGAATAATAGTACTTTGCAATGGGAGCCGACTACCACGGCCGGCGGGGATATTACGGGAGTAACGGCCGGGAGCGGCCTAACGGGAGGGGGAAGTTCGGGGACAGTCACGGTTTCAGTCGCCACCTCCGGGATAACTTCCACGCATATCGCCGATAATGCCGTGGGAAATACAGAACTGAACAATGACGCCGTGACGTCGAGTGAAATCGCCAACGGGACTATAGTGGACGCCGATATCAGCAGTTCCGCCAATATTACAATATCGAAAATATCCGGAACGGCTGTAAATCTAACCGGTACCCAGACAATATCAGGGATAAAGACCTATTCCGGAAATGTCTATTTTGGCGATAGTATCATGAATATACATGTGGCCGATAACAATATTATCATGGGGACCGATAATCTATCTGCCTCCGAAGAGAATCTTCTGGTCTTACAAAGGACCAATAGCCTGGGCGCGACCATAGGTATAAGTTCACATATGACAAATGATCACGCTGCAGGATTTGCGCTCGGAGGCGAAGGGACAGGTAGGGCTTATCATAACGCCGTAGGTATGTATGGCCTTGGCACGGCTGACGACTATCGTTGCGGTGTTTTCGGAGAAGCAGTCAATAGAACATCGGCAGGTGATGTGCAGGGCGACTCCTACGGCTTCCGAGGGTTTAGTACCGGAGGCGCCGTCGGTTATGGCGGTTATTTTGAAGCCTCTGAGGCTTTGATCAATTATGGGGTTTACGGCAATTGCGTAATATCCAATCCGTCATACTATGGAGTTTATGGGACTTGTCATACATCAACGGGCTATTGGGGGGGGTATTTTTACGGCAATCTGCACTCCACCGGCACCAACACCAAGGGCGGAGGGGGATACAAGATTGATCATCCTCAAGACCCCCAAAACAGGTATCTGATCCATAGCGATGTGTCCTCGCCGGATATGATGAATATATATAACGGCAACGTAACGACTGACGGCACGGGGAAGGCGGAAGTGCAGCTGCCTAACTATTTTGAATCACTAAATTCGGATTTCAGATATCAATTGACGGTTATCGGGGTTTTCGCGCAGGCAATAATTTCGCAAAAGATCCAGGATAACCGTTTCGTTATCATGACCGACCAACCGAACGTCGAAGTCTCCTGGCAGGTGACCGGGATCCGCAAAGACGCTTTCGCCAAAGCCATGACCATGCCGGTGGAATCGGACAAGGAAAGCGGCAAGGAAGGGCGGTATATGCATCCGGAAGTATTCGGGTTTGGTATCGAAAAATCGGTGGATTACGAGAATCACCAAGAAGCGGGTATCGAATCGGAAGAAAATCCTGTTGCGGGAGGTCAGCAGCCATGAAAGCGAGATTCACAATTCCACTGGCCTCGTTAATATTAGCCTCGGTCCTGCTGGCCGGGGATAAGGCCGGAGAGCAAATAAACTGGCAGGTGATATCGGGCGGAGGAACGATTAACGGCGCTTCGGCCAGTTTCCGACTGACCAGCACCGTGGCGCAGACAGCGGCAGGGAGCGGTAACTCGGCCAATTTTAAAATATACCACGGATTCTTGCAGGATTTTACGGGCGAGACGTTTGTCTGTGGGGATGTCAACAATGACGGGGTCGTGAACATTCTGGATATGATCTATTATATCGACTGGAAATTCAAGGGCGGCGCGGCACCTTCGATATTGAATTCGGCCGATGTCAATTCCGACGGCGCCTATAATATTCTCGATATAATTTACCTGATTGATTACAAATTTAAGGGAGGCCCCGCCCCGCATTGCCCGTGAGGGTCGGTACCCTGAATTAAAGCGAATAGATTACACCGGAAATGGGTGGTATGCCAAGTATGGCATGCCACCTTTTATTTTGGGGTGAGTATTTTGTTTGGTATGACGGAAGCGTCGCGAAGAATCACAACTATTTTTCATCAGCCGCGTTACCGTCGGCATCCAGCGGCGGGTTGACATATTCCTCTTCATAAAAAAGAGACTTTTCGTCGCCGACCGCGCGGCCATCGCGGATTTTCCTGATTACCGCCAGAGCATAAGCCTGTCCCGTCGCCAGGCAGGATAATACATATCCCCATATTATCAGAAATATCAAGAATAAAGAAATGGCCATGATGTAACCGGCACCGCCGCCGGTTCCTTCGGATTGAACTAATTGCGCGATATCGACCCCAAAATCAAGCCCCGGCCAGAGATTAAAAACAAAATTCACGACCGGACTTTGAAAAGGAAGATGATTCAGGCCGGCGGCCAGCAGGGTATCGATTTTTTCCCCGCCGCCGATTTTCGCCGAAAACTGCAGAAGTTGCACGGCGCGGAAAGAGAAATAAGCAAAAATAAATGAACAGATTTTGGCGGTAATCAGGGAATAGGCGGTATAGAGCAGCCAGTGAATCGGCTTTCGCGTAACGGTGAAAAAAGTCTCCAGAACGGAATTGAACGTCTCGCCGTTTCTATCCATGGCCGTCGCCGCCGGCGTAATCAGCAGGGATAGTATCAAAACCAGGATAACCACCTGGGTGAGAAGTATGACGATAAAATTGGGGAAGAAAAAGAAAAGGGCATACAGGTAATCGCCCAAGACCGGGATTCTGGATATCAGCCCGACCAGCGCCGCCAGGAGAATAATAAAAACAATAAAGGCCGCCATCGATAATTCCGACAGGAGTAGTTGTTTCAACCGCGAAAAGGCAAATTTAACGCCCTGTGTCAAAGACATAAAAGGATTGCCGCGGAGGTCCTCGAAGTCAATGATGGCGATACCCGCCATACCCAGCATGAGTGTCAGGATGGAAAATCCCAGGCCGAGGTAATAATAGATTAGAATGGCGCCCAAAGACTCGAAACTAAAAAGGCGAAAAGGGAAAAGACCATAAAGGGAAAATATATCGGCTATGTCCCGGCCGTCGACAATTAAAGCCAGATAGGTGCAAATATCATATAGAGCCAGGCCCAAGAGAATAAAAAATGAGGTAGTAAAAATCTTTTTGGGTTTCAGGGCGCGGGCGGGGACCTGAAGAATTCCTTTAAAATTGTATTCGAAATTCGGCCTCACGAAGTTAAATTTCCGCATCTGCGGCGGCCAAGTCAAGGCTTTTTATCCGTCGGGGCCGGGTGGTTTAAGTCTTGATAATCAATTTGACATATAATATTATAAATAAACCTGTAAAAACGGTGGCAAGGATGCCGGGTTCCAAAGCGGCGCTGGAATTAGTTGAAGTCGTCTATGCCGATATTCATGGCCGGAAAATTTTCGACGGCCTGAATCTGAATTTAAATTACGGCACAACCACGATAATTTTTGGGCCGACCGGCTCGGGGAAAACCTCGCTGACAGAACTCATCATCGGGGCCGAGAGCCCCGAATCAGGTCAGGTATTTCTCTTCGGTCAGAAAGTGAAAGCCGGCCGCCTGGTGCGGTTGGCGGGCTTAAGGCGTAAGATCGGCGGGGTAGGGGGCATTTTTACCCCGATTTCCAATCTCAAAGTAAAAGACAATATTGCCGCCCCGCTATTGTTCAGGCGGGAATCGAATTTTTATAAAAGGAATAAGATTGAAAAGGCGCTCCTTGATTTCGGATTGAAATCCAGGGGGGATGACCCGGCCGGGAATCTCTCGCAGGGGGAAAAAATCCTGGTGATGCTGGCGCGGGCGACGGTGGCCGACCAGCCGCTGTTATTGATCGACGAGCCTTTGGCCGGATTGGATGGAAAAATCCGGGAAAAGGTGGCCGAAAGGCTGCGGCGTCTGGCCTTGGGCGGGCACAGCATGCTCATTTTAACCGCCTCCGAAAATGAGTCTTTTATTCCCGAGGCCCGGCGATTTCGCCTGGAGGAAGGAAAACTGGCATGAGCCCCCTGGGGTATATCATCAAAAGATTTTTCGGCAACTTGTGGGAGCATCCCTTGGCCTCGCTGGGGTCGTTCTTATCGTTGTTCCTGCTGTATCTACTTTTCGATTTGGCCTGGGTGTCATCGCTGACCGCCACCAAATATTACGATCAGAAAATATCCGAATTGGAGATTGAGGTATTTTTAAACGATGAGGTTGCCGATTCGGTGGTGCCGGTCGTCATGGAAGCCGTGGCAAGTATGGAAGGGGTCGGCGAGATGGAACTGGTTTCGCGCGAGGCGGCCCGATCCTACCTGGGCAATTTGATGGGCGTGGATTTACTGGAAGGACTGGATATCAATCCCCTGCCGCGATCCCTGGTTATTTCTTTTACGCCGGATTATCTGACCAGCGCCCGTCTGGACGCTCTGGCGGACGATCTTAGGCGTATAAAAGGTGTGGATGAGATACTTTTCCCCGGCAATTGGCTGGAAAAAGCGGAATATTTTAAAAAACTGATAAGAGACTTTCTATTGTTGTTGGGAGCCTTGATACTTATAGCCGTGGTTTTAAATTCGGTCCATTCCGTCATTTTGTCGGCTCGGACGCGCCTGGAGGAATTGGTACAACTGCAATTATTGGGGGCCGGGCCGGTCTTTTTGACCATACCCTTTATCCTGGAGGGGGTATTTTATTCCCTGACCGCTGCGGCCGTAGCCTGGCTGGTAACTCAAAATGCCGCCCGTATCCTGACTTTGGGCGAGGTGGCGGTGATTTTCCCCGGTGTGACGGAAATTGTCTATTTTTGTCTGGCGGCCGCCATAATCGGGTTATTGGGGGGGTATATGGGCGTTCGGCGGAGTTTATGAAGGGGCTGTTTAATTTCGCCGGGGGCACGGCTCTGGTATTCGTGTTTTTCGTCTTTTCCGGTTGGCTTTGGGCCCAGTCCGATGATATGGTCAAGCAGAAGCAGGAATTGCAAAAAATCAAAAAAGAACTTGAATCCAGCCGCCAGGCCCTGGATTCATTACAGGGGGCCGAAAAGAAAGTCCTTAAAGATATTACCAATCTGGAGCAACAGGCCTCGGCCAACCAGAAAGTCATACAACGTCTGAATAGCCAACTCAACGATATTCGGAAAAATCTCGGTCATTCGCAATCGGAGTTGGAGCAATCACAAAAGAAGTTGGAATCGGCCCGACTTCGATTCATGGGGAATATAAATTACTACTACATAGGTGGTCGTCATGATAGACTGCAGATGGACGACGAACCGGAACAGGAAAAGGCCATTTTCCGCAAGACAATTTATCTGCGCTCTCTGGCCGCACATGATCGCGCCGACCTGACTCGTTCCACGGATTATCTGGCCCGGGCCGAATCCCAGGTCGATTCCCTTGCCGCCAGGGAAAAGAAAGTCGGCGCCACCCAGAAGAAGAAAAAATCGGAATATGTTCTGCTCACTTCTTCCAAGGAAGTCCGGCAAAAGGATCTTTCCAAATTGCGCCGAACCAAGGAAAGGGAAGCCGACCGGCTGTTGACCCTGACCGAAACCGCGCGCCAGATGGAAGATTTAATCGCCCGGTTGGAAAAAGAAAGGTTGGAACGCAAAGAAAGCGAAAGCCCTTCGAAATTCGACTACGCCACCGGCAATTTTGTCGGTTACAAGGGTGGGCTCTCGGCTCCTTTTCGAGGGAAAATCGTGACGCGCTTCGGCTGGAAGACGGATCCGGTCAATAACTTAAAATCATTTTCTCCCGGCATAGAAATACAGGGCCCCAAAGGCGCGACGGTTGTGGCGGTGGCGCCCGGAGTGGCGGCTTATGTCGGGGTCTTGCGCGGTTACGGTAATTTTGTTATTGTGGAACACGAGGACGGTTATTATACGATGTATTCCGGTCTGGAAAGCCTGGCCGTGGGACAAAATCAATTGATTGACCGCGGCGAGAAACTGGGATTGGCTTCGACCGGTCTGGTCAAATTCGAATTAAGGCTGGGGCGGGAACCGATCGACCCCCTGGAGTGGCTTCAGATTGACTCGTTTAATTGACATTTACGGCCAGGACGCAGTCCAAAAAATTCTGATTAATTCTTATCGGCGTGGAAAGACAGCGTCGGCCTATTTGTTCTACGGCCCCGATGGCACCGGCAAGTGGAACGGAGCCCTGGCCCTGGCCGCGCTTCTGAATTGCATTCAACCCCGGATCGACGAAAGGGGAGAAGTCCTCGATGCCTGCGGCGAATGTCTGAACTGCCGCCAGATTGGGAACCTGGTATTCCCTGAATTGCATTTCGGCCTGCCCCTGCCGCCTCATAAAAATGAAAAAGAAGCGATCGACCTGACTCTGGAATTTCTCGAACAAAAACGTCGTGACGCATATCATCTGGCCGTCAGCGGCCGGCAATTATCCATTCCGGTCGATACGGCCCGGGCGATCAAGATGCGTTGCGCCCAAAAATCCCTTCCCGATCAAAAAAGAGTGGTTCTGTTTTACGGCATGGATAAAATGCTGAAAAACTCGGCCGATTCGCTTTTAAAATTGATTGAGGAGCCGCCCCCGAATACCGTTATAATTATGACAACCCGGGATAAAAGCGACCTTTTGCCGACCATCCAATCCCGGGCCCAAAAAATCAGGTTCCGTCCGTTGCCGTCGCCATTGATAGCGGCCTATTTAAAGGAGAAATACCAGGTTCCGGAGGATAGGGCGGGTCTTCTGGGAAGACTGGCCGACGGTTCCATCGGGCGGGCGGTTCGGATCATGGAAAACGAGGATGATATCGATCGGCGCCAGGTTTCCTTTTTATTATTTAAATCCCTCTTCCTGGCCGATACGCCATCGGTTCTTTCGGCCATAACGGAACTTATCGACGATCGCAATCGGGGGGCCACGGAAGAGACCCTGGGATATTGGCAGTCTTTTCTGTCCGATCTTATAAAAATTAAACATTCCTCCGGCACGATGGAAATATCCAACCTCGACCTGCGTAAGGAATTGGAATCCCTGGCCGACCGATTGCCGCCGCCCGACGGCCTGGGCCGACTTGGGGATGAAATAGTCGCCATGGTCATGGGGTTGAAGCGAAATATTCATATCCGCCTGGGCATGTCGGAATTGGCTTTGCGTTTGCGGCAACACCTTTATCAATCTGCTTGACACTCCCGCGAGTTTTCGTAACTTATTAGGCTTAAAGGAGATTATCTGTGCCTGATATATATCTGGTCGGTTTCAAGGGAAATCGCAAGGAGTTCTTTTACAACAACTTCCACCATGCCTTAAAGACCGGTGATTATGTCATCGTCCAGGTCGATCGGGGGGAAGATATCGGACAGGTGGCCAAGAAGGTCGAGGGCGAGATAACTTTCCCTGATGATAAAAGACCCAGTACCGTCCTGCGCAAGGCCAATGACGATGATATATTGCGCCAGCAGGATAATTTGGAGGCCGAAAAAACAGCCTGGCCGGTGGCCCAGAAACTGATAGCCAAGCATCAACTGGATATGAAATTGGTCGATGTCGAATACCAGCTGGACCGCAATAAAGTCACGTTCTTTTTCACCGCCGAACATCGCGTCGATTTCCGCGCCCTGGTGCGGGACCTGGCCTCCGAATACAAAACCAGGATTGAATTGCGACAGATAGGGGTCCGCGATGAGGCCAAACGGATCGGCGGATTCGGAATCTGCGGACTGGAACAATGCTGCAGTTCGTTTTTGAAAAGTTTTGACCCCATTTCCACGCACGATGCCAGGGTGCAAAATCTTTCCCTGAATCCGACCAAGATTTCCGGAAACTGCGGCCGGCTCTTATGCTGTCTCAAGTACGAAGTAGATTACTACGACCAGATCATGCGCAAATATCCCGAAATCGGTTCCAAGTATTCGGCGGAAGGGATCGAGGGGATTGTGGATAGAATTTCGGTTTTTGACGATTACATGATTGTAATAAATGAAAACGGCGAGGAATTTAAGGTCACCGGGCGGGAGATTTTGAAGCGGCGCGAAGCCGATGAGGCGCCGGTGCCGGAGGTTATTCCGGAAAACTCGGAAGCCGCCGACGATGACAATTTTATCGAAGAAACCGAGAACGGGGGATAATGTGGCCCGGCCTTTTTACATAACGACGCCTATATATTATGTGAACGATCGTCCCCATATCGGGCATGCCTACACGACCATCGCCGCCGACCTTCTGGCCCGCTTTCATCGCCTGGCCGGCCGCGAGGCATTCATGCTGACCGGAACCGACGAACACGGCAACAAAATCGCCGAGGCGGCCGAGGCCGCCGGCCTGGCGCCGCAGGAATTTTGCGACCGGGTTGTGGAGCATTTTAAAAACGCCTGGAAGGCTCTCGATGTCGAATATGATGATTTTATCCGGACCACCGAGCCCCGGCACTTACAGGCTATTGAAAAAGTCCTGGAAATCCTTTATAAAGCCAAAACCGATGACGGCCGGTCGGTAATCTATTCCGGAACTTATGAAGGCTTGTACTGCACCGGGTGCGAGAAATTTCTCACGGAAAAAGACCTGGTGGAAGGGATGTGTCCCCTGCACCGGAAACCGGCCCAGAAATTGCAGGAAAAAAATTATTTCTTTCGCCTGACAGCCTACATACCACACATCAAGAAACTGATTGAAAATAACGAGTTGCTGATTCTACCCGAGGAACGCCGTCGCGAAGTCCTGGGACTAATCGAACAGGATATGGCCGATTTCTCCCTCTCCCGGGAAAAAGTTAAGTGGGGAATTCCTTTGCCGTTCGATAAATCGCAGGTGGCCTATGTCTGGGTGGATGCGTTATTCAACTATGTCAGCGGAATCGGTTACGGGCGGGATGAAGCGACCCTAAATAAATGGTGGTATCAGGCCGAAATAGTTCATCTCATGGCCAAGGAAATCCTCAAATTCCATTGTCTCTACTGGCCGGCCATGCTCATGGCGGTCGGCCTCCCTCTGCCCAGGACCATATTCCTGCACGGCTTCTTCACCGTCAACGGGGAAAAGATGTCGAAATCCCTGGGCAACCAGATAGATCCCTTCGACCTGGTGAAGGAATTCGGCGCCGACGGTACCCGCTATCTGCTTTTGACCCAGTATCCGTTCGGGGTCGACGGCGATATTCAGCGGAATCGTTTCGCAATCAAGTACAACAGTGACCTGGCCAATGACCTGGGGAATCTGGTTTCACGAGTCGTTAAAATGATTGAGACTAATTTCGAAGGGATGTTGCCGGCTCCTTCGGATGGACTTCCGGGAATGGCCGAATTGACGGCCGCGGCCGATGCACTACCCCTGAAGGTACAAGAGCATTTAAACCATTTCCGTATCGGGGCGGCGATCGACGAAGTCATGAACCTGGTGCGATTGACCAACCGCTTTTTCGACACCAGCGCGCCCTGGAAACTGGTTAAAAACGGAGAAAAAGTGAAAGCGGGCGGTGTCCTGTACGTCTGCTCGGAATTGATTCGCATCATTGCGATCCTGCTTCACCCGGTGATGCCTTCCAAGACAAGGCTAATCCTGAATGTGTTCGGCCAGGATGAATCGGCTATGAATTTGGCCGGCGCCCAGACTTTCTTTTACCTGCAACCGGGGACCAAAGTGAAAATCTCCGAAAGTATTTTTCCCCGCATAATTGAAACTAAACCGGCGCCCGTGCCTGAAAAAACTGAAACAGGCGAGGGCCTGCTGGATATAAGCGAATTCGGGAAAGTGCAACTGGTGGTGGCCGAAGTTCTCGAGGCGGAGAAAGTGGCCGGGGCGGACAAATTGCTTAAACTTAAAATAAATGTCGGCGATGAAGAACGCCAGATTGTCGCGGGAATCGCCCAGCACTACACCCCGGAACAGATAAAAGGGAAGAAAATAGTGGTCGTGAAAAACCTCAAGCCGGCCAAAATAAGAGGGATCGAATCGCGGGGGATGCTCCTGGCGGCCAAAAAGGACGGTCGCCTGACGCTGGTCATTCCCGGCGAGGATATTCCGGCCGGGGCCACGATTGGATAATCTTAATTTGTCATGGCGAGGAAAGCCGGTCGTCAGACCGAGCAACGAAGCAATCTCGAAAAATACCTTGCCCCGATTTTTGAGTTGTTAATGATCGACTCCCACTGCCATCTCGATTTCAAGGACTATAAAGGGATATTGGACGAAGTCATCGCCGAGGCCAACCGGGCCGGGGTGCATACCCTGGTCAATATCGGGTGCGACCCGGAATCGGCTCAAAGGTCGGTGGCGCTGGCCGAAAAGTACGACTGTGTCTACGCCACGGTCGGGGTACATCCCCACGATGCCAAACGCTATGACAAGAATTTCGAGTCGGAACTCCTGAAATATCTGACTCATCCCAAAGTCGTGGCCCTGGGCGAAATCGGACTCGATTTTTACCGCGATTTATCCCCACGGGACATCCAGAAGGCTGTCTTTCGGCAACAGCTGGAGATTGCAGTGCAAACGCAAAAGCCGGTGGTGATTCATACCCGGCAAGCCTTCCGCGAGACGGTCGACATTATCACCGAATATGCCCCCCGGCTGGCCGGAGGAGTTTTTCATTGTTTCCCGGGAACCACCGCCGAAGCGTTCGAAATAATCAATCTCGGCTTTTATATTTCCGTGGGCGGTGTCATAACTTATGACAAAGCCGGGATGGCCCATATGGCGGCGGAGGTGCCCTTGAAACATATTTTGCTCGAGACCGACTGCCCCTATCTGACCCCCGTCCCGTATCGCGGCAAAACCAACCGCCCGGCCTATATAAAATACACGGCGCAAAAATTGGCCGAACTGAAAAATATCACCCTGGCCGAAGTCGAAAAAATCACCGATCGCAACTCGCAGAAGATGTATCGCCTGGTGGAAACATTCGGTACCTGAAATTATCTGTCTATGGGTTCCCGCCCCAAAAAAAGATTCGCCCAACATTTTCTGGCCGATAAAAATATCGCCCGGAAAATTGTCGACTTGCTTGATATTACCCCTGATGATAAAATCCTTGAGATCGGCAGCGGCCGGGGAACGTTAACCGAAATTATCGCAGAAAATGCCGGGGCGCTTTTCACTTTTGAAATCGACCGCGATCTCATGCAGAATCTTGAGAAAAAATTCCGGGATAATCCCCGAGTGGGGGTAATCCAGAAAGATTTTCTTAAAATCGCCCCGGAAGACTATATCGACGGGCCGTACAAACTTATCGGGAATATCCCCTATGACATCACGTCGCCGCTACTGGAATGGATTACCCGGCATCGCAAAAATCTTATAAGAGCGGTAATTACCTCGCAAAAAGAATTTGCCGAGCGGGTCGCCGCCGAGCCGGGCACCAAAAACTGGGCGCCCCTGTCGATTTTTTGCCAGAGCCGTTTCGATATCAAGGTGGCGTTCGATATATCTCCCAAATCGTTTTATCCGCCGCCGAAAATTAATTCCTCCTGCCTGATAATCGAACCAAAAGATAAGTTTATCATCCCCGATGATAATATCTTCGAATCTGTCGTGCGGCAGTCGTTCACCCAAAGACGCAAACAACTGGTCAACAATCTGGGCGAATATCCTGGCCTGAATCGGGAAGCCATTCACAACATATTGAATGACTTGGGTTTGCGGCGGGATATCCGGGCCGAACACCTGTCTATTCAAGACTTTCTGAACCTGACCGAAAAAATTAAAGCGACAGTTAAATATTGAATATTCGTTTGTGTAATTTTATCTTTGGCTCAACCCAGGAGAAAATATGTCGCTTTTATCGGTACGTGTTGATCATGTCGCGGCCATAAGATATATCCGCCGCCTGAAAGAGCCTGATCCCAGTCATGCCGCCGTCCTGGCCGAGATTGCCGGGGCCGACGGTATCACCTGTCGCCTGCGCGAAGACCGCCTATTTATCCGGGATCGCGATGTCTATATTTTAAAGGAAATGGTCAAATCCAAACTGACCGTCCAGATTGCGCCCGTGGATGATTTGATCGACCGGGTTATCGAAGTCAAACCCTGGATGGTGACCCTGGTGCCCTCGGAAGCCGAAAATCCCGACGAAAACCGCGGGGTTGACCTGGAAGCCAACCGTGACAAATATGCCGGTTGTGTTACGCGTCTGAAAGAGGCCGGGATTCATGTCGGGTGCCTGCTGGACCCGGATATTGAGATTGTCAAAAATGCCGCCCGGATAAAAATCGACACCGTGGAACTGAACAGCAACGCTTATGTCTATGCCGCCGATATCGAAACCGCCGAGGCGGAACTGGATAAACTGGAGCAGATGGCTCAATTGGCGGTCAAACTGGGGATGACCGTCAACTGCGGCGGCTGGCTGAATTACCACAATATCCGCCCCGTGGTGGAAATGGGCCTTATCGATGAATTCACGGTCGGCCATGCCATCATGGCTCGGGCGCTGATGGTCGGGCTGGACCGGGCGGTGCGGGAGATGGTCGAGATTGTCCATGCCGCGCCGATTCCGGAATAATCTTATTCTCGATGTCCAAGTCTGTGGCTGATGATAATCCGCATTTTCTGGAATTGATACTTCCTCAAAATTTCCCCGGGGAACGGCTGGATCGTTATTTGAGCCGCCTTCCCGAAGTGGGGCTGACCCGCACCCGTCTTCAGAAACTAATCGCCGACGGCAAAGTGACGGTCAATGACCGCCCGGCGGGGCATAATCATATGGTCTATGGCGGCGAGAAAATACGGATTGAAATACTCCCGCCGGAAAAGTCGGATATTGCTGCCGAAGAAATCCCCCTTAATATCGCCTATGAAGACGACCAAGTTATCGTGGTGGACAAACCGGCCGGGATGGTGACTCATCCGGCGGCTGGGAATTACAGCGGGACTCTGGTCAATGCCCTTATGCACTATACAAGAAATCTCTCACGAGTCCACGGTGAAGACCGACCGGGGATAATTCATAGGCTGGACAAAAACACCAGCGGCTTGTTATTAGTGGCCAAGAATGACAAAGCACACCTGTTTTTGCAGGAGCAGTTGCAGAAAAGAAATATCAAGCGAACTTATCTGGCTCTGGTCTGCGGCCATCTTAAAGAAAAGACAGGCCTTATCGACCTGCCTATCGGGCGGTCGATGAAAGACCGCAAAAAAATGGTCGTGACGCACAAGCATTCCCGCGAAGCCCAGACCAAATATAAACTACTGGAGCGGTTTCATCTTCACGATTATCTGGAGATAAATCTTCAGACGGGGCGGACACATCAAATACGGGTGCATCTGGCGCATCTGGGGCACCCGGTTTTCGGTGACCCGGAGTACGGGGGAAGACTCAAATGGCACCGGGGGATTTTCGCGATAGATAAGGTTCTGGCGATGAAAGCGCTGACCTTGATTAACCGCCAGGCTCTGCATGCGGCGCGGCTGGAATTCCCGCACCCGGTGAGCGGGAAGAAAATTAAAGTGGAATCATCTTTGCCGGAGGATTTCGCGGCGGTGGTGGCATTTATGCGGGAGGGGGAATAAAGGAATTATGGAAAAAGGGCCAATAAGGAAAATCTGCGATTCCCATTATATAATGGGAGTAGCCTTACTCGCAATGTTATTTTGCGGTAGCTGTGCCTATTATCATACAAGACTATTTGATTTGGATGAAGGACGCGTGAAGGGCCAGCGTATTCTTGAGGGGCCATATGGTCAGAAGTGCGGTGCCTTTCAGATTCATCCCGTCATATTTGCGATGGGTTATACCACAGGATTTCATGAGGGTATCGAGGACCCTGACTGTAATGCTCCCCATTTAGCAAGCGTTTTTTAAGAGAGTCCTCGTGGTCAGATTATAGGTTTCTTCCGTTTGGTTCGGTGTCCGGTACCCCAGCGCCGAATGCAAGTAGTTTTCGTTGTACTCCTCGATCCATCGGCGGAC
>JBGSHP010000031.1:0-80321 GCA_041752195.1 Candidatus Zixiibacteriota bacterium | reverse complement strand
TTCGCCTGGATTGAAGTCTTTTACAACCGGATTCGGCGCCATTCCACCCTGGGATATTTAAGCCCTGTTGACTTTGAGGAGAGGAATACTTAACCTAATAAAGGTGTCCACCAAACCGGGGAAAGGTCAAACCCGACCTACTTTTTGCGGGTATTAATAATCTCCACCATTTTAAAGTAGTCGGAGCCGAAGACCTGTTTCATGTTTTTGAAATATAACTCGGTGACATAGCGATCGGGGCTTTCCAGGTGCAGGACCATTTCGTATGTCTGCTTCAGGCCAAAGACCGGGTCGGTGTCTTCGCCGGGCATGGTCAGAGTTTTACTGGGCTTGTCATAATTGCCCGCGGCCGTGATGTAGTAGGTGCCCCAGGTGTCGAATCCGACCAGGGTATAGACCTTATGGCGACGGTCGAAGCCCATAATAGTGAGACCTTCGGAGTGATACAAAGAATCGGTGCAGATAGATTCACAGGCGAGAAATCTTCCGCCGAGGATCATCTTATTGGCGGTTTGTCCTTTGGTCGTAACAGGTTCGGCCCCGGGTTGCATCCAGAAACGGATTTCCTGTTCCCATTGGCCGACCAGAGTTTCCAGGAGTTTGTGTTCTTCGCCGGGTGCGACAAGGGCCTGGCTTTCGGCCATTTTGGCCTGCATTTCTTCAGGCGATATAGGTTTATCGTCGGCTACGGCCGTAAGGCCGGCGAGGGCGATTGCGGCGAAAATGATAGCAGTGAAAACTGACTTTTTCATTGAGGACTCCTTTCAATTAGATTAATAGGGACAGCATTGTTAATAGATACGCAGGAAGGGGGTATCACTTTTGGAGGGGGGGTGAAAAAATGTCTTTTGGCTTGATTCCGGACTAGCATTCTATTTTTATGATATATTATTGTTAAGCGAAGTCCGAATCTCAAGGAAAACGGGATGGGCAGATTAATAAAAATATCATTGCTGGGTCTCCCGGCAGTATTTTTTACCGGGTTATCGGACGCGATTAAAATCAATAATTACTTTGGTCCTGTTTTGGTATTATTGTTTATTGAAATTGAATCACAAACGTGTAGGGGTGAGAAAATAGAAAGGAGAGCGCATGTTATATGCAGTTACCGGCGCTTTTGGTTACAGCGGAAAATATATTACTCAAAGGCTTCTTGATTTCGATAATCGGGTTCTTAACCTGACCAATTCTCCTATGCGGAATAATCCTTTTGGGAACAGAGTAAAAGTACACCCTTTTAATTTTGATAAACCTGAATTGTTAGTTGAAAGTTTGAAAGGAATTGATACTGTTATCAATACTTATTGGGTGAGATTTAATCATAAATTATTCAAACACTCTGAGGCAGTGGAGAACACTTTAATATTATTTGATGCTGCCAAAAGAGCTGGCGTGAGCCGTTTTGTTCACGTAAGTATTACTAATCCTTCCATAGATTCCGATTTGGAATATTTCAGGGGGAAGGCCGTTCTTGAAAAAGCGCTGATTGATTCCGGGATGTCTTACGCGATTTTAAGACCAACGGTTATCTTCGGCAAAGAAGATATATTAATTAATAATATTGCATGGTTACTCCGAAAGTCGCCTGTCTTTGGACTATTTGGAACCGGCTCGTATAAATTGTAGCCTATTTATGTGGGAGATCTCGCGGAAATCGCTGTGAAGGCAGGAGATAGTAAAGAAAATATGATAATCAACTGCATCGGCCCGGAAACGTATACATATAAATCCATGGTTAAAACCATAAAAAGCGCTCTTGGAGTGAGATGCATGATTATCTCAATGCCGGTCAGTCTTGGAATTTATTCTGGCAAATTGGTGGGGCAATTAATGGGTGACGTGACAATAACCCAGGAAGAAATTGAGGGATTAATGAGGGGTTTATTATTTGTGAATTCAGAGCCAGCCGGTCATACAAAGTTCTCTGAATGGCTAAAGGGAAATGCTGATTGGTTAGGCAGAAAATACGCCAATGAGTTGGCGAGAAGAAAAAATAGAATAAGGGATTATTCCGATCTGGCGGGACGACAGGGTTAGAATAAATATTCTTTTAGAATTATCCTGTTATAGACCTCATTAGCGGACCTTCTTTTAGGCGCATTCTTTTATCTTGAGACTGTCGTTCTTTTCCCCTAATTTATTTCATTGAATAATTACAGGAAAATCGAGGTGTAAACGCGATGACATTAAAGCCCAATAAGACCATTTTAAGACAAGTAAAGCGGACCGATGAATTCAAACCTGATAAGAAGTTTATCGCCGAAAACAGGATTGGGATTGATGTTACGTACATCATCAACGGGCCCGAAGGGAAGCCGTTTATAACGGAAGATGAAATTAATGATCTGGCCCCGATTATTGGCGAGAAATTCCGGCAATTGAAGAACGGCGAGGGGGATTGCCGCGACGGGAATACCCCCATGCTGGGGTGGAT
This sequence comes from Candidatus Zixiibacteriota bacterium, assembly GCA_041752195.1. GTDB lineage: Bacteria > Zixibacteria > MSB-5A5 > GN15 > PGXB01 > JBGSHP01. The sequence goes on along the minus strand of JBGSHP010000031.1, from coordinate 77,887 downwards.
GAATATCCCGGACGAAATCGAAAAGGGGCAACTGGATAGTATCGTCAAAACCGCCAAGGGGTTTTCTTCGAAGATAGATGCCTATGTTTCGCTGGGAATCGGGGGGTCGTACCTGGGGATCGAGGCAACTTTCAGGGCTCTGGCGCATACTCATTTCAATCAATTGCCGCGAAGCAAGCGGGGGGGAGCGCCGGAAATTTATTTTCTGGGGCAGAATCTCGACCCGGATTATTTCCGCGATACGCTGGATATGCTCGAAAGAAAATGGGTGGGGATTAATGTCATTTCCAAGTCGGGGACAACCCTGGAAACGGCCATCGCGTTCAGAATCATGCGGCAGTATCTGGAAAAGAAGGAAAAGGCCAGGGCTTCGAAATTTGTCATAGCCACCACCGATAAGGCCAAAGGGGCTTTGCGAAAACTGGCGGAAAAGATGGGATACACCACGTTCGTGGTGCCGGAAAATATCGGGGGGAGATTTTCCATACTTTCCGATGTCGGCCTGGTGGGATTGGCGGTGGCGGGAATCGATATTCATCAATTCGTGGCTGGATTCCGGGAGATGAAGAAGCGATGCGAAGCGGAAAAAATATGGGAAAATCCGGCCCTGATGCATGCCGCCGTGCGGTATTTGGCGCATAAAAAAGGGAAAAAAGTCGAGGTAGTGGCCACCAACTCCGCGGCTGTTTACCAATTACTCCGCTGGATGGAGCAGTTATTCCCCGAAAGCGAAGGTCATAAAGGGTACGGGATGTGGGTGTCGCCTTCGCTGTATTCGGAGAAACTTCACGCCAACGGCCAGATGGTGCAGGATGGGGAGAGAAATATTCTGGAGACTTTTATAAAGTTAGAGGAAAGCGACAACCGGGTGGAAATTCCCAAAGACAAGGATAATCTCGACGGGCTGAATTATCTTCCGGAGACAGGGAAAGATATGAATTTCCTGAATGGATTGGTAATCGAAGGGCCGGCTTTTGCGCATTTCAAGGGAGGGGTGCCCAATATGACTATTTCCCTTCCACGCCGGAACGCTTTCAATATCGGGCAGTTCTACTATATGATGGAATTATCGGTGGCCTTGTCGGGGTATCTGGCGGGGCACAATCCGTTTATTCAGCCGGGGGTGGAGGCTTACAAGAAAGCGATTTTTGCCCTGGCCGGCAAACCGGGGACGGAAAAGGACGGGAGTCTTTTGGCGGAGATGCGAGGGATTAAGAAGCAGTAATTTCGGGTATGATCCATATGAATCGTTACTCTTGGCTATTCTGACTTTTCCTTCTCAATTTTAATTTTGCCGCGGATGGGAACTTTGGGTAATTCGTCCGGAGACACCACCCGAATTATCACCGGTTGGCTATTTACCCAGGTGGTTTCCGGAAGGTTTGGCGGCTGGGGAGAGTCTGAATATTCGCGCAGTTTTTTTACGAATATATTGGTAGTGAAGCAACTTATACTGCGTAATCCGAATTCAGGGGGGGATTCCTCGCACATGGTTTTAATGCAGGCAATAATTGAATGGGGAATGGTCGTGCCCAGGCGAGCCTTAATCCTGATGACTTCTTCTCGATTCGGTTTTAATTTCCCTTTCCAGGAAGGCTCTGAAAAGAAATAAACCGTGCTGTCCGAATAAATATAGGCGGTATCAAATCCAGTAGAATTCGCAATAGCGTCGTATACAGCCTGGGAGTGCCATCGGCTTTCATAAATAGTAGAATCACCAAAATAAGGCGCAAGAAATTGATAAAAATTGCTATCTGGCTGGAGTTCGAATTTAAATATAATCTCGATTTCTTTTCCCGGCGTTAAATCGCCAATTACTTCAAATGACGATTCGAATGTTAATTCAGGTATGCTTATAGATGTCGCGATGATTGGTGAGGCGAGGCCGATGAATATCAGTGCCATTGGGAGTATTTTCATATAACTTCCTTGATAATGGGGAATTACCCCTGTATTTTAATTTATTAAACTTTTGATGCCGAAACTTGTCTAAGTTAAAGTACAAGGAAACGAAGTTATTGAATAATTTATTATATGCAATATAGGGTAAAAAGATGAAATTTTCTAAAATAAAGGTAATTGGCGTTATTATTATCCTGGCCATAATTGCCGTGGCGGTTTTTGTTCTGACCGGGGGCGGCTCGGAGAAGGGCAAGGTCGGACAAGCCAATTACAAGGAATATACCGTGGAACGGGGGACTTTCCGCATCATGGTCTCCGCCAACGGATTGGTGGAGCCAATTAACAGGGTCGAAGTAAAATCCAAAGCCAGCGGCCGGGTGGAAGAACTTCCGGTAGATGAAGGTGACCTTGTCAGGAAGGGCGAGTTGATTGTCCGTTTGGACCAGACCGATGTCAGAGCCTCATTGGAACAAGCCCAGGCCGATTTGGATATAGCGGAGGCGGAACTAAAGCAGGCCGAAAATACTTTTCACCGCCGTGAGCAGTTGTTCGAGAAGGGGCTGATATCCCAGGAAGAATTGGATAATACTTCGCTGGCCCTGGCCCAGGCCAAAGGGAAAATAATTCGGGCGAGGACCTCGCTGGATCAAGCGCAGGTGAATTTCGACGAGACGATAGTTCTGGCGCCCAATAGCGGCATAATTCTTCAGAAATATGTCGAGGTCGGACAGATTATCGCTTCGGGTGTCAGCAATGTCGGGGGCGGGACCACGATTGTGGATATCGCCGACATGGAAAGAGTTTACATAACGGCGGGTATCGACGAAATCGACGTGGGCAAAGTCGGGATAGGCCAGGCGGCCGTGGTAATGGCCGAGGCGTATGCCGACAAGAAATTCCGAGGGCATATTGTTCGCATAGCACCCGAAGCGCGGGTGGATCAAAATGTGACTCTGTTCGATGTGGTTATCGAAGTCGAAAATTTAAACGGAATGCTGAAATCGGGGATGAACGCCACGGTTGAGATAACCATCGTGGAGAAAAACGATATTCTTCTGGCGCCGGCCCTGGCCTTGAAAACGAACGGCACGAACGGCGACAACAAATCGGGCGCGGCTCGAGCCGGGGCATTCGGTCCCGGACCGGGCGGGCCGGAGGGGGAGATGGCGGTAAATGAGCGTCGACGCCCCGATACCGCCCGCTTTCATGCCACGGATCGCGAGCGGCAGAATATTCGTATCGCCCAGGTTAAAACTGAAAACGGTTTTGAACCGCGGGAAGTCGTCATCGGTTTGTCGGATTTCGACAAAATCGAAATTATTTCGGGATTAAAAGAGGGGGATATAATCGGGGTGCCGATGACCTCGCGGCTCAAGGCGGAAAATGATCAGATGGAAGAAAGAATAAAGTCCATGCGTTCTTTCGGGACGAGCAGTTCTTCCGGTACAACCGGAGGCGGCGGAGGCGGAGGAAGGCCTTAGGATTTTATGCTGATTTGGGAAAATACGATCATCGCCCTGCAGAGCCTTAAGGGAAATCCTCTCCGTTCGGCTTTGACCCTGGTCGGGATAGCGGTCGGGATCGGCGCGGTTTTGTACGTGGTGAGCCTGGGTGAAATCACCAAGCGCAATATAAACGCCAGGATGGCGTCGCTGGGAAGTAATGTCCTTATGATCCGACCTTCCTTTTCGCGACAGATGGGGGTCAGCACCGGGGCCAGTCGGGTAAATCTTACGGAAAATGATGCCCGCCAGATCGACAGTGCCTCGGAGGTGATAACCGCCGTGGTGCCGGCGTTTAACGGCAATGCCACGGTTGAATTCGGGGATAAAAACTGGAATGCCCGGATTAACGGGACGATGCCTAATTATTTTCCCGTGAATAATATTATTCTTACCGAGGGGCGCTTTTTTACGGCTTCGGAGGCCAATGAACGGGCCCGGGTATGTCTTATCGGTTCCACGGTTCAGCAGGAATTATTCGGCACCAAATCGCCGGTGGGTGAGGCGATTTATATCAGGGCCAAGCGGTTTGAGGTAATCGGGTTGTTGAAGATGGTGGGGGAATCGCCCTTCAGCCCCGATGAACAGGTTATTATGCCGCTGACGACGGCGCAGGAAAGACTATTCGGGGTGGATCATTTAAGTACCATCTATGCCCAGATCGATTCTTCGGAGCATTATGACGAAGCCCTGTTCGATATCGAGACGGTTTTGCGGAAGAATCATCGCCTTCGCGACGACCAGGAGAATGATTTCCGGGTGCATCGCCAGGATTTCTTTTTGTCCACCATACAGGAAACCAATGTGGAGCTGGCCAATTTTATAATTCTTATCGCGTTGATTTCCCTGGTGGTGGGGGGAATCGGGATCGCCAATGTCATGCTGGTGACGGTTACGGAGCGGACCCGTGAAATCGGTGTTCGTCGAGCGGTAGGCGCCAATCGATTCATGATCATCGGGCAATTTTTGACCGAGGCGGTAGCCCTGGGGGTGGTGGGGGGAATCCTGGGCGTGGCGGGGGGATTGTTGTTCAATAGTTTCAGTATGGGGGCCCAATTTCTTATCCCGTATATGTGGGTAGCGTACAGTTTTGGCATATGCATCGCAGTGGGGGTAATCGCCGGATTATATCCGGCGATGCGGGCGGCCAAGATAAACGTCATCGAGGCGTTGCGGTATGAATAGAAACGCCGTCCGGTTATTGCACCGGACGGCGTCTGCCAGGAACCAAGAGAGGTTTTTGGCTTTTCCTGACTAATCCTGACATTCACCAGTGGCGAGATTGCCGCCGAAATTATCGCTTTCAACCGTCACATTGACCTGTCCGTTACCCAGTTCGATATTTATTTCACGATTGACGTTTCTTTCCCGATAGGCATTTCCATTCTGAAAGGAAACCTGGGCGGCATAGGTCCCCTCGATGGTGCCGCTTACCTTCTGGGACAATTCCAGGCGGCTTCCCCTCGGGCCGCGGACGTCGCTAAGATTCAGCTGGAGAGTATGCTGAAGGGTTCGGCGCGCACGCCAGGTTTTAAGAGTATCACACGCCGCGCGGTGATAGTAGCCGTTGATCGTCAGGGTGTCGGTGTTGACATCGGTGATTTCCCATTCGCCTTCCAGTCCGGTCAAAGCCTGGCCCAGGCGCGCCGTCATATGGCGGCCTTCGCCATTCATGATGGTGAAAGTCATACTGTAGGCCGTATCGCCGTTGTTGAGCCAGTACTGCTGGGGTTCGCCCAATTGGTTGCGGAATTGCAAACGATAGGTGCGCTGGACGCGGGCATAATAAAGACCGGCAGAATCACCGCGTTCGCGGTCGACAGTAATTGTCCAGGTCTGGGTGGCCTCGTCGTACACTTTAATAATATCTTCGCCCGCGCTGGTCTTGGCGGGTAAACTGGGGGAAGCAAAAACCGTCAAATCGCCGATTTGATCCACCAAACCGCCGGTTTCTTCACCAACCGCGCTGACGGCCGATTCGGCGACATCACCGTTAACGGTAATAGCCTCGGAGGGTTCCGTGGCGGTGTTGCAGGCGACCAGAAGAACCTGCGTAAGTCCCAGGGTGAGAATGAATGCCAGAGTCATCCCCAGATTGTTGGTCGTGACCTTTTTCATAAATACTCCTTCCTGCCAGAGGCAATTATTTTCGACTTTGGCGCCATGAGGGCGTTGAGTTGTTTAGCGGAGTGGAAGGGCAAGTTCCGTGCCGAATCGGGAAAGTGTTGGTATTCAATATGATACGAAATCGACCGGGAATTCGACCGGCTCTTTTGCCCCGGGGGGTACATCTTTCACGCCGGAGGCGGTACAGCGAAGCGACAAAAATCCGATTCTTTAGTATTGAGATTCGGCCATTAATCCGTATCATGGATTTAATTGATATTTGACATAATGGGGATATGGAAAAATACGATTTAATTGTCATCGGCTCCGGGCCGGCCGGGGAGAAGGCCGCGGTCCAGGCCGCCAAACTGCGCAAGAAGGTGGCCGTTATCGAATCGCGGGGGGTGGTTGGCGGTGTCTGCGTGCATACCGGAACGCTTCCGTCCAAGACTCTTCGCGAGACGGTTCTTTACCTGGCGGGATTAAAGCAACGCTCGGTTTATGGCGTGGTTACCAGTTTGAAGAGTAATGTGACGGTGGCGGAGTTGATGTATCGCACCGAGAATGTTATCCAGAAGGAACTGGAAGTTATCCAGAATAAGTTGATGCGCAACGGCATTGTCGTCCTGGGCGGCCGGGGTCGTATTTTGTCGCCCGGTCAGGTGTTACTGAAGGGCGAGGCGGGACAATCACGGATTCTGGAAACGGAAGCGATAATTATTGCGGCCGGCTCACATCCCTTGCGGGACCCGGCCATAAATTTCGATAATGTCTATATTTTCGACAGCGAATCGATCCTGATGTTAAGCAATATTCCGCAATCGATGATTATCGTCGGGGGAGGGGTTATCGGATGCGAGTATGCCTGTATTTTTGCCAATCTGGGAGCGAAGGTGACGATTCTGGAGAGTAAGGAACGCCTGATGCCTTTTCTGGACCATGAGATTTCCGACACTTTGACCTATCTCATGCGCAAGAACCGGACCCGGATTATTTTCGGCGATAGAATGGATAAATTGGAGATCAAAGACAACCAGGTTAATCTCGCGACCAAAGCCGGCCGGGTCCTGGTGGCGGAAAAGGCTTTATTTGCCATGGGGAGAGCCGGAAATACCGAAGGCATGGGCCTGGAGGAGGCCGGGATTCGGATAAACAAGCGGGGATTGATCCAAGTCGACGAAAATTTTTATACCGGGGTGGGGAAGATTTACGCCGTGGGAGATATTATCGGGTTTCCTTCGCTGGCCTCGGTTTCCATGGACCAGGGGCGGCTGGCGGCGCAGCATGCCTTCGGAATCAAGGAATCGCGGCTTAACGCTCTGTTGCCTTACGGAATTTACACTATTCCGGAAGTCTCCATAGTGGGGTATACGGAAGAGGAGTTAAATGCCCAGGGTCTGGCTTATGATACAGGCGTGGCCCGCTTTTACGAACTGGCCCGGGGCCAGATCGCCAATGACCATGACGGTATGCTTAAACTGACTTTTTGCCCCAATACCAAGAAATTGTACGGAGTGCATATCATCGGCGAACGTGCCGCCGATTTAATCCATATCGGGCAGGCGGTGATATCATTCGGCGGAACGATCGATTATTTTATCGATACCGTGTTCAATTTCCCCACCGTATCCGAGGCGTACAAGGTGGCGGCCTTGAATGCCTTGAGCAGTACCGATTAATCTTTCCCAATATTAACGGGGTCGATGAGGACATCGACCCCGCACAAGTTGATCCCCGGAATTCGGGTTACCTGAAAATATCACGGACAGACGGGCGCCGGGCCGCCTTTGAATTTGAAGTCGATCATGTAGATGATGTCGAGAATGTCGATGGTGCTATCGCTGTTGACATCGCTTGATGCTTCGAATAACGGGGCCGGGCCCGACTTATATTTCCAATCTATCAAATAGACGATATCCAGCAGATTAACGGAGCCGTTGTCGTCGGCGTCACCGCAAATAAAATAAGGGGCGATACTTACGGTAAGAGGTTTTTCGATTTCGGCGCCGATCTGATCCTGGACGTGGGCGATAAAATCGATATCACCATATACCGTCGGCGTTCCCGATAAAAGGCCTCCGGTTGACAGGCTTAAACCGGTTGAAGCCAGGTCGCCGTTTTTATCCGACCAGATCGGTCCGCCGGTACCGCCCGTGGCGGCCAATTGGTGAGAATAAGGGGTGTTTTCATCGGCGTTGGGCAGAGTCGCGGTGGTGATATCCAGAGCGGGATTAATGTCGAAGGTGAATCTTTTTTCGTTGGTCGCCAGGGCTTCATCGGTTACCAGGGCAACAAAGGTAATGGTTTTGGAGGCATCGGGCATTCCTGACAGAAGGCCCGTGGAAGACAGCGACAGTCCGGTACCGGCCAGGTCATTGTCTTTATCGGTCCAGGTGAGAATGCCGGTGCCGCCGATGCCTTCCAATTGCTGGGAGTACATCACGTCAATAGTCCAATCGGGCAGAGACTCGGTGAGTATGATCGGCAAATTGGCCTGGCATTGGAAGCCGATAAGGGAAAGATTGTCGACATTCCAGCCGCAGTAGTTCCAGGCGCCGTCGGTTATACCCATGGTGAAGCGGATATAAACCACAGGCTGATTGTCGGCATAGGCGGAGATATCGAATTCCTGGGGAGTCCATTGGCCATCGGCGATCTCGACGGTGTTTTGCCAGATAGTATTCCAGGTTGTGCCATTACGGCTGACCCGGACATAGGCGTGGTCATACTGGGGTTGTTCCACGCCGAGCCAGCGGTCAAAGCGAAGCGTCACTCCGGTCAGGCCGGAGCAATCGATAGCCGGGCTGGTCATGTGCCGCTCGGGCATATCGACCGTATAGTCGCCGTTCAGATTATATCCCAGAACACTGGGGCCGACCGTCCCTCCGGTGGGGTCGGGGTTGCCGTAGGAACCGCCACCGCCGGCAGGAATACCGCGCGCCCAGGTACCGCCGGAACTGGTCCAGCCCAGGTTGGTTTCGAAGTCGTCGTAAAAGCCCGAAATAACCGCCGTGGCGACGGGAGCCTTATAGGGGGCGGACGCGCTACCGTCGTACTGGGTGCCGACCGTGCTTTCATCGGCGCTGAACCAATATTCCACCAGATTGTCGTCACAGCTATGGGCAGGAATAACGGCTTCATATAAGTTGCCACCCAAATGATCCATGGGAACGGTCGTGACCGCACCGCCGGCCGGACGATAGTACAATGTTCCCGAACCGGGGACAGGAACCCCGCCGGAAGAGCCGACCACCTGCACTTCAAATGTTGTAGCCGCTCCGGGGTAGACCGATTCCGGGCGTCCCTCGGGGAAACTGAAAACCATACCTGGGACGGGGGTGTAGGTATTGTTGGCTTCGTAGGCCGTGGCCAGAGAGGCTTTGACGATTTTGGTCATGTACGAAAAATCCATGTAGCCGATGCTGTCGTGGGAGGTGTGATAAACGCTGGAAAAATTGTATTCGATGGTCAGGATGACATCATAGCCGTTTTGCTGGAACGGGTAATGGTCGGAGGCGGAGATGGTTCCGTTTAAAAACCCATCGAGGTCGACGCCGTTCAACGATTCGGCCAGGTCAATCCAGAGATTAGGATAGGTGACATCGGAGCCGTGATAGATTTTGACGTCGTTGGTGTTACCTTCATACGCAATCATATCCATGTTAAGCATGAGAACGATACTGTCGCCGCGGGCGGCGGCGGCATCGGCATAATGCCAGGAGCCGTTCAGACCCTGCTCTTCGCCGTCAAAACAGATGAAGATAAAGGTCATGCGGGTATCGAGGTCTTTCATGACCCGGGCCATTTCCAAAACGCCGGCGGTTCCGGAGCCGTTGTCATCGGCGCCGGGGGAACCGGAGACAGCGTCCTTATGCCCGCCGATAACAATTTGGTGATCGGGAAGAGCGGTACCTATTTTATAGGCAATTATATTCTGCACAGCCTGGCTATTATAAAAGAATGTATCATAGACCACGGAATCATATCCGAATTCCTGGAATTTGCTCATAATCCAGTTGCGGCTCTGGAAATCGGCGGTACTTCCGGTTACCCTCGGGGGGAAGGCCTGAAGGCGGGTGACATACGATTCCAGTGAATCCTGCCTGACCAGACCGATGAGCGAATCAAGGGTGATGACATCTTTTTCAAAAGTTTTCCGCAAAATCACAGGCTCTTTCCAGATAATGCGGGGGCGGCGATTTAAAAGAGGCGCCAATCCCGGAGTACCTTCGTCTTCGAGCAAATCCGACGGCTCCACCCGCACCAGGCGCAGGCCGGGTTCTTCGTATACAACCGGGTAGCGGTCGATATTTTGTCCGTCGAGGCGGATATCCAGGGCCAGGCGGTTACGGTTCAGGTCACCGGCAAGGAATTGAAATTCCAGGCCGCTCTCGCGGAGAGTTTTCTCCTGCTCGGCACCGGCCAAGGCAAGATATCCTGATTCTATTTTCAGGATGACATCGAGGCCGCTATTCTGCAGCGTTTGAGCCTCGTCCTGGGATCGAACGAAAATTTCATATAAATTTAAATCGCCGGATTTGTATTCGTCGGCGTCAGCCTGGGCCATGATGGAGGGGGGCCAAAAACCCGTCATGGCCGAAATGAAGAAGGTTAGAGAAAAAACGATTGCGGATTTTCTGATGATGCCTTTCATGCGACCTCTCTTGATTGGGCATGCGAGCGGTAAGTTATTTATAGATAATGTATTAAAAAATGGCAAAATGTCAATTGCGGATTCATGGGAACGCCTTGACATGGGCGAGAATGTATTCGCCCGATGCCAGGAAATGGCCGGTTAAGAATTTTCGGCAGCCCCGGAAGGTGCGCCATATATGTGCCGGTCAGTCGGATTCAGGCTTTGGCGATGAAGGGTTCAAAAGTTCAGCCAAAATCTCAACTCGGTATCCGGCCTGCTCGGCGGCCGAAAGAATCTTTTCGCCGGCGGCCTTAAGGTTGGAAAGATTCAATTTTCGTGACGATTCCCCTGCGCTTGCCGAAAGATAAGCCAGGGGGCCAAGGGTTTTAATCAGTCGTTCCAGTTTTTCTTTGGTCAGCCAGAGGGTATCCTGATACTTGTTGATTTGCAGATATTCCCGGGCCGGGGGATCGACAATGAGGCGGCGGAAAAACTCGTCGCTTTTATTTTGCAAAATAAGGGTAAACCAATCGGGGTGGGCCAGCCATATCATGACCAGTCGGGAATCCCAATAAGCCTGATCCGGGTCTTTCAACAACTGCGAGAAAAATTCCTTCATGACCTTGGGCAGGAGCCAGTGGTCAAATTGTTCCATGGCCGAAGCCGGGGAACGGGATGCATCCGGGCCGGCGAGATTATCCGCCAGAGGCTTAAGAATCAGCCAGGCATATACTATCAGACCGGGATCAGCAAAGTCGGACTTTTTCTCTTCAGGCGAAGCCCCGGCGAAATCGGGCGCGATGCGGTTCCATGTTTTTCTGGCCGTCAGAAACGATTTTATCCACGGTTCAACCGCGGCTGCCGAATTTATCTTTAATTTAATTGCCTCGTAGAAATTCGATAGCGCCTCCCGGTACAATTTATCCGGATCCGGTTTCTGGATTCGGAATTTTTCAATCATGGCGGGATTCATCAGGTTGCGGAAGGGTCCCAGGACCGGCTCCAATTGTAATTCGCGATGAGTTTCCTCAAGGTTGGCGACTCCCGCACCGTTCAGGCGCCGTTCCAATTCCGCCCAAGAGCCGTCGCTGTTGTACACGGCCTGAAAATCCAGGAAGGCATGATATTGATAGGCGTGCAATTCGACAAACAGGCCCTGGTCGGCCAGGTGACGGCTGTGCCGGATATATTCCAGGCCGGTGCGATAGTCGCGGAAGGTATAGAAGCAATTGTCGGCGACAGTCAGGCCGAGGGCCTCGGACAGAGAGCGTCTGACCAGATTGACATTATCGCCGTCGCCGATATTGACGGCCGTGGAGGTATGGATTTGTCCACGGGTGGTATTATAGGCGTTGTTATAGAGAATCACGGCCCGTTCATCACCGAACCGGTTGGAATAGGCAAACACGTTTTCATCGACCCAGCCTTCCGGCGAGCGAAAATCATAAAAAGAGAAATTGGCAGCCCCGCTGAACAGGCGGCGGCGGCGCATGAGGGGGAAAATCTCCCGTTCATGTCTTTCCACCATGCCCTGGTCGACAGGTTCGTCCCAGTATGAGCGGCGGTATTCCATGCCGTATTTTTCGGCGAAACCTTCCACCTGGCCGTGGCCGAACATGGGCAATCCCGGCATGGTAACCATCATCATGGTGACGCCGTAGTATTTATCGCCGCGGCCGAACTGGTCAACGGCGCTGCGCTCATCGGGGTTGTTCATGAAATTGACGAACCGCTTGAGAACTTCGGGGCTGAATTCCAAAACATTCCTGATAGTGGTGCGATACTTGGCGTTATCTTCCATCTTGAGCATGTTCATAAAGGCGCTGTTGTAAACGCGGTGCATGCCCAGAGTCCGGACGAAGTATCCCTCCATAAGCCAGAAGGCCTCGGCCAGAAGAAGAGTATCCGGCTGTTCCTTGGCCACCCGGTCGACAACTTCGCGCCAGAATTCTTTGGGCAGGAGAGCATCAAATTGGGCCTTGGTCATGCCATGTTCGGCGCGCGAAGGAATGGCGCCGCCTTCGCCCGGCTGGGGAAACCAGAGTCTCTGATAATGCCGCTTGGCCAGAGTCATGGCGGCATCGAAACGGATGATGGGAAATTTCCTGGCCACATGCAGGATAGTCTGAATGACCGCCTCGCGGACTTCGGGTATAAGGAAATTCAATTGGGCGGTATCATTCCAGGGCATGCTGGTTCCGTCGTTGCCATGGTAGATATATTTGGCGTCGCCGGTCCATTTATCGATGCGCTTGAAGACTACGGCGGCGTCGCGATGCTGCCAGTAGCCGTCATCGATTTGTATGCACACCCGGGGATCATCGGAAAGGTCGACCCCGGTATACTGATAGGCCGGGAAAGGGGGATAATCCGACTGCAGAAACCACTGGGGATGTTCGGTGACCCATTTGGAGTATATGCCCATATGATTGGGGACCATATCGCTGGCCAGGCGAATTCCTCGCTTCGAGGCGCGCTGTTTCAACTGCTGGAAAGCATCTTCGCCGCCCAGGTCATGGGCGATGACATAATCATAGAGGGAGTACGCCGAGGAAACCGCCTCGGGGTTCCCCATGATGTTTTTTATTTTCCGGGAGGCCGACGAGCGCTCCCAGAGACCGATCAACCATAAGCCGGTGAAGCCCCAGCGGGCAAGCTGATCCAGTTCTTCGTCGGGGATATCGTTCAAAAGATGAATATCGCGCTGGTATTTTCGCGAAAGTTGATACAGCCAGACATAAATGCTTTTGGCCATTAAGACCACGGTCGACATCCAGTCGGCATCGGGACTGAAGGCGGACGGCTCGGCGTAGCCCAGGTTCATACCGAAGGCGTCGCGGTCGAACCGCAAAGCCAGGCTTTGCCCCGGGCCGAGGCCCCGGAGAGTCTGCTCTTCTTCGAGGATGTCAACGGCCATCATCAGTTTCTCGAGGAGTTCCAGGGGGAGGAAATGAGCCCAATGGCGAAGGATATAATCAAGCTGGCCTTTCAGAGAATCGGGGCTGGCCAAAATGGGAGCGCGCAGGCACTCAAAGAGGGTCAACCCGACGGGGCCGAAGGGGGGTTGGGTGGCGAAGAAATTCTCCAAACCCTGAATCAGAGGAATATACGGTGAATCCATTTTTAAATCGGAGTCATCGAATAGCAATTTAAAAGGTTTGAAGGCGGGATTGGAGACGGCAATGGGAAGGAGAATTAATTCTCTCATGATATTTTCGCGTTGAAGCGACGAGTCGGGCCGGTTTATGTAATCGGTCTCGCTCTGCTTACCCTGAAGAACCGAAAGCGGAGGGAAGTGGGCCACGAATGACAACGGCGGTTTGGAGATGGTATATTGATCCCTCTGGCGGCCAACCCAGTCCAGTCCTCGGGGAATCGCTCCGGGTTGTTCCTCCTGGCAATAAATCTGAACGATATAGCGAAAGATATCGACCAGGACGCTGGCCGATGCCAATTGGCCGGCATAGATCGGCTCGGGAGGGTGGGAACTATAGACCAATTTTCGATTGATGCGGTCGACCAGTTGCCTCAAAAGATAAATCTCGGTTGTCTTTGAGGGGCCGGAGGAATCAAATCCCAGGGTTGTTAATTCCAGCCACTCCCACGATTTACGGGATAAATGAAATCCAAAGCAGCAGTAACTTCTAAGAAACTCAAGCATTTTCCGGGCCTTTACTGTTAACTATAAATATTAATGCAAGTTATATGACATCATCGTCATTATCAAGTTAATACTGCGCTTAATTATTCGTCCGCCCCCTTTTAAGTTACAGACAACAGGACGTTAGGGTATCTCGCCAGGTTGGCAATCAAGGACGGCGGTTGCCCGGACAATGCCATAGCCTGTGCTAATATTGAGTCGTTTTTATGACTGCCGGGTTGTTGATAATATCGCGGCCACTGGAAGAATAGGATGGGAGCCTGCCTGATTATTCGGCAGGTTTAACGAGTTTGAACCCATTTTGTATAATAGAATATGTTTATAAACGCGACGGCCATAAAAGGAGAAGAAACATGCCAAAACCGATAATACGCGCGCTTTTGATACTGCTGACTGTGGCTATCACGGCGTCGAACTGCCCGGCAGATGAGATCAAGGATGAAATAACCCTGGAAAGCCTTCCACCCTCGGTCGTAAAAACCGTGCCGCAAGGCGGCGATACTAATGTCGATTCTGAACTGAGCGAAATCTCCGTGACTTTCAGCAGGGACATGAAAGTTACCGGGCATTGCTGGTCATGGTGCTCCGAACGGGAGGATTTATTCCCGAAACTTAACGGGAAAACGGAGTATCTGGGGGATAACCGCACCTGTGTACTCCACGTTGCCCTGGAACCGGAGAAAACCTATGCTATTTGGATTAACACGGACCAGTTTCAGTCATTTCAGGACACGAAAGGACATCCCTCCGTCCCTTACTTGCTTGTCTTCTCGACAGGCTCCAGCAAATAAATCGCAGAAAGAGGGATTCATTTTAACGACTATAGAAGAAACGAGTGTTTATCTGCCCTGTTTTCATCAGATAAATGATATCGAATATAATGCAATTTGACGGTCATTTATCTCTGAATTAATCCCAAAGGGCCGTTGTTCGTTATTTTATAAACCCAAATGGCCGGATGAGAAATCAGTTTTTTACATTTTAGTAAAAATGCCGCCCTCAGGAATAAAATGACCGATTTTACTGATTTATCGGGAATTCGATAGTTACAGCCGTCCCCTGGCCCAATTCGCTTTTGACCGATACCTGTCCGTTATGGTTCTCGATTATTTTCCAGCAGGTGACCAGGCCGTAGCCATGCCCGTCTTTCTTGGTCGTGAATTTGGTTTTAAAGACATTGTTTTTGGTCTCATCGCTCATACCGATGCCATTATCATTTACCGTCAGTAATATTTTATCGTCGAGATAGCTGGTTCGAATGCCTATATTACAGGGGCGGTTCGGCGATTCGAGGCAGGCATCGGCGGCATTATTCAGGAGGTTTAATATCAGTTGTGAGAATTGATTGGAATCGAATTCGAAATCGGGGAGGTCTTTATCGAGTTCCGCGGTAATGTTCGTATCTTTGAATTTCTTACGAACCGTTAAAAAGGAGGTAACGTCATTGATGACCCGGTTGAAGTTTCCTTTCTGTTTGACCGTATCGAGTTTGGTCGAGTCGGTCATGCCTTCGACGAACCGTTTCATCTGCAGGGCGCTATTTTTCAATTTGTCCAGCAGGGCCAGGGTTTTATCATGCTGTCCCCGACTTTCGGATAAACAGGTTAATTCCACTCCGCCCATGACCATCCCCAGATAATTATTCAGTTCATGTGAAATTGAAGAAATCATGCAGCCGCGTTCGGCGAAATTCTGTAATTCAAATAATTTCTGTTCGCTTTCCTTAATCTCCGTGACATCTTCGAGGGTAATAATAAAATCGGTAATTCTCTCGGAGCCTTCGGCAATGGCCGAAATTGTGCAGTTGAAGACGTACGATTTTCCTTCACGGTTGGCCACGAGGTTTTTGAAATTCTGATAATCAAGACTTAGTCTGGCCCTTAGGAATTTATCGAGCCAGCCGTTGAAAGTCCGACCGGGGAAAAGGTCGGCCAAGGGCGATTGATAAAGGGACATGATATGAGGGAGACCGGGGTCAAGCGATTTTAAAATATTATGGGCCGAGACATTTATACTTTTTAGTTTATTATCGTGGTCGAAGACCAAAACCCCCTGTTTGACACTATTCAAGATATCAGAATACCAGGCACTCAATTTGGCCATTGCCCAAAAGTGATGGGAACTGGCCACCAGCGGGGTGATGGTATTAATCAGGGTGGACAATAGTTTCAGGTCCTCGGTCGTATATGGTTTGCCGGAGAATTTTTCGCCGACGCAGATCACGCCCATTATCCTATCATTGTGAATGACGGGCGAGAGAATACGGACTTTCATCCGGACCAGGGCATTAAGAAAATAAATTTTACTTTCGAGAAAATCGCACTCATCGATAATAATCGGATCGGTATGGGCGCCCAGGTATTCCATGATTTCATCGGTCAGATTGAATTCGCCGACGGAAGTCATATCCTGATATTTACCAATGGCTCTTGTGATTGTCTCTTTGTTTTGACTTCCGGCGATATGAAAAACCGCGAAAATATTGGAGGTTGTCAGTTGGCCGGATAGAATCAAAAGGAAGGTATCGATCAGGGTATTAAAATCGAATTTTTTGGAAAACTTATTAATAAGATTGGAAAGTGCGTCAAGGGCCAATATTTGCCGATCGCGGAACTTCTCGTCCTCGGGTATGGTGCCTCTGTCGATGAATATATTTTGGCGGTCGGACGACATTTCAACTTCCGGCTTTACAATGGTCCAGAGCCTCGGCGGTGTTGTTTTTTATGGTCAAGTAGTCGGTCAGGTCGAGAACCTTGAAGATATGCAGGATATTGTCGGAAGCATTGCATATGATTATATCGCCGCCGGCCTCGCGGGAGGATTCGATTGTCCCGAGAATTGAACCCACTCCGGCAGAGGAAATGAATTCCATCTGCGACATGTCGAGAATAATATTCTTATACCCTTTTTTCTGGGCGGTCGAAATCGTATCGACCATTTCGTGAGCATTGTTATTGTCGATTACCCGGCCGGTATTTATCAGCAGGGTGTCATCGCTTATGATTTTGAAGCCTAACTCATTTGCACTCATGGGACATATCCAGTTTTTTTTCGAGCGTCAAAATGTTCAGGCAGCCGTTCTTTCTCTCGTAACTCATGCGGTCGGTCATGCGTTTGACCATAATTAATCCGAGTCCGTTCTGCCGTTTGGTCATGATAGCCATATCGGGATTAAGGTAATTCGGCACCGTGGTGGGGTCAAAAGAGTGACCGGAATCTATAAAACGCATGATAAGTTTATCGGATGCACAGGTGGCCATGAATTTGAAGGAATTGCCGCATTGCCGGCCGACATGTATCCTCAAGTTGGTGGCAATTTCATAAAAGACGGTCTGTAATTCAAAAGTAATTCGTTCCGAAATTCCGAATCCGGCCAGATATTCAAGGAATTGGATCAGGGCCCTGTTAATATTTTCCATGGACAGATTAATATCGGCGCTGAAGTTGTTTTGGGGGGCCAAAAGAAAGGTTTGCGTGATCTCCCCCATCGTATTCTCCGCGGCCGGATGAATATAGAACAAATCCGCCAAGTCCATTATTTTCAGGACCCTGATAAGATTCTGCGAGGCAGAACGGAGGTGGATTTCCCGATCGGCGCCGGCACATATATCCCGGGCCTGCCAGAGGATACTGACATGGTTGGAGGATACCATTTTCATGGCTGAGCAATCAATATTTATGGGACCCCTGGAGGCCGCAACCAGGGATTTCAGGTTTTTCAAGAAATCCTGACCAGAATCATTTGTGATTTCTCCCGGGACCGGAATTATTTCATTTATTTTAGCGTCAAACGGCAAAATTAACCTCTTTTTCCGCTTTCTTATTCATATCGGCGGTTTGGCGCTGCCACTTCATGGCTATTAAAGTGATGTCGTCAAATTGATTGGCGCCGGACACAAATTCGGCATGTTTTTCAATGGTCCGCTCAATCAAAAGGCGAGGTTCTTTGGTCCAGGATTCTTTCAGGATTTCCAGGAATCGTTCCATGCCGAATTCTTCATCGGCCCGGTTCTTGGCCTCATTAACCCCATCGGTATACTGAACCAGCCAGTCGTCTTCGGCCAGATCGAACTGCCCGGTTTCGATTCTTTGCGAGAAGGGGCCCGGAGGAAGCATTCCCAGGGGATAGCCTTTCGTTTTCAAGGACTCCACCGAATTTTTCGAGGGATTCAGCCGGATCAGGGGATTATGCCCGGCCGAGGCAAATTCAAAGCGGCCGGTTTTCTTGTCCAACAGGCCGTAAAACATGGTAACGGACATCCCCTTTTTTATATTGGGCAGTAATTCCCGATTGACCTCGTTCAGGACTTCCGCCGGCCGTTTCATTTTGAAACCGAGGTTTCTTATTATATCCCGCGTCAAAAGCATGACCAGCATGCCCGGAAGAGATTTCCCGGAGACATCGGCCACGACCCAGGCCAGATGGTCCTCGCCAAAATTTATGAAATCGTAATAATCCCCCCCGACCGTGAGAGCGCTTTGATAAACCCCATGGAATACGAAATTGTCATCCCGGGGGTACTCTTTAGGCAATATTTTTTCCTGAATTTCCCTGGCAATTTCCATTTCTCGGGCGATTCTTTGTTTTTCGACCATATCCTTTTGGGCTACGTTCAGTTTTCGGGCCATGACATTAAGTGATTCCGCGAGATAGCCGAATTCATTTTTGGCTCTGACCGGTATTTGCAGGGATATATCCGTGAAATCAATTTTTTTAAGTCCGTCCGTTATCAGGCCTATCGGTCGCAGTTTTTTGTGGATCATGATCATAGTCAGGGGCAGGCCTATTAAAATCATTATGATGGTGATGGAGGAGATCGTCACCAGAGTGGTGCGACGGACTTCGGCTATCTGGCGCGAGGAGGCGGCGACTCCGAATTTGCCGACCGTTATTCCGTTTTCGAGGACGGGAACCGCCACGAAGGCGGTATCTCCGGAAAGTCGCAGGGATTCCCCATGTTGCAGGATATCGGGGTAATCTTCGCCCGATATTTTCGGCATACGAGCCCCGGTGACCACCTGTTTAATATCGATGTGGGCAATGAAGCGGCCTTCCTGGTCGGCTACTCCCGCCCAGTAGACATCGGGATTATCGCCTTTAATTTTATTGCAGATATTGTTAAGAAGAAGGGCGTCGGGCCCGTTGGCCGAAATCATCAATTTCCCGGCACTGCCGGAATAGGAGCGGGTTTGAACCAGCAATTTTTCGGCCACATTTCTGGCCGCGATATCGATATAAATATCGGAGATGACATAGCCGGTCACGCTCATCAAGAGTATGATAATTGCCGCCACAAAAATCAGAAACTCCAACCGGATAGATCTTTTGAACTGCCGGGCTTCCGGCCAGTCGGCGGAAAAGGTGTTATTTGTCGGATTCATATGAAAGCTCTTTTAGTTTCCTGATTTCGATTTCGCTCCGTTTTATGTAGTCTTTGATCTCTTCGTTATCGGGATCGAGAAGCGCGGCTTTACTCCAGACGTCGATTGCTTCCTGCAGCCGGTTTTGGCCGTATAGTTCGATACCTTTGAATTTATAGGCTTTTACAAGGTATTGGCGAACCGATAAATACCCGGGGGCGAGTTGTTCCACCGTCTCCCAGTAAGTCAGGGCTTTATTGAAATCTCCTTTTTCAAAGAGTTTCTGGGCCGTCTTGTATGATTCGGCAACTCGTTCCTTGATTTCCGGGCCAAGTGTCTCAATCCTATCCGGCAGGCTTGTTTCAGTTTGATTGACTTGTTTTTTCCCGGCGATTTCCTGTCGCAGTTCCAGGCACCATTTGTGACCGGGGAATATATTCAGGGCGGAATCGAGGGCTGTCTGGGCGGTTTGCAAATCGTTAATGGCGTAGGCATCGGAGGCTTTTTGCCGCCATAATTCCAGCCTTATTTTTCTTTCCGTCATATGGATCCGGTTGTCGTCGGGGGCGATTTGCTTCACGGCTTCGATGACTTTCAAGGCCTGGCCGACCTGGCCGAAATTCAAGAGGGAATCAGCCCGGAACAATCTGGCGTTGATTTGTTCCGCCAGAGTGGAGGATCTGGAAATCTCCTTTTCCGACGCGAGAATTATGGCCCGGGCGGTGTCCGATTCCGGCGCCAGGGATAACGCCTGGCCGGCGTAATATTTCGAGGCCATATAGTCGCCTCGTCCTAAATTGGCCTGCGCCGAATCGAGGAGACGTTCATATTCTATCGATTCTTTAAGACGATCAAGTCGGGTTTTGGTTTGGCTTTGAAGAATATATATCCCGGTCGTATCGTGGCTGGAATTTCTGGCCAGAAACAGGGCCCGGTCGAAATTGAAAAAGGCTTCCTCAAGATTACCGGCATTCATCTGGTTTTGACCGTCCTCCATTATTTTCTGTATCATATCTTCATTTTTGCTCGTCAGGCTGGCGTTCATCCTGTGGTTGAATTCCTCTTCCTTTTTCCTTTCCCGGGCCGCCTTTTTAAGGCTTATGGGCATTCCGAAGGAAGTCGAAATATTGAATAAATGAAGACTGCCCAGGTCGCGATCGACCAGGGCATAGTCAAACTCGAAATTTCTATACTGCATTCCAAAGCCGGCGGAGAGTTTATCCTGCCTCAAACCGCCCCGGAGGAAGAGGAAATCTTTAATATTGTACTCGAGACCGAAGGACATGCGAGGATCAACCCGGTCGGTTTTGGAAATTGAGGCCGCCATCAATACGGAGTGGTCCCAGTCAGTCCTGGGACGCAGACGCAGGGACATACCGAAATCCGCAGATGAGGGGTAGGCCACCTCCGACAAGTCCATTTTAAAATTCTGGCTGATCAGATTTCTGCCATTGAGGGCCAGGGCCAATTCCTCGAAATTGGCCGAGCCCAAGTCGATTACCCTGCTTATTGATATCTGCAGACCGGGTGTCGAGGTTGCTTTATAGGTATCGAGAGTATGTTGTTCGATCGTTACGGCAGTGCCTATATCGTAACCGGAAATGTTTTTGCCATACGACATTATCAGGGCGAGGCGATTATCCGAAAAGGATCCGGTGACAATATTGTTTTCATCGCGCCGTTCGATATCATTTATGCCGAGACGCATCACACCCAATCCAAAGCCGCCCCAATCCATCGTGGGCAGGGTCAGGCCGAAAAACTGATAGGTAACTCCGGGGTCGTAGAGGTTCGCATGAAACCCTGAAATGGTTATTTGCTCCATCCGGGCCAGGGCGGCCGGGTTCCAGTACTGGGCGGTGGAGGAATTAGCCAGGGCGAAATTGGCCGTTCCCAAGGCCAAATCGCGGGCTCCGACGCCGAAAGTAAAGGGGGTTTCGGTTCCGCCGTCGTTTTCAGCCCCTGACACAGAAGCCACGACCAGGAGGATGACCATATATGTTATTAAGCGTCTCATCTGATTAACGATATTTTTCGCCGGTAACTTTCGGTTCTTCCCGAGATAAATTTTGCCGTTATCCGGCAGAAATAAGTCCCAGGGACTACTTCCAGGCCCAAATCGTTCAGACCGGCCCATTGGTCTTCCTGATGCGAGCCGGCGGCCCGGAAAGCGGCTTTGGCAATACTGCTGACACCCTCGCCGGTAATCGCGAATATTTCGATATCCACCAGCGCATCTTCGGGGAGGACATAGCCAATTATGGCTGTTTGACCCCGTGAGGCATTAAAGGGATTGGGATATCCCGTAAAGGAGTCTTTCAAACTGGCGGCCGCGACCGCCAGCTGTTTTGTTGCCAGAGGGTAACTTCCGGACTCCACCAGGACGGTTATTGGCGTCTCGAGATTTTTATCGGATACCTCAAGGAAAGTGGAATCTTCGAAACTAATCAGGTAATTGGCCGACGGGGCATCGCCGCGAAGGTCGCACTTGAGAGAGAAATCGTATTGTTCACCACTTCTGAATATAAAAGCGCTATCCCATGTTAATATCAAACTATCGCCGTCAAATTGGCCGGTTGCCGCGATTTTCTGATCGTCAATTAACAGGTATATACTATCAAAAACCTGCGTGGCCTGGGCCGGTATCAACCCCTCGGGACCCTGCCGATGTATTTTGCCGAATAGCCCGGTCAGGCTTAAATCGCCTTTGGGTGTAAGACTCGTGTATGAAATTTCCCCGTCGATAAAAGAAGCCCCAACCTGGCCGGGATAAGCCAGGCCGACGTTGCCGGTAAGTCCGGAAATGAGCGGTCTTCCGGCGGGGAGGAAGACACTGGTCAGGTCCGAATAGAAGGGTAAACTTTCGGGGCAGTCATCGGAAAGAGTGAATCCCGGCGAATGGGAGGTATCGGTCTGGTCCGTGATTACCAGAGCATCGGTGCCTGAAATGGATATTCTGAAATTATCGTATGGTATGTCGGTTTCAATATCTCCGACCAGGGTCAAATCGTAAACGTCATTGGGGTTAATGGCCAGTCCCCCGGTAATTTCAAAAATGGCCTTGCCGTTCAGAATGGTGACGTATGTCTGGTAAGATAAAGGCCCGGAATCGACGCGGTAGCCGATTCTGTCGAAAACCAGATCGGGGTTCAGCGGTTGTCCCAGTGAATCGGTAAGGTTGATGGCGATTTGCCTGAGTATGACTGCCGAATAATCATCACTATAGGGATAAGCGATTTCAAGGGCGGCCAGGGATAGAGAATCAACGCCGCCGACGATGGACGACGGCAGGGTTGAATTGATGCATATCCGACAGGGCAGGGCGGCATTATTTAATATCGCCCGGCCTGTCGAAATGGGGAAAACCGAACCGGTTGAAAGAACATTAGTATCGGTGGCCGCCGTCAACAGGGAGCCGGAACTTAAATCCCGGACTGTAAAGGCGGTGCTATCGGCGATGTATATGCCGAAATTGGTGTATGGCGATATGATCTTTAAGGAAACGGCCAGGATGATTTCGACATTTTCGCCCGGGTTGATAACCAACGGTGAATTGAAAGGAATGTCGACCAGGGTGGACGCTTCGGGGAAGTCGGTAAAACTGGCCAGGGCGTTATCACCGCGATAGAGTCTCACCCTTTCGGCCAATTCGGCCGCGATCAGGGGATTATTGAGGGAATCGACAAAGTTAAACGAGAGTTGCGATAACTGTAACGGCGAACTCGTAGGGAGTCCCGGGTGAAGGAGATTTAAACTAATAACCTCCACATCCTCCTGACCGAAATTGGCGGTATTGCCCAATAGGGAGACATAGGATACCGCCATGATTTCGGCGGGATTATGTATACCGCAAACGGCGGTATAGAGGGGGAATATCACCGAGGCATCATAGGGGAGCAAGAGGCCGGTATTTTTGTCGACCACAGGCAGGGCCGCCGAAGCGGCAACGGCCAGGGCAAATTCATCGGTTTGAGCCAGGCTATCAATATCGACCAGCAGTGAGATCACCTTCCGTTGCCCCGGAAACACTATTAAGGGTGAGGTAAATTGGAGGAGAACCGATTCCTGGTCGGGCAAAGTTTCGATAATCGACAAATTCGTGTAGCCTGAAGACAAGACCATGCGGGAAAATACGGACGACGCAAAAACAGGGTTGCCCGTTCCGTCCCGGACATTTATTCGCAGACTATCGAGTTCGATAGGGGCGACCGCGGAGTTGGTCGAAGGATGGAATATTTCAAGGCTTAAAGGAAAGACGTTAATTTGTCCCCGAGTCGCCGAAGTGGGCATGGAATTAATCAGGCGGGCGATAGGATCGGCGGGAACAGCCTGAATGTGAACTGATTCGGTGGTGATGGCGGCGGAGGTATCATTTATCGATTGGGCGACGGCGTGGAGTCGCCAGGAAGTCAGGCCCGTATCCAGGGATGTATAATAAAACTCGAATTGCGCGGATTCTCCGGCCTCCAAAGTGATCGGCCCGGCCAAAGCGCTGTCCGACTGTACAAGCGAGGGGTTGTCTATGGCCAGGACGTCGGCGATAATATTGTCGACGGGAGCGGCTAATATATTGGTGACATTCAGGCCGACAGTAATTTCCTGACCGACCGAGTAGGTTTGTTGATCAAGAGTATAGGTTACCCTCAAACCGGAATTCGAAATGGTCAACTCCCCGGGGTTGGCCAGGGCGGTGTCTATGGGGCCGTCGTTATCCGAATCGTACCGGCAGCCGTTGACAGGGATTTCAAATTGTACCGTGGCATCCGGGGTCGCCGCCGCCGATACATCGCAGAGGATAAAAAGCGAGGGAAGGGCCGGTCCGATTTCAAATTCCAGGTCGTCGATTTGCCACGCCCCCGATGTATAGTTCAGACCGCCCAGCGGGGTATCACCGTCCTGCCAGGTTTCGTCGTCATTGGCATCCTGCCATAAATATAAATTGGAAATATCGGATACAGGGGCGTTCCCCCGGTTACGCAGTTCGATCGAAATCAGGGTATCGATCAAATTGCCATTAGCCGCAGGGCGAAAGCCGAATATAAACACCGACGTATCTCCGGGTGACAGCGTTCGGGGCAGAACCGGGATGATATCATATTGTCCCGAAATGGAACCATCGATAATCAGATATCCGCCGGAGGTAACCGGTATATCGCCGTTAATATTCGCACTTTCAAGAAATTCGAAACTGGAAGGATCCGGGATGGAAAGGGCCAGGCTGTCGGAGTCGATCAGGGAGGTCGAGAGATCAGTCACGACGAAAAAGTAGGAAAGAGATTCAGCCGGAAGCGCGATATCAAGCCCCGTGATTTGCAATTGACCGTCCGAAAAATGCCCGGACCCGATAAGGGGGTCGCCGTTGAGGAGGCGATTTTTGTCAGAGTCGAAATAAAAAGCAATCTGATTGAGTTCGGAGTCGGCAAACTGTAAATCTGACAAGGTGTGCGAGATATTGGATAAAGTCAGGGACTTCAGGTGGTGGATACGGTCGGTATATCCATTATATAGGGCAAAGGTCAGCAGGCGATTGTTGACGCTCGTCGGCATGATTATCTCCGAAGCCATGGGTATCGAGATGACGGTCACGCGGTTGGAAGGAAAAACCAGATGGGCCGAAGGGTTGGCGACGGGGGAATCATCGGGACCGGTCATGCCGGATGCATAAATTATTCCTTCAAGGGGGATATTAAACAACAGGGTGCCGCCTTCGAACGATTCGTTTTTGACGCTGAAGGCTATGGAAAATCTTTCACCGAATGTCGAGATCGATTGCGAAAGCCCCTCCAGTTCCCAGTACGTTGATTTGCGGGTGAAGGCTCCGAGGTACTTATCGTCAGGTGTCCAGCCGTTTCCGGATTTGTCTTTCCACAGTTTCACGGCGGTTAAGGCCTCGGCATCGTTCAAAGTCCCCGTGTTTTCGATTCTTATGCGATTCAGAATGTCGGGCGAATATCCCCTTGACGGCAGGGTGAAATCAAGGCCGATTTGGTCGGTTTGATCTCCGAATATGGTTTTCCCTTCAAAAGGAGCTATTCCCACGGCAGACGCCGGGAAGGCATTGAGGCTGAAATTAAAACTGTTTTTCACAGGGAAAACGGCTTCGATGTCTCTGGGGATTTGAGTAAATACGGCCGCCGCATTATTGATGGCGAAATTGACCGTGTTGCCGTCTTTGCCATTTTCCAGGTTCAGGAAGGATGTTATGGCCAGTCGGGCGCGTCCGCCTCCGGCATTGAGCGAAAACCCTCCGATGTCGAAGAGAGCCGTACCTGCCGATAGGACGGCCGTAGCCATCAGGCTGTCGGTTGATGTTATGCTGCTATTATTTAAGTCTTTTTTGAGGTACAGCGCGAGGCTGTCGAATTGGCTGTCCAGTTCCTGAAGGGCGGCTCCGCCGGGATCCGTGGCCAGGGAAGTTACCAGCAGGCTGTCGAACATGACGGCGTCAGCATAGCTGTTCTGGAAATTGAAGAAAACGACGGGAGGACTTTGTTCGCCCGGAATTAATTCGGTTGAAGTCAAGGTTGAACCGCTCAAATACAGTCTTTCGGTGGAGCGTATTACGACCGTGTCGACAGGAATAAGGGGTGAGTCAATGGGACCGTCATTTCCAGTGAATACCGTGATGCCATCACGCAGCAATTCCAGGGCGATAGTCGCGCCATTGGTGGGATATTCCGATAACTCGGCCGCTATAAAGAATCTCGAATATAACTCATTCAAGGCAAAGGCCAGGCCGCTCAAAGACCAGTTGCCGCCGGTATAGATAAGACGTCCCACGCGGTTTTCCACGGCCGGTCCTTCCCAGATATCATCACCGTCATCGGCAAACAGGACCAGGGAATCGATATCTTCAGAATTGGCTGTACCGCGATTGATAAACGTAATCGCGGTCAGAGTATCGACTTGATATCCGTTTCGAGGAATATCCAGAGCCATGACGGTATACAATGTGTCGGCGGTGACAATGGTGTCGGTTCCCGTGGAGATAATGTTTAATTGTTGCGCGACCATACCGTTAATGATGGATTTACCCAGGGAATTCAGATTGGCCGGGCCGGCCGGAACGGTGGCGTCCTGAAAAGTAATATCCACCACCGGGAAAAGATAACCGTCCAGAGTATCACCGTCGCGGGCGAGCAGGTTAATTTTATGGACCACGAATAAGTTAAGGCCGGTGCCGGCCGGCAGACCGATGGGATCAAAGGTAAAAGTCTGGACAGCACCGGTGTATTCAATCGCCGCGACAAGACTGTCGGCGGAACTGAAAAGCGAATCATTGTTTTTATCATAATACAGTCCGGCCGAATCCACGTTTTCCAGGCGCTCGGCAAAACTGCCGTATCCTTCGGAGTTATCGCGGATTGCCAGTCCGGAAAGCGCCTTGGCGTCGTCGAACCAGTTATGGATATGGAAGGCCAGAACAGCGGCCGAATCGTATCCGGGACTGACTGTGTTGTTTCCCAGGGGAATGGACGAAATCAGAATTTCTTCGACATCGACGAAGCCGCTGGTATCGACCAGGGCTTTAAAACTACTAAGGGCCGTAATCCGGGCTCGTCCGATTGAGGATGAAATGAACAAACCGTCATTATCGATGACACCGGATCTTCCCAGGGCATCCCAGGTGATGGTTCCGGGGTCGGTTTCGTTCATTTTGGCGTCGTACCCGGCAAGGGAATACTGAACCGTGTCGTTAAGACCGACCGTAATCGTATCCGGGGAAATAATGATTTGAGCCAGGATTCCGGGATTGACAACAATTTCGCCGGTAGTGTCACAAAGGCCACCGCCTGTGACGACGATTTGGCCAACTCCGGCTGTTTCCGGGGTAAATAAGCCTGAAGCATCGATATTGCCTATGCCGCCGATAATACTATATACAGGCACGACCGACGGCGTGCTGGGATTGTTGTCGTTATCAACAGAAACGGCGGTAAATTGAAGAGTGCTATCGGCCGTGATGGTGGCGGTATCGGGGGTAATGGAAAACCGCTGGGGCCAGCCGCCGGTACAGGTAATGGTGCCGGTGGTATCGACTTCACCGCCGACGTGAGCGACTGCGATCCGGCCCGTTCCAAGTCGGTTTAAAATCAAGACGGTTGATTTGGCATTGGCCTTGGTCAGGGAACCGATGGAATCAACGCCCAGGATTTGCCACTGGACAACGACGTCACCAATCAGGATATCGCCCGTTTCATAAGCGCGGGAATAAAATTCGGTGGTGTCAATATCGGTCGCAAGAATCGTATCGCCGACGGGCGTACCGTCTTCATATTCGATTCTTATATAATCGAGTCCACCGGAAGGGATGACGACAATATGAGCCGTATCGGCGAAAATACCGTAGGTGGCGATAACCAACTTACTGCCCAGGGCGGCCCCGGCCGTATATAGTCCCGAGGCGGTGACGGAACCGCCGGCATCGGTGGTCGACCAGGTTACCGAATCGGTCAAGTCGCCGTAATTATTGTTTTCGCTATCATATCCTGTGGCGGCAAACTGCAATGAATGTAAGGCCCCGACGGCATCGCTGGATGGATCGACTTCAAGCGAAGCCAGGCTGCCGGGAATAACCGTAATCGTATCTGTGAAGGCATTGACGCCTAAACTGCTGCTTACAGCAATAAAGCCTTTCCCGGTTGTAACTGCTTCAAAAAGGCCGGAACTGTCTATGATCCCAATATCAAGAAGAACCGTCCATTCCAAAATCCCCAGGTCGGAGACGGAGTTGCCGGGTTGATCAAAACCATTGACGGTGAACTGGCAGGTGGAATCGGCGGAAATAGTATCGCGATAGGGAGTAATGTACATACTGTCCAGTTCGCCGGCGATAACCGTCATGGTGGTGGTGGTGTCGGCCAGACCGCTGGTATCAATGACGGCGATGATTTCGCCGTCGCCGATAAATTGCGGCGTAAAGAGTCCGTCGGAGTCGATACTGCCGGAAGGAAAAGTATGCGACCAGGTCAAATCGCCGGGATTGACAAAATTGCCGAAATTATCATAACCTTCGGCAATGAATTGATAGGCCGAATCGGCAGACAATGTATCCAATACCGGAATTATGGTCAGGATATCGACCTCACTATATTCGATGGCACCCATATCCGGAGCCGAGCCGCTGAAGATATATCCGAGATCCAGGCCGGTGTTGATGCCGGGAGAGCCCAATTGCAGACTAAAATCACCGGCCGCAGTGTCCGCAAATAGCGGATTGGTAACTATTCCTCCAGCGGAATCGACAATGTCGTGCGTGTAATTTGCGGTATTCAGCCATAAGAGATTAAAGCCGCATATAACAGTGATTTTGCCGCGGATGCCTTCAGATGCACCGACGACGATGTTATTGAAGATCCGCCCTTCTTGAACGCCGTCTTTATAGTAAATCCCGCGACTTACGGGATCGAAAATCGTATTACAGAGCGACGTATTAAGCTCACCATCGATTGAAATTGCGTCCTTACCGCTATGAATGATGCTATTTCTGAATAAAAGATTATCATCTCCGGAAACTTTTATTCCCTCATCTGCAATATCGCTAATGAGCATGTTTTGAATTGTGCACCAATCGCCGGTTAACTCAACACCAATCTTCGAGCCATTATGGATTTCAAGGCCGTCGAGGACATTGTAGTTTTTATCGATCTTAAAAACATTATCATCTGAATCGAAGGCATCGATGATAACCCTGCCCGTTCCGAATCTCTTGTAAACAATTGGTACTAATGAAGATCCGGCAATTTTCAGTTGATATTCTTTGGTGGGTGTATAGGTACCGGGGCGGATGTTAACCGTATCTCCGGGTGCCAGAATGCCCAATTGCGCACCGCGGTCAATGCTTAACCAGGCCGAAGCCGCCGTCGAATCGAGCCCGTCATGGCTGTCGTTGCCCAAGGGCGAGACCCAATAATTGGTCGCCCCGGTACGTAATGAGAATACCGGGCTTAGAAGAACAATGAATATAATAAAGATTTTTATTTTCATATTAATACTATGTCTACTTTATCGGCAAAAAAGGTATGGTCATGAGTGGTGTAAGACAATATTGGATAATGAGTTATAAGTCGAGAGGGGGAATCGGTCATGAGGGTTATCACGAAAATGCCGATATTAGCCCATGTTCAGGTATTGGCTAAATATCGATATGGCAAAGGGTTTCGAATCTTGAGACTGGCTTGAGAGGGATTTATAATATTGGGAAAGATGTAAAGAGTATATGAACCCTGTTTAGATATTGGGTACCGAGGCCTAGAGCTTGTTGAACAGAAGATACCGACGGGGTTTTTCCGGTTATCTCGCACCTTATGCACGGCGCCGATTGTATCGATCCGAAAATAAAAGACAAAAATTTCATTTTAACTTGGCCGCCGCTTAAGGCCCAAAAGGGGGATGTAAGGTATTGGATTAAAACAAATTAATATAGCGGTACGGGGAATCGAACCCCGGTTTGATGGCTGAGAACCACCCGTCCGAGTATGGGGGGGTTGCGTAATACTATGATATATAACAAGATGCGGGGTAACTAGTTGAGATTAATGGTTTTTCCATTTTTGATATGTTTTAAGGTCTTTTGAAGTCTTTTGATGGGTTTTGCATTGAAATGGTCCCAATATGGGCCCAGGTAAAAAATCTGAATATAGATATTGCTATCTATAATACCGTATGTTTTTCAGGTCGATTTTTGCCCCATTTCAGCGGATTATCAATAAATGGGTGAATTCCAGATTGTCTGATATCTAAAGTAATATAATATGGCGGAGGTGGGGGGAATCGAACCCCCGACTCGCTATGCGGCACAAGAGGTTACGGGTCATTGTGACCAAAATGTGACCGCTTTTTTGGAGGCCTTGGTAGCAGGCACGTGGAGTAACCAAGCCACGAATGCCTGGCTATCAGCCTGTCATACTGCGCCCCGAACAGATTTATGGAAATGCTTGATTACCCATTGGCCATCCCGCTTCTCCAGAACCCATGAGCATCGAACAGGTATTTGAATGGTCTGCTCTCCCATCATCGCCCTAAAATCCCACAGATCGGTCGCCCAGGCGAAATCGCCTTCCTTAGAAATGTGAATGGCCAGGTCGCTGGCAACAATCTTGGTTTGAGACAACGCCGCATTCTGGTCTTCGATAATCTTCCTTAGGGAATCCCAGCCCACAATGGGCGGTTCGGACGTCCCAAAGTTGGTCATGTCCTGGTCGTGAGAAAGAATCTTGGCGTAAAGATCAATATTCTCTGTTTCAATGCTGGTTATATAAGAGTCTAACACTGATTTAATTTTTCTCCTCTCGGTTTCCTGATTTACACCTGATCGACACCCGACCATTAGCGCCAGACCCATACTGAGAACAATCACACTCACTGTTTTCATACCGATTCCTCCCTGATAAGAGCTTTTCCATTGGCTCGGTAGTTTCAATAAGTTCAAACTGCTTATTTCCAGGTATAGGGCAGCCTTGCAACAAGGCCCTATTCCGCAGAATTCCAAACGCACGCGGAAAAGGTCGCCGGCTCGACGAGCTGGTGAAACTCGACGTTGATCCGTTTCATCACATCATCCTCAAATATCCGCTTGTTGATAGCGTCCATTTCCGCGAGGTTCTCGTATTCCCACATCTCGACGTACATGCCGCCTATTGGGCCGTATTTCTGCTTATAGAGCTTCCATGACAGCACGCCCTCAAAAAGATTCGGGTGGTTTTTCTTGTAATCCAGGAATTCATTCAGCAACGGCTCGAAACCAGCCTGCCTTTCTACTTTGACAACATATGTTTCCACCAACAAGATGCTCATATCATCTCCTATATGACGAGCGCTCCATCAATAATGGTCGTCGTCCTCTCTCCATTCTGACTTATGAAGTCAAGCCGTTTACAAACGATCGGATTGCCTCGGGCGTACACAATGTCTTCGTGACACACCTTGTCAGGTGATGAAAAGTCCTTAGCGCCCACGGTGCCGCCAAGAAAATCGCTCCTGCCGTACGCCCAGTGGAACCCGGCCTTCTCATCTTCCAAGACATTGCCGGTCACGGCCGCACTTTCGTTGCAGCCAACCGCGACTTCGGCGATGTTGCGAAGAGCCGGCTCAAAAACAAATTCCCGCCGTTTCTGATTGGCAGCAGGACTGTCGCCCTTCACATCAACAATTCGGTTGACTTCCACAACCAAAACAATCACCTCGCCCTCACAGAAAACGGGGATCTCTCCTGCCGTGTGACTGTTCTTGCTTTCGTTTGGACATGTGCAGACCTCGCCAGAAGGGAGGTTCTTGACCCGATCTGAGTCCCTGCCCATGCCCGGATGGAGAACGGCGTCATCTACAAAGACTCGCCCGTGGTTCGAGACGTCGAAATGGCACACGTGCCCGGTCGAAAACTGAACCTCTATGCTGTCCGCTCGTTTGTAAAGCGGCGCTAGTTGCGCGCAGAGCGCGGCCACCCTGGTGTAATCAGCGGCCAGGCCTGTGTGCTCCATCGATCGGGCTACTCCCGGCATGCTGGCGACCCGGAGGTTTGGATACTTCTTCGATAGGCACATGAGCGGCGCCGTCACCGAGTATTCAGGCATCGCGATTACAATCGTTGAGTCCGCCAGGATTTCCTCCACGCTGACTTGTCGACCTCCCCATGTGCCACGGGCCGGCAGATCCGAGTTGTGCGAACCGGTTGCCAGATAGGTGGCGATCGGATTGATGCTCATGCCGTATTTGTTTGAGAACTCTGCAATCCTGCTGTGCCACTCTTCTGCCATCCGGCGGCGATCCTTCCAAGCGTCATTATCCCGAAGGTCGCCATGAGGCAGATCATACATGACGGTGACCACCTCACCTGGCCGGGGCGCGAAGACGTCGCGAAACAACTTCTCAAGATCGAACGCCATAGTGATCCTCGCAATGATAACTTGTGTTAGAAATCAGACAGGCTTCGCCCGTTCCACCGGCGCCGATCTTCTCGATGATCCGGTAGTGCGAAACCATCGTGCCATCGGTCAACGTCACGTGGGTCTTGGTCTTGTCGTTTTCTTCCTGCTCAGATGCCATTGTTATTCTTTTTCTCCAGAAGCTGAAATTTCTTTCTTAACATGTTGATTCCCTTTTGATGACAGCCATAGTGATATCATCCGAGCGCGGCGTGTCTTCAACAAAAGAAGCTATGTCTTCCATCAATTTATCCATAATAACTATGGGCGACTGGTTTCGCACCGAGATTATCATCTGCTCCATCCGGGAATCTGAATACTGCTGGTCTCCCTTCATCGCTTCCGTCACCCCGTCGGTAAAGACAAAAAGAACATCACCGATATCCAGTTGTTTGGTTTCTTCTGTCCAATCAGCCCAATCAAACATGCCAATCGGGGTCCCGGTTGGTTCAAGGCGCTCAATTGCTCCCGATTGCCGCACCAGAAGCGGCGGATTATGACCAGCATTGACATAATGAATCAAGCCGCCTGGTCCTTCAATAAGGCAAATAAACAGAGTGGCATATTGTTCCGGCGCACTATGGCGCCAGAGCTGCATCGAGGCCTGCTTTACGGCCTGGCAAAGATCAAATGAAGTTCCATAATACAATATTCGAAAAGACGCCATTATATTCGACATCAGCAATGCCGCTCCCATCCCCTTGCCGCTTACATCACCCGCCAGGACCAAAAGACGGCCGTCGGGAAGGAGGGCAAAATCATAAAAATCCCCGCCGACCTCATGCGATTGTTCCTGAAAAGCATGAATTTGGTAGCCGGAAAACTCCGGCACCGATTTTATTAGCAAATCTCTCTGGATCATCGCGGCCTGCCTTAGCTCCTCCTCCATGGTTCGCTTTTTATCACGCTCGCAAAGCAGCGCCAGATTTATGAGTCGGGAGGCGATAATGTTGCCAAAGGTCGCCAGCAGTCGCAGGTACTCTGGATTGTAGTGATGCATTGGATTGGTGGTATCGACATATAATATCCCCAGCACTCTATCTTTATCAAACAGCGGCACCGCCATAGCGGATTTAAGGGCCGCTTTTAAAATAGACTCCTGCCGCGAAAAACGTGGATCTTCTTGCGGATTGCCAATTAAGACAGCATTATTGTTGGTCAATAATTCTCTCACAATAGTCTTGGAGAGAGTGAATGCGCCAGGATCCTTGCCTCCCGGAAGAAGCACTGCCGCCGGTGAAACCTGATCCTGATTATCGGAAATGAAAAGCACGGCCAGGCGTTCGGCGGGTATAACCTTGGCTATCATTATCAGAGCCTTTTGCAGTATTTGCTCCTGAGGTTCAGGAATCACAAGGGCCGAGGCCATGTCAAACAGAGTGGACAGCAGCTCCGGAATACCGGATACCTGGTTCGGCAGCGGCTTCAGCGCCTCCTTCATGGTGATAAATGATGAATTCATCTGATCGTCATCTGATAGTTTTACAGCTTGAGTTCGGCTTATTCCGCTTTCATCAATATCCGGCACAATTTTAAACTCGGTAGAACCAATAGCGATACTATCGCCCAATTGCACAACTGTCCTAGCTGTAATCCTCTTGCCGTTGACAAAGGTGCCGTTATGACTGCCGAGGTCTATAATCGAGAAATCACCCTCTAAAGATGTCACCTCGATTTCGGCGTGTTGTTTTGATACGGCCGCGTCCGGTACATGCCAATCACAATCGGCGGAGCGCCCAATGACAAATTGGCCCGGAGTCAAAGTCCAAGAATATGTTCGGATATAATCAGTTCCAATTAATTTCGGCATCGCATAGTTCCGTTTTTATATGCGTCAAATGGCTATCTATGTACAAATATTCGCCTTCCTAGAAATTCGACGGTGTCCGATGATGGTGTCTTTCATGAGCGGGACGCGCGAACGGGTGATGTCATTCGGATCATTATTTGACGACGTCATCAGTATCCCCGGCTTGGGCAGATAACTGCCATTTATCTGATTGATTGACAATATGAAGATATAAGTTATAGATGAAACAGCAAATTGTTTTGGAAACGGCGGCTAATCGTGAAAATTAGCCGCTCAAATTATGCCGATCAAGCCCTCCCAAAGCATCTTTTAGTGTGACCAAACCGTGACCATTTTCGTTTCATGATATTCTATGTTATTGGGGGATATAGGGGGTGGACGGGGGTTCGGGGAATTTGTCCGGTCAAAATAGTCGTCGTACTTGATTGTTTAACATGTAATTACAAGAAATGGGGAATCGAACCCCCGACTCGCATTGCAGGACAAGGACTTACGAGTCATTGTGACCAAAGCGTGACCACTTTTTTTAGCCGTTGAATCGTCAATGTGGACTTAGCAAGTCCACAGCATTCTGGTGCCATGATCAGAGGCGAATGGTTTCTAGTCTTATCGCGTCAGGTTTAGGCGTAGCGCGGAGGCTGAAACCGTTGGGGTTTCGAGTTATCTCACTGCGCTGCCCGGCGGAACAATTCCTCAAATTGAGGATAACCAGCAAGTTTTTCGTAAAATGGATGAAGTCGGATATATGCCGAAGTGACGATTTTATTCTCAACCAGAAAATCCAGTAAAGACGCGGCATCTTCTTTTTGCTCCGTAAGAGAATAGACGAAACTGAGGAGTTGAATTACATCTCTATCAAAAGTCCATTCGACACTTAGTAGAGCCTCACCTAATTTCCTCTTCACTATTTCCGCTTGCTCCAACGCCTTGCCGGATTCGTCCTTTAATGCATAAGCCAGCGCTATTCTTGAACGACAATAATATTCATCGCGTAAACCTTCAAATTCCCGAACCAAGGGTAGATTGAATTGAATGCAAGAATCGAAGGATATCTCGGCCTGCTTTTTTTCTCCTTTCATAAGCTCTATATAGCCTGATTCAATAAATAGGTCTCTGTTTGGATTCTGTTGTAATGATTCTTTAAGAAAATGAAAAGCGCTTTCGGCATCTCTCGATAAAATAGCCGCTTCAATTAGCAGTAAATAAGGCAAAGTCCCTCGCGGGTTTATATCAAGCGTCTTAAGAGCCATTCTTTTTGCCTCATCCAATTCACCTCGACAAAGGTGATAATGAGCCATTCGAAAATAAGTCCACCAATTATCGGGCAGTATTTCCAACCCCTTTCTAAAATATTCTGCCACCTTTTCATCTTTTCCCCAGCGTGAATATAGAATAATGAAGTTCCCATAAAGAGATGGAATAACAGGATTAAGTTCAATCGCCTTCATCAACGCCCTCTCGGCTTTTGGATACTGACCAATCAGAGA
The DNA here is from genome assembly GCA_041752195.1 of Candidatus Zixiibacteriota bacterium. Lineage (GTDB taxonomy): Bacteria > Zixibacteria > MSB-5A5 > GN15 > PGXB01 > JBGSHP01. The sequence goes on along the minus strand of JBGSHP010000031.1, from coordinate 42,499 downwards.
ATACCAAAAACCAAGGAATTTCCAGCTTTCCCCATTATTAGGAGTAGCTATTACCGCCTCTTCTGCTTTCTTAAGCATCCTTTCTGTTTTTCCCATTGCCCAGTACAATCGTGATAATGAAGAATAAGCAAGGTGCAGGTGCGGATCAAGGGCCAGGGCTTTCAGGCTGGCTTCTTCAGATTTCTCAAACCAGATTCTTTTAAGATCAACTTCGAACATCACATAGGACGCATAACAATTTGACAACAAAGCATAGGCCAACGCAAAATTCGGGTCGGCCTCTAACGCCTTGTCAAGCATTTTGGTCGCCAGATATAGCCCTTCTCTGGTGGAGAATCCAGACAAATAATATTCGCGTCCCTGAAGATAGTAATTATACGCCTGCACATTTTCGGTTGGTTTCTGGTCAATTCTTTCCGACTCTTCCGGAATCAAAATCACCTTCAATGCTTGGGCAACCGATTTGGCCACATCGGCTTGAATATCGAAAATATCCTCTATTTGTCTATCATAGCTGTCCGCCCAAACGTGAAAACCATCAACAGCCTTAATTAATTGACACGTAATTCTGATTTTCGGTCCATGCTTGCGCACGGAACCCTCCATAATATGGTTTACCCGTAATTTATCAGCCGCTTCTCTAATGTTAACTGCCTTTCCTCGGAATTGCTCCACATTGCTTCTGGAAGTAACCAGCAGTCCTCCAATTTTGGAGAGCTGGGTAATGATGTCCTCGGTAATTCCGGCGGCAAAGTATTCATCCTCTTTGTTTTCTGATAGATTCTGCAGATACAAGACTCCAATCGATGGTCTGGCGGTCGCAGCGGATTTAGCAGAGATGCTTGCTCCAACATATTCTAATTTTTTACTCTCTCTTTTCAGGTCCGCTAATAAATCATCCACATGCTGATATCTCTCGCTTTTGTTTTTCGTCAGCGCCTTTTTAACAATCCGCTGCAATTCTTCAGTATCACCGGTCTTAAATCTTGCCAGCGGCTCCGGCTCTTCATACCCAATGGAATATATGATGGCTGGTTCGTGGTCCCCCTTGAAAGGCAACTGTCCAGTAATCATTTCATACAAAACAACGCCAAATGAAAAAATATCACTACGCTCATCAAGGGTTTCACCCCGGGTCTGCTCCGGCGACATATAATGCAACGTCCCAAAAGTTGAGCCGGTCTTCGTCAGTTTATCCACGCCTTTGATGGCGGCTAGACCAAAATCAAGAATCCTCACTCGACTATTCTTATCCACCAAGATATTGCCTGGCTTTATATCACGATGGACTATTCCACTGCTATGTGCTTCCCGTAATCCTTCGCAAGCCTGAACCGAGAGGTCAAGGATTCTGTCTAGCGACGGCGATTTCTGTTTGAGGTATTCGTCCAGTCGCAGACCATCCACAAGCTCCATAGCAAAGAATGGGCGACCATTGAATTCGCTGACTTCGTAGATGGTGACAATATTGGGATGGCTTAACTTCGCCGCCGCCTGAGCTTCTCGTGTAAAACGCGCCCGGCATTCGGGATCTTGGCATAGGTGCGGCGGCAGGAACTTGAGTGCCACTTTGCGATTGAGCTTGGTGTCTTCCGCCAGATACACTTCTCCCATCCCGCCGGCGCCGATCTTCTCGATGATGCGGTAGTTTGACACCATCGTGCCGCTGATTAGAGGCACATGGGTTTGGGTCTTGTCGTCATGAGGTTGCATAAAACACATCTATGATGTCGCTTTCAGGCGTGCCAAGCGTACCTTTGCATTGTCAACTTCTTTAATGCCCGGATCGGCGTTCTTCCAGATGTCAAGAAACTCCTCATATTTCTCAATCGCTTTTTGGTTCCAGCCCGATTTCTCGTACGCTAATCCAAGCAGATAATAAGCTTTCACGGCCCAAATCGGCAACGAAGCTCTTTCTCCGTCATATCTTATAAGCACTTTCTCAAACTCACTCACTGATTCACCCAATCTCCCTGTTTCCAGATATGCCTTTGCCAGCATATAGTGCAGCGCGAAACCTCGAACATCTACGGTCGCTTTTGTGAAGTCAACAAGTGCTGCTTCCGGATTGCCCTTGGCCGATTCTATGTACCCGAGCGCACACCAATAGGCTGCCATCCGGCTTGTGTCTTTTTCCTCAATAATCTTCTTCAAGGTCACAGCCGCTTGCTCCGCCTTCTCGATCTTTCCGTTTTGTGCCAGAAGACGGGTATACATAGGCCATCCGGAAACCTGATCAGCAGGATCAATCTTGCGGCGAATTTCCATATACGTTTCAAGTTCCCCCATAGCCAGAGTCAGATCATCCTTTTGTTCATAGATGAGTGCTTTCAAGAGATGTATTTCTGCATTCGACGGTCCTTCGGCCTGTTCCATTCTGTCTGCAGCGATACCGTCATCCAACACTCTAAGAGCCTCGTTGAATTTACCCTGATATGCGGGGATGTAGGCCAGGCAGATTCTTGCGTGTGCTCGGATTTCTTTATCGCTGTTCGAGGAAAACTCCCGGAAACAGTTTTCGGCCTGGGCAAAATCCCTTTTGAAAAGATACAAATAGCACAATTTAAGCGGCGCACCGGAACCGTAAAAGTCTGGCTTTATTTCCAAAGCTCTTTCGTAAGATGCAATTGCCTGATCTAATCTGCCGTTCCGGGAGTACACATAGCCTCTGGTGTCAAAGCGACTGGCTTCATTCGGTTTAATGGATATGGATTTATCAATGGCCTGAATAGATCTTTCAAAATCACCCTGCAGGTCATAAACAAGGGCAAGGTGTTCGTATGCTAGGGCATCCAGATTCTGGTTCCCGGGGAGATCAAGTCCCGCGTCTATCTCTATAGCCTTATTAAAGCATCGAATGGCTTCGTCGGGTTTTGAAAGGTCCTGATAATAAAAGGATCCAAGGGCAATGAAAGCTTCTTTCTCTTCAGGATAGCGCTCGACTATCTTCTGCAGATACTCTATCGCCAGTGTCGAATTCCCCGCTATGTTGGCTTCCTGCATCTTGATATAGTATTTTTCCTTCCGGCTGATTTTGTCCGAATATTCTGCCGCTTTGGCAATCAATGGTTTCGCTCCGTCCATTTCTCCTTTCATGACAGACAGCAACGACAGACGAAAATAAACCATGGCAAACGTGGAATCAAACTCCAAAGCTCTCCTGAATCTCCTCTCAGCCTCCTGCACATATGCTCGGTTCTGGAAATCAACTCCTTCAAGATAATAACGATACGCTTCAGGTGAATTGGTGGTTAAATATGCAGTTGGCGGTGTCGATTCGTTAATGGCGGCCAGGGGAAGAGACAAATCCTGTTTCACTTCTACTGAGAGCCTGTCAATTATGGCGAATATATTTTCCCCGGCTGTTCCCGTTATTTTCTGGGAGGCCACAACATTCCCAGTGGTGACATCGATGATTTGACTCGTAAGAATAATCTCCGGGCTGATCTGCAATACACTGCCGAGAAGCATCTGTCTCGCTCTTGCTTTATCGGCAACCTGCGTAGCCACCGAGCGATCCACTCGCTTGACCCCCTCCTTGCCAATATGCTTCAAGATATCATACAACCTCTGACTGGATACGACCTGCAGATACTGCGATTCGGACAGATTCGTGATCAGAAGATTCGCCGCAATCTCGCCCATTCTGGATGAATCAGCTGGATCTGCGAAATTATCAAAGTACATTATCGCCAGCCGATTTTCTTTGGTCACGGCTTCCTGAGTGGGTCTGACAATAATTTCCCATGGCTTCAGGATAAGTAACGCGCCGGCAATGACAACGAAAATCGATGACAGTACGGCAATGCGAAGACGATTCCTGCGCGAAGCGATAACTCGAGGCGGCGATGTCGTCTGATATTTCGACAAAATTCCCTTCAGATCAGCCTCCAGCTCATCCGCATGCTGATAGCGCAGGGTCTTATCTTTGGCCAGCGTTTTACTGACAATTCGCTGCAGTTCATCCGGCACTCCACTTTTGTATCGCGCCAGCGGCTCCGGATCTTCGTTTCCGATTGAATATATTATGGCCGGTTCATGATCCCCCTTGAAGGGCAGCTTGCCGGTTATCATTTCGTAAAGAACCACCCCAAGAGAAAATATATCCGACCGCTGGTCAACTTCCTCGCCGCGGGTCTGCTCGGGAGACATATAATGCAGTGTCCCCATGGTTGAACCAGTCTTAGTCAGTTTTTCGGTCCCTTTGATGGCCGCTAAACCGAAATCCAGTATTTTTGCCCGGCCGTCCTGGTCAATCAGAATATTTGAAGGCTTGATGTCCCGGTGTGTGATCCCCTTCTCATGCGCGGCCTGAAGGCCGTCGCAGATCTGAATGCCGATGTCGATTATTCGCTCTATCGGCAACATCTTTCCGGCAATCACGTCCTTGAGCGACTGCCCCTCGACGTGTTGCATGGAGAAGAACGGCCGACCTTGGAATTCTCCGACCTCGAACACTGAGACGATATTGGGGTGGTCAAGCTTGGCCGCTGCCTGCGCCTCGCGTTTGAGACGGGCGCGGCAATCGGCATCCTGACAGAGATGAGTGGGGAGAAACTTGAGCGCAACTTTCCGGTTGAGTGCGGTGTCTTCTGCCAGATACACCTCCCCCATCCCGCCGGCGCCGATCTTCTCGACGATTCGGTAGTGCCCGGTTTTGGTGTCTTTCGAAAGTTGGATATGCGATCGGGTAATATCGTTTGGGTCGTCATTTGACGACGTCATCAATCTCCCCAACTTGGGCAGAAAGCTGCCATTTATCTGATCGCTTGTAATGAGAAGATATAAGTTATAGATGAAACAGCAAATGATTTTGGAAATGGTGGCTAATCGTGAAAATTAGCCGCTCACATTATGCCGATCAAGGCCTTCTAAAGCATCTTTTAGTGTGACCAAAACGTGACCATTTCCGTTTCATGATATTCTATGTTATTGGGGGATATAGGGGGTGGACGGGGGTTCGGGGGATTCGTCCGGTCAAAATAGTCGTCGTACATGATTGTATAACACGGGATTACAAGAAATGGAGGTGGGGGGCGAACCCTCGCCTCGTATCATGGGATAAGTATTTACGTGTCATTTTGACCAAAACGTAACCGGTTATTTATAATCTCGAAGAAGTCAAACCGGCCCGGTCATGATGATATTGAGCGAAGGTTCAGTTGGTGGCTCAGTCACAACACCCGTTATCGTCCTTTTCCTTGATTAGTCCGGAGGTCTCAGAGAAACGGTTTGGGGGCAAATTGGAAAAGTCGACCTAATGGCTAAGAGAGCGGCATCGAGTCTGAAGAGCTTCACGTACTGCCATCCCAATTGTCTCGACGCTGAAAGGTTTTCTTACGTATGGCCCGCCCCCCAGTTGCTGTACCTCGCGCACTCGTTCAGTCTCAGCAAAGCCGCTGACAATAATGCAAGGCTGATTTGGTCTGATCTTGAGTATCTCGCGAAACGCATCCAACCCGTCGAATTCCGGCTCCATGATCATATCCAGCACGACTACATCCGCCGGCTGCCTCTTAATGGCCTCAATCGCTTCGTGACCGTTCTCCGCAACATTGACGGTGTAACCCAAGCTGCTCAAGATGTCTCGCGTTAGCTCCCGTTGCTCTTGCAGATCATCCACTACCAGTATAGTACCCGTCCCGACCTCCATCGCAGATTCCCGGGTGGTATTTTGAATGTTTCCCGATATGGCCGGAAAGTACAGAATGAACTCGGTGCCCTTACCGGGTTCGGAGAACACGTCGTAGAATCCGTTGTGGTCCTTGACCACGCCATATACGATGGAAAGACCAAGGCCGGTTCCGCTTCGACCCATCTTCTTCCTGGAGAAGTACGGCTCAAAGATCTTGTCCAGGTCTTCTTGAAGAATCCCGACTCCGGAATCCTTGACTCGGAGGAGAACATACTCGCCGGGCGCGACAGTGCCATACCCGCCAATCAGCGATTGCAGATGTCTCTTCTCGGTACTGACAATTAGTGTACCGCTCTGCCCCATCGCTTCGAAAGCATTGGAAATCAGGTTCATTATTACCTTAGAAAGATGTGGTGAGGAACCGTTGATCATACCGCCGCTGGAACAGAGATTGAGATCGACAGTGATACCGGGGTGTCGCTGCTTCAATGCCTCGAATCCAGGCGACTCGAGATATACGCGTATGACGTTGTTCAGGAGCAAGGACTCCAACGGATAGCGACCGCGCCGGGCAAGAGTCAGCAGGTCCTGAATTACGTCGGCCGCATCGTGCGCCGACTTAACGATCTTCTGAATCCGACCAGCGATCCTAGTATCCGGCTCTACCTCTCGAAGCAGCAGTTCGGCATAACCTGCCACCGGTCCAAGCATATTGTTCAAGTCATGCGCGACTCCTCCCGCAAGAAGCCCTAGGGATTCCATCCGCTCGGCGCGTTCAAGTTTCTGTTGCGTCTCAATCTGCAGTCTTTCTGAGTTCCTTTTCTCAGTAATATCCAGAACCGCCGCAAGGGAGCCGGCGTACAAGCCATCTTTGGTGAACTGCGGAGTGACTGAGATGTAGGCCCACCGGGAATTGCCTTTCGCCGTTAGAATCTCCAATTCATATTGTGAGCTTACTCCGTTTGCCCTCATTGCGGACTGAACTCTGACGGTATCCTTTGCCTTGGGAGCTATGTAGTCCAGAATGGACTTTCCGACCATATTTCTGGCCGTGTCAAATTCGAATATTTTCGCCAGAGCAGGGTTAGCAAACAGAAGTGTTTCGTCCTTGTCGACCAGGCCGATACCCTCCATCAGGGTGTCGAATAACTCCCGGTACTGACGTTCCGAACTTGCCAGATTCCTCTCGAACTGCTTTCGTTCAGTGATGTCATGCATCAACGCCAGGAAATGCTCATGACTCCCCTTGGTGCGAAGTAACGATGTCGATATCTCGAGCGTGCGTTCTTGGCCGTCCTTGCGTGTTATTACCCATTCTTCCGCCTTCAATTGATTACCACGCCGCATCTCAGACATTCTCTTGGCGGCTCGTGCCCGTAGTTCGGGATCAGGATAAACGGACTGATACCATCCTGACCGGTTGATCTCGTCCATGGTGTACCCGGTAATCCGGTACATCTGATCGTTCCACAAACTGAATTTGACATTAGGATACTCGGCAATCTCATGACAAACGCACATGCCCTCGGCCGCATTCGAAATGACCGCTTCGCGGAACGAGAGTTCCTCCTGCTGTTCAGTGACATCGTGGGCAACCCCAAGGATGTTGATCTCGCTCTGATGATCGATCAGATTGAGACGAAGTTCAACGGGAAAAACGCTACCGTCTCTCCGTTTATGCTGGGTCGCGAATGACATACTGCCAGTCTGACGGAGCCTGGATATCAAGGCATCGAGATTGTAATCGGCACGGGCGGTGATATCGCTTATCGCCAAGCCAACGATTTCCTCTTTGGCCATGCCAAGCTGTTCACCGGCCGCGGAATTTGCCTCCACGATATGACCGCTCAGGTTGGCCACGAATATGCCATCGGCGATATTATCGAAGAGATTGCGGTATTTCAGGGCTGTCTTTCGAATCTGGTTGCGGCGTTCCGTTTCCAGTGAATACAAATGGTGCCGAAGGACAAGTATCAAGGCACCAGTTATCGCAACAGTGATCAGTAATGCTGCACCGGTTTCAATCGATCTAAATGGAAGAGAGGAGAAGGCCAATCTGGCAGTGCCAACGCCAACTACGGCAATGAGTACCGCGACTAGCCATCGGTATGAAGAAACCATTGCCGTCAACAGCACGGGAATCATGGCTGAGGCCAAGAGTCCTATCTCAGCGTTGGGACTATGGACAAACGGTGTGCACAAAGCTACGGCCGCAGTAATAGCGATGTAAATAGCGATCGCAGTTCTGTAGAAGCCAAGGCGAAGGATCACAAAGGCTAAACCAATAATCACCATCCCGGCCAGTACCAACCGCGCATCAGGAGCTCCCCAGATTGGTTGGCCTATTTGCCTGGAATGGAGAATGTTGATGATACCGATGGCAAGGCAGACGAGAACGATATGTACCAGCATCAGATTGGAGAACAGTTGAGCACCCCGTCGGGCCTCTATGTCTGATAGTTGACAGTGTGGCCGAACCAGCCACGAATAAAATTGCTTGAGTTGCTGTGTAAAGTGCTTGGTCACAGTTCTTTCTTACGCCATCTACCTAGGAGGAGATAAGACCGTTGTTTGAGATTATTATCGGCATTGCCAATCAATCGTTGAGGTCGGCGGATTACCTCGGAGAGCCCTGAACTCGGCTTTCGGTGTTAGGGCTTTTGCAACTTGCCACGACATCTAGAATGCTGCGTATTGGGATTTGGGGGCATGCGAATCCCCATCACGGAAAGCAGATCATCCGGCTGGATCAACACGTGGAATCTGCGACTACATGAGAAAAGGAGAGACTGGCCCTTGAACTTCTGAAATCTCTGCGGTTGGTTTCACAGCATCGACACCTAAGGCGGATTAGTCTTGCGGGCATTCAATCCCGTTGATGAGCAGTCAATTTCTGGCCAAGGTCGTCGCATACAGCTGATAAGTCGTTGTGGGACATTAGGGGACGGGGGAACAGGTAATTCATCCTACCCCCTGTGCCACGGTAACTTAAAGGGGAACAATGATTTGGAAGTGGAGTGGATTCTCCTGTCTTGGCAATCCATAGTCAGCCTAATCCTTGAAACAGCGGACCGAAAAACCGCCTTGCCCGCTGTAGGTCAATCTGAGGACAGTTGGCTAGTTATATTGCAGAAGCCGCCTCCAGGCAACATCGCTCTTCTCTTCCGAAGACGACCAAAAGTGGGCGTTTTCACCAAGTTCGGCAAAATATCCATTTTGCCAGGTGGCAGTACGCAAACCGCCGGGTAACGCCCGGAAGCCGCTTTCATTGGTGGCTCCGCTGTTAGGAATGTTCCAGTGGGTTGTGCCCTTTTCCTTCATTTTCCCGCCTGCAACTGCAATGCCGCCGAGATAGTCAATCACTGTCTGCCACTCGGCATCGGTCGGCACGTGCCAGCCTTCCGGTGCTATATTCCGGCCATCGTTTACAGCAAACCAGTTATATAATCGGCCGCAAGTGTCAACATTATTGATATCGTTATTATATTCGCAATAGGCCCCGGTGGTAAGACTGGACCAAATCACGGCATCGGTTACGTTGGGTATGGCCTCCCCGTTGCGATAATGGATTACCTCAAGGTTTTCAGCCATCCACCATTGATCGCCGATTTTGATCGTTCGATAGGTATTGCCGTCGATGTCTGTCATTGTGCCTGTCTCATGGCAGTATGGTTCCGCGCCGCCTTTGAATTTATACTCAATAAGATAGATGATATCGAGAATATTGATGATGCCATCACTATTGACATCGGCCGACTCCATGATCGCCGGTTCCGGGCCGCCCCTAAACTTGTAATCAATCAGGTAGATTATATCAAGAATATTAATAATACTATCATCATTGACATCGCCGCAGACGCCAGCAAATGATACTGCCGTGGGGATTAAAATGGAAATACCTAATAAAATCATTAGAGCCTGTTTCATAGCCACACCTCCTGGTATACTAATCAGGACGACTATTTCAGCCGGACATTGCTTTTTTTATAATCAACCCGACTCCAGACAGTTCTTAATTGCGATTTGCCGAGCATGGCTCCGGGCCGCCTTTGAACTTGTAATCAATCAAATAAATTATATCAATGATATTGACAGTTAGATTGCAATTGGCATCCCCGGCTCCAAGTGGGTCGGGCGCCGTACCGCCCTTGAATTTGAAATTGATAAGATAAATAATATCGAGAATGTTGACTATTCCATTGCGGTCGGCATCGCCGTTGATATAGTGCCAGCCACCCTCGACTGTGTAACCTAATGAAGTGACCATCCCCGGTGCCGGGATCTGGCTCTCATCGACTAAAATACACTGCTCGGTACCGTCAATGCGGATACCAACCGTATAGACCGCATCCGGCGGAGCGCCGTCTTCGGCAACAACTTCGATGATATATTCACCGATCAGAGGAAAATTGATATGGACAGAGTCGTTATCATCGACTGTCTCCGTATAACTGGCCGGGAAAATGGTTTGAAAAGGAACCCCGCTTGAAGTCAGGCCGATGGAATCTCCCGCCGGGTCGGTTACCAGCAGATTGACCGGGGAATAGGCTTCAATGATTAGAGGGCCATTTATATGCAGATTATTCCATTCCGCCAGATAAGCCGAGGATTTATTGCCGGCAGTTAAGAAAAGCCCGCCCACCACCAGCTTATTATGAAAGACGGTCAAAGTAGTAGCCCAGTCATTTATTCCTGACCCCAATGGCGACCAATTGCTTCCATTCCAGGATGCTATATAGATTGCCGCAATGCCACCGGCCGTTGTGAACTCGCCCCCCGCTATCAGGTACCTGTCATACACAGTCAAGGCGAAGATACAGGGATAATCTCCTCCCGTTCCCGATCCCAACGGTGACCATCCACTCCCGTCCCAGGAGGCTATACCGTTCGCCGCCGCACCACCGGCCATCGAGAAACACCCTCCCGCTATCAGTTTCGTGTCATAGACAGTCAAGGCGAAGATACTCAGATATTCTCCTTCCATTCCCAACCCCAAGGATGACCATCCACTCCCGTCCCAGGAGGCTATACCGTTCGCCGCCGCACCGCCGGCCATCGTGAAATATCCTCCCGCAATCAAATCATTGTCATAGATTGTCAGAGCACAGATTGCCGCATCGGTACCTGACCCCAATGGCGACCAACTATCGCCATCCCAAGACGCTATCCGAAGTGCTTCACCACCACCCGCCGTAGTAAAATTACCCCCGGCTATCAGGCTCCCATTGAACTCAGTCAGGGACCATACGTCACCATTCATCCCCAATCCCAAAGGCGACCAACTACTCCCATCCCAAGACGCTATTCTACTCGCGACTACCCCACCAGCAGTTGTGAAGGAGCCTCCAGCTATTAGATTCCCATCATACACGGTCAGAGAGAAAACCCTGCCATTCATCCCCGATCCCATTAGCGACCAACTGCTGCCATCCCAAGACGCTATCCGAATCGCTCCCTCGCCACCGGCAGTTGTGAAATTACCTCCGACTAGCAACTTCCCACTATAAACGGCCAGAGCGTTGACAACGTTATCCAGCCCGGTTCCCAAAGGCGACCAACCGCTCCCATTCCAAGACGCTATGTAAGGTGCTCCACAATCACCAGCCAAATAGAAATCTCCGCCGGCGATTAGGTCGCCATCAAAGACCGTCAAGGCAAGGACCGAGTAATTCATCCCCGACCCCAGGGGCGACCAACTACTCCCATCCCAGGAGGCGATATAGTACGCCGCCGCGCCGCCGGCCGAGGTGAAACCGCCCCCGGCGATAAGTTTACCGTCAAAGACCGTCAAAGCAAGGACGTAGTCATTCATCCCTGACCCCAGGGGCGACCAACTGCCCCCGTCCCAGGAGGCTATCCCGTTCGCCGCCGCGCCGCCGGCCGTGGTGAAATTGCCCCCGGCGATAAGGTTACCGTCAAAGACCGTCAAGGCAAGGGCCGCGTTATCCATCCCCGACCCCAGGGGCGACCAACTACTCCCGTCCCAGGAGGCGATATAGTACGCCGCCGCGCCGCCGGCCATAGTGAAATCTCCACCGGCGATTAGGTTGTCGTCAAAGACAGTCAAGGCATAGACCGAGCTATTCATCCCCGACCCCAGGGGCGACCAACTACTCCCATCCCAGGAGGCTATATAGTTCGCCGCCGCGCCGCCGGCCGAGGTGAAACCACCCCCGGCGATAAGGTTTCCGTCAAAGACCGTCAAGGCAAGGACCGAGTAATTCATCCCCGACCCCAGGGGCGACCAATTACTCCCATCCCAAGAGGCTATCCCGTTCGCCGCCGCGCCGCCGGCCGTGGTGAAATTGCCCCCGGCGATAAGGTTTCCATCAAAGACCGTCAAGGCAAGGACCGTGGTATTCATGCCCGACCCCAAGGGTGAACAGTTACTCCCGTCCCAGGAGGCTATATAGCCTGCCGCCACGCCGCCGGCCATTGTGAATGAGCCGCCTGCTATAAGTTTCCCGTTGTATACGGTCAGGGCGCGGACAATACCGTTCATTCCCGGGTACATTGGCGATAGGCTATTATCCCAGTAAATGTCATCCGGGTCATCTTTTGGCGTGCCACCGCCCGATTTTCGCATGATCGGCTCGCCGGTGACAGGATTAAGCCGAATTTCAAACCCCTCCAGGTTAAGACTTCCCTCATAACCGGAACGCCGCGCTGCCGCTAAATCGAAGCGGCCATCGGGCGAAATAAACTCGCCAACACCTTTTCCGGAGGGCTGATTCGGTGGCAGTTCGGTCTGGCTGTATATTGCAGAATTTACGCCCAGCAAAATTATTATGGCTATGCCTGATAATATAATTATGGTTCTAACGAGACGCATGGATTGACCCTCCTCCGACTATTAATGCCTATAGCCTTATAATTTCATCTAAACCGATATCAAGTCTCTCCTGAGTTGTCGCTTGAGCTAAGTCTGCGAGAAGATTTCAATTTCCCCGCTCCGGCGATCGCCGAGTGTGCTCAGGGGGATAAAATAATATAATAAATCCCCTGGGATTGTCCAAGTTAAATCACAATAGCCATCAATACATGTAATAAAGGCATTTTCAGAACAGTCGCCCTTGACAAAGGGGCCGGGTGAACCGGTCTCATTTCTCACTCATAAGACCCACCACGTCTATCAATTACGGGCAATTGGGCTCGGGGCCACCTTTGAATTTGTAGTCGATAAGGTAAATTATGTCGAGAATATTGACCAAACCATCGCCATTGACATCGGCAGCAAGCATGGGTTTCGGTTCTGGGCCGTCTTTAAATTTATAGTCAATGAGGTACAAAATATCCAGGATATTGACTATTTCATCATCATTGGTATCGCCACATACAAATTGGTGCCACAGGGCGATATGGTTGGCCCCGCGACCTCCTGCTGTCGTAAAATAACCGCCGACCACTAATTTATTATCATAGGCAATCAATGTATTGACTTCCGTATTCATAGACAACCCGCCCAATCCCGATCCCAACTCCCTCCAAGATGCGGCATTCCATGCCGCAATTCGGGAAGCACCAAGCGCCCCGCCCGCTGTCGTAAAGTCCCCCCCGGCTACCAAGTGATCGGTATAATTATATAGAGTATAAATATCACCATTCATGCCGGAGGGCTCCAGCGATGTCCAAGAAATACCATCCCAGGTTGCAAGAGTATTAAATAATGATACCTTAAGCCCGGCAGCGATTAATTCGTAATTATAGACGGTCAGGGCACGGACAGTAAAGCCAACCCCTGATCCAAGATAGGACCAGGAAGAACCATTCCAGGCCTGAATACCAACTGAGACCGGCCAAAAGTAACCTCCGGCTATCAATTTATTGTCATAAATAGCGAAAGCATAAACAGTGCCTTCTCCCGTAAGTCCCGGAGAAAGCCATGTCGCGCCATTCCAAATGGCTACTCTATTGGCAGGGGTGGTGAATTCGCCACCGGCGAAAAGTTTGTTATCATAGATTGATAAGGCCATTACATCATCATTCATCCCGGCACCCAATGCCGACCAGGTGGTACCATTCCAGGCTGCAATTCTATTGGCACTTATACCGCCTGCCGTAGTAAAGCTGCCTGCCGCAATGAGCCTTGTCCCAAAAACGACTAGGGCATTCACGTTTCCATTCATCCCTGACCCCAAGGGGGACCAGGAAGAACCATTCCAGGCGGCGACACGATTGGCGGCCTCGCCCCCGGCGGTAGTAAAGAATCCCCCAGCGATAAGTTGCCCATTATAAATCGCCAGGGCAGTGACATAGCTATTCATGCCTGTCCCCATGGCAAACCAGTACTTATCATCAGCATGCCTTGCCGAGACATTATTAACGGTAGAGCACGAGACGGGTTCATCCGACGCGGAAGTATTGCCCTTAATTGAAACCCCTGTAATTACTATAACACTTACCACGGTTACATTAGTCAACCACGCGTATACCCTCTTTGGTAGCATATAGAATCCTTTAATACTTTGGTTTTCGAAAAATAATTTGACCATTAAAACCTGTTACTTTATGGATGTTAAGAATATACCCCCTTCCAGCGAACGCCGGGCGTGCTCCGGGGGATAAAATAATATAACAAATTACCTGGGATTGTCCAGGTTAAATCTGGATGGCGGCCTGTTCCATTTTATAAAGAGATATCCTCGGGACAACTGCCTCCCCCAATTCCATTTCTGCCAGCCGCTTTTGCAGAAGCAGAATTACGCCAAGTAAGCGATGAGATTCCATGAAAGTAGTCAAGACGAGGGAAGATGAACAGAATATTGGAATGTCTGTCTTGGAATATAAGTCTCGCTGACCGGAACCCGATCCTTATGCCTTCCCACCTCCACTCCCGAATCGCCTATCACCATTTGCATCGTACCGAAAGAATGAGGAGGAGACATTTCTCAATACACTTCGGTCGCTCGACTGGTTTTTATGCGTTCTAGTTGTCATCATGATCAGAGTGGCCGAGAACCTTTGTTCACAAGCCACCTGAAAAATCAGGTATAATAGTGGATTTACATAATCTATTATTGAGCGTGTAAGGCATTGAGAAACAATAAGATTAAAATAGCGGTACGGGGAATCGAACCCCGGTTTGATGGCTGAGAACCACCCGTCCTGGGCCACTAGACGATACCGCCATCTCCGTGACAGAGACGAATATAATGCGATTTCCGTGTTTGTCAAGTGACCCTTGTTTTAATTCGGGGCTTCTGCTATATTATGAAAAAATCACGCCTTCGGGAGGACCCATGGCATCGAGGAAATACAAAGAAATTTCGGCGAAAGAACTTATCCCGCAGATTAATCTTCGGCAATTAAAAATAAAGACCACTGATGACGTCACGCCTTGTTCCAGTATTATCGGCCAGGAAAAGGCCATTCGGGCCATTAAACTGGGCCTTAAGGTGGCCAGCCGCGGCTATAATATTTTCGTCACGGGATTAACGGGGACCGGTCGCACGACCACCATAAAATTACTCCTCCATGAACTGAATGCCGAGAAGCCGTCTCTCATTGACGCCTGCTATGTAAATAATTTCAAAGATCCCGACTGTCCCACGGCGCTGATTTTTCCGGCCGGAGAAGGGCGTCAATTCAAGAAGGAAATGGAATTTACGATATCTTCGCTGCGCAAGGCGGTCCCCAAAATCTATTCCAGCGAGGATTATAAAGATAAGAGAAATCGGATCGCCACCGATTTTTCGGAGCGGCAGAAAAATATTTTGATGGCTTTCGAGAAGAAGATGACCGAGGCCGGATTTGTCATGGTTCAACTCCAGGCGGCCAATTATGTCAGAAATGACCTGCAGCCGATCGTCGACAACGAACCGGCCTCCATGGAAAAATTGGAAAGGCTGGTCAAGGAAGGGAAATTCGCCAAGGATCGCCTGGATGAGCTGGAGAGTTCTTATGTTCGTCTGCGCCGGGATATGGATCAGGTGGCGGCCGAATCGAAGAAATTGGCTTCGAAACTGGATGAGGCGCTGGAGAGACTGGATCGGGCCATGATAGAACCGCTGGTTGTGGATAAAATCGATACTCTCAAGAAGAAGTATTCCGAACCCAAGGTCGTCGCATATCTGACGTCGGTACAGGAGGCGCTGGTGAGCGACCTGGATCGATTCAAGGAGGCGCGGCCGCGCCGCGGTGAGGAAGAGGCTCCGCCTTTCCGCAAGAGTGAACCGTTCGAGGAGTTTGCCGTTAATTTGATAATGGACAATTCCGAAACGAGTACGACGCCGGTGGTAATCGAACATTCCCCGATATACCGGAATTTATTCGGAACCACGGAAAGAATCGTCGACCGTTTCGGCTACTGGCGGACCGATTTTTCGCGCATAAAAGGCGGGTCGCTGCTTCAGGCCTCGGGCGGATTTTTGGTCATTAATGCTCTGGATCTTTTCACCGAACCGGGTGTCTGGAGACCGCTTAAGCGGGCGCTGACCACCGGCCATCTGGAAATCACGGCCTTTGATCCTTTTTATATGATGGCCGGGTCGAGCCTTAAGCCCGAGCCGATTCCGGTAAATGTCAAGGTGGTGCTGATCGGCGAACGCCGGATTTACCGTATTCTCTGGGCCAACGAGGAGGATTTCCGTAAGATTTTTAAAATCAAGGCTGAATTCGACCATATCATGAATCTGGACAAAGATTCCATCCGGCAGTATGCCTCGTATATCCGGAAAATTGTCGACGACGATAATCTGCCGCATTTCGATGCCTCGGCCATGGAGCGGGTGATTGCCTACGGCAGTCGTCTGGCGGGGCGGAAAGACCAGGTGACGACCCAGTTCACCAATATCGCCGACATAATCCGGGAATCGGGGGCGGTCACGCTGGAAAGGCGAAAAATGATGGTGGAGGCGGAGGATGTCAAGGAAGCCATACAGCGTCGAATCGAACGATTCAATTTAATGGAAACCAAGGTTCAGGAATTATTCGAAAAAAATGTCATATTGGTGGATACAACCGGCAAAAAAGTAGGGCAGATAAACGGTCTGGCCGTTTACGGCGACGGCGAGTACAGTTTCGGGCGACCCACGCGTATCACGGTTCGGACCTCGGTGGGCCGGGCCGGAATTGTCAATATAGAACGGGAGGCCGATTTATCCGGCCCGATTCATAACAAAGGGGTCCAGATTTTAACCGGATTCCTGCGCGGCAAATTCGCCCAGCAAAAGCCTATTGTCATGTCGGCCTCGATATGTTTCGAGCAGTCTTATTCCGGGGTTGACGGCGATTCGGCGTCGTCCACCGAAATCTACGCCCTTCTTTCATCGCTGTCGAGAATCCCCGTCGACCAGGGGATTGCGGTGACCGGGTCGGTCAACCAGTATGGGGAAATTCAGCCAATCGGCGGTGTCAATGAGAAGATTGAGGGTTTTTTCGACGTGTGCAAGAGCCGCAAATTAACGGGGCGCCAGGGTGTAATTGTACCTGTCCAGAATGTCTCTGATTTGCATCCCAAGGAAGAGGTTATCGAAGCCGTGGCGAAGGGGAAATTTCATATTTTCCCGGTGGCGACGATCGAGGAAGGATTGGAAATATTAACCGGCAAGCCGGCCGGAAAGGATATCAAGGGCGGCTTCACCAGGGGATCGATATACGATCTGGTGGATAAGGCGCTGGATAATTTATCCCGGCAGTTTAAGGTCTCGGCCGAGGCGGAAGAGGAAAAAGGGAATAATAAGGGTAAAGGGAAAAAGTTAAAGGGGAAGTGACGGGAGAAGACCTGCTCGTTCAGGGCGGCAGGGTCGGCGCGGTCCGGCCCGGCCCTTTCGTTTTGGGGGCGACTTTCGTTCGCGTGCGATTTCCAAGACGTTAACTGCAGGCAAATTTAGATTCACGGGTAATGGGCAACGAATTACATTTTCAAGGGAGGCGAAATGGGAAAAGCGTTAAATTCAACTATCATAATGTTAATGGCGATAATGTCTTTATCGCAGTGGTCGCACGCATTTGAGGCGCCGTCCCGCCCAGTCACAATCAAGCCGCAGTTAATTCTTCTTTTCCCCGATGATTTAATGGTAAACGAAAATAATACAAGTTATCTGGGCAAGGAAATGGGACCGGGATTCGGTCTGAAAATTCGCACCCGCCTGGCCGGCCCGATAGGGTACACCATAAATGCCGCGATAGCCGATGTCCAAACCGATGATACCACCATGGGTTCGGCTGTGATGTTTACGGCCGGCTTGTGCTATACTAAAACTCTTGGTTTTGGAAGTATCACACTTGAGTTAGGATATGGAGAAATTTCCGCCGCAGAGCGTGCGTCGACCCTTTTCATGCCCTCAGTCGAGTTTTCGCATTTTATTTCGGACAGGGTCGCGCTTTCGGTGGAAGTGGCCATGCCGGTGGTCAATGACTGGTTTTATGGATTCGGCGTTAAGGAGAAATTTCGCTCGGTTGTGGTCGGGCTGGGGAGTTCGATTTGTTTTTGATTCTGGGGAAGGATTGGGCGCGAGCCTTAACCGCCCCTCTCAAAAATTGACGGCAGAAACCATATGTCAGATGCGGACAAACAAGCGGTTTTCAATTTAAAACTTTTGGAGAAGTTGTCGGCCAATGACCTGGTCGAAACCTGGCTGGCCGAGGAAGAAAAGACCGGGCTAAAATATTGCCTGAAAATGACAGACTCGGAAAATGCCGACCGGGTCGACGACCGTCTGGCGTATCTTGAAAAATCGTACAGTCTTCAATCCTCGATTCGGGACCGCCGCTTTGTCACGGCCCTCCATAGACGTCGCCACAAGGGCCGGCCCGTATTTATTTATCCGTACCGGGACCCGCGTTTCTGGAAGAGACTGACCGATGAAATTTTCTGGAGATATTATCCTCAATCCCTGATACGGATTTGTTCGATACTGGACCTGCTTCACGCCAAGAACCTGGTGCACGGCGACGTCAAATTCGAAAATTTCCTCTGCCTGGAAGATACCGGGGAAGTTACTCTGGTTTTAACCGATTTTGATTTTCTCTGCCAGGACGGAGATAAACCACGGGCGAAAATTTTCGGGACGCCGGAATTTATCGCTCCGGAAATCATGGCCAATCACGAAGTGGTCATCCAATCTGATAATTATTCGCTGGGTCAGGCCTTAAGAAGGGCTCTGGAACAACGCGAAAATCCCGGATTATCTCAAGCGGGTGAAACCGGATCGGGGGCCATCGGCGGAATTATCGACAGCCTGCTGACGCCGGACACTTTCAACCGCCCCTCATTTCTGGGACGGAGCTTACTGGAGGCAGGCATACTGACGGCGGAGGCCTTCAATGCTTATTTGCGGGTTCTAATCGAGAGACAATTAAAAGCCGGATTCAGGGAACATAAGGACAATTTTCGAAAAGGGGAAATCGACATACATACGCTGCTTCGACACCGGAATCAGATTTGCGGTGTGCCCGGGGAACTTTTCCGGGACTTGTCGGGGCTGCGGCCGCTGCAATTGTATCATGCCGTGTTTGCGCTTTTAAGGGAGGCCTCGGTCGACAGGATCGGGGAATTCTGGCATTTATCACCCGGGGTCGATTATCTGAATTATATTTACGGGAAATTCGACCTCCTGGCCGATTATGAACTCCCGGAGTTCAAGGCGTCGGATGATGAGGAATATACTCAGTATCTTGATAATATCGCCAGAAAGGCGGTTCTGTCCGGGGAGGCCCTGAAGGCTTTTGTCAGGCTTTATGATGATTATTCGTCTTTTAAAGACCAGCCGGAATCGTTCGATGCCGATCGTGTCGGACGGATTTTGCTTTTTGCCGCGTTATCGGAAAAGGTCGGGTATCCGTCGTACGCTTTCGAGATCTACGACAGACTTTCAAATATGGATATGCCGCTTAATCTGAAGCGGCAGATTAAATACAAATATGTTTTTCGGTGCATTCACCGCAATGATAACGAGCGTGCGGAGAAGTTGATTGCGGAGGAATTGGACCGGGGGATAACCGATGATATCGGCCGCGAGTACTTAAGACTCCAGGCCTGGCTATATCGAGCCAGGGGAGAGTTCGGCAAATCTCAAGAAATTCTGGAAGGTCTTCTGGCCTTTTTTGCGGCGGCAAAAAAGGCTCTTAAGATGGTCCGTATATCGCATGATCTGGCGATGATACACAAGGGCCGCGGCGAAATGAAGTCGGCCGTAACCCTGTTAAGGCGGGGAATGAAAATTATGGCCGCGACCGGGGAATACGAAGGGTTCATAAATTTGTCCGCCAGTCTGTGTTCCACTTATACCGATATCAGCGAGTACAATAAATGCCTTAAAAATGTCATCAGGACATTGGAGAGAGCCCGCTCGGGCGGCCCGGCCGTCAATCTTCCCGTAATTTGTTTATTCGGTACCCTTGCCCTTACACGAATGGGAGCGCATGACAAGGCGGCCACACATTTTCAGAAATACATTGAATTGGCGCAGGGAAACAAAGCCTATTACCATAACTACTATTTATACCGGGGATACATGCTCTTGTGGCGGGGCAACCTGCGTGAGGCGGAAAAAAACTTGAGATTGTCGGAGACTATTCTGGGCAGGAATGATTATTCCCGGGAAAGCGCCAAATTGCACCACATTCTGACGCTTTTGTATTATTTTACGGGCAATAAGGAGAAATTCGATAATTCCTTCGCGCGTGCCATCGCCTGCTATACTCGTCAAAAGGACGAACAATGCCTGATAGAATTGGAGTTACTTCGTCATATTCAATGCCCCCGGGGTGAGAGATTCGGGAAAGAATTCTGGAATTATCTGGCAAGGGCGATTGAAGTAAGAGGCATTGATATCAGCGTCATGGTGCTCCTCATGGCGCTCTTAAACGGCGAGAACCGTAACTTTCGCTTCCCGAGTCAGGTCCAGTGGTTGCTTAACAGAATTTCAAGGCAACCCAATATTCCGCTTTTCGCCACGGTGAGTTGTCTGGTGCAGAAGGAAAAAGGACATTTTGTTCCCCGGCCCCTGGATGTCAATGTTCTTAAAAAGGCATTTCAGACTCTTGAAAGTGCCGGATTGCGATATTTTGCCGCCGAAGTCTGCGCCAGGATCGGCGAAATTTATGAGAAATCAGGAAGCGATAAATTGGCGTCCAGGTATTATCGTTATGCTCAAGACATGAATGCCGCCATCGGCAATGAAATAAAAAATAATGCCTTAACGGAAAGAATTTCCCGTCTTTCTTCGCCGAGCCGGGATGAAGGCGGTCTGGCGGAGACATTTTTGCGCATTTCGGAGATCATTTCCAATATCGATGAATACGAGGACGCGGTCAGATATTTGGTCAAGTTTGCGGTTGATGAAACCGGGGCGGAACGAGGTGTCCTGCTTCTCCGAAAGCGTGACAATCCGGGGGAGTTTATCACGGAAGCGGCTTATAACTGTGACAACGAGAGCCTGGAAGATATCGTACAGATCAGTCATAATGTACCGCGTCAGGCTGTCGATGAGGGGGTCCCCTATATTATTGACGATGCCATAAACGATAAGCAGACTTCCGAGTATAAGAGCATTATCAAGCATAATATTCGGTCGGTGATATGTATCCCCATAAAGATAAATACCTTTCTTGATGCCGTTCTATACCTGGACCATCACACTATCCCGGCTTTATTCGACCAGACCGACATCACGCTTTCGAAATCGCTGGCCAATTTCATTTCCGCCGTGATGCGGACGATGAAAAAATACCGGGCCATGCAGATTTACCAGGAACAAGTTCGCAGCGCCAATTTGCTTTACGGAGGCTTTCTGACCAGGGATGTCAAAGCGATGGAAATGCTGTCGCCTATTCCCCAAATCGCCCGCTCGGATACCGATGTCCTGATACTGGGGGAAAGCGGGACAGGAAAAGAGTTGATTGCGGCCATGATTCACGACTTGAGTTCCCGGAACAAGGCCCCGTTCGTCAGGATTAACTGCGCCGCCATTGCATCTTCGCTTTTGGAAAGCGAGTTGTTCGGGATCGATAAACACACGGCGAGCGGGGTGGAGGAGAAGCAGGGGCGGTTCGCCGCCGCCGACGGAGGGACGTTATTCATAGATGAAGTCGGGGACATGCCGCTGGAGATGCAGGCCAAAATACTCCGGGTCATTGAATACCAGGAATATCAAAAGGTGGGCAGTTCGAAGACATCGTATGTGGATGTTCGCTATGTATACGCCACCAACAGGGATCTTCAGGCCCTGGTAAAGACCGGTCGTTTCAGGGAAGACTTATATTATCGCATGGATAAAATTACTCTGAATATTCCCCCCTTGCGGGAAAGGCCGGACGACGTGGAAATGCTTATTGAGCACTTTATTCATCATTTCCAGCCCAATGAAATGGAACGCCCCATATTCAATAAACCGATTTTGTCTCTGCTGAAGGATTACGAATGGCGGGGCAATGTCAGGCAGTTGAAAAACCTTGTCGAAAGACTCTGTCTCCTGTTCCCCGGGAAGGTGATAACCAAAGGAAATCTTCCACAGGAGATAGTCGAATTTACCGGGCCGGGTTTCAGAAAGGCGAATATCGATCGCGATTTGAAGTCGATGATTGACAGGTGCCTGAAAAAGCACGGGGGCAATCAATCATCGGCGGCCAGGGAGCTCAAAATACCTCTTTCAACTCTTCGCCGAAGAATAAAAGAATTTAATCTCTAAATTCGTCAAACGCCCTGGTTCTTGCCAAATTGCCAAGATTACCATTTTTCTTGCAACTCAACTTATTATTTTACAAGAGCTTACGTCCGCCCTGCCACGATATTCGCAATGTTGGCAAATCAAGTAACAGTCGTCAGGTTCTCGAAATACCCTAAGGCATAACGGGACATCAGGTTAGTTGTTATTGCTCGGGGTGTGAAATTCCGGCATTTCACTTGATGGCCTTCACTGCAGATACAAATGCTGCAATGGAGGTTAAATGCGAAAATCGGACCATGCGGTCATTCGAAGGATAGTTTTCATCATTTTGGCCGGCATTGTGGTTTTGGTCGGCTTGTATATACCGTCCAAAACGGCGGCGGGTGAAACTCCCGGCCCGGATCCCCCCCAGGAAACGCTTCCGCCGCCAGGCGATACCCTATCACCAGATACGACTTTTAATTCGGGGAGTCCGCCCGGGGACAGTATGGACTCAGGTATTATAACCATAATTCTCGAGGCCATATTTTAAAAAAAACGAGGGGGGCGGGCGGGAGTAATCCCGCCCGTTAAAATAAAATATGAGTAATTTATCCAATATGTTATTGATCGTAAATTTGTTATACAACAAAAGCCGAGTGTCTTTAAAAGAACTCTGCGAAATAATGGGCGTCTCGGAGCGATCCATATATCGCTATATCAACAAAATATCAGCCGGTGGCATTCCCGTATATTATGACAAATATCTCAACGGGTACACGGTTGCGGACAGGAAAGAACGGACGCATCTCAAGTTTACCAATAATGACCTGATCGTTTTTCTGGTCGCCCTGAAACTCCTGGAATCGAAGTTACCGCCGGCCCTTTTGCCGTTCCTGGCAGAAATAAAGGGCCGGTTACTGGCCGCCGCGCCGTTTCCCCTGGAAAAAATGCTGATGGTTGAAAGGGCCATAGGAATAGAAAATGCCCGTGAGAAAGAAATCCTGGGCGACCTTATTGATTCCCTGATACAGGCGGCGTTGATCCTGAATACGGATCTTTCCGTTTACGCCGATTCCTGCGATGGCTGGAAGCAAATGATTTTCAAAAGTCCCCGGCTTGAATACAAGGATGGCTGGAAGATCGCGGCCGGGAAAGAGCCGGAAAACAGCGCCATCGAACGCGATGACATTGCCTTTGTCCGGATCTTGTGAGGATCAGGCGAACCCGAAAATCACCCCTTTGGAAGGGGAAAGAGAGGCTGTCGAAATCGCCTAAAAATCGGCGCCAAGGGAGAAGTAGTATTTGGGGTGAGCCGCCACCGTTTGAAGATTGGTCCGCCAGGCCAGGTCGTAACGCAGGACGAAAATCCCCAAATTGGCGCGGATTCCGAAACCAAAGGATGATTTAATATCTTCCAAGTGGCTGCCATCGGCGGTGCTGAAACCGCGGAAGGCCTCGTCATTTTGCCAGGCCGCGCCCATATCGTAGAAGATGGCGCCGGTAACGTACCGAATGGCCATCGGCAAGGGGAAATTCACCTTGAGGTAATCCACAAAAGGATAGCGGAATTCGAAGTTCATAAGGCCGTAGCGGGTGCCGCTCAACTCGTAATAATTAAAACCGCGCATAGGCGTGACGACATCCGCGAAATAGAGATTTTCCTCATCATAGACGCGGGCGTCGACGACGGTCTGGCCCAGGAAATTGCTTGTTCCGCCGAGAAAATACCGTTTGGGCGAATCGCCCCATGAAAATCCCCCGGAAAGCCGGAAGGCGGTCGAAAACAATCCCTTGATATGCCAGTATTTGCGATAGTCGAAATCGAGGGCATAATACGAGATGTTGTCGGAATCGAAAAAGTCCCGGGCCAGCGACAAATCGATCCGGGAACGTCGGCCGTTAAGCGGTCCGGTTATGCCCCAGAGGATATTATCCTGCACCAACCCCAGGGTGGCGACGGTCGGTTTGGTGGAGCGTTTGGGACGGGGATCATCGCTGTCATGAAAATCGCGATCAATAAAATACTGTGACGCCTCCAATTCGGCCCGGAAAAACTTGGAGAAGGGCCAGGCCAGATAGCCGACCGCACCGTACAGGCGGTCGGAAAACAGGTGATCGTAGGTGTCGATATAATAATTTTTGGTATGGAAAATGCCCACGCCCATATTGATTTTGCGGCGATTGTAAAAATAGTAGGCCTGGATATTGGATTGGTCGATAGTATTAACCAGATCGGTCAGGAGAATAATCTGGTGATCGCCGGTATAATCGGAAAAGGCGAATATGGACTGGCCGCGTAATCCGAAAAAGGTATCGTAGGAAAATCCCCCGCTGACATAATCGGGGGTGAATTTGACGCGATAATTATAGACTTTATATTCACCGCCGGGCAGTTTTCCGGATGCGGCTACGGAATCGAACACGGCCTGTTCTTCGGGAGTGAGGGTGTTGGTGCGAGAAGTATCGGAGACATTATCGAAGAGGTTCGCCAGGGCGTCTTCGCGCGTGGCATGTTCGGTTCGATCCGAGATATGAATAAATTCATCGCCCTCGATACGGGTCGTATCGGCCGTGGTTGCGGTGCTGTCGGTCTTTCCCTGGGCCAGTATCAGGGTGTCGGCCGCGGCCGAGTCGGTGGGGTTTTCCGCCACTAAATCGGCGTGGGACATCCCGGCCGGGGAGACGGTGGAATCCATGGCCATGACCTTGACGGAATCGCCGGCCGAATCAATCGGGTCTTCTTCGAGAGCGACCACCTGACCGATGTCACGATTATAATACAGGCCCTTGGCGTAATCGGTCAATTCCAGGACTCCATTATGTCCGGCCGAGGAAATTTCCTTAAGTATGAATATATCCATGGCCCCTTTATTGAAGGAAGAAAAGGCGATCTGTTTGCCGTCGGGTGACCAGGAGGGGGATTCGACGCCGGTTAATATATCGGTGATGGCAAAAGGGGTTCCGGAAGCCAATTCCGTGATATAGAGGTTGTCGATGCCATTACGGTTCGAGACGAAGCATATTCTTGCGCCATCGGGTGAAACCACCGGTTCGCGGTTAATACCGATGCCGGCGGCCACCGGATCAATCCGGCCGGATTCGATATCGAAACTGAAGATGTTGTAATTGCCGTGGCCGGAACGGTTGTATATCGACCACCAGTTGACAGAATCGCCGGGCGCGAATTTATAATCCGGATTGTCCCGGATAAAGGCATTATCGGGGTGGGGTCTGTCCGAGGCGAAAACCAGGCGTTTGCTATCGGGGAACCAGTGGGGATCCATATCGTCGTAGATATCTTCCATGATCGGATAAGTCGTATCCCGGGTTAAGTCATAAATGTAAAGGTCGCGATAACGCCCATCCAGGACGGACATGACGACCTTGGTGCCGTCGGGGGACCAATCGGGGGATTGGATACTGCTGAATTCGTATCGCTGGCGCTTGAAGATTTTTTTGTCGTCGATGGTCAGAAAATAGAGGGCGTCGCGTCCTTTGGATTTGGCCACGAAGGCGATACTTTTGCCATCGGGAGAAAAAGCGATCCCCGACAGGTAGGAATGGAGCGATTCGATATCTCCGGTAACGTGGCCTTTTATAAGGCGATCGATTTCGCGGCCGTCGATAGCGGAAACCAGATAAATAGCCGGATAATCGGAGCGATCGGAAAATATGGCCAGGTAATTGCCGACCGGAGCAAAAATGGGTTTCTGGTTGCGGTAACTGCCGTCTTTTTCGTGCTCGGTCAGGGCCCGGCCGATTTCGCCGGCCTCTTTGCGTTTCGAGATTTCGGGCCAGTAACGGCGTTTCATTTCTTTCTCAAAACTTTTCCAGAATTCCTCCTGCTCGATACCGACGGCGGCTTTCATGGCCTTGTTCATGGTCAGCTGAATTTTCCCGCTTTTCAGAATATCGCCCAGGCGTTCTTCGCCGTAATTATCGACGATGTAATTGACCATGGCGGTGCCCTGGTAATATTCCATGCCTCCGTAGACGAAATCGGGGGGAGCCAGGTAATTGTTGATAGTGGCGTCGCGGACGATCATATCGGTGCGATAATGCCAGGTGGCGCGGGAGCTGTATTCGGCGAAACCCTCGGCGAACCAGAGCGGCAAGTCGAACAGGCGGCGCCGGGACAATAGCGATGTAAAGAGATTTCCCAGGAGCATGTCATAGGTGACCGCGTGAGTCAATTCATGGTGAAGGACATGGCGGAAGTCTTCGTAGGAACCGTTAAACGGCACCACGATACGGTTTTTGGCCGACTCGGTGAAGCCGCCGGTACCCTCGTCGATTATCTGGCCGATAATATTGGTTTGCTGAAATTCATTGGGGGAATTGTAAATAAATACGGGGATGCGTTTGTGAACCCGGTAATCCAGCTGGTCGGAAACCACGGGATAGGAGGCCTCCAGGGCCTCGGCCGAGAATTTGGCGGTTTCGTAGGCCTGATCGTAGAAGTAAATATCGAAATGGCGAGACTGGATATACTGCCATTCGAATTTCTGATATTGGACTTTATTCTTGCCGAAATAGGTATTTTGTCCCGAGGCCGTAAGGGCGGTTGTCAGCAGAATGATTAAAATGGGAATAATTTTTTTCATATATCCGCGTTTTAGACAATTGAGACGGTTTATTCGTTTATTCTTTTTATATCGGCACCCAACTGCGAAAGTTTTTCTTCCATGCGATTATATCCCCGGTCGACGTGATAAACGCGGAGAATTTCACTGCTGCCTTCGGCCGCCAAACAGGCCAAAACCAGGCCGGCGCCGGCTCTTATATCCGAGGCCATCACCGAGGCTCCTTTAAGTTTTTCTACTCCCCGTATCATGGCTTCATCGCCAGCGACAGTTATATCGGCCCCCAGGCGGCGCAATTCCATGGTATGGGCGAACCTATCTTCAAAAACAGTTTCTTTGATGGTACTTGTTCCCGAAGAAATGGTCGCCAGTGACATTATACAGGCCTGGAGGTCGGTGGGGAAGCCAGGGTAAGGATAAGTTATGACGCGGATGGGATTAAGCCTTTTGGGGCTTTTTAACTGGAGAGAATTTTTGCCTTCGGCTATGACGCATCCCATTTCATATAGTTTACGTGAAACCATGGTCAAATGTGCAGGAGAAATTCCTTCGACCTTGACAGAACCGCCGGTAATAGCTGCGGCGCAGAGATAAGTTCCGGCCACGAGACGGTCTCCGGATACGCGGTATTTAACGGCCTTGAGTTTTTTTACGCCTTGGATAACCACCGTCGAAGTCCCGGCGCCCTTGATTTTGGCACCGGCCTTGATAAGAAAATTAGCGACGTCGACCACTTCCGGGTCGCAGGCGGCATTAATAATGCGGGTTTCGCCTTCGGCCAGGGCGGCGCCGAAAATTATATTTTCGGTACCGGTGTGGCTGGGACGGTCAAAATGGATAGTGGCGCCTTTAAGGGGACGGGCTTTGGCGACGACATAGCCGGATTCCTCGCTGATTTTGGCGCCCAGGTCGGCAAACCCTTTTATATGCTGATCGACCGGGCGCGAGCCGAGAACGCAGCCGCCCGGAAGCGAAACGCGGGCTTCGCCGAATCGCGCCAGAAGCGGCCCCAGCACCAGGAAGGAGGCCCGCATCTGCCGCATGAGATCGTAGGGGGCGGTGCTATTACTCAAGCGGTTGCAGGCGATGGTCATACGCCCTTTTTCCGGATTGTACTCAATTTCGGCGCCGATAAATTCCAGGACTTTGATGGTCGTGAAAATGTCTTTTATGGGGGAGATGTTATCCAGGACAGTTTCCCCTTCGGAGAAGAGAATAGACGACATAATAATCGGCAAGGCCGCATTTTTGGAGCCGTCGGCAGTGACCACGCCCGATAGTTTTTTGCCCCCGTTAATCACGAATTTATCCATAAATTCCCTTTCCAGCCGCTATTGCCATACCCCGACTTTGGTTTATACATTTAAAAGCGATAAACGATAGGAGAATCATTGTTTCATGGCAACAAGAATATCGCCAATATCGAGATTTATAGATTATTTGACGATCGGATCGGGGCGGTATAGGGATCGATACACATTGATACAGGAGGAGGGAAATGAAGGGGTTAATTTTATTATGAAAGACAGTTAATCTTCGTCGTAGCCGATACCCTTCATGCTCCCCCGGATCTTCTGGAAAAATTCCAAAGCCCCCGATTGGGTATAATCAGGATAGGTCCAGGGCAGGGCCCAAAACTCTTTTTTCTCATATATCAGGGTGATCTCGGCGTAAATCCCCTCGGATAAATAGATACGGTGGGCGAAATCCTTGGTCGAAGCCAGGACGAGGTTAGCCAGGGTTAATAAACCCGGATCCAGGTTGACCCGGCGAAAGACAAAATCCCCCACTTTCTCACCGTATCTGGCCTCAATCTTGTTCGTGAAATGCTTGATTTCGACCAATTGGTCCCGGTCCACCGGTTTTTCCAGGGCGAAAAATTTCCGCTTGAGATTATCACCCATTTCTTCGTGGTAGTATTCGGTGTGATTGAAATCGAATTCCTCGGACTCCATTTCCACCCGCCCCAGTTTCTTTTCCATTTCTCTGACGGCCATGGTTAAAATCTGGGGATTGGAATAAATCGCCCCGACTATGAGGCGGCACGGAACCGGTTTTATGATTCTTCCCATAGGCTCATGTTAGCATAGTAAAGGGGCTCTGTCAACCCTGACGATTTATTTGTCCGGGGCAGGCTTTGAGACAGACGCCGCAGATAAGATGACCCATGTTGGCCGTTCGCGAAAATTCACTCACCTTTTTATAGCAGGCGGCCCGGTCGAACATTTCGCGGTCTTCGCCTATCGCCCCGGCCGGGCAGGAGTAAAGGCATTCCATACAACCGCCGCAGTTATCCTCTGAAGGATTATCCAGTGGCAGTTCCGAATCGGTCAAAACCGTCACCAGGCGTATCCGTGACCCGAATTGTCGTGTCACCAGCAGGTTATTTCTTCCCCACCAGCCCAGACCGGCCCTGAAGGCGATTTCCCGATGCGACAGGTGCGCGGTCAGTTTCTCATAGTCCATGATATGCGAAGCCGGCAGGGGAAGCGCTCGGCGCCCTTCCTTTTCAATCAAGACGGATATTTCGAAGGCGAGATCGTTGAGAATATTGTTTACCTGAAGATAATGGCTGCGATAGAGCATATTGGGGCGGTCACAAATTGTCTCCATAACGGCTCCCAAAAGAGGGACACCAATTGATATGGCCCGGTCCAAGCCCCCGGTCGTTTCCCGGATTTCGGGATGGAAAGTGCGGCGGAGGTCATCGATTTGACAAACGCCGAACAAGGCGGCGCCGCGGGCCCGGGATAATACACCAAGCGTATTTTTTATGGCTTCGGGAGTCATAGTCACAATATGGAAAGGCGGTGGCCGCTGTCCAAGTATTTTTATGTGGCGCCGGGAAATTATCGAGGGTATAAAAATGGACAATTAACAGGCCAGGGGTATGTCAGCAAGAATAAAGACAACAATTATCGGTGCTTTCTTCTGGGTCGGGCTATTTTTATACGAGACAGGACAGACAAAAGAGCCGGACTGCCCTTTTGACTCTCTCCGCGTCGCGGTAAATTATATCAATAATTTTAACCGCAATATTCATCACGACTTCTGGAAGCCGGAAGCCGGCCTTGAGACCGGCCTGGCGACCGATTTTTATTCGGGGATATTGGAAATCGGCGGCACCTGGGTAAAATACTCGGCGCGTCAAAAGCCTCGCCCCGATTATCAATCCTTATTTTTATTCGTGGGGTGGGGTTTAGAGAAAAAAATAATGACAAAATTAAGGGGAAATTTATCGCTGCGGGTCGGCGACCATTTAATGATCTTCGATGATGATTTTGTCGAACCGGAAGGCCGGGTTGAAAGCGAACTGGCGGTGGAACTGGCCGGCGGGGTTTCCCTTTATTTATCGCGTCAAACCGCCCTGGAAATATCCGGCCGCTATTGCCGGGTGTACACCCGTCACCGCCTCGAATTGGCCTTTTTCGGTCTGGGGATAAGCCGGTCGCTGGCCGCCCCGGGATGGCTTAAGGGGATTTTGAGATGAATCTTCGCCTGCAGTCGATATTTATTATTTTTTTTGTCATTGTCATCGGCCTGAAGGCCCGGGAATCCCCTTATGGGCCGACCGGCGGGAGAATCATAACCGGCCAGGAAATCCGTGAGGCCGGGATTACCCGGTTGGGCGATTTGATCCAAATTATAGAGGAATGGGATAGCGCCAGCCTTGACGGTTACAATTGGATAGTGTCGCCGTCGGGGCTCGATCATTTTCAGCATCAACGCTGGCAGGCGGCGGTCGACGGCCGGGTTATCGATATTAATCTGATGGGTATTAATTCCCTGGCGCGACTTCCGGTCAATTTGAACCAGATCGATTATATAGAAATAATCAGTGAGCCGTACCTGGGGGAAGGGTTCTGGGCCGAGGGGGGATTATTAAATATTGTCACCCGGAAAGCGGATTCATGTTCCCGAATCAGTATGTCACTTTCGGCCGGGAATGAAACAGGCGACCCGGGCCCGTACCGTTACACGGATTTGGCCTCGCCCAATGTGGACAGAATCGGCTGGACCGGCGGCGCCGATTATGTTTTCGGCCGGGAAAATATCGGCGGCCGGCTGGCTGTCCGGGAAGAAGTCAACTATCCCACCGACCAGAATTTGTATTTCAGGAACGGCCGTATAGCCGGGAATTACTATCCTCGGCAGGATTTGATTGCCCTGGGAGGCAGACTTTATTTGGGGCGGGGTAACGATGCCACGCGGATTATGGTCGGCCATTCCCGCCTGGACGATTTTTTCTTTTTGCCGGAATTTGGGCGCGAGGTCCCGACCCGCCTGAATCTGTATTATCTCGATATCCATCATGTCCGAAAATTCAGAGAGGGATTAAGCCTGGGTTTGTTTTTGGCATACAACGATAACGGAACTCTGAAAGCGAGTAATACTTTGGATCTCGACTTCAAATGGAGAACCAGGAGGTGGCGCGGCGGATTGGAGATTCAGGGGTCAGGGGAGAAACTAAAGGGGAAAGCCGGTCTGGTTTTTACAAAGGATAACCGGGGCGATCGTGGCGATGGAAACGGGGGGGAGTTGATTATTGCAGATTTATATACCGATTGGAAATATCGATTTTCCGAAGCATTTTCGCAGGGGTTTTCATTCGGCCTAAGTATGGGGGATTCGGATAACGGACTTAAGTTCATCGGACGGACGTCGTGGCAAAATCGAACCGGCTATTTTATGAGACTGGTTGGGTCATACGTGACTCCCCTTTGGGCCGAAGAAAATCGGCTGTGGTACTGGTCAAGAAACGGATTCGACTTTTTGAATATGGACGATTCTCCATTCTTGCATAATGACAAAAGGCGGCGAAACACGATTGATTTAACGGCGGGCGGGCCGCTTGCAAATAATCTCGAATTCGAAATAGCGGGATTTTATCGAAACTTCAGAGGGGAGTTTTATCAAAACCGGGTTTATTATTTCATCGCGGATGACTCGTCTTTCGGCGCCGATATCAGTTTTCTGACCATTGATAAGGGTTCTTTCGGGGGTGTCAGGATGCGCCTGGATTGGCGATTGAATTCCAAGTTGGGCCTGGGGCTGTCGGGGAATCGCCAGGAAGTCCTGGGCGGGGATTCATTTTATAGAGCCACCTGGCGGAATATCCCGGAAACGGAATTAAAAGGGCGACTTTGCTGGCGGACGAATGATAATTTCGTCTTAAATCTGTCGGCGACTTACCTTGGCGATCGTTACTGGCGGGAGTATCTCCGAGTGGAAGAAGCCACGGGGGACCGATTTCATGCCGGCCTCAACGATTTCTGGAATATTGATTTGACGGCCCAGATTTATTTCTGGAGTAAAAAAATAAGGACGGTTTTGGCCTTTAAAAATATTTTGAACAGCGATATACAGTATCATCCCATCGGGGCGGAATTCGATTTGAGTTATTTTGCCCTGCTGGAATTTACGACCGCGCTGTAATGCTTGCCGATGCCGATATTGCGGCAAATATCCGGATTCTTCGATATCTGTTATACCGCTTAAGCGGTAACCGGATAAGGGCTTGGGAAATGTGCCGAAAATTTTTATTGATGTTTATGGGAAGAATTATTCATCCTGAATGTATAAAATTATGAAATGAAGAGAAATCCCTTTGGGGAGGAAGGTTATGAAGAAAATACTTTGGGCAACGACCTTTATGCTGATTCTGGCCGTGACGGCCGGAGCGGAACAATCGGTTACGGTATATAACGGCAATCTGGGAGTGATTCGGGATACCCGGACACTGGAGTTCCAAAAAGGATTGGGCAGTGTGTCGTTCGTGGATGTTCCCGCTCTGATTGACGCCACCTCGGTCGGCTTTAAAGTGGTGGATAAGGGGAAAGAGGTGGTGATTCTGGAACAGAATTATGCCTATGACCTGGTTTCACCGGAGAAAATTTACAAGAAATATATCGATAAAGAAATTGATGTCATAGATAAAGAAGGCAAAATTTTCAGCGGGGCTTTACTTTCATATTCCGGCGGCTCTCTGGTTCTTCGGGATAAAGCGGGCAAGATACAGATGATACAGATGGGCCAGGTGACGAATGCCGATTTTCCGGAATTACCGGATGGTCTCATAACCCGCCCGACACTTTTCTGGCTATATTCTTCGGATTTTTCCGGGACGGCCCGGTGTGATGTCAGTTATCAAACCAGCGGGCTCAACTGGACGGCCGAATACGTGGGTGTGCTATCAGCCGACGAAACCAGTCTCAATCTCAACGGATGGGCGTCGATTACCAACAATTCCGGAGCGACGTACAATGACGCCACCCTGAAACTGGTGGCCGGGGATATTCATCGTGCAACTCCCCCGGCGCCGATAAGAGGGGGGAGAGAGAAAATGGTCATGTCGATGGAAGCGCCGGATATGGATGCATCATTCCAGGAAAAAGAATTTTTTGAGTACCATCTGTACACGCTGCCTCGCAAGGCGACCCTGGCGAACAGTGAAATAAAACAGATATCGCTGTTCGAGCCGGCTTCGACCTCGGTAAAAAAGGAGTTTTATTTCGAGCCGGACAAAAACGCGGAGAAGATACGGGTGGCTTTGAAGTTTCTCAATTCCGAGAAGACCGGGCTGGGGATGCCAATGCCGGCCGGGCGGACGCGCGTGTTTCAGGCTGATGATGACGGTTCCATGGTGCTTTTGGGCGAAGATCGGATCGACCATACCCCGCGCAATGAAGATGTTAAATTGACGATCGGGTATGCTTTCGATATCGCCGCCGAATTTCAAGTGGCGGACTTTAGTCGTATTTCCGAACGGGCGGAGGAGAACAATTATAAAATAGAATTACGCAATCGCAAGAAGGAAGACGTCACTATTATCGTGGAAAAGAAACTATACGGCGATTGGGAGATGAGAACCTCCAATTTCCAGCATACCAAGAAAGATGCGCAGACGGTTTTATTCGAAATTCCGGTAAAGGCCGACAGTGTGAGCAGCCTGGAATTCCGGGTGCGCACAACCTATTAGAGGGCGGAGATTTGGAGTTGACATCAAGCGGGCCAATGATTACATTCGCCCTTTGTTGACAGAGGAGAGGACTTAAGAACAGGAGACGGCAATGAAAATCTGGAAAATTATCCTGGTAACGATATTGGTTTTGGCCATGGCTCTACCGGTCCTGGCCGATCGACGACAGCCAAAGGTTGACGCCAAGGCGCTTCTGGCTTCGGGACGAATAGCCCTGAATTCCGATCCGCCGCGATATGAAGAGGCCCTGGAATATTTTAACAGGACTCTGACCGATCATGGAATGGTGCCGGAAGCCTATTACTACAAGCAGGTTATATTGGCGGAATATGCCGTCCGTGAATACGATTTAGCCAAGAAACTGGAATTTTTTACGCAGATGGGTTCCTGCCATGATTCTTTGGTAATGGCCTGCAACAGCGATGCCGTCAAAAAGAACCTCAAGAGTGATTGCGGTGATTTTTTGGGTATTTCCGATTCTCTGAAGTTGGGTTACTGGAGAGAGAATTACAACGACGCCGTCAAAACGCTTCAACGAATAGATGATGAACTGGCCCCGAACGTGAATAATACGCCCGAATCCGACTCGGTTGCCAGGGCCGAGGCCCGGGCCGCTTTAATGGCGGCCGCGGACAGCAGTGGCGCCTATTTTAAAATCGCCCTGGCCGTCGATCCCGGAAATTACCGTCCCGTAGAGGGTCTGGCGCTGGTATTCGATCGCATGGGGCAGTATGATTCTTCCCTGGCCTATTTCAAGAAGGCGGCCGAGGTCGCCCCGGAGGAGCCGAATCTTATTCAATCGGTGGCGTATTCATATATTCAAAATCGCGATTGGGAAAACGCCATAGCCTATTTTAAGCAGTTGTTGCCTCTTATTCAGGACCAAACCGAACTGCAGGTTAACACGCTGTTCAATGTCGCTATTTGCTTTAACAATCTCAAGTCGTTTGATTCGTCTTATATCTATAATATGCAGGTACTGGCGATCGATAGTATGCAGTCCGACGCCTGGCTTGATGTCGGGCAGTACCATTTGACCCAGGCCCAGAAATATTCGGATTCGGTTAAATATTTTAAACAGGCCAATAATAAGAATGAAGCCGATCGGTACGAGGCCGTTAAAAACAGGACTCTGGATACCTGCGCCTTTTATTTGAATCAGGCCGTCCTTCTGGCCCCCGGCAATAAAGTGGCCCTGGAAATGGGCGGCACGGTGGACATGATCTCGGGTAATTTCGAAGGCGCCGCCGGTAAGTTCATGAAGTTGACCGAGCTGGAACCGAATAATAAAGATTTCTGGCTGAATCTCGGGGATTGTTATGTGCAGATGCAGCAGTTCGATAAAGCAATGGAGCCGTACGAGAAGGTAGTGGAACTGGCACCCGGCAATTGCGACGTCTGGAAGACTCTGGAGAGTATATATCGCACCAAAAACCTTACCGACAAGGCTACCAAGGCGGCCGCCAAAATTAAAGAATTAGGTTGTTGACAGTTAGTTTATTTTTCGAAAGGCAGGCCGCCTGAGAGCAGCCTGCCTTTTTTATCTTATGGCTAATATCTTAATCGATGCCGCGGTGCCGGGGACGACTCGCCGTCTTTTTACGTATGCCATTGCCCCGGAATTATGGCCGGATTTAACGCCGGGGATTCGCCTTAGAGTTCCCTTCGGGCGGCGGCAAGTGATTGCTTTCTATATCCGCCGAACCCAGACCCCGCCGGAAGGGGTCATAAAGAAGGTCGCGGAAATTATTGACCAGAGATCTTTTTTCAATGATGAATTGTACCGCTTTCTGTACTGGATGGCGGAGTATTATATGGCCAATATCGGCGATGTCCTTAATGCCGCCTTGCCGCCCGAGATTCGGCGAAAACCGCGCCCGGAATATTTTATGGCAGCGAACATCCCCGATGATATTTTCCTCTGGGACATCCCCCCTGACGTTAAAGACGTCTTAAGGCCGGGGAAGAAAATAAAACTTGGTACGGTTGAAAAGTTGAGGCGTGAATTTAAGCCCAAGTGGGATAAAATGGTACTGTCGGGAGTAATCGATGAAAGGTGGAAAGTTCCAGAGAAGTCCGAGCACCGGGAAAAGGTGGGATATTGCCTGGGTAATAAGACGAGTGATGAATCCTTGACGGGCCTTATCAATGAAGTCGCCGCCGGCGACGGGGTATTTCAGAAAAACAGCCTCCTGGAAAAAGGAATAAGCGCTTATCGCTTCAGCCGCTGGCTAAAGGATGAGGCGATCGTCCCGGCCTACAAAGAGACGTCGGCCCTGGCCTTCATCCAGCCTCGTCCTGATGTCGAGATATTGGTCCCCAACCGGGAACAGGCAACAGCCATATCGAGAATTGACGGAGTCTCGGGGAAATTTCATCCCTTTCTATTGTACGGCATCACCGGTTCCGGGAAGACGCTGGTGTATTGCCATACGGCCCGTCAGGCGGTGGCGTCGGGCCGGTCGGTGTTGGTGCTGGTCCCGGAGATAGCTCTGGCCGGGACGCTATTGGCCTATTTTCGGTCTTTTTTTGGCGATGATGTCGCGATCTGGCATTCGGCCCTGGGAGCCAGGGAAAGGCTGGACGTATGGCAGGGGGCGCGGTCGGGCAAATACAAAATAGTCATCGGGGCGCGCTCGGCGATTTTTGCCCCGCTTTCCGACCTGGGCCTGATTATCGTGGATGAAGAGCATGACGAATCGTTCAAGCAGGATGATCCCTCCCCGCGTTTTCAGGGGCGCGACGCGGCCGTAATGAGGGCGAAACTGGCCGGAGTACCGGTGGTTCTGGGTTCGGCGACGCCTTCGCTGGAATCTTTTCACAACGCCCGGACCGGGCGATACGAATTGTTGAAATTGACACGTCGCCCGGAAGAAGTGGCCTTGCCTTTGACGCGAATGGTCGATCTTCGCCGGGAGATTATTTCCAGTGAGAAACTATTTTTCACGCCGACCATGATATCCAGGATTGGACAGGCCCTGAAACAGAATCACCAGGTCATTATCTATTTCAATCGGCGCGGTTTTTCGCCCCGACTTAAATGCGGCGATTGCGGCCATACCCCGACCTGCCCTTCCTGTGGCATCGCCCTTTCATATCATAAGAGCGGGCCCAAACTCCTCTGTCACTTCTGCGGGTATACCGTCGGGGAGTATAACCGTTGCCCGGCCTGCCAAAGCGGGAATCTCGTTTACCTGGGGACGGGCACCCAGAAGATAGAGGAAGTGATCGCCCAATTGTTTCCAACGGCCAAGCCCCTGCGCCTGGATTCGGACAGCGCATCCGGAAAGGAAAAGGTGCACCATTTCCTCGCCGATTTCGCATCGGGCCGTTATGATATTCTGGTTGGAACTCAAATGGTTACCAAGGGAATTGATTTCCCTCGGGTTTCAGTCGTGGGGATTCTCCTGGCGGATATGGGGCTGGACCTTCCGGATTTTCGCGCCTCGGAAAAACTTTTTGCCCGCCTGATCCAGGTTTCCGGGCGTTCGGGGCGGGGGATTATCCCCGGCGAGGTCATCATTCAGACTTTCAGCCCGGATAAAGATATAATCGATGATGCCGCGCGGCAGGATTATGAGACTTTCTTCGAGCGGGAGATTGAATCGCGGCGGGCGCTGTCATACCCTCCGTTTACCCGCCTGGTTAATTTTCGTATTTCGGCCAACAAGGAAAATGAGGCGTTAAAATTTGCCGTAGACTTTCGCGAAGCCCTTCGGGAAAAACTTGTCGTTTCCAATATTAAGGCTCATCTCCTGGGGCCGGCGCCTTCGCCCTATCCGCGACTTCGGGGAATGTACCGCCGGCAATTGTTATTGAAAACGCGGCAAATTACCGGTCTGGTGCGGATGCTTTCGGAGTGGGAGGCCGGGGCGGGTAATTTCGGGATGCCTTCGCGGGTGAAAGTGGTGGTCGACATAGACGCTTATGATATGATGTGAGGCGTAATTTCAAAAACCAGGCAGCGAGGCTCCATACTGCCGGACATCTCTCGGCAGTGTCGGAGAAAAAGAAATCAGATTCCGCAGAAGATTTTCGCGTTCCGAGGGGTCGACGCAGTAAATGGCTACCGTGGACGAGCCGCAGACCTTGTTATTCGTTATTTGCCAGGCGCCGCATTTTTCCCAGTAAGTCGAAAATCCTTCGGGGATGACATTGGCGAACCAGTTGTCATATACAATGGCAATCTTAATCCCGTGCTTTTCGGTTAATTCCCGGACCACGCGGCTGTCGTAGGTTCCTTCCAACTGGGCGCGGGCAACCTCCTGCGAGGCCAGTCCCCACAGGTCAAGACATCTGACGTCGGCGTAAAAGTTGACGGCGCCGATATCGTTGACGGCGATAGGCTGGCCGGAGTAATTTTCCCGAAAGAAGCGAGCCATTTGGTACTGCTGTTCATAAATGTTGCGCGTGGCCTGTTGAATCCGGATGAGCGATTGCGAGGCGCGCAGAATAAACGGCCCCAGAATAATAATCGCCAGAAGAGAAAGTAAGATATTTTCAACGGTTTTCCGAAGCCTGAAGTCCGGCCGGTACTCCGCGGGCCAGATTTGAGCCAGGCTTATTCCGATTATAAATAGCCCCGTTCCGACCAAGTAAGCCTCATACCGATAAAACCACCCCATCCCGGCGGTCATAAGATGCAAGAGGGCCATTCCGGTAAATATGGTTCCCACGGCCAATCGGAATTTCGCGTTTGTATCGCTGAATTTATAAGACACCATTACGGTAAGTATGACGCCGACCAGGACTATCAGGGCGTGGGCATTTTCAACCAGCCGACGGAGAGCCATATAGGGGAAGAATAGAATGTTGCGGAGCGAGTCAAACTGGGGGGCGTTTCCTTTCAGAAGAACCGAAGTGGGCAGGAAATACCCACCCTGGGAGAGGGACCAGAAACCGAAGAGACTGATCGGGACAGCCGATACCATAAGCAAAAGCAGGGCTGTTCGGAATTCCTTTTTCCATAGAAGGAGGCCGCTCATCATCAGGATGGCGAAGATGCCCTCGTAGCGAACCACGGCCAGAAACGGTCCCGTCAGGAGAAGACCCAGCCGGGCCCGGGAACGGCCGTTTTCCGAGGATAAATATCTGCCGCCGTAAGCGAGGAAAACAAGGGTCAGGAGAAAATGTAAATTGTGCTCCATCCCGGAAAAAGAAAGGGCCGTCACGGGGGTGACGAATATGATGGTTAGGATGAGTACAAATTGATGTTTTTGCTTCGGAATAAATGTCGGGATTAATTTGAACAGAACATAAATAATTATTACGCCGACCATAAAATTCAGAAGCAAGGGCAGGTATTCATTTACTCCCAGCAGAGAGTACCCCAGGATGAGAAGCCCGGTCCAGAGAGGTGAAGACGAGGCCGAGGCGAATTCATAGCGGGTCACGCCCCAGACGCCATGCTCGACCACGTTTTTGGCTATGGCCATATGGATATAGGCATCATCCAGGGCATAAATCAGTCGGCCGTCATTTTGTTTTAACGTCATCATCAGGCTGACCAGGATGACGGCGGCAAAAACTATTACCACGGCCCAATAGGCGAAATTGATTTTAGACATAATTACTCAATGAATTAAGACGATTATTGCCCAACTTATCTGTTAAGTCAATAGGAATATGGCAGTCCGGCGGGCCTTTGGGAGGCATCGATTCGAAATTATACTTTTCTTTTGGTCTTTTAAATTTTGATTATATATTAACCCCCCCGGAAAGGTGGACATGGACAGACTTGAAATCAAAGCCCCGGCCAAGATAAATCTCTTTCTTAAAGTCCTCGGCAGGCGTCCCGACGGCTACCATGATATTTTCTCCTGGTTTCAGGCGATTTCGCTTTTTGACTACCTTCATTTTGAAAAATGCCCGGACGGCGTGGAATTAGCGGTTAAGGGGAATTATCCGGTGCCGACCGGCGAAGACAATTTGGTGAAACGGGCGACCCGGTTAATGTCCGAGCGATTTCGGCTTAAGGGCGGGCTGAAGATAATTCTTCAGAAAAACATACCGGTGGCGGCCGGGATGGCCGGAGGGTCATCCGATGCCGCCGCAACAATATATGCCTTAAATCGGCTTTATGACCTTAATCTGAATAATTCCCAAATGGCCGAACTCGGCCTGGAATTGGGCTCGGATATGCCTTTTTTCTTTTCCACCGGTCGGGCCCGGGTTTCCGGGCGGGGAGAAAAAATAAGGGATATTTTTTTGCCGCTGGATTACGAAATCATTTTGGGGATACCGCCTCTGGCCATTTCCACGAGGGAGGCCTATGCCGGCCTTAAAATGGGCTTGACAATCCCGCATCCAGATATTAAGTTCTTACCCTGTAAAGATTTCAAAGGCCTGGTGGCCGAAATCGAAAATTTCGGCAATGACTTTGAGGGAAACCATTTCCGATCCTTTCCGGAGTTGGGAAGGATAAGGGATATTTTTGTTAGTGCCGGAGCGGCTGTGGTCCGTATGACCGGCTCGGGACCGACGATATTTGGCTTGTTTGAGGATATGCCTGAGGGGGAAGTTATCAGTCGCTTGAGCCGAGGGAATTGGCGAATAGTGACGGCAAAGCCGATCGTGCTCCCCGCTTGGGATTGACGCAGGACCTTACATTAGCGGGAGGATGAACCGTGGAGATTACCGAAGTGCGTATCATCCTGCGGGACGAGGACAAGTTGAAGGGTTTCGCGAATGTCACCTTTGACAATGCCTTTGTGATCAGAGGGATGAAGATCATCTCCGGCAATAAGGGATATTTTATCTCGATGCCGTCACGGAGGCGTCCCGATGGAACACACCAGGACATCGCCCATCCGGTGAATAATGAGACTCGGCGGCAACTGGAGGAGAAGATCCTCGCTGCCTATGAGGAGGAGCTGAAGAAGCAAAGCAAGTCGAGCGAATGACTCCAAATTATTGGGGCGTCGTCAAGCGGTAAGACACAAGCCTTTGGAGCTTGCATTCCCAGGTTCGAATCCTGGCGCCCCAGTTAAATTGCGCTTCGATGGGATTAATTATCGGCCGAGGTACAAAAATCTCCGGGCCGTTTTGTGTTTAACCTGCCTGCTGTAAGGTATTAAAAGTTCTGTTAACATGGCGGAATTAAAACTTATTACCGGCAATGCCAATCGCCCTCTGGCGGAGAGAATCGCCCGCTATATCGGGATCGAGTTGGCCTCGTGCGAAGTCAAGCGATTTTCCGACGGCGAGATATTTATCCAGATCAACGACAATATCCGCGGCGCGGATGTATTCATCATCCAGTCGACCAATGCTCCGGCGGAAAATATCATGGAGTTGCTGATTCTTATCGAGGCTTCGCGCCGGGCTTCGGCCTCGCGCATCACGGCCGTGATACCCTATTACGGTTATGCCCGCCAGGACCGCAAGGACAAGCCGCGCGTGGCGATAAGCGCCAAACTGATCGCCAATCTTATCACTATCGCCGGGGCCAACCGGGTTTTGACCATGGACCTGCATGCCTCGCAGATCCAGGGATTTTTCGACATTCCACACGATCACCTGTATTCCTCGAGGGTTTTCAATGAGTATCTCAAAACCCTGGGGCTGGTCGATCCGGTAATCGTCTCGCCCGATGTCGGTTCCATCAAGATGGCGCGGGCCCTGGCCAAGACGATCGATGCCAGCCTGGCCATAATCGACAAGCGCCGTCCCAAACCGAACCAGTCGGAAGTGGTCAATGTCATAGGCGACGTGGCGGGGCGGTCGATCATAATCCGCGACGACATGATCGACACGGCCGGGACCATCTGCCGGGCGGCGGAATCTTTGAAAGAAAAAGGCGCCCTGGACATATACGTCTGTTGTACGCATGCGGTTTTGTCCGGGAACGCTATCGAGAAAATAAACAATTCGCCCATCAAGGGTCTTATCGTCTCCGATTCCATCAACGGGCGGGAGAAATCTCTGGACGGCAAGTTCAAGGTTTTGTCCTGCGCCAACCTGTTCGGGGAAGCGATCATGCGGATTTCGGGAGAGAAATCGGTGTCGTCGCTTTTCGACGATCTCCCCTTTTGAAGAAAAGCGCAAATAATTATTTGGAGGTTTGCAGAATAGATGAAACAGATTGTATTGACAGCGAAACGGCGGGACACCCTGGGCAAGGGGGCGGCGCATCGTCTTCGGGCGGGCGGAAGTATCCCCGGGGTAGTGTACGGTCCGGAGACGGCCTCGTTTTCAGTCCTGGTGAACACCCGCGAATTGAGCGGCCTGTTGCGCCGCGAAGGCCATACGAGCATGCTTATGGATCTGGAGCTGGACGGCGCCCAGGAGGGCCGGAAGGTGATTATCCGCGAGTTGCAGTTACACCCGGTGACGGGAGCCTTCACCCATGTCGATTTGTACCAGGTATCGTTGAAGCGCAAGGTTCATATCATGGTCCCGGTGAGGCTGACCGGTTTGGCCGAGGGTGTGAAGAGCGCCGGCGGTATCATGGAGCAGGTGGCCCGCGAGATCGAGATCGCCTGTTTGCCGGGGGATATCCCGGAACGGCTGGAAATTGACGTCACCCCGCTGGGGATCGGCGATTCGGTGCACGTCCGCGATATCAAGGTGGCCAATGTCGAGATTATCACCGACCTGGACCAGACGGTAGCGACCGTGGTACCGCCGACGATTATCAAGGCGGCGGCTCCGACGGCGGCCGAACTGGAAGCGGCGGCGGCAGCCGAAGGCGCTCCGGCCGAGGGTGCCG
>JBGSHP010000030.1:0-44839 GCA_041752195.1 Candidatus Zixiibacteriota bacterium | reverse complement strand
GTCGGCCGACGAAGCAATCTCAAGACAATGACTTGAAAAAAGATGAGATTGCTTCGCTTAGCCCGCAATGGAAGAATCGGCACTTTTTTGACAGGCCCTGAAGGAAGTAGACGTGCCGAGTGTCCGGAAAATTGTTTCCGGCTTTCACAGCCGAGTGCGAGCAGGCGTATTCAACCGGCCAGATACCCAATTGCTATAGAAACAAAAAAAGGGGCACGTGAACGTGCCCCCCTATAAATAACTTGCGGTCGTCAGAGGCCCGGCGAAGATCGACCTTTCGCCGTCTCGCATTTGACTTTAATACGACTACTTGGACGGCACCCCCAGCGGCGCAATAGTCCGACCGTAGACTTCATTTAAAACCTGGGCCAGTCCGGTATAAATGGCCGAAGCGCCACAGATGACACCTTCGAATCCGGCCACCTTTTTAATTAAGGCGTTGCCGGTGATATCGCCTATGGCCAGTAGAAAAAAGAGAATGGTCAGTGAAAAGAAGACGAATTGCAGGGCTTTATTAAGTTTAAGAGTCCCGATAAACATGACGGCCGTGAAAAGACCCCACATTATAAGA
Source organism: Candidatus Zixiibacteriota bacterium (assembly GCA_041752195.1). Lineage (GTDB taxonomy): Bacteria > Zixibacteria > MSB-5A5 > GN15 > PGXB01 > JBGSHP01. The sequence goes on along the minus strand of JBGSHP010000030.1, from coordinate 44,268 downwards.
TAGGCCGCCATGGCAATATCGTTGGGGGCTTCGCCCCAGCCCAGGCGCGGGAATACAATAACCACCACCAGAGTCAGCCAGAATAACCCATACGAAGTAAAAGCAGTGGTCCCGAAAGTGTTCCCCTTTTTCCATTCCATGATTCCGGCAATAATCTGGGCCAGGCCGCCGTAAAAAATCCCCATGCCCAGTATCATGGCATCCAGCGAAAACATCCCGGCATTATGGAGATTTAAAAGCACGGTGGTCAAACCGAATCCCAAAAGCCCCAATGGGGCGGGATTGGCGGTGGTGTCTTTGGTGACGCTGGTCACGGTCGAATTTTCTGTCATGCCCTACGCTCCCTATATAATATATTTAATGCGCCATACTTCGCGTAAACGTTGGCGGCACAATGGGGCTAATATAAAATCCAAAAGGGCAAATTATCAAGCGATTTGATTTTCGCGGCCGTCCAAGCCGGGCGGGGTTTAAACTCCCGTTGTCGGGGCGTTTCCCTCTTTTGGCCGGCCCCTGAATACGGTCAGGTGCGGGAACGGTATCTCAATCCCGGTCTCATCGAAATTTATTTTCAACAGCCGATTATATTCCCGTCCCACTCGCCATTGCTTGTTGGGTTTCGTTTTCAGGCGAGCCCTGATAATCACCGCCGAATCGGCGAATTTATCCAGCCCCATAATCTCCAAAGGTTCGAGAATATCATCCTTCAGGGACTCATCGAGCCGTAACTGATCTTCGGTTTTTCTCATGACTTTCATTACCTCATCGATATTCTCGCGGTATGCCACCCCGATATCGAAGAGATAGTAGGCGTAATCCTTGGTCATATTGGTAACGACGTCTATCTTGCCATTGCGGACAAAATGCACCGAGCCGTTAATATCGCGCAAGATAGTCATCCGAATGGTAACCTTTTCCACCAGGCCGCTTTTGCCGGCAATATCGACCACATCCCCCACCCGAATCTGGTCTTCGAGGAGAATAAAAAAGCCGCTGATTATATCCTGCACCAGGTTTTGGGCCCCGAATCCGACCGCCAGACCGACAATCCCGGCCGCGGCCAGAATGGGCCCGATATCAATGCCGAATTCTTCGAGGATAATGATAAAGGCGATCCCCAAAATAACCGTGGAGACGATATTCCGCGCCAGCGAACTTAAGGTATCGGCCCGTTTTTTCATTTCCGCATCCAGCCCGGCCTGGAGAAAAACCCGAAAGATGCGGTTTAAAAGTATCCGGGCGATCTTGGTGACAACCAGAGTCCCGAGAATAATAAGAATGATCTTGATGCCGCTGACCTTAAGCCAGACGTCGGCTTTATCCAGAAAATCCTGCCAATCCATCATATTTTATAATCCTCCTTGCCGCCAGGAATAGCGCGTTGCTGCGGCCGATTGAGGATTCCTCTATAACCAGTGTTTTTTCCGGAAATACCAAATCATCCCCAGGGCCGTCGAAATCGATATCATCCAGAATATTATATACCCGAATTTCATTTCCAGTTCCGGCATATTTAAAGGACTGATGGAGGTGTCGAAATTCATGCCGTACACGCCGGCCAGAAACCCAAGCGGGATAAAGATGGTGGCGATCATGGTCAAAACCTTCATGATCTCATTCATGCGATGGCTGATGCCGGACAGGTAGATATCCAGAAGCCCCGAAGCCATCTCGCGGAAAGTTTCAACCGTATCGGCGACCTGAACCGCATGGTCCTGAAGATCGCGTAAATAGAAATAGGTGAACTCGTTCACCAGCGGGGATTCGTGCAATTGCAGATTGCCGACGGCCTCGCGCAAAGGATAGGCCGCCCGCCGAATATATAACAAACCGCGCTTTAAATCGTGGATAGTCTGCAGGCTTTCGGGACCCGGTTTCTCAACCAGGCTGTCTTCGAGATCCTCGATTTTCTCGCCGATTCGTTCCAGAACGAGGAAATACTGGTCCACCACCGCATCCATCAGAGAATAAACCAGATAATCGGGACCCAGCAGGCGCGTTCGCGGGACATTCTTTTTTATCCGCTCCCGTACCGGATTGAAAACATCGCCTTCCCGTTCCTGAAAGGTTATAACAAAGTCCTTGCCGAAAACCATGCTGACCTGCTCGCTTATGATTTCGTCCTCGGCATTGTTGTAATAAAGCATCTTCATCGAGATCAGAATATAATGCTCGAAGAATTCGGCCTTCGGCCGCAGGCCGGTATTGAGAATATCCTCGAGCATAAGCGGATGGATTTTGAATTGGGTGCCGACTTTTTCGATAACGCTGGTGTCGTGCAGGCCCGTGATATCTATCCAGGTGACCGTCTCGGGAGCGCGAAAATGAAAGCACTCCTCCACAAAGGCGACTTCCCGTTCGTGATACTCGGTGGCGCCGTAGTTTATCAAATTTATTCGCGTCCGCTCGACTTTCTGTTCGCCGATATGAATCAACGAGCCCGGCTGAAGCCCGACCTTGCGGGAGACTTTTTTGGGCAACCAGGTCATTTTACCTCCCCATATAATTTGTCCAAAAGAATAGCCTGTAACCGGTTTTAAAAACACTTAAAAATCAGGAAATTCCGGCGCTTTCGACGGGAAAGTGATAGGTAATCCTCGATATAATTTGACAAGAACTCGCTTCTCTCTTAGTTTATAATTGAGTGTTCTGACGGGCCCGGTAAATAAAATCCAACCGGGCGAGGATAAGCCTTTAATCGGCTTTCGTTTTGACTGCGTTTTGCAATTTATTTCGAATGTTTTACAATAATTATAAAAAAAGGAGTCTCTCCATGGCCCTCACGTCCAAAATAACCGCCGTTTGTTTCGGTCTCGTATTGGCGACGGTGGCAATCGCGATAGGCAGCGGTCCGGCGCCAAACCCCGATGAAATTTCGCGGCAGATGAATTCGACCGTGTATCAAATTCAGCCCGAAGGCATGGTTCTTAAAGCCGAGCAACATCGTTCCATCAAAGATGGTTTCCCCGGACTATTTGAAACACCCCGTGAAGGCTCCCGGGCCGTGACCCATTTGCACCCGGCTCTGGGCGATGCCGGTAATGATACTCTTATCAGGGGGTATCAGAATCATGAAGGCCTGCCTGACGGGTATATCTGGTGGAACGGCTCCGAAGACAACGGCGACACCTGGCAATTATGTTGTGCCTGGGATTTATACGGCGCCACTTATCCCTCGGTCGACTATTCCGGAAACGGTTCGGAATTTTACGGCACCTTTGTCGTGCCTTCCACTTTTCAGAGCGGCGGGGCCTTTATTTTTCTTGATTTCCCCAATCCCCTCAATGTCGCCACCTGGGACGGCTGGTGGGCCCCCTGGAATGTCTATGGCTGGCATCATATCAAAATGAATGAGATCGCCGTTATCGATTACATTCCCGAACCCTGGAACTGGGGCTTTCAATCGGCCGTGGCCAGCAGGACCTCGACCACCGTTAATCTCTTCGATGCCCCGCATATCTTCTATCAGATAAACAGCCTGGGCGATACCTGGTTAAGTTATCTGGCCAATCACGACAGTTGCCGAACGACCTCGGCCGATATCGACCCGATTACTCACAAAACGTATGCCGTTTATGACTGGTTTAAGCCGGCCGTCGCCCAGCATCAATTGCTCGTGCGTCAGGACCTGTTCGACAATTGGGATCAACCCACCTATATAATGGAAAAGGGATTTGCCGATGTTCACCAGCATATCCGTTACCCCGTGGTGGCCGCCCATGATGACAATGTGATCGTGGTTGCCGCCACATACAATGACACCGCCTCGGTTTCCGACGTTGATATAGTCTGCTGGTTCACCGACGACGGCGACCTGGAGAATCTCGACAATATGAGTGTGATTGCCGGGACGTCCGAACTGGAGAATTACCCCGAAATCGCGCATGTCGAAAACGAAACCTTTGTCTGCACCTTCGTTAAAAATCAGGTCCTATATGCCACCCGTACGACCGACGGCGGCGCCACCTGGAGCGCCCCGGAACAGGTCAGCGAAATCGGCGAAAATATCGTGGAAGAATATCGTTGCTCCGATATCGGCGACGGTGGACAAAAAGTGATGTATCAATATTCCACCACCCGGGCCGATATCGCCTTGAATTTACAGGACTTGAATACGATAGACTCTGACGGCGACGGAATTTATTTCTTTGCGGATAACTGCCCCCAAAGCCCCAATCCGGATCAAGCCGATGTCGATGGCGACGGCCTGGGTAATGCCTGCGATAATTGCCCGGCCATTGCCAATGCCGATCAATTGGATAGCGACAGCGACGGTTTGGGTGATGCCTGCGATGCCTGTCCGAATGATCCCCTCAATGATGGCGACACTGACGGCATCTGCGATAGCGGCGACAACTGCCTGGGGACGGCCAATCCCGGCCAGGAAGATTCCGATACCGATGGGGTGGGTGACGCCTGCGATAACTGCCCCGACGACCCCAATCCCGACCAGGGAGACAACGAATCCGACGGTCTCGGCGATATATGCGATGAAGACGACGATAATGACGCGGTTCCGGATTTAGCCGACAATTGCCACTGGATTTATAATCCGGGACAGGAAGACGCCGATTTTGACGGTATCGGCGATGCCTGCGAATTTGTCTGCGGAGATACCAATAATGACGGTTCGGTAAATATTCTGGATATTGTTTTGCTGATAAATTACAAGTTCAAAGGCGGCCCGGCTCCGTTTATTATTGAATCGGCGGACGTCAACGATGACGGTCTCGTCAATATCCTGGATATTCTGGTTTTGATCAGTTACAAATTCCAAAGCGGGCCTGTTCCCGATTGCGGGTGACATGAATTTTCAGCCTAACCGAAAAAGCGGCCATCAGGCCGCTTTTTTTATTGGCCTCCTTTTGCGGAATACAAAAGGAGGATCAAGTTCCCTGTTTCACAAATATCTTCCAACCTAATTTTGGGCAAGATAGCCAGACACTGTTTCAAGCCCTTGGCCGACATCGAGTGAATTCGCGCCATTATCGATACGCGCGGTATTTTCATCCGGGCTTTCCGGCCAGGCTGCCGTAGTCATGCGGCCAAATATGGCGATAATCGGCATTTATAGACTAATTATGTCTATTTTGTTAGAATATTATTAAACCCGGACGTATAGGGGTATTATCGCACTACGTATAGGCAGTTCGCGCTGCCGGACCATTAACATCGCCAGCCAAGGAGAAAAAATGAAAATTGGACTTTCACTCGCATTATTCATGGGAATTGCCATTCTGGCAATAGCTTCAAACCTTTCGGCGGGAGTCCCGGACTCCATCGCTTTCCAGGGTCAACTGACCGGCTCCACGGGAAGCGTTGTCCCCGATGGAAATTATGTTCTGATTCTTAGTCTCTGGACCGATTCTCTGGGCGGTACCATGGTTTGGTCCGAGGATCGTCCGGTAACGACCAAATCAGGTCTTTTTGCCACCTGCCTGGGTTGCGTCAATCCCATTTCCGGAGTTCTGGGCGATCAGCCGCTTTGGCTTCAGACCCAAATTGGCGGAAGTGCACCTCTGGAACCTCGGATTCGTTTGAGTTCTGTCCCTTATGCCATGGTATCGGGTGGTATTCGCGGTGATGTTCATACCGAAAGCGGTTTGCTGCGAGTGCGCGAAAACCTGGGCTCAAGCGGCCAAGATGGTATTGAGGTACTGGCTGATCCCTCATCCAGCAGTGTTCGGGTCGCCTGTTGCCTGGGCTCGAGCGGGGAGGACGGCGTTGAAGTTCTTGCCAATGACACCCAAAACCGCGTTCGGGTCGGCAATATCGGCTCCAGCGGAGAAGACGGCGTTTCGATTACCGACGACGAAGAATCCAGTACGGTTCAACTGGCTCGCAAGAGACCGGGCAAGGTTAAATACACCAATATTACGTTAAGAGCCTTTCCGGATTCTGTATCCGATTTCCGCGACTGTGATGACGATGATGACGGCGTGCCGGAGAGCGAATATTCGCAGCGGCTCACTCCCATTACTTCCTCCGTTGCCATCAAGACCAAAGGAACCGGAGCTGATGCCAATCGCACTGTATCGGTTTTATCTGGCACCGACGTATCCAGCGCCGTTCACCGCAGTGAAATCGACGACGACGGCGATGGGGTAGCGGAAAGTCAGCTGGAGAATCGGTGCACCGTTGATTCCGTGGTGCAGGTTGCCGAAATATCCGACGGCAGTTCCAGTTCCAGCATCCATACTCGAACGAGGCTACACGAATTAGAGAACATACTTAAAAATATCGGACTGCTGCATACCACATCCTCCTCACAGGCGTGCGACGACACCGCCGCCAGCGTGTCGTGTGATATTGACGACGACGGCGACGGCGTGCCTGAAAACGAGGCATCACTGCGCGTAACACCCACCACTTCGCACCTGGCAATCAATTCCAAGGGAACCAGCGCCAAAAGGCTTTCGGCCGGCACCGATTGCGATGATGAAGCCTCAACCAATTACCTCGACTGCGACGACGACGGCGACGGTGTTGCCGAAAGTTCCGTTTCCAGTTCCAGCAGTTCGGATGGCTCGGATATGACTCTGGAAGCCCGTATCGATGGCACCCCGGCCAGAATTAGCACCAATTTTACAGTCAGTAAACAATCACAGGGTGTCGATTTCGGGCAAAGATTCGACTCTGACGGGGACGGACTTGCGGAAACCAGCATGACCTCCACGGTTCAGCGTAAATCCGGCTCGATAGTCTATCTTGATAGAGAGGGAAGTGATGTACTTCGGACTATGGTTGGAGTCGACAGTACCAGAAGCGTAATCTCCACTGATCATGATTCCGACGATGATGGGATTCCGGAGGATGAGGCGGTGATGAGAGTCATTCCGGGAACCAGCAGTATGGCGATTAAAACCAAAGGCACCGGGGCTTCAAACGCCCGTACCACCTCGATCGCCTCAAGCACGACTATCGGAGATGTCGCGACGGTAAGTACTATCGACGACGACGGCGATGGCGTCCCTGAAAGCGAGATTTCACAGAGTTTGACTCCCACGACGTCGGCAATGGCCATAAAGACCAAGGGAACGGGAGCCGCCCATAACCGGTCAATCAGTAGTACGTGCGATGACGCATCTGCGGTTCAATTGCTGGATGCCGATGACGATGGCGACGGGCTGGCAGATAGGCAAGTGACCTCTTCCGTCGATTCTGATTCGGCACAGATGCTGGCAGCAGGCAGCGACGTACAGGTTTTAATGAAAGTGAAGAATAAAGGTGTGATCAAAGGCAGCATAATCATCGTCAATGCCAATCGATCGGTCGTTGACTTTGATTCGGATGGCGACGGGTATCTGGATAATTCGCTCGGTGTCGGCGTCGATGCCACGCATCGTATCGATGTCGCGGGTGGTGCCTATTGCGACGGCTCTGTCTGGGCCAATGCTTCGGATGCCCGCCTGAAAGAGAATTTCCGCCCCATCGACGGCGAACAACTTCTGAATAAACTGGAAGCCCTGGCTATCACCCAATGGAATTATAAGAACAGCGGCGATAAGGCCACCCATATCGGCCCCACCGCCCAGGAGTTTTACTCGGCGTTCGGGGTCGGCAATGACTCCCTCTCTATTTCCACCATAGACCCCTCCGGCATCGCCCTGGCGGCCATCAAGGAATTATCCCGCCGTTCCCGCGAACTGGATCAAAAGGTGGAGCGTATTGCGGAACTGGAAACGCAGATTAACGAACTGAAGGCGATCGTAACCAAGTTGGCGGCCCAAGGTGAAATCTAAAAGGAGGTCGGGAAATGTCTCGAATTAACATAAAAATCCTCCTGGGATTTCTTCTGGCCTTCGGGCTATTGTCAGGCGAAAGCCGGGCGGCCGGTGAAAGACTGGACAGGAAAGTTATTTCCGGTGGTTCCGTCCAGAGTACGGCCCCTTCATTCAGTCTTTCGGCCACGGTCGGTCAGACGGCCGCGGGACCATCCGGATCTGCCGCCATTAATGTAAACTACGGGTTCTGGCAAGTTTTCCAGATGCCCTCGAGTTTCGTCTGCGGCGATATAAATAACGACGGTCTGGTGAATATCCTGGATATTATATTCCTGATTGATTTCAAATTTAAGGGCGGTCCCGCTCCGGACAATTTGGAGGCGGCCGATGTTAACAATGACGGCCTGGTCAATATTCTGGATATCATTTATCTGATTAATCACAAATTCAAAGGAGGCCCCGCCCCCGATTGCGGATAATTTAAATTGTCATTACTGCAAAGCGGCCCCCTCTGGGGCCGCTTTTTTGGTAATTCGAATTCGACCCGGGATTAACTGGAAACGGGCATAAATATCAGGTCCCGGCACTAATCTTGATTGACGCCACCGCTAATTTGGTTATATTAAATGTAGTACATATTATCTACTTTCACTTTCGGGAGGATCTATGCCAAGCCATAAATGGCTTTCAATTTTTTCCCTCACCTTTCTTCTCCTAACGGCTAACGCCTTACCTCAAAATCAGTTACAAGAATATAACACGAATCTGACGCCCGAGCAGATTGCTGCCAGAAAAGAGGCTATTAGGGATTTCCCGGTAACCCGCTGGATTGACTCGGAAGGCCGGAAACCGCTGTCATATAGCGAGTGGCAGAGCCGAAAGGGACAAACATCAGGACCATTGACTATAGAATTGGTAGCCCAGAGCGGAACAGATAAGCGGGCCGCCGATTATCTGGTTATTGTGGCTTCTGAAATATATAGCGCTATCGCGGCCGATATCGACGTCTACCTGGCCGACCTGGCCCTGGAGGGATTTTCCACCGAAGTCTATTCGTCCACCCAGGGCACTCCCCAGGAACTTCGAACCTTTCTGGCCGCACAATACCAGGATGGAATTGTGGGCTGCCTGATGATCGGTGACCTGCCCGTAATCTGGTATGAAACGGAATGCTGGGACGAAAAGGAATACGAATTATTTCCCTGCGATTACTACTATATGGATTTGAACGGCACTTTCGTTGATTCCGATGCCAATGGCTTCTATGACACCCATACCGGCGATATCGCGCCGGAAATCTGGTTCGGACGGCTTTATGCGAGCACCCTTTTAATGGGGGGCTCAAATGAAATCTCTCTGTTACATACTTATTTCGCCAAAAACCATGATTATCGCGAGAAAAAATTTATCCCGAATTATCGGGGACTGATGTTTGTCGACGATGACTGGTCGGTCGGTTCTGAATACTGGGACGCCAACATGGCGATGGCCTATTGTTTCCGCCATTTTGAATATGATATATACCGGACGGTTGACACGGCCTATGAAAGATATCTGGGAAAGGGGTACGAATTTGTTCAGGTATGCGTTCATTCCAGCCCCTGGGCCCACTATTTTTCATCACCGGCCGGCGGCGGTGTAACGACCAATACGGAAATAAAGAGCATGGATCCGCCCGCGACCTTTTATAACCTGTTTGCCTGCTCCAATTGCTCTTATGTGGAAAACGATAATATGGGCGGGTGGTATATTTTCGGCCCCGACCACGGCCTGGCCGCGGTGGGAAGTACCAAAACCGGTTCTATGCTGGATTTTGAATTTTTCTATGAACCCTTTGGAAACGGCGCAACAATTGGCGAGTCTTTACGCGACTGGTTCGCCGTACATGCCTCATGGGGGATGGAACCCTGGATGGTCTGCTGGTTTTACGGTATGACCCTTCAGGGCGACCCCACTTTGAAACGGAACGAGCGCCGCAACGTGGAAATCGTCAACGATAAAGTGAAAAGAGGTACGCAGGGAGCGGTCTATTATGATCAGATCCAGGCCGACGGCGGCGGCGGTACCCCTCCCTACGACTGGACCATATTGTCCGGAACTCTGCCTCCCGGGGTGAGTTTCAATGATTCCACGGCGACCTTTATCGGTTTTGCCCAACTCAAAGGAGAATATCCTTTAACCATTTCCGCCCGAGACTTTTGCGAGCCGAATTTTGCTGACACTTCAGAGGTTATTGTCAGTGTCCTGAAAGTTTGTGGTGATGTCGATAACGATGACGATGTCGATATTTTGGATATTGTATATCTAATTGATAATAAGTTTAAAAGCGGACCCCGTCCGGCTATTTGGGCGGCCTGCGATGTCAACAGCGATGGCCCGGTGAATGTTCTGGATATAATCTTCCTGATAGACTACAAGTATAAGGGTGGCCCCAGCCCCTATTGCTGGGGAGTGGAATAATATCTTTTTGGAGCGGGCCGTAAATTAGCGGCCCGCTCTTCATTTGTATCGAACCCATATTCCGGCCGGAGGAAGATATGTTTACCAAAACGGCCCTCCTTCTGATTTTATTGACTTTGTCGTCCCCGGTTTTATCCAACGCCGAATCAAATCTCTTCTTCAGGGCACAATCCCCCCAGGAATCACAAGGAACGCTGCCTCAAGGGATTCCACTGTCCATTGATATTGCCGTAAAAAACCAGTCGGGGGTATCTCTCGAAGGCGGGGGAGTTACGCTTCACTTCTACAGCCCCGATAACTCCATAAGAACCATTACTCACCGAAATGTCGGCGGCGGATATATTTTTGGCAGCATTGAATTGATCAATGGCTGGTCGGATTATTTTAGTTTTACGTTCTTTAATTTCGGGGCGGCGGATTGCGGTTTTGACGGTATTCTGCCCGATACCATTAATATTACGGCCCTTACTCTGTACCAGGGAATGGGCCTGCCCCCATCCTCGGAATTCATTTCTTACATTCGCTTTAACCTTCAGGTTGACTCCACGGCGGGCGGCCAGGCCGGTATTATCTGCATAGACTCTGCGGCGGCGGCCGAAGGGCAGGCCCCGGATTGGAACTGGCTATTTCCCTCCCCATTCGAACCGGTTTTTGAGGGTCCCTTTTGCTGGAACCTGGATTTTAATTGTATCGATTCTGACGGCGACGGCTTCGGCGATCCCGGCTTGTCCGGCAACGAATGCTTTACCGATAATTGTCCCGAGATATTCAACCCCGGCCAGGAAGACGGCGACGGGGACGGCCAGGGCGACTTATGCGATAATTGCACCGACAGCGACGGCGATGGACTCGGCAACCCGGGATATCCCTTCAATACCTGTCTCCCGGACAACTGTCCGGATATTGCCAATCCCGGGCAAAATGATTCCGACGGAGACGGTCTCGGCGATATCTGTGATAATTGTCCCTTATTATATAACAGCGATCAAAGCGACTTCGATGGCGACGGCGCAGGTGACTTATGTGATGAGTGTACCGATTACGACGGGGACGGTTTCGGCAATCCCGGATTCCCAGCGAATGTCTGTCCGGACGACAACTGCCCTATGGTTTATAACCCCGATCAGGCCGATATCGATGCCGATGGTATAGGCGATTCCTGCGATGAATGTACCGACACCGACGGCGATGGATTCGGGGATCCCGGCTACCCGTCCAATACATGTCCCGTAGACAATTGCGTATATGCCTATAATCCTGATCAGGCCAATACGGATTCCGACTCCTACGGAGACATCTGTGACGAATGCACCGATACCGACGGCGACGGGTTCGGCGATCCCGAATTCGAGCCAAATACCTGCCCCGATGATAACTGCCCCCATAAATGGAATGCCAATCAGTTAGACAAAGATTACGACGGCGTCGGGAATGTCTGCGACAACTGCCTGGATATAGCCAATTCTGGCCAGGAGGACTTTGACGGCGATGGCATAGGCGATGTTTGCGATCCCTGCACCGACAGCGACGGTGACGGATACGGCAATCCCGGTTATCCTGAAAATACTTGCCCAACCGACAATTGCCCGCAAATTTATAATCCCGATCAGTTGAATTCCGATCTCGATGAATTCGGTGATGTCTGCGACGACGACGACGAAAATGACGGGATTCCCGACGAAGAAGATAATTGTCCCTTGACATATAACCCGGGACAGGAAGATACCGACGGCGATGGCCTGGGAGATGCCTGCGAATGGTCGGCTCGGTCTATTATGGTCCCGGATTCGATATGGGTAATCTTTGCCAATGCGGTCGAACCGATGGTGACCAGGGTAATCCTGGGGAATATCGTCCTTTACGATGGAACCAGCAGAATTGACACCACATCTTTTGTTCTAAATGGGACTATTCCCATGATATCCTGCCTCCGTCAAAACAATTACCCCGGGTTTTTCGGCTATGTATATGTAGTTGACTTCAGCATGCGCGATTTCATTTTGGGGTATGGTTTGATTTGGGGCGGAAGACCATTGAATTATGGACTTTCGCTGACCTTTGATAATGGCAACCCCGCATCCCAGACGGGACAGATAATTATGATCGGCCATATTTCCGGGGATGTTAATGACGATAAAAACGTCGATATCCTGGATATTATTTACCTGATAAATCATCGTTACAAAGGCGGACCGGCCCCGGTAATACCGGGTTCCGACGATGTCAATCGGGATGGGGTCAGTAATGTGCTGGATATCATTTATCTTATAGATTATATTTTCAAGGGCGGGCCCGCCCCGCAATAGGAAGGCACGATTTGCAAATTTTTCTGTTGACATAGCGGATAAATCATCTATATTTATTTTGTTCGCAGAAAAAATAGGAATAATACTTATCTTATTGTAACACCGCTAACGGATTGAATTAAAATAGCATCTTTTTGCCTTGAGAGGTAAGATGTCGATTTTCAATGAGTCCGGGCGGTTTCTTTTTGGCCGGTCGTTTCTATCACTTTTTATGGTGATGGCCCTTTGGGGGGGGGCTTCGGTTAAAGGCGATCCCATCCCTTTCGAGATTAAAATTACACCCATCCCGCAATTGGCCCCGGGGGCGGTGGTTACCGTTCCGGTCATCAAGACGCTCGGAACCGAGGAGATCCGGGGATTCGATTTCATGATCGGTTTTCCCGCCGGCCTGCTGACGATCACCGCCATAGAGTCCGGAATTTTGTTCGATATTCCCGGTGATTATGAATGGGAATATTTTTCGACCGAAATGGGACCCTTCCCCGGTTGCTATGGCGAGTGCCCGACCGGAATGGTCAATATCCTTGCTATTGCCGATGCCAACGACGGCTCCCATCACCCCAAAAACGACCCGGCCACCGGCCGTATTAAAATAATTCCGGATGAATTAATTCTTTTGACAATTACCTTTACAATAGCCCAAAATCTCCCTCCCCAGATCGACTTTCTGCCGGTCGAGTTCTTCTGGAATAACTGCGCCGTCAACGGCCTGGCTTTTACCTATATAACTGACAATCCCTTCAATGTTCTTCAGGGTAATTCCCGTGGTGTACATTCCTTCGACGGCACCGCCTATAACGAAATAACCGACACCGTGTCGGAATTGCCGACCGGGACAGGCATGCCTTATGATTGTCTGGCGGTATGCGGCGACTGTGACGGCGACCGAGTCACCAACATTCTCGATATAATGTACCTGGTTAATTACAAGTTTAAGGGTGGGCCGGCCCCATTTCCATTGGTGGCCGCCGATGTCAACGCCGATGGCAGTGTGGATGTTCTCGATATAATTTACTATATCGATTATAAATTTAAGGGCGGCCAGCCTTTGGTCTGCAAAACCACCAATGTTCGTCTCGTGGATTTTTATAATGGGGCCGTTTACGCCGAATAATTACACCCGAAGGGAGGATTCATGCGCGTTTTTATCGAGGAGGGGGCGTTTAGGGAAAAGGGCCGTCGCCGTCGAAGATAACATCTGCGGACACCGGCGGCGACGGTACCCGATTGATAATATCGCCCGGATTTGAGTCTTTTTACTTCTCGAGTCAGGGCTGACGGATAGATAGAGTGGCAATTCTGTATTCTTTCGAGAGAGGTTGGTAATATGTTCCTCACCACAAAACCTCAACGTTTGGCTATCATCTCGGCCGCCGTACTTCTGGCTGGATTAATAATTTCTCTTAATGCGACACAGGCCTATGATTTAAAGGTCAGAGTCGATTCCACCGTAGGCTGGCCCAATCAGCAGGATATAAGCATCCCCGTTTATATGGAAAATTACACCGATTCTGTCATCGCTTTTGAAATGTGGTTTGTCCTGGAACAACCGGACATCCTGCAACTTGACGAAATTATCGATACCACCGGAACTTTGATATCAGGGTGGAACACTATCATCACGTATTATCTGGGGGATAACCCCTATAATCTGGTCGTAAAGGGACTTTCAAATTCCACCCCGCCATATACCCGGGCCATAGAATATCCCCAGGCCGGCGATATCCCCCTGTTTAAACTCAAAGCCGACATCTATGATATCCCCGATACGGTTACCGATTCTACGGTTTTTATTTACATCGTCGATCAAATGCTGGATTACTTCTGCTTTACCAATCCCCAGACGCAATGCATAGGCATTAATACCACCGAGGTAGTCGACACGGACTATTTCGATTGTATGATATGGTATGAAGATGTTTGTCTCGCATGGGAACAAATTCCGGGACTCCCGGCCGACTCCACCGATATCGATACTTTTCTCGTGGCAACTCTGGATACGACCAGGGTTAATATCAAAGATGGCTCCTTGGCCGTGCTTCTCTGTGGCGATTGTAACGCTGACAAGGCGATTAATATCATTGATATCGTCGATCTCATAAATTACAAATTCAAGCAAAATCCGCCGCCTGAAAGACTGGAAAGCGCCGACGTCAACCATGACGGAGTGATCAATATCCTGGATATACTATACATGATCGAATTTAAATTTAATGACGGTCCCGCTCCCCAATGTTATGAGTGAATTCGATTGGGACTGCATGGGATTTGGAAATTTAATTGAAAATACTCCGGTGCCGCAGATAATAATTATCACCCCTCACCCGCGGGAGGAAAATATGTTGTTCTTGAAAAGGCCGTTCCCGGCGGCCAAATGGATCATGTCGCTGACGGCATTTATTCTATTTGTCGGAATAGGCGCCCAGGCTGATCCGATCCCCTACGAGTTCCGGATCGATACCGTAAACGGCGCGGCATTGAGCGAAGAACCGGTTTATGTCGATATCATCAAGAGCGCCGGCTCCGAGCCCATTCACGGATTCGATTTTTTAATCGGTTATGACAGCGGCCTGGTTAGTCTTGGCGCTGTATTTCCCGGGGAATTAATCGAAAATGGTATCATGGAATATTTCACCTGGCGCACCGGCCTGGCCGATACCCTTTGCCCCAACTGCCCCACGCATATAATCCGCATCGTCGGCGTTCATGAAATTAACGATGGTAATACCAATCCCAATCCCCCCCCGACTGGCAACGGCCAATTTTTGGAACTGGTCTTCAATGTTGCACCGGGCCTGGAAGACACGCCGTATATAGAACCGCTCCGTTTTTATTGGAGGGATTGCAGTGACAATGCCATCGCCCTTTCGGCCGGAGCTATACTGGCCGTATCCGATCGGGTTTTCAGCGCCCACGGCGCGGATATCACGAATCCCCAGGCGGTATTACCGACCATTCAAGGGGCGCCCTCATTTTGCTTCGAAGGTTCGCCTTCGCCGCCGGTTAGAATGATTAACTTCCATGACGGCTACATCGCCAATTCCAGCACTATCAATTGGATCGGTGACATTAATCTTAATTATCTTAATTATGAAATCGCCGACATGGTTTTATTTACTAATTACTTTATCTACGGACTTTCCGCCTTTCATATAAATCCCGAACTCCAAATTGCCGCCACCGACATCAACGGTGACGGATTATGTCTGACCTATGCTGACCTGGTTTTAATGCTTAGAATAATCGAAGGCACCTATATACCGAATAAGGGCGGGGCGATGGCCGCCGGGACCGGCATGATCGAGGTCTCCGATACGGATTCCTCGCTTATTATTAGCGGCGATTTCTCCATACCGGTGGGGATTTTGGCTTTGGATTTTTCCGCCCCCGATTTGAGTACGGAAGATATCAGCGTTAATCTGTCCCCTGCCGCGGCGCATATCGGCTACGGATATGAAGTTGTCGACGGTCAATTAAGGCTCCTGCTCCTTGATCAGGACTTTGAGGATACGACTCTGGCCGACGGAAGTCTCCCGGCGGGTGCCATATCTATTATGGAATTGAAATCGGCCGGGGCTTTACCCGAGATTATTTCTGCGGCCGCCGCCGGATTCTGGGGCCAGCCCATTAGCGTCTATATCGGGGAACTCCCCAATGTCACCCCGGAGTTTTTACCTTACCCATCACTAATCACCAACGATCCGTCCGGTATTTTTACTTATGATTTCGATGCTGTCGACGGTAATGGCGATCCCCTAACTTTCCACATGGTCGATGGCGTCGGGGAAATCGATCCCAACACCGGCGTTTATACGTTCGGCGGCACCTGTTGTCCTATGGACACCATCATGTTTGTCGAAATCTGCGCCGGGGATCCTCTTCACCCCTGCCCGCAGGCGGATCCGCAGGATCATGCACGGTTCGCTCTTCTCGTGATCCAACCGACACCAAACCTGGGGGATGTCGACCAGAACTGGACGGTGGATATTCTGGATATAATTGTCCTGATCCAGTACAAATTCCAGAATGGCCCGCCGCCGATTCCCATGGAATCGGGCGATATCGATCGCAACGGGGCGATAAACGTCCTGGATATTCTGGATTTGATTAATTACAAATTCAAAAACGGAACGGCCCCGTCATGCAGTTAGAAAGGATATAACCAGTTTTAAGGGCAAACGGCGCCGATGTCATGAAACCGGCGCTTTCGCCAGCCCTGCCGGTATCTGAATTCTTGAGGGAGCACAATTCAAGAATTATCCGGCGCCGCCTTGCCCGATTATAATTCCGCCTCTTTGTCAGCCCCCTGACAAAAAAGGGCCGGACGATTAGTCCGGCCCTTCTCCTTTAAGCCCATTTAAGCCAAACGACGAATATATCGCCAGGGAACGTACAATAGCAGCATCATGCCAAAAGTAAATACGATAGTCGCCCCGGTGGGAGTATCCAGTCCGACCGATAATATCAAACCAATAGCGGAGCCTATCAGGCCGAAAATCCAGCCATACAATAGTCTGCGGCCGATGCTGTCCGTTATCAGAGCCGCAAATACCGACGGCACGACCAGAAAGATAAACACCATCAAAACGCCGCAAATTTTCACCGACGAAGTCACCACCACGGCAAAGGAAGCATAAAATAAAAAGTCCCATAACCTGACCCTGGCCTGCCCCGTCCCGCCGTTAAAGGTCAGGCCGAGAATGGGTTTCCTCGCCAGCCAGTGAAAAAGACCGACCAGGGTATAGACTGCGGTCGTCTTAAGCATCCCCGCCGGCGTTACGGTCAGAATCGACCCAACCAGCAAATGCCTGATATGTTCGGAACCTTCCGGCGAATGACTAACCACCAGAATGGCCGCCGCCGAACTGACGGCATAGACGATACCGATGATCGCTTCCTGGGGAATATGACTTTCCACTTTGCGCGTCAGGGTAAAGATAGCCGCCCCGGCCAGGGCAAAGGCCAGGGAAAACCAGTAGGATAAATCCCCATCGGGATCATATCCGAAAAGAAAGGCAAAGGTGGTCCCCAGGGCAGCTACTTGCGCCAGCGACAGGTCGACGAATATTATTCCCCGCTTGATGACATGTAATCCGAAATAAACATGTATTCCCACCAACACCAGCGACGTCAGAAACGGCCAAAGCAAAAAGTCCAAATATTCCATCATGGCAAGGCTTCCCAAAGGGCGTTAACATTCCCTTTCAGCCAATCCAGGTAAGATTCATTTGCCTGTCGCCCCCCGATAGAGGGATGCAGGATTACCACTTGGGCTTTCGAAGCTGAAGCAATCTTATCTGGTACTCGCCGGTCAAAATACGGTTCAATAGCGATTACCCTGATATCGCTTTGAGTGACGAGATCAATCAGTTCCTTTATATGGGTCGGTGTCGGCGGTACCCCGGGATAGGGCTCGATAAACCCGGTGGCAACCAGTCCGGAAAACTCATTGAAATAAGGCCAGGAATTATGATAAAATATAACCTCCCGGCCTTTCAATTTATCCAGTTTATCCCTTATGGCGGCAACTCCGGTCTCGATATTTTCCAGCAGTTGTTTCTGATTGGCCCGAAAATATGATTCTTCCCCCGGAGCCAGGCGGGATAGCCCCTCTACTATGACATCGGTGATAGCCGGGACATTCTGCGGTCCCAGCCAGTAATGAGGATTGCCGAAACGATGCAGGTCGCCATAGCGGGCATCGGCCTTGAAAGCCGGGACCTCCACCGGCCGGATATATTTGGAGCAATCCACAATGACCAGCCGGCTGTTCCGGGAGCCATCGACGATTTTATCCATCCACATATCCAGTTCCAGGCCAACTTTTAAGAGAATATCGGCCCGGGCGACTTTAATCATGTGGCTGGGACGAACCTCGACAAAATGCACATCGGCGTCAGGCGGGGCAATCGCCTCAACCTCTACTTTTTCCTTCCCTATTTCACGGACAAAATAGGCCAGGTCGGAGGTGGAGGTTACCACCTTTATTTCCGCCAGGACACTCCCTGTCAGAACCGCCAGGATTGTTAGGATCTTGATTATTATCATTTTGGCGCCCTCCCTTTAGAAATTGTGGGGCTGGTGTGGCCCCAGGCTGAAAATCAGTTGCAGGGTGGCTTCCCAGAAACTGTCGCCTTCACCGGGATCGGTATAATGCCCGACCAGGCGAACCAGGCTGGTTTCTTCCACCGGCCAAAAGCCCAGAAAAACTCCGGCCCGCCAGACATTATTGTCCTCGACCTCGGTTTCACCTTCGTGAAGTTCTTTCAGATGAATATATTCGAAGATCCCGCCGGCGCTATATTTCTGCCGGAAGCGATAGTCGACATATCCGTAACCGCCGTATGAATTTAAACTTCCACCGTCGGCCTTTTCCGCCGAACGGATCAGGCCCTCGGCTTCCACCTGAAGAGCGGTATACCGGGAAGGTTTGTACTTATATTTGATATCCACTCCGCCTATCCAGGCGCGCAACTGCTCTGCGGTTTCACTTTCAATTTCCGGCTCAGTGACTGTATAGACCGCATTGAGCACCGACCCGCCGATGGCCAATTCGGCATTTTCGGTCAAAGCCAGCGAGGTCGCCAGCCGTCCGAAAAAGCCGAAGTCCTTTTTGATTTCCGCATGTTCTTCCTCGGCCTCTTCCTCGTGTTCATGGCCATGCCCCGAGAGGGCATCACCCTTAAGCAACCCACCCATTAGCTCGGTATAGGCCGATCCCGTGGGAAGCAGGAAGGAGGCTCTGACGGACATATCATTAAGGCCTTCCTCGCCGAAGAAATACTGGTGCGGCAGGGGCCTTTGAATAAATGACCAGGCATGCGGATGAACGGGGTTGAGACGCCCGAATTCAAGGAGGTATTTGCCGACGCGGAGGTTCATCCCCAGGGGAAGTCCCCGAAGGACGGTGGCATAGGCCTCTTCTATTTCGGCATTATGTTCGCCTTCCCACGCTATGACGGCATCGGCCCGGACATAGGGATTAAGATATCCTGAAACCATCAATTCTATTTCCGGATCGGCGAGATTCAATTCCTCCTTCTCTTCCGGACGAGCCTTGTCATCGTGACTGAAGGCGCGAATATTCCCGATAAGCGAGATGTCGGGATTAAGGGTGGTCTGGCTATGGGCGATGCCCCAAAATGCCAGGAGAAGAATCGAGATAAGTAACATATTTTTCATAAGCATAGAAAACTCCTGCCCTTATTCAAATGCTGATTAATTGGGAAACAACAGACGTGAAATCAAAAAGAGATTGCGGGCGGGGCCCGGCTTTCGTGAGAACGAAAAATCTCTTTCTCGCAGGTGCATTCTCTGATACTTGAAAGTACAAAAAGAAACGGCAATTCCAGGATCAGGGCAAAAATCGGAAGGGCCGGAAGAACCTGGGCGGCAAAATGGCAGAGAGGACATTTGTCATGATTTTCATTGGACCCTGAATTTTCACCATGGCCGTGGCCAAGGGCAACATGCAGGGTCACGGCAGAAAACGCCAGAAGGCCGATTATTGCCCAAAATCGAAGGGTGGATTTATGTTTTGCGAAAGTTAACATCAATTCCTAAAAGTTCCTGCCCACTCATACTTGCGTTTGCTCAATCCTGGCCGACGTAAATATACGGGCCGCTCGAAAGAAACCGCCAATCTCAATTAATGGCAATAGAATTGTGATGTGGCGGGTCTTGATTTTTTATGGCCGCCGCCGTAATTTTATTAAATATGATATCAACTCCGGCCGTTACTTAAGGAGGTAATATGGCCCCTCTTTCGAAAAAAAGGACCGGCGAATTCATAAAAAGCGGGATATTCGCGATAGTAATTTCAGCCGTCATGGCTGCCCCCGGCCCCCGGAGCCAAACGCCACCTGAACCAGTTGAGGAACCTGCCATGCCAAAATACAAAGAATACCTGGGAAAACTTATCGGACTTCGGCCCGGATGGCCCGACGATATGACCCCCGATGAAGAAAAAGTCATGTCGCGACATTTTATCTATTTGAAAGATCTGGTGGATAAGAAAAAAGTCCTGATGGCCGGGCCTTGTTTCGGTGACAAATTCGGCCTGGTTGTATTGCGGACTGCCGACGAAAATGAAGCTAATGCCATCATGAAAAATGACCCTTCCGTTATGGCCGGATTGCATCGCTATGAACTCCACGAAATGGCTGTCTCTCTGATGGCTCATAATCTCCCCCCGGACCGTTTACCGAAATTATTCTCGAAAAGAGACCTGCGCAAGGATATTATCGTTCCGGCCTCACGGGATCAGGTTTGGGCCGCCTGGACTACCTCGGAAGGACTAAAATCCTTTTTCTCTCCGGCGGCCGAGATTGAACTCCGGGTCGGAGGTAAATTCGAAATTCAATTCCTTCTCGAGGCACCATACGGCCAGCGCGGCTCCGAAGACTGTTTTATCTTGAGTTATCTTCCCCCGGAAATGCTCTCCTTCGAATGGAACGCCCCGCCGACATTTGGAAAGTTAAGAGACAAGAGAACCCATGTGGTCCTTCATTTTCGGGAAATCGAGCCGGGCAAGACATCGGTTGAACTGGCTCACCTGGGCTGGGGCGAAGGCGAGGAATGGGATAAACTTTTTGAATATTTCGACCGCGCCTGGGATACGGTTCTGGCCAATCTCAGGAAGCGCTTTATCGACGGCCCCCTCGAATAGAGCCGAAATTCAACTGCCTCCGGCCCCGATCATGATTATGACCGGGGCTGAAAGCCTTTCTTCCGACTCACGTCGCGGTCAATACCGGGCCGGTTAATTGTGGCTCAATGCCGCGGACATAACACGGCCCCAACAAGGCTTCCATCATGAATAAATCAATTCCATGAGGGTGATAATGTCATGCCTCGAAATTCGTTATTACTCCGATGTCTGTCCGCCGGTTTCAATTGGTCCAGCCAGAAGGCTTCGTCATCGCGATAACAGACAAAAAAGCGTTGGTCATCCCGAGGATGTTTGGCTCTATGGTATTTCATGTATATATGCCGCCGGTCGACGCCGACAATCTCGATTTTTCCGGATGAGTGTGACATGACATATTTTATCCGCTTGGCCAAACCGGAACATCGTTTCTTAGCTTCCTCAATTTTGAAGTAGGCTTCTACGATCGGCACTGTGTACGGCTTGTTACCGATCGTGGGACGAGTTTGGAAAACATAATACTGGGCTACGCCCAGGTATGATAATTCTTTCCATAATGTCGCCATGGTATCGGGCTGATCCGAAATACCGCGAATGATAGGATTCTGATTTAATATAATCACGCCGGCCGCCTGGATAGTATTAACGGCCTTTCTGGCTTCGCATGTCAATTCGCGGGGATGATCGAAATGGGCAATCATATAAATCCGGCTTTCGGGATAACTGTATCGAGCCAGCATTTTGGGCAACTCCGGATCATCCAGAATGCGACGGGGGTTAAACGCCGGGATTTTTGTCCCCAGACGGATAATTCGAATATGCTCGATACTCCTCAATTCCCTGATGATATTTTCCAGGCGGCGGGTGGACAACATCAGGGGATCACCTCCGGTCAGAAGGACGTTATCGACTTCGGGACGAGCCTTGATATAATCCAGTCCCTCATTGATGTTTCCGGCCGTTTCACAACCGTCGTCGCGGAAAATCCTTTTTCGAAAACAATAGCGGCAACACCCGGCACAGTTTTCGGTTACCAGGAAAAGAACGGTTCGGGGATATTTATGTTGTACGCCGTCAGCGACGGTAACGGCTTTTTCATTGGAGACATCCGATTCGCCCCAATCATCCAACTCGCCCAGGTCAGGAATTATAAGGCGGCGCAAAGGGTCATGGGGGTTGTTCCAGTCGATCAGGTTAAGATAATAGGAGTTAATCCAGAAGGGAAATTCACGAATAACGGGCCGAAGCATTTCCTTTTCCCTGTCCGCTAGCCCGCGAATTCGATCCAGGGAACGGATAAAATTAACTCTCTGACCCGGGGGTCTGATTTTGTGGACGGTTCTATGTTCCATAAATCCTCCTTATTTTGATAGTCAATAATCCATGGCCGGGGCAGCCTGGGCATTATTCCCCGTCCCGAATTATTTAACACGCGAAGCGCATCATGGTTAGCCCAAAGGGCCGCAAGCCCCAAAATCTCGTAAAATTCCTGATTGGATATTCAATATCCAACCGGCCCTATACTATATTTTACGAATTAGACGGTCGAAGTCAAGACGTTTTTGACGGCTGCGACGGGATATTTACATAATTGCCAGGCCGATTCCCGGTTTGTTCAAAAAAAGAACACACCTTCAGGAGTTCTATTTCAGCCGGGAAAACTCCGCAAGTGGGCCGCCTCCGTTTCCGATAATATTAATTAATATCGAGGATTCGCTTTCTTTACGAAGCGCAAATCTCCAAAACCCAATCGTGGAGGTCCCTTATGTACGAACAAGAAGCCGCCGCCGGAATTTTCGGCATGATCTGGCTTATCTGGCTGGGACTGTACCTTTTCTTCAGTTTCTGCCAGTACAAAATAGCCCAAAAAGTCGAACATCATGCACCCTGGTACGCTTTCATCCCCATCGTTCAGGTTTTTCAGTCTTTCAAAATGGCGGGGAAAGACTGGTGGTGGATTTTCCTGTTTCTCATCCCCATCGTGAACATTGTCGCCATCGCCATGATATGGATGGAAATCGCTCGGCGCTGCGGTCAAAGCGCCGTTTGGGGTTTCCTGATGTTGATACCGATTATCAACTTCGTGGCCTTGCTTTACCTGGCCTTCAGTGCCGCCCCGGCGCGTCCTTCTTACCCGCAGCCGGCCCGGACTCCCGAAAAAGTTCCCATGTAAAATAGTCATTATCATGATTTTAACCGCCCGCATTCCGCGGGCGGTTTTTTTTCGACGTTTTTGCCTTGACAGGAATAATCACTGGCCTATATTTAAATTAACAACGAGGCGGTGCCGCCCACGAAGGGCGGATAATAGGAAAGACGGTGCAAATCCGTCGCAGCCCCGCTACTGTAAGAGCTACTTCGACGGCAATAATGCCACTGGTCGCTACGGCGACTGGGAAGGCGCCGGACGAGGGTTCGAGGCTCGAAGCCAGGAAGCCTGCCGCATCACCATCTTCATTCGGTTGCCATCAGCGCGGGCTGATCGGTTCAACGATCTATCGCGCCACAGGCAACAGGTGCATCTGTTATGTGGCGATATTTTTTGGCCGCAACCGAACGGCCGCTTCGAGGGATAACCCCCCCCTGGCTGCTTTTATTCGTGCTTCTGCTCGCGGGCGCAATTCCGGCCCCGCAAAGCCTGGCCCTGTCTAATTCCCGCTTGAGCGGAGTGGTGCTCTCCGAGGACGGCGCGGTCGTGCCGGAGGCTGAAATCTCGATTGCCGGGACGGCCCTGAAAACGGTTTCCAATACCAGGGGATATTTTGCTTTCGAACACGTCCCGCCCGGAAATTACCAACTGGAGATCAGCTCGCCCGGCTTCGAAACCGTGAATAGTCCGACGGTGGAAGTCCATCCCGACCTTCCGGCCACAATACAAATCCACCTGGAACGGGAATCCTACTATCTGGGCAAATTCAATGTCAGGGCCAAACGGGAATTCAAATCCATAGCCGGGATGTCCGTGGTCACCCGGAAAGAGATCGAAGCCGACGGCGCTGCCAGCATTCCCGAACTCCTGGAAAACCAGGAGGGCCTGTTCCTTCAAAAAAGCGGGCCTCAAGGACGTACGCAGGTACGAATCAGGGGAAGTCGTCCCGAACAGGTTCTTGTCCTCCTTGATGGTCAGAAACTGAATAATACCGCCGACGGCCAGGCGGACCTTTCCGGGATTCCTCTGGAAATGGTGGAACGTGTCGAAATCTACCGCGGCGGCGCCTCGGCCCGTTTCGGCCCCGATGCCCTGGCCGGTGTTATCAATATCATTACGCGGCCGCAAACCCTGCTTAAAAAAATCCGGGTGGAGGGCCAGAGCCGCTTCGCCTCCTGGGATACCGAGGAGTACCGCTTGACGGCCCGCGATATAATTCCCTCGGACCGGCTATCTCTGAAACTGGGCGGGCATTGGCGCCGGACGGCCGGAAATTACGATTTTTCCTACCGGCCGGAGGGCTCCGGGGGAACCGATACGGTTCATTCGGGGACCCGCATCAACAATGCCATTCGAGGCCACGATATATTCCTGACCGGATTATATCGAATTTCTCGCTATCTGGCGCTTGATTTTTCGGGCCAGTTATCCTCGACCCGGCAAGGCCTGCCGGATCGGGCCACGCGTCAGAATCAATTCGCCCATTCCCGCGAAAACCACTATCTGGCGGGAACATCTCTGATATTCCAATCCCTGCCCACCGAGATTAAATTGGATTTAAATTACTCCCGCTACGACCAACGCTTTATCGATACCACGTCCGAACCGGTCGCAATTCGTTTCAACACCAGATTTGAAAACGATATTTATACGGCGCGTCTGACCGGACGGCGCACCTTATGGACCGGCTCACAACTGGATCTGGGGACAGAACACCGCCGCGACCGGTTGCATCATGACGATATCTTTCGGCCGAGCATGTCGATAGGCCAAACCCGCCGTCTCAATACCGGCCTGTTCGCCGTTTGGGAGCAAAAGATTCCCCTGAAAGATTTTTTGCCGATCGGCACCATCGCCTGCGAAGCCGCGGGCCGATACGATATTTCCGTCACCGAAAGGGATAGCCTGTCCGCCGGGGAAACTCCGGAGAGCCGAAAGTCCGAAAATTTTTCGCCGCATTTCGGGCTGGGAATTTCCCAATCCGGGATTTTGTCCTATGCCATCCGGGGCAGTTATGGACATTCCTATCGCCTTCCGGAGTTGAATGCCCTGTTCTGGAAAGGCGATGTTCGCGCCGCCGGCAACCCCAATCTTAGGCCGGAAAAGTCGGAGCATTCGCAAATTGAGGCGGAGATAAATCTGAAGTTGGGCCTGTTCGATATCACCGGTGGGATGGAGTACTTTCATTCCCATGTCGTTGACCTGATTATCTGGCAACCAAATTTTCAGGGAGTCTGGCAGCCCCAGAATCTGGCGGCGGCGCAAATTACCGGTCGTTCGGACCGTGTCACTCTGGCGCTCGGAAAGGACATTTTGAAATGCCGTTTTCAAAATGGTCTGACCACAGCCCTGAACCGGGTGGCCGATCCTAATCAATATGGCCGGCAACTGGTCTTTTTCCCTCATTACATTACCACTCTGGGAATTGACTTTAAGTACCGCCTCTTATCGCTGTCGTACAATATCCGCTGGGTGGACGAAGTCTTCGTCAATAATGCCAATACCCGCAGTTATCCGGCCTATCGTTTGGATGATTTCGGGGCGGCCTTGACCGTAAAAATAAATCATCGCTGGCAGGTTCTGACCCGCCTGGAGGTGGATAATATCCGCGATGTTGATTATGTCCTCATGCCCCATTATCCCATGCCGGGGCGTCTATGGGGCGGTAATATCGAAGTAAAATACGGGGTGGAATAAAAATTCATCCCAAGAAATATGGCTCGATACCAACAGGAGTAATTTATGTTACGCCGATATATTCAAAACTTAATAGTAGTCCCGCTTTCACTTATGGCCTTTTCCGCGGGGCACGCCGCGGAGCCTTATGCTTATACGGTCAATACCCTGGGGGAATCCCTTTCACGAATTAATCTAACGACCGGTTTGGTCCAGAATAATATTGTCGCCCTCGGTTCCGATTTCGACTCCGCGCCCAACCAGATTATAATTCGCGACACCCTGGCCTATTGTGTCAATTCTGGCACCGATGAAATCCAGATAATAAACTTGAATAGCAATCAGACCGTAAGATTCATCAGTACCGGCCCCAATTCCAATCCGTACTGGATGGTTTTTTATGATTCCCAATACGTCTTCGTCTCCCTGATTCTGGAAAATCAAATCGCCCGCGTCGATGTGATAAACGGCACCGTCACCAAATTTCCGACCGGCAAAAGCCCCGCCGGGCTGGCCATCTTCGACCATAAATTATTCGTCGCCTGCAGTGGTTTCGATTTCGCGACATACGAATACGATCCCGCCTTCGTCCGGGTCTATGATATCGCTACCAATGATTTACTGGCCACTATTCCGGCCGGCATCAATTGCCAGTTTCTGGCCGTCGACCGCCAGAACCGTATCCACGCCGTTGCCACCGGCGATTATTTCACTATCTGGGGTAAGGTCTATGTCATGGACGGCGACAGCCATCAATTAATTGACAGCATAGTAACCGGCGGTTCCCCGGGACAAATATGCATATCCCCCCTGGATGTGGCCTATCTGGCGGCCGGGGGATGGACCAAGGACGGTCTTGTATACACCTATAATGCCTTAACCGGGGAAGTCTATCATGACGACACCGGGCCTTTGGAAGTGGATCAAAACTGCCTGGCCGTAGCTACCTACCAGGACTCCACGATTTTTGCCGGGAGTTTCAGCGATTACATAAATGCCATCGATTCGTCGGGTGCCATAATCGACCGTTACACGGTCGGCGACGGCCCGGTGCATCTTGATTTTAATTATCTCCCCGGCGATATCGACGGCGATTTCGACGTCAACATTCTCGATATTTTATACTACATCGATTATAAGTTCAAGGGTGGGGCGGATATCCGCTATCCCCGCTGGCGAGCCAATGTCAACGGCGACTACCTGTATAATATCGTGGACATTATTTACATGGTAAATTATAAATTCAAAAACGGGCCGCGACCCAAAACCGGGGCCATCTGGCTGGAGCCGTTCCCGGCCGAGTAAAATAGCCTGATAGAGATATATAGGGATTATATAAGATTATAGGACTCTGCGACGCCCTGACCGATTAGAGTTCTCTACACATGATTTCTTAACATTAATTCTTTGGGATGCGGGTCGAGATAGTACTGATCCTTGATATACTCGACATCGTATTTCCAGATAAATTGTTTGATTAAAGTTATCGGCACCACCAGGGGAACCAATTCGCGATGATAGTCCTCAATTATGCCCAGTATATATTTTTTTTCGCCGCCATCAAGAAATTCGCGAAGATAACCCATAATGTGTTGCAGAACATTGACATTCTTGCGGATCGTGGCTTTTGCCGCCAGGGCCTGCAGGAAAATGGTGCTGTATTTTTCGCGGAAATCGGAAGGGGTATGCTTCTTTATCGCCGCCACCAGTTGTCCCAATTTCCGGTAATGTTCCGGGCTGTGCGCCATGAGTAGATATTTATGCCGGGCATGGAAATTCACCGCCTCCCCCCGGCTGAATCTTCCTTCAAAAAGATTCTGCAACCGGTCGTAAGCGAATACCCGCACGATGAAATTATCACGCAGGGGCGCATCATTGAGGCGCCCCTCTTCCTCCACCGGGAGAAGGGGATAACGTCTAAGCAAAGCGTCGCCGTAAAGACCTCCGGTATCTCGCGACGGCGCTCCCCCACCGGCCACAGGGTACAATTTCACCCGCTCCATACCACAACTGGGAGAATCCTTTTTGAGAATATATCCCCTCAATTTAAAAGTTTCCAATTGCCTGGTGCGGCGCTCTGTCAGGGCTTTCATTTTTTCGGTCCAGTCCTGGCCGGTCTTGGAACCAACCATCCGAGGGCCGTCGGGTCCGGCTATCAATCGCACCGATTCTCTCGGCACACCCATTCCGGCCTCGACTTCCGGACAGACCGCGATAAACTTGAAATACTCTCCCAAAACATCGGTGATATACCGGTCATGCTTATGGCCGGAATCGAAGCGGACTTTCTGCCCCAGAAGGCAGGCACTGACGCCGATATTTATTTTGCCGCCATTCTTTTCATCAGACATTATTTATTTCTCCTTCCACCCTCAAGCAGTTTCAGCCCTGCGGGCAATAGCCTTAATCATGCCCGCAAAGACAACGGCATGAATCGGCTTTACGGAAAACCAATATATATTCCCTGTCAAACCTTTTGGATAATAGTACGCCGTTTGAACCAGTTGTGTCCGGCTTTCGGATTTCGGTACCATCCTGAATTCCAACCAGGCCCTTCCCCAGACTTTCATTTCCGCCCGAAGTAAAAAGCGGCGTTCCGCAGTGTACTCCTCCACTCGCCAAAAATCAAGACATTCGCCGGCGGCGACCTTGTCCCGGTGTGGTCTTCCCCGGCGCATACCAACCCCACCGACCAGTCTATCCAAAAAACCGCGACACGTCCAGAGCCAATTCGCGAAAAACCAGCCATTGGCACCGCCCGCCGACGTTACGACCCTATCAACCGTCGCCACGGAAGCATCTATTTCAACTATCCTCGTATCCTTATATATATGCGAGGAATCTATACCTGAAAGGAATTTGTCCAATCCCTCCGGTGCATGGTCCGGAACCGCCGGAGCCAGCGCTTGACGCACGACAGTCTCCAATGAAAGCGGCTTAATTCCAAAAAGGCGTAGGGCCTGGTCGTTTTCACAGATCGTTTCATATTTCAGGGAATCAATTAAAGTCCGGGCCAGCGATACTGATGCCGGCGTAACCAGATTTACCCAATAAGAAGAGAGCCGGGGCGTCAAAACCGGAACGGAAACCAGGAGTCTTTTCAATTCCAGAACCCTGGCCACGGTCATCATCATCTCTCCGTAAGTAACCACTTCGGGCCCGCCGATATCGATTACTTTGCCCGTTGAACTCTCCCCTCGCACCGATTCAGCCAGATACTGGATAACGTCGTCTATCCCGATAGGCTGGGTTTTGGTATAAACCCAGCGGGGGCAGATCATAACCGGCAGACGATTGACCAGATGATGAATTATTTCAAAGGAGGCTCCGCCAGAACCGATTATAATTGCCGCTCGAAATTCAGTTACTGGCAAACCGCTGTGGCGAAGAATATCACCGACCTCATGCCGGCTTCTTAGGTGCCGCGATTGAGGTTTTTCTCGATTGCCCAGTCCGCCCAGGTATATTATGCGTTTGACTCCTGATTTCGACGCGACTTCGGATACGTTTTGCGCCGCCCGACGTTCGCTTTCTTCGAAATCACGGTCACCATCGGACATGGAGTGGACCAGGTAATAGACAATATCTATGTCACGGAAAATATCGGGCAGTGAATCAGGTATCAGGAGATCCCCCTGAAAAATTTCAACCCCGCTCCATTGCGACCGGTTCAATCGGCCGGGATTACGAAAAAGGCCTCGAACGAAATGTCCTTCCGCCAGGAGTTTCGGGATCAGATGCTTTCCAATAAATCCCGCCGCTCCCAAAACGAGAATCCGGGCCATTATAAATTCCTCTTTCGGTTGTCCTGTCCCTTCGATTCAGAAAGATTGCACGATGTTGAGAAAATCCGGGAAATAGCATCTGCGCGATAATAAAATATACCTTCCAGTTGCCTGCGTACGAATAAAAAATGTGCCAGACGCCCCAGGATTCCGAAAGGAAGGGCATAATAAATTTCGTCAACAATACTGGTAGTATCACCTCGAGAATGGAAAATATGGCGGTGATGCCAGAAAGTATATGGTCCTTTTAGTTGTTCATCCACGAAGGAATACGGCGGTTGATAATCCGTTATCATTGTCCGCCAGTGAACCGGAATAATCCCGAGACTAATGATATAATCAATAATCGCCCCGGCTTTCATTTCATGCGGAGGCGGCGTTAGTATTCTAAACCCGAGTGACTTCGGCGTGATAACCGCCAGATTGGCCGGATCCTGGAAAAACGCGAATACTTCGTTCAGAGGCCTGGGGATTTCTTGATCCTTTTTCAATACGTAGACTTTCATATTCTATTATTACCGATAGCTTCATTTATTCGTTCTATGTAGGCCGTAATATCGAATTTCCGCCGGCAACCGTCGTAACTCATATAACGGATTTTCCCGAAAACTTTCCGCCGGGGCCAGGCCCGGTCATGCACCCCGCCGATACTCCAGGCAATCCCGGCGTAGCCATTGGGATCGCGGCCGTCCAGTTCGTATTTGTCATTCAAATAAACGGCTGCTTCCATGGCCGCGGACGGGTTCGGACTCCATTCCAGAATCTTCTTGGCCCAGTACATCCGCATATAACCGTGCATTTTCCCCAGGTAAACCATTTCCTTTTGGGCGGCATTCCACAGTTGGTCATGGGTCCGCCCGGTTTCGAGTTCGTCACGGGAATAAATATATTCGCGTTTATCCCGGCTGTGAACCCGAAGAGTCTCCTGCGCCCAGGCCGGGAATCCATCGACCCTGTCATATTCCGAATTGTAAAGGCAATAGTTTTCGGCCAATTCCCGGCGAACGATTAATTCTTCGAGAAACGATTCAGAATAGGCCTGTTCGGGATCGCTTTTCATGACCTCCCAGGCTACTCTCTGGGCGGAGATATGCCCAAAATGGAGATAAGGTGAAAGACCCGATTGGGCCCTTTGAGCAGGATCATTCCTGAATTGGTCGTATTTCGGCAGGCCCTTATTGAGAAAGTCACGTAACCTCTTTCGGGCCGCTTTTTCGCCGGCATTTATCCCAATCACTTCGGGAACAGAGCGGTCTATCTTGAGCCCGTCTAGAATTGCCTCCCAATTAATCGAGGGCACGGGGCCATTCCAGGAAACAGGCGGCCTTGATAATTTGGGAAACTCCGTCAAATACTGACCCAGCAACCTTTTTATTTTGGGACGAATAGTATAGGCGGCGAATTCCTGTTTGTTCGAAACTACCCAGGCCGGAATAATATTGTGGGCGTCGACTTCATAAATAGGGATGCATATCTTTTTTGCGATCGAATCTCTCCAGGCCCGTTTGATCTTCAAAGGGGAAAAGTCCGTGACCAGCATGCCGACTTTATTATCCTTCAGGAATCGGACAATTTTCATTTCCGGCTTTCCCCGTAACAGGATCAGGGGAATATTTATCTTATTCAGAGCCGACGACGTTTCCTGAAGACCTTTTATCATAAAAGCGTACTGGCGCAGGGTGGCCCCGAGAAATTCCGGAACCAGGCAGAAAACAACCGCCAGCGGTACTTTTAAAATCCGGGCCTTTTCCAGGGCAAAAAGAAGCGCCCAATTATCATGGGCGCGTTGATCGCGACTCATCCAGTAAATCACCGGGCCCGGTGATTCCTCAACGGCCCCAATAAGTCGTACCCTGCTTTTATCCACCGGCACTTTATCTATCATCCTTCCTGCTCCAATCAATTCCGGTCCGCAAAAACTATTAGCATTCGGATATTTCGATCGATATCAGAGATTCAAGACCGGCCGTTTCGAAAACCCTTCAGAAAACCTCTGAATTCCGCCAGGCTGTTTAATCTTGTCGCCCCGATCTCTTTATTAATGTCACGGTAGGATTCGGCGGCCTGACCGCCGATGACCACTTCTATATTTTGCCCCAAATTTTCTTTCAATTGGCGCAATTCCGCTTCCATTCGCTTGTCATAAGCGGGGTAAACGAGACTTAACGCCACCGCCCGGGCCTTTTTCTGGCGAGCCGCCAGGGCGATTTCCTTGAGCGGGCTGTTCGGTCCCAGATAAATGACATTCCAGCCATCGGCCGAGGCCGTGACGGCCACCATCAGAGCCCCAAACTCGTGAAGAAATCCTTCAGGAGTGGCAACAATAATCACCGGAGCTTCATCGGCAGGCTTGTAATACCGGGCCAGATTTCCCAAAAGGGTTCGGGCCACTGCGGAAGCCATATGTTCGTTGGCCACACTTAGTGTTCCGTTTTTCCATGATTCCCCCATCTTATATAAAAGAGGCTCATATACCTCATCTAGAAGGACAGGCCGACTTAAATCAATGGCCGCGCGGGACAGAGTCTGCTCCAGCCTTTCTGAATCCATAGCAACAACCGCTTCCAAGCCCGCAGCCAGGAAATCATCGGGGCTTTTCAGACCTGATGAGGCTGGCTCGCTATAAGCCAACCCACCATCCGCCTCAAGTCGAACTTCTGAACCCACGATTTCTCGAAGTTCCTTTTCGGCCAGGCCCGATACCTGCGAAATGGATTCCCCATTGCGACAAGCTGTTTTCAACAATTTAAGCCGTTCAATATCGGCATCAGAATACAACCGCTGGCCGGATTCGGTTCTTTGCGGAACGACCGCCTTATAGCGTCGTTCCCAGGCCCTGATTAAATGTGGCGATAAACCGGTTTGCCGGGCCACGACACGTATGGGGTGTTTTGCTAACATTTTAATTCCAATTTAAATTATTGTCTAATATATGTCAATATAAAAAACCAGATATTTTTAAGAAAGTTCCCGTAAATAACCGTTAATATATTGTAATTAATATATTTATATAGATTTATTAGTTTTAGGAGAAATGGCCGCAATTTTAAACAAATTTTATACATTTGCGGAACCTTTGTTAAACAGCTTCAGTTATAGGTGGTAGTAAATGAAGTAAATTAAACTAAACTTAATGTTTTTGGAGGTTTCAATGAAATCAATCGATGTCCTTGCCGCCATTCTTCTTGTGGTCGGCGGTCTTAACTGGGGTCTGGTTGGTGCCACCAATTTCGACCTGGTCGCCACGATCTTTGGCGACATGACCATGATTAGCCGCGTCGTTTACATTCTGGTCGGCGTCAGCGCTTTATATCAGGCTCTGACACTTAAATCGATTCAACGTCGCTGGGGGATGCTTACCGCCTAAGAGACATTAAAATTTCGGCTTGGTAGGGTTGTTAATAGGGCGGGATTTCCAGTCGAAATCCCGCCCGAAAATAACAGGCCATGGTCGGGAAATCAGCAAGTTTAACGAGGGGTGAAACTATGGCGACCCTGCCGATTCCGAAACCGACAAAGTAAAGATAAAAAATATAAACATTTTAATGTGTGAATATTTCCGGAGGTAAAAAATGAAGAACTTATTCAAATCATTATTCGTTCTGTTGATCATGCCCGCCATCGTTTTTGGCGACGGCAATGATAACAACACCGCCCGTCTTCAGGTGATTCATAATGCGGCCGATCCGGCTGCGTCCGTGGTTGACATATATGTTAACGGCGGCATGTATGAAGACGACTTCTCTTTCCGCGAAGCCACCGATTTTCGTACTGTTCCCGCCGGCGTTGAGCTGAATATCGGCGTCGCCCCCGGAAACAGTCAATCCTCTGAAGAGAGTATTACCGTCATACCCGTGACCCTTGCGGCCGGGAAGACCTATGTGGCGATTGCCAATGGCGTTATTGGCGAGGGTTTCGAACCCAATCCCGAAGGAAGCGGGATCGGTTTTAATTTATTCGCCCTGGATAAGGGTCGTGAACAATCTCCTAATAAGAACCGGGTTTATGTCGCCGCTTTCCATGGCGCCACCGATGCTCCCACTGTTGACGTCCTGAAGAAGTCCTCCTACGGCTCTTCGGTTCTATTTGATAACTTAAGTTATGGCGAATTTTCCCGCTATCGTTATCTTCGCCCCGAACGCCAGACCCTGCAAATCACTCCCGGGGGGGACAACGCTAACGTTCTGGTTTCTTATGATGTCGACTTGACCGGTTTGGGCGGCGGTGCCGCGGTCGTTTTCGCCTCCGGTTTCCTGACTCCTGATAACGACAATTTCGGTCCGGCTTTCGGCCTTTTCGCGGCTCTCCCGAACGGCGCGGTAGTGGAGTTCCCCGTTTTAACGGAAACGGCCATGCTTCAGGTCATTCATAATGCCGCGGACCCGGCTGCATCAATGGTTGACATTTATGTCAACGGTTCCATGTATGAAGATGACTTCGCTTTCCGCGAAGCCACTGAATTCCGTACCGTTCCGGCCGGTGTTACTCTTAATATCGGGGTTGCCCCGGGTAATTCGGCATCGGCCGACGAATCCCTGGCGACAATACCGGTCGTCCTGGAAGCCGGCAAGACCTATGTCGCCGTGGCCAATGGCGTTATCGGCAGCGGATTTGAGAACAACCCCGACGGCCGGTCCATTGGTTTCTCCTTATTTGCCCGGGATGGCATTAAGACCTCTTCCATGTATCACAACACCGTTCAGGTCCTGGCTTTCCACGGTGCCACCGATGCTCCCACGGTTGATGTCGTTCTGCGCAATGGCTGGTATCGTACAACCGCCTTCGATAATCTGACGTATGGCGAATTCTCCGACTACGGTTTTCTCGGCGCTCGTGAATATATTGTCGATATTACGCCCGGCGATAACAATACCCTGGCCGTGGCCAGTTATACCGTCAATTTGAGCGGTCTGGGGGGTGGCGCCGCCGTCGTCTTTGCCTCCGGCTTTTTGACCCCTGATAATGATAATTTCGGCCCGGCGTTCGGGCTCTTTGCGGCTCTCCCCGACGGCACCGTTGTGGAATTCCCCCCTTATATTCAGACGGCCCGGTTGCAGGTAATTCACAACGCCGCCGACCCTGCCGCGGAAATGGTTGACATCTATGTCAACGGTGGTTTGTATGAAGACGATTTCGCCTTCCGCGAAGCCACCGAATTCCGCACTGTTCCGGCCGGGGTTACGCTCAATATCGGCATTGCGCCCGCCAGTAGTTCTTCGGCTGATGATGCCATCGCCGTCATCCCCGTTACTCTGGAACCCAATAAAACCTATGTGGCCATGGCCAATGGTGTCCTGGGCAGCGAATTCAGCGAGAACCCTGACGGTCGTGATATTTCCTTCCAACTCTTCGCCCGCGACGGCGTCAGGGAAGAGGCTTTCTTTAACGCTTTCGTGAAGTTGCTGGCCTTCCACGGTGCGACCGACGCTCCCATGGTGGATATCCGCGTCCGTGGTAAATACTATAGTTGGACACTTTTTAACGATTTAGGTTACGGCGATTTCTCGAAGTACAGAACCGTTCTCCCTACCAGTTACACCCTTGATATCACTCCTGCCAACGATAACAATACCGTGGTGGCGTCGTTCCTAGCCGATCTGAATGGTCTCGGTGGTGGCGCCGCGGTCGTGTTCGCCTCCGGCTTCTTGACTGATCCCTCGCAGGGCCCGGGCTTCGGTCTCCTTGCGGCCCTGCCCAATGGGACCGTTGTGGAACTGCCTCTTTTAACCGACGGTGACGACAACCAGGATACATTCGCGGCAGAAAAAACCGAAAGCGACCTGAATCTTCCGACGGAATTCGGCCTGAATCAAAACTACCCCAATCCCTTTAATCCGACTACAACCATCTCGTTTGCCCTCCCCTCTGCCTCCACTGTGACTTTGAAAGTTTATAATCTCCTGGGTCAGACGGTACAGACACTGGTTAACGAAACCATGGAAGCCGGCGTGCATCAGGTTAATTTCGACGCTTCTGCCATGGCTTCTGGTATGTATTTCTACAGCCTTCAGGCCGGGGAATACAGCGAAACCAAAAAGATGATGCTTCTGAAGTAGTTTTTATTCTTGAAACCATAACTTCGGGTGCGGGGGAAGAGCATACCCTCGCACCTGAATACATAGACAAGGCGAAAAGCCAAAAAAAATAAGAAGGAGATTTAAAAATGAAAAAGAACATAATCGCCATATTACTGCTTTTGATTGTACTTCCTCTTTCGGGGAAAGCGCTGGACATGAGTGGAAAGTACGGCTTGGGATATTTTAATACCGATGCCCCGTTGGTCGGTCGTTTCTGGTTATCCCCGACTCTGGGCCTGGACCTTGGTCTGGGCTTTGAAATGAAAGATATTTATTTCGACGGCGAAAAAGAGAAAGCCACCAGTTTCTGGCTGGAAGCGGGGCTCCCATTTGTAATCAAGAGCACCGAGCGGGCTAATTTCTTTGTTCGTCCCGGGGTTATTTTCGCCAGCCTGGACGATCGCGTCTACGGTACGGGTGATCTTGACGAAAAATGGTCGCAGATTACCTTGACTCTGACTCCCGGCGCCGAAGTCTTCTTCGGTGAGCATTTCTCTCTCACGGCCGGACATGGAATTGCCGTTGATATTTTGAGCGTCCCGGATGCCGTCGGCGGCGACCGCGGCGGCGAAAGCGAAATGACGGTCCGCACCTTCGACGGTGGCGTCAGTTATTTAGGATTCCATTTTTACTTTAAATAACCACAATACCGGTGGATCTTAAAAAGGGCGGTCGTGTTTATTAACCCGGCCGCCCGATAATTTTGATGACTCCCGAGACCGGTAATTGATATACTACGTAGAAACCAGGTGATGGAAATGCGTTTATCGAAAATCATTGCCAAGTCCCTTAAACGGGCAGACCCTTGGGGGCGGTCGCTTCTTTGGGTATTGGCCTTTGTGCTTTCCGCAGGCAACCTGCAGGCAAAGTCCGGGGTTATCGAAGGACGCGTCAGGGACGGAATCGCCGGCATTTCCCTGCCCGGAGCAACCGTGGCCGTCATCGGGACCTCCCGGGGAGCCGTGGCCGACGAAGCGGGCAATTTTGAAATAAAAGGTGTTCCGGCCGGCACTTATTCTTTAAGAGCTTCGAATATCGGTTACTCCAGCCTGGTCATCAGCGATATTGTGGTCAATCCCGTCAAACCAACCGTGGTCGATTTTACGCTATGGGAAACCCCGTTGGAACTGGATAAGGTGGTGGTTCGCCCGGAATTTTTTGTCCGACCGCTGGACGCTCAGGTCAGCGTCCAATCCCAGGCCAGCGAAGAGATCAGACGCCTGCCGGGAGGACTTGAGGACGTCGTCCGGGCGATATCTATTTTACCCGGCGTCGCCCAGGTACAAAATGGGCGGAACGACCTGATTGTTCGAGGGGGTGCGCCCTCGGAAAACCTCTATCTGATAGATAATATCGAAGTCTCCAATATCAATCATTTCGGAACACAGGGCGCCAGCGGTGGCCCCTTAAGTTATATCAATCTCGATTTTGTCGACAATACCACATTTTCCACCGGCGGTTTCGGCGTCCGCTACGGTGATCGGTTATCTTCGATACTGGACATAGACCTGCGCGAAGGGCGCCGCGATCGCCTGGGCGGCAAGGCGACCATTTCTGCCTCGCAATTCGGCCTCAATGCGGAAGGCCCACTGGGCCCAAATAAATCCTTTCTTTTTTCGGGCCGCCGCAGTTACCTGGATTTAATCTTCCGCACCGCCGGTTTTGAATTTGTCCCCGAGTACTGGGATTTTCTTTTGAAGACCGACTGGCGACCCGACGACGGAAATGAAATCGACTTCCTGGCC
The DNA here is from genome assembly GCA_041752195.1 of Candidatus Zixiibacteriota bacterium. Lineage (GTDB taxonomy): Bacteria > Zixibacteria > MSB-5A5 > GN15 > PGXB01 > JBGSHP01. The sequence goes on along the minus strand of JBGSHP010000030.1, from coordinate 6,699 downwards.
ATCGGCGCTCTGGATCGGGTGCGGTTTTTTAACGACGATGCCGACGATCGCTATGAAAACAGCCGCAATCTGTATTCCGATCAGGACCAGGTCGTTTCGGGCTTGAGTTGGAAGACTTATATTTCCGACGGCTTCATCATAAATACCCTGGGACAGACTTATAACCAATACGCCTTCATGCAAAATGATTCTCTTCTGGAACCGATATTCAGAAGTAATTCTCGTGAATATGAGACTTCCTGGCGAGGTGAATTGACCCGCCAGGTTTCGCCGAAAACAAATTTCAATTTGGGCCTGCAAGCCCGAACGGTTCGCACCACGGGTAGTCTTTTTATTCGGCCGTACACCGATCCCTACGGCGATGAAATCAACGCCGCGACCGATTTCGAGGAATCGGGATTCAAAGGGGCCGCATATGCTCAGATTACGCAATTGGTGGGACGTCTGAAAATTGTCGCCGGTTTGCGTGGCGACTATTTTAATCTGATAAATGACCGTACCGCTTACTCCCCGCGCCTGAATCTCTCATATATGGCCTCTTCCCGATGGACATTTTCCATCGGGGCGGGGAATTACCGCCAGCCCCCGTCAATGATCTGGCTGGCCACCAATCCCGCCAATAAAAATCTGCATTATATAAGCGCGTACCAGGCGGTGGCCGGAGTGGAATACCTGTTAAGAAGTGATACTCGTATAACTCTGGAATCGTACTACAAAGATTATTTTGATTACCCCGCCAGCGCGTCCAAGCCCTATCTGGTGATGGCCAATACCGGCGCCGGTTACGGCGGCGCCGAGGAATCATTCGCCTCTTTCGGTTTCGAACCGCTGATAAGCGCCGGCAAGGGTCGGGCTTACGGCCTGGAATTTCTGGCCCAGAAAAAACTCTCCGAAATCCCCTGTTACGGGACTGTCAGTCTTAGCCTCAACAGATCCGAATTTGCCGGCATTGATGGCATTTATCGACCGGGAAGTTTCGACCAGCGCTTTATTGGCAACTTCGGCGGCGGCTATATTTTCAATGAGAAGTGGGAGATGGCTTTGAAATTTCGCCTTGCCACCGGAAGACCGTACACGCCCATCAATCCCGACGGCACCCGGACAGCCGATAATTACAATTCCCAACGCTCCCGCGCCAATCACAGCCTCGATATCAGGGTCGATCGCCGCTGGTTTTTTGAGAATTGGACCTTAATCGCATATATTGATATTCAGAATATTTACAATCGAAAATACATTGATGTTCCTCGCTATGATGAACGTACGGGAACGCTGGATACGGTCAGTTCTATCGGTATCTTACCGTCAATAGGGATAAGCGCCGAGTTTTAAGTCCCCCTGCAAAACCAGATTTCTTACCTCCGCCTTTTAGGGATGGACGCGCGATTCCGTCATCAATTGAATATGGCGTTGACCAGAAGATAAGTTAAAATGCCGAAAATTCCCGCCCCGGGAAAAGTGAATATCCAGGCCAGAACAATATTGCCCATTACGCGCCAACGGACAGCACCCAGGCGATTGGCCATGGCGCCGCCGGCTATCGCCGTCGTCGCCACATGGGTGGTGGATATCGGGGCTCCCACCAGCGAGGCCGCCAGAATGACGGTACCGGCGGCGGTTTCGGCGGCGCAACCATCGATTGGCTCGCGCAGTTTAGTCATCTTATGCCCCATGGTTTTTATGATTCGCCAGCCGCCGACCGAAGTCCCCAGACCTATCATAAAGGCCGAAGCCAGCCGTACCCAGAAAGGAATATGGAACTCCGATATCGCACCGGATGTTACCAGGGCAATGGTCATTATCCCCATTGCGTTTTGAGCGTCATTCATACCGTGGGTCAGGGCGACAAATGAAGCTGAAAGAACTTGGAATTTCTTGAAGAAATGGGCCGTTTTGTGATATGGAATTTTATGCGATAGCCAGCTCAATAACACCATCATGAGCATCCCCAATGTTATTCCCGCTACGGGAGATAGAACCATGGCAAGTACTATTTTCCTTATCCCCGTTTCCTGAAGAATCCCGAAATCAAATTCATTGCAAAACAGGGCCACACCGATAAGTCCCCCGATTAAAGCATGCGTTGAGGACGATGGCAATCCGAAATACCAGGTGAAATATCCCCATAATACGGCCCCGACCGTCGCCGCCAGAAGTATCGGCATGGTAATAAACTGGCTGTCCACCACCCCCTTGCCGATAGTGTAAGCCACCGCCGAATGAAGCAGGGCCCCGACAAAATTAAGCGTGCGGGCCAGAATTATGGCATTGCGCGGTGAGAGAGCGTGCGTGGCCACGGTGGTGGCGATAGCATTGGCGGCATCGTGAAAACCATTGACAAAATCGTACATCAGGGCCGCGGCGATAATCAACACCAGAAGTATCGGATCAGACATTGCCCGACACCATCCGCTTCAGGCACGTCGCTACATCGGTGCAGACATCCGAGGCCTTCTCCAGTTCGACATAGACTTCGCGCAAAATAAAAAATATCGCCACGTGCCGGGTGTACTGCACCAGGGAGCGATTGATATTGAGAAGATCCGCCTTTTCGCAGGCGCGGGCCTCCGGGGCGCAGAGATCATCGATCATCTTTTCGCAATCGAGACGATTCTGGCGGATTTCGGCAAAGCGGCGGCCCAGGCCCTGGTGGTAAATGCTGTCGGCCTTGATTTCGTACCGGGTGATGGTATCGAAATAGGAATCGATTTTGCGGTTGCGGGGAAGTTCCTTCAATGCGGCCGCAATTTCCTGACAGGCGTTGTTTATGATCGGCGCCAGTTCCCGCATTTCCTTGTCGCTGGTCGGGAAATTGTATAAAACATAGCGGTTGGCGGCATGTTTGATATATTTGACGATCCGCATCAGATTATGAGTCAGATCCATTATTTCCGGCCGTTCGAACGGCGGTTGATGAGCGGCGTGCATGAGCGCTTCCACCTGGTCATGGATTCTGCCGCATTTTACGAATTTGGCATGAATGGCGGCTTCAATCTCCTGACGCTCATTGATGGGGGCGTTGAAAATCTTGACCAGGTCGCGGCTGGCCTCGACAATTATATCCGCCATCTCATTGAATAAGCCGTAAAAGCGAGAATCCTTGGGCGGCAAAAGCCGGATATTTTTGACACGGGCCAAAAAGCCCGTTTTCGACGGGGTCGAATTCATTGGCAGTTCTCCCTTTCCTGATTTGCCGGGTCAGAGCAAATCGCGGACAATAAACATCATTCCGGGGAGGCTGTCAATAAACTAACAAAGAAGTTATGGCCAGTTCCAAAAAAGCCCCATAACTCACTAATACAGAAAGATTTATCGCATAGAGGAAAGCGGCATGAGGGCCTATCGTACCGAATATTAGATAAATTCCTGCCGGCCTTAGAACTTGGCCGGGTTTCTCACTCACGTTCCGGCGGGGCGTCCGCGGCCGGGCCGCGATGACGAATGATCTCCCCTTCCACCATATAGATCACATCCTCGGCGATGTTGGTGGAATGGTCGGCGATCCGTTCCAGGCTCTTGGAGATACCGAGCAGGCTGATGAAGTACGGCGTCGACTGCGGGTCGGCCATGATGCCCTCTTTTAATTTTTGCAGGGCCAGGCGATGATAATCATCCATCTCATCGTCGGAGCGGCAGACATCGCGGGCTTCCTCGGCGTCCAATCCCACCAGGGCGTCGGTACTGCGCTTGACCATCTTGACCGCCAGGCGAAGCATGGCCGCCAGATCAAACGGCACGTCGGTACGATTCCAGCGGGCGACTTCGATGGCCCTCTTGGCGATGTTGGAAGCCTCATCCCCGATTCGCTCCAGGTCGTTGTTGATTTTCAATACGGCGATAATAAAGCGCAGGTCGATCGCCACCGGTTGATACAGTGCCAGAATTTTTAATCCCTCCTCTTCGACCTCGACTTCCATGCGGTCGATCATGATATCGTTTTCGACCACCATATCGGCCTGGCCGGAATCCCGCCGGGTGGCGGCTTTCACCGCCATCAAAAGATTTTCCTCCACCATGGCCGTCAGGTGCAGAATCTTTTTCTTCAATTCCTCTATCGCATTTTGAAAATGCCTGGTCATCGCTTTATATGGCTCCTTATCCGAATCTTCCCGTTATATAATCCTCGGTTTTTTTCTTCTGGGGCCGGGAAAAAATCATCTTGGTATAGCCGAATTCCACCAGCACCCCTTCATAGAAAAAAGCCGTATAATCGGAAATCCTGGCCGCCTGTTGCATGTTATGGGTGACAATCACGATGGTATAATTCTTTTTCAATTCGCCGATCAAATCTTCTATCTTGGACGTGGAAAGGGGATCCAGCGCCGAAGCCGGCTCGTCCATGAGTATTACCTCGGGGCGAATGGCCAGGGCCCGTGCGATACACAGCCTTTGTTGCTGGCCGCCCGAGAGCATATTGGCGCTGACCTCCAGTTTGTCTTTCACTTCATCCCATAAAAAAGCGTTTTTCAATGACTCTTCAACTACTTCTTTGATAGTTTTACTGTCATTTATCCCATTTACCCGAAGACCATAGGCCACATTCTCGAATATCGACTTCGGGAATGGATTCGATTTCTGGAAAACCATCCCCACCCGGGTTCGAATGACCGAAGCATCCTTAAATTCTTTATAAATATCTTTACCGTCCAGGAGTACCGTTCCCTCCATCCTGATACCGGGTATGGTTTCGTTCATGCGATTCAGGGTCCGCAAAAAAGTCGATTTGCCGCACCCCGAAGGACCAATCAGGGCCGTCACCTTGTTGGCCTCGATATCCAGCGAGACCTTGAAAAGGGCCTGGTTGGCGCCATAGTAAAAATTCAGATCGCGAATCGTCATCTTCAGGTTATTGATGTCAAACTGACGATCATCGGTTGTTTCCACCGATTTCTCCATAACGGTCTCCAGGATTTTATCAGCCGCCGGCACGTTTTTTCCTCATGTTGGAACGTATGAAAATTGCCACGAAATTCAACATAAATGATAAGACCATCAGAACCAGAACCGTCCCGTAAAGTATCGGTTTGGTTTTTTCCACATCCGGGGATTGCGTGGCCATAACATATATATGATACCCCAGCACCATGAACTGGTCATGCAGATGGCTGGGCAGATAAGGCAAATAATATGCGGCCCCGGTGAACATAATCGGGGCGACCTCGCCGGCTCCACGGCTGACCGCCAGAATGGCTCCGGTCAAAATGCCCGGCATCGCCTGCGGCAAAATGATTCTGCCGATGGTCTGCAATTTGGTGCCGCCCAGGGCGTAACTGGCTTCTTTGAGTTCCCGGGGTATGGTCCGCAGGGCTTCCTCGGTGGAAACGATAACCACCGGAAGAGTCAAAAGGGCCATCGTCAGGGAGGCCCAGATAATGGCCGGTTGCCCCCAGACGGGACCCTGTGAGTTACCGAATATCTTGTCCATCCCGCCGCCGACAAACCCGACAAAAAATCCCAGGCCGAAAAGACCAAAAACAATCGAGGGCACCCCCGCCAGATTATTGATCGCCACCCGGATAACGCGCATCAGGTACGAATCCGGCCGGGTGTACTCCTGAAGATAAATTGCCGCCAGAACTCCCACCGGCACCACGGCTATGACCATCAGTATAACCAGGGCTACGGTCCCGAATATCGCCGGGAATATGCCACCGGCGGTCATGCCGTCTTCGGGGGGCCGACTTAAAAAACCCCAGTCTATCACGCCAATGCCATTGAGGATTATATTGGTCATGATGATCAGGAGCATGAGAATGATTATGGCCACGGCCAGAAAAGTCAGACCTCGGGGCAGGTAGCCCCGCGTCTTGGGCATCAATTCGATGGGAATTACTTTGATTTCCGAACCGCTCGGCGCTGTCATTTGCTCTTCCCCTGCATTCTTTCCTTGAGCCGGAAAAGGACAATATCGCCGCCCAGGTTAATGATAAAAGTAAAAATAAAAAGAATCGTTCCTATGAAAAAAAGCACCGAGTAATGGGCGCTTCCAAAAACCACTTCCGCCAGTTCGGCCGCGATAGTGGCGGAAAAAGTCCGCACGGACTCTACGAAACTCCAGGAAATAATGGCGGCGTTACCCGAGGCCATCAGTACGATCATGGTTTCCCCGATGGCGCGCCCGAATCCCAGCACCACCCCGGCGGCAATGCCCGGCATGGCCGCGGGAAAAACCATGGTTATGGATACCTGCCAGGGATTGGCTCCCAGGGCGATGGCCGCCTCGCGGAGTGATTGCGGGACCGAGGTCATGGCATCCTCGGCTACCGTGAAAATTACCGGAACCACGGCCAGACCCAGGGCAATCCCGGCGTTGACGGCATTGAGACGAAAAGTCAGGCCGAATAACTCCTGAAAAAGAGAAGCCAGGACTATCAGGGCAAAAAAGCCCAGGACCACCGAGGGAATCGCCGCCAAAAGTTCGATGGTCGGTTTTATGATTTCCCTCATTCGTCGGGAAGCGAATTCCGAGGAATAAATGGCGGCCCCGACCCCCAGGGGAACCGCGAAAAGCATGGCCACCAGGGCCGCTTTCAGAGTGCCCAGGAAAAGCGGAAAGAGCGAATACTTGGGCACATTGGAATTGGGCTGCCAGGAAAACCGGGGTTCCTGTCCCTCGTAGAACGATTGCTTCAGCATTAATTTATCGACACTGGCTTCCTGCATTATTTCGGGGTCGGTAAAAATCGGCAGGGCTTCTTT
>JBGSHP010000029.1:0-19016 GCA_041752195.1 Candidatus Zixiibacteriota bacterium | reverse complement strand
CGGAGTTGCCATCGAATTGGACATCAAAAGGAACGCGGCCGAAGCCGGTGTCGGCGAAGAAATAGACGCTTTTATCGGGTTCGATTCCGGTGTACATGTACTCCCACATGTAACTGCAGTCTTCCCCGGAGCAGTATAACTGATCCAGAATATACCAGGTATTATGGGATCCGCCCCAACCGTAGTTCATATGATAATAGCGGATATTATTTACTTCTTTCCAGCCGTCGCAGACGATTTCATGGCCGACAATCGTATAGAGGATAGGTCTTCCGGCGTTTATTTCCGTTTTGATTATATCAAACCATTGAAGTGAGTCTTCTTCCAGGTAACTGGCCCTGTAAATTTCCTGAATCTGGTTTTTATAAAGGAAATGAAGGGGAAACATCGTGACCGCCATGCCGGGATCGGCGCCGGACGAACAAAAGCCGTAGCCCATTTCGTGGGCGATACCCATTTCGTAAGAAAGTTCGGCGACATTATGATCCGTTTTGACATATTCATAGGGGTCGTCGAAATGACCGGTGAGATAACGTCCCGGCGTTTCACCTTCACAGGAGTAATCGCCCCACCACCAGTAGGTATGTGATCCCAGGCCGTACGGGGGCCAGGCCCAGTACCAGAGGACCTGGGCGGCGGCGGTGGCCACGCAACCGACGACGCAGATGCCGCCATCGCCGTAGGGGCAGTACAAGTTATAGGGATCGCTCTGATCCCAGCGGGTGGTAAGAAGGGGGCCGGCATCACGGAGGCTCACGGAATTTTTATCATGAGTTCGTGAGAAGGCGGTTTCCTCGATGAGAAATTCATCCCATTGGTTTCGGTAAGTGGGATCCAGTAAGGTTCTCCCGGTCCTGGGCTGGGGGGCATCGAGATTACCGTAGGCCTGCTTGAACAGGCGGGCGCGATCGGACAGGTATTCGCGAATCAGTTTTAACATGCCGCCTTCCTGTTTTTCGTCAAGCGCGAATTCTTCGGAATAGGCTTTGACGGGGGGCAAATCTTTAAGGGCGGGGACGACAATATACCCGGATGGGGCGATGTCGTAGATTTTGCCCAGGATTTCGCCCTTTTCGATAATATCGCGGCTGCCTTTAATTTGTGGGGCGGTTTCGCCATTCCAGCTGCCGTGGGCGGCCACGTGAAAGGTGAGCCAATTGCGGCAGATGCGATCCATTTCGCTGACACTGGCTCGTTCGGCCAGGACGGTCGCGGCGAAAATGACAAAGATCGACATTACTATCGCCCCAAGCCATCCCAATCTTCGTAAGCGATGAATATTTTCCGTCATGTTCTTTCTATCCTCCATTCCCATGGGAACGGTATAGTGAATATTATTATCGGTGGTGAACATCATAAAAGCCCAATGCAATAGACCTGCTATTGACAGGCGGGTGCGGCGCCTCCTTTGAATTTATAATCAATCAGGCCGAGGATATCCAGGATATTGATGGTGCCGTCGCCGTTGATATCGCCGGAGGCCATGGGTACAGGGGCCGGACCGTCTTTGAATTTATGATTGATAAGAAAGACAATATCCAGCACGTTGACGGCGGCGTCGGCATTGACATCGCCGCACATAAAGTCAATTTTGACGGCGGCGAAGGTCGTCATCGGTGAATAAGTGGCCAAAATCCCGGAAAATGTCGGCTGATGAATATAGAAGCCGTCGCCCACCAGGGGCATAACCTGGTTAAAGGTTCCGGAGTTAACGCGAAAGTAAACTTTAAGAATCGGTCCGTAACCGGGGGGCAAATCCGGAGTCAACCCGCCAACCGAACTTTTCAGTTGAAAGGCGACCCGCTTGAGTTCGGTGTCGATAGAGATTTCGCCCTGATATTCGAAGGATTCGGTGCGGCATCCCGCGGTAGAAAAAGACAGATAGGTCAGATCGATATCGCCGGCGTATTCAAGGGGGATCTTAATCATACCCAGGGGGATTAAGTTACGGGCATAATAAACGACCTCGATGGTGTCTCCGGGGTGGGCCATGATGGTGTCGGCGGAAAGAGTATCGGCCAGGGCCACGATATAGTCAGTACGGGTAAAGCGGCTGGAATCGGTTCCAACCACAACCGCCAGGGAGATATCATAGATGCCGGGTTCGGTAAATTGATGATTGCAGATTTGATAATCTCCGGCGGCGGAATCGCCGTCGCCGAAATCCCAGATCCAGTTGTCCACGGTCAAATCCGAAGAGCCGCTGAAGGCGACGTCGAGGGGAATGTGTCCGAAAGTCGTATCGGCGGCGATATTGACGCCCATATCGGGTTCAATATTGCGAAGCATGAACTCGTGGCTCATGTAGCATTCATCGGCCGGGCAATATAAATTATCAACGGTGAACCAGCTGTTTTGGGAGCCGCCCCAGCCGTAATTCATATGGTATTGGTTCATGCCGCCATTGATCCGCCAGCCGTCGCAGACGATGGAATGCGAAGTAATAAAATAATGGGTGGGGCGCCCGGCGTTTATTTCCTGTTGAATAAGGCCGAACCACTGCATCGGGGTTTTTGCTGAGCGATCCACCTGATTGACTTCTTCGCGGTAACGGAAATTATCAATCCAGGCGGCGATGACGCCGGGCATCTGGGAAACATAGATGCCGGAGCCGCAGACGCCGTAATCCATTTCAAAAGCGACGCCGATTTCATAATTTAGTTCCGCCAGGTTGGCGGTGACGGTGTTGAAAATGTATTCGTCGGAAAAGTCGGCCGATAAATTCATACCGGAACTGGTTCCATCGCACGATTGGTCGCCATTCCAAAAATAAAGATTGGATCCGGCGCCATGGGGAGGCCATTGATAATAATACATGATCTGGGCCGCCGCCGTCGCGACGCACCCCACGACACAACGGCCGCCGTCGCCAACGGGGCAAAGAGAATTATAAGGATAACCCTGGTGCCAGACGGTGGTCAGAAGGGGACCGACCGTTTCGCGGGTATCGGCGCCGTCCTTGCCCAGGGATGAGATAAATTCTTCGTCGGGGACGGCCATTTTATCCCAAAGAAGGCGGTGTTCCGAGCCGAACAGGGAATTACCCTTGTCGGCCGGGACGGATTCAAGGGAGCCATAAGCCCGGATGAAGATTTCGGAGCGGTTGGCCAGGAATTCCCGGATAAGTTTTTCCATCCCCTCGCTCTGATTTTCATCAAGGCGGCTGTCTTCGGAATAGACTTGAATGGGGGGCAGGACCATCAAAGCCGGGACCACGACATAGCCGGAGGGTTCTATTTCAAAATAAGTGCCCAGGAGCAGGTTGCCGTCTCGAATTTGACGTTCGGCGGAAATGACCGGGGTTGTGTTTCCGGCCCAGTGATTTATTTGCAGGGCGCTATAATTCAGCCAGTTGCGGCAGACCTGGCGCATCTGGTCCGGGGTGGCGGTTTCGGCAGATGCGGAAGCGGCGATGAAGGAGATCAGGGCAACCATGAAGATGGAAATAAGGATAAAATTCGAAAGGCGGTAAAAAGACAGGACTCGAGTCATTCAAGGCTCCTTTGAAACCGGCGAAGGCTCATAAATCGGGGACTACTCTATAAATATACGGGCTTTGGCATCTTTGTCAATCAGGCATTTTGGGGGGCTTTTCCCATAAAAAAGAAGGGGACAGCCTTTATGGGCTGTCCCTGAATATAGCGAAATTTCAATACGGATTACAGACAATCAGGCTCGGGGCCGCCTTTGAATTTGAAGTCTATAAGGTATATAATATCGAGAATATTGACGAGGCTATCGCCGTTGACGTCGGCAGATTCCATGACGGCCGGCGCCGGCCCGCCCTTGAATTTGAAATCAATCAGGTAAATAATATCCAGAATATTTATGAGAGCATCGTTAGTGACGTCGCCGCAAAGAAAGGTAAAGGTCACGGTCGGGAAGACCAATTCCGGGCGATAACTTCGGTACAGGGGGCTGTAAAAAGTCGGCTGATGCGTGTACCAGCCATCGGTGACGATAGTCGTTTGGGCTCCCATGGTGCCGGAAATCACACGGAAACGGACTTTGGCAATCAGGCCGGTGCCGGGTTCTAATTCCGGTTGAGTTCCGCTGGTGGAATTGGTGAAAAGGAGAGTGACGGCATTGGTCCCGGTGGCGACTTTTTGTTTATATTCGAAATAATCGGTGCGGCACCCGGTAGTGACGAAAGTATCATATTCCAGAACCAGATCGCCGGTATATTCCAGGGGAATTTTAATGGAGTTCAGGGGAACAATATTGCGGGCATAGATGGGAATTTCGACCGTGGAGCCGGTGGAACCTTCGACATTATAGCCGATCATGGAGTCCGCCGTGACCACGATAAAATTCTGGGCGGTCATGCTTTTGTTGGTGGCGCCGGCGGTCAACTGGAGGCCGATATTATAAATGCCGGGTTGTTCAAAAGTATGCAGGGGGTATTGCCCTTCCCCGGAGCCGCCGTCGCCGAAAGTCCAATTCCAACTATCGACGGTTAATTCGGAAGAGCCGGTGAAGTTGACGTCGAACGGGACCGGTCCAAAAGTGGTATCGGCATAGAGCATGATGTCACGGTCGGGCTGCAGGCCGGTAAACATCAATTCGTTGGACTGGGAGCATTCCTCGACGGGGCAGTGATAATTGTCGAGGACATACCAGGTATTTTGGGGGCCGCCCCAGCCATAGTTCATATGATACAGGTTATAGGTCCCGCCGGTTTGCCAGCCGTCGCAGACAACGGCGTGCTGGGTCATGCCGAACAGAATGGGTCTTCCGGCATTGATTTCAATTTGTATCATGGCAAACCACTGGCCGATGGTAAAAGAGGTACGGTTGCGCTGCAAAATGCCGGTTTTATAGCGGAAATAATTGGGGAAGACAGTGGGGGTAGGGCTCATATAGGCGCCGGAAGCGCAGTAGCCGTATTCCATGTTGTAGGCAATGCCGGCCTCGTAATTAATTTCGGCCACGTTATCGGCCGATTCCGAAGACCAATTATAAGTATCCCAGTAGTTTGCGGTCAGATTTTGAGGCGTGCCGCCGCCGGTGCAATAGTCGCCGGGCCAGAAATAGGTATGGCTGCCGTAACCGATGGGGGGCCATTGCCAGAACCACATGATTTGCGCTGCGGCCGTGGCCACGCACCCGGAGACACAGCGGCCACCGTCACCCAGGGGGCAATAATTATTATAAGGCGAGCCCTGGTGCCAGACCGTTGAAATCAGGGGGCCGGCCTGGTCTTTGGCGTCCATTTTAAGAGTATTTATGTTGTTACCGAATTCTTTTTCTTCGAGGGCGTAGAGGTACCAGGAATTGTATTGGTCAACGCTGAAACGGTCCGATTTGCCGGGGACAAAAGGGGCGTCGAGGTTGCCGAAATCCTGGCGGTAGGCCTCGGCGCGGGCGGTCATCATGTCCTTTAACAGGGCGGCGGTACCTCCCTGGTCGTTAATATCCAGGGTGAACTCATCACTATAGGCTTTGACTGCCGGGAGGCCTTTGATGGCGGTCACAAATATATAACCTTGTGGCGCAATATGGTAGCAGCGTCCCAGGACTTCGTTATCAATTGTCATATCCTGAAAGGCCTGGATAGATGGCTGGGAAGAACCAGCCCAGGAGCCATCTTGGGCGAGTTTCAGGGTCAGCCAGTTTTGGCAAACCCGATCCATTTCTGACGGGGTGGCCCGTTCGGCCCATGCGGAGGCATTCAGGCTAAAAATAATCAGGAGAATCAGACAGACGGACACCGCCAGGTGGCCGCGAGGGGATAGGGACGCTTTGGCCATAAAAAAACTCCTTTGAATCCGGCGAAGGTACCTTACAGCGGGGACATTATACCTATTGATAATATAGGGCGAAAGTCAAAATTGTCAAGATTTGAGTCATGGTGAAAATAGTGTAAGGTATAGCGGTTTAAGGGGATGTTAAGAAATTGCGAATTGCCGCCGAGAGATTCCCCAAAAATGCGGCATGAAAATCAACGCTGTTGACGTCGGGCCGGTTTGCGATCCAGTTCGCGGCGGACCGCCTGGGCGATGGATTTCAGCGATAGGGGTTTGCGGATGAATTCTCCGGCGCCGAGGCGTAAGGCTTCTTCGACCCTTTCCGATGAGGCATATCCTGAAACCAAAATGGCTTTTTGATCCGGGAGAATCTCCAGGATACGGCGTAAGGTTTCGGTGCCGTCAATTCCGTCCAGCATAATCATATCCAGTATTATGAGATCCTGGGGGTTTTCCACAATATAATCCAGAGCCTCCTCACCCGAAGAGACAGTACTGGCTTGATAGCCCAGGTTTTCCAAGAGTCGTCCGCAGACCTCAAGTTGGAGGTGGTCATCATCCACTACCAGGATTCGTTCTTTTCCCCCCGTGATATCTGCGGTGCTTTGGTGACGAAGGCTTTCTCTGGTGATGGGGAAATAAACATAGAAACTGGTGCCTTCACCGGGCGTGCTGGCGACATCGATAAATCCGTTATGGTCTTCGATCACGGCATGGACGACACTAAGGCCCAATCCCGAGCCGCGTTTTTTGTCGGACGATTTGGTGGTAAAGAAGGGGTCGAATATTTTGGCCATAATTTCGGGGCTGATACCAACCCCGGTATCGGAGACGGTCAATTTCACATATTCGCCCTGGGGGATTCGGCCATAGCGTCCGGCCAGGAGATCGACATAGAAGTTATCCGTATTCAAGGTCAGTTGCCCGACATCATTCATGGCTTCTCGGGCATTATTGACCAGATTAAGGAGCAGACGATGAATCTGGGCGGCTCCGCCCTTAAGGAGCATAAGGTTATCCTGCAGATGACAGGAAATAATCAGGGAATCCGGGACCGGGCGGATCTGGTTTAACACCTGGGCGACGATATTATTCAGGTTAAGCGGCTCCTGGTTATAATGGCCGCGCCGCCCCAGGGTTAATAACTGCTGATTTATTTCGGCCATCTGATTGGCGGAGCGCTCGATATCATCCAGGAATTTCAAGGATTGATGACCGGCGGGGATATCCATACGGATTAAATCAGGATAAGCCGTCAGGGGCGCCAGGAGGTTGTTAAAGTCATGGGCCACCTGCCCGGCGATTCGTCCGGCGGTTTCCAATCTTTGGGCGCGGGTGGCAAATTCCCGGAGGCGGCGGGATTCAGTGACGTCGCGAAAAACCAGCACCGCTCCGATAAGGCGGCCGCGTTTTTCGCGAATCGGCGCCGCGCTATCATCGATAAGTTTTTCCTGGCCGTCGCGGGAAATCATCAGGACATCCTGGGGTATGGTAATTCGGCTGTTGGTGTTCATGACCCGTTTAATGGGATTTTCCAGGGGTTCACGGGTATTCAGGTCGAGGAATTCGAGGATTTTCTCCACGGGTTGTCCCAGGGCATCTTCGTACGTCCACCCGGTAAGTTCTTCGGCCACCTGATTGAAAATCAGGATATTGCCATTGGTATCGGTGGCCACTACGGCATCGCCGATTGATTTCAGCGTGACGTCAAGGCGTTCCTTTTCGGCGGCCAGGGCTTCTTCGGCCCGTTTCCGGTCGGTAATATCCAGGGCGGCGAAGACCACGCCGGCCGTTAGGTTATCCCGGTTCAGGGCCGAAGAACTGAGCAGGATATCGATCATGGTGCCGTCTTTTCTTTTCCAGCGGGTAAGGATGGAACCGGCGCCGGTGATATGGATATCGGCGTATTTGAGTTTTCCTACCCGATCGAATTCTTCCTGGGAGGGGTACAGCATTCTGGCGCTTTGGCCTTTTAACTCCCGGTGGGAATATCCCGTCATTTTGATAATTTCGTCATTAACCCAATCGAAGACGCGATTGGTCACCATACCCAGACCGATGGGAGCGGCCCGAAAGATGCTGGAGAGCGTGGCCTCGCTGCGGCGCAAGGCTTCTTCGGCCTTGATCTTTTCCGTAATATCCCGGTCGACGCAATAATAGCCGCTGAAATCGCCGGCGGCATCGCGGGCACCGTACATCCGGGAATAAATTCTTCGGACCTGTCCGTTTTTAATCATCAGGCGGTATTCGACTTCCCAGAAATCAGTGCCGGTGGGGTGGTTGTTGAAGAAGTCCTCGATTTTCTTGAGATCTTCGGGATCGACGATATTTTTCCAGAAGAGGGGGTCCCGTGCGAGATCTTCGGGGGTGTATCCGGTCAAGCGTACGACGGCATCATTTATAAAGGATATGGACCCGTCGAGGGCCTGAAAATATACGAAATCATCGACGGTATCGATAAAGGCCCTGACCTTTTCCTGGCTCTGGCGGAGATGCTCCTGGGTTTTTTTCCATTCCGTGATATCCTCGGCCACGCCTTCGATCCAGCCCTGCTCGGGATAGATGCGGGCCGAGTATCGGGCCCAGAAGGATTTGCCGTCGCGGCGGCGGAATTCGGCTTCGAAGCCGATTACCTCGCCGGTTTCTCTCAAAAGGGTGATCATTTTTTGGCGGGCGCCAGGGTCGACGTAATTCCCTTCGGTCATGTAGACATTTATGAAATCCTGGGCCGAGTCATAACCGAACATTTTGGCCAATTGTTCATTCGATTCCAGAATGAGACCGTCGCTGATTCGGGTCCGAAACAAGCCGACTTGGGCGTTGTGAAAGAGGTTGTGAAAAGTTTCGCGGCTTTCCCTCAATACTCTTTCAGCCCGGCGTTGTTCCGTGACATCGTGAAAGACCAGGACAACTCCGTTGATTTGATTCTTGCTGTCCCTGATGGGGGCGCCGGAATCATCGATGGGAATTTCGCGGCCATCGCGCGAAATAAGCACGGTATGGTTGGCCAGGCCTACGATGACACCATCACGGAGAACACGCTCGACCGGATTGGGAGCCGCCTGCCGGGTATCTTCATTTAAGATCTTGAATATATTATCCAGCGGCCGGCCGAGGGCTTCTTCATTTTTATACCCGGTCAATTTCTCCGCGACGGGATTCATAAAGGTAATGCGCTTGTCCAGATCCATGGCAATGACGGCATCGCCGATGCTTTTCAAAGTGGTAGCCAGCCATTCCCGGTGCTGCAGTAGATTGAGTTCCATCTCCTTCTGACGCGTTTCCTGTTCCAGGGAATGCAGAGCATAACCCAAATCGCCGGCGATTTCATGGAAAAGGGCCTGTTCTTCGGCGTCGTCGATACGGTTCCGGGCGATAGTGGCCGTCATTACCCCGTAGATATGATTATCGTGAGAAATCTGACAGCAAAAGGCGGCGCGGTCATTATAGCCATGGAGCGCGGGGCAGTCCGGGCAATCTCGGGATGGTTCGGCGATAGCCAGGACGGAAGATGTTTCGATGGCTCTTCGGGCGCAGAGTGGTAATTTGCCGGAAACCGCAATTGTTTTGAGGCGGTCTTCTTCGTCACCGAGATTAGATCCCGTAAAGAAATCAACTTTGCCATTGTCGCCGAATATTAGAATCCAGGTGCTGAAGTAGCCCCGGTTTTCAGTTAATAAGGAACAGCCTTTTTTGAGGAGAATTTTGGGGTTTTTTTCCCGGACAATTAATTGGTTGACATTTCGGATGGAAACCAGAACGCGGTTGAGATGATTGATACGTAATTCGTCCTGCCGGCGGCGGGCGAGTAAAGAAGTCATTATTAAAGCGAACAATATCAGGCTGATCATGCCGGCCAAGCGGACGTAGATTTCATGCCCGGGAACATCCGTTATCAGGAGTTGATAAAAAGTTCGATTGTATTGTTCATTGAAGAAAGCATAATTCAGGGTGGCGTCGACCACCCATCCCAAGAGACCCAATAAGACGGCCATGATTATTATAATGGAATGTGATTTCATTTCAATCTCCCGGGTTGACTCTTACCGGCAGGGCAGGCGCCAGCCATATGTTCATAGATCTGGGGAATTAGTCCCGTCCTAATTGCCATATTATGGAATGAGAAAATTCTGCCAATGTTGTCGAATAATAATAATATCAGAACATAATATGTAAAAAGCAATATTTTTCGACAGACTTCGTAATCCTGGGCTATCCCGGTACAGGTTCAAAGCGGCCCGGGCTGAAACCGGGGGCGGTTTCCAACATGGAATATATTAGCGATTTTGGAGACGTTCCAGCCAGGACACTCCCCGGGGGCTTATATAATTATCGGGAACGTGATAAATGGAATCGGCCAGGGCTTCTTCGGGGGTAATAAATTCCCATCCGGCGGCTTTATAATAGTCCAGGAGTTGGTTAAGGCAGCGGGCATTCAAATAGTTCATATGCAACAGCAATATATGCGACACGGGGCGGCCGGTAATTTTACGGCCCAGATTATCGAAGTATTCGGTTCTTTCCGCCATATGCAAAATGTATTCGCCGGCGATTTCTTCGGCCCTGGCGATATCGCCACTTTTAAAGGTCTGGACATAATCCCGGTTAAAGCGCCAGTCGTCATTATCGATGGTAACGGGGACCATGACATACCCGGAATCTTTGAGGAAAAGGGCGACGGAGTCTTTTCGGGCGAGAGTATTGCCGTGGTGAAGCATGGGGTAGCGGAAGAACTTCCGGCCGCCGGAGTTGGCCGGGATCTCTTTTTCGAGGCGGAGGATATCGGCCATGAATTCCGAAGCGGAAACGTCATTCAAATCACTATGGACAAAAGTATGATTGCCCAGGAGATGCCCTCGCGCGATAAAACTGTCCAGCAGGGGACGAGTGGCCCGGTTAAGATTATGACCGGTCACGAAACCGATGGTTTTAATGCCGTTTTTATCCAGGATATCCAGGATTCTGGTGAAATAGGCCGTTTGCTCGTCGGGTGACAGCAGGCCGTGTCCGAGGGTGGGCAGGTCGTCGATGGTGACGGCGATTTTTCGCTGGTTTTCACCACCCGCTTCATGACCGGGGACAGGTAAAATAAGTATCGCGACAAGCAGTGCGGCTATTTTAAAAAAGTGCATGATATCTCCTGGAGGGAATTTATGCCCCGGGATTATTTGAGGCATTTTCGAATGGTTTCTTCGATTTGCGTCAGATCGACGCAGGTATTTTTGCAGGGGCCTTCGGGGCGGCGGTTGGGAAAGCCTATCACGGGTATATGGGTGTTGACTTCTTTAAAGCCGGAAATAAGATCTCTTTCGCAGGCGATGGCGATAATCAATTTCGGGTGCAGTTCGCGGATTTTTTTGCGGGCGGCGTTGCCGCCCGAGACAGTGGTCATGAGGAATTGATATTTTTCGCGCAATTCGCGAAGGCGATCGAAATTATCCTTGGTCAGACATCGGGGCAATAATAAGAGGAGTTTATCAGGGGAGGTTCGCAGGGGCCCGGAACCCAGGAAGAGGTTATGAATTTTCAGAAAGGAATTGGTCAGGCGGTCGGGGGAAAAGCCGGCCATTTTGCCCAGGGCCAGGACAATGGCCAGGAGGCGATTGACAAGTTGCGGTATAATCACCAGGCGGGTGAAGGGACGATTCAAGAGGACGGAAGCGCTGAAAATCAAGAGCCAGGCCAGGAGGACTCCTGAAAAGACCAGAAAAGCCCAGGAGAAAATACGGGGCAGGATCTCTCCGGCGGAAGTCAAACGGGGATAGATAAGCCAGAGGAACAACCCCGAAGCCAGGATGATAACCACCGTGGCGACCACGGCCAGACCCAGAAAGATTCTATGATCGGTCTCGGTCGAGGCTTCTTCGACGGACCCGTCCCAATCCGACCATTCCTCGCCCAGGCGGCGGTCGGAGACGGGAGAATCGGGATGCTCGGAATTCATGACATTAATATACCGACTTACAATTCCAGGGTCAACTATTCCCTAAGGCGGGAGCGAAATCGGAATATATACGGGTATTTCCGAGGGTTGAAGAGGATATTTCCGGAAGCCGCCATTTTATCCCTCAAGGGCGGGCAGTTTGTTATTGTTTTGAGGAAAGAAGGGATGTATTGTTTTTTAAGAACCTGCCAAGGACAATAACATATAAAAGGCAGTGAAAGGGAATTTAGGGCGGAGTGTTTGAATATCGCCAGGGGAAGAGGCCAATCATGAAAAAGATAATTATCGGGGTGTTTATTATTTGTTCGGGGTTTTTAAATTCGGGCTGTGAGCCGGAGGGACCGCTTTCGCCGAAACCGTCGGGGGCGCTGAATTTTACCAACGTCCAGGACAATCATCAGAAACCCAGCAAGGTCCAGTTCATATTTTCCCTTCGGGACCGCGATAACCACGCGGTTTTGATACCCCAGGACGAGTTTAACAACGCCGTGGAGGTGTCGATTCTGGAGAACAATCAGGATATCGATTACCGGGAAAGCCACGGCTTCATTCACACGGCCGAAAGTTTCGGTATGGATGTGGTTCTGGTTCTGGATTACAGCGCGTCGATGGCGGAAGGGGGAGGGATCGATACCATGCTGAACGGTGTGAATTTGATACTCGATGAACTGGCCGAATCGCACCGGGTGGCAATCGTGGAGTTTCATGATAATGACCCGGCCGACAATTTTTCGGTACTGCAGTCATTTACGACCGACAAGGAAGATGCCCGGCAGGCGGTCATGGACTTCGCCAATCCCTATAATGGATTTTCCACCTGCTGGGATGCGGTTTACCTGGGGCTGGAGCAATTTGAAGGTCAGGCGGATTCGGGGCGGGTCCGCAACCTGGTATTCCTTTCGGACGGATTCGACAACAGCAGTATTCATACCCCCAAAGAATTGACGACCCTGGCCGACCAGAAGTCGGTTCGCATTTATAATATCGGGGTGGGGCCGGATATCAGCCGGGTTCATGAGGATACCCTGGAGTATATTTCCGACAGGACAGGCGGGCAATATTATCGGGCCAGCGATGTCAGTCTTTTGCGGGAAAGATTCGAAAGTATCATCGACGACCTGGGCGGCAACTATAAAATAAGTTATATCACTCCCAAGCGGGATAATTTCCAGGTGAAAATAAATCTCGTCTACGGGGGCAACCGGACGGCCCAGGCGATCGATGAAGAGGTCGACGGAGCCATCATATTCGACAGTGATCGGCGGGGATTATTATCGCTAAGCCGACCGACAATAAGAAGCGGGGAGGCGGAATTATTTATAAGCGCCGATCATATTCCGCGGGAAATATCGGCGTTTCGCTTCAAGGTGGACATAACGCCTTCGGGTGCGGTCGAGGAGCCGGTTTTACTGGTGGGGTCGGCCGACGGCGGACTTTTGGGCGATACCTGGGAGACGGTCACCAAGGATGGGGAGGGGTATTATAATACTTCGGGACCGGCGTTGAATTTCGGTGATTTTGGAGTGCTGTTCAAAATACACCTTGCCGATCTTTCGGAAACCCCCGCCAATGTTAAGATTACTATGGATAATTCGCTTTACGAAAACGGGGTTTTCTTTTACGGTGGAAATATAGACGAGATTGATCACGACGGTAATTGGGAGAAGACGATTATAGTGGAATAAGATTCCGGTTTGGTCATAAAGAAGCGGTTCGCCGGGAAGCGAACCGCCATGAGACAGGAATCTATGTAAAGGAAGAAGCTGTCATCAAAAAGGAGCTCCTCCCTCACTAAGGAGCTCCTTCATCCCCACCTCTTATATACCCTTCACCGCCATACTATATATAAGAGCAACTAACTTCATTGGTTTATATATCAATTCCTGTGCCTGAATTATAAATAGCGTCGCATAATGGTGTATGTTGCTGTGTAACATAAGTTTAATGTTGCATGAGAAAGATCGGCGTGGATTTTACATAAAGTGGCCACGCAGGAAATGCGCCGAAAAGTCCCCTGCGGTCTGTCACAGAAATGTCATGGTGTTGTAATACAATATGATACGGGCCACAGTATCTGCGGCAAGATAAGACATAAAGGAATGTTCCTGCGCCGTAGATGCGCCAATAAAAAACCCGCCGATAGGGCGGGTTTTTTAATTCAACGTAATATTGTCAATTTCCGGCAGTAACAGTAACGATAACGGTTGCGGAATCAAGGGTGATATCGAACGGCAGGGTTTCGGTCAGGCCGTAGATGACGAAGGTCCCGGTTTCGGTAATGGCCTTAAGGGAATCGAGGTTTTCGACATGTCCCAAGGATGTCGGCCAATCAATATAGTTTTCGTCGGGGGCCAATTCGATACCGGACAGGATACGGGTGGCCACATCGCGGACTTCATCGGCCTCATCGGTGCCGGCGTCGTGTTCCCGGGCGATGTAAAATTCTCCGGTAACGGCGGCGTCGCCGTTGTTTACTACCCAGAGTTCGAAGCCGACGTTATCGATATATTTGATATCGTCCTTGTGATCTTCCCAGTCGCTGTTATCGGTCAAATCGACCAGGAAATATTGAAATTCGGAAGTCGTGACGACGTCGGTATCATCGATGTCAACATCGATAACAAATGTGCCTGAAACCAGGCACCCGGCCAGGAAGAGAAGGCCGGCCAGAGGGAAGATGGTCGAGAATTTCATGAATTTTTTCATAGCCTAAGCCTCCTCTACATTCCGAGATAGTAATTAAGCCCGCCGGTGACGGTGGCGAATTTTTTGGAACCGTCATCGAAAGGGATGACATGGCCTTTGCCCCGAATATCCAGGGCCAGGCCGCCGCCGAAGCCGATTTCGAAGCCCAAGCCGGCCGAGAATCCGAATTCATCTTTGTCTTCATCATCATCGCGGGTAATGGAATACATGCCCACGCCGCCCAGCAGGTAGATCTTGGGGCCGACCGGCATTCCGGTCCCGCCCAGGGCCAGATCGACGCCGTAAAAGGTAACTTTGGAACCTTTGCGGGTGCCGAAATCGAAATCGGCGTCGCCGTATTTCATGAAATTGATATTCGGTTCCAGGGAAAAGCCCGGCATCAATTTAACTTTTGCTTTGACACCGAAGACGGTGCCGTTGCCCTGATCGTCCTGCACAACAGGTATGGCCAGGCCGCCGTAGCCGCCAAGACCGATCCCGGCGGCCGAGGCCGAGGCGGAGACGCCGAGACAGATGATTAACGCCACAAGTACTTTTTTCATAGGACCTCCTGATATTTTTGGCTGCTGTTTTAGAATTCGTTTCAAGGACGTTTTTTAAATCGGGTTAAACTTTTTCTCTGAAATATTACCGGCCAAAGTCCTCACCAATGGCGCAGGTTCCCTTGATTAAATTGAAAACAGATACCGTTTTACGGAAAATTCATATCAAAAATGGAATATTTTTTTACGTCAGGCAACAAAAAACGACTTGACAATAAATTCGAATCATTTAATATAGTAGCACTTTATTAAACTTTGCCTGCTATTTTGATAAACCAGCCCGGACCGAGGGGAGACAGAAATCCGGGACCAGGATAACGGAAGAGTTTTTAAAGGTTTTTTTATTTGTTATTGGGAACAGTATACTAAACTAATATTGTTTGTATACTAAACGCCAGCGGCCGGGGAGCGAAGCGGCTGCGGCAAGACAGGCCGGAAAATAAACCGGGTGCGAAAATTGAATATTCTGACAATGGCCGGGTAATTGTCAAGGAAGCCGGGGACGGCTTAAAGATATAGAAAAAACCATGAAGTTGGAAATAGGACAGAAAATAAAATCGTTGCGGCTGGCCTCGAATCTGACGCAATCGGAACTGGCGGCGCGTTCGCGATTGACCAAGGGCTTTATTTCGCAGTTGGAGCGCGACCAGACCTCGATTTCGGTGGATTCGCTTTTGGATATACTGGAGGCGCTGGGCACGGATATCACCGAATTTTTCGGCGACCGGGGGTCCTCGCCGGTGGTTTTCGCGCCGCAGGACCGGGTCCAGGTGCCGGAAAAGCAGGTCGCCCGGTTTGAGATATTGATTCCGGGGAGTACCAATAACCTGATGGATCCGATTATGGTCACCCTGGCGCCGGAGGAGAAACTTCCGGAAGAACCGCCCCATGCCGGGGAGGAATTCGGGTATGTCCTGTCGGGGGTTTTGAATTTGAACCTGGGCACCAAGACATTTAAAATATCAGCGCGGCGGTGTTTCTATTTCGAATCCGATCGCGCTCATCAATATCATAACCGCGGCAAGGCACCGGTCACCTTTTTATGGGTGACTTCGCCGCCGCAGATGTAGTTTTGGCTTTCAACCCCTTTCTCGCGAAGGAGGGTAAAAGATGCGAATACTGGGTCGTCATCTCCTGGCGGAACTGACCGATTGTCAGTCGCCGGTCCTGGAAAATATTACGGAACTGGAAAAGGCCATGAAGGAAGCCGCCGAAAGGTCGGGCGCCACCGTGGTGAATTCGGTTTTCCATCGTTATAACCCTCAAGGATTGTCGGGGATAGTCGTTATCGCCGAATCGCATATATCGATTCATACCTGGCCGGAGTATAAGTATGCGGCCGTGGATTGTTTCACCTGCGGGTCGCATGTGGATCCCCGGAAGGCCCTGGAATATCTGGGCCAGGTATTAAAGTGCGGCGCCATGCAGGTCCGCGATTTGAACCGCGGGATGCCCTCGGAGACCGATGAGCATATCGCTCATAAGACCGAGACGGTCCCGCTATTTTCCGTCAAGCGTTAGGTAAGGGGAAAATTACAGAAATGATAAAAGCCGTAAATATAGCCAAGCCGGAGGAGACGATTCCTTTCATTGCCTGCGGATTCGACCGGATCGACGAAATGGTTCGCACCGGTCAGGCGCGGACGCCGTTTTTGATATTATCACGGCAGGCGGTCCGCCGCAGTCTGGAGGCGCTGGAGGCGGCTCTTCCGGGAGTGAAGATTCATTACGCCGTCAAGGCCAACAGCCACGCGGTCATTCTGGAAGAAGTGGCCGGCTGCGGCCACAGTTTCGATATTGCGTCGTACCAGGAACTGCAGTTGGCGGTTGAGGCCGGGGGACGGGTCGGGGAGTTTATTCATTCGCACCCGATCAAGTCGCCGGACGAAATCGATATGGCTATCAAGGCCGGGGCGCCGCTGTTCGTGGTGGATAACCCGGCCGAAGTCGAAAAATTCATACCCTTCGCCGGGAAAGTCGGACTGATGATTCGGTTCAAGGTGGATAATTCCAGTGCGGTGGTGAATCTGTCGTACAAATTCGGTTGTCAGCCGGAGGAGATTTTGCCTCTGGCCCGGAAAATCCGCGAATGCGGCCTGGATTACCGCGGCCTGGCGTTTCATGTCGGAAGTCAATGCCTGGAGAACGGCATTTATATCGATGCCGTCCGGATTGCCTCCGAGGCGATAGGGCAGTTGAAGGAAGACGGTTTCGAGACCGGGCTTCTGGATATCGGCGGCGGCTTTCCGGTGCCGTATACCGAAGCGGTTCCGGATATTTATACTTTTTGCGAGCCGATTCGGCAGGCCCTGAAGCAGTTTATTCCTTCGGAGATCAGCCTGGCCTGTGAGCCGGGGCGGTATATTTCGGCCACGGCGGTGACGCTGGTGACGACGGTAATCGGCAAATCGGTTCGGGCCGGGAAACCCTGGTATTTCATGGATGACGGGTTGTATGGCTCATTTTCGGGGCGTCTTTTCGACCACTGCAAGTACCAGGTGCTGACCAACCGCAATACGACCTGGAAAAGGGCGGTTTTGGCCGGTCCGACCTGCGATTCATTCGATGTTATTTATCGGGATATCGTTTTGCCGCCCCTGGAAATAGGGGATTATCTCATGTTCCCGGCCATGGGAGCGTACTGCTCGGTATCGGCCTCGACCTTCAACTGTTTGAGAAAGGCGGAGTACGTTGTCATCGACTAAGAAAAACAACACCGGCAAGGGCGAATACATAATCGAATCATCCATGACCGACCTGTGGAATGTCTGGTTCACGGAGATGCACCAGGGGATAAGCGGCACGACTCTGAAAGTCAGCCGCCTGGTGGAATCGACCCAGTCCAAGTTCCAGCGGATCGATATTCTGGACACGCCGGAATACGGCAAGATGCTGGTGCTGTACGGTTCCATAATGGTGGCCGACAACGACCTGTTTTCGTACAACGAGATGTTGTCCCATGTGCCGTTGTTCGCGCATGCCAAACCGGAAAATGTTTTAATAATCGGCGGCGGCGACGGCGGGGCGCTGACCAATGTGCTCAAACATCCGGAAGTGAAAAAATGCACGGTGTGCGAGATCGACAAGATGGTGGTCGAGGTCTGTCGCAAGCATTTCCCGGAAATTTCCAAAGGATTTTCGAATAAGCGGGCCAAAGTGGTGTACCAGGACGGCAAGATTTTCATCGACAAGGCCAAAGAGAAATTCGATGTCGTGCTTTTGGATTTATCGGATCCGATCGGCCCGGCGGCGGACCTGTTCCAGAAGAAGTTTCATCAGAAGGTACATGACCGTCTCAAACCGGACGGGATCATGATTGCGCAGTCGGAATCGCCTTTTTTCAATCCCAAAACGGTGAAGCAGATGTACAAGAATCTGCGGGATATATTTCCGATCGTGAAAATGTACACGGCGTATGTCCCGATTTATCCTTCGTGTTTGTGGAGTTTCGCCTTCTGCTCCAAGAAGTATCATCCTATTATAGATTTCGATATCGAACGGTACCGCAAATTGAAACTGCAAAACAATTATTATAATATGGACGTGCATATCGGCAGTTTCGCTTTGCCGGGATTCGTGAAGAAGTTGATCGGGGAGAAGTAGCTGATAGTTTGTAATAAATTTTGTCATCAAGGCGCGGGAAGAATATTCCCGCGCCTTTTTTTTATTGATGGAGGATAAACATTCAGGTTGTTAGAATGACAAGGCAAATGTCGGGTTTCTCATATTGCCTGGCGACAAATTTCGGAACCCGACCTAAATTAATATTAAAAACCCACAGCAAGCTGTGGGCCACCAAGGAAACGTAAAGATGTCAGGACCTCCCTTCGAAGCTCAGGGTCTTTGACAAGGGTCCTACCTACTAAATATAAGGATTCATGGTCTCAAGGGTACCGATCTATGGAATACGATGTCGGGTTTCTCTTCTGCCGTTGGCGGAATCGGAACTGAGGTTCCCCCGAAAGAGTGGACACTAAACTAAGCATGGATTATACTGGAATAATTCAAGGAGGTGTCCAAATGGGGGAGAAACGACGGCAATATGACCGGGATTTTAAGCTTTCAGCGGTACGATTG
>JBGSHP010000028.1:0-8030 GCA_041752195.1 Candidatus Zixiibacteriota bacterium | reverse complement strand
CCAGCAATCGTACCGCTGAAAGCTTAAAATCCCGGTCATATTGCCGTCGTTTCTCCCCCATTTGGACACCTCCTTGAATTATTCCAGTATAATCCATGCTTAGTTTAGTGTCCACTCTTTCGGGGGAACCTCAGACCCTTGCGGTCCTGACATCTTCTCGTATGACGTCTTTTTTATTACCACTCCCGCCGTCCTGGTACCCTATCCTCGCGCTTCGCGGGGTGGGTTCTTCTTATTTATTAAGCCCACCCCGACAAAATCGCTATTAAATCGATGGTGATTTGACGGCATTCCCTATATATGAAGGGATATATTCAGTAATGTCGATCAGTCTTAAAAAGCGGCGCGCCAACCGCCGCAACGCTCTTAAGTCCACCGGACCCAAAACCCCACAGGGCAAAGCCATCTGCCGCTATAATGCCGTTAAGCATGGGCTTTACTCCCCAGGGACAATTATTATTTCACCCCGATTTTCCGAAGACCTCGTCGCGTATCATGTCCTGCAAAATTCAATTAATGAAAGTCTTAATCCTGTCGGCGAGATACAGGAAACCATAGCCCGACAAATCCTTAA
The DNA here is from genome assembly GCA_041752195.1 of Candidatus Zixiibacteriota bacterium. Taxonomy (GTDB): domain Bacteria; phylum Zixibacteria; class MSB-5A5; order GN15; family PGXB01; genus JBGSHP01. The sequence continues at coordinate 7,456 of JBGSHP010000028.1, read as the reverse complement.
CCACTTTTGGCTTTGCCATCGCTTCGCCTCCGCCCGAACCAGTTATAGTCTTTCGGCACAAATTTTATTCTATTGGGAAAACCGCCTCTTCAAAAAAATTAGGAAATTGACTGATCTACTTTATTATCTGCAGGAAATTATCGCCGGTGAGAATGAAAACGCCGATAAAAGCCCTTCAAAAATATTTCGGAACGAACCCAACTCATGGCACTAAATAATACGCCAATAACTTATACGGAATTTTTTGGGGTACGTCAAAACCCCCATTGCTGGCCCGGAACTTCGAAAGGCGGTTTTGACATCCTTATACTGGGTGGCCGATCCCCTTTAGGGGTCGGGACCTTTTTCGGCAGACGAGGACGTCCGCCGTGCACAAAGGGAGAAAATTTAATATTTCCGGATGTTGACCAACTCTCACAATCTCGATGCCCTGGAACCCCCGCCGCCTACGGAGTACTGAAAAAGTACCCCCTATGTCTTCGCCCTGGTGCCCCACCCGCTTGCGGTGGGTTCTTTAAAGTCCAATTTGTCGCCCTGGTACCCCCGCCGCCTGCGGAGCACTGAAAAAGTACCCAATATGTCTTCGCCCTGGTGCCCCACCCGCTTGCGGTGGGCTCTTATTATTTATTAAGCCCCTTTTCCGACAAAATCGCTATTAAATCGATGGTGATCCGACAGCCTCCCTATTATTAGAGAACATATTTATGACAAACTGCTCATTATCTGACTTAAAGAACGGCCGGCATCAATGGACTATATAGCCACTCAACGACTTACGAGAATCGGGCTCGATTTTAGGAAAAAAAAGGTAAAGAACAAACCCATTTTAAGCCCTATCGGCCGGAATTATTTTCACTTTTGTCAAACTTTTTTATTTTCCACTGACAGGTTCTGTCAGTCCCCCTGCCTATATAGCAAACGGGACAGCAAGAGTCACCCGGGGGCCTCTATCGACCCCGAACAGAAAAATCTGGGAATTGCTCCTCTGCCATAGGAAGGGACTGCATGCTGTCTAAAATGTATTCCGCCGCCACCCTCGGAGTCAACGCCTACGTCGTCGAGGTGGAATCGGATATCCAGCAACAATCGCCGTTTTTCATCACCGTCGGCCTCCCCGACGGCGCCGTCAAGGAATCCAAAGAACGGGTCACCGCCGCCATCAAAAACTCGGACTTCGTCTTTCCGCCCAAAAAAATAACCATCAACCTCGCCCCGGCCGATATCCGCAAAGAAGGCTCGGCTTTCGATTTGCCCATCGCCATCGGTATCCTCGCCGCCACCGGCCAAATCCTGCGGGAAAATTTCGACGATATGGTCATCCTGGGTGAACTCTCCCTCGATGGCGCCGTCCGCCCCGTCCCCGGAGTTCTCCCCATGTCCCTCGAAGTCGCCCTGAAAAAGGGGATACGCGGTATTATTGTCCCCAAAGAAAACGCTTCCGAGGCCGCCATGGCGGAATCGCTCAATGTCTATCCCGTGACGAATTTAAGAGAGGCCGTACAATTCCTCGAAGATGAATCGACCCTGAAGCCTTTCAAGCTGGATATCAACGCCGTCTTTTCGACCGCTCGCAATTACGATGTCGATTTCGCCGATGTCCGCGGGCAGGAATCGGCTAAGCGGGCCCTTGAAGTTGCCGCCGCCGGAGGACACAATATCATCATGATCGGGCCGCCCGGCTCCGGCAAAACCATGCTCGCTCGAAGACTTCCCTCCATTCTTCCCGACATGACCCTGGCCGAGGCTCTTGAAACGACCAAGATCCACTCCGTGGCCGGCCTTATTCCCGGCAATACCGCCCTTATTGCCACCCGACCGTTCCGGTCCCCCCATCATACCGTTTCCGATGCCGGCCTTATCGGCGGCGGAAGAATTCCCAAACCGGGCGAAGTCTCCCTGGCGCATCACGGCGTGCTCTTTCTCGACGAACTGGCCGAATTCCGCAAGGATGTCCTGGAAGTGATGCGCCAGCCGATGGAGGACTGCCATGTCACGCTATCGCGGGCCACGACCACCCTGACATACCCCGCATCCTTCATGCTGGCCGCCGCCATGAATCCCTGCCCCTGCGGCTATTTCGGCGATTCCAGCCATGACTGCCAGTGTACCACCGGTATCATACAAAGATATATGTCGCGTATCTCCGGCCCGCTCCTGGATAGGATCGATATCCATATCACTGTCCCGGCCGTGAAATTCAAAGAGCTGTCATCCGAATCGAGCGGCGAAAAATCGGAATCTATCCGCCTGCGGGTGAATACCGCCCGAAAAAGACAGTTGGAGAGATTCAAGAATGAGAAAAAAATATTCAGTAACGCCCATATGAGTTCGAAAGATATCCGGAATTATTGCCCGGTCGACGAAAAATCCAAATCGCTTTTGAACCTGGCGATTTCCAAGCAGGGATTATCCGCCCGGGCATATGACAGGATCTTAAAAGTGGCCCGAACGATTGCGGATCTGGAGGGGACCGAATCCATAGAAACCACCCATATCGCCGAGGCCATTCACTATCGGTCTCTCGACCGAAACTTGTGGCTGTAATTCCGGCCACACCACCCGGGTCCGCTGTTGGCAGGCTGTTTTCCGGCGGACCCGCGGTTTTTTATCCGAAAACCTATCAATCCTGCCGATAATTCCTTTGGCAACTTTCCCGCCCGCATTACGTTTAACCCCTTAGTTTCAGGGATAAATGTCGCGGACTTGATTTTTTGCTTGCCGCTTCTATCTTGAAGGATTTTATAGAAGGTTACTTATGGCTGAACCGACCAAAATGGAAAAACTGTTCCTGCATGCCGCCCGCATGCTCAACTCCACTCTCGATTATGAAGACCTCATGAAACTGGTCCTGGAGTTGACGACCGATGCCGTCGATGCCGAAGCCGCCCTGGTATATCGCATCGACAAGGATGTCCCCAATGTTCGCGCCCGGTACATGGATCAGGATTCCAAGCAGGTGAAATACTTCAAAATCCCCAAAGGGGAGGGGTTGATCGGCTGGGTGGCAGCCAGCAAGGAACCGATTATCGTCAACGACGTTACCCAGGATAGCCGGTTCTACTGGCCTATTAAGGAAATCCTTAGCCAGGTTTTTCGTTCCGTGCTTATCGTTCCTTTAACCGGCCGTGGCCGCGTTATCGGTGTGGTGGAAGCCATCAACAAGCGTAACGGCGTTTTCAGCGACCATGATCTGGATACCCTGGTGGGGCTGGCCAATCAGTTTGCCGTGGCTATCGATAACGCCAATTTGTATCGCGAAGCCCGCCGGGAAGCGATGAAGCGTCAGTTATTATATCAGGTCGGCACCAAACTGGCCACCACCCTTAACATTGATGAAGTCCTGAAACTAATCCTGGAATCGCTGAAAAAAGTTATCGATTTCAATGCCGGCGGTGTTTATTTGCTTAATGAGAAATCGCACGATTTATCCTCGGTTTCGGCCGTTGGTTACGGTCAGGGCGATGAGAAATTTGTCCATCTTAAATTCGGACAGGGGCTGGTGGGCTGGTCGGCCAAAACCGGAGAAGCGGTTATTATCGATGATGTCACCGGCGACAAACGCTATGTAAACGCCCGGCCGGAAACCAAATCCGAGATTGTCTGCCCGATGAAAATCGACGGCCGCGTCATCGGCGTCATGAACCTGGAATCGGATAAGTCCGATGCCTTCGATAAGGAATCCCTCGATCTTCTGACTGCTTTTGCCAGTCAGGCGGCTATTTCCGTCGAACGGGCTCTATTACACTCCAAAATGATGGAAAACCGGCGTGTAACCGAGCAATTGGCCATCGCTCGACAGATTCAACTGACTTTTATTCCCAAGAGCGATCCCGTTATCGACGGCTATGATATCTCCGGGGTTAATATTCCCTCCGGCGAGGTCGGGGGCGATTATTTCGACTTTATTACAATTGTTAATAATCAAACCGGCATTTCTATTGCCGATGTCTCCGGAAAAGGGATTCCCGCGGCCCTGATTATGGCCTCTTTCCGGGCCTCACTTATTGCCGAGATACGAAATAACTATGCCATCAGGACCATCTGCAGCAAGGTCAATCGTCTCTTGTACGAATCGGTTGAGCAAGGCAACTACGTCACGGCTTTCTACGGGGTTCTCGATTCCAAAAATGACATTTTCACCTTTGCCAATTGCGGCCATAATCGTCCCATATTCCTTAAGAAAAATGGCAATGTCGTCTTTCTTGCGGAAGGCGGTCCCGCTTTGGGAGTTCTTGAGGACAGCCTTTATGAAGAACGCCCCATTTTTATCCAATCCGGCGACCTGGTATTCTTTTATACCGATGGTGTCAGCGAAGCAGTCGGCAAAGAAGGACAGGAATTCGGCCAGGATCGAATCATAAGTGCTTTGCGTCAGTATCGCGATCTTCCTTCACATGAAATTCATCGTCGACTCTATGATGATATCCTGGAATTCGCCAGCCCGACACATTATTTCGATGATCTGACCATGGTTGTGCTTAAGAAATTATAACCGCGCGACGTTTCGGCCGCCTTTTTCAATGTCTGATTGACAAAAGGCAGGTTTTGGGGTATAATTTTATAAATATGCGGATATTGGAGGCTTACATGCGCAAGCTATTTGTATTTTCAGCAGCTGCCTTAACTCTTTATCTGGCCGGTTGCGGGGGGGATGGCGGCACTAACGGCGGCGGCGGTGGTGATGACTACGAACAGGAAAATCTTCTGGTTTATGAATCGGGTACAGCACCTTCAATGACCGATGTCAATGATCCTTTATGGGCTTCTGCCGATTCGGTCGGTGTCCGGATCGGATTTGATGAAAGTTATGGTGTAAATCCCAATATGGTCGACGACACCTTGATTCTTAAGGCCATAAAAACCACCGATAGAATCTATGTTCGTGCTCGCTGGAAAGACGCCACCCAGGATATCCGGGGTAATTTCAGTCGCCGCCTGATTTCCGGCAACTGGGAATTTATAAATTACGCCGACGGCGGCGGCGGCGAAGATGCCCTCTTTATGATTTTTGATGCCGGCAATAATGGCTTGGAAAAAGCCGATTGTGCTTCGATGTGTCACGCCGTCGCCAATGGCATGGCGACGACCGGCGGCGGCAATGCCGACTCATGGTCCTGGAAATCAGCAACCACCAATCTCGCCCGCCTGGCGGAAGATAGCTGGCTGAAAAACACGGGTCTATTCGCCGATGCCCCAGAATTGGGGGATAAGAATCTCTATACCAGAAACTGGCCGGAGTCAGCTCCGGATCAGCCCCTATGGATGCATACCGACACCACGACCTTTGAAGGGCTGACTCTCTATGTCGAGGATACGGTGGCCTACCATAACATTATCGGCGATAGCGGCTGGCAAACCGGCGACCGGGTGCCGGGAAATATAATTGACACCAGTGTCAAATGGGACAGTCCTCTCCAAGGCCGATATGAAGTTGAAGTCATTACGGGATATTCCGGCGGCTACTATACTCTGGTTATGACCCGTCTTCTGACCACGACTAAATCTTCAGGAGAAAGCCGTAATGATATCAATCTGGCCGGTTTGGATTCGATACAGGTAACCATGGCCGTATCCAATCGGCATACGATAGCGGCCGATGACGCCACCTGGCGCGAACATTCCGGGTCGATTCCCTTTTACCTGGTATTCAATCGCGCCGATTAAGCCTCCCCGCAGACTCCCAAATTACCACGCCCCGCGGCGTGGTTTTTTTTGTTCTCTCCTTGCCGCCATAAAATCCTCATGCTATATTGAATTATGTAGATATTTAACCAATTAAGCGAGGCAGGTTATGGCACTCAGAACTTATCAGGATTATATTGCGTCCCTTAAAAAAATGCGGCCGAATATATACAAATTTGACGAACTAATCGAGGATGTCACAACGCATCCGGCCACAAGAAACACCGTCGAGGGTCACAGCAAATCCTATAAAATAATCCAGGAAAACGCGGAATTGCGGGACCTCTTTACGACCAAATCGCACCTGACCGGGGAGCCAATCAGTCGCTACCTGTCGATTATCCAGTCGGCGGAAGATATGTTTTCCAACAGCCGCCTGAAGCGCAAGATGTTCCAGTTGACCGGCACCTGTACCGGCGGGCGATGTGTCGGCTGGACTTCGCTCAACTCGGCTTTTATTTTTACCTGGGATATGGACCATAAACTGGGGACCAAATACCATGAGCGCCTTCTGGCCTGGCTTAAGGACGCCCAGGCTCGCGATATCAATATCGCCGGGGCGTTGACCGACGCCAAAGGCGACCGTACTAAATCGCCTTCGCAACAGGCCGACCCGGATATGTCGGTCCATATTGTCGAAAAACGAGCCGACGGTATTGTCGTGCGCGGCGCCAAAGTCATGATCTGCGGCGTGGCGGCGGCCAACGAAATTTTCGTTCTGCCGGGTTCCGCCTATAAAGAAAACGATGCCGCCTACGCCGTCGCGTTCGTTATTCCCCGGGATATTAAAGGCCTGACCATCGTGGAAACGCGCCACCCCAGCGACGGCCGCGAAATGGAGGATGGTTTCGATATTCCCAACACCGAAGGCGGAATCACCCAGGCCTACCTGTTGTTCGAAGATGTCTTCGTACCCAATGAACGGGTATTCATGGCCGGGGAATACGACTACGCCTTGAGCGCCATAAAATATTTTGTCAGCGCCTACCGGGCCGCCATCGGGGGATGCGTGGCCGGGCAGGGGGATGTTAAAATCGGCGCGTCCATTCTCCTGGCGCGGGCCAACGGCCTTTCGGCCAAAGTTTTCAACGATAAAATTACGCAGATGCATATCAATAACGAAACGACCTTCGGGATGGGTATTGCCGCCGCCGCCATGGGCAAGAAGCATCCTTCGGGGGCCTGGGTGTGCGATACCCTGTTGTCCAATGTCAACAAGGTTCATGTGGCGACGTTGCCGTATGAAACCTCGCGCCTGGCCCAGGAAATCGGCGGCGGAATTTGTGAAACCGGATGTCTGCCGTCGTACAAGGATTTCACCTCGCCGACCTACGGCCGCCTCATTCAAAAATACCTCAAGGCGGCCGGTTCCGCCGAGGCCCGCGCCCGCGCGGCCCGTTTGATTGAATGGGCGACGATTGGGGCCGGGGTGCCCGGATGCATGCATGGGGGCGGTTCTCCGGACGGGGCCAAGTTGTTTATCCGCGCGTCGGAAGATCTTGAAGAAAAGGTCGGTTATGCTAAAAAACTGGCCGGGATAACCGAAGATTTGCCGGAGCCGGAGAAGAAGAAGTAGAATCTTCCCGCGGACCTCAAATATTTAAATAATGTCGGGTTTCTTTTCCGCCGTAGCCGGAATCGGAACTGAGGTTCCCCCGAAAGAGTGGACACTAAACTAAGCATGGATTATACTGGAATAATTCAAGGAGGTGTCCAAATGGGGGAGAAACGACGGCAATATGACCGGGATTTTAAGCTTTCAGCGGTACGATTG
>JBGSHP010000027.1:0-77634 GCA_041752195.1 Candidatus Zixiibacteriota bacterium | reverse complement strand
CTGAAGATATTCGCCTGGATTGAAGTCTTTTACAACCGGATTCGGCGCCATTCCACCCTGGGATATTTAAGCCCTGTTGACTTTGAGGAGAGGAATACTTAACCTAATAAAGGTGTCCACCAAACCGGGGAAAGGTCAGTTTTGACCTACCAACTATTTCGGGATTATTAAAGTATCCAAGGAACTGACGAATTGATCCAACTGGAGCCTTTCATTATTAAATGTAATATTTAAATGGGAAACATAACACAAAGCGCGATCCCTATTTTCCATAAATTTGAGAATATCATAGGCATTCTTGAATATTTTAACCGCATCCAACTTATTTATTTTCGTTGGAAAAACATTTATGCCTGTAAACTTGGTTGTTTTATTTTCGAAATCGACTATTTCACCATACTTTTTATCACCAAATGAATAAACCCTTGGATCTTCAGGCGGAGAAGCGAATTTCAATTCATTCCCTTCCGTAAAGACTCTCGCGCCCCAAGGATGATTATGTACAATTACATCTCTAACAGTAAATATCTCATCGCGTTTGTTCATAACGTCAGTATCACTCAAGATATACTTAATCCTTTCTCTTGGCTTGGATTCTGGGGATAATTTACTTCTATCAATCATGATTATCACGGCTCTGATTATATATGATTCTACCATGATTGCTGATAAGACAATCGCCGCTGTGCTATATCCGTTTTCTGTTGCGGAGGTCTGAACTTCGTTTTCATGATAGGTTTTTATCTCAGATAATTTCTCGAAAACTGTGGCTATTGGGAACAAGAAACGATCGCCGATAATAGACAGATACCCATCACCTTGGTTTTTCATTTACCACCCCCGACATGAGAATGTTAACCTCACTCTGGCTTTTTGGGTTCGACCATGACCATCTTTTCGCGCTCGACCGTCACCAGGCCGGGTTTGGCGCCGCGCGGTTTGCGGACAAATCTGCGCTCGGTATATATCACCGGCACCGCTTTGGATTTCCGGGCCTTGGAATGATAGGCCGCGATGGCCGCGGTTTCGGCGATCTCGTTTTTGGAAGGGACAAAGTCCTTATTGGGAAACTTAATAACCACGTGCGAACCGGGGCATTGCGAAGCGTGGAACCATAACTCGTACGGCTTGGCATGATGGAACGTGGTTTCGTCGTTATCGGAGCCATCCTTGCCCACGAAAATTCTCAACCCGGTGGAAAGGGTGTACTCCCGGTACGGCAGGCGCGGAGCCTGGGCGCGCTGGGTGGTTTCGGCAGGCAAGATGGCGGCGATTTCGGCCTGGTATTTTTCCGAAGCGCTCTCGAAATCGTTTTCCAGTTCGGCCAGCATAGAGGCAGAAGATTCCTTTTCGGCGCGGCCGATTTCCAGGCGGCGTTCCAGAAGTTCGCGGCTTTCGCGGGCCTTGCGGGCTTTTTTGAAATACTGCTCGGCGTTGGTGGCGGCATTTTGAGCCGGGTCGAGTTTGATTTTGACCTTTCCCTCCGCTGCGGCGTGAAGGTCGGGCAATTCGATTTCGTTCATTCCCTTGCGGATATCGTGCAGGTGGGCCATCAGGATTTCCCCATAGCGGCGGAATTGGTCGGCCAAATCGGACTGCTCCAGATCCTTTTCAATATTGCCCAGTTTTTTCTCGTGGCGCTTGAGATGTTTGCGGACGGCTTCGAGAATTTTATCTTTCTGGGATGTTTCCTCGCGAGCGGTCTTGCCGCTCTTGACTGCTTCATACAGAGCCAGCGATAAGGTTTTTAATTTCACCGGTTCGCCTGCAAGAGATTTCAGTTTGAGGGGAGCGGCATAGGGGATGTTATCGTAATAATAGGCGGGCGCAAAATTCCCGAACGATTCGGCCAGGGACTTGGTCCCTTTCTGTACTTCAGCCGGATCATGGTTGGTTTCACCTCCGGCGCGATGAATAATTTCCCGCGCCAGGATTTCATCGAGTCCGGCCAGTTTTTTCTTGAGAAGCAGATGCGGCGGCAATTCCGCTTCGGCCATTATTCCCTCTATTTCCTTTGCCGTGACTTCAAAAGGATTAATCCGGTCTGATGGCGTCAACGGAGCGAAAGGTACAGCCGGGTCGTACTTTCTATTTCGCAAAGTGGCTAAAATTAAATCATTTTTGTCCAGAAGCCAGATATTGCCGTTGAGGCCGATCGCCTCGATTACAATTGAAAAGGACTCGTTCTTTTTATCGATATTGATCCGGAATATCCGGTCCAGGCCGTACTGGCGAATCTCGGTCACCGTTCCCCCCAGGGTGGGTTGAAAAAAAGGCCAGGGTTTTTCGGGGGTATCGATGGCGATTTTGGAGGCCGGGATTAAAAATGCCCCGTAGCTGATGGGGTGATAGGCCAGCCCCAGGGCCAGAGTGCCCTTATCCCCCTTGAAGACCAGGAAGGCTTCGCGTTCTTTTTTGAAGAAACGGCTGTCGATCAATTCCGCGCCGATAAGAGATTCTCTCATTTCGGCCACCAGGCTGTAGATATGTAAAGCGGTTTGCATGGCCTTTAATATATATGGACAAAGGGCCGGGCGCTAATATATCTTAAGGCGACTTTCAATGAGATGCCAATGACCTTAAAAAGCGATTCCTGGCCTCGAATTTTCCGCCGGCTGTTTCTGATTCTTCTTTATTATGTCGCCTGCCTGGTGGTTTTGAACACTTACATGGATCGCCACGGTTTCCGGGGCTATGAAGACCGGTATGGTTTCGCCAAAATGATGGATTATACGGCCGAGAAGCCCTTTTGTTACCGTGTCCTGACGCCCCTGGTCGTTAATGGTATCATGGAGTTGATCCCCGACAGGTCTTTCGTCAAACTGGAAAAGGATCTTCTGCACGATTCGGGGTTTCTTCGTTATGCCGATACGACGGGAGTGTGGGATGTAAAAATCTCGGCCCGGCAACATCTGACTTATTTGTACCTCTTTCTTTGTCTTTTCGCGGCGGTCTTTTTCCTGCGATATCTGACCGGCTTGGTATATCCCGGGAATGCGGCTCTGATGGATTTCGCTCCGGTTATCGCTTTTCTGCTTTATCCGTTGACTTTCGCGCACGGGACCCACATGTATGATTTCCCCGAACTTTTGTTTTTGCTGGCGGGGATAATTTTTATTCTGAAAAATAACCGGCTTGGTTACTATTTGGTTTTGCCTCTGGCGGTTATCAACAAGGAGACGGGGGCGATCCTGGCGCTGTTTTTCTTGTTGCTGAAATATAAAGAAATCTCGCGGCCGCGGTTGATGGTTCACCTGGCCGTGCAATTAATAATTGCGGCGGGGATAATAATTTATCTGCGGGTTTTGTTTTCAGATAATCCGGAGCCGATGCTGGCGAATCGTCTGTGGTCGAATCTGCTTTTCTGGGTAAATCCCAAATCGTACATTAAGGTTTATGAATCTTATGCCCCATTATTGGGGGTGCCGCGTCCCGCCAATCTGATATTCCTGTTTTTGGCGGGATTCGCCGTTTTGTATAAGTGGCGGGAAAAACCGGATATCGCTCGGAAATTGCTCATAATTCCGGGCCTGGTTATGATCCCGTTGTTCCTGTACTATGGCTATCGGGATGAAATCAGAGTTTTTGCCCCGATATTTCCCGCCTTTTATCTTTGTGCGGTGCATACGGTGTCTACTGTGTATCGGGGATTAACTCCCGAAAAGATAGCAGGGCGGGCCCCCCGTGATCCTGCTTCTTGATACATACGGTCAGGTCACAATTCCGCCCGGGGCGAAATCAGGACCTGACCGAACAAATTATATAGAAATGCCGTCAGTTCACATCCCGCCTGCGGCGAGACAGGAACTGACGGAACAACTCAAGTAATGTCAATGAAAAAGGCCGGTGTTGCCACCGGCTTTTTTCTCAATCATGGCTGCAATCTTATAATTTCGCGTATTTCTTCACGCCCTCTTTGTACAGATTCCCGCCGTGGCAGTCCTGGGCCACGACCACCGGGAAATCTTTCACCGTCAGGCGGCGGATGGCTTCGGCGCCCAGGTCTTCATAGGCGATAATTTCCGCCGAAGTAATCGACTTGGAAATCAGGGCTCCGGCCCCGCCGACAGCCGCGAAATAGACACCTTTGTATTTTTTCAGGTGCTCGGCGACTTCGGCGCTCATCTCGCCCTTGCCGATAATGCCGCGCTGTCCGGCGGTTATCAGTTTGGGGCTGTAGGCGTTCATGCGGTACGACGTGGTCGGTCCGGCGGAGCCGATAACCTTACCCGGTTTGGCCGGGGTCGGGCCGACAAAATATAGAATCTGACCCTTGATATCGAAGGGCAGAGGCTGGCCTTTATCCAGAAGTTCCACCAGCCGTTTATGGGCGGCATCGCGGGCAGTGTAGACGGTGCCCGATATCAGGACATTATCCCCGGCTTTGAGCGACATGACAATGTCGTCGGTCAAGGGGGTGATGACTTTTATGGCGTTTGACATATTACATCTCCGTTTGAAGGCAGATTGTACGGCAATTCGCAGGGTGTGATACCCGCATAGAATTATTGGAAAGAATCCCACCGCAAGCGGTGGGGCACCAGGGCCCGGAAGGGGATTTCAAGATGTCAGGTTCGCCCCTCGAGGCTCGGGGTCTGCGACAGGGAACCTGCCCTACAAATTCCTCGCTATTGCAGGGGCGCATTATATCACCGTCGATTTATGCCGCGCGGCATGGCATTGCGTATTCACGGAAACCGGAAGCGAGGCGATATGGCAGGGGAAGACCTCGATATGCACATCCAGGGCGGTCGTGGTGCCGCCCAGTCCTTGCGGGCCGACGCCGGTCTTGTTGATTTTGTCCAGGAGTTCCAGTTCCAGGTCGGCGTAAAATTTATCGGGATGCCGGTCGCCGACATCGCGCAGAAGTGATTTCTTGGCCAGCATGGCGCATTTTTCGAAAGTGCCGCCGATCCCCACCCCGACAATTATGGGAGGACAGGGGTTGCCGCCCGAGCGCTTGACCCGGTCGATAACGAATTCTTTTACCCCTTCGACTCCGTCCGAGGGTTTCATCATCCGCACTTCCGACATATTCTCCGAGCCGCCGCCTTTGGGCGCCATCGATATTTTCAACTTGTCGCCGGGAACGATCTCGACATGGATGACGGCCGGGGTGTTGTCGCCGGTGTTTTTCCTGGCCAGCGGATCGCCCAAAACCGAATTGCGCAAATATCCGTCTTTATATCCGCGACGAACCCCCTCGTTGATGGCGTCATACAGATTCCCGCCGGCCACGTGAACTTCCTGTCCCAGTTCCACGAACAGAACCGCGAACCCGGTATCCTGGCAGATGGGGGCCTGCTCACTTTTGGCGATGGCGGCGTTTTTGGTGATCTGTTCCAGGATGGCTTTCCCCACCGGGGATTCCTCGTATTTTTTGGCTTTTTCCAGCGCCGCAACGACATCCTCGCCCAGGTCCCAGGAGGCCCCGATGACCAGTTGCCGGACAGCGTCGATAATTTGATCGGTGCGAATTTCCCGCATTTTCTACTCTCCACCTGATATTTAACGATTTCAGGGAAAATAGGGGAAAGGGCGGGGATTGTCAAGGCGGGGAGCATATAGGATTTACAGGCTTTACTTATAGAGAGATTAAGATATATTCCTCCCCATGCCTTATACCGGTGAACTGGCGGCCTTAACTACGGCTTTCCTCTGGTCGTTCGGCTCTCTCCTCTTCACCTCGGCCAGCCGAAGAATCGGCGGCTACTGGGTCAACAAATTCCGGATTCCGGTGGCGGCCGTTTATCTGGCCATAACCCTTCTTTTCGTCTCCGGGAGAATATTCCCGGCCGAATTGAGCTCCACCGGTTTTATGTATCTGGCCGCCAGCGGTATTATCGGGCTGTCATTGGGCGATAACTTTCTTTTCAAGGCCTTTGTCCTGCTTGGTCCCCGAGTGACCCTTTTGATTTTCACCATCTCACCCATCATCACTTCCATATTCGCCTGGATTATATTGGGAGAGACTCTGGGGCTGTTGCCGCTGGTCGGCATAGGCATCACCCTGGCCGGGATCGCCTGGGTGACGGCCGAACGGGGTTTTGAAGCCCAGAATAATAGTTACGCGGATAAGGGAAGTAAAACCCGGGGGGTGATGCTGGCTATCGGTGGTGCTGTCTGCCAGTCGATCGGGCTGGTGCTGGCCAAGGCCGGAATGAGCCAAGGTGTCGCGCCGCTCGAAGCCACTTTCCTGCGGATGTTGACGGCGGCGGTCTTTATCTGGATTTATGGCCTCTTTCTCGGTGATATAAAACAGACCGGCGCCAAATTGAAAGATAAAAGGGCCCTGCTCCTTCTGGCTGGCGGGGCGGTCTGCGGCCCGTTTTTGGGAGTCTGGATGTCGCTGGTAGCGGTCAAGAACACCCAGGCAGGAATTGCCGCGGCCATCATGGCGGCTGTGCCGGTCATGGTTATTCCGCTGGTGATAATTTTTTATAAGGAAAAGGTATCATGGCGGGCGGTGTTCGGGGCCATTGCCACGGTCGCCGGGGTAGGGATATTATTTCTGGCCTAGGGTTCGCTTTAATCAGAAAATATAAGTTGGCGGCAATATGAATAGAAGTGCATGGCAGTGTACCCTTAAGCAGAAATAAAGGCAACAGGTCGATCGTAGAAATGTGAGGGCAAAAGGTAATCTCGAATCGGACGGTCAGGATTCCTGCGACCGGGAAGTTTTCCCGTGTTTCTCCGCCGGGAATATCCAGTCAAGAAAGTCGAACATCTCCAGGATGCTCCACAAGAGAATCAAAAATCCCACCCCCAGGATTATTATGGTAGTCAGCCAGGCCAGGATTTCGGTCATAACGCCTCCGCCTATAACCGGTAAAATCGAATCGGGCCCTTTTGGTTTCGGACCGTTCTTGAGGGGCAAAAAGGAGAGACCATCGGTTGCCCCTGCGTAAGTTCCATATATAATATACGCGAAATCCCCATTCTGTCCAGACCCTTTCTGCCTTGGTCTTGTCCGCCATAAACTTATATTGACTTAAAACCGGCCATATGGTATTTTCAGGAAACATTTCCCATCCATGGAAGGGAAGGGTTAAGGTGATTTTCGGAATAATCCTGTCTCTTATCGGTTGCACTCTGGTCGGAGCCGGTCTGTATTTTATCGCCCGCGATGCTTTCGGCAAAAGCCCCGAGCCTCTCGACAAGGTCATTTACGTCATTTCCCCTTATGGCCTGGCGGCCAGCCTTTTCTATTATGTCTTTTTCTGGCGTGATGTGGATCTGACCGCCATTTTCGCCGGTTTCAATTCCATGGGTATTCTGGCCGACATCTTCGTCAATATACTTATTCCCTTCATTATTCTGGCCGGCCTGTTTCTTTCATATTTTATCATTCAGAATGTCTGGTGGCGCTTCTTCATCACTATGGCCCTGGTTTTTATTCTTCAAACCTGGCTGGATATAGTCTGGTTGACTTTCGATTACAGCCGAAGCCACAGTACGCCCGTTAAGCCCGGCTTTCCCATCGTTCAATGGTCCTGTGCCGTATTTATCGTGGCCCTGGTTTCGGCGGTGTTCATGCGGAAACGCAACGGTCTCCTGAAAAAGGAAACCGCCCCGGCGGCATCGATGTAATTTTTTTATCGACCATGATTATTTCTCTGAATAGAGATTCTCGATATCGCGGAATGGCTATGCTTCCGGTGGTGATTGCCCTGGGATTAATTCTCGGGCCGGGATGTGGCGACAAGTCCGCCCGTAGGACTTCCGGGCCGGATTTCACCCCGCTTTTTGCCGAACTTTCGCCCCAAATTCCCATCGTCATGCCGCTATGTTTCGCGCCGGAAATTGTTCCTTCGGATTCCGGAAATGTCCGGGGTATAGCCATTTCTCCTGACGGCAAAGATATTATCTGGGCCGCGCGAATTGATTCTCTCGATTCATTCCGACTAATGATGATATGCCGGGACAGCGCCGGGTGGAACTTGCCGTCGGCGGTTTCTTTCTCAAACGGATACGACGATATTATGCCCGCCTTTACTCCCGATGGAAACGCCCTTTATTTTGCTTCCGATCGCCCCCGTCCGGGGGAGACGACCCCGACCCCTGATTATCATATCTGGAAAGCCGCCCGACAGGGCGATTCCTGGGCGGAACCCGAATTTTTGGGTCTCAATTCCGACAGTCTCGACTGGTCTCCTTCCGCGACACGGGCCGGACACCTGTACTTCGTTACCCTCCGCGACGGTCGGCGGGGGGATATCTATCGCGCCGAGTTTTTTAACAATGGCTTGATTACGCCTGTGAGTCTGCATGAGCCGGTCGGCAGTCTCTGGGCGGAATCGGGCGTTTTCGTTGATCCCGACGAAGGATTTATTCTTTTCGCGGCATCGGATCGGCAGCAGGGGTACGGCGGATTCGATATATACATCAGCCGGAAATCAAAAAACGGCTGGGGGGAGCCGTCGCTTCTCGACGCCCGTGTCAATACTCCCATGAATGAGACTCAACCTTTTGTATCTCCCGATAACCGCTATTTATTTTTCCAGCGTGACCGGCTTTACTGGTTCAGTTTGGACTCGCTGGGGATACTGGATTAGCGAAGCAGGCTAAAATCTTTGAGGTTTTGACGCATTCTACCGAAGGATTGCTCGATAGACTTGCCTTTCGGATAATTTTGCAAAAAATAATGAAGGCCGACAGGAATGCCGGCCCTATTGGTTTTATATGAATATCTTTCGCAGGGGCACTTGATTACATGCCCCTGCAGGTACTTTTATGCCCTCAACGATTCGATAATCTGCAGACGCGAGGCCCGGACCGCCGGCAAAAACCCGCCCACGAAACCCATCACCAAAGCAAAGATGACGGCCGTCAAGGCGATCTCCGGTGACAGATTAAAATTAAAGGCGATTTCCGAGAAGGTATCCCAATTGGTGGTTGAAATCCGGACGAAATTCAGGAAATAGGCCGCCAGGACACCGAAAGCGCCGCCGATCGCGGAAATCAGCAGGGCCTCGAAAAGAAAAGTGGTCAGGATACTGAAGCGGCTGAACCCCAGGGCCCGAAGAGTCCCGATTTCCTTGGTGCGATTGGCCACAGCGGCGTACATGGTAATCATCGCCCCGACAATCGCTCCCAAACTGAATATGAAGCTTATGACCGTTCCCGTAATATTGATAAAAGTGCTGATGGTCCGCGACTGCGCCGCATAGTAGTCCTTCTCCCGTTTGATTTCCAGGGGAACACGGGGGTCGTTTTCGATACGTTCCTTGAAAGCCGCGAACTGTGTCGTATCGGCCAGGCGCAGGGTCAGCGAGGAATATACCGGGCGGCGGAAAGCATCGGCCGCCTGAATGATATCGCACCAGATTTCCGATTCATAGCCCGTGCCGCCGGCCTCGAAAATACCCACCACGGTCCAGTCGCGGGAGCCGAAACGTACTTTTTCGCCCACAGCGCACCCTTTGTACCGTTCCGCGGCGGAAACGCCGGCGATTATTTCCGAACCGGGATCCTGCCACATCCGCCCTTCGATCAGTTTCACATTGGGGCGGACGGCCATGGATTTTTCGCTTATCCCGCGGACCACGATGTTGGCTTCTTCACCGCTCTTTCGTTTGGGAAGACTTATCAGGACATAAACTTCATTGGCATAAAGTGGGTTGCCGTCGCTGTCCTTGGCGATTTCGGGCGAACTCTTAATTATTTGCGCCTGGTCGTAGGAAATAATCGATTGTACTTCGGTTTGCGATGATTTCCTGATGACCGTGACATTTTCCGGATGCCCGGTCGCCACCAGGGTTTCATTCAGGCCGTTGGAGAGCATCATGGAGCCGGCGAAAACGAACACCACCAGGGTGATGCCGGCGACAGTCAGGGTCGAAGTGACTTTATGTTTTAAAATATTCCTGATGGCGTAACTGGGAGGAATCATAATAAATCCTTAATTGAATTAATCCACCACTCTTAAACCGTCCACGATATTGATCCGCAAAGCGCGGACAATGGGGAAAATCGAAGCGGCAATCCCTATCAGCACGGCCGTAATAAGCGCCAGAAGATATGTCGCCGGATTTATGGCGAAGCCGGGGAAAAACTGGCTCAAGGCCACCCCCACGCCGGTGCCGACCAGGTACAACAAAATCATCCCGGCTATCCCGCCCATCGCGGCAATAACCAGCGATTCACCCAGAATAAGGCCGACCAGGTGATAACCGCGGAATCCCAGGGTGCGCATGAAGGCATTCTCCGAGACTCGTTCGCGGGCCGCCATGGCCATGGTATTGGCCAATACGAGGAAGATGACCCCGATAATCAGGTAGGATATTATCCTTAGTCCGATAATGATGGCGTCGCTCATGGCGATAAAACTCAAGGCGAATTCTTTTTCAGTCTCGGTCCTTGTTTCGGCCCGGGAATTGTCAAAACGAGCGTCAATCCGGGAACTTATTTCCGCCGCCCGCGAAGGATCATCGATTTTCAATATGTACCAGCCTATCTCCCCGGCCCGGCCCGGCGACTCCTGCTTCATCCGTTCATCGATATAATCATAATTGAAAACGAAGGCCGTTTCGTCGATATCGGGATTACTCCCCTGATATATCCCCCGAATGACAAATTGCCAATCGCCGGGATAAATCGTTCCAATCAAGGATATCTGGTCGCCCACTTTCCACCCGAAGCGATCGACCAAACCCTGGCCCGCGATCACGCCCCGGCGATCCTGGAGAAAAGCCTGCATCTGGTCGGGCGGGACGATATATTCGGGATAGACTCGGAAAAACGATTCCGGTTCGACGGCGAATTGGGCGAAAAAATTCTTGGGGTCGATATATATCCCGCCAAACCAGGAGCCGAAGGTGATATCCTTAACACCCTCCACCTGAAGAATCTGCTCCTTGTAAGCGATAGGCAGGGTGAAAATAATCGAGACGGCGTGGCGGGTCACGAGGCGGTCCGGCGCCGAGGCTCTGGCACCGGCATACCAGGCGTCGATAAAGGTCCGAATAAGCCCGAACGCCATCACCGCCAGGGCCAACCCCAGGACCGTTAAAATGGTCCTTAATTTATGCCGTCCGGCATTCCTGGTGATCAACTTGAGAACTTTCATTATTGAAGTTCTCCCTTGTCCAGGTTGCGAATCACCGAAGCCTTTTCGGCGGCCCGGGGGTCGTGGGTGACCATGATGATAGTCTTATTGAATTCTTTATTCAGGCGACCCAGGAGGGTCATGATTTCCTCGGCGGAATTTTTATCCAGGTCGCCCGTCGGTTCATCGGCCAGAAGCAGGGTCGGGTCGGAGACGATGGCCCGGGCGATCGCCACCCTTTGTTCCTGACCGCCTGATAATTGCCGGGGATAATGTTTCATCCGTTCGCCCAGGCCCACGATAGACAGGGCTGTCTCCACATGTTCTTTTCTTTCCTTGCGGGAAAGATTGGTCAGGAGCAACGGCAATTCCACATTTTCATAAGCCGTAAGGACCGGCAGGAGATTATAGAATTGGAAAATGAACCCGATATGTTTGGCCCGCCATTTGGCCATTTCACCTTCATTAAGGCGGCTGATATCCTCGCCGGTCACCGCCATGGTTCCAGAGGTGGGCTTGTCGATCCCGGCGATAAGATTCAGGAGCGTGGTTTTGCCTGATCCGGAGGGCCCCATCAGGGCCGTAAACTGCCCTTGGGGAATATCCAGATTGATATTATGCAGAACCGGTATTTCCAGCGAATCGCGATAGTACGACTTATAAAGATTCTGAATTTTGACAATAGGTTCGCTCATAGTTAATTCCCTATTACAGATTCTGGGATTCTTCGATTTTGTCGCCGTCTTTAAGTCCCCCCGGAGGCGACATAATAACTTTGTCCCCGGCGTTCAAACCGGAGACTATTTCCGTGACATCGCCCAAGCGACGCCCAACTGTTACGGCTATCTGGCGGGCGTAACCATCTTCTATTTTAAACGCCACCGTCTGGCCTTCTCTTTGCGACACCGCTTCGCTTTTTATCACCAGAGTCGAGGTCGGCTCCGAAGCCGGGGTTTCCTTTTGGGACGGCATGAAATTTACCCGCGCCGACATCTCCGGCAATACCCGGCGGTCGATTTTGCTGAAAGCGATTTTGGTCATAACCGTTGCCCTGGTGCGGTCGGCGGTGGGAATTATTTTTTTCACATACCCGGGGTATTTCACCTGCGGGTAGGCATCAAGAACGATTTCGCAGGGCGCGCCGACAATCACTTTTTGAATGTTCGACTCGGAAACATCGGCCTCGACCTCCAGCGAAGTCATATCCGCCATGGTGACCACGGCTCCTTTCGATGACGCCGCGGCGGCAAAGGGTGCCACCATCTCGCCGATATCGGCGTTCTTGATGAGAATCGTGCCCGTAAAAGGGGCGCGGATAATGGTATTATCAAAAGCGACTTCGGCCGCCCGGACGGCCGCTTTCATGGCTTCCACATTGGCCAGAGCCCGATGATATCCGGCTGTCGCGCTTTCGAAGACTTCGTCTGTCGTGAACCCTTTTTCCAAAAGATTTTTCTGCCTTTTGTAATTCAATTCTGCCGCCACCGAATCAGCCTGGGCCTGTTTTAGATTCGCCTGGACCACATTCAGTTCCGCCTGGATATCTTCGTTTTCAAGTTCGGCGATTAAATCACCTGATCGCACCGTGTCGCCTTCTTCAACGGTGATACGTTTCAATAGCCCCGTGGCCTTGGAGGAAACATCGGCCTTTATCTGGGCCACGACATAACCGGTGGCCACCAGTTCCACCGACGCCTCTGTCCCGGTCAAATACGCTGCGACATCGGTTTTGACTTTCAAAGCCGGGGTGACCGATTCCAGGGTCATCTGGTAACCGAAATAAAGAACCACCGGAGCCAGAAGCCATAAAAGATGAAGCCATCGTTTCCATCGTCCGGGAGGACCGCTTTTCCTGGCGCGGTCGATTTTCAGCGCCGATAAATCGCTGTTGCGGGCATTAAATTCTTCCATGTAATTTTCTCTATCAGGTAATGTGCCAATTTACGGGAAAGCCATTATAAGGTTTCGACTTAAATCGAGCCATCAATATATATTGTTTTCACTAAAATGTGATATTAATTTTTGAATAACATTTAATGAGCATGGCAAGTTCCGGGGAATCCGTTGGGCAAAATAAATAGTTCCGCGTCAATTAATTACGTGATCTAAATGGCTATATGATGGTATTTTATTCCGATTATGGCACATGTCGGGGAAAATGTCAGGAGAGGCATAATGATTAAGATCATCTGGCAATTATTGACGCCGGCCATGTTACTCTTTGGGGCCGATGCCATAAATTCCGCCCCAAAGCCGCCGCTGGAAGTCACCTATATTGCCAATTGCGGTTTCCTTATCGAATGCGCCGGAAAGAAAGTCATTGTGGACGGGTTATTCGGCGGACACGCCAAAGGATATTTCCGGCCATCCGATAGTGTAATGAACCTGATGGAATCGGCTTCGGCCCCCTTTGACGATGTCGATATTATTCTCGTAACTCACTCCCATGTCGACCATTTTGATCCTGACATCGTGGCCGAACATCTGAAAAATAATTCTCGGGGCATTCTGATTTGTCCCACGCAGGCCGCCGACAAAGTTAAATTGGAGCCCGAGGAGCCTGATATAAGGGAGCGGGTATGGGCCCTTGGTATCCCGGCCGACACAATCGTGCATCTGGAAAGAGACGGGGTAAAGATTTCCGCTATAAGTGGGAGGCATTCTTCTTATATTGAAGAGGATTCCACCGGAGTTAAAGTCGATCTCCATCGAAATGTCCAGCATCTGGAATATGTCATCGAAATTGAGGGTCGCACTGTCTATCACAGCGGTGATGCCCCCATGAACGACCGGAGCCGCTATCAAGCCCTGGGGTTCGGGGCCGAAAATACCGATCTGGCTTTCGTCGCCTGGTGGGATGAAAAAGAGCAAATGAGTTTTCGTCAGAAGTTGATCAAGGATTTCATCCGGCCGGACCGAATTATCCTTATGCATTTGTTTCTCACCCGGCCGCCGAAAGGTAATCCGGAAAAGCACGCCGAGGTGGCCGGCCAGATAATTCTTCCGCTGAATCTTATGGAGAAGTGGGTTTTGGAGTAGGCGCTTGTTTTTCCGGGGAAGATCGGCGAATTCCCTGAAACAATTGACACTAATCGCCGATTATATATATTGCTGACAGATAATCCGTTCGCTTCGTTGAAATCTGCTTCCGGCCGGCCCGGCCAGGACCGCCATGGCTTTGGCTTTTGGAACGGAAACAGGTTTGGCACCTTATTTGGGGGTGACATGGTTTCGACGGGGTTGGCGAGGGATTGTCGGCGTGCCGAGGGACTCCGGATTTCTCGTTAAATATCCGGTAACTACCATAACTGGCGAATACAATTACGCCATGGCTGCCTAACTAATTAATTAGGCGACCCGTTCCGCCGGTCTTAAGCCTTTCGGGGCCGGGCCGGAACGTCGGTCAGAAGGGCTTAAGCCGGCCGACGCCTTTGAGGCCGGACGAAAACCCATAAAGGCTGGTCTTCTTCCTGGCCTGCCGCTCGGCAGGGGAGAGGGCGAGAAATAAAGAGACGGCTACGCACGTAGAGGATAGTCTGGCGCCTTCTTCGGACGGGGGTTCGATTCCCCCCACCTCCAATTTTTATAATTCCATGTAAAGCAATGAGTTACAGCGACAAACAGGCCGGATCATTTGCCTATACCCCCCACCGGCTGGCTATACCGCTGAATATCATGCAATAACTTACGACGGGCGTGGACACAATTTGGTCACATCTCTCCCAGTTTAAGATTCTGAATCTCAGTCGGTGAAGATGAGGCACAAGTCGATTCCTCTTGACGAGCATGTTCCTCAATGGCTATATTTATAGCCATCTTGAATAAAGGAGTCATTTCATGGCACGATCAACGACGAGCCCGATTAGAGGTCCGATGATACATGTTCGACTTGATGAGAAAACACACAGACAACTCAAAGTGATCGTGGCCAAGCAAGGAACGACAATTCAGAAGTTCGTGAGCAAACTTATTGATAACGAGGTTGTCAAAGCAAACGGGTGACGGTTTCAAGATTGCTGTTTTAAGCAGCGATCGAGACTTTCAGGCGAAAGCAATTAGGGAGTGATATGGCTCAGAAAAAGAATAGAAACGGCACAAAACAGCCTATTTCATTTGATGACTATGTCGAACAGTTTGACCGTATCAGGACCGTTTTCGACAGCCTTCCAGACGGAATCGTTGCTATCCTGAATAAGGATATGAATATCGCTGCTGCCAACAAGGCCATCAGCGAAATGCTCCATGAACCTCTGTCCGGGATTGTTGGCAAACAGCTAAGTGACCTTTTCAAGGAGAAGATCCCTGAATTGGAGCAGATTATAAGGGACGCTTTTGAATCAAGGCAGGAAGTCCGCAACTACACGATTGAGGTAATCACACCATCCAGTGACGTCTGCTCTTATCTGCTCAGTACCGCTATGATCAATGAACTCAATGAGCCGGATTTTGGTATGGTTGTCATACTGCATGATGTTTCGGAGTTATCCCGACTGCGGAAGATCGCTCTGCAGGCGAACCGCTACGGAGAAGTCATCGGCAAATCAGAAGCCATGCAGAACATCTATGCTTTCATCGAATCGATCAAGCACTTTGATTCATCTGTGCTCATTCTGGGAGAAACCGGTACAGGCAAAGAACTGATTGCCCGCGCCATACACAATTCCAGTGATCGCAGGAAGGGTCCTTTTGTACCAGTTAATTGCTCAGCCCTGCCTGAGAATCTGATTGAAAGTGAGTTGTTCGGCCACATCAAGGGTGCTTTTACCGGAGCGATATCAAGCCAGGTAGGTCGTTTCCGGGCGGCCGAAGGAGGCACGCTTTTTCTGGATGAAATCGGAACACTCCCGGAGTCGACTCAGGTGAAGTTACTGCGAGCGCTACAGGAGAAAATTGTCGAGCCTCTGGGATCGACAGAAAGAATTCCAGTAGATATCCGCGTACTATCGGCAAGTAACAGGGACCTTGGAGAGCTCGTTGGCAATGGGGCGTTTAGAAAGGATCTCTATTATCGCTTAAAGGTGATGCAGCTCGATCTTCCGCCTCTTCGTGATAGAGGCGAAGATGTATTCCTCTTAGTGGATCACTTCATCACCCGTCTCAATCGCTATTACAATAAGAATGTCGTCGGCATTGCCCAAACCGCTAAAGATCTCATCATGAACTATCCCTGGCCCGGCAATGTCCGGGAACTCGAGAATGCCATTGAACATGCATATGTGTTGACCCGAGGGGCAATTATAGAGGCGGGACACCTCCCTCCGGAAATCCGACACACAGCCTCAAACGGCACTCCTCCACCTCCGTCGGAGGTGAACCTAAATGCCGAGGAAGAGGAGATCAGACGCGCCCTCTTGGCTGCAAAAGGTAACCATAATGAGGCCGCGACTCTTCTGGACATGCACCGCACAACTCTCTGGCGAAAAATGAAGGAATTCCGGATCGCCAAGAGTTTCGGAAAGGCTGACAAGAGCTAACCCGACGTTCTTCCTCATTCGTGTCACTTCAGAAGGCCACACAGTTGAATCACACATCCCGTAAATGATGCATCATATTTGGATTTGTAGCATCATTTTGTATGGAAAGCTACCATTTGCAACTTCTCATCGAGGTAATCTACCAGCGGCCAGTCACTGGCTATTCCCGCTCATCACACTGTAACACAATGCGTTCCCCTTGGGGCTCCTCGTCTCTGAGCAATCTGATAATCGCACAGTTCCCAGTTCGTATCATCGGGCATGGCATTTGATATATCAAATATAGTTGACACCAGGTAGCCAGAAGCGAACCGGCAGAAGACCGAGTTAAGATAGCCAAAAAAAGGATTGAATAGTGGATCGAAGCCCGCAGTACGAATTGGTGCTCGTTTACAGCAACTCGAATCAACAGAGCCTAAGAGTGCGTGTGGCTATTAACGAGTTCATGAGTGAGAACCTTGGACGGATAGACATGAGCCTAAGAGAAATAGAATTCGAACGAGGCAAGGCTGAGGCAAACAGTCTCGGCGTTCTGGGAACGCCAGCTACTTTGCTTTTTAAGGATGGTGAGTTAGTGCGACGGCATTTAGGCGAGCTGACTGTGAATGAACTGACAGCCATGATTGGCAGCTAACTGAAAGTGCGGAGTGCGGATGCTGCTTTCCGTTTATCCTGCACGCCGTACGACCGTGGAATGAATAAGAATGTGAATGTCATAGGAAGGATTGAGAAAATGAAACTTATCAAGATGTGTTTTCTGGTAGCAATCGGAATCTGTGTGATTGCTGGAACAAGTCAAGCACAGACAAGCCAGAACAAAGTGGCTAAAGGGTTCGGTCTTCGCACTGGTTATGGTACTAATCCTGACCAGTTTGTAATAGGCGCGCAGGCAGTATTGGGAAAGACTCTGGGGTTCATGAGGTTCGCCCCGAGTATCGACGCTGGTTTCGGTGACGATATGTCATCGTATCTCTTCAATGCTGATTTCCGTTTGCTTTCGTTCTCACCCCCTGGCAGCCCAGCGGGACTATATGCCGGGACAGGTGCGTCAATCGCAGTTTACGACTTCAGTAATGATGGTAGTGATACAGAAGTGGGATTGAATGTGATTGGCGGGCTGACATTCCCGATGGGACGGACAAATGAATACAATCTTGAGGTCCGATTCGGGGTTGGAGACATGCCTGAGTTGAGAGTTCTGTTCGGAATCATGTTTGGAAGTAGATCCAAACCGAGCACCCAGACGGTTGAGATACGAAGATAACAGTCCATCTCATTTCAGACTGTAATGAGCTATGATTAATGGATCGCGAGGAAAGAAAGGATGCGGTTTTGATATATGATAACCTTCATCAGACATAGGACATATGATGAGGATTCGACTATTGGTCGTTCCTCATTGTCAGTGAAGAGATTCAAGCGACTCATCGCAACCGGAGTGTTGCTGTCGCTCGTTATACTATACCCTGTGGCTCCCGCGTACACACAGAACAATAGTGATGATGGAGTAAGATACACGTTGTCTCCTGTGGTGAGTGGTACAGCTTGGAACAGCAAGTTGGGATTAAAGGATGCCGTTCTTTATGGCGGGAAATTGGGCATCGACTTCGGACCCATGATTGGATTGGAGGCATCCTATCTCACCTCCGGGAACGTCTGGACGGATTTTTCACGCTTGGATCTGCGTGATTCAGCTGGTGTCCTCGTTGGTGATCAGCGAGTGAAGGTGCGACGTATCGGCGGTGACTTAATCGTAAGGTGGCCTTCAGACCGAATCGCACCATTTTTGAAGGCTGGTGGCGGAGTGATCAGGTTCGAGCCCGAATCTGGACCGAATGTAGAGAAGATAGACGTAAGGTTTGGCGGCGGTCTCGATTACATCGTGAGCAGTCGCTTAAGGACTCGAGCCTGGGTTGAGATGAACCGGTTTCGTCTGGATCGATATACGCTTGCGCCTGGAGGGGCGGAGACAGGCTTATATCCGATCGACCCTGACGCAGATAAGATCCGAAGCAACTTCACTGTAGGATTGAGCCTCGACTATGCCATCGGCCAGGGTAGATTCGGATCGGTGACTGGTGAACGGAAACTGCATCCATTCTCTGTTATAGAGGTTGAGCCCATGCTGGGAAGACTGGATTTTGATGATTCCCGCATGGGAACTACAACGGTAGCCGGAGCGCGCATCGGCGGTGAACTCAATCCATGGGTCGGTTGGGGTCTTTACTACTGGCATGCGATGGAATCGGATCTATCCGACACCAGGCCACTTCAAAGCTATGGCGGCGAGGCTCGATTCAGTCTGGCCTCAAAGATGGGTCCGCAACCGTTTGTCACGATCGGTGTAGGTCAGCTGGATTTCCGTTTCGCTTTTACCGATTCCGAGGGCACCGGCCGCGATGATAAGACAGCGCTTATTCTCGGGGCAGGTATCCGTGCTGAAGTGTTCAGCGGCCTTGAAGTCAATGTGGGCGTTCGTGATTTCATGTATGGAGAGGAACGCCTTGATCGCGTGTCTGGAACAAGTGACATAAGTCACAACTGGCTTCTTTCGGGGGCCATGGTCTTCGGTATTGGTGGCCGTGGAGGCAGTGAAAAGAGACCTCCGGTAAGCCCTACACCTATCCACCACACCGCTTCTTCAACTGTGACCAAGCAGGGATCCTTGGCTGATACGACCGCCCAGGCATTGCCTCAGGATAGCTCAAAGGCAGCGGTCACCGTAGTGCCGACTCAGCAGCAGTCGGGTTACGTGTCCGACAAGAACGTTGTTATCCCGGTACCTCTTGAAGGTGAAATATACATCCGTTACGGAAAGACGTCTCGTGACATGGGTGAAGCTGTTTTATCTGGCATGGCGCAGTCTGCAGATTCAACCAAGAAGACTCCAATTCTTGACCTGAAACCGGACAAGAGCGACACCGCTATCTCGAATGAATCGCCTATACCTACCGTTCGCCCTGACACATCGATATCGTCACCTCCTGCTCCTGACACCGGCAAAGGCGTTTCGGTCACCCGGACAGAACTTGATTCCCTGATGAATGCCTTGAGACGGGATATAGTAACCATTTTGGCGGCTCAGACTGACACCTCGAAACCACAAGCGGATGAAGTCCCCCCTCAAACATCCGGAGCCGCCATCATGGATGATTCACTTTTAGTTGCATTAAGGAAGGAACTTGCCGCCTCGGAACTGGAGCGGAAGCGACTTGATTCTCTCCTGCAAGTTCCAGTGCCTGCTACCCAGATTGAACCCGATAGCTTGGGTGAAAGAAGGATACAGCAGGAGATTGCCAACCAGGTTGCCGAAGCCCTGGCCGCCAGATCAGACAAATCCGGCACAGAGATCACGCAAGCGGACCTTCAGAGCATGATGACCGCCCTGACGGCTCGCATGGACTCTGTCACTTCACAACGGGCTGCGGTAGACTCAGCTCGACTGCGCGACCAACTCCAGCTTGAGATTGTGAGACAGACTAAGAGTCAGGATGAGTTTCAGCGAGCTATGGAGGACTTCGTACGGCGCTACGGCGAACAGCAGGAAAACAAAGCCGTTCCGCCCGCAATTGTGGTGACTCAGCCCGCACCAACGCCCCAGGTTGTTGAAAGCGACAGGCCTTCCACAGTCGTCATTCAACCTGACACGCAATATGTTGTTATTCGGGATTCCACTGGTCAGGAGAAAGCTACACTGCCGATTACCGGATTAGATGTGAGTGGTCCTGCTCAGGAGAAGGACTTCATCGACCTGAGGCCAACCGGGTATACCGGTTTTGGTCTGGAGAAGCCAAAGCAGTTCATACTCGGTGGTAGATTGGATCTTGGTCCCATTACAGCCAAAGAGGAAAAACTCCGGTTAGTTCCGGAGTTTGCTTTGGGGTTGGGCGGCGGCGGAGTCTCCGTGATGGCCGTGATGAATGCGGAGTATCTCATTGCAGACATCCATACCGGAGACTATCGAATCGTTCCATACGCTCGTATGGGCTTCGGTGTATTGGGCTTTGGCGGAGATATCGAAGGACGTGATACTGAGGGAGTGCTCAACTTCACGTACGGATTTAGCATCGATCCGAGAAAGACAGGACTATTTCGTGGTATTGGAAATCCAGCCATTTT
This sequence comes from Candidatus Zixiibacteriota bacterium, assembly GCA_041752195.1. Taxonomy (GTDB): domain Bacteria; phylum Zixibacteria; class MSB-5A5; order GN15; family PGXB01; genus JBGSHP01. The sequence continues at coordinate 56,994 of JBGSHP010000027.1, read as the reverse complement.
CGTCGAACACCAGATCATTGATCTGTTCGACTTGAACAGAGTGATATTGGGCTTCCAATGGTCGCGCTAAGTCTTTGAGTGGAAGCATGAGGGAGTCGTAGATATAGAATGAAAGTTCTGGTACCGACAGCAGGATCGCCGCCGGCTCGGCATACGGTTGAGTATGTGGTGCGGATAGCACACAATCTGCAGGCCGATATCGTGGTCCTTCACGTGTATTCCGATTCGCATCCCGAACCGGATGCACGGGAGGCGTTCGACATATTCTCCGAAGCTGCAGCCGACTGCGGCCTCGGTGTCCAGTCACGAATCCAGCGCGGTCCGGTGGTTGAGACAATTATATCGACAGCACAGGATGGTGACTTTGCACTTATCATTATGGGCGCCAGTATAGGCTTGCCGCTTAAGGACTGGATTAGTTCCAGAATCCTCCGTGCCGCCGGTCTGCCTGTTGTTGTGATTCCACTGGACTTGTCGTTGAAAGGAGATATACCGTGAAACTTGTACTTATAATCATAGCAGTTGTATTTGTAATCCTGCTCGTATTCACGGCCGCGAACTGGCAGGTGCTCACCACAGTGACACCGTTGTCATTCGTGGTCTTTTCAATAGAAGGTCCACTCGGTGTCATCTTGCTTGGTGTATCCTTCGTGCTTACATTACTAGTGGTGGCGTATGCACTCCTTCTCCGAACGAACTGGCTGATGGAGTCTCGTCGCCTCAATCGGCACCTGGAGGAGCAACGAGAATTGGCTGAAAAGGCCGAGTCCTCAAGGATAACCGCTCTGCAGGAGATGCTGAGGCAGGAGTTTGATGCTTTGACAATCGCTCTCAACAAGGTCGGAGAAGCGAATACGGCACGTATTGAAGCTGCAGAGCGGTCATTGGTTAAAATTATAGAGGATACTGGGAATAGCCTCACGGCAAACATCGGGTACTTGGATGATAAGTTGAGGGGTAGGAATAACTGAGCTAGACTTGTGAGGACACTGTTGAGAGAATCTTATGAATCGCTTTTTAGAACAATTATCAGAGTTTATTAGCTTAGATACGGAGGCCACAAGCAAGATTCTAGTCACCTTGCTTGTAGCTCTATGCTTAGGTGCCCTTCGTTTCATAGCCCTTGGAATTGTGTATAGGAGAACTGAGGATGTTCGTGTTCGTTACAACTGGCGCAAAGGCGTTACCTACTCTTGTGTAATTCTTGGAATTCTGATTGTGGGTCGTGTGTGGTTTTCCGGATTCCAGTCGCTGACCACATACTTGGGATTGCTCTCCGCTGGTGTAGCGATCGCACTCAAGGATCCAATTGTGAACTTGGCTGCATGGGTGTTTATTTTGTGGAGACAACCGTTCACAGTAGGCGATAGAGTCGAGGTTGGTGGCTATCGCGGTGACGTGATCGATCTGAGAATTTTTCAGTTTACTCTCATGGAAATCGGTAACTGGGTCGATGCTGATCAATCAACAGGTCGTGTCATCAAGATACCAAATGGTAAAGTGTTCACGGAAATGCTGGCAAACTACAGCAAAGGGTTCCGCTATATCTGGAATGAGGTCCCCGTTTTGATTACTTTCGAGAGTAACTGGAAGAAGGCAAAGACGATTCTGGCTGATATCGGAAAGCTGCATGCCGAGCACTTGACTGAAAAGGCAACAAAGCGAGTCAGAGAGGCATCAGCAAGGATGATGGTGTTCTATACTACCTTGACGCCTGCGGTGTACACGTCGGTCAAGGATTGTGGCGTCTTACTGACGATAAGATACTTGTGTAAACCACGTGACCGGCGTGGTACGGAACAGGCAATCTGGGAAGATATTCTGACTAGGTTTGCAGAGTGCGACGATATTGATTTCGCCTATCCTACAGTCCGCAGATACAGCAATCAACAGGAGGGCAAAGCAGGAGCGAGGGCTAAGATACTCCCTGTACCTCCTGAATTGAAAGCAGATTTAGAGGACTAAGACCTGAGGAAGTCGCATAAGAAAAACGGTCACAATTTGGTCATATTTTTACATACAGTTTTGTGCCAGATTTGTGCCAACTTGAGGTCAAAACACCCTGATTTTCCAGAAACAAATAAAACCAAATAAAAACTGGAAATTCTTGGAGAACAAAGAGTTATAGTGTAATTGGAAGCGACTTAAGAAGTTATAAAAGTTGCAAATTTCGTTTCCCCCCACCTCCATTAAATTTTCTTCATTGGCAGTTTGGACTTCTTCCGCCCGCAGGATCCTTTGACATTCCGCCCGGTCTAACCTGTCAAGAGTGAAATTGGTTTGAATCCGGCAATATAATATACGTGCGGATGAGATGCCTGCGATAATCATTGACGGAGGTGCATCTTCCGTTTAGATTTGAGGCAATCAACTAATCGCATTCAAAGAGGAGAACGAATTGGAACTTGATTTCCATATTTTGCAGATGGCGGATAATGCCAGGAGGATTCGCGCCCTGGCGGAGGGTGTTACAAAAGAACAGGCTCGCTGGAAACCTAACCCCGAGTCCTGGTCGATTCTGGAGGTGATCAACCACATGATCGATGTGGAGCGGGAAGACTTTCGGGTTCTGCTGGACCTGGCCCTTAATCGACCAAATGACAGCCGACCAAAAATATCGCCCAAGGTCTGGGTGACGGAACGCAAGTACAATGAACGAGACCTGGAACAATCCCTGAACAACTATCTGGCCGCCCGTGAGGAATCGTTGACCTGGTTGCGTGGTTTTTTGTCGCCGAATTGGGAGGTATCCTATAAGGCTCCCTGGGGGCCTATCAAGGCCGGTGATGTCTTCGGGGCGTGGATAGTCCACGACATCCTGCATATGCGTCAGATTGCGAAACTCCATTACCTGTACACTTTGAGCCGCGTTGAACCATATAACACGGATTACGCCGGCGATTGGTGAGTAAAGGCGTTTCCGGTGCCATAGTAGTCTGTGGAAAGGATTGAAAATTGATTATAATGGCCCCTAAGTGATTCTTCCACACGGCGACGGGGGAGTTGATTCGGCGCGCGCCCTTTCGTGCGCCCTGGTCATGGCGGCCAGGCTTTTTTCCACGTCCTCTTCTGTTGTCGCCCACGACGAGATACTTATTCGCGTCGCGAACTGCCCCTGCCACTCTGTTGTTCCGCACCAGGCCGTACCTTCTTCGCGAAGCGCCACCGTCACCCGCTCCGTAATATCCCGGCTTCCAAACGAGACGAGCACCTGATTGAGGACGACGTCGTTGAGCACCTCGAATCCCTGTCGACGTAATCCGTCGGCAAACATTTCGGCGTAGCGGCAGGTTCGCTCGATGAGGTCGGCGATGCCGGTTCGGCCCAACGAATACAAGGCCGCCCAGATATTTACGCCACGCGCCCGGCGCGACAATTCCGGCGTGTAATCGCTCGGGTTGCGAAATTCAGTCTCGGTGGGCAGGTACGCCGCTGTCACGGCCATCGCCCGGCGCAGGACTTCACGGTCTTTCACGAAAGCGATGCCGCTGTCGTAGGGGACATTGAGCCACTTGTGGGCATCGGTCGCCCACGAATCCGCCCGCTCTATACCCGCGACCAGGCGGCGACGATCCGGCGCGGCCGCCGCCCAGAGACCGAAAGCGCCGTCCACGTGCACCCAGGCGTCAGTGCCGGCCACACGATCGCAAATGTCGTTCATCGGATCACAAGAGCCGGTATTGACATTTCCAGCCTGGGCGATGACAATGGCGGGGCCATTCGGCCGCGGCAACAATTCTGCGCGCATGCGTCCCTGCCCGTCAACCTCGATTTCCACCACTTGCCTCGTTCCGATTCCGAGAAGCGCCAGGTCCTTGTAGACGACCGCGTGGGCTTCCCGCCCCAGGTAGACCGTAATGGGCGGTGCGCCTTGCAGGCCCTGCTCGCGCACATCCCAGCCGACGCGCTGGAGCACGGCGTTACGCGCAGCCACCAGGGCCACGAAATTAGCGACCGTGGTGCCGGTGACGAACGCTCCTGCCGAATCCGGCGGCAGATGCAACAGGTCGAGCAGCCATCTTAAAGCCACTGCCTCCACATGCGCCGTTGCGGGTGTGACGTGATATAGACCGGTATTCTGGTCCCACGCGCTCGTGAGCCAATCGGCCGCCAGCGCTGCCGGAAGTGATCCGCCGATTACGAATCCAAAGAACCGTGCCCCCGACATGCTGATCGTCGCCGGTGTGCCATACTTGTCCAGAAGCCCAAGCGCTTCCCTTGGATCCGACGGGCTCTCGGGCAACGGAAGATCCAGGTATGACAGATTGCAGATGGCTTCAGTCGACGGTGCTATCGGCCGCGACTCCAATCCGTCCAGATAAGCGATCGATTTTTCGCAGGCCAGTCGCAAGACTTCGCTAATGTCATTTTGTCGTGACATAATTTTTTTCGTATTATACGACAGGATACCCCTGAAGCAGCAACTCGGACACGATTTGTCGACTGTCCCGTGAGGGCCGCGACATGGCCACTATGACGCGCAAGTCATTGGGCCACAACGCGAGTCGGGGGTTCGATTTCCCCACCTTCAGAATTTTATCTAAAGTGTTTAACATACCTTGCCCCATAAGACGTTTCACCGTTAATTTGCCAGGTAAATAAGTATCACTATGCCGCTCGATTGCCGGGAAGGACGACTGCGGGAGTCGGCGAACTCAAACGAGTCAGGGAGTAAAATTGATATGCCGAAGATTCTCCATGTTGTCGGTTGCAAAAATGCCGGGAAAACCCGGACGATTGAATTATTAATGCCGCCGCTCAAGAAACTGGGCCTGACTGTCGGCACCTTGAAATATACGGAACACGATGAATTCCACTGGGATGTCTCGGGAAAAGATACGTACCGTCACGGCCAGGCCGGAAGCGATATCACCGGAATATTCGGCCGTCATTGCTGCGCCTTCACCGACAATCGACACGATACGAGTGGAATTTCATGGCAACGACTCATCAGCACGTTTTATGAAAATATGGACCTTGTGTTGATTGAAGGATACCGGCTCGACGAGGCTCGCAAGATCGAAGTCCTTCGGCCCGGGTTCACCCTTCACCCGGTGGCAGAGCCGACCCGGCTATTGGCCACCTATGGTCAACGGCTGTACATGTATGAAATTCCGCACTTTGAATATGGCGCCGAAATTGATCTGGCGCGCCATATATATAATCATCTCAACGACTTGCCATCGGTTTCTGATCGGCCGGATATACCGGGGTGATTTTGCGGACAGGAAGGCTTGAAATTCACGGCTGAAACGCCTTCAAGAGTATATCGTCGAAGACAAAACGGCCTGTCCGGGGTGTTATGCCTTCTTCAAGCTTTTGGTTTACGCGTCCGGCTCGATTGAATCTCGACGCATAATTCGATACACTTGGGAGAGTTTTCCAGTCGCAAAGAGGAGACCATGCCTACGACGGTATTACCAAACAACTTTTCGACGAAATCGTTCAGTTCAATTTCCTTGCCATTTACCAGGACACTAACGGCTTTTATTTTTTGGGTCATGATCCTAATTTAATCCGGTCGATATCTTTGTCAAGGTCGTTGTTGGGTCGATGATATACCGCCATAGGAAAATAAGACGAAGGGGAGGAGTTGATTTTAGATCTCAACTGACTCGATGATTTCAAAACGGCGGCGCGGCCGGTAATAAGCACGCTAATTAAAGATTGATTTGATTTTCGAGAGATAGTTTTGTAATATTTTAGATATCAAGTATTTATGATGGGTAAAGATCCCATATCGGCGGGGAGGGAATCATGCCGTATCGTTTTGGTTTCGCCTTATTATACTTTCTGGCCGCAGTCTGTATCTTGAATACGCCTGGAGCCCAGGCAGAGTCCGACCAGGATACTATTCGGCTCAAGTCCGATTCGCTCGCGATAATTAAACCCTTTCAGATCGACACGACTCAACCCGACGCCGTATCCAATTTGCTTCAATGGGCCCGGACAACTCATGAACCCACCCGTTACATTAAGCAGTGCGTCCGGCTTCTGGATAGACAAATCACCGCCTCCCACGATAAGAGAATCCTGTGGATGCAGTTGGCCGAAGCACTTCAAATCGGCTTTGCCGGATCAATTCATGCGACTTCACCGAGTGAGGCGTGGCAGAGAGCTTATGCGCTCGATTCGACCGATTGTCACTCCGGCAGTCTTTTGGCCCGGACTTCTGAAGAAGCCATCGCAAAGAAAATCGTGCAGGGTCTTCTGCAAAAGGATTCGTTGTGCCCCGAGGCTTTGTACCTGAAAGGCGTTTGTTTCACGCCGTACGCCGGGGAACGACTTGAAATATTGAAGAAATCCTATAAACAAAGGCCGTCGGCTGAATGCCGCTTGGCTCTCGGCCGAGCCTGCCTTGATGAAGGTTTGTGGCCGCAGGCATCGACTTATCTTGACTCAGTTGTCGATATTCCCGTTTTATTTCCGGAAGACTGGAGACCGGAAGTATGGGCGGAAGTACATGCCGCGCTGGGCCTGGCCTGGGCCGAATTGCAGCAAAACCGGTTAGATAAAGCCGAAGCCGCCTATCGGAAATTCAGGGAAATCCTGTTTGAGCCGGGGCCCTGGCACGACCTGGACAGCACCGAAGAAGCCTGGTTCGAGAAGCTGGCAACCAGGTGGCCGGGAATAACCGGCTATCCCTGGGATTAGACGTTTGTGAATAGAAATTTTTAATGCCAGAAAGACCCATACAAAGGTCGTCAGGAATATTATTCCCCGGGCGGAGTGAAAACCGACCTCGGCTCGGCCGGGATGACATCGGGGTTATTTCTGACAAAAGCCGGTTCGTATCCTGAATTCATGAATCACAAATTCGCCAGTCCCCCGGATTAATAGGGCTTGATCAAATCAGCCTGTCCGGGTACATTTATGATTCAAACAAATGCCTGAAGCATAAAAAACGAGTCGAGCCCCCGGAGGCCAACCAAAGGTAGAAATGTCATGAATAAAAGAATATATGTTTCGATTTTTCTGGCCCTGGTCACGCTTCTTATGGTTGCCGGTAATGGTCAAGGCCTGTCTGAACGGACCGCCGGAATTTCGTCGGATTCAATTGCTTCCGGCACCGACGACGGCCCCCATGTGTTCTGGCAGGATGACCGCACGGTCAGGGTGATCTATTGCTGCAACGATGAAATCATAAGCCGGGTATTTGATGCCATGGATACCCTTCGTTTCCACGGATTCTGTCGTGACACAGTCACGGAGTACATAATTGTGGCGGAGACCCCACGGCCAGAACCCGATCAGGTCGACCATGTCGAGCGGATTCTCGCTGTCAGCGACACTCATGGGGACTTTAAGAGTTTTGTCGCGATCCTGACGGCTGCGGGCGTTATTGACGGTGATTTACGATGGACCTGGGGGAGCGGCCGTCTGGTGATACTCGGTGATGTTTTTGATCGCGGACCGGCGGTGACAGAATGCCTGTGGCTGATTTATCGCCTGGAAAGAGAATCTTCTGCTGCCGGCGGAGCGGTCCATTTTATTCTGGGAAATCATGAACTCATGGTGCTTCGGGGCGATCTTCGCTATGTGAATGAACGGTACTCCCGGGGCATCGCCGGGAAATCGCGGTTCGCCTATGATGAACTCTTCGGTGCCGAGACCGAGTTGGGGCGATGGTTGCGGACCAAGAATACTCTCGTGCGGCTCAACCGGACGTTGTTTGTTCACGGGGGTTTGACGGTAAATTCCCTGCAATCGGCCGGGGGAATCGGTGATATCAACAGCCTGGTTCGAATGGGGCTGGACTATTCGACCCTACGGCTGCATTTCGAGGAAAAAGTAAAAAACCTGTACGGCAGCCTGGGGCCGCTGTGGTACCGGGGCTATACTCAAGGAATTGAGGGTAGTTACCCGCCGGCGAACACCGCCCAGGTCGATTCCGTGCTGCGGCTGTGCGATGTCGATAAGGTGGTCGTGGGCCACACCGAGCAGGATACGATCAGTCTCTTTCATGACGGCAAAGTCATTGCCATCGATGTCGATGTGGAAGCGTTGGGCGGGCAGCAGGCGCTGTTGTGGCAAAATGGTCAATTTTCTCGTATAACCGACGACGGGGATCGTCAGGCGATTCCGGGACAATAACCTGATGAGATTTTAACGCGCCTGCCGGATTCTCAATTATTGTCATTCAAGACTGCAACTGTCGAGTTGATGCTGCATAGTCTCAATCCTGATCTTCATGTCGGCCAGTTCACGTTCCAGGCGGGCGATATCCGACTCTCCCGGATCTGGCTTCAAGATATCGCCTATAGGCGGTTTGGGCTTGCCCGACCCGGCGGACAGGTCACTTTCCGATTCTTTCACCGGCGGAGGGACCGGGTCCACTTCACCATAGGCCGTGGGAATATAAACCAGGTTAAGTTGCATGTCGGCTACGCTGACGGAGCCGGAGAATTCGTAGGCCAGGTAATAATAAGTGTAAGTTCCCGGCGCCGACACCGTAAACATGCTGGTCATCCCGAAGGGAAAGGCATATAAACCGGAAGGAGCGGCGGGGGGGATTTGAAAATCCAGATCCTGATTGCCGGGGAGGGCTGTCGCGACATCGGAAATCCCGACTATGGCGTACGAATTGACGCCGGAAGTATGCTGGGGCATGGTGGCGATCCGGCCATGGGCCGTGGCCATGACATACCCCGCTGCCGGGCAGGTTATGGTCGAACTGCCCAGAACCGTAAAAGCCTGGTCATTTAGATATACATAAAAAGCCCCACTGTAGGCGGCTACGCCCGGTCCATTGACGATATCATCGGCCTGAACGCTTCCGGCCCGGAAAGCATAAGGCACCGTGCCGAGTTTCGTTCGCGGCGTGATTTCCGGATCCGCATCAACCGTAATCCCCAGCCGGCATTCGGCAAATCCGAAAATATCCGCAGTCAACGGCGACCCGTTTGAGCCCAGTTGTACCGTAAACAACCCATCGGCCGTTGTAATCGAATGCGATTCCACCCAAAGAATTGTATTGGCCTCATCATATATTCTAAAAGTCATATTATGCGGCATATCAGCGATGGGATTGCCTTCCGCGTCGGTTAAACGCCCCTGGTAGTTCATCGTCCCGGGGACCTCGGCCCGGATAGTTGCGGAAATAACAATTAGCGTCAAAGCGAAAATTTGAACCCGGAGAAAATTCGTTCCGGACATACCGACCTCCGTATTTGTCAGGCTCGCCTGGTGCCGGGCTTATTATTATCCTGTAATATCGTCATGGGGACCGGGATAACAAGAGGGGGAATGCATTTGGAAAGGAATTCGCCGCTCTATTTATAGCCCTGCCGGCAGGGTCGCGAGAATCGCCGGCGGTTTTATAAATTCTTGTAAGGCAATCACATACGCCCCTTGACTTAAGTCAAGGCGGGGATTTCGGCATAATTCTAAATTTTATTTGATTGGTTATTTCAAGCAATAATTACTTCAATCGGTCGAGCCTGCCTTGATAAAGGTCGTGGCAGCAGGCATCAATCCGGCGGCGAAGGGCTTGCCGTTGCACAGGCATTGGAATCCCGGGAGCAATCTCACACTTCCTTTTATGATGCCACGATTTTCGGGTGAATTGGAACATGATTTTTCCCTTGGGTTATCCTGCTTCCATTCATCATGAGCGTTTCGGTTCGACGCGGACACGGATAGCCATACGCGGCAAAAACAAGTCCGAATCCATTGACTGTTATAATCTTCTCCTGCGATAAAATTCTTGATCGCCTTAACAACTAATTTTTAGATATCAAATAAATCCCGCCGTATAATGGATTATAATAGCCCATATTAGGAGTCGCCGCGATGACGCGGGTGCGCTTTTCGGTGCCTGATGCCGCCGGCATCCCGATCGGCATTTTCACCAGCTTCCGGCGGCGAGGTGATTCCGACGATGAGGTGGATTACCATTAATACTAAAACTTAAGAGCGAAACATGCCCAGCGTAAAAGTGACCGTGGCGGATGGAGGAGCTATTGTGGTGGATTCGGGCGCTCTGGAAATTTTTCAGTCATCCTTGCGGGGAGCGCTGTTATTTCCGGGCGACAACGGTTATGAAGAAGGGCGAACCATTTGGAATGCCATGATCGATCGCAAACCGGCCATGATCGTCAGATGCGCCGGGACGGCCGATATTTGTCGCGCCGTCAGGTTTGCCCGGGAGCAGAAACTCCTGATTGCCGTCAAAGGGGGCGGACATAATATAGCCGGCAATGCCGTTTGCGACGGGGGTCTTCTCATCGATTTATCGCATATGCGCGGCGTGACCGTCGATCCTGTCGCGAAAGTGGCCCATGTCGAGCCGGGCGCGACTTTGAGCGATTTCGATCATGAATGCCAGGCCTTCGGACTGGCCACTCCGGTTGGAATCAATTCCACCACCGGCCTGGCCGGGCTAACTCTGGGCGGCGGCTTCGGGTGGCTGTCGCGCAAATTCGGAATGACGGTCGATAATCTGATAGCCGCCGATGTCATTACCGCCGACGGGAACCTGCGGCGCGCCAGCGAAAAAGAAAATTCCGACCTCTTTTGGGCTATCCGCGGCGGCGGGGGGAATTTCGGGGTGGTAAGCCGATTCGAATTCAGACTGCATCCGGTCAGGCCGGAAATTCTCGGCGGACTTCTGGTGTATCCGCTAAAAGAAGCCGCCTCGGCTTTGAAGGTCTATCGCGAATATATCAAGCAACTGGGGGAGGAGACCAGCGTTTGGACGGTCATGCGCAAGGCGCCGCCATTGCCGTTTCTCCCCAGGGAAGTCCACGGCACGGAAGTCCTTGTCTTCTGTATTTTCCATTGCGGGAATCCCGACGAAGGGCTGAAAGTCATCCAGCCGTTGCGAGAACTCGGAACGGTTCTGGGTGAACATATCGGCCCGGTGCCGTACACTTCCTGGCAAAAAGCGTTCGATCCCCTGCTGACGCCGGGGGCGCGGAATTATTGGAAATCCCATAATTTCGCCGACCTGAGCGACGGAGCCATAGAGATCGCGGTGCGCTATGTCCAGGACCTTCCCTCCGCGCAGTGCGAAATCTTTTTCGGCCTGATCGGCGGGGCCACCACGCGTCCGGCGCCCGGGGCCATGGCCTACTCGCATCGCGATGCCATCTATGTCTGCAATGTTCATGGACGCTGGGAAACCCCGGCTGAAGACAAGAAATGCATCGATTGGGCCCGCGGCTTCTTCCGCGAGGCCGCTCCTCACGCCACCGGCGGGGTGTATGTCAACTTCATGACCGAAGAAGAATCCGGCCGTATTAAAGCCGCCTACGGTCAGGGATTCGAACGGCTGGTGGCCGTGAAACGGAAGTACGACCCGGAAAACCTGTTTCGTATGAATCAGAATATCCGGCCGGAGGCGTAGACCCCGATATCCGGATAACAGGGGGAAGTCCCGTCGCGATAAGGTCTTTCCCTTCGTGGATGCCGGATGGATCCGGCTCGTATCGTTCTTGAAACCGGTTACTAATCGGATATTTATACCCTTAACGGCCAGGAGGCCATCATGCGCCAATTAATTTCGTTTGTTTGCCTGTCATTCCTGCTGGTCGCCGTACCGGGCTATGGGCAGATCACGGTTGAGAATAATTATCTGCCCGCTCCGGGAACGGTGATCCAGAGCAAGGATGATGTTTCCGTCGATGAAACGTTTTTCAACGCTCTGACTTCCGGTAGCGGCGGTCCCATGCTCTGGGATTTCACCGGTCGCACCTACGGCCCCACGCAAAGTTCGACCGTAATCAGCCTCGCCGGGACGCCGGAGATAGCCACGTTTCCGGAGGCCAATCTGGTCTTACGAACCGTCGAGGAAACCGACACCTCATGGTCAATTTTTAAATCCAATATGGCCGTCTTCTGGCACCTGGGGATGGTCACTCGCACCGGTTCCGAAACACCGATCGTGATAGCTTACCAGGACAGTTCGGCGGATTATGTCTTTCCCATAGAATACGGCAATCAGTGGACATCGTATCGCCACTGGCGCCAGAATTTGGATCTGACGATTTATACCGATACTTATGATACGACCCACTATCATGCCGATGCCTTCGGCTCCGTGAAATACGGCGGCAATACCGTACCGGTTCTTCGGGTCGTCGCTCATGAGAGATATACCAATAAAACCTACGATGACGGGATATTGATATTCACCAGTATTGCCGATTGGACGAGTGTAGGTTTTATCGCCGCCGGGAACCTGGTACCGGTCAGCGCCTGGAAAATCGAAACCACCGGAATTACGATGTACGGCGGTTCCGCCGGCGGTGAATTTCTGGGTTTGCCCACGGATACCCACGAGGATGACCCGGCCAACCGGCCCACCGCCTTTATTCTCGGCCAGAATCATCCCAATCCTTTTAATCCGGTGACGACCATCGAATATAATCTTCCTTTTCGGGCGCCGGTGACGATCGAGGTTTTCAATACGCTCGGTCAGAAGGTGCGGACCCTGGTCAATGAAACGAAACCGGCCGGCCAGTACCGCATCGAGTGGGATGGTCATGATAATTCCGGCAGAATGGTGGCGACCGGTGTTTATCTGTACCGCTTCAACGCCGGCGACGTGGAACAAACGAGAAAGATGTTGTTTATCAAATAGCGGTCTTCTTGAAATTCACGGCGGAGGCTTTAATCCGGGGACGCGGCCTCGGGATTGATACTCCGCCGCGTTTCTTTCATTACCGGCATCCTGCTTACAATATGGGTATTTATCCGCTTGCCGGCGGCAAGGATAATTTAAAAGGAGGCGCTTTGGCCGTCATTCGCTATCTGGTGGAGAGTATCGACGAGGTCCTGCCCTTCTATGCTTCTCTGGGATTCGAGATCATCGAACGCTGGGGCACGCCCTTTGTGATCCTCGCCCGCGCCGATTTGACTTTATGGCTTAGCGGACCGGGATCATCGGCCTCGCGGCCTCTGGCCGACGGTTCCCAGCCCGGCTCCGGCGGATGGAATCGGATCGTTATTGAGGTCTCCGACCTGGCCCAAACCATGGCCGAGATAAAGCCGACCGCCGCCCGGTTTCGCAGCGAACCGATTTTCGGGCCGGGAGGAATTCAGGTGGTCGTCGAAGATCCCTCCGGCAATCCGGTCGAATTATTCCAGCCAAAGAAGTAATGGATGTCGCCCATTCCCGGAATTAAACATGATTTCGAATTTTGGCGAGGCCGATTTTCCGAACTACTTTAAGCGTGATTTGACTGACGTAATCCCCTGCGCTCTTTAACGGTCTAAATCAGTCTCTTAAGTTTCAAATACGTTTCCCACTCTTTTCCCTCTCGGGAAAGCCTTAGCCTAATATCCCTTCCCTCCCGCATCATCAGCGACTCAAGTTCAAAATAGTCATACACATCAGCCGGTTTGCCGTTGATTTCAAGCACCCTGTCGCCGACCCGAAGGCCGGCCTCGCGGGCCGGCGAATGGTCGTATACCTGTTCGATTTCAAGAAAACCCTCCTGGCTTTTGCGCAGTGAGAATCCTGACATATTGTATTCGAACGGATCCCTGAACGTTTTATTCGGTTCGATTACCAGGCGATGCCCATAATAGTCGAAAGTCAAATTGAAACGCGACAGAAGCCCCAGACCGATCATGGCTTCGCATTGGCTTTGTCCGCTTTCACTGGCCGGCACATAAGCGGCCAGTAAATTGTCAATCTCGTATCCGCCGATTTTTATCCGGGACAGGCGACCCACAAAACCCCTGGTCATTATCCCCTGAATATTCATGCCCAGGTCGGCTGGCAGGGCTCTGTCCGGTACGGGTGTTTTATTCTCTTTGCCGGTCCACAACTGCAATTGATCATTGTATCCAAGATCCATCAGTAATTTAAGCGAAATTTCACGGCCGTCGGAAAGAACCAGGTTTGCGGGAATGCTCCGGGGGCCGAATCCCATGGGCTCCCATGCGACCGCCGCGCCTTGACCTTCATATTTAAAATTTTCCGGCTTGATCAATGTGATGAGCATTTTATCGAAATTTATGTCGACGATGAAGTGTTTGAAAAGCATGGCGCTGATTTGTCCGGCGCTGCCCCACCACATACTGCCGGTCCCGGAACTCGATGGCGTTATAACCGCCTTTTGCTCCGTAAACTCGACCCCGGGGAGCCGTACCGTTATATCCGATGCTGTCCGGGATTTCAGAATGTCGGAATCCCCGGGATTGCCGCCGCCCACGTCGGCCGTTCCATCATAGTGGAAATCCAGGGAATCAACCTGCGGACAGCCCCAGAAGAGGAGTTCATCCCAGATGTAACCGTCGTCGAGCAACATCTGAACCTTATGACCGTTTATTTCGCACTGGAAACGGATATCGCCTCTGAAAATGTCGAAAGGAAAACTGATAGTACCGCTGTCGGTCAACAGCCGGCATGCACCCGGAGGTTGATCTTGAGGGGAGGTGACGCTGTCAGTCTCGCCGTCTGCCGCAAAAATCCCACCCGCCCATGGCATAATGACGGCGAGCCATAGAGCAAACCCCACAAGGAATGGCCTTGTTTCAGCATTCAAATTTTTCATGATTGTTCTTTCCTGAATTGTCGTTACCATAACCGAAGAGATCCGAATAGTGACCTGTTTATTATACATACCGTGATATATTATTTATTAGATGTGTTAAAGAGACCGAAAGTTACAATCGCCGAATATTATTCTCAACCCTGACTGCCGGCGGTACGGACAATCCCCGGGGACATTTTTGTCCAGATAGTCGTTTGTCAGAAATCCGGGCCGAGGAAACAGGCTATCTCGGTATAAAGTGATTGTGCCCCGGCCAAGGAACGATTATGTTTGAAATCGAAGGGAGAAACAGAGAAAATATGGATACCTCCTGGAAAACCAGCCTTTGGCGGCAGTTTGGGGCCGCTATCGAAATGCTCGAAAACGCCGTTCGGGCCTGCCCCAAACAGGTCTGGGGCGACTCTACCCGCAACGCCAGATTTACGGATTTCTGGTATATCACCTACCATACTCTTTTCTTTCTGGATTATTATCTGTCCGAGTCATCAGAGAATTTCGCGCCGCCTTCTCCTTTCACTCTTTCCGAACTGGATCCGGCGGGGGTCTTTCCCGACCGGGTTTACACCCAGGAGGAACTTTTAACCTACCTTGAGCATGACCGCCGCAAGTGCCGGGCGACAATTACCGCCATGAGCGATGAAGCGGCTCATGAGCGGTGCGGCTTCACGCGTCCCGACATCTCCAATATGGAATTGCTTTTATATAACATGCGCCATGTCCAGCATCATGCCGCCCAGCTGAATCTTCTGCTCCGCCAGTCTATCGATTCCGCCCCGAGCTGGGTGTCGAAGGCCAGGGATATCTTCGATACAATATAGATTCCCTGAAAGTTTGCGGCCGAAGTTGCCGTTGAGTAATCCCGGCCAACCACTCCACCTCATGCAACTCTTTGTGCAATAATCATATATATAACGGCGCGCCGGCCCGAGATAATTTTAGCCCCTTGACAAAATAAGGCCTTCTGGTATATTATCACTAATCCTCAACCCAGTTGCCATAGGCGGTGGACTATGTGCCCTACCCTTCGTCGCTTTTCAATAAACACAAAATTGGTCGTTTTAATCCATTCGGTATTTATACTGCTGGCCGCCCTGCTTTTCGGGCCAGCCGGCCTTCGGGCCCAGGGGTTAATCGACCTGGGCGCCCTCCCGGCAAACTTTTATTCCTCGAGTTCGGCCTGGGCCATAAATAACGACGGCCTTATTGTCGGGACGGCTTATGTCTCGAATATTACTGGCGTGGATACTACCTATGAATATCACGCCGTCAGGTGGCAGAACGAACAGATCAGCAGTGTCTATACTTGCTCTTCCACAAGGGGAGCTGATAATTACTTTAGTGATATCAATTCTTCGGGTGATGCGTCCGGAACTGTCAATGGAGATGGATTTATTGGCAGGAAAGCCGCCCGCTGGCGGGGAGGATCGATTGAACTCATACCTCCGATTCCCGATTGCACCTATTTTTCCCGCGGATACGGCATCAACGACAGCGGCTGGGTTGTCGGAGATTATATTGACAACACTTTGCCTCCGATCGGGAGCTTCCGCGCCTTCTTATGGAAAGACAACTCCGTCATCAAATTGCCTCCTCTTGATTCCAAGGGAAAGAGTCTTGCCAAGAAGATCAATAATAACGGTATCGCAGTCGGCTACGCTACGCCGGGGGAATCGTTTTCGATCTGGTATGGGTGCGCCTGGTTTAACGGTAAGGCCTATATGCTCATGCCCCCCAGCCCCTATGAACGGAGTTTTGCCTTTGATATTAATGACAGCAATGTAATTGTCGGCATTTCGGATCACGGAGAATGGTCATGGGATGCCGTTCTGACCACCTGGAAGGTCACTATCGTCAATGGTACCGACCTTCAGATTTCAGCGCCGACGGCGGCGCCCCGGGATTTCACTTTCAGGATTTTCTATGAATTCAGCGGCACCCCGGTGGCGATCAACAACATGAATACGGTAGTTGGCTCGGGAGTGGATACCCTGACCTGGTCGCAGGGTCTCTTCGTATATCAAAATGGGGCATTGGGGCGTCTCGGGGAACTGGTGAATGTCGGCGGGAGTGGTGCCTGCAGCAATGACCGCGGTATTGATATTAATGATTCCGGTCTGACTGTGGGGACGATGGCGTTGACGAATCCCACGGCAGTTCACGGGTTTCTTCTTACACCCAATTATCTCAGTGTTAACTTACCGTCCGAAAACTGGCTTATGACAGCCGGTGAGAGTAATATCATTTCCTGGATGCATCTGGGTGTAGATACGATTAACATCTACTATCAAATCGGTGAATCCCCGGTGCAATATCTTATTGCCGACCATTACTTGGCGGATGCTAATTATTTTGTCTGGGATGTGCCCGATACCCTCCTTTCGACAAAAGTGAAGATACGAATTGAAGACGTGAGTTCCGCGACCTATGCCGAAAGCAAGACCTTCCGGATAAAGGGATATATTCTGACCCGCCTGAATGATGATGGTGATTATGATCGTTTTCGGCCAGATCTCGATGGATGGCAGGTGACAAACAGCGGAACGGAGATGTGGCCCTTTAGTTGGTATTATCGTTTTAACTACCAATACGGAAAAGACCCCAATACCAATGTCACATATCCCGGAACACCTGAATATCCCTTTTTTGGGGCCGGCATTAAGAAATTTGTCGATTGGCCGCTGTTTACAGAAACATTCGGATTAGATCAATGCTACATACCGGACAATGACGGCAATCTGCAATACCGGCGGGCCGCAACGGATTTCTGGGCGCTGAATGCTGATACTAACTTTTTCGGATCCTGCTTCGGATTCGCGCAATCATCGCTTCTCGCCTTTGATAGGAAAGCAACGTTTCTTTCCTACTTTGGATTGCCGGATTTTGGCAATCTTTATGATGTGCCGGTTTCCGACAGCAATCGCAAGGTAATAAATCGACTCTACGAGAGGCAACTGGCGGATGATGAAAATGATTACAATGCCGCGTCCTTATCCCGGACGGCCGTTAATGTGCTGGAGGATATAAAAGCCATGATGTTGAGTGATACCGACGACCATCGCTCTATATCTATCTTCAGCCATCATGAACCGACCGGCGGGCACACGGTGCTGCCTTACCGGGTAATCAAAGCCCCCGACTGGCCGGAGGTGTATAGAGTATATGTTTATGACAGCAATAATCCCGGTGACACAGGAATTTATATAACGATTGGTACGGTATCAAACCGATGGTTTTTTCCTGTACTGAACTGGTCGGAGAATACTCCCGGGACATTGCGTTTGGACCAGCCGGCGAGCCATTATCTGGAGCCACCTCACATCGGCTTGGACGCAAAATCCGGCTCTCCTCTGGCTGCGGACGCCAAATATATTTACCCTTGCATGAAAATGCTCTACTCTGATGCACGGGATGTCCTGGTTCAGGCCGTTAATCCTTGCTGGGGACACGGCGGTTATGCCAAGCTCGATACCCTGGATGGGTTCACCACCCAGGGACCGTCGGTGTTTCTGCCTATTATTCCGGCGACTGGCGGAGCGCACCGCCCATTCGGCCTTTATATGTACCGACCCGATTGTTATTATTACAACATCAATTTATCGTTATTGAGGGATAGCAATGTTTATATCTCTTTTGTAACCGATTCAATTATTTGGAATTATTCACGTGCTCATGCTGATTCTTCGCAACGAGAAGCACTCATATATTACGAATCAAATCTGGGACAGGATTTAACAATTTATTATGGCGATGAAGGCAATCGAACAGTAGATATCAGCGCCATTCTTCCCGGGGATGATTATGAAAAAGCCCTCGACATAACCAATGTGACGATTGAACCGGGGAATAGTATCACGACTTCTTATCTGAAGGAAGGTGATTTCGTAATCAGGAATAATGGGGATGGCTTCCCCACTTATTGCGATTTAAAACTCTCGCAAATATCGACGGATGGTCTTTCGCTCTTTAACTTCAATGATCTTTTACTCGATGGAGGCACAACTTATATCATTCATGCCCCGGATTGGAGCAATCTCGACACGTCTCCTTTAATAATCTATGTGAAGGATTATTACGGGACGATTCTCGATTCCCTGATACTGAATAGCCAGCCGACCGATGTTGAAGGATCCGTCGACCCGTCAATTCCGCATACCTTTGCCTTATCCCAGAACTACCCCAACCCGTTTAATCCGGCTACGACCATTGAATACAGTCTGCCGTCACGGGAACCGGTATGCATAGAAATCTTTAATATCCTTGGGCAGAAAGTGCGGACGTTGGTGAATGAAACGAAAGCGGTCGGGACTTATCGCACCGAATGGAACGGCACTGATGATTTCGGCAAGGTCGTCTCTGCCGGTGTCTACCTGTACCGTTTCCAGGCCGGCGACTTTGAGCAAACCAAAAAGATGCTGTTGTTGAAATAGTTCTTATCGATTCCTTGTCGCCCACCCGCAGGGGGGGATTGGCGAGTCGACTGCCAGTACCGTGGGCGGCAGGTGTCCGCACTTGCCCCGACTTGTACTTTGTGCTATCAAGCCCCGCCAGGGTTTTGCTTGGACCCAAGAGTCAAAACCGAGGCGGTTTTGACCTACATGGCCATTTATTGTCGTTTTTTATAATAATATGACTTCACTCGGTTTCCGCGGTATCGGCAAAAACCAGTTTTTCCGCTTCATATCCCATTCCTTTCAACTTTTCAAAAATGCCATCGCGGACGGCGGGTTCCATTACGGCGGAGCGGGCTAAAATCCAGAGATACTTCCGCGACGGCTCTCCGACCACGGCATAAGTATAATCCGGGGCCAGGTCGATTATCCAGTAGTTACCCCAGACAAAAGGAAGCCAGCCCAGCCATGACGGTGCAAAACGGACCTCCAGTTTGGAATCAGGGCCGTCCGGTTTTTCCTTCCGGGCAAGGCCCTCCGCCGTCATGATGGTTCCGTCGGATTTCTGACAGCGGTTTACGACCCGGATGTTACCGTCAGAAAGGAGGGTATATTCGGCCGAAGTACAACAGGCGCAGTCGCGCTGAAACCTGTTGGGCAGACGGGCGATCTCATACCAGGTTCCGCAATAGCGCGTAAGATCGACCTCGGCAACGGCGGTAACGGGAAGGTCGGTTTGTGCCATGGTGTTAATAAATATAACCATTATGAACGCGGTAACGGTTAAAAAACGCATATTATCTTCCTGTCATAATCCGCAGAATGTCGCGGACGGTTTATGGCTTCAACATTCGGCTAGCTTTCCACGGCCACTTTTACCACCACCTGGAATTCCTTTATTTTGCCTTCGCGGATTGAACCCCTTTGTTCCACGACCTGAAAAAAGTGGGCTTTTTCACCGCGGGCAATAAGAGTTTCCACGGCCATTCTGACGGCCGCGGAGAATCCGTCCGGCGAGACACCAACCACTTCAATCATTTTTAACATTAAAACTCCTCTTAAACTCGAAAGTTTCGACAGGGCATAAACGCGAATCCGATCGCACACCCGCACGGTGGTAACAATCAGTTATTAAAGTTTTAAGCAGGCTTCCACGCTAAGCCAGAACAGTCTTTCCGTGGTCGAAACCCGGGGCACATCGAGTCTTTGATCCCAGTCCTGGCCGGAAACGTCGTCGCCCCCGTGCAGGATATATCCCAGTTCGACCTTCCGAAATTGCGCCACGGCCAGAAGCGCGGCCGCCTCCATTTCCACCGCCACGCATCCCTCTTTTTTCCTCAAAGCCACTTTCGCCACTGTCTCGCGAAAGAGCCCGTCGGTGGTCCAGACCTTCGCGACACGATACGGCTCGCCGTGGCGGTCCAGAGTCGAGGTTATGGTTTTGATGATTCTCGGGCGTACGTCGACTTTCCGGTCCGGCGCCAGGTAATGATAGGAGACACCTTCGTCGCGAATCGCCGCGCGGGGTACGATGAAGGCGCCGACGGGAATATCTTTCTGCAACACGCCGGCTCCGCCGCAGACGATAAATTCGCGGCACCCCAGGGCGATGGCGATTTCGAGAAAGGCCGCGGAACAGGCGGCTCCGACCATGGGATGAAAAAAGACGACCGGGCGGCCTTCATGATGAAATTGATAAAATTGGTTGGTTCCGTAAACGCCTTTGTCCTCGAATACCACCCGGGCCCCCCTGCTTTGGGCGACTTTCTCCACGATATCTTTGAAAAAGCAGATGACGCAATATTGCGAAATATCGATTTTTTTGTACACGGCCGAAGGTTCAATGACAGCACGCCGGGTGGGGTCATGTTCGAGAATAGGGTATTTTTTTGAGCGCATTTAATTCCTCCCGTATCGCCCGGATTCAGCACTTGCAGATTAAAACCCCTGTTACAGGGGGTGATTGGCCTAAGTCTTTCCGCGAAAAAGGCACCTCATAAATATAGTTCTCTCGGCCTTCCCATGTCAACCACCCTATGGGTGGGCTACCGGGCTGGGGAGGGTTTTTCAATAGCGTCATTTGAAAGGCCCTGCGAATATTCATATCGTGCTGGTTATCAACAAGTTACCACGTATCACGGGAGACATATCCAAGGCCAATATGGGGTCGAATCAACCTCACACCGCCTGGATCATCCCTTGTTCCTGCCCAAAATTTCTGCCGCGAAATATTCTTGAGCGCTTACGCAAATATTTTCGACTATACGTGACCGGTCACGTATAATAACGTGATAGTCAAACACCTAACCGGAGAAGCAAAATGCCAAGGGTATAGCGTTTGCGTCAAAGGCAAAATATCCGTCGTCACCCGACCTCTCCTAAAGGTCAACTTCAAGGAGTAAGTCAAGTTACTCCAGGAGGATGTAGTCTATGCGAACCCACCATTGTATACTCGCCAGCCTGACAATCATTCTGCTATGCGTATCCGATATAAACGCAGCCTCAACAACTCTAAGTTGGACGGCGACGGGAGATGACATATTTTCCGGACAGGCGACCGTCTATGACGTCCGTTACTCCCTTTCAATGATCACGGACGCCAACTGGGCCAATGCCACGAAAGTAACTGGGCTTCCGACCCCGAAGGTGTCTGGCAGCGTGGAGACAATCCCTGTCACTGGTCTGACGTCGAACACCACATACTATTTTGCCCTGAAAGTGGGCGACGAAATTCCCAACTGGTCGGCGCTATCAAATGTTACCAGTAAAGCCATAACCGAGGAATCCATTCCGCCGTCGGCGATATCCAACCTTGGCGCCGCTAATGAGACCTCCACCTCCGTGACCCTGTCATGGACCGCCCCGGGTGACGATGGCGATGTCGGGACAGCCAGTCAGTATGATATTCGTTATTCGACGGCTGTTATTACAGCAGCCAATTTTTCATTGGCGTTAAAAACGGCTTTAGCTCCAACGCCCAAAATTGCCGGTCTCGCTGAATCATTCACAGTCAACGGATTGAGTGCCGGCACAACCTACCATTTTGCGATAAAGACGGCTGATGAAGTTCCCAATTGGGCCGCCATCTCAAACGTCGTAAGCCGCACCACATTGGTTGTCGCCCCTCCCGGGGTACCCACCCTGGTAAGTCCCGCGAATGGA
Organism: Candidatus Zixiibacteriota bacterium; assembly: GCA_041752195.1. Lineage (GTDB taxonomy): Bacteria > Zixibacteria > MSB-5A5 > GN15 > PGXB01 > JBGSHP01. The sequence goes on along the minus strand of JBGSHP010000027.1, from coordinate 34,940 downwards.
GCTGTCGGCGTCTCCACCAATCCCAGCCTGACCTGGACAGCCTCGAGCGGAGCCACGTCATACCGGCTTCAACTCTCAACCAGTTCTTCTTTCGCCACCACGGTACTTGATCGAAGCGGCCTCACGAGTACGACTCTTGCGGTGACCGGACTAAGCGCCAATACCACTTACTTCTGGCGTGTCAGCGCTTCAAATGCCGGTGGTACGAGCGCCTATTCTTCGGCCAGACGTTTTACGACGCTTGCCGTCGCCCCGCCTGCGGCACCCACCCTGGTAAGTCCCGCGAACGGAGCTGTCGGCGTCTCCACCAATCCCAGCCTGACCTGGACGGCCTCGAGCGGAGCCACGTCATACCGGCTTCAACTCTCAACCAGTTCTTCTTTCGCCACCACGGTGCGTGATCAAAGCGGCCTCACGAGTACGACTCTTGCGGTGACCGGACTAAGCGCCAATACCACTTACTTCTGGCGTGTCAGTGCCTCAAATGCCGGTGGTACGAGCGCCTATTCATTGGCCAGACGTTTTACGACGCTTGCCGTCGCCCCACCTGCGGCACCAACCCTGGTAAGTCCCGCGAACGGTGCCGTCGGCGTCTCCATCAATCCCAGCCTGACCTGGACAGCCTCGAGCGGAGCCACGTCATACCGCCTTCAACTCTCAACCAGTTCTACTTTCGCCACTACGGTGCTTGATCGAAGCGGCCTCACGAGTACGACTCTTGCGGTGACTGGACTAAGCAATAGTACCCATTACTACTGGCATGTCCGTGCCTCAAATGCCAGTGGTACGAGCGCCTATTCATCCATTAGACAATTTGCGACTATTGCAATCGCCCCCGCGCCACCAGCCATGCTAAGCCCTTTGAATGTCGCATCAGAAGACAATTCGGCTGTGGATAATATCATTCCCAGTGAATTCGCACTCGGCCAGAATTATCCCAACCCCTTTAATCCCACGACCAGGATTGACTTCAGCCTGCCGAGTTCCGGCCAGGTCACAATCGAGATTTTTAACATCCTTGGAGAGAAAGTGAAAACGATCGTGAACAGTCAGATGGGTGCGGGGAATCATACTGTTGAATGGAATAGTACTGGTGGTGATGGCAATCATGTCTCATCCGGTATCTACTTCTATCGCCTGACCACTGGCGACTTTATCCAAACGAAGAAGATGATTCTGCTGAAGTAGCAAACTTTTAATGGTTTAAAAACGTCCCGGCCGAGCGTCGCGCCTGGCCGGGACGTTTTGTATGTTCTCAAATCGTCGCACTGAAGAAAGAATATGATTAGCGAGCCTTGGAAATTGCGATCCGGCGATGGCTTGTGCCGAACGGATCGAAATTGTCCTACCGCCCTGTGGGCCCGACCGGCGACGCTGCCGGTCCGACGATCAGTCAGGACACCGTCTCCATAAGCTACCCAGTTCATTGAAGTGGGCGAATTGCGACGCGGTGCCGTATTCGCCAAATTGAGGGGGTCATTACCGGAGACCTCGAGGTCCGTGCCTGCGGCATAATTCGCATTTGTGGGATTTTAGTTGAAACCCAGGCACGAAGTCCGGTGAAATCCGAAATACTTCACCGTGCGTTTGCTACCAGACGACACTGCTCAAAAAAAGAGCCCGCTCGCAGGGTTACCAGGGGGACGGGGCAGTAACCGACTACTTAGCGGACCCTTTAAAGAACGGGGAGCGGTGGAGGGGGGAAGCCCGACTCTAACGTCAGGTGCTGGTAATCCAGCGCACACCGCTCCCTTATTTACTCATGTATCCAGGTACTCCTCAAACGCCAGGCCATGCCACCCTTGAAGCCAGTTATTCGCTCTGGATTGCCCTCGGCCGCGGCGCCAATTACTCGGTATCTTTCTTCTCTGGTTAATGTTTTCAAAACTGACCTATTATACGTGACCGGTCATGCATTGTCAAGGAGAATATGCGTAAGCGCTCAAGAAAGTTTTGTGCAAACTCCGCGGCCAATACTATTAGGGGATAAGTGGATTCCCACCCTCTCTGGTTAATATAAAATCCAGAAAAGGACCCCTTCTCGCTTGCTGAAAGTAAATGGTAGACAATATGATGGCTTATATGTGTTGTGCTCGGACCAAGCCGCTGGTTGAATCAGAATAAATCAGCATGTCCAGAAATAGGCCCGGTAACCCACTTAAGGGTGGGGAATCTACGATTTGGCATTAAATCATGCCTTGCCTGCCGCCCCCTTTGTTCCTATTAATAACATCATTCTTAATGATGCTGACAATATAATGATCATGGGAATCATATTGATAATTACGCCAAGGGCCATGTCGCTTTGCCCTCCCCGCGTCAACCACTCTTGGGTGGGCTACCGGAATCAAAAAAAGAGTCCGATCAATAGGGTTACCAGGGGGACGGGGTTGTAACCGACTACTTAGCGGACCCTTTAAAGAACGGGGAGCGGCGGAGGGGGATCCTGACTCTAAAGTCAGGTGCTCGCAATCCAGCGCACACCGCTCCCTTATTTACTCATCTATCCAGGTAATCCTCAAACGCCAGGCCCTGCCACCCTTGAGACCAGTTATTCGGCCTGGATTGCCCTCGGCCGCGGCGCCAATTACTCGGCATCTTTCTTCTCTGTTTAATGTTTTCAAAACTGACCTATTATACGTGACCGGTCATGCATTGTCAAGGAGAATATGCGTAAGCGCTCAAGAAAGTTTTGTGCGAGCTCCGCGGCCAATACTATTTAGGGGATCAGAGGATTCCCACCCGCCTTGGTTCACGTGATAATCCAGGAAAGGACTTTCTCTCGCTTGCTGCAAGTAAATGGTAGACAATATGATGGCTTATATGTGTTGTGCTCGGACCAAGCCGCTGGTTGAATCAGAATAAATCAGCATGTCCAGAAATAGGCGAATCAATGAATGTCAATTATGATCTTGATTCTATTGGATATGGGTCCTTAGAAAGCAACCAGGCAGCGCTTTGTGGCTCGGCAATGAGATATGCCAGACAGGGAATAATTGTCACCAAGCTGACCTCTATTATCCACGGATCAAGGAGATTCTAAAAAATCAGATAAGGGCGATGTGCCGGAACGCTTGGGAAATTAGATGTGATTTATTTCCCTTGTTTCTTCTTATGCCACCTGGCCAGGGCAGCCTTTCGTGCGGAGTCGCTTCGTTCTTTCTTTGTCATAGTCCTGGCTCTTGCCTTGCCACCCTTGAGACCGCCCAATCGGCCAAGAGAGACTGCCGCGGGGTTCTTGGTTGAGCCCCTGGAGACCGTTTCTTTCGGCAGTTTTTCAATATCAGATTTATTGGCTCCCGCAGCCGCCCCTTTATCGGTTGAGTCGACAGAGACAGTTTCTTTCTGCGTTTGCTCAATCGCGGATTCATCAGCTGCCGCCGTCGCCTGCTGGTTTGTCGCGTCGGCTGAGATGGCCTCTTCCGGAAGGCGTTCAACCGTGGGTTCTTTAGCTGTCGCAGTCGCCCGTTTGTTGGTTAAGACTCCGGAGACAGCCTCTTCCTGAGGCTGCTCATTCGAGGCCTCATCGGCCATCGTACCTGATGATTCGTTATTGTCATCGTTTTCTGTGGATGACTGCTTACCCATTTATAACTCATTCGCGGCCTCATCAGTTATTGTGGCCGCCTGGTTGTTGGTTGTGTTCAACCCCTATTATTGGTGATAACTTCTTCTCAATTAAATATAAAATCCGCTTACCTATTTGTCAAGCCCGGTTGTCCAAGCGCAGGGTGGGGAATTTACGATTCGGCAATAAGGGCATGGAAATATTTCCAATCCCGGTATCGCGATTGTCTTTGAAAGTCCCGCATCCTGCATCCCCCCCCAAAATTAAGCGGAGAGACTGGGATTCGAACCCAGGGAGCCCGAAACGGGCTCAACGGTTTTCGAGACCGTCCCGTTCAACCACTCCGGCATCTCTCCGTCTTATGAATCGGTCACTTACCCCAGGTCGCGGGGCGCCGGGGAAGGATTACGACCTAATAAAATCGTTTCCGCCCAAAAGTAAAGGCTAAATTCACTCGCCGACTTCGACCGGGAAAGGTCGCAAAGTCCGACGAGGCGTGCCCCACTGGCCCGTGGATAGCCCGGCCTCAATTCCGAATTATGCCGGTCCCCTCTGGACAAAAACCGTCAGTTTCGGATAACTTTTATCTCTGTATTTCGGGTAGTTTCAAATAGGGGACAGCATTGACGGAATAATCCGAAGTCTCTCCCATCAGATAGCGTCGATACCCCGCCCCGGCGATCATGGCGGCGTTGTCGGTACATAATTCCGGCGGCGGATAATAAAAGCGTCCCCCGATTTTATCCATTTCCGCCTGCATCAAGTTTTTCAAACGCCGATTCGAGGCTACCCCACCGGACAGGGTGACATCCTTTATGCCGGTTTCTTTGGCCGCCCGGACGGTCTTGACCACCAGGACTTCCACCGCCGCCTCCTGAAAGGAAGCCGCAATGTCGGCCAGATGTTTCTGTCGCTCCACCTCTGACAACCCCTGTATATGCAGGGCCACGGCGGTCTTCAGCCCCGAATAGGAAAAATCAAAACTGTCTTCTTTGATAACCCCTCGGGGGAAACGGAAATATTTCGGGTCGCCTTTCTCGGCCAGGATATCGATTTCGCGCCCACCGGGATATCCCAGCCCCATAAGTTTGGCCACCTTATCGTAGGCCTCGCCGACAGCATCATCCTTGGTGCGTCCCAGAATTAGATATCGCCCGAAATCCTCCACCTGCACCAGAAGTGTGTGTCCCCCCGAAATTACCATGGTCAGATGCCGGGCCGGGAGTTTTTCATGCATCATCAAATTGGCCGCGATGTGGCCCTCGAGATGATTGACCGCCACAAATGGCTTGCCGGTTCCGTAACTCAACCCCTTGCCGAAATGAAGTCCCACCAATAGCGCGCCGACCAGACCAGGCCCGAATGTCGCCGCTATCAAATCGACCTGGGCCAGGGTAATTCCTGCTTCTTCCAGGGCTTTTTGATAAACTGTGACAATGGCCTTATTATGTTCCCGGGACGCCAGTTCGGGGACAACCCCGCCGTACCGTCCATGAATCAGTTGCCCCAGGATAATATTCGACAGAATGTCGCGGCCGTCCCGCACTACCGCCACACTGGTTTCATCGCAGGAGGTCTCAATGCCCAGCGTAATCATCGTCTTTTAATAATCCGGACTTCTTCCGGCTTGGTGTAGATGAGAGAAACGGCGGGGGGAAGTTCCACCTGAAGGCGGATATTTCCCAGGCTATCGGCCTGGCGGCTGTCGGCGGTAACAAGGATATCGCCACGGTTAAGGGAATCGATAACTCCGGCCTTGCCGCCCACCCGGACTTCCACCCGTTCCGGAGATATCATCAGAAATCTAAGACTGTCTTCGGCGGCAAGAATGACCGGGATACTCGTGAAAATACGGCTTCTGACCGGGGTAATGCTGACGAAATAATTGACCGTATCGGGGCGGATTTTGATTCCGTACAGGTCGGGATATACCAGCGGCACTTTTAAACTTAGGTCGTTGCGGACCCCCTTGTATTTTTTCGGTTCCGTTTCGACCGAATCGACCGTGAGGACATGCCGCCTCGGCCCGGAAATCGTGACGCGGTCAGGCATGAGGGCTTTGAGTGGCGCCTCCATGAATCCCTCGTCGGTATCGACCTCGATTCGCGATTTAACCGGAACTTCTTTTTCCATGAGTCGATCGCAACTCAAAATAATCTCCCGCGGCGAAATTACCTCAATCAGTTCCAGCCCTTCGGAGCGGACCAGGCTTAAATTATCGGGTCCGATTTCCGCATTGAACCGTCCCGCGATATTGCGATTAATCGTAATCTTCAGTCCTTCTTTCTTCCAGTCCGTCTGAAGTAATCTCTTGCCGGTGGCCGAGACGATCACCCTGATTTTTTCCGAGGGCGCTTCTGTCAGAATCAGGTCGCCGCTCAAGGCGACCTGGCTTATGGGCATATCAATGGTATACTGAAAGGCCTTATCGGTGACGACATGAAACCATAGAAGCACGGCCAAAAGCAGGGCCGCAATTTTAATCCAGAAATTTTCGAAAAATCTGCCCATTCAAGTCCTTCGATAATGAAGAATTCAACTCCTCGGAATCCGGCTTAATAATATGGAAAATTAGAATAATTCGCCATTAAGATTACAAAAAAAAGGGGAAATCGGATAGGGAACCCCCGGTAAAATTACTTTTTCTCATTCCCCACCGAATTCGTCTTTTACCAAATAAAACGCGGCCGGAAGTGCCTTGCCGGCCGCGCCTGATTCAGAATTCGATTAGGATAGTCTACTGCTTCGCCGGAATTATTCCTTTCCAGCCGCAATCCGGAGCCGGGCCGCTCTTGAATTTGTAATCTATCAAATGGACGATATCGAGGACATTCTCGGCGCCATCATTGTTGACATCACCGCGCGCCAGCGGATTCGGCGCCGCACCGCCTTTATATTTCCAGTCGATATAGGCGGTAATATCAAGAATATTGACATCGCCGTCGCCGTTGAAATCGCCGCAAACCCAGGGCGGAAGAATATTAAATGTGAAACCGATCTGGCTTTGGCTGCCGGTCATATCGGTGGCCCGGGCCGAAAAGGTAATGGTTTCGATATTCCCCGGGTTTCCCGACAGGAGTCCGTCAGAACTCAAGGTCAGCCCTGTTCCGGCCAGATCCCCATAGCGATCTATCCAGGACAAAGCCCCGGTGCCGCCAGTAGCCTCCAGTTGAACGGAATAGGCTTCATATTGAACCCCATCCGGAACCTCGGCCGTGGTTATGGCCACCGCGGGATTAATCGTTACCTGAAGCAGTTGCTCTTCATCGTCGCCGACCTCGTCCGTGACGCGGGCCGTAAAACTGATGATCCCTTCGGCGGCGGGTGTCCCGTTTAACTGACCGGCCGAAGACAGCGCCAGACCGGTCCCGGCCAGATCGCCGTTTTTGTCAATCCAGGTTCTGGTCCCGGTTCCGCCCGTAGCCTGTAAAGCCTGAGAATAGGCTCTTCCGGCGGTCCAGTCCGGAAGCGTTTGGGTCGTGATGGCCAGGGTCGGATTAATATCAAAACTGAACACCTGCTCATCATATCCGGTCCCTTCATCTTCGGCCACGGCGGTAAAGGATATGGTTCCCGGCGCCAGCGGTATTCCGGATAATAATCCCGATACCGAAAGCGTCAGGCCGGTGCCGTCGAGATCATTGTTCTTATCGCTCCAGGTCACTTCGCCGCTGCCGCCGACAGCGCTTAGTTGCTTGGAATAGGGACGTCCCACCGTCCAATCATCGAGCGCTTGTGCCTGGATATTGAGAGTCTCATTGATAAATATGGATAATAATTGTTCGTCGGTCGATCCGACCCCGTCGGTGACCTTGGCCGTGAATTGGAATGTCCCCGATTCCAACGGAACACCGGTAATGATACCCAGTGATGACAGACTAAGTCCGGCCAGGAGGAGTTCCGCATTTTTATCCACCCAGGTGCGATTGCCGGTTCCCCCCGAAGCGGTCAACTGGTAAGAGAAAATGGTTCCGGTCAAGCCCGGGGGAATCGTCGTCGTCGTAACATCTATGGTCGCATTAACCGTAAAACTCAATAATTTCTCGCCGTAGGCGCCCAACTGGTCGGTGGCCCGGGCCGTGAAATTTATGACACCCGGAACGGAGGGAACGCCGGAGATGACTCCCGAAGCACTAATGCCAAGGCCCGTACCTGCCAGATTGCCGCCGGGATCTGACCAGGTCTTGCTCCCGGTTCCGCCGGAGACCGTCAATTGACGTGAGTAGTTGATACCGGCCGTCCAATCGGGAAGCGACACTGTCGTAATCGTTATCGCGGGATTTATGGTAAGCGATAACAATTGTTCGTCGTCCTGGTCTTCCTCATCCACCACCCGGGCGATAAAACTTATTGATCCCGAGGTCGCGGGAGTGCCCGTTAAAAGCCCCGAGGAAGACAGGCTCAAACCAGTGCCGGTCAGATCGCCGTTTTTATCGAACCAGGATAGTTGACCGACGCCTCTTTCGGCCTCCAGTTGCTGCGAATAAGCCATCCCCAGAGTCCAGTTGGGAAGAGACTGCGTAAGGATATTTGGTCCCGTCCCCAGGCACTGGAATAATGAAATCTTGACGGCATCGATGCCGGCCTCTACCACCGATCCCGAATTCAGGTCGGAGGCCTCGAAGCGAAGTTTCATTTGAGCCGTGGGGGTCGTAAAATCGCTGATCAGGAAGGAATTTTCGTACCAGCCGCCGTTGGCCTGATCGGCCGGTCCGATTGTTTCCACCAAAGTCCAGCTGGTTCCGTTATTGCCGGAGATATAAACCTTGAATAAATCATTATTGGGGTCGGCGCCATAATTGTTGGAATACCAGCGAGCGTAATTGACGATGGCATCGCCCGTAGAAATATCGAAAACGGGTGAAACGAGATAGACATAACCACCGTCGACATCGCTGTCACCGTAGGTGTTGCCCGTCAAATAACATCTGCTGGAACCGTCGAAATCGTTCGGCGGATCGCCGCGGTCGCCGCCTCCGGCCGGGATGCCTCGCTGCCAGAGGCCGGCCGTCGCCGTGGCCGAAGTCGTCCAGCCCTTATCGGTTTCGAAATTGTCTTCGAAAGCGGTGAAAATGGTGTCGGCCACCACTGACTTATAAACCGAGGTCGGGGCATCCGAAGGATCCGTAACGATTCCCCAGGATGAGGCCTCCGCCGAGACGTACCAACTGAACTGATTATTGCAATCCGAAGCCGGAAGTACCGCCTGGTATTCATTGGGCGTCAGTTCCGTCATGGGGACATTCTGCCAGGAGCCGCCGTTCAGCGAATAATAAAAAACTCCCGTTCCTGAAACCGGCGTATCGCCGCCCGGCCCGGCCACCACGCGAAAGGTCTTTTCCTGATCCGGTTCCATTACGTCCGGTTTGCCGTCGGGATAGGAAAACAGGATGGGTATCATTGCCGGACAATCCATGTTGTGAGCGCCGAACCCGGCACAGATCTGGCTCCAGTGAGGTGTGCCGTTTTCCAGGTTGGCATCGTCATCATCAAGCGTGAGAAAATCGATTGTTATCTGCGGCGTGGTCAATGATCCGGTGTGAAGCAGTATGCTGTTGACGGTTAAATTTTGAATTATGTCCAGATAATCGGGATAGCCTGCGGCCAGAAGTTCACTGCGGGTATCCCAGATGCACCCTGCCAGAAGCGGGGCGCAAGTGTGGGCCTCGTCGCTGCAGGGGTATTGCATGGTATTATCGGCATTGCGCAGGGGGGTTGTGCAGTTGCCGTAAAATCCCAGCCCCAGGCGCGGGTCGTCCGCAATCGTGACGGCAATGCAGTCGCCCATGCCTTCGCCGTACTGGTCCTGGCCGCTTCCCGCCATATTGACCAGATGGTGTCCGTATTCGTGATGCAGCACCGAACCCCAGGCGGTATTGGGATAACCGCTTCCGATCCGGCAGAAATTTATCGACTCATCGCCCGGATCATACCAGGCGTTGCCCGGGCAATAACCGTCGGTGCGATTGACATATACCGGGAAAGAGGTCACCGACATTCCGGGATATGACGGATTCTGCGCCACCACCATGTCGCGGACGACATTACTTTCGACATAGGCATTGGCTTGCGCCCGAATCAGTTCCGAGGTATTAGCCTGATTATGCATGAAATCGGCCGGCCCGGGCGTATTCACCGTATCCGGCAAAACCACGTCGGTGCCGCCGTAATTATAAACCCGGAACCATTGTCCCCAGGAACGGGATTCCAGAATCACCTGTCCTGTCCCGCTGTACGGTATGGTGAAATTGCCGTTTATATCGGTATATGTGATCGTGCTGCCGATATTGACGCGGGCATAGGGGAAAGGTTCCGGAGATTCGGACTCGCACTGCTCGGCCCCGATTCCCTGGGTGACCATGCCGCGAACCTGTCCGGTGACATCCTCGAATTCGATTTGATCTTCCTGAAAGAGAATTTCGCCGGAAACGGCGTCAATTACAAACAGCCACCTTTCCGGTTTATCATTATAACCGGTCACCTGGATTGCCGTCCGAGGACGCGCATCGCGATCGTTATACCCGGCCCAGATAACCACTTCCGGTTCGGTGAAATCGGTCAAAGCCGGAACCTCGTCCCGCGCCGAAAAAAGCGCCCGGTTGAAATCTATACCCGATTTGTCGGGTTTGAAATCGTTAAGACTGCGGAGGGCCGACGAAACCAGGACTACCGGATAGTCGGGCTCGTTTTTAACCAACACCCGCGCTTCCCCGCGGAAAACGGGGATACCGTCACGAATTTGCCGGTAATATACCAGCGTAAATTTGTATTCGCCGGTCTCACGATTGTACATGACCGGCTGGGTGTCCCGGCCATCCTTAAGCAAACTGCCCCGGGCCAGGTCGTTATAATCGGCGCTCAAGACCGGAGAGAAATTCCTGACAAAAATATCGGCGGCATCTTCGGGGGAGGCGCCGTTCCCGAACGACCGGCCGTATACTCGGGATACCCGACCGTTCTCCAAAGAAATCTGGGCCCCGGGATATTGCCCTTTCAATTGCTCGAAAGCGGTGCGGCTTTTGGCCCGGTCGGCTGCAAAAAAGTCTTCTTCGAGATTATCTCCCCAGACCGTCCCCCAGATGAATAGGAATAGAAACAGGGTCGTTAAGATGCCTTTCATCTCTCCTCCTTGGCAGGATTAAATTTTTCTAAAACATGCGGCATGTAAACAGAAACCCGGGCAAATTCGGGGATAACTGCTTAATATATAACAGAATATACGCAATATTGGGATTCTGTCAACGGGAATAATTTTGACTTTCGATAATGGACTGTGTGAGTTCGTTCCTGAAGACTCGGGGGGAAAAAAAGGAGATATTTTACAGGAAAAAGACGGCGCAGTTGCGATAACCACGCCGTCTTTTTTTATCAGGCTGGTCTTATTTCAAGATAAACCCATCAACTTTCTCAAAAGCCTCGGCGGCGGCGAGCCGAACGACAACAACTTATCGTGATATTCCCTTAAACTGAAACCGGTTCCCGCCCGCTTCTGATAGTCTTCGCGGATCCGGCACATTTCCAGGAACCCCACATAATAGGTCGAGAGTTGCGCCGAAGAGATACAGGCGCGTCGCCACTTGCCGGCCGCCTCGCCCGGCTCCTGGAACCCGATATTCAGCATCATGCCCATGGCTTCTTCTTCGCTCATGCCGGCCGTATGTATTTTCTGGTCGATGATGGCATTGATCAGCATGCGCAGGCGCATTTTCAGCACCTGCATTTTCAAGGCGTCGCCCCCGAATCCTTCTTCGGACATGGTTTTTTCCGTGTAAGTCGCCCAGCCTTCGGCGAAGGTCCCGCTTCCCATCAAAGCCCGCACCATGGTCGGAGCCTTGAATTTATTACCGTGCATGGCCTGCAAATAATGCCCCGGCATGGCTTCGTGGACCGTCAAATCATACAGCATCTGGCTGTTGTATTCCCGGAAATACGATTCCACCCTCTCGGCGTCCCAGTCTTTCGGCGGCGGCGAGATGGCATAAAAAGTCTCGCCCTTTTTCTCCAGGGCACCCGGGGAACTGCAGTAGGCCACCGCCACGCCTCTTTCGAATTCCGGCATGACGATTATTTTCAAAGGTTCGGTCGGCAAGGTTACCAGATCCTTCTGGCGGATAAAGTCCTCGCATTCCTTCAGACAGGCGGTCGCTTTTTCGACAATATTGTCGGCCGTGGGATGATCCTCGGCCTGCTTATCCAGAATCATTTTGATGGTCTTCGATGTATCCGCAAAGACGGCCGTATCCTTTACCTCCGGATAATATTGGGCAAACAGCCTTCGCGCCGTCTGGTACAACTCTTCCCGCGTGGCCGCCAGGTTGGTCTCGGCGTGAGCCAGGATTTCTTCCTTGGTCAGGGCCGCCTGCGTGGAATAAGCCAGTTTGCGACGGTAAATATCATCCCCCAGGCGGAAATCGCCGGTAGAGCGGGGTAATAAATCACTCTCCAGCCAGGCCGCGAAATCCTCCAGCGCCTTTACTGCGGCCTCCTGGAGCGGCTTTATTTCTTCGGCCAGTTCCGGGGCCTGTTCCAGGTAGCCGTTTAATTCCCCGCCGATAAACCCGATTGTCCCCTTAATCTGCAGGATGGCCGTCTCGGTATGAATTTGGGGCGGATTCTTGAGATTCTTTTTCCCGTTTTCCAGCATTCCCGGGATTGCCGCCAGGCGCCCTTTAACGCTTTTCAGCCGTTCTTTCAGGGGTGCAAAGTCGCGTGCCACCAACTGGTAAATGGCTCCTCCGGGATTGTAACTCATCGGGTTCCATTCGTAAGTTTTAATCGTATCCAGCCGGAACAGCGATGATTTTATGCTGTGGGTTAAAATTTCGTGATCGACCTGATTGACCGGGCTCAAATGCGAAACTTCCAGCGCCCGAAGCGAATCCAGATAGGCCGTTTGCACGATCTTTTGTTCGGCGTACGCCGCGAGCGAGTTATCTGCCATCAGGGAATCGAAACGATGATCCCCCAGGTCGGTGGCCCATTCGGGATTGGTCGCCAACAGCCATTCGATATAATTGGCCGTCAGTTTCTGAAATTTATCATCTTCGTTGATACTGGCCGTCCCGCATGCCAGAAATAAGACCGCCGGTATCGCCAGTAATACTATCGCGGCCCATAGCCAAGTTCTCCCTGGCATCCTCACCCGCTCTTTCCCCGTTCGCATAAATTCTCCTTTATCCGATATTCTGAATGCTTTTTGGCAATTGAAAATCATTGAATTATCTCACACCGGAGATTGTGATTTCGCCTTTGTGATGACTCCTCTCCATGACGGAGTCTCGCCTCTGCCGCATCAAACGCAAGTTACGAATTTAACTCAATATTTTTTCTCTGACAAGCCCCAATATATCGATTTCCCGGGTAATTGCGGACGGCCATAAAATGGGAATATGGATTATAAAAAGAAGCTGAAGTATGGATTACTAGCCCGGTGGCCCACTCCCCAAAAATAAAATCTCGATCCCGGCCTACTTGGCAGGCGATATCGGAACCGATTCCCGGCACAGCGAATTGAGCTTTGATTCTATTTCGCTCCCCCGAAAAGGCATATAAATGCAGCCGTCGCCGCCCTGCGAAAACCATTCCCTGGTGGACATGTTGCCGTCGCGATCGATAATCAGCATCACCGGCATACCCGGCTGCTTTTCCTTGACCCTGGCCAGGAATTCCAGGGTCGTCATATCGGTCAGTTCCGGGCCGGCGATGATGGCGTTTATGCACCTTTTGGAGATTATGGAGATCGCCCTTTCGGCCGAAGGCGCCGCCACCACATGATACTTCAGGTTCCTTAACAGCCTTCCGAGAACCGTGGCATTGACCGGCCCGGCATCGGCGATCAGGATAATCCGGCCGCAGGTCGACAGCAAAAACCTGATTTTATCGATGAGCGGGTTTTCCCGGATCGGTTTGATGATATAATCCCTGGCTCCCAGCGTGGCACAACTTATGACCGATTCCGGATCATGCCGGGAAGTACACATTAAAATCGGAATCTGCCGGTACTTCTTCTTGTTTTTCAGGTATCGCAGCAAACAAAACCCGTCTCCCTTGGGCATGACGATATCCGATATGATCAGGGCGATGTCGGGATTAATCCGGAGAACCTCGATAGCCTGGGTAATGTCCGCCACGCCTATGGAATCATACTCATGCTTGGACAATATTTCCCGCATCAATGCCAAACAAACCGGATCGTCATCGATTACAAGAATCTGCATCGCCGTCACCCAAATATTGAGTCAACCGCCTTTCCATTTCCTCCATGCCGATCTGCAAACAGGCAAATGATCTCTTGGACATTTCCCAATCGCCGTCGCCGGCCGCCGTTTCCAACTTCTCCGCCGCCCGAAAAATCGGCCCGATTTCGAAGTGGGCGATTGTCCCTTTCAACTTATGGGCCAGTTGGGCCAGTTTAGTATTATCTTTCTGGAAAATCGCGTCGGTCGCCTCCGACAGCCACTGTGGGTAATTATTAAAAAATACCCGGGTCACCGTCTTGAAAATCTTCATGTCGTTATTAACCGAGGCAAGAAAATGACCGGGATCGAGAGGTTCGTCTGTCCCGCCCGCCTGTCCGGGGCGCTCCTCGCCGGGAGCCTGTTCCTCCACTCGTCCTTCGAGAACGGCTATCACCGCCCCGTGGCCGTCGGCTTTATTGATGACAATATCTATGCCCTTTTTCCGGCAGGCCTGCCGGTCGGACTCCCGGCTATGGCCGGTCAGGGCGATGATTCGCGGCGTGGGCAAGCCGCCGTCATTCCTGTCCTTCAAAAATGCGGCAATGCCGAAACCGTCGATAAGCGGCAGTTCCAAATCCAGAAGAACCACGTCAAAACGATAAGAAGTCAAATACCCTATCGCCTGAACTCCGTTTTCCGCGGCCGTGACCGAATATCCCTTAATCTCGAGTATTTCCTTGAGAAGACATCGGCTTACCTCGCTGTCCTCCACCAGAAGAACCTTCTTTATTCGAGAAGAATTACCCGGCTCGGCCAGTTGTCCCGGCGAATTGTCTTTGACTTTTTCAATCGAAATATCGCCGCCATTGTCAATCACGGATTCAGAGAAATGCTTTTCCATGGTTCCTCCCTGTCGGAATGGCATAACCCACCCAATCATTTAGCCCGCCTTTAATTTCCTCCTTTTTATTTGACCCGGGCGCGATTTCCAACGCCCCCGATCCCCAACCGATAAACAGTGCCCTATTGTCCCGACCACCCTTGAAATTCAAGAGCCAAGACCCATATATGTTCAAGAGGGATTCTCTGACAAAAATGGGATTGTGCTCTTTTATCGATAATCGAAAATATCGTTCACTTATTCGACCGGGGGGGTGACAAAACCTGTCAGTGACAGTTTCAGAAAATAAAACTTTAAATGATTATGCCGGGAATGTTGGAAAATTATACAGGATATTTTTGCATTCCTGATATCGGGAGAAATTGATGAAAAAAAATTCCATCGCCCGATGGAATCCCACTTTTTACCACCGTAAACAAACTCGGTCTGCCCCCGCTCTTTCATAACATAATAAAAATGAAGGGCATGGCTTTGTGATTCCGACCTCCAAAGAGGTCGGCCACCAGGTTCGGTGGTGGTTCGCGTGTAACATCTTAAAAATAACAAAACGAACCCGTTTTTTATTTTCTACTTTCGCCGGGAGGGGATAGCCGGCCACAAAAAAACCGAGGTCGCCCTCGGTTTCAATAAAGCCTTATCACATATCGCCTAAAATTCTTCCAACTGCTTGACCTTTTTCTTGCCGTTGCCGACATCCTCGCCGGAATTCTGGCCGCCACTGCGTAGTTTCTTTTCGGCATTCCGGTATTCCCAGAGGACCCGGGAAACATCCAGGCCGTACTCACTGGCCCGGCGGAATTTTTCCACATCCTTCTGGAGGACCTCGGAGAGTTGGTCGGGGTCATCCAGGGGAATTTCATCCATACGCTTGCTGGCTTCCATCTTGAGACGATCGAAAATATCCTCGACGCCGTCCGCCAGATGACTTCCCGCAAAGGCCATGACGATGATTATCATATCGATCGAGATTGCCAGGAGAAGGGCAAACAGGGCCAGGTGATTCAATTCCAGAAGATCGGCAATGACCAGTTTCAGCGTCTCCTGGCTGGTGGCCGCCTTTTCCACGAATTGCGTTTGATTGGGCGGGGTTGGTATCGACGGCTGCCCTGAAATCAGCACCGCCACTTCGTTGAGCGGAAATTTGGTCCAGGCCAGGTTGGCCAGATCGTACTGCTCCTTGACCGTCAGGTTGCTGTTCAGGGTCAGGTTCAGCGAATCAATCAGAACCGCATACTTTTCCACCGCGTCCAGATTCGTTATCGATTGGGTCAGATGGCTTTCCAGGTAATTGACGATAATTCCGCGTCCCTGTCCCTGGCTGTACTGCTCGCCCTGGCTGGATTCCCACGATTTTATGGTCTGGCGGGCCCCTTCGATAATATTCTGAATGTACTCATCGCGGCTGCCTTCATCGACCACCGTCGCCCAGCCTTTCTGTTCTTCCATTTCCAGCAACTTCTCCAGGCGGGACACCTGGTACCGCCCTTTCAACAAACCCTGCTTGGAAACATTGGAGTATTCGCTCATGACATTGCGGATTGCCACGGCATAATCGCCGCGTACCGCTCCGGCGCGGGTTCGCTCCTGGAGCGCCGTATCGAAGTTGACGAAGGAAAAAAATATCGAAAAACTGCCCGTGAATATAAAGGCAATGATATACGGGCTGCGTTTGTTGCGGACTTTAATCAGCGACCAGGCTATGCCCAGCATAACGATTTGAAGGCCCAGTGAGCCGACCAGGGCCAGGTTTTGATTGAGGACGATGGACATCCCGTAATAGGTCGTGAAAAAGGAGAGGACGGATAGTAATAACGTCCCCAGATATATCATGAAAGTGGTCGCGCCGGAATATTTGGTGATGAACATGGCCTAAATCCCCTGATAAAATACCGTCGCCTATGTCACCTGCCCGGGCAGGCAAAAATATTTTCTTTCTTAAACGCCAATAATATCAAAGTATCGGCAGAAATGGGCCAAAGATTACGGAAAGCCCATTGGAACCCTAATTTACACGACGACAATAAGTTAAATGTGCAAAGAAAGAGTCGTGCAACTAATTGGTGAAGAGTTGGACATAATAAAAATTCCCGTACGCCTCCGCCCGATAAACCCCAATCCCGATTTTCCCGAATGAGGCGCGGACTATATTGGCGTAATGCCCCGGAGAATCAAGCCATCCCTGCATGGCGGATTCGGCGCCGGGATACCAGGCAATATTTTCACCCGCCGAGGTATACGCGATACCGGCCTCGGCCAGGCGATCGAAAGGCGATTGACCCTCGGGATTGGTATGACTGAAATAATCCCGAAGGGCCATATCCTGGGCGTGGGCCTGGGCCACCGCCGCCAGTGCCGGATCATACTGCAAAAGACCTTCCCCGACTGCCAGACGGGCCGCGTTGGTCTGCTCATATATAATCGACCGTTGCTCCAGGATATAGGCCGCACTGGTATCATCGGCCAAAAGCAACGCTCCCGGCCCGCGGTCGTCATGACAGGATAGTGTCAGAATCGCGGTAAGCGATAGTATGGCCATCCATATCAAAGAGATATATGAGGCCGACCTGCAGTTTCTACCGGACATGTCGCGTGTTCCTCATAGGAACATATTTCGGCGTCAGGGCGGCTCGACATGAGAAAAAACTGGATTTAGGATAAAAATTGTCTTAATTAATGTCGAAGAGTCAAAAATGAATATTCATATTCTCCAGCATGTTTCTTTCGAAGGCCCCGAAAAGATTTTGGATTGGGCCGAGAAGTATGGCCACAAGTCATCCTATACCCGTTTCTTCAGGGGCGAGCCGCTCCCCGAAATGTCTGCCTTCGATATCCTGATTGTCATGGGGGGGCCGATGAGTGTTGCCGATGAGAAAAAAATCCCCTGGCTGGCCGGCGAAAAAGAATTTCTGGCCGAAGCGATATTAAATCGCAAAAAAATTCTCGGCATTTGCCTGGGCGCGCAGTTGGTAGCCGAGGCCCTGGGAGTCAAAGTTTACGCCGGACAGAAAAAGGAAATCGGGTGGTTCCCGATAGAATTTACCCGGGAAATTCGGGAAACCTCGCTGGGCGAAATATTACCGGGAAAATTCGAGGCCTTTCATTGGCACGGGGAGACTTTTGATATACCCGAAGGCGCCGTCAGGCTCGCCCAAAGCGAGGCCTTTCCCAATCAGGGATTCCTGTTCGGCGAGAATATTCTGGCCCTCCAGTTTCATCTGGAAATCACTACTTCCCTGGTGCGGGGATTGATAGGCCATGGCGCCAATGAAATTCGCGAAACCCCATCCATTCAAACGCCCAAAGAGATGCTGGCTTCGCCGGAGAAATTTTCGCGGGCCAATCTTCTGATGTTTAAAATTCTGGATAAATTTCTGGGATCCTGATTATTCCAGCGGCAGACTCAAAGTCGGGATCAGGGACAGGCGCAGATTAAAATAGGGGAGAGTGCGGCTGCGGCCCTCGTCGTGGCCGTAATTGCCGATAAAATCATATCCGAACTCGATATCGAGGAATATATATTTCCGGATAAATCCGGCAAATCTGGCCGCCGGGCGGAAAGTCTTTTCCACCGTTCCGGTCGGAAAGGGTTCGGCGTAATTATCAACCTCCATCCAGGGCATGGTCCAGGGAGCATTGATATATCCTTCGCCCCGCCGCTGATATGTCAGATTCAGCGACACCCGATTGACGGCATCCAGCCATCGGGAGATTTCCAGCCTCGCCCGGTCGCCGTCGGGACCGAAATCATGCCCGATCAATTCCCCCCGGTTAAAATAGCGGTTGCGCTCATACACCTGGCTGTACGTGCGGTTGGTAATGGCCAGATACTCGGCCCGGATTTCATGATTCTCCATAATTCGGACGGAGTGTATTCCCAGAAGGACCCCGATTTCGTTGGGCTCGTTGTCGCCGCGGACTTCGTTGTCGATCTGGAAATCATCGATAAGAAATTGCCCGTAGATTTTGTGCCGGCCCTTCAGATACCAGGCGAAATCCACGCCCAGGAAAGTGTTGTCATTGAAATTCTCATTTAACTGATGGGCATGGTAAAAAAGGAAGGGATTTAGATAGGCCAGTTCCGGAGATCGTCCCGGCCCCCCGAATATGACCGTCTCAAACAATCCCAGGTACAGATTGCGGCGAAGCCTTACATCGAGGCGATGCCCTGAAAAATACCGATTCTCGAACACCGTTTCATTCTCGTCGACATGGCGCCGTCGATCCAGTTGGGCGAATTGCCAGGAGTACCGCAGAAACCCCAGGCGATAACTCCAGAAGAGGGCATCCATGGGTCGGGCCGTTTCCGAAAGTATCAGCGACTCCCGCGACGGACCCCAGAAAGAGGCGTACCGCCCGGCCATAACCGTCAGGCCGCGCCACTGAAAATGCAAAAAGGCATTTTCCACCTCGCCGGCAAAACCCCGCCACTTTTTCCCCTGGTAATCAGGGTCCTTTTCCAATTCCTCATCGAGCAGGAAATTGATATACAAGGATAATCCCGGCAAAGGTTGAGAGGTCATGAATCCGCGGACGGATTCATATGCCCGCGACCTTTGATTCAACCCGGTCCGGAAATTTTCGGACAGGAATAATCCCAGATGCAACTCCTTTGAGGAAGTATGCCCGAAGCCGACGGCCGGCAGGGAAGGGTGATAGTAGCCGAAAGTGTAGGGGCCGACCCGGTCGGCCAGATGGCCGGAGTCTTCCGCCGTTCGATGATTTTCGATTATTTCATAAATGAAGCGATACTCGGGAGTCCCCACCGGAAAGAGCGCCCCCACTCCATGAGCCGAGGCTTGAGTAAGAATAAGAATAACGAGAATACTGAAAATTAATCGCACCGGATGGCCTGCCTATTTGGGGATGGGATTAACAGGCTCCTTTGCCCTTGAATACCGCCGGAATAGTCTTAATCAGGATACGGGCATCTTCCTTGAGCGACCAGCGGTCAATGTATTGCAAATCCATTTTCATCCAATGCTCGAAATCGACTTCATTGCGACCGTTAATCTGCCACAGGCAGGACAGACCCGGCTTGACCGAGAGTTTGCGATGTTGCCACGGCTCGAAATTAGTGACCTCTTCCGGCAGCGGCGGCCGCGGGCCCACCAGGGACATATCCCCCTTAAGCACATTCCAGAACTGCGGGATTTCATCGATGGAGTATTTGCGGAGGAATCTCCCCACCGCCGTCACGCGGGGATCTTCTTTAATCTTGAAGACCGGGCCGGACATTTCATTGAGATGTTCCAGGTTTTTCTTGATGGCATCGGCTTCATCGACCATCGTTCGTAATTTGTACATATCGAAAACCCGGCCGTTTTTTCCGGTGCGTTTCTGACGATAGAGAATCGGGCCGCGAGAGTCAATGCGAATGGCAATGACGGCCAGAATGAGTATCGGGGCCGAAAGAATCATCCCGGCCAGGGCGCCGGTCCGGTCCATAAGTTCTTTAATGAACAGGGCCGGGCGGTTTTCCGGGACGGAATGATACAGGAATACCGGCTGACCATTGAGAGAGTACGGCCGGCACTTGGCGATACGGGTGTCCATTATTTCCGGAAGGAAACACATTTTCACCCCCATTTGCTCGACCACGTCGAATAAACGCTCTCCCTGCGGGGGATCGTTTTCCAGGGCCATGACCACCAGGTCAACCTGGTGGGAGGCAATCACACTGCGGATATTATCGGGGTGTCCCGCCAGGGGTACATCGCGATACCGCCAGAGGCCATCCCGGTTATAGTCGACAAACCCCATGATGTGGGCTTTCAACTCGGGGTGATCCAGAAAAATATCGGCCACTTTTTGTCCTCGGCGTCCGGAGCCGACAATCAGGATATTTTTCTTGCCCGGCCCCGGCTCATTGGCGTCAAGGGGCGACAGGAGGTATCGATTGTAAACCCGCCAGACCAGAAACAGGGCGACTTGTGCCGAGAAGTTTGCGGCCAGAAGAAATGTATAATCCAACTCCGATATTTGCCAGCGCGTGAAAAAGGCCATGAACGTGACAATCAGGATAAATTTGGCCTCCTCCCGTACAAAGTCCGCCACTTTATCCCTGATTATTTTCTTGGGAATTATATCATTCGAAGGCAAATGAATTAAAATAATCAACTGGATAATCACGGCGGTCATGGTGGCCACGGCCATCGTATAACCGCTCGTAAAAATATCCAGGTAATATTCAAATGCCAATATAATGGCCAGTATTGCCGAGGCCTTCAGCAAGCGATAAATAAATTCGTCCAGCCTGTTTCTGGCGATTAAAATCATGTTTACCTCATTTAAGAGAAACAGACGCCAAACCTTCAACCCCAAATAAGATTTCTTCGGCAAGACCCGACGGCCGTGGGAAATATTCGATTACTATTCCCCAGGGCCGGTCTTAAGTAGTTTTCGATATTCCATCGACAAACTTTAACCGAAGGAACGCCATTTATTTGAATAGGATAAGGATGGGCTGCTGTTTTCCCCAAACCCCGCTCTTTTTTAACCATTTCCGACATTTCCCTGTCTCATCTTCCGGTCACGCCTTGTCCTTGAAGGCGACAAGAACTTCCCTATAGAAGATATCCCCTCCCGGAGGATTTCCATCTTTCGCCGGGATGGCTTATAACCGACGACGAATCAAATTCGTCGTCCTGACGCGGGATGCAATCGCGACAGATTATACTAATCTTTATGGCCTTTGGCAACTTAATTTTATTCAATTCTAACAGGCTGCTGTTTAACAAGATAATTGAACCGGGTAGTAACCGAATTTTAATCCGGGTCCTTACTGCCCGACTCTGACCGGTCTCCGGTTGTTAATATATATACCAAAAGTTGACAATTGGTTTCCACTTTTAGTGTGGCGGCCACTTCTTTTTTTATAGCCGCTTAATTTGTCAAAAATTCATTTAATAGCTGATAATTGTCTGCTTTCGACAGAAGTTCCCGAGGTGCCCTTCTTATGACCTCAATCGTCGCCGTGGCGGCGGTGTCGCTGCTTAAATAGATTGCCACCATATTTTCCAATTGACGCAAATGAGACAGGCTCCGGCAACTTACGCCCTGCCCCAATAAATAAGCCGTCAGTTTTTCCGGACGGCAGGATTCGACCAGAATATAATCGAACGGAGTGATCCGACAAACTATGCCCAAACCGCGCAGGCGAACGATCAGAAGTGTCATGAAATCTCTTCTCGTGATGTCGTCGTTTTGCAGGTAGTGTACCGATCGCAGGGCGGCTATCGCCGCGGCCTTGCTTAGTTCACTGTCGGGCAATAATTGACCGGCGGCCTGTAGGAGTTTTAAATTGGAGGGCCGGGTCAGAACGTATCCCCCGGGGGTCGAGGCCAACCCCATCAGGCGGGGGAAAGTGCGTATTATCAAAAGGTTATCATACTTTTCCAGAAACGGCATGCTGTCCATCCGGGCCAATTCGTATTCAGACTCATCCAAAGCGACGATAAAATCCCCCTTTTGGTTCAGTAAAATTTCCAGGTCACGGGTGCTTAATTCCGCACCGGCCGGGCGGCTGGGATTGGTCAGATAGACCAGGCTTGTTTTCGAAGTCACGGATCCGGCCAGCCGTTCCATGTCGATTTCGAACGGGGATTCGCCGAATGATTCTATGATTTCGGCATTTAATTTTGCGGCGATATCGGTCAGGGGAGTCTCCGTCGGCCCCGGCATTACTATGGAATGGCCGGCCGGAACAAAGGACCGACAGACCAGTTCATGAATTGTCAGCGCCCCCGAAACCGGATATATATAATTCCGGGGTAATCCGGTATAGCGGGATAACTCCTGGCACAATCTTTCGACAAAAGAGTCTCTTTTACTCAAAGTGGATTTGGCCAACAGATGCCCCAGGAGTTCCCCCAGATTCGACGCAAATGGCAATTGGGCCTTCAACTCCGAGACCCCCTGGTCCGGAACGACAGCCTGGCCCCGCGCATGTTTTTCTTTGACTTTCGTTTTCAACACACCGCTAAAATTCGGGATTATGTCCTTATTTTAATTATCGGTCGGAATGATTTTCCCTGCATATCGCCTGTTTGATTAATAAGTTGTCTCTTCGGCGAATTCCGTCCCAGACCGGGACCCGAAAAGCCACCGGAATGATTTCCTCAAGCCTTTTACGAACCGGCGCGAAGGCGATGGTTTCTGTCGGGCTCCAGCCCAGCCGGACTGGTAGGCTTCAAAGCGAATCGACCGGGGCACGGATAGAAGCGCTTTTTTTAATTCCTCGAGGGAATTGACCGGCGCCACTTCCAAATCGAGACTGGCTGTCCCGACTTGGTCCGAAACGTGGGCGTCACTCCCGGCCGACCATGTCAATTGCTGATGGTTTTCCAAAAACTCATGGGTGGCCAAGAGCGTTTCTTCCCGACAACCCATATTGACCGCCTCGATCAAATCCACACGGCCTAAAATGTTTTGTATGTCCTCTTCGGAATAAAGTCGATTCCGGCCGCACCCGGACATCAATCCGCTGTTGTTACGAAACGGATGTGGAATAACGACCAGACCGCCCTGCGCATGAATTTCTTCGATAATATCAAAAATGTCTCGCGAAACTATTTCCTGCGAAAGAAAAAGCCCCAGGAGATGTGTCCCTTTCCAAGTCGAAATTTCCATCCCCGGAATTATCATAATATCCCGCGATAATTCCCTGGCCCGAATGACACCGGACATGGTGTCGTGATCAGTGATAGCCAGGGCATCGAGCCCGGCCCGGCGGGCGGATTCCAGAACATCTTCGATGGAACTGGAGCAATCAAAAGAATGACAGGTATGAACGTGAAGATCAAGTCTCATCAAGACCGGTTTTCTTTATTTGTATACACTTATCATAAATTTAAAAGCAAGCGTAGTGCCGGGTTAGAGATAAGACCACCGAAAGGGTAATTGAGTGACATTCAATGTCTTATGCGTGCCAGAGAATATTCAATGGAGAAAGTTAAGACCAGATATGAATAAATAAACTCAAACAGGGGAATAATTTTCCCAATGCCGATTGAGAAGAACGTAATGATCCCAATTTGTGGCCGATACGTGGCCGCCATACGTTACAATCGGTCTATAACAAGGATGGTGGTCAGGGCGCCGCTGACTATGGTGAAAACGGTCGATAATGTCCGAAGCCAATCGCGGTCACGCTTGATTTCGGTCGGCACCACGATGGCGTCGCCCAGTTCCACTTTTTTGCCCAGGGTGCCGCCCCCGGAATAAACCCGGCCGTCGGCGCGTATGAGACGAACCGCCCCGCGATCGGCCTGCCGGCTGAAGTTGCCGGCTCTTTCCACGTAATAGCGGACTTTCTTGCCACCTTCGTACTTAATCGTTCCCTCGGCTCCGACCGCCCCCATGACTGATATTCCGCTGGGGATTTTCGGCACATAGATATAGTCGTCACCCTGCAAAGTGATGTTACCGGCCTTACCCGAAGACTCCACCAGTTTGGCGACATCGATTATCATGCGGTTGACATTATCCTGGCTGAACTTGAAAAGTTCCTGTCGCTTGATATTTCCCAGGGAATCTTCTCGTACGGGTTGATTGCGGGAGATGATTTCGGGAAGATTTTGCCGGATGAGGGCCTCGCCGATGGTCGGGCGATAAAAGATGATTCCTTTGGGGAAAGCCCGTTCCGTAAAACCGCCGGCGCGCGTGATAATATCAAAAAGGGTTTCGTTGCGGGACAGAAGAGCATACTGCCCGGGAAAGCGAACCTCGCCCTCGACCGTAATTAACTGGTGCAGGAAAAGATCGGGAATTTCGCGGACAAACACGAAATCGTCTTCCTGCAGGATGATATTTTCCGATTCCGGGTCAAAACGATCATAGCGGAAAACCGATACTTGCCCCGTAGTTTCGGTACGGGCTAACTCGATATTGAGGTGGTAGGCAATCTTGGTCAGGTCTCCGGCCAGAAAGATAAGGTCGGAAAGCGACATATTTTCCATCCAGGGATAAGCCCCGGGATTTTTAACCTCACCCTCGATGAAAACATATTTCTTCCGGGTTATTTCTTCGATGCTGTAGATATGAAGAGAGTCCATATCCTGCAGATAGATATTCTGCTCGCCGTTGAGGACCTGATTTACATTAAAGGGAATTATTTCCATCCGCAAATCCGGAAATGTCCGGAAGATATTGGCCCGGTCATAGTGGACATTTTGCGGCTGCAACTCGGCCAGAAGAAGCAGTTCTCGCGCTGTCTGCGAGTCGGTCCGCTCGAAACGATGTGCATTTTTGACCATCCCGGCCACGGCCACCCAATTTCGATTCAAATCAAAGACCGAGTGAACCACCACCGAATCACCATTATGCAGGGCGAAATTGTCCACCGGGCCCAGGGTTGAATCCAGATTGAGGTCGAGAGTTATTTTTTCATTGGCGGGAGAATACCTTTCCAGGGTTAGACTTCCCAGATAACCCATGGCCGTGAGACCGCCGGCCATGGCCACCAGGTCGCCGACCGTTTCCCCCTCTTTCAACTCATAAATAGCCGGTCGCATAACTTCTCCATCAATTGCCGCGCGAATTCCGGTGACCGGCACAAAAACGACATCGCCGGAATTCATCCGGACATCCCCCTGGTTGTCGCCTTTTAAAAGGAAATCATAGAAATCGACGGTTTTTTCCACCTGATTACTTCGCAGGAGTTTAACGTTGCGAAGCGAGCCCTTGGAAGTGGGGCCACCGGCCAGATACATGGCGTTAAAGACCGTGGCCAGGGAACTGACCGTATAAGCCCCCGGCTTCTTGACCTCGCCGGTCAGATATACCCGGATGGAACGGATTTCTCCCAGCGAAATGGACACCCTGAAATCCGTATAAACCCGCGATAATTTTTCTTTCAACTGCTTTTCGAATTCGGCCACGGTCAGGCCCCAGGCCGTCACCTCGCCCACTTTGGGGATGAAGACATTTCCCTCACGATCGATAGTCAGGTCATATTCCTGCTCCACTTTGCCCCAGAGAAACAGGAAGATATTATCACCCGGCCCCAGAATATAATCAGCCATACCGGCGACATCGGCCGGCAAGGCCAGGTCCGGCTCTATGTTAAACATCTCATAGCCGAACGGCACCAGAGTATCGGGGAGCGTATCTGATGCCATGAAATCATAGGCCAGCGAATCCAGAAGAGAATCCGGCAGAGTATCGATGGCTCTTTCGGTCAGGGAATCCCTGGAATCCGCAGACTTGAGGGAGTCCTTAAGGATATAAGGGCTCCTGTAATCGGCGCTTTTGGGCCTGGCCGTCGTGGTCGGGGTTTGTCCCGGTTTGGTCGGAGTCGGCTTTTTCTTTTTCTGCTTGTCAAGATACTCCTGCACCAGGCGGTCTTTCTTTTGTTCCGGAGTATCCGGCGTAATTTGACTCCACAACGCAGGCGCGAGCACCACCGCCAGCATAATAAACCCGAGAACGGTGACTAATCTGATTTTCATATTTGTCCCCTGAAATATTCCGACGGGATATTTACGAAATATTTGCGCGGGAAAACCGATTTTCCCGTATCCCTGATAGCGAGAATTTTTATGTTCATTTTAATTTATAGCATATTGATTATACATGCTCCGCGAAGGAAATGCAATTTTAAAACTTTCCCGGGATAATCCACGGTCGAGTCTTTAAGATGATTTTATAAAAAATATCACCTGACTTTGCCGGATTTTTATTATAATAATAACTATGGATAATGAACCGGTATATTTGTCAAAAGATGGGCGTATCAGGCTGGAGCAGGAACTGCGGCGGCTTAAAACCGAAGAACGCCCGCGTCTTCTCGCCGAAATCAAGCGCACCATGGAAATGGGCGACCTTTCCGAAAATGCCGAATACCATGCCGCCAAGGAAGCCCAGGGCCATATGGAACGCAAAATCGCCGAATTGGAGGATAAACTTAGCCGGGTACGCTCGGTCGATACCGAACGCCTGCCGTCCGACAAGGCTTATCTATTCGCCAAGGTCGCGGTGAAAGATCTGGATAGAGGGGATAAAATTGAATATACGCTGGCCCCTCCCGATGAGGCCGATGCCGATAACGACATCATCTCCATTAAATCTCCGATAGGGGCCGCCCTTTTGGGGAAGGGAATCGGGGACAAGATAGAAATCAAAGTGCCGGCCGGAATAATCCGCTATGAAATTCTGGGCGTAAGCCGCGATTAATAAAATTTTACCTCGGAAAAAACCGGCAGACCTTACCTAATGCCGGTTTTTGTTATTCTGGAAGCCTAAAATTCGTCTTCCTCTTCGCCGGCATAATCCTGGTTTGTCTCCAGGAATTCATCTTCATCGTAATCCAGGTCTTCCAAATCATCACCGGCATTATATTCCTCATCCCCCTGCGAGGCCAGATCGGCGCATTCGAGTGAGCAATAAATTTGGCCATCCTGATGCACGGGGCGACCGGTGAATTCCTCGCCGCAGAATACACACCTCATAACAACCTCCGACAATTACTTTACCCTATAACCAAAACGCCCGGGACAATGGTTCCATAATCCTCGAAGTCCGGCCCTCTTTAAAGATCGGGTCTTGAATAAATGGTATCAAAACCGTTTTCGACCTATTTGATGAAAGGTTAACAAGTCAAAATCAAAAAAATCAAGAAAATTGTTTCGGGATTTTAAACCGCATAAAAATGAATGAATTGAGAAACAAGGAGGGGATTAATCACGATTATGCCCCCATTTTTTTCCTGTCCTGCCGATCCAATTCTACTATAATTCCGGGGGTTTCATGCCAAAAGCGCTCCATTCTTCCCGGGAAGGACCGACCGTGCCGGGTACATTCAGGCCGGCCTGGCGCATCAGGACCGTCATCTGACCCCGGTGGTGAATTTCATGGTCGATGATAACCTTAAGGGTAAAGCCTCTTTTCCAGACCTGGCCGTACATATTATCCTCAATTTCAAGGCCGGCGTCGGTCCAGTTTTTCCCCACCAGGTCGGCCAGCGAAGCGGCCGCCGTCCGGTAGGCTTCGTGGATTTCCCGGGCGGATTTCGGCACCGGTGCATTTTCATCCGGGCCGGATAGTTTTAGCCCGGTCCTGGATGCCATTTCCGGGATGGAAACGATAATGTGCCAGGCGATTCTTCCCAAAGTCCTGTCCAGGGGAGTTACTTTTTGTTTCAACGATTCGTCCGTCAGCGCGGCCAGGACTTTATCCGTCCCCGAATTCAGAGTCTTCCAGGCTTCCAGAAAATCAGCAACTTTGCGGATCATATTTCCTCACCTTATAATGAATTATGCTGTCTTAAATATAAGCGGCCGATTGGTTCGGCCAATCACATTTTATAGATCCCGAGGGGGCTTTTTCACCAAATCGAAAATGTCGACAATACGGATCGGTTCGACATTGTAAAATCCCTGGCCGTAACGACATCCGGCCTGCTGGCCGAAACTGCGAACCATGGACTCCAGAAACCAAATATAGTCGCGGCTTTTTTCGGGGTTCAGGAACTGCGAGCGATGGCATTTCAGGGCTTCCAGCCACTGCTCATAATGATCGGTAATATCGACCACAAAACTGGAGGCCATCCCGGGAGGCAGGAAATAGTGAAAAACCCGTTCCACATAATGAGGCTCGCCGGAAATCGGCATTTTTTTCAAGGTGGCGTAATTGACGGCATTAATGACAATTTGGCCGGCCGCGATATGATCCGGATGCGATTGGCGTCGCCCGTGACCGACATGGGGGAAAGGGGCCAGGATTATTTTGGGACGGCATTTACGAATCAGTTCCGCCAATTCCAGACGTTTCTCGAAAGCGTCGAAAAGTCGGCAATCACCCCAGTCAAATGTCTGCAGCAGGTCGGAGCCCATGACACGGGCCGCCTGAAGGGCTTCCTCGGCTCTGATTTCGGGGGTACCGCCCGTACCCATTTCCCCGGCCGTAAGATAGACGATACCGGTCTTGAACCCCATCTTGTTTAAGCCGATAAGGACTCCCCCCGTGCCGACTTCGACATCATCGGGATGAGCTCCAATGGATATGAGATCGTATTCCATGGGGATTCCTTTCTTAATTAAAAAAGCCCCCGCCCAAAAAGCGGGGGCCGGATATCATCTGTTGCGCAACCAACTTAAAATTCCGGGGTCTCAAAATTCCGGGAATGGAATTCCAAAATCCTGCCCAAAATGTCAAACAGGATGGCATTGCCGTCGGCAGGAAATCCCGGATACCCGGCAAAACTGGTATCATTGTAGGCAATTCCCTGACTCGTCAAATAATCGGCAAAATCCAGCGTCTGCTGGTCGAATCCGAATAATTCATCGGGGGCATCGGCCGACGTCAAAAGCATTATGGCCGTCGTATCCAGAGCCCCGGGATAATTCGCCATCAGATTGGGGATATTATTGTCCAACCATAGTTGCCAAATGGGATCGTAGGCCGCTCCGGTTTTATCGAAGGGCATGTGAAATTTAAAAGGCCGGTCTTCGCCGTACGGCTTTAAGTAGGTTTCCTGGTCGGTAATCTGCAGGGTGTCGGAAGACTGCCAAATGCCGTTGGGCTCGACAATATAAGGCGGATTATAAGGCAGGAATTCCGGATTGACATAGGATGTGTCGTGCGGTGAAAAACTGGTAGCGCCCGCGAAAATTAAATTCCGAACGGGAGAATTAAAGGACGTATCCATAATTTTATAGGTACTGTCCAGACCCAGGGCGGTGGTGTCGAGTTCATTTATGATATTTTGAAAAAGCGGGACAAAGCCGCCCGTTCCGCCGGAGCCGTCGAAATCAAGAGGCGCCGATATGGCCGAGACCGAGGAATAATTCTCACTATGCATAACGGCCAGGCGCATGGCGCCGTAGCCTCCCACGCCGACCCCGGAAATCGCCCGGTTTTTACGGCCCATGCCGTCCCCGTGGCGGGCATCGCTTAAGGTATTGAAGACGCCGTCAATGTAATCGATCAAAGTGCCCGTGCTGATTTCTCCCTCGATATCGCCCAGGATGGTCGTGTATTTCCCCGACGCCGAGGCATCGGCGTAAAAAGTGCCGCCGTAACTGTTGCGGCCGTTCATGCAGATGATAATCATGGGCTCGATTCTTCCCTCGGAAATCAGGCGATCGGCCACATCTTTGAGGCCGTGGTTAAAATAAAACTCGTCGGTTTCATTGAACGGCGAAAGCAGTATCAGGACGGGGTAAGGACGCCCCTGGCCGGGATTATCATATCCCGGGGGAGTGTAGACTTTGCCGTACATTTTGGGATCGATTTTAATCTCGGGAAACATGGTGAACCCGAGTTCCTGGTGATATTCATGGCCGATCGTCCAGACCAGGCTGGAATTATCGTAGGTTATCGGTGTTATGGTATCGCCCCGGTCGCTGCATCCGGTCGAAATAATCGCCACGGCCATAACCAGAACGGATAATTTATATGCCAAGCGCATCTTCATCCCTCCTAAAAGCGGTAAGAAATTCCCATGACGGTTTGGTAATTATCGGCTTCATAATAGGCCGGAAGATTGTCCACGATACCGTTGCCATCCTGATCATTCTGGGTCCGGACGTTAATATCGGGGTGATGGGTGTAGGTGCCGGACATCTCCAGGGTCCAACCATCCAGGTTGATGCCAATCCCCAGGCTGTAACTGAATTTGGTTCCCAGGTCGATAAATTGTGGAACCTGTGTCACCGCCACGGGATTCGACCAGTCAACCGCTGATTTGTCAACTCCAAAGCCGCTGCGTAAACTGACAAAACTCCGGGGGCGATATTCGGCGCCCACGGCCACGCGCGGAGCGTCTTTCCAGACCACCGGGACGCCCATATCCTTCTCTATCATTTCCTGGGCATTGGGATAAGAGGGACTCACCAGGATTTGATTGTTCGCAAAATTGGTTCCCTCATAGTTGGAAAACTTAAACTGGAGTCCTTCGAATTTCGACCAGAAAGTCATCTCGGCATCGAGCGCCAGGGTCAGATCTTCGCGAATATCCCAGGCCACGCCGCCGCCGATGGACGCCGGCAAATCCAGAGTCGTTTCAAAATCGGCGGTGTATTCGATTATATCTCCGCCCAGGAACAGCACCGCTTCCAGTTGCTGGCTGGTTATATATTGGTTTATGTACGGGCTTTCCCCCATGATGAATCTCATATCGGCTTCGCCCTCAAGATCTATGGAAGTCGGTCCGGTAATGGTGGCCCCGACGCGGATCTTTTCGGTGGCGTCATACAAAGCGCCCAGCCGCCACCCGAAACCCCAGCCATTGCCGCCGGTGCGGTACCACTGCGGGATTTTGTCATGGGGACGATCACTGATTGGCGAGGCCATGGGATTGTCGCGCATGACAAGATCGCTGAAAACCAGGTCGCCGCGCATGAGCGATAGTCCCAATCCCAGCGACAATTTATCCTCCATGAACCCCCGGGCCGCCGTCAACTGAAAAGCGACGGCATCGAGATTGATGCCGAACTGATCCTCGGGGAAAACCCCGGAATCGTTGTGGGCCGCCGGCGTCTGGAATAACTCCCAGGATTGATTTTGATCAAATACCTGCATTATCGCCAAGCCCAATACCGTTTCGCCGCCTAACATCGGCATTCGGGTAACGAATCCGCCCTGGGGGATATTCAGCACGGCATGGTGATTGGCGATCCGCTGATTGTTTAAATAGCCGCTCTCAAATATGCCGCCCCACTTTATGCGAGGGTTGGCCCAATAGCGATTATGCATCGTCCCCACATTTAAGGCCAGGATATTATCCTGCAGTTTATTGTAACCGGCCGGGTTGTAAAAGGCGGCCGACCAATCGTCGGCAATGGCGCGAAAGGCGCCACCCATGCCCCTGGCTTTAACGCCCAAACCGTCGTAAGCAAAGCCGCTGGACATAATCTGTGGAGCGACCAGAAGTATTACCGCCATGGTGACCAAAACAAACCTGACTTTTCCCATCCTTATCTCCATTATTTACATCAAGATAAATGCTCTCGTATGGAAGCCCTATCAGTTGCCTAAAACACTCTTTCCCTAAATCAAAGATGCTTTCGTTTCTTGCCTCTCCTGGCCTTACACAATTTTTGTTTGGCCAAAAAGTCCTCAAAATTACAATAACGCCGCCGGTTTGTCAAGCCCCTGGGTTTTTTTTCGGTTCGGGAGTGGAATTGTCCCCATAAGGCTTTGGTCCGGTTTTATATTCAAAAGATAATGACGAATTCGACCGGGGCTTTGTCCAATGAAGGCCCCAAATTACCTGATTTGCAGGCATTTTTAAATGTCCGCGACCGGAATCGCGCGTATATAATAAATCAGAATAATAATTATTGAGGCTTTCCATATGATTCGAAGCGAACGCACCGCCATGCGGCGCAAAGGCCGTGAAGTCCATGACGCCGATTGGATTAGGGATTTTTTGAAAAAAGCCCCGCTGGTCACCATTGCCACCGATTTTGAGGGCCAGCCTTTTGTCCACACCATGACCCACTATTTTGATACAAACAGGACAGCGGTCTATGTCCATGGGGCACGGATGGGGAGGTTTCGCGAAAATATCGAAAAAAATCCCTGCGTGGCCCTGACGGCCACCGAGATGGGCCGCCTGGTTCCGGGCGAGCGGGCCATGAGTTTCTCGGTTTTCTATGCCTCGGTGGTCGCTTTCGGCCGGGCCGTTCCGGTTACCGATCCCGAAGAATCCCGGGCCGCCTTGCAGGGATTACTGGACAAATATTTCCCCGACCTGAAACCCGACCGGGATTACCGCGGCATCACCGAAAAAGAAATGGAAGTCACCGCCGTGCATCGTATCGATATCGATGAATGGAGCGCCAAAGTACATGATGAAAACCAATGAGGGAGAAAATTGTATGTCCGGTACCAAGGAACGCCGTGAGATGATGGAAATTGTCAGAACCCTGCCGGGTAAACTGGAAGCCGCCGTAAAAGGCCTGGACGATCTCCGGCTGGATACGCCGTACGGCGAGGGCAAATGGACCGTCCGCCAGGTGGTGCATCATCTGGCCGACGCCCACATGAATGCCTTCGTCCGCTTTAAGTTGATTTATACCGAAGACAACCCCACCCTGAAACCTTATGACCAGGTCCGCTGGGCCGAGACGGTCGAGGCCCGGCAACTGCCGATCGACTCCTCTCTGGAAATTCTAAGAGGTATTCATCGGCGCTGGGTACAACTGATGGAATCCCTGAACGATAATGACTGGCAACGCCCGGCGGTGCATCCTGAATCCGGGAAGGTAACGCTCGGCAGCCTTTTGGAGGGCTACAGTCGCCACAGCGAAAACCACCTGGGCCAGATTATAGCACTTAAGGAAAAAATGGGATGGTAAGAGGCGGCGTGTAAATGTGATTGATATGATAAGCGCACCTATCGTTCGACTCCATCTCCTTAATTGCTCCGGATTTGCTGTTGCGATTCTTGCATAACACCTATCTTGAATTCGGCATATCACAGTAGTAGACAATTCCATTGACAAATCGTATTACCTATAGTATTTTAATTTAGAACTAAACTTTGGGCAACGGGGCGTTTTATATCTGCGATCGTCATTCAAACCGGGCTAAAAGACCATTGGCTTTAAACATTATGGATAAAAGGAGGGAAGAATATGACAGACTGACTGTATAAATGTCATGAAGGCTAATCTTCTATTTTTCCACTGGAGGATTTTATGTTTTGGCGCAAACTTTGTCTAATCACGATTTTCATGATGGCGATTATCCTATTTTTGCCCTATGGCGGTCATTGTGAATTCGACGTGCCTCAAAAGGATATTAGTTTCAATTATCAAATTAACCCCGAACCAAAATTGGGAGAAATATTTAATGTCGCTATATCTTTTGTAATAAATGAAAAAACCGAATATTCGGATAACCCGAACGCCGGAGCCATCGCGCGAATGAGTTTGTTATTCCCCCAGGAATATGTTTCTGGGGATACGATACTTACCGGCAAATTACAGGCCGGGATTACTTATGAACTCTCTGCCAGTTTCAGGGCCAACCGCCCCGGTTTGTGTCAAATCGGCATAACCGTCATTACTGCCGGAGAGAAAATTCCCTGTACCCCCAGCAAATTATTCCCTTGCCAGAACGGATACCGCGGACTTAGTACTAATACTTGTTATATCTGCGCGGAGTATTTTATCGAATCGCCGGATAGCGATAAAGTCAATTGGGAATATGATACCATAAATGGTGCGATATTTTCAATCATCTCTACTTCTGATTCCGGGCTGATCCCGAGGCCGATGGTCCAAGGCCCCATATTGCCGAACGATAGTTTCAATAGGGGCAGCAAGAAAAAACCCTCGGGTCAGAAAATAAAAGTTTCGTCAGTCGAAAACAAGACACACTCACAATATGAGCGACGGATATATTTTAAAAGATTGGCGAACGGCGAATACATTCAGACGAGCATGCTTGGATTGCCAAATACGGATATCGAATGGCGACTTATTTTCAAGGATAATGATACATACGAGGTAATATACCCCCGATTTCCGGCGAAGGAGGGTGATTGGGGAAAAATAGAATTCAGTGGTGACAGCGCATATATCTTTAAACCCGCACCTATTAAAGATACAATAATACTGGAAGGAATTATAAATGACAGCAGCAACATAAGAATTTCAATTGATATCTCCGCCACGTGGCAATTGGAAGGTATTTTTCGCTATACGGATCCCTACGGGGCGACTGATAATCGGCTGGAGATGGTGACCATAAACATCTATTCAAAAAATCCATCCGGCGATTGGGTGTATGGATTTAGCTCATATACTGATAATGCCGGATATTTTAATGTTTTGGTAAGTGGAATTGATATTGCAGTACAAGCGATTAGCGAAAATTGGGATGCTTTCGCCTTTTACACTGACGGCCATTTTGATCCTTCAGGAGATTTGGCTTTTTACTATGATTGGATTGTAACTGTCCATAATCCCCAGCAGATCAATCAGTACATCCCGGATTATTATTCTACAATCAGTTCATCTTATTTTAATATTGGTGCTGCGTTTAATATTTGTAATGTCATTAGAAATGGTTATAATACATTTGGTTATTGGATGCCTGACGCTGTGCCGGTCTA
This sequence comes from Candidatus Zixiibacteriota bacterium, assembly GCA_041752195.1. Classification (GTDB taxonomy): domain Bacteria; phylum Zixibacteria; class MSB-5A5; order GN15; family PGXB01; genus JBGSHP01. Next base: position 231 of record JBGSHP010000027.1, on the reverse strand, counting down.
TTATGATGACTCTGATGGCTCTATTAATACGAGTTGTTATGGAGCATATTCCATCTATAGTATTAACGGAATAATAATTCGGGGAAGGGGTGTAATGCTCCCCATTTAGCAAGCGTTTTTTAAGAGAGTCCTCGTGGTCAGATTATAGGTTTCTTCCGTTTGGTTCGGTGTCCGGTACCCCAGCGCCGAATGCAAGTAGTTTTCGTTGTACTCCTCGATCCATCGGCGGAC
>JBGSHP010000026.1:0-63719 GCA_041752195.1 Candidatus Zixiibacteriota bacterium | reverse complement strand
GAACGACCGAACCGCCGAAAAACCACGACGCGACAAGACCATCGTCATCGCCGCCGTCAACGTCGTCTTCCCGTGATCCACATGCCCGATCGTCCCCACGTTTACGTGCGGCTTACTCCTGACGTATTTCTCCTTCGCCATCTTTTCCTCCAGAGGATATTTCTACAAGCCCAAGACCGGGATTGAACCGGTGACCTCATCCTTACCAAGGATGTGCTCTACCAACTGAGCTACTTGGGCTGATTTTTTTCAGTCCCAAAAATAGGCATAGCTCGCCTTACAAAAGAGCCTTAAATATAAACGGCGCAACAAGGTTGTCAAGAATTATTTTCGCGCCCGCAATGCCCCGTTGAAATGTTTAAATTCTGAACCACAAAAGGGCCTCATCCCATACCTGCCTTACAGCGTATCTTTATGGTTATCGGCAACTTAACCGAAACCTTGAACAAAATGTTCAAAAATTAAACAATCGCGACCCGGCCGTCGGCAGAATATAACAATCCCACCCCCAAAATGTTCACCCGGCATAAAACTTTTTATATCTCCCCGATTTTTCATGATTTTTCGGGTTATTTAGGAAACGATATCGAAGATATGCTGCCCTAATACTAACTCCTATGAATACAACACGAATTCCCTGAACCCCAACGGATTTTCATTATGGCAGGCTTTGGGAAGATTGTCATCCCCGCGAAGGCGGGGATCTCTCTTAAATACAAAATAATTTCGGTAGGGCAGGATTTCTTTCACACACCCTGGCTTCGAAGGGCGATCGCGCCAACTTTTCTGCTTTTTCTTTACTCCGGTGGGGCCGACATTCCTGTCGGCCATTTATATTCATTTCGGTGGCCGATCCCCTTTAGTGGTCGGACCTTTATTCTTTTCCCCGCCCGGGTGCCCCACCCGCTTGGGCTTGTTGAAAAACTCTCGAATCTGGTGCCCCATCCGGTGAAGGCCGCATAGCGGTCGAGGCGGGTGGGTTATTATCTATCGACCTCCCCCTGTCGCTCCGTTCACCGTGCGGGGCCGATGTCCACATCGGCCCAGAATCGAGGCCCTGGTGCCCCACTGCTTGCGGTGGGTTCTTATTTGGAGTGCTGAAGCGATAGCTTCAGCCGTAAGCAGCCGTACTACATTAATAAAGCGGGAGACGGGACTCGAACCCGCGACCAACAGCTTGGAAGGCTGTGACTCTAGCCAACTGAGTTACTCCCGCGTGTCGTGGCGCAGACATATTATATAATGTATAGGGAGTCCGCAAGCGGAAAGTAATCCTCTCTCTACGATGTCAGAATCCTTTCCTCTCCAGAAATGCGGTTCTGAGTTACATTGATTGCTTTTCGAGATATCCGATAACAACTTACGACGTATTTGGAGAATTCTCTTCCGCAAAATCACTACCATTTCGATGGTGATCCGACAACGCTCCCCATATATAGGATGATTATATGAATTTTAGCCAATTTCCAAAAAACCGGGGAGATATGAAAATTACGCCCAAAATACATCATTACAAATCCCCCCAACCGCCTGCCTCAATTATCGTTACATCGAAAAACGCGAAATATCGACCAAAAAAATGGAAGAAACGAACCCATTTGGGCCGAGCGGTATTTGTGGGTCGTGGTTTCTCTAAATTCGCTTTCGCTAATTTCGAGAAACCCGACATCTTTCCTTATATATCCCCCTTAACAATGAGGACAGAAGTAATAGGGCAAAGCATGAAAACTAAAAACCGTGATGCAAAATCATTTTTCTTACCCGCCTCATGGAGTGGGGATCAATGGGGGAGTTGTATGACACAATATTTTTTCGGAACGAACCCAACTCATGGCACTTGTTTGTATGACATCGCATTACGGGGATTTTTGCAGAATAAGGGGTAAAAACTGTGGTGAATCAAACCCATTTTATTTTCCCGCCGACCACCCCGGGAAGGTGGCCCAGCCCCGCGCTTCGCGGGGTGGGGTCGGCATAATAATTCCGCACTTCAAAAGATCATGTCCCTTGAAAATTCAAAAAATAACAAAGCAAACGCATTTTATGTCCTGCCCCCTTCATGGAGGGGGGATCAAGGGGGGAGTCTATGACGCGTAAAAATTTGCCAAAACGAACCCAACTCATGGCACTTGATTATATGCCATAATGTTATAAGGATTTTACGCCGTCTTGCCCAACCTATTGCCAAAACAAAAAGTTGTGGAACAAACCCATTTTGGCCAGAAAACCATAATTAACAATAACAAACAATAAAATAATACTTGCGATCGGCCCATATTTAATTATTTTATCCTCGGTGTTAAACCAGGAGGTAACTGTGTCACTTGGCTCATTGTTCTCATCGGATGTCTTCCCTTCCCTGCTCAACTCCGAGTCCTATTTCGAGAAACTAATGCAACCGGAAGGCGCGAAAGCCCGCATTTCGCAACAAATTCTGCTGTTTATGCTCTTTCTGTTCATCTACGGCGTTGTCATGGGCGCCTACCACGGTCCCCTGCAAGCCGTCGTGGCCGGGTTAAAACTTTCTCTGCTTTTCACCCTGGCTCTTATTATCTGTTTTCCGGCTTTCTTTATCGTCCAGATCATTCTTGGCTCCCGCCTGGCGCTGTTGCCGATGATATCCGTAATCATGTCGGGGTTTCTCCTGATGTCGGCCATCATGCTGTCCTTCCTGCCTATCGTGGTTATCTTCCTCCTGACCGGCAGTGATTATTACTTCCTGCACCTACTGCACTTGGCCGTTATGCTGTTCGCCGGTGTTTTCGGCATGAACACCATCATACAAGCGCTGAAATACTCCTGCGAGAAAAAAGGCATCTACCCCCGGAACGGCGTGGTCGTCTTCCGCGTCTGGGTGGTCATCCTCGCCTTCGTCGGCATCCAACTGGCCTGGAGCCTGCGCCCCTTCATCGCCAAACAGGGTCAGCCGTTCGAATTATTCGGTACTTACGAAGGCAACTTCTATGCCGCCGTTATCTACTCGGTCAAACAGTTGGCCGCGCCGGACAGGGAAATACCCCGCCGCAATCAGGGCCGGTCATACGATTTCAGCCCGGCCGATACCCTGGAGACCGATTCTTCATGGATAGACAGTCTTTATGGAAACTGACATCATGACTCTGGAGGAAGTGGCGGCGTATCTGAAGTTGAAACCTCAAACCATTTATACCTGGGCCCAGGAAAACCGCATCCCTGCCGCCAAGTTGGGCAAAGAGTGGCGTTTTCGGAAATCGATTCTGGACAAATGGTTTGCCTCGCATATCGACTCCAAATTCCAGGAGTTCATCGATGAGACCGATTCCGATAGCGCCGAAGAAACACAGGGTTGATTCTGCCGGGAGCAGAGGCGGTTAATATCCGCCGTCTACGCTTTCGACCGCTTGAAAAACTCGCTCTTCTTGTAGTCCACCACCGGTTGCTTGCCCCAGTGAAGTTTGTGGCGCAGGATACCGAAAAAAGAATTTTCCGCGAACCTGATAAACTTGACACAATGCCCGGCCCGCGTGACCCGGATCGTCCCCGTCGGCGAAAAAGCCGTGGCCACCTGACCGTCAATGGTCAGGTTCGCCCCGCCGTGCTCGGACCGGATCTTGACTTCCAGTACCGAATCATGAGGAAACAGCAACGGCCGGCTGGTCAGCGAAAAAGGTGCAATGGGCGAGATAATCAGGGCCCGCATGTTCGGTTTCATGATCGGCCCCCCCACCGCCAGCGAATAGGCCGTCGAACCGGTCGGGGTGGCTATTATGATACCGTCCGCGGTGTACGAACTGATATACTCCCCGTCGGCGTACAGACTTAGATTTATGACACGGGCGACATTTCCCTTATCGATAACGATGTCATTGAGAGCGAAAGGGTATGGCAAGGCCTCGCCGTTCATCACTTCGGTTTTGATGACCATCCGGTCCTCCACCTGGAAATCGCCGATGGTCAATCGTCGCAGGGCATCTTCCAGTTGGTCGGGAGTCAGTTGCGTCAAAAAGCCCAGCGAGCCCAGGTTTATCCCCAGGATGGGAATCTCCGCCCCTCCCAGGGCACGGGCCGTGGCCAGGATTGTACCGTCGCCGCCCAGCGAGATAAAAACGCCGGCGGCGCGAAAATTCTCGCGTAGTGGGATATCTTTGGCCTGTGAAGGAATCTGTTTATAGATAGGTGCATACAAAAATACTTCGTGGCCGTTCTTGCGGCACCACTCGACAATAAAGGCCACCGTTTCCACCGCTCCCGGGCGGTCGAAATTGGCGATGACTCCGAAAATCATAAGTGTCGATTATTCCTTATCGGAAACCGCTCGGCGCCGACGCTCAATTGATACCGTCTCGGTCCTGCGGTAGCCATTCTTTTTGAAAGTTAAACGCGAAACCCCGGCCGCTTCCAGGCCGTTCAAGGTGCCCAGAAAATCGGCCAGGTTGTCTTCGTCCAGACCGATATCATGCAGGAGTTGATTCCGGTCCCCATGCGTTACGAATTGGTCGGGAATCCCGAACATATGAAATGAGCCGGCGTATTTTTTGGAAAGGAGATATCCTGCGATAGCGCTCCCCAGACCATTGACGACGCTGTTTTCTTCGATAGTGACGATATTCTTAAAGCGGGAGGCACACCAGTCCAGCATGACCGTATCCAGGGGTTTGATAAAGCGGGCATTTACGACCGCCACGTCTATGCTTGATTTCACCGTCTCGCGCGCCCGAAGGGCTACCTCCACCATGGATCCGCAGGCAATAACGACCGTCTCTCCGTCTTCGGAAAAACTTTCCCATTTCCCCCAGGCCAATTCCTCGAGGCCGGCCTTAAGCGGATATGGTATGGGCGAACGCGGATAACGGATGGCCACCGGGCCATTTATGCTACCGGAAGCCGCGTGCAACATGGCCCGAAGTTCGTCGCCGTCCCTGGGCGCCATGATGGTTAAACCCGGAACGGTCATGAGGTACGACAGATCAAATGCCCCATGATGCGTGGGTCCATCCTCGCCCACCAGGCCGGCCCGGTCAAGGCAGATTACGACCGGCAATTTTTGAAGGGCGATATCGTGAATAATCTGATCATAGGCTCGTTGCAGGAAAGTGGAATAGATAACGATAAAAGGGCGCATCCCGCCGGCGGCCAAACCGGCCGCGAAACAGGAAGCGTGTCCCTCGGCGATGCCGACATCGTACAGCCGGTCGGGGAAACGCTCGGCGAACTTCGTCAAACCCGTACCGCTGGTCATGGCCGCCGTAACGGCCACGATTTTGTCGTTGCTCTCGGCAAGTTCAACCAGCGTATCACCACAAATTTGAGTATACGACGGCAATTCTTTGGCCGATGTGGCCTTTCCCGTGATTTTATCGAAGGAGCCGATACCGTGGAATTTGGTGGCGTCGGCCTCCGCCGGAGGATATCCTTTGCCTTTGACGGTAAGGACATGCAAAAGCAACGGCCCGGGTAATTCCAGCATCTGATTAATCGTCTTTATTAATAGAGGCAGATCGTGTCCGTCGATAGGGCCGAAGTACCTGAAACCCAGTCGATCGAAAAATATGCCGGGCACGAAGAAACCCTTGACAGCATCCTCGATATGGGAAACCATGGCCCGAATACGATCCCGGCGTTTAAACCGCCCGGTCAGTTCCCAGATTTCATTGCGAAGTTTATTGAATCTCTGGTCCACCATGATGCCGGTTAGATGCCGAGAGAGAGCCCCGACATTCTTGGAGATGGACATCTTATTGTCATTGAGGATAACGATAAAGTCTCTTTTGGAGGCGCCGGCGTTGTTCAACCCTTCATAAGCCAGACCGCCCGTAAGAGCCCCATCGCCTACAACCGCCACCACTTTATGTTTTAATTTGCAATGATCCCGCGCCGTGGCCAAACCCAGCGCGGCCGAGATGGCCGTCGAGGCGTGCCCCGTACCGAAGGCATCGGCCGATGATTCATCGCGGCGAGGAAATCCTGCCAGACCTTTATTTCGGCGAATAGTCCGAATTCGTTCGCGACGGCCGGTCAATATCTTGTGGATATAACTCTGGTGTCCGACATCCCAGACTATATTGTCTTCGGGAATATTCAGACAAAAATGCAGAGCCAGGGTCAATTCCACGGCGCCGAGGTTGGAGGCCAGATGCCCGCCGTTTTCCGAGACCACGGATATAATTTCATGGCGAATTTCTTCGGCGAGTTGACTCAATTCCTCGGCCGTGAAATGCTTCAGGTCGGCCGAGTCGTTTATCTTCTCCAACCAGGTCATCGACTAATTCTCCCTTTGCCCGACAAAACGGGCAATCAGCGCAAAGTACTCCCCTTTGGCGTTAAATTCACGGCTAATCATAATGGCTTCGTCGATAAGTTGATCGGCGTCTTTCCGGGCGCGTTCCAGCCCCACCGTGCCGGGATAAGTGGCCTTCTGATTCTTGCAATCGGAGCCGGAAGGTTTTCCCATCTTGCGGACTTCTCCCTGAATATCCAGCAAATCATCTATAATTTGAAAGGCCAGGCCGATTTTTTCGCCATAATGGCTGAGTTTACGCAAAGAGCCCTCATCGACGCCGGCCAGGATTGCGCCCATTCGTATCGAGGCCTTGATCAGCGCCCCTGTTTTATGAGTATGAATAAACTGAATCTGCTCCAGAGTATTATGTTTGCCTTCAGCCTCGACATCAGCCATCTGCCCTCCGAGCATGCCGTACGTCCCGATTGCCTCGGCCAATTCCTGTACCACCCGGGTGGATCCGGATCGCGCTGCCATTTGAAAAGCCAGGACATGTAAAGCATCCCCGGCCAAGACCGCGGTGGCCTCGTCGAATTGTCTGTGCAAGGTCGGCTGGCCGCGGCGAAGATCGTCGTCATCCATGCAGGGTAAATCGTCATGTATGAGAGAATAGGTATGAACGAATTCCAGAGCGCAGGCCACGGGATTTATAATCTGGGGGTCGTTTCCGCCGAAAGCCTCATAAGCGGTCATGGCCAAAATAGGGCGAACTCTCTTCCCGCCGGCCAGAACCGAATATCTCATGGCCTTATGAAGACGATCCGGGTAGGCCTCGGCCGAAGGTAGATACTTATCAAGCAATTGATCCACTTCGTGCCGCTTTTTTTCAAGGAAGGATATATCAATGGGCAGAGATTCAGCGCTCATTTTCAATCTCTCCGGATTCATTTTCCACGGCAAATGTTTCTTCGACCAATTGGCGATTCTTCTCTTTCAAGACAGTCACTTTTTTCTCGGCCTCGGCCAACTTGCGGCTGCAAAAACCGGCGATCTCCAGACCTTCGGTATAAAGTAAAAGGGCTTGTTCCAGGGGAGTCTCCCCTGACTCCAATTTTTCGGTTATTTCCTCCAGCCGTAACAGGGCGGACTCGAAATCTTTAAAACTCTTTTTTTCAGCGACCATTTGTCTTTGTCTTCCTGATATCAGTAATAGATGCGGCGGCGGCCCCGTCGTTTAATATTATTTCCACCCGGTCTTCAATATTCAACGCCGTTATGCTGGTCACGGCCGAGCCTTCAGGAAGTCTCCGGACAAAAGCGAAGCCTCTTTTCAAAACGGCCCGCGGCGATAACGTTTCCAGCCGGGATAAGACCAAAGATAACCGGTTTTGAGCCAATTCCAAAACGTTTTTTCCGACACTCTCCAGGAGGCGCAAATTCGCGTCCAGTCTTTGAATCCTTTCTGCGACTACGACTTCGGGGCGGCGATAAACAGGCTTGGCCATAATATCCCTTAATTTCTGCCGCCTGTCATTTATTATACCCGCCATGCCCCGATCCAGAGCGATTGAAAAGGCTCCTATATTTTCCTGAAATTCCCGCTTACTCCAAACTGCCAATTCGGCTGCCGCCGAAGGTGTCGAAGCCCGCAGATCGGCGACCAGATCCGAAAGGGTGTGGTCGATTTCGTGGCCAATCCCGGATATGACCGGTTTGGCGGAGTTGGCGATGGCCCTAACCGTAATTTCCTCATTAAAAGCCCAGAGATCCTCCAAGGAACCTCCCCCGCGACCGGCAATAATCATGTCGATATCCGCCCGAGTATTAAAATACTCAATACCGGCAACAATACTCTCGGCGGCGCCTTCCCCCTGCACCTTGGCGGGATACAAAATCAGTCGGACGGAATCATTGCGTCGCCTTGAAATTCTTATAATATCGCGTACGGCCGCTCCGGTGGGCGAAGTCACTATCCCGATTGTCATAGGATAGGCCGGCAGGTCCTTTTTGCGCGAGGCATCGAATAGTCCCTCGGCGGTGAGTTTTTCGTATAATTGCCGAAAGGCGATTTCCAGTTCACCGACGCCGACGGGAATGAGTTTCTTGACATTTAACTGGTAATTACCACCCTTTTCATAAACGGAAATATCGCCGAAAGCCCGCACCTTCATGCCATTTTCAGGTTTGAATTTAAGATACTGACCGGCAGATCTCCAAATGGTCAATTTAATCGCGGCATTGTCATCTTTAAGCGTTAGATAATGATGGCCGGAGCTGTGCAGAAGGTAGTTGGAAATCTCACCTTCCACCCAAATTGAAGGAAAGGATTCTTCCAGCGTATATTTAATCAGGCGTGTGACGGCTGTGACGGTATAGATATTTTCATGATTTTCAGGCATAGTCAAATGTAGTCAGCCCGGGATAATTAAGGCAATGGAAACTTTTATTTTCAGCCGATGGAATTATCACTTTTTTTTGTCACGTGCAGGGTATCAAAAACCAATTTGGCGATATTTTGAGGCATGCCCTTTACCGCCGATAGTTCTTCCAGGGAGGCGAGGCGAATCCGATCCAGAGAGCCGAAATGAGTCAGAAGCAATTGGCGGCGTTTTGGTCCAATGCCTTTGAGGGAATCCAGGGAAGATTTCAGGGTTCGCTGCGATCTTACTTTGCGATTATATTCGATGGCAAAGCGATGAGCCTCGTCGCGAATACGCTTTAACAGGCCCAGGCCGGGGGAACTTTTGGGTAATGTCAGAGGCTCGGAACGATGGGGGAAATATATCTCTTCAAATTTCTTGGCCAAACCGATAACAGTCTGATTTTCAAAGCCCAGAGACTGTAGTTCGCGTATCACTGACGACAACTGCCCTTTACCCCCATCAACTACCAATAAATCCGGGCCGGTCCTTTTTTCTTCATTCAGCCGAAAATAATACCGGCCGATAATTTCGCGCATCATGGCAAAATCATCCTGCCCTTTGACGCCTTTAATTCGGAAATGGCGATACTCCGATTTTTTGGGCTTGCCGTTGTCAAAAAATACCAGCGAGCCGACGGCGTCGGATTCCCCCAGGTTAGATATATCGACACAGGCAATGGTTAGAGGAGAATCGGCCAGACCCAAATTTTCCTTTAAGGCCCGGACCGCTTTGGAGGTCCTTTCCTTGAATTGTTTCCTTTGAATTAAGATTTCATCTAAAAGCAAACGAGCATTCTGGGCGGCCATATCCACCAGGCGGAGTTTTTCCCCCTTTTGGGGGGTATGTATTTTTACTTTTTGACCGGCCGCGGTACTTAGCCATTGACCGATTAATTCTTCATCAGGCATGGCGACCGGGAAATAAAGTTCCTCCGGAAGATTGGGTTGGTCGGTGTAGTACTGCCGGATAAAAGCCGAAATGACCTCGACATCAATTTCATCGACTTCCGATATTAACTGGAAATCCTGACGGCCGATGAGAATACCGTCGCGTATCTGAAAAATAACCACAATCGTAAGGGAACCTTCCCGGGCGAAAGCGATAATATCCCGATTTACGGCCTGCCCGGCATCGACTTTTTGTTTCTGGCGCATATTCGTCAGAGCCTCTATCTGGTCGCGGATTTGAGCGGCCTGTTCGAATTGCATCCGTTTGGAGGACTTTTCCATGCGCGCGGATAGTTCATTAATCAGGGCCTCGGACCGCCCCATCAGGAACATTATGACACTATCGATATTACGACTGTATTCCTCCTGCGACTGGAGATTTTCGCAGGGGCCGCCGCAACGACCGATATGAAAGTCGAGACAGACTTTTTGCAATTTCCCGGAAGGGTGCGGGATAGTCAGATGGCAAGTGCGTATCTTGAAGAGGCGACTCAAAAAAGTGATGGTTCGCCGCATTGATTTGGAATTGGTATAGGGACCAAAATAGCGGGACCCATCTTTTTCTAGTCGCCGGACCACCAAAAGACGAGGAAAGGGCTCGCGCGTCGTGACTTTTATATAAGGAAAATGCTTGTCGTCCTTGAGATTGATATTATAGCGGGGATGATGCTCCTTGACCAGATTGGCTTCCAGGATGAGCGCTTCAATTTCGGAGTCGGTTACGATAAGATCGAAATCAGACGCCGCCGCGATCAGCCGGGAGGTCTTGCGGTCGTGGCTATGGGGGGAATTGAAGTAGGAGCGGACCCGGTGGCGCAGGTTTTTGGCCTTGCCGATATATATGATTTGTCCGGCCTTGTTTTTGAATAAATAGACACCCGGGGTATCCGGGAGATTTTCGAGTTTTAATTTTAATCCTTGGTTCATATTATAATAATTACGTCAGAGAAACGCGCCACCGAAGCCGCCTTTCGATAGAAAATATAAGGCGCTAATCAGAGGGACAGTATTTGCGCATGAAATCACGCACGATATTTGCCAAATATGAGTCCAGGATATCATACACTTGCTTCTCAATTGGGGCGGCACGCGCCCATAGAAAGCCTGGGCCACCCCGCCGGTTATGCAGGCCAGGGTATCCGAGTCGCCTCCCAACGAGATAGCATTTCTTATGGCATCTTCAAAATCGCTGGAATCATAAAATGCCCTAATGGCCGGCGGAACCGTCTGCCGGCAGGATTCATAGAATTCGTAGGCCGGACGAATGTCATCGATATGTCGTCCCAGATCGTAACCAAACTCGGATTCAATGAATTCCTTTATTTTATTTTTGCTGCTGCCGTTTCGGGACAGGAAAATGGCGGCGGCCGTGGCCTGGGCTCCCTTTATGCCCTCGGGATGATTATGTGTCACGCCGGTAAACTCTTCGGCCTTTGACAGAACCATATTGAGATCATTGAAGGCGTAACCGACCGGGCTGATTCGCATGGCCGCGCCGTTTCCCCAACTATAATAGGGGCCTGCCTGCGGATCGGACGCCCATGCGTCGAAGCCCATACCGTACCCTCGACCGGGATACCTTTTAAAGAACCGCCTTAGATTGTCGGCATAGGGTGTCCCGCTCATGAGGGAATCCGCCAATGCCACCGTCAGGACGGTATCGTCGGTAAAATAACATCGATTCGAGAACAGGGGGAAAGACTCTACCTTGATGTTATTCCACTCATAAATCGAGCCGATAATATCCCCGGCGATGGCTCCAATCATTCAGGCCGCCTCTTTTGCATTAAAATATACATCGGCGAAGAAATTATGTCACGGCACGACCCGCCCGGCGGCCGCGAAATTTTTCTTCCAATATTTATCATCCAAATTCGAAATCATGACTCCCGAGGTAGCCGACGAATGCACGAATTCCCCAAATCCAATATACAGGCCGACATGAGATATTTCGCCATTGATCTTGAAAAACACCAAGTCGCCGAATCGCATAAGATCCTTTTTCAGGGGACGGGATTTTGAATACTGCTCCTTAACCGTCCGGGGCAGGTCTAATCCTGAATAGTCGTCGAAAATTAATTGCATAAGGCGGCTGCAATCAAGCCCGTCGCGGTAGTTCGAATGTCCCCGGTAGGGTGTTCCCAGATATTCCTGTATTATTTTTCCCAGACGCAGGTTTTCCGCGGTGGTCAGGTCAGGCGAAGATTCCCTTCCCCAAGAAATGGCCTTTTGATGATCCCGGGATTCTTCGGCCTGTTCCTTTTGTTGCTGTAACCTGGGGTGAAGACTGCATCCGGAGATTATCATCAGCGCGAAAAGTAATAGAATCGAACGCATATTTCAGTCTAATTTGGGGTACTGCATTCCAAATCGCTGGCGGTAATATATCCGGGTAGTAAGAATTACGGCAACAAGAAAAACCAGGTAGCCCGGATTAAATATGCCGGCCAGAAGGGCCACCAGTAGAATTGGCACCTTGCAGGCGAAGAGAATAATATTCTTTTTCCTGACCACGGCGGCCAGAAGAAACAGAACGATGGAGACGGCGCTGATCAATGCCAGGGTCATTATATCCATCCGGATAGCCGCCATCAATGACAAATAAAGTAAAAGTAGGGCGGCCAATAACAAGTAGGAATCAGGCAGAATCGCGGCCAGGGTCACCTTGCCCGATTGAATGTCGCCTTCCCGGTCAGGAATAATGGTTAAAAGATAGGCGGCGGAAACGGCCAGAAAAAAATAGGCCGGTATATAAAGGGTCTTTTCATCCCAATGGGCGACAAACCCGGGGACAAGAAAAGGGATGATAAGGCCATAGGCGGCGCTGTTGGCCCAGAGTCCCCAGAAAGGACGATCTTTGAGCCGAAAGGGAGGGGCGGAGTATATATATCCCATAAGAAAAAGGACCACTGTCAAGAGCCCCAGATATGGCTCCACCGCGAAGGCAATCCCCGGGCCGAGGCAGGAGACGACTATGAAGGCGGCTTTCATTTGAGTTTTAGTAATCAGGCCCCTTTGTAAAAATCCCAGTTTATTATTTATCAAGTCGCCTTCGTAATCATAAAGTTGATTGATATAATAAGCGCCCGAGAGTATCAAGGTGATGGCCATCAAGATCAGCATATCATTGATTTCAAAGTGACCGCCCAGGAAATGATCGGTTAACAAAAAAATAGACCAGGCCGGCAGATGTAACATGGGCCGGGCGGCGAATATTAAATCCAGGGCTTTCATGGCCGGGCCCCATCAGGAATAGACGAAGTATTTAAGGAAGAGAAATAGGGTCGGCGCCGCAAATAAGAGGGAATCAAAGCGATCCAGGACCCCGCCATGTCCGGGGATAATATTTGAAGAATCCTTAATATTCAAAGAGCGCTTCCAGAGCGACTCCACCAGGTCGCCCAATTGCCCCACAAACGAAATAAGAATACCGGCGACGATCAAAAGGGACAAATCAATGGTGGCCAGCCTCCAGAAATGGAGAATAACGGCAACGATAATGCCGCCGGACAGACCGCCAATGAAGCCGGCCACGGTTTTTTTGGGGCTGACCGTCGGCGCCAACGGGCTTTTCCCTATGGCCTTGCCGATCCACATGGCCAATGAATCGGAGAGCCAGAGAGTCCCGAACAGGAATAATAGCCAATCCCCACCCAATTCCGAATAATCCCGGATCAAATAGACAAAAGGATATAGCAGGCCTATATAAGCGGTTCCCCAGAAGAGTGTTGTTAACAACCGAAATAACTGCTCCACGGGCTCGCTGCGGATGGCCAGAAGCATTCCCGCCACAAGGAAATACCCCATCAAAAGAACGGCGCCGGTTTCGTAAGAGATAAGCATGGCCGAAGCCGTGGTGGCGATAACGAAAAAATAAGTCACGCCCCAGAAAATAATAAGTCTGGATCCCAGAACGCGCCACAGGAATTCCCCGGCGGCCACGGAGGCAAAGAGCATCAACATTCCGAATAAATAGTATCCGCCCAGGTACGAGAACCAAATAATAAGGGGACCGAATATGGCGGCCACAAATATTCGGGTAAGCATATTATTCATGGAATTTTACACTTTCCCAAATCGCCGCTCTCGCCTTTGATATTCAATGATGGCTTCAAACAGTTCCAGCCGCCCAAAATCAGGCCAGAGAACATTGGTGATATACATTTCGGTATAACTGGTCTGCCATAGAAGGAAATTGGAAATCCGCATTTCACCCGAGGTGCGCACCAATAAATCCGGGTCGGTAATGCCCGCGGTATATAGATAATCGGAGAAAAGGGATTCATTTATTTCGCTGGGCAAGATGTGACCGGAGCGGATTCCCAAAGCGATGGCTCGAACGGAGTCGATTATTTCCGTTCTCCCGCCGTAGTTGAGGGCCAGGTTAAGCACCAGACCGGTATTTTTCTTGGTTTTCTCCACCGCCATAGCCAGGGCTAGCCGACGGGATTTGGATAATTCGTCGATTCTTCCGATGGTAGTCAGGCGGACATTATTGCGATTCAACTCATCTATTTCCCGCCGGGTGGTGCGCGTCAGAAGTTTCATCAAGGCGGCAACTTCTTCGCGGGGGCGATTCCAGTTTTCAACCGAAAAAGTGTACAAAGTCAGGTACTTCACGCCCAATTCGGCGCAGGCCCGGACCACGCGGCGAACCGCTTCCACCCCTGCTTCATGGCCCGCGGTCCGAGGAAGATCCCGCTTTTTGGCCCAACGCCCATTACCATCCATTATTATGGCGATATGCGCCGGAAGACGCTGCATATCAATCTTGGTTTTTAACTGGTCAGCATCGCTCGACATAGTGCCAATTATAGAGGGAGAAATTGTGGTTGGCAAGATAATACTATTTGCGTCGGATTTGGTAGTTTTCAAAATAAAGATCCTGGCGGAAATACCTTTTTAAAAACAACCCGGTAAAAGATCCCTGGATTGTCAGTGTCTTCAGAACGTTCTTATCCTGCTCGAAGCCGAATATATAGTTCAAAGAAAAGCGCTCGTATTCGCCATGGGAGGGGTAATGAAGCCGAAGTGTTTGAATAAAATATTTGTCGCGGTCGAAGGAAATGACCCCTGACGGACTATTTAAGTCGGAAGCGTCGACGGATTCGAATCCAATAGAAATTATCCCGCTTCCGGAGTCATTGGGGAAGAAATAAAACCGGCAGTTTTCCTGCCAGGGCTTATCGAAGCGAAGTGTCTGGGGAACAGTATTTCGGTCAATTCCGGCCGAGTCGATTACCGCCACGGAGTCAATTCGGCCTTCACGATAAAACAAAGCGTACCGCGCCGTATCGGCTTTATCCAGGACACCCCGATAATTCAGGTAATGATAGCGGGAAACGACTTCCGTTTCAAAACTTAGTGTGGAATCATATAAGATATTCTTGGCCAGCACCGAATCCAATTTGTCAAAATAGAATTTCAAGGCATACTCGGTGTCCTCGGCCGATGCTATTGCAGAAATACTTACCAATAATAATGAAAGCAAAATCACAGCCTTGGCATTGCCTGCTGATATGATAGTATTTGGTCGCCGCCTGTTCATATTCTCCCCTATGATTGCGTGTCGCTCCGGTATTTTTCCAGAATTTCTCTTCGAAAGGTCTCAAAGTTATTGGTATCCAAGGCGCGACGAATCCCCCGCATCAGGTTTTGGAAATAATAAAGTGAATGATAAGTGGCAAGTATCAAGGCCGTTATTTCCTGCTGATTATACAAATGCCTGATATAAGCCCGGCTATATCTTCGACAGACCCGGCAATCGCAATTTAAGTCGAGCGGGCGGTCGTCCTCGGCATATACGGCATTGCGAAAGACCAACGGCCCCTGCGAGGTAAATACCATGCCGGTCCGGGCGTTGCGGGTCGGCAAAACACAATCGAACATATCTATTCCGTAAGATACCGCCATAAGAATATCTTCGGGATAACCGACACCCATCAGGTAGCGAGGTTTGTCGGAGGGGAAATATTGAATGACTCCCGCCAGGGTATCTTCCATTTCGGCTTTGGATTCACCCACGGCCAGGCCCCCCACGGCGTAACCGGGGAAATTGAGCGCGATAATCTGCTCGGCGGAAAGTCGCCGCAGGTGGGGATATACCGAACCCTGAACGATACCGAATAAGGCGATTCCGGTTGGGTCCCGGGTTTCCCAGTTTTCAAAATGCCGCAATCCCCGCGCGGCCCAGGCTGAGGTTCGTCTGACAGCCTCGGCAGCCTGTCTTTCCTCGCAGGGATAAGGGGCGCATTGATCGAAAGACATTATAATATCCGCCCCAATTTCTCGCTGAATATCAATAACATTTTCGGGATAGAAGTGATGCGAGGAGCCGTCGAGATGTGAGCGGAATATAACGCCCTCATCATTTATCTTATTTAAATCCTGCATGGAGAAAACCTGATAACCGCCGGAATCTGTTAGGGTAGGTTTATTCCAGGAAGTAAATCGAGCCAGTCCCCCCCGGGCTTTGATTAATGGTGAGCCGGGACGAAGATACAGGTGGTAAGTGTTACCCAGAATTATTTCCGCCCCGCATTCTTCAAGGTCCTCGGCCGTAACGGCCTTGACAGCGCCGGTGGTGCCGACCGGCATAAAAGCCGGAGTTTGAAAAACTCCGTGATCGGTGGTGACCGCACCGCGACGGGCGGCGCCATTCTGTTTAATAAGATTGAACAAAAATGAAGATGTCATACCGATATCAACCGCTTGCCCGCCCATAGCGCGCCAGCATTTTGGTCAGGCCGCCACGATACTCCCTGGCTCCGGGGCAATATGCCAACGGCCGAATTTTATCGATATCGGGCTGGCCTTCCGGCGTAATGAGACTTTCATCGATATGGGTCATAATAATTCCGGCCACGAACATTTCATGAGAGCCGAGAAGATGAGAAAGTCTGACTTCACATTCCAGGTTAATCGGGCACTCCTTAATCAATGGCGCGGATACGGTAACAGCCGGTAGCGGCGTCAATCCCGTCTCCTGGAATTTATCCACGTTGCTTCCCGATTTGGTTCCGCAGAAGTCAACTTCCTTGAGGAGATTCTCGCCTGTCAGATTGACCACGAATTCGCCGGACTTCTTTATTATTTCCCAGGAGTGACGATTTTGACGGACCGAGATGGACAGCATCGGCGGTTCCGAATTGACTATGCCTATCCAGCTGATGGTGATAATATTGGGTTTATATCCTGGAGCAACACAGGTTATCAGGGCGGCCGGGAGCGGCATAAGAATGGTCTTGGGCGGGAATTCCCTCTTGGCCATATTCCAAATCCTTTCAGAAAATAATTTCCAGAGCCTTTTCCAAATTGGCAATACCCTCCACTGATATATTGCCCGAATTCAGCCCTTTTAAGTTCGACTCCGGCAGGACAATTTTCCGAAATCCCAACTTGGCGGCCTCGGAAATGCGCCGGTCAGCCATACTAATCGGACGGACTTCACCGGATAATCCCACCTCGCCGGCCAGGACTGTCAGGTGGTCTATCGGAATATCGCGCAGGGAGGAAACAATGGCCGCGATAATGCCCAGATCAATTGCCGGTTCCGAGAGTTTCAAGCCGCCGGCCACGGAGACGAAAACATCATTTTGCCCCATGGGGAGGCCTATCCGTTTTTCCAGGATTGCCAGAAGAAGGGCCAGGCGTTTATTATCGATTCCTCCGGCCACTCGCTGGGGCGTGCCATACGAGGCCGATGACACCAGGGCTTGAATTTCCACCAGAATGGGGCGGTTGCCTTCACAGGAAGCGGCCACCACGGAACCGGATCGGGCCGGACGGCCTGTATCCGATAAAAATAACGAAGAGGGATTATCGACCGGTATCAGGCCCGCCGACGACATTTCAAAGACGCCTAATTCAAAGGTGGAGCCGAAACGATTTTTTGAAGGGCGCAGGAGGCGGTATAGATGCTGGTGGTCGCCTTCGAATTGCAGGACGACATCGACCAGATGTTCCAGGACTTTTGGTCCGGCCACCAAACCTTCTTTGGTTACATGGCCGACCAGAAAAATAGATATGTCATTTTTCCTGGCGGCCTCAATCAAGCGGGCGGCCGATTCGCGTATTTGGCCGACAGTCCCCGGCGGCGAGTCAAAATAGCCGCAGGAAATAGTCTGGATGGAATCCACCACGACCATTCCGAAATCGCCATTCTCGATTTGAGCGACGATTTCTTCGGCGGCAGTGGCGTTAATCAGAAAAATATCTTTCCCGGAAAGGTTAAGGCGCCCGGCCCGCGTCTTCAGTTGTGACGGTGATTCTTCACCGGTAACATAAAGGACCTTCACCCCCTGCCGGGAATAGGCTTCGGCGGCTTGAAGAATCAGGGTCGATTTGCCGATGCCCGGCTCCCCGGCCAGAAGAACGCTGCAACCGGGCAAGAGTGATCCGCCCAGAACGCGATCGAATTCGGCAATCCCGCAAGTGAAGCCGTGATATTTTTCGAGAGAGACTTCTTCCAAAGATATGGGGCGATAGCTGTTCTTATCGGTTTTTCGGGGAGTCCTCCCTGCCAGGCGTTCTTCGGCCAGACAGTTCCAGGCGGCGCATTCGCGACATTGGCCCTGCCATCTGGGATGAATCGCCCCGCACTGGGTGCAAACAAAAACCGTTTTGAATTTTTTATCCATTGATTAAAAGGGAGAATCCGGACCGGGATTGCTTGTTCCGTACGAGGGATTGGGACCGCCGGAAAAACCCCTGGCCAAACTTTCAAATCGGATGAACTCTTTTCTGAAGGCCAATTCGACTTTGCCGGTCGGACCGTTTCTCTGTTTGGCTACGAGTATTTCGGCCTTGCCTTGCACTTCCAGGAGTTTCGGATCATCTTTATCCAGATGTGATAAATAAAATTCGGGGCGATAGACAAACATGACGACATCGGCATCCTGTTCAATAGCGCCCGATTCACGTAAGTCGGATAACTGCGGCCGTTTGTCGCCGCCGCGCATTTCGACCATACGCGATAACTGACTGACGGCGACAACCGGGATGCCCAATTCCTTGGCCAGACCTTTAATGGATCTGGAGATCATGGCCATTTCCTGCTGGCGGTTTTCCACGCGACCGGAGGATTGCATCATCTGAATATAGTCAATAACCAGGAGTCCGATGTTGTGTTGGGCTTTCAGGCGGCGAGCCTTGGCCCGCATCTCCAGGGTGGTGAGAAAGGCCGAATCATCAATATAAATACCGGCTTCGGACAAGGGGCCGCTGGCAAGAGTCAAACTTGACCATTCGTCATCGCGAAGCCTTCCCGAACGCAATTTATGCTGATTAATTTTGGCCCGTCCGCATAATAGGCGCAGGGCCAGTTGTTCTTTCGACATTTCTATGGAAAATACACCCACCGGCAAATGTTCGTTGATGGCCACATATTCGGCGATGTTCAGGGCAAAGGCGGTTTTGCCCATGGAAGGACGCCCGGCCACGACAATAAAATCGCCGTTATGCAATCCCGCGGTTATATCATCCAAATCCGCAAAGCCGCTGGCGATCCCGCGTAACCCGCCTTTGGTTTCCTGATAGGTTTCAAGTTGTTCGAATGTCTGGGGCAACAACTCGGAGATGCGAACAAATCCTTTGCGGAGACGGCGTTCGGATATGGAGAAAATATTCTGTTCGGCCAGGTCCAGAATATTGCCCACTTCGTCTTGCTGTTCATAACAATTGCCGATAATGTTATTGGAAGTACTTATCAATTGGCGCAGGACCGCTTTCTCGATAATGATGTCGGCGTATGAGGATATATTGGCCGTCGAGGCCACGCCGTCGATTAATTCGATAAGATACGAACGCCCGCCGACATTATCCAATTCATTCAGTCGTGTCAATTCTTCGGCAACGGTCGTGGCATCGCACGGTTCATTTTTCTCGTAGAGACTTAAAATTGCCCTGAAAATTATTTTATGCTTGGGGACATAGAAATATTCTTCGCTGTTGAAAAAATCAATTATGACATTGATGGCGTCGGCTTCTTTTAAAATCGAACCGAGAACTGCTTGTTCCGCCGGTATCGACTGGGGCGGTTCCAGGCCCGTACTGGAGGCCGTCCGCAAATCCGACTTGGAGGTAAACCGGGACATGTGGTTAAACCTTCCCCGCCGTTATCTCATCATACCGCGCCCGAAGCATCTGGACATCTTCCCAGGTATCGCGCTTATATTGCTCGAATCTTAATAATGCGGCGGGATGATAAGTAACCAGAAAGGGAATGCCTTCGAATTCGTGCCATTTTTTCCGAAGCCGTCCCAATGTTTCATTGGTATTCAGCAGGGATTGAGCGGCGATTCTTCCCAGGGCGCAGATCAATTTCGGCTGAATTAAACGGATTTGTTCCTTCAGGTACGGCAGGCAGGTTTCCATCTCAACGGGCAAGGGATCGCGATTATTGGGGGGACGGCATTTTAGGATATTCGCGATATATACTTCTTCGCGATTAAACTTGATGGCCGCCAGAATTTTATCCAACAACTGCCCGGCTCGGCCGACGAAAGGCTCGCCTTTTAGATCTTCGTCGCGACCGGGAGCTTCGCCAATAAACATAACCCCGGCCCGGGGATTACCTACGCCATAAACGAATTTGGTTCTGGTCGCTCCCAGGGGGCAATTCTGACAATTGCAGATGGCCTGCCGATGCACCTCGAGGGAAGCGAATTGTGGGACTTCTTTTCTGACGATCGTAACTTTGGGCAGAGTCATTCGTTCCCGGTTGATCGTAACCGGATTAATTAACATCTCATCCAGGCCCATTTCTATCTGGACCCGACAGGCGCCCTTTAATAATGTCAGGGCCGAAGTATCGAGTTTTCCCTTACGTTGAGTCATATTTTTATAACCCGGCTATTCGTATAATCAATTCTTCCGCCAGAGCCATTTTGGGCATTCGAACCAATGATTCTTTTTCTCCGTCGCGGTAAAAAAGCGTTACCTGATTCAGATCGCTGTCAAAAGGAGATTGGTCTCCTATTTCGTTTAAGACAATCATATCCAGCCCCTTTTTCTGCAATTTTTCCCGCGCATGACATTCGGCATTATCAGTTTCGAGGGCGAAGCCGATTATTTTCTGCCGGGGTTTTTTAATTTTACGCAAAGAAGCCAGAATGTCAAGGGCGGGTATCAGATTTAGACTCAGGCCCTGTTCGCTTTTTTTAATTTTTTGGGGGGAAATTTCAGCGGCGGTAAAGTCGGCCGGAGCCGCGGCCATTATTAAAATATCGCAGTTTCCCCAATTATCTTTGACAGCCGCGTACATCTGGACCGTGGTTTCAACGGCGATAATATTTATTCCTGCCGGCGCCGCCAGGGCGGTCGGCCCACTGACCAGGATAACTTCGGCACCGGCCTCGAGGGCCTTTTGCGCCAGGGCATAACCCATCTTACCTGAAGAACGATTGGAAATAAAACGAACGGGGTCAAGTGGCTCGCGGCAAGGTCCGGCGGTAACAATTACTCTTTGCCCTTTAAGGACTTTTTTTTTTGAAAATATTTCTGAATGTGGGCCAGAATTTCTTCCGGTTCGGCCATTCTACCCCAGCCCTCGGTCCCGCAGGCCAGTTCCCCCTGCCCCGGGCTGACGAAATTATATCCCAGGGAAGTCAAAAACTGGATGTTTTTTTGAGTCACGGGATTGAGGTACATATTGGTATTCATGGCCGGAGCGATCATAACCTGCTTTTTTGTGGCGCAAATGACGGTGGTCAGGAGGTCGTCACATATGCCCGAGGCCACCTTGCCTATAAAATTGGCCGTGGCCGGGGCAATTACAAAAAGGTCGGGCCAGTCGGCCAGGTCGATATGATGGGTCGAGGCAAAATGCGGAGGGAACATTTCCGATGCCACCGGATTCTGGGAGACAGTTTCGATAGTCAAGGGGGTGACAAAATGAGAGGCCGCCGCGGTCATAACGGCCCTGACTGACACGCCCTCTTTAACCAGACAGCGAATTAACAAGGGCGTCTTATAGGCGGCAATACCGCCGGTTATACCGACAATTATTTTTTTATCTTTAAGGGACATAAAAGCGGCCCTGTTATCCACCCGCTTTTAATTTAGATTATTATTATCCTCGGCGATATAGTAATGAACATCGCGCGGGGAATCGCCGCCGACACTATCCGAGAATAGGACCGAGTCGGCCAAAATTTTAATCTGTTCCAAAGTCACCGGCGCCGGCCAGATCATCATCCCCCGTTCCATGATGGATTCCACCTGCTCGGGGGCAATTATACCGAAATGCGCCAACTGCATTAAATAACCGATGGCTTCACTCGTGAAATGATGCCTTTCGCTGTCTGAAAGGACACGAACGGCCGAGGCATTCCGTTTGGTATCGCAGAAAAATTCGGTATCACTTTGAAGTCTATCCAAAACCCAGGTATAGGCGGTGCTGATCTCATTGTCAGAAAAGCCCTGGTTTTTCAGATAGGCTGAAATCTCATCTATATTTTCAAGGCGACCCTGGTCGTCTTTAAGCTGGGAAATCAGGAAAACCACGATTTCCAGGAATCTATCACCCACCAAACAATCCTCCAAGTCCAGATGTCATTAACTCAATTTACGTCGAAATGTTTCACCCGGCAAGAAGTTTTCTTTAAGCCATTGCATTTCAATGCTTAAAGTGACGGATTCCGGTGAAAACCATGGCGGCACCGGCCTTGTCCGCGGCGGCTATCGCCTCTTCATCACCTTTGGACCCACCGGGTTGAATAATCGCAGTGACACCGGCATTGGTTCCGACTTCAACTCCATCCGGCATAGGATAAAAGGCATCGGATGCCATAACGGCGCCTTTCGCTCTCTCGCCGGCCCTCTTGACGGCCAGGAATCCCGCATCGACTCGTGAAGTCTGCCCCATACCGATTCCCACGGTAGCCGTCCCTTTGGCCAAAACAATAGCATTTGATTTGGTGTGTTTGACAACTATCCAGGCAAATAAAAGAGCCTTGATTTCTTCCCTGGTTGGCGCGCGCTTGGTTACGACTTTCAGTTCGGACTCGTTTAATTGAATATCGTCAGCCGTTTGAAATAAGAGCCCCCCTCTGACAAATTTGGAGTAAATCTCTCCATGAGGACGACCCCGGATAATTTCCGGTAAGACCAAAATTCGGCGCGTTTTCTTTTTTATAAGCAAATCCAGGGCGTCATTATCGAAACCCGGGGCCAGGATACATTCCACGAACTGCGTGTCGTGAAGTAATTGGGCCGCATTCATATCCACTATTTTATTTAAACCGATGATGGAACCAAAGGCGGACAGTGGATCGGTGGCCAGGGCATCTCGATAGGCCTCGGTCAATGTTTTTCCGCAAGCGGCGCCGCAGGGATTGGCATGTTTGAGAATACAGGCAAAGGGGTCGCGATAATCCAGGAGCATATCCAGACAGGCATCCAGGTCGGAAATATTATTATATGATAATTCCTTGCCAGCCAGCTGGCGTGCACTGGCCAGAGTCGGGCCCGCAAAACCGGGAACGGCATAAAAGGCGGCCTTCTGATGAGGGTTTTCACCATAACGCAATGATTGTTTTAAATTGAATTGGAATTCGATGTCTTTAGGGAATTCCGTTTCCATTTCTTTTCCACGACTGGAGAAATATCGGGCAATGGCCCGGTCGTATTGGAATGTCATCTGGAAAGCTTTCCCCGCCAGGCGACGCCGAAATTCCAGTCCCAGGGTACCATCATTGGCCTGGAGCTCCTCCAAAACAGCTTCGTAGTCTCCGGGATTGGTCACGACCGCCACCCCGGCAAAATTCTTGGCCGCGGCCCGAACCATGGTAGGACCGCCAACGTCGATATTGGCGATTATTTCGTCTTCGGCAACGCCGTTCCGGGCGACGGTTTTTTCGAAGGGATAGAGATTCACGACAACCATGTCGATGGGTTTATATTCATGATGCCGCATTTCGTTTTCATCGGCTTCGTTCCCCCGGCGGAACAAAATCCCCGCATGGACTTTAGGATGCAGGGTTTTTACCCGGCCGCCCAGGATTTCCGGGGCACCGGTAAAAGTCGAAACGGAAACGGCATGGATACCTTCTTTTTTCAGAGTATTCAGCGTTCCCCCGGTAGATATGATTTCTATGCCATAACTTTCCAGGCCGCGGGCGAATTCCACCAGGCCGATTTTATCCGAGACAGATATTAGGGCTCGTTTAATTTTTATTCTATCACTCATACATACTTTCCTGTCAAGAGGCGGGCCGCCTCGGCATATTTGGCGGCTGTCTTTTCAATTATTTCTTTGGGCAAAGGCGGCGCCGGCGGGGTTTTATCCCAATCCAGACCAGCCAGATAATCGCGGACAAATTGCTTATCGAACGAAGGCTGGCCTTTCCCGGGCTGATACTGGTTCTGGGGCCAGAAACGGGAGGAATCAGGCGAAAGAACTTCGTCGATTAAGATGAAATCATTATTATGAAATCCGAATTCGAATTTTGTATCGGCGATGATTATCCCCCGCGTCAGGGCGTAATCGGCGGCTTTCTTATAAACGGCAATGGATTTATCCCGGCATAAAACGGCCGTCTTTTCGCCGACTTCCCCGACCATCTGCTCATAGGAAATATTAACATCATGGCCCTCATGGGATTTTGTCGAGGGAGTGAAAATAGGCTCGGGGAGTTTTCCGGATTCTTTTAAATCCGCCGGGAAATGAAAGCCGTGGACCTCGCTTTTGCCTTCCTTTCTGGCATTTTTCAATTCTTTCCACATGGAGCCGGAAATATACCCCCGCACGATACACTCGATATCGATGCGATCGGCCTTTACCACCAGCATGGTACGGTCTTCGAGTATATCGCTGTACTTATGAAGTTCCTTCGGCATTTCCGCGATCCTGGCCGTAATGAGATGAGACTTTACGACGTCCTTGAGAAGATTAAACCAAAACAAGGACATTTTGGTCAGGACTTTTCCCTTGTCGGGAATGCCGTTGGGGAGAACGACATCGAAAGCGGAAATGCGATCGGTGGCGACGATTAAAAGGCGGTCGCCCAAATCATAGACATCGCGGACTTTCCCACGAGAATGAAGGGGAAATTCCCGGATATTGGTTTCAAGAACGACATTACTCATTTGTACATCCCCTTGATTAGATTATCCAGGGCCTCGGGATAGATTTTGTGTTCCATTTCCAGGACTCGCGCGGCCAGGGTATCGGGCGTATCTCCGGGAATAATCGGGACTTTTCCCTGGAGAAGTATTCTGCCGTTGTCGTAAATCTCATCAACCAAATGAACGGTGGCACCGGTTTCGGATTCGCCCGACGCCAGGACAGCTTCATGCACATGATGGCCGTACATTCCCTTGCCGCCGAATCGGGGCAAGAGGGCCGGATGAATATTCGTAATACGCCCCTGATATTTCCTGACGAGAGCATCCGGCAAAAGTTTAAGATATCCCGCCAGAGCGATATAATCCACCTGGTATTCTTCCAATAGTTCCATTAAGTCCCGGCAGGCCGCCTCCTTATCGGGATATTTCTTGACATCGTAAACGAAGGTATCGATATCGACTTTCTGCGCCCTCACCAGGCCATAAGCCTCGGCACGGTTGGAAATAACCAAAACTATTTCCCCGGCCAATCGACCTTCGCGTGAAGCGTCAATCAGCGCCTGAAGATTACTCCCGCTCCCGGAAATAAAAACAGCTATGCCGGCTTTGCCAGTCATGGTTCCTTACTCCTATTGGGCGGTTCCGGGCCGTAAATTAAACTGCAATTATAGCCACTTCTCGGTATCAAAACAAGTCCCCGTGTAAAAAAATATTCCCCTCCCGCCTGTGTCCGGAAACCCATTAAGAATCAATGTCTTGAAGAAAATCCATCAAATGTCTATTAAATATATCCGGGGATTCGAAATTGACCAGATGACCCGCCCCGGAGATTACATGAAAAGACACCGCCGGAATTAATTCCCGCAACCTGACAGACAGGGGATAGAAAAGTATATCCTGTCGGCCGACGATTATGCAAACCGGGAGATTTAAATCTGCCGCGCGCGACAAATCGTCGCGAACGGGATATTTCCCTTTCATGGGATCGGTCCAGGGTTTACCGCTGAAGGCATTCATCATTTCTTCCAGCGGCCCTTTCAATTCCGGACGGGTTTTGTCATAACGTACTAAAACGCTTCTCATGAAATCAATCTTTGCCTTTTCTATGGATATATCTCTGGCTGTGGGAGAATAATCCTTGAATTTACGGGACGGCTTCCAGCCGGCTGCGACGGTCCCGACCAGGGTTAAAGAGTGGAGTTTTTCGGGGTGATCAAGAGCGAGTGCCAGGGCATCGCCACCGCCCATGGACAATCCGACCAGATGGATTTTATCGGCTCCAATATGGTCGATCAGAGCCAGGATATCGCGAACACGGTCCTCCCGGGCATATCCGGTGGCAGGCGCGTCAGAGCGCCCGTGACCCCGGGCGTCAGTTGCGATGACATTATATTTTTCAGCAAAAAAGGATACTTGATTTAGCCATATCCGGCTATCGAGAGCGAAACCGTGCAGAAAGACCAGCGGCATGCCACTCCCCTGCTCGAGATAGTAAAGCCGCATATCCCCATTTTTAAAGATCGCCATAGAGCGCAATATTAGCCAAATACGGAAAAGACCGCAACAGATAATCGGGACGGATTCATAAGAAAACTGTAATTACCATAAATTTAAAAGTCGAAACTTAAATAAAAGGCCATCGGTCCCGGAATGGGAACCGATGGCCGGCAAATTCGTGGAATATTACGGATACTAAGAATTCGCCCAATTAACCATTACAGGAAAGGATAGTATTTCCTGATTTCGTAATCGGTGACTTCCTGGCGGTACATGTCCCATTCCACTTTCTTATTCGCAATCAGATTGTCGTAGACATGATCACCCAGGGTATCCCGCATAAGTTTGGACTTTTCCATAATTTTGATGGCGTTTTCCAAAGAATCGGGCAGGGCATCGATTTTCAGTTTGGCGCGGCGTTCGGCAGTCATGGTGAAAATATTTTCTTCGATGGGGTCGGGCAGTTTGTACTTTCCCTCTATTCCAGCAAGACCGGCCGATAACATGGCCGCAAATCCCAAATAAGGATTGCATCCCGGGTCGGGGGAACGCAATTCGATGCGGGTTGATTTATCATGTCCGTTCTTGAGCATGGGTACCCGGATAAGGCTGGAACGGTTGCGGCGTCCCCAGGAAATATATACGGGAGCTTCATAACCGACAACCAGCCGCTTATAGGAGTTTACCCACTGGTTGAGAATCAAAGTCATTTCTTTGACATGGGCAAGTATCCCGGCCGTGAATTGACGGGCAATTTCGGATAATTGATAAGGGGCATCCTTGTCATAAAACAGGTTAATATTATCCTTAAATAGGGACATATGGCAATGCATGCCGGATCCATTTTCGCCAAAAATAGGTTTGGGCATAAATGAGGCGTGGAGCTCATTGTCGGCGGCGATTTCGCGAACTACAAACTTATAGATCTGGGCGAAATCAGCCATAACCAGAGATTCCTGGTATTTCAGGTCGATTTCCATCTGGCTGGGAGCGACTTCATGATGTGAAGCCTCCACGGGAATACCCATGCCTTCCAGAGCCAAAATGGTCATCTTCGTAACTTGAGTTCCCAGATCGCCGAAGGCATAGTCGAAATATCCACCCTGATCTATTAATTCCGGCTTTTCGGCGTTGCTGAAATAAAAATATTCGAGTTCCGGACCGACATAAAAGGTCCAACCCTTGTCATTAATTCTGGAAAGGACTTTTTTCAATATATACCGCGGATCGCCTTCATAGGGAGTGCCGTCGGGGTTTTCGATGTCGCAAAACATCATGGCCGTTTTTACGCCGTCGATATCCCAGGGAATTATCCTGAAGGTCCTTAAATCGGGAATGGCTACCAGGTCCGATTCCTCGATACGAACGAATCCCTCGATGGAGGATCCATCGAAGTTTTGCCCTGTATCCAGAATTTTTTCAATTTCAGAGCGGGAAACGGAAATGCCTTTCAGGCGGCCAAGTATGTCAGTGAAATTTAGCCGGATATGGCTGACTCCGGATTCGTCAATAATCCTAAGGACATCTTCTTTTGATTTGGTCACGGGTAAATCCTCCAAAAATTTATAACGGCTATTTTTGCTTTCAAGGCTCGTTCTGTCAATATTAAAAAGATTAACCGTCCATCGGAGGACGGTTCAATAATTGACATATACGTTATCGGATTAATATTCAGCAGCATAATATTAATCATTTCAGGAAATCCGGTCAAATCCCCGGCGTTTTCAAATGCACGACCTAATGCATTATATCACAATGAGATAAGACATCTCATGAAAAAGCCGGATATAATTTATATAAAATGAATACTTGCTTGACGCAGGCGAATTTCATTATTTGGGGAATCGAATATCAATCGGAAAATTAGAGAATATTAAACATTATAGTCAAGGAGGCATTCCGGTATGTGGAAAGAGTTTAAGGAATTCGCAATGCGTGGCAACGTCCTGGATATGGCCGTCGGTATCATTATCGGAGCGGCCTTTGGGACGATCGTCAAGTCTCTGGTCGACGATGTTATTATGCCGCCGATCGGCTTGTTACTGGGAAATGTCGATTTTTCGAACCTTTTCGTGGTCCTTAAGGAAGGCGCTGTGGCCGGACCATATACATCGGCAGCCGAGGCTGTTAAAGCCGGCGCTGTGGCCATGCGTTACGGGATTTTCATCAACACAATTATCAGTTTTCTAATCGTGGCTTTCGCCGTATTCATGATGGTCAAAAGTGTCAATCGCCTGAAAAGGAAAGAAGAAGCGGCTCCGGCGTCGCCCACGACCAAAGAATGCCCTTACTGTTATTCCTCAGTTCCATTGAAAGCCACCAAATGCGGTTTCTGCACCAGTGAGTTGCCCAAAGTGTAATTGAGAATAGTAGACATAGGAACGCCGGGATCAAATCCCGGCGTTGCATAATCAGAATCTATCGGCCAATTTAATATTCGGTCCCTTTTTTCACCCAGGCCTTAAGGACTTTAATTCGTGTCCCTTCCACTTTCTCAATTTCGAAGATAAAATCCTTCCACCTAAGACGCGCGCCTTCGGAAGGAACCGAGCCGACCAGATCATAGATTAAACCGCCGACCGTCTCGAATTCTTCGATATCGTAATCCAGACCCAAGTCTTCGACCAGGTCTTCCACCATCATAGAAGCATCAACCCGGTAGGAACCGTCTGGAAGTCTGGTTAAGGGTGCCTTTTCAAAGTCGTGTTCGTCCTGTATTTCTCCCACGATTTCTTCCAGAATATCCTCCAGGGTAATCAACCCTGCGGTCCCTCCGTATTCGTCGACGGCAATGGCGATATGAACTTTAGTACTTTTAAATTCTTTGAGAAGATCGCTGATTATTTTAGTCTCGGGGACGAAATGCGGCGATCGCATCCAATCGGCGATGTTAAAATTGGGCGGTTCCGGGGAGGCGTCGGTAAAGAGGTCCTTGACGTAGAGAATGCCTTTTATGTTATCGATGTTGCCTTCAAAAATGGGATAACGGGAAAAGCCGTATTCTTTGGTTATGCGGCGAATTTCTTCGAAGGGCGCGGTTTTTTCTATGGCTATTATTCTAATTCGGGGGACCATTACTTCCCTGACTTCAGTTACATCAAGTTGGAAAATCTGGCCGATCATTTCTTTTTCATCTTCTTCCACCAGCGGTTCATCGACGCCGGCTTGTTCGGCCAGGGATTCAATGGCTCTTTCTATGATATCTTCTTTATCACCATCAGAGATTTTTTGGCGCTTTTCGGCCGGGAAAAGCCGGCCGTAAACCCAGATAATCGGAGTCAATAATATGTAGGCGGCGGCGAAAATAGGTACGAGTCGAATCAATTCCGCAGAAGAGGCTCGCAGGACTTTCTGACGGGGAAGAAACTCCACAATCAGTAAATATAAGATCCAAATCAGGGCGAGAGTGATAAGACATATAATTTCGAAAGAAATGGTCTTTTCCGTGGCTGTGCACTGGGCCAGGAGAAGCCCCAGAAAGGAGGCCGCTACCAAAGCGAAGGATTTAAAAAGGACAGCCACCTGAAAGGTAATCCGGGGACGCTCCGTAATCAGGGCCAGGTATTTGCGGCGAAAGCCGGTTTGGCGGGACAGGAAATCTTCTAGATTTTCGATATCGAAATAGGCGGCCGACGAAAATAGTGACAAAATATAGGCCAGATAAAAAAGCGTAATAAGGGCCGCAAGATAAAGAAGACCTATCATATTCCCATTTTCCCCAGAAAATAGTTTTCGCGAGAGTGCATCCGGCGATAATCATAATCCTTGATATGATCGTAACCCAGCAGATGCAAAAGGCCATGGCAAACCAGGCGGATGATTTCGACGGTGAAAAGGCATTTGTGCCGGGCGGCATTGCGCGAAGCCGTATCCGCCGAAATATATATTTCGCCCAGAATGGCGTCCCCGGCAACAGTCTTATTTTTAAATGGAGGCATTAAATCAATATTGAAGGATAAAACGTCTGTCGGGCCGGGTATACCGCGGTAACGGCGATTGAGTTCGGCCATGGCTTTATCGGAAACAAAAATGATGTTGACTTGCGCCGGCGGAGGGTCTTCTTCTTCGATTATCAAATTGGTTAAGACCGATATCTTCTTTCGGGGAATTCGTTGACGGCCGGCATTGACTATTTTGATATTCATCAACGAACCGCTTCCCTCTTGGGATATTCCACCCGTTGATGGAATACGCCAATTAATATCTGAACGAATGATTCCCGGATCATGGCCAGGTCTTTAAGGGTTAAAGGACATTCCTCCAGTTCCCCCGATTGGAAGCGATCATTGATGATATTCTGGACCAGATTTCGAAGGCGGGCCGGCTTGGGGTCGGTCAAAGTGCGGCTGGCGGCTTCGACCGAATCGGCCAGCATGACCGTGGCCGTTTCGCGCATTTGGGGCTTGGGGCCGGGATAATGGAATTCGCTTTCATTAATATTTTCCATGCCCATTTCCCGGGCTTTATTGATGAAATAATTCATCGGCATGGTTCCATGATGTTCCTCGATGAAGTTCAGGACCTCATCGGGAAGGTCGGCTTCTTCGCCCATGACTCTCCCCTTCTTGACATGCGAGGCCAGAATAATGGCGGACATGCTGGGCGACAGCGACTCGTGCCGGGATTTTATGCCCAGTTGATTTTCCACGAAATATTCGGGAATTTCAATTTTGCCGATATCATGATAATAGGCGCCGACGCGGGCCAGAAGCGGATTTGCCCCAATCGCTTTGGCCGCGTTCTCGGCCAGATTACCCACGATGATAGAGTGATGATAAGTTCCCGGTGCCTCCAGGGCCAGCCGCTTCAACAGCGGATGGTTTAAGTCCGAAAGTTCCAGAAGGGTAATGTCCGTGGTAAAACCAAAAAGTGATTCAAAGAAGGGCAGGATACCTATGGTCAACAGGGGCGACATAACGGCGTTGAATAATCCCAGGCCAATAAGGCTGACAATTTCCTCGAAGGGGCTGGCCTGGAATGATTCCAGGATATAGATCAGGCCGACGTATGTCATAGCCATGTATAATACGGCGCGCATGAAATCACTGCGGCGTCGCACCATTCTCGTAGAATAACAGGCCACCGTCCCGGCAAAAATGGTAATCAACACCAGAGGGAAATTGAAGCGATGAAGAATGCCCAGGAGGGCAGCCAGCAAAAAAGTATTCAACATCCCGATCTGGACATCGAATAAAATAGTCATGAGCATGGCGAAAATAGGAATGGGGTATAAATAAATGGAATATTGGAGTTCGACATCGACAACGTAAATCAGGAATAATTCCAGGCCGAATATCAGAAACAGCGCCAAAATCTTGGGGTTGGACAGATACAGGAGGCGACGGAAATGATACAAATGCAAATATAGGATCACAAAAATAGCCAGGATCAGCAGGAAGCGTGCGACAACGGGGATATAATGGCGGTGCCACCCTTCTTCGCGTGCCACCATCTCCTTCTGTTTGCTCAATTCCCGCAAAATAAGTTCCTGACGTTCGGAAACCCGGTCGCCGGCACTGACAATTACATCACCTTCGGAAAGCGTCTCCTTAATGGGAGAAATTTCAGCCATAGCAGCTTCCTGGCGGGCTTCCATTTCGGCATAATTGATGGTCAAATTGGGGATGATAAACTGACGTCCCAGTTCATAAAATTGCTCGATATCGAATGCCGCCGACTCGGGTCGTCCTTTCAGGGCAGTGCGAAAATTCAGAAAAGCGCGTGTCCGGTCGACAAGCCGATCGCGGGCCATGTATACATCGCGGGGGCCGATGCGGACAATAACGGAGCGGGCATTTACGTTGGGCAAGGCGGTCAAATCGGTCAAGACGCCGGAAAAATAGATGTTATTTTCCAGAATATCACGGATAACTTTCCGGGCCGTCAGAATATTATTACCCAGTAGGAGTCTTTTTATGGCGTTGGGATTTACGAGTGGAAATCGCCGCGAAATTTCGGACGTTGCCAGAGCCGCCTGACTGTCGGCGGCGATTGCCCTGGTAGAATCCCGATAAAGCCGGGTCAGCCGCCGCGAGGCGGTATCGGCGGCGCTCATGAACTGTTCGAAACGAACCAGGGCCGAATCGGCCAGGGCGGTGTTATATTCCACGATTATGGGGATGGCATTGCGGGCGGCATCCTGCTCTTCCTTCAATTCGCCTTCGGATTTCATTATCGTGAAAGACATACTGGAAATGAAATCCTCGGTGGCAATTTCTCCTCGGCGCGGTATGTTCAAGGGTGAAAACAGGGATTCCGCCGGGTATAGAAGCGTGATAAGCATGGCGGCCAAACCAAGCATGATAAACTTATAGGCCCGGCTCCGAGACCCGGAAATCGGTTCCTGGCGGGATTCCGCTTTTACCTTAAGATATTTCTTAAGGAACCTTTTTATGCGCAGCAATAATCGGTACATGGCCCTAACTATAACAACTCAGTCACCGGATCGGCTTTCGAATTTTTCATAGGCGCGAAGGATTTGCTGAACCAAACGATGCCTGACCACATCTTTATCGGTCAAATAAATAAATTCTATCCCCTCGACGCCTTTAAGAATATCCTGAATCAGCACCAATCCCGATATTTTGCCCTGGGTCAGATCGATTTGAGTGATATCGCCGGTGACGATGGCGCGGGAGCCTTCGCCCAGTCGCGTCAGAAACATCTTCATCTGGGCGGGAGTGGTATTTTGAGCTTCGTCCAAAATGGCGAAAGTTTTATTCAGTGTCCTCCCCCGCATAAAGGCCAGCGGCAGGATTTCGATAATGCCCAGTTCCATCAGTTTTTGAATTCGCTCCGCGGGCAAAAGATCATGCAAAGCGTCATAAATGGGACGCAGATAGGGATCAACCTTGGCCCGAATATCGCCCGGAAGGAAGCCCAGCGACTCTCCGGCCTCAACCGCCGGGCGGGCCAAGACCAGACGGTTCACTCTTTTGTCTTTCAGCGCAGATACCGCCGCCGCCACGGCCAGATAGGTTTTACCGGTCCCCGCCGGGCCAATGGAGAAAACGATATCGTACTTATTGATTGCTTCCAGGTAGACCTTTTGTCCCACCGTCCGGGGTCGAACCTGAAGTTTCAGCAAAGTCTCTTTCAGGTATTGGGAACTGATAATATCGGCCGGGCCGTGATTACCCTCCTTGACCAATTCAATAGCGTAATTGAGATATTGGTCGGTGATAAATTCCCCGGAACGCAGGCGCGTACTCAAGTCCCGAAACAGATTAAAAATCTGTTCCACTTCCTCTTTGGGGCCCTCGATCAACACGCTGTCGCCGCGGGCGATAATCTGGGATTGAAAGGCGTTTTCGATCAAGCCAAGGAAAATATTATTCTGACCGAATAACAGTCGCGGATCAAGCCCCATTATGGAAAAGGTTCTGGATATTTTATCGCTGGATTCCTGATTCATTAGCAATCCCAATTAGGGGTTTATTTGATAATCTGTATCCCGAGTTCGCGGAGAAACTCCGGTTCCAATTCGGAGGGGGCGCCGTCCATCGGCGAAGATGCTGTCGTGGATTTGGGAAAGGCGATAACTTCGCGGATAGTATTGGTCCCGGTCATAAGGGCCACAATACGGTCGAGGCCCAGGGCTATCCCGCCATGAGGAGGCGCGCCGTACTCCAACGCCCGCAGGAGAAAGCCGAACATATTTTCAGCCCGTTCGTTATTCATGCCGAGAATATTGAGAATCTTCTGCTGGATATCGCGGCGATGATTCCGGATACTCCCCGAGGCCAACTCCACCCCATTTAACACCAAATCGTACTGCTGGGCGCGGATCCGGCGCCAGGGATGATTGACATCGGCCGGGGAAGCATCGCACGAAAAGCCGGCGTCAATCAGCGGCAGGTCATCTTCCCGCGGTGAAGAAACGATATTGTGCATGGCGTCTATCCGCTTGCTGTCTTCATTATATTCAAAAAGCGGGAAATCGGTTATCCATAGAAAATTCCAGGCCCCGGCATCAGTCAGGTTATTTTGCCGCGCCAGGTGCAGGCGAATCTGACCCAGGATTGACTCGGCCTTATACTTCGGAGCGGAAACAATAAAAACGGCGTCTCCTTTTTCGGCCTTCAGGCGGGAGCAAATTTTGTCCTTAGTTTCTTCGCCGATAAATTTCAAAATTGGTGACTTATCACCGTCGGGAAGACGCAAAATATAAGCCAGGCCGCCGGCTCCGAAAGTTTTGGCCAGTTCGGTCAAATCGTCCAGTTGTTTGCGAGAATAATGTCCGCCATCTTTGAGGCAAAGGGCCGTAATCACTCCCCCTGACCGGGCCGTATCGGCGAATACCTTAAATCCTCCGTCCTTGACCAGGTCGGTGATTTCCGCGAGTTCCATTCCAAAGCGGGTATCCGGTTTGTCGGAACCCCAACGCCGGATAGCCTCGTCATAGGGGATTCGGGGATAATTCGGCGGCAAAGTTATATCCAGGACCTTTTTGAACAGGTGCCCCATCATCCCTTCCACGACCGCGAAGACGTCATCTCTGGTAACAAATGACATTTCCATGTCTATTTGGGTGTGTTCCGGCTGCCGATCGGCACGGAGGTCTTCATCACGAAGACACCGGGCCAATTGGAAATATCGGTCAAATCCGGATATCATCAGAATCTGTTTTAAAAGTTGCGGTGATTGCGGCAAGGCATAGAATCTCCCCCGGTGTATTCGGCTGGGAACAACGTAATCGCGCGCTCCTTCAGGTGTCGAACGAATTAATAAAGGAGTTTCGATTTCGAGAAATTCCCGGGATGATAGATATTCTCGAACGGCCATGGCCGCATTGTGCCTCACCTTAATACGCTCCTGCAACGGGCGGCGGCGTAAATCGAGAAAGCGGTATTCCAGACGCAAAACCTCGGCCGCGTTAGTTTCGTCGGCAATTTCAAACGGAGGTGTCAGGGATTCCGAGAGTATATGGAATTGATTTGCCATGACTTCTATATCGCCTGTAGCCATATTTTTATTTTCAGTTCCCTCGGGCCTTTTTTGGACCGTCCCGGAAATGGCGACTACAAATTCACTACGTGCCGACGCAGCCGATTCGAATATATCTTCTGCGACCGTCGCCGGATTGAGAACCACCTGCGTTAAACCATAGCGATCCCGAAGGTCGATAAAAAGAAGTCCGCCCAGATTTCGGTGGGATTGAATCCAGCCATTTAATCTGATATTAAGGCCGATATCTTTGAGGCTTAATTGACCACAGGTATGAGTTCTTTTAAGGTCTTTGAATAGCGGCAATTTGGCTCCAGTAAGTTACTACCAGTTATATAATTAACTCGGTATATAAGTGAATAAATTTAACCCCGTGTCAGTCACGGCGAAGGAAAGTAACCAAAACCGTTCTGATTGTCAATAGAAACCAAATCGACCCGCTTGGGGTTTTAATTCAAAAAGGTGAATAGACTCATGTTACGACTTGACAAAGGCTTTGCCGTCCCTATAATTCGTTCAATTTTAAGGGGTTGGAGCCGATAAAAAATAACGTATGAATATTTCGCGATACCTTGATGAAGACCTTATTGTCCTTGATTTGGAAGTGGACCAGGAACCGCCTCCGGAAGAAGGCAATTCCAATCGTTGGAAGGAGAGAAATAAAGAACGAATTTTGGAGGGCCTGGTTTCCCTATTGGACCAGTCGGGCAAGACCGGAAATAAGAGCAAATTACTGATAGATTTTATTAATCGCGAGCGAAAGGCCACCACCGCGATCGGCGACGGTATTGCCTTCCCCCATGTGCGAACCATGCAGGCCAAGGAACTCATTATCGCTTTTGCCCGTTCGCCAAAAGGATATGAATTCGACGCCCCCGACGGTCAGCCAATCAATATTTTTATTATTATGGCGGCTCCGCCTTACGATGATAATCTTTACCTTAAAGTCTTTAAGGCCCTGGCGGAAAATCTTCAATATGATTCCTTTCGACAGGAATTGATGAACGCCGAAGAGCCTTTTGAAATAATCCGGGCTTTCCGCAATATGGAATGCTGACCGTCTATTTTCTCTGGTATTTTCCCATCAGCGACGTCTCTGTGATTATATGACCCTTCATTTGTTCGAGAAGTAATTTCTTGGTAACGCCTGTTTCCAGGTCTTTTTCTGAAAACGCCAGGTCAATATCCAGAGCATATAATTTAAAATAATAGCGATGGGCCGGTCCCCGCGGCGGACAGGGGCCGCCATAGCCAAATCGACCGAAGTCATTCTTCCCCTGACGGATAGTTATAACTCCGGCCGAATCCTTGATTGTCGTTGTATGGTCTTTGGAAATATTCTCGGGAAACCCCTGGCACGGCAGCGAAATATTGAAAACCACCCAGTGAACCCAATCCCCCACGGGGGCGTCGGGATCATCGCAAATAAGCGCCAGAGATTTGGCCCCGGGGGGAATATCCGAAAAGATCAACGGGGGGGAAATATCTTTGCCATCGCAGGTGTGATTTACCGGAATTATTTCCCCTTCGCCAAAGGACGGGCTGGTAATTTTCATACCGGACTCCTTGAGCTGTGAAGAATCCGCACCATAAAGACAAACCGCGAATGGGATTGCCAATAACGCCAACAGACATTTAGCCATAGTCTAACCACGCTCAATGACTTTCAATATCTTACAGGGCCACCGGGACGTTGTATCTAAACCAATCTATCAGGTATTACGCCCTATCTCCCTGTTGGCCTTTTTGATAAACGGCTCAAACAAATCAATCGGCAACGGGAAAACAATGGTGGCGGATTTTGCGGTAGAAACTTCCGTCAGGGTTTGCAGGAAGCGAAGTTGCAGGGCGCCGTCCTGACTGGAAATAACCGCGGCCGCTTCCGCCAGTTTTTGCGAGGCCTGGAATTCACCTTCGGCATGAATAATCTTGGAGCGGCGTTCGCGTTCGGCTTCGGCCTGGCGGGCGATGGCACGGGTCATTTCCGGAGGCAAATCGACATTCTTTACCTCAACTACGGAGACTTTGATACCCCAGGGCTCGGTTTGGTGGTCGATTATTTTCTGTAATTCCTGGTTGATTTTCTCACGATTGGAAAGGAGTTCATCCAGTTCCACCTGTCCCAGGACTGACCGAAGCGTGGTTTGAGCAATTTGCGAGGTGGCTTCGAAATAATTGGCCACGGCCACAATAGCCTTGTTGGGGTCCATAACGCGGAAATAAAGCACGGCGTTGACCTTGACAGAAACATTATCCCGGGTGATAACATCTTGCGGCGGGACATCAAAGGTAA
The DNA here is from genome assembly GCA_041752195.1 of Candidatus Zixiibacteriota bacterium. Classification (GTDB taxonomy): domain Bacteria; phylum Zixibacteria; class MSB-5A5; order GN15; family PGXB01; genus JBGSHP01. The sequence goes on along the minus strand of JBGSHP010000026.1, from coordinate 26,348 downwards.
TGGTCCGTAAATCCACGCGAAGCAGTTTATCGACAACGGGGATAAGCAGAATCAAACCGGGTCCTTTGGCGCCAATAAGACGACCCAGGCGAAAAACCACTCCGCGTTCATACTCCCTTAATATTTTAATGGCGTTGGATAGTATTATCAGGGCGAAAAATACTATTACTGCCGGTCCCAAAAGGTTCATAGTCAATTCCTCCATATTTAAACCTTCCTGGCTACTTTCAATTTCATCCCCTGGACTTCTTCTACAACCACTTCGATACCTTCCTCCAGAGTCTCATTGGAAAATGCTTCCCAGAGTTCACCGGCAACATAGACATAGCCGATTTTATCCAGACGGGTTTTAACCGTCCCAACCTCCCCCACCAGGCCTTCTTTGCCGGTCGTCGGCTTGGCCACGCGGGCTTTTACGGCGTAGGTAACGGCGATGATTATAAAGGCGGCTATAACCAGAGCGACGGAAAAAATTACGGTCTTGGAAATTTTTAGAGCGGGATCGCTGGTATCAATCAGCATCATGCCGCCGATGATAAAAGAAACCACCCCTCCAATGGCGAGCAGGCCATGACTGACCACTTTCACCTCCAATATAAACAATAGAACAGCGAATATTATCAGCAGGAGTCCGGCATAATTAATGGGAAGAGTCCGGAAACTATAGAAAGCAAGAATCAAGCATATCCCCCCGACCACGCCGGGAAGAATCGCCCCCGGATTATACAGTTCCAGAACCAATCCCAAACCGCCCAGAGAGAATAGAATAAAAGCGACGCTGGGCGACGAAATTATTTCCAGGATAGCCTGAATCCAGGATTTTTCAATAGGCAACTTTTTCGGATTTTTGAGATGTAGGACTTTTTTCCCATAAACGGTATTGACTTCGCGGCCGTCGGCCTGTGCCAGTAAGTCATCGATATTTTCGGCCAGGATGTCTATGACTTTCAATTCCAGAGCCTCACGGGAGGTAATGGATACCGATTTTCGGGCGGCATCTTCGGCCCATTCGGCATTACGGCCATAATGTTCGGCCAGGCCGCGCAATGAAGCCACGGCATCATTCATGATTTTTTCCATGAGAACGGAGTCGATCTTTTCCCCGGTTCCGGAAACGACATGGGCGGCTCCGATACTGGTACTGGGAGCCATGGCGGCTATATGCGCCGAATAGGTGATATAAACTCCGGCCGAAGCGGCCCGCCCGCCGGGAGGATAAACATAAACGGCCACCGGCACGGTGGAATTCATGATGGCCCTGGTTATGGCCCAGAAAGATTCATTGAACCCGCCGGGAGTATCCATGGTGAGGAGCAATAAATCAGCCCGGCCGGCCTCGACCTCGGCGATGGCATCGATAATCCTATCGGCCGTTACCGAGACAATGGGTCCATCGATATTCATGATATAAACCAAACTGGAATCCGATGCCGTTATCTCGGCGCCCTCATTGGTATCAGGCACAGCGGTATTATCAAGGCTGTCCGACCAAATCAGTGAGGCCAATCCTGCAATTAATAAAGCGGCCCAGAGGAATTTCAATTTACTCATATTCGCTCCCGGTTTATTTCAAGTTACCTATATATAGAACGGGGTGTCAATCCTAAAAGTTTACATATGCCAATCGACAGGATAATTAATCAGGATTTTCGCAGTCAGATTTACGACCGTCCGTTTATAACTCAAACACCGTTCGACCATTGAAATATGTCGCCAGGATTTTCGTCTTTTTAATTTTAGAGCTCGGGATACGGCAAATGTCCTGGGATAAAACCACAAAATCGGCTTTATAGCCCGGAAGCAGCCGCCCCAAGGACTCTCCCCTACCGACGGCGTCCCAGGTCCCGGCCGTGAAACCATGAAGCGCCTGATAAGGAGAGATTCTTTCCTCCGGGTAAAAAGGCGCTTTGCGCCCCGGAGCGAGACGATTAACGGCGGCGTCAATACCGGCTATCGGGTCAAGAGGCTCAATGGGGGAATCGGAACCGAATACCAGACCGACGCCCTTCTTTAAAAGTGTATTAAAGATAAAGCAGTTACGACCTCGGGGGCCCCAGTATTTTTCGATTAAAGAAACGTCCGAGGGACAATGGGAGGGTTGCATGGAAGCAATAATATTCATCTTTTTCAGGCGCGAAATATCGGAGCGGCGAATCATTTGCAGATGTTCGATGCGATGCCGTGCCGGAAACTTGGGAATGGGCGCCTTTTCATAGCAGTCAAGAACATTGGCTATGGCCTTATCTCCGATGGCATGGATAGCACAGGGCAGACCGGCGGCGGCGGCGGCCCTGACTCTGGCGAGCATTTCCCCGGGCGAAATTGTCTCGACGCCGAAATTATTCACGGAACCCTTATATTTCTGAAAACAGAGCGCTGATTGCGACCCCAGGGAACCGTCGGCAAATATTTTTATCCCCCCGATTCTTATATAATCATTTCCGAAGTTATATCTAATTTTACGCTTCTTAAGTTCCGTGATTAATGACGGCGGAGGATAGTAACTGATTCTAAGGCCCGGGTTTTTCATAAAAGCCGGTTTCAGAAAAACGCGGAAAGCATCGGGGCCATCGAAGGAATGCACCCCGGTCACTCCCCGGGAATAGGCCAGGCCCAGGATTTTATTGAACGATTTTTTTATGACTTCGGGTGCCGGCGGTTTTATTGCCTTAATAACCGGGAAATAGGCGGGGATCTCTTTGAGAATGCCGGAGGGTTCGCCATCGAGGAAGCGCTCGATTCTCCCTCCTTCGGGTTGAGGGGTATGGCGATCGATACGAGCCAATCTGAGAGCGGCGGAATTTACCCAGACCAGATGTTGATCCTTGGAAAATATCGCCGCGGGACGGCCACCGGTTACTTTGTCGAGCATAATCCTATCGGGCATGACATATTTCTGCCAGCGATCCGGTGAGATCCCTTCGCCGAAAACCCATTCTTTTGGACCCAATTTTGCGGAGTGAGATTTAATACGGGCCAGGACCTGTTCGAGAGATTTCAGGCCGTCCAGTTTGACATTGTTCAAAGACACCGCCATAAAATAGAAATGAGTGTGACTGTCGCAAAAGCCCGGGAACACGGCTCGTCCGCGAAGATTAATTCTTTCGAGGCGTCTAAAATCGGGATCATATTGGAGATTAAGGCCGACCGCCTCAATTATATCGCCCGCAACAACCATGGAGTCGGCCACGAGTTTTTCGCCGGCCATGGTATAGATTACGCCATTGTGAAAAAGTCTACGCTTCAAAGTTTTCTCCTTTCGTGCGGAAATCTCCTTCGCGTTTGGTTATTCGGCGGCGATCGGTCTCTTCCAACAATGGGACAATATACTTACGGGAACTGCCCAGTTTTTCGCGAATGTCCCCTACCCCCAATTTTCCGTTTTGCCGAATGGCTTCCCTTATCCAATCGATGGCGCCAAGCCAGTGAGTCCGGTGAAAGACAATATCCGAAGATACCTTAACCGCCACGCCCACCGCCAACAGGAAATCCAGAGCCTCTTTTTTCATTTTATCGCCGGCGATAAGTTCGTCGATGCGGGGAGGTGTCAGGTGCGTTTCGAGAAGCGCTTTCTCCATTTCGTCAGCTAGTTTTTTCAGGTCACCCCGGACATTTATCAATCGCCGGGGTAAATCATAGCGATTGCCCTTCTTAACCAGGAGATTATTATTAAGCATATACTCGATTAGAATTTCAACCGATGTTTTGGGCAGGTTTGTCGCCGAATTGATTTCTTCCAGGGGAAGCCCATCCTTATGGGGAGCATCACGAAAAATATTCTCGATTCCGAGCGTGATTTCCGCAATCTGCCGCTTTAATTCCGCGGCCCCGAAATAAAAACGACCCTGGGTAACCAACTCCCCGCTTCGGAGCATTTTCTCCAGTTTTTGGCCGATTTCTGCCCGGGAAAAATTAGTGAATTCAAAGTCGGTATCCGATATTCTGCCGTTATTTTTTAATAGCTCGGAATTTATCAATGAATCCATGGCCATTGAAGTGCGGCCGTGCAAATAACCGTACGATTGATAATTCTTGCGGCGCGGCAAAGAGTCCAGTATATCCAGAACCACACCCCCGCCGATGGTGATTTGCGGCGTCGGCAGCCGGGCAATAAAACGGTCGCCGATAAAGGTCAACAGGGGCTGGGCCGGGATAAAGAAAACCAGTCCGCTTTGTCCCGGTGTCAATCTGTCAACTTCGAGAAACCGCAATTCACCTTCGACTTCAGTCGTTCCCATGATAATCAACAGCCGCCGTCGGTCTTCGATAATCAAGCGTGATTCTTCGATCAAAGACAGACTTAACGCCAGTACAGGATGTTCAGGATAGGCGGCGATAATGTCCGGCAAGGAAATCACCCCGCCACGGCGCAGGTGTTCCTTATCGACACCGGTCAGGCTGACGGCCGTCCTCTGTCCGGGAAAGGCCTTTTCGACCTGCCTATTATGGGACTGAAGAGTCCGGATTTTGCCAATCTTGCGGTCCGGAAAAACGATAGCCTCCTGCCCCACCTGCAAGGTCCCGCCGCGTAATGTCCCGGTGACCACGCCTCCCATACCGGGCATGACAAAAAAGCGGTCGGCGTACAAGCGCGGTTTGCCGATATCATCACGTCGGGTTATTTTTTCCGATAGGGCATCAATTTCGCGGCGTAATTTATCGAATCCTTCACCCGTGATCGAGGAAAGACGAATAACGGGGGATATTTCAAGGAAGGTCCCCTTTAATTTCTGCCGAATATCTTCCTCCACCAGATCGGTCCAACTTTTCTCAACCAGATCGATTTTTGTAAGAGCCACCAGGCCATATTGAAGGCCGAGCAGGCGGGTGATTTGCAGATGTTCCTGGCTTTGTGGCATCCAGCCGTCATCGGCGGCCACCACCAGAATGACGGCGTCAATACCTCCGGCACCGGCGATCATGTTCCGGACAAACCGTTCATGCCCGGGGACATCGACAATACCGACTCTGTTCCCGGCCGGGGTGTCATACCAGGCAAAGCCCAGGTCGATAGTCATACCACGGGCCTTTTCCTCGGGAAGTCGGTCGGTATCAATACCTGTCAGGCGATTAATCAGCGAGGTTTTGCCGTGGTCGATATGTCCGGCGGTACCTATGACAAACATACATTAATCAGAACTGTGAAAGGACAGCCTTTATGGCGGCGACAAGAAGGTCGGTATCTTCCTTGTCGACGGCCCTTAAATCCAGCAGGAAGCGATTATCGGAAATGCGCCCGATAATCGGCGGCGTTTGCTCGCGGAAGAGTGTTGACAGTCGCGATGACGAAAGGCCATTGTCGAAAATCAGGGCCACCGAGGCCATCGGAACTTCCGGCAGCGATCCTCCGCCCATCATTCCCTGTGAGGCGGTTAAGGAAATTTTATCAGAGCCGCCCAGGGCCGCCAGAATTTCGTGTCCCCATTGATACAACTCGGATTCGGGCCGGGCGGCCAACCGCCAGAGTTTAATATTTTCTTCCCAGGTATTATCAAGGTAATATCCCAGCAATTCCTCAAGCGCCGAAAAGACGGTTTTATCCACGCGAATGATGCGGTAAACGGGATTGCGCTTAATCCTTTTAATGAGATCCCGGGCTCCGACGATAAGTCCGGCCTGCATTCCCCCCAGAAGTTTGTCACCGGAAAAACAGGTCAGGGCCGCCCCGTCGCGAACCGATTCCTGAACGGTCGGTTCGTGATGAGCGATAAAACGCCGGGTATCGATCAATACCCCGCTTCCCAGGTCATTGACGACTGGAATATCAAACTCGCGGCCAAGGCGAACCAATTCTTTATTATCCACGGAATCGGTAAATCCCTTCAGGGCGAAATTGCTTTGATGGACTTTAAGAATTAGGGCCGGTTTTTCCTCCAGGGCGGCGCGGTAATCATTAAGTGAGGTAATATTGGTCGTCCCGACTTCCAGTATTTTAGCCCCGGCTCGATGGATAATATCGGGAATGCGGAAACCGCCCCCGATTTGCACCAATTCCCCGCGGGATATGACTACCTTCCGGCGATTGGCAAGCGTGTTCAGTATTATAAACAGGGCGGCGGCATTATTATTAACAATGGTGCCGGCTTCGGACTGGGCCAGAAGAGCCAGATATTTCTCGGCCAATTCGCCGCGACGGCCGCGGTCTCCTTTGGCCAAGTCAAATTCGAGGTTGCTGTAACCGGTGACCTGCCCTTTGATACGTTCGAAAAGGGCCTCGGCCAGAGGGGCTCTTCCCAGGTTGGTGTGGACCAGAATGCCCGCGGCGTTTATCACGCGAGTAATTTTTTGTCGGCGTAATGCCCGCAATTCGGTTATGATTCTATTTTCAAATTCGTCATTTTTCAGTTCGGCGTAACTTTTACCCAACTCTTTTTTGATTTCGGCTATAATACCGCGGACGGTTTCGATGATTAGAGGACGCGGGAGACCTTCGCCGGCGGCCGTGATATTCGGCCGGGCCGCGGCAATTTCAACGGAGGGAATATCCCGAGGAGTTTTCAGAGTTTTATCATTCATTGTTCTTTTTAAAAACCATAAATTAATTGTGTAATCACGCGTCCCACGCTTTTCAGAGAGTTGGGCGAACACTTGTCAGGCGTATCCTCCAGGGTATGCCAGTATTTATAATCGAAGTCTATAATGTCAATCGCTGGGATCCCGGCGGTCATGAATGAAAGATGATCGTCATAGACGACGTGTTTTACGGAATCGATAAAACCGGCTTCGCCCAATCGGGCGGCGATATTCCAAATGCTGTCATTCCAGGAGGGGTAGTATTTTTCTGAATGCACTTCTCGATATATATTCAGGTCGCGGTCGCCAATCATATCTATCACAATGGCGGCCCGATATTGTCCCCGGATATTGCGGCGGACCATTTCGCGGGAACCGAGAAAATACTCGCTTAAATCGCCGGCATGGCCGTAGTCTTCGCCGTCAAGGAGCACCAGGTCTATTTTCGCCCGAGCCTTCTGATTCGCCAGGAGGTTCGCCAGCTCCATGAGAACGGCCACGCCCGAAGCGCCGTCATTGGCGCCGTCGATAGGATTATGGCGACGACTGGTATCGGGGTCCAGGTCGGCCCGCGGACGGCAGTCGTAATGGGCGGCAAAGAGATATCGTCCGGCTCCCGCCTCGTCCGTTCCCGGGCAATGCACCAGCAGGTTAATCATGGTTATTTTCTGGCCTGTCGATTTGTCGATATGGTCGAACATGATGGTATCGATTGTCAAACCCAGACTATCGAAAAATCGATAGTAATACTCCCGGCAGGCCCGGGCCGGCTCTGAACCCGGCACCCGGGGACCGAAGGAAACCTGTTTTTCAAGATACGTAAAGGCGCGGCCGGCATCGAATAGCGGGACATCTTCGATTTTTGAAGCCTTGCCACAGGATATAATCAAGAGCCCGAAAATAACTCCGGCCAAATAATTCCAGGACATACGGGCATTTATTAAGTTATGCGAATTCATAGAATTCCCAATCGTATCTTTAGCCAGTTGAGTGAATGAAAGACGCGGGTGATATAAAGTCAAACAGATAATTTAGAATTTAATTTCCACCCAGAATCGCAATTCGCGGGTATGCGACTTGCGGTTGAGTTGGGTATCGTTGCTGTCCTGCCATTTGGCCGTCAAGCCGCCTTTAATCTGGGTTGAAAAAGTATAGGATATCATGGGCGAAACCGACAAATCGTTATTAGTGCCGGTGGAAACGTAGGGGTTCTCTCCTTCGGCGCTTTCTTCTTTGCGCGTCTGGTAACTGATGTCGCAGGATAATGTCATGGTCGATTTGAAGCGGATCTTGCCGAAAACCGGGATGTTAATTCCGTTAGGCGAAGTGAAAGAATAACGAATACCGTAGTTATAGTTATTCTGAGTATTTCGCCGGCGATTGGTCAAAGAACCTGTCTGGGAATTGTATGTCTCACTTTCCGAAACAGTATGATCGGTACTGAACTCCATGGTCACGCCGCGAAGAACATTCAAATTCAATGCCAGCAGAGGGCGCTGATTGATTGTCAATTGTTTCGAAGTAATACGCCCCGACTGCAGATTCTCGGTTTCGCCCGTGACCCGGCTATAACTGGTTCGAGGAGAAAAACGGCGGATAAGGGGATTCAGGAAAGTAATGGTTCTCAAAGGCTGGATCGTAAATTTTATATCAGGGAAAGTTGTCGAGACGACCTTTTGGGGATTGGTTATTTTGATGATGTCTCGCGAAATCTTGCGATTGAAGGTGACATCGGTTTTCAGGCCGCCCAAAAAAGTCGTTCCCGAGCGGAGCGTCAATCCGGTGGCTTTGCCGACAGCGGTGGAACGGGTATTGGTGCCCAGGTTATTGCTTACCCTGGCGCCCAATTCATCGGTCAACCCGAAGCGGAATTTTAACTGGGCTCTTTCCAGGAGACCCGTGTAACCGTAGCCATATTTCTCATTGTAGTCGTAATTAATGGGATTAATCCATCCTGTCAAAAACCCCATGACCCGCTTAAAAGGTCGCATCATTGAGCCAAGAACATTGCCTTTGCCTTCGGCCACTATTACTTTTTTAACCGGTTTGCCGTCCTTATCCACCAGACCGGACGTCGTATCGGCCTTTTCTTCGACTTTATCTTTATTGGCCGGCCCTTTCCGCGGACGCGGCTTGGCACCGCCCTTGGTGGTACCGAAGAATTTCTTGAAATCAAAAACACCGGCGACCCCGTATGATTTTGAAGCATCGGCATTCAGTGTGCTATCTCGAACATTGAGAACTTCGCGGTACGATACCGAATAGTTAATATTATGCGTCAGGAATGTAAAAATGGCCGGATTATAGGTAGCTCCGAAACCCTGACTATAACCCGTTTCCCGGCCCAGTTTAAACTTTTTGGGATCCAATGAAAATTTGATGGTTTCGGGATTATTCATATCCCGCTGGGTAACCATATTGAAATTAGTATTGAGATTGTCAGAAATCTTATAATTTACTTTATAGGAACCGTCGAAAGTCCGGCGAAGCGATTGGGTAATAACACCGCTGGAGTTCTCGGAAATACTGAAATTACGATTCAGGCTGCCGGTCAGACCATGAGTTTCGGGAAAGAAATAAAATTTGCTGTTTCCCAAGCGCTTCAATATGGGAAAGGGCTTTGTCCAGAAAAGAGGCTTTATATGCGGCACCTTCTTGATACTCAAATTGTAGTTGCCCCCGAGGCGGTAACTCTCATTCAGGGACATGGGCAATTTGGGTGATCTTCCCTCGGAGCGAGTGTATGAAAAATTGGAGTTAAAGCGATTGAGCAATAACGAGAATATGGGGTTTTTGGTATTCTTATTAAAAGACTCGGATATGGTTATCGATTTGCTGGTGCTGATTTCGCTCTCGGCGTCCTGCAATTCGGGCGGGAGAATAATATCGGTTCCGAAACGGAGTCGGGGAACCATGGTACTTTTATTAAAACTATAGGAAACCGGCAGATTGGCTCCCAGGGAACGCGGGAGAAATTTCTCCAACCCGAACCGAACCGACCAATTATAGGTGGTGCGGGTTTTGCCGCTGCCCAGGTTTTCCGTGGAACCGCCGCGAGTGGAGCTGGATATGCCCCGGAAATAACTGTCCTGATATTCGTAGCCGGCGTTATAAGAGAAAAGATCGGCGACATTACCACTGGCGGCCACGCGGGCGGCCATGCCGGGATCTTTTCGGACGTCGGAAAGGCGGAGTTCGTTGATCCAGACTTCCCCGGAAGGGCGGGCCGAATCCCGCGAAATATTCACCAATCCGTTAGCCAGATACTTTACCCTGGTTAAAGTGGGGCTGCCGTAAACGCGATAGGTACTATCAGCGCTGAAAATCTGGTTGGTGTCCGGATTTTCCGATTGGGCCTGTATAAGAAAATCCTTGAGGATCGTTATTTCATTAAAATCCATGGTAACTTCATTGGCCGGATCCCAACCAGGTCTTAAAATTGTCCGAAATTCATAATAGTTGGCGGTGTCGGAACCGAGGCGGAAGAAAAACAGCAGCGAGTCGATAATATCGGGACCGTGAACGTACATATTAAGCGTCCGGTATCCGACATAGCTGGGAGTATCGAAGAGGACACGGGAAGCCAGACAGCTGTCACCGGGCTGCAGGGTTTCGAATTTAAAGAGAAGCGATTGCTCCGGCTCGCGGGTTTCGCTGGTTTTATCATAATAGCCGGCCACTCCCGGCGGCGGTTCATAGTTGGAATTTTCCTGCGTGTTGATGACGGCCACGTTAAATTTGGTATCGGTGGTCGGATCGAAGGTAATCAGGGTGTCATCCCAGTTGGATTGAATCAAATCCATGGCCGCAAAGGCAACCGTAAACGGGGTCCCGCTCGGGGATTCGAACCAAATGCGGACGAAATTTATAAGTGACCACTGGGGATCGCCTGCCGTATCGCTGTTTTCCGGTTCGCGGATAGGTATTCTGAATGTCCGCCATCCATTGAATTCGGAACTGTCTACCAAAAATCCGTCGCCGGCCAGGTCAATCGTAAAAGAGAAATAGTTATTCTGCAAATTGAAGTTTTCGTCGCGATTGATGTCTTCAGTATCAGGCCGTCCCAGTCGATCTATATCATCTTTATTACCCTCTGTTCCATTTATGCGACTGTAGTCATTATTGCTGATATAAAAGTAGTCGTCGCCATTGGGATCGGGATTGGTTATGAGATCATAACCCGGTTCTTCTTCATTGAAAAGTCCGTCCAGGCCGGTATCTTCACCGGCGTCGATAATTCCATTTCTGATGCCGTTTTGAAGTTTGTCTTCCGTATCCTTTTCGCCGTTCCCGTTAACATCCTCGGAAATATTCCCCAGGTCGATATGCAGGACTCCGTAATCGCCTTTCAAGCGTATTTCCAGCAACTGGGCGCGATCCTGATTTATGGCACCGGCCGTCATACCCCGGATAATACCGGCCCAACTTAAAGCCGGGTCGGCGCCCTGATAGGTGATACCCCCGGTCGTATCAACAATCATCACGGAATCGGCCGGGGTAAAAGTAGCCCAAAGAGTCTGCGTGGAACTTTCCGTAGTGGCGACTTCGCGATTCCAGATCTGTTCCGTGGGGATTTGATTAATGGGATTATACCAAATCACCTTGCTTCGGAAGCGTGTGGAATCGAGCGAAATCGGCGGGGACGACACCGTCCATAACGACCGATATACCCCCAGGGAATACGAATCGCGACTTCCCTCAAAATCGTCAATGTAAGCCGTGCCATCGACGTTGGGATTGGGAAAAGACCGGGCAATCTCGGCGGAAACCTGGAGATTGGACTTGGCCTCGGTGGCAAACAGGGGTAAAGCGTTGGCGGCGCTGGTCAGCAGGTGGGGCTGCATTTTCAAAGATATATCGGCGTCCCAAACATAAGCCTTGGCCGTCTCCTGGCCAACCTTGGGTTTGCGATCGGTGGCTTTATCGGATTTATAAAGAAAGGTGCTGCCGAACTTCAAGTTTTCGCTAAAGGCGTATTCACCGCGGACGCCGAACAATGATTTTTTTTGCGCCGAGATAAAGGGTTGATACTCGAAATCGATATTAATAACCGAATTGGGATCGGTTCCGGCCTCGGTCAAGAAGGTTACCTGGCCGAAATCATAGTTAATGTTATAATCAACGCCTTTGACGGCTTCCACGCCGTTTATGGTAATTCGCTCCGAACCCTCTAGAATATTGGGCTTGCCCAGGCTTACTTCGGCCGTGCGGCTGCGGCTCGAGATTTCGATATAATATTGACTTTGCTTGATCATATCGCTGTTACTGGGAAGGAGATCGTAAATTTCAGGGACGCGGGGGTCAAGGCTTGTCCCGGACACGAAATCGCGGCCAGGATTGAAGGGTTTTCGGTCGGGAAATATCAACAGCCCGAGATTGGGGTCAACAATGGGAGTCTTGACATCGACCAGGCCGTCGGGTTCAGCATTACCCGACAGGTCGAAACGATCCAAGCCAAGAATCAGGATATAGTTGACTCCATTTTGATGCGACAGGTTGTCCTCGCGATCCTCGGTGCCGTTAGTGCCGCGAAAGACATTTATTTCCAGGCCGTCCAAATCAATATTTGTCTCTTGAAGCGAATAGACATTCCGCCACTCATAATTCCAGCTCACTAAATTATTGGCTGGCTGATCGGGGCGGATCAGTTTCAATTGATAGGGCTGTTCCGATAAGGAGCCGATGGTATCGATAACACCCGTGGAGCGCCTGATGATCATATAGGCGCCGATCTGATAATTGGTTCCGGCGTTGGGATTGTCAAAGATTACATAGAATTGAGTCGGATGGGCAAAATAGTCATCCCCTGCGACTTGCTTGACGCGGGTCGTGGAAGCCTCGTTAGGGGCCACGGTGGTGTCATCGGGATCCACCCAGAAGCGGGCCTCGGGATCGGATTCGTTATTGATACCGCCGTAACTGCGGCTGGCCGTATAGATTTCGATGGTTATAATGGAATCGCCCCGGAAATAGTCAATTTCATTGATGTCAAATATGGCGGTATCAATTCTCCCCAAATCATAAATGCGGCCGCCGGCATAGCCATAATCACGGATATGCTTTTTGCGGGCGCTGGTACCGGCTTCCATGGAGGTTCGCTCCGAGTTGCCTTTTTCCTGACTGGCGATGGCCGTTACGGTGAGGTTGCCTACTTGAGCCTCAGTTTTGAGGCCGAACAGGCCGCGAATGCTCTGCGAGTAGCCGACAAATTTGGTATTGGGAAGCGAAAGAGTGGTATTGCCGGCTTCGACGGTTTTTAGAATATCGTCTTCGTCCCCCTTATATCGAAGCATCAGGCGGTTCGCCAGCGGAATATCGGTCTTGGAATCATGGGTCACAGAGACGGTAATTTTGGAGCCGATAGTACCATTGATATCAAACCGCGAAATCTGTTCCATATTGAGGGAGGGGAACTTATTCTGCCGATTGGTGGCAGTCGAGGCCCCGTCGGTCCAGGAGGATCTCCCGGAAAAAGTGATGCGGTGATATCCGGAGACATTGAGACCGGCGCCGCCCTCGCCAAAAATCGATTCAAAAGTCTCCGATTTGATGGGAATGTTAAAAGAAACCAGTCCGCCCTTTTTATCTTTTTGCTGTTTGGTCAGGGCCTGGGCGCGGACATTTTGGAGTTCCCGCTCCAGGAGCATGGCGCGGCGATGTTCAGAATAAGCGGGGGCGTCCACCGTTAGGGGTATATAGTAGCCGGCATAATCGGTGCCGCTGCGATAGTAATAACCAGTAAAGGTGATGCTATTTTCGGAGAAACTGGATCTTTCGGCTATCGGCGCCGGGGCAAATCGCTTGGCCAAATTGAAGTCGGGATGGAATTCTGTTAAATCAAGAGAAATGACGGGAATATCGCCCGCATCCGGAAGCGGGGCTATAAAAACACCCCGGGGGGGCGTGAGTTGGGCGTTATATTGCGGCTGACCGGCCCATAACGACCCGGTCAAAAGCCAGAAAAACGCCGATATTCTTAAGAAAGTCTTCAACTTTTTATGTCTGCCATCGGCTCTCTGCCGGTTGACTTTACATCATTAAAAAGGTGCTATAGATTCTCCTCCTTAAAATTCCCCAATAATGTAATTTCTTCTTTTAATTCGATACCGAATTTTTCTTTCACTTTTTGTTTCAACATCTGCGATAACTTTCTTATTTCTGAAGACGTTGCCCGGCCGTCATTTATCAAAATATTGGCATGCTTTTCGAATACCGCTGCCTGGCCATAGCGGGCCTGCTTGGCACCAATTTCTTCCAGCAGTTTCCCGGCCGCCAATTTCCCGAACGGCTGGGAACTATCCGGAATGTTCTTAAAGAAGCAACCTGCCGAGGGCTTATCGGAAGGGAGCTTTTCCCGCCTGACGGCCAGGATATCTTTAACTCGCGCGGCTATTTCCTGCGGGTTGCCGGCTTTCAGGCGAAACCCGGCCCGGGTAATATATTCCCGTGTTTTCTTCAGGTATGAGGACCGATATTCAAAGCGAAAATAGTCTTTCCGTTCAATTCGGAGTTGGCCCTTATGATCCACCAATTCGGCCCATTCCAGGATATCTTTCATCTCGGCACCATAAGCCCCGGCGTTCCCGAAAATTGCCCCCCCCACGGAACCGTATATTCCAGCGGCAAATTCCAGACCGGCCAGGCCGTTTAGGGACGCATAATCGATCAGGTCCTGAAGGGATTCCCCGGCTCCGCAAACGATGGAAGTCCCTTCAATTACCATACCTTTAATGTCATTCTTAATTATAAGACCGTCGAACCCCTCGTCGGAAATCAGAAGATTCGAGCCGCCCCCCAGCATAAATACCGGAATATCCCTGGAAATTGCGGATTGAACCAGCTCGGATAACTGCCGGGAATCGGTAACCGAGGTAAAAAGCCGGGCCGGTCCCCCAGTGCCGAACGTATTCAAATCCGCCAGCGGATGATTTTCGATTATCACTCCGTTATACTCCCGAATCAGTTCGCTCGTATTTTTCTTCCAGTCAACCAGTACCATCAGCCCTCTCCGGTTTTAAATATACACACCGGCTATCAAAAGGCAAGCCAAAAGCCCAATTATAAAGGGGCGGCGGCGCGTCTATCAGCCAGATTGGTCGTCCGAACTTTCGGCCGCTTTATTCTTATTATCGGTCGGGGGAGTTTCTGTCTCCACCTTTTCCGAAGCCGGCTTCGGCTCCTCTTTTTTCAGTTCATCGACATAATTCAGGCGGAGTTCGAAAAGAATGTGATTCAGGAGTTTTTCTTCATCGGCTGACAGATTTCCCCTGGTTTTGCGGGCGAGCATTTCCAGCATATCGATGGTCGAACGGGCCTGATTCAAATCCCTTTCGATTTTGCCGGTCAAGGGGGACATAATTTTCCCCAACTGCTGTACGGCGGCCATCTGTAAAGACAATACAATACTGATAAAGAGATTATCATTCCGGTTATCAGTTTCAGACATAGAATCCACCCATCATTACTTATATGCACCAGTGACTTATTTGATTACACAAAAATAAAGGCTAACCATAATTTGTCAAGTTTCGCCGGCCGGCGGCTTTTTTCTCGAGATAATTCTTCATTTTCCTGTTTTCCTGGCCGTCAACCTCTTTGGGGAGCAATAATTCCGTCGCCAATTTTCTGGCGGGCTCCAATAAGTCGCCGTCGCGGACCAGATTGGCGATTTTGAGTTCCGGTAATCCATGCTGGCGGGTTCCGAAAAATTCACCCGGTCCGCGTAATTCCAGGTCGGCTTCGGCGATCTTAAAGCCGTCGGTATGGGCCGCAAAATAATCCAGCCGGGCCCGGGCCAGTTCCGATAGGGGGGGCACGGCCAGGGCGATGACGGTGGCCCGCTTTCCTCCCCGACCTACCCTTCCGCGCAACTGGTGTAATTGAGCCAGGCCGAATCTTTCGGCATGTTCGATCACCATGAAATTGGCCGAGGGGATATCCAGGCCGACCTCGACTACCGTCGTGGCGGCTAGTATATCCAACTCTCTGTCGCGGAATTGTCGTATGGTCTGGTCTCTTTCAGCGGCTTTTATCCGGCCATGGACCAGGCCTACCCGAAAATCTTTAAATATATTATCGCGCAGGTTTTTGAACTCCTCTTCGGCGGCCAAGAGGTCGATCTTATCGGACTTCTCCACCAGGGGGTAAATCAAAAACACCTGCTCTCCGGCTTTGACCTGTGTCTTTAGGAATTCGAAAATCTCGGGGCGAGAGTTGGCTGTCCGCCAAACGGTACGGGTCGGCCGGCGGCCGGGAGGCATGGTCTTTATGGAAGAAATATCCAGATCGCCGTACAGTGTCAGGGCCAGGGTTCGGGGTATAGGGGTGGCGGTCATAATTAATGTATCCGGCTCGTTTCCCTTGGAAATCAATTTCCCCCGTTGCATGACTCCGAAGCGGTGCTGTTCGTCGATCACGACCAAACCGAGTCGCTCGAACTCCACCGGGTGAGAGAGAATAGCGTGGGTACCAAACACAATCTGGGCCTGATTTTTCCCGATGGCATCGACCAGGCTTTTCTTGACCGGGGCGTTCAGGGAACCGGTCAAAAGGGCGGATTCTATACCTATTTTCAAGAGTGGTTCGCGCCAGGTTTGAAAATGCTGTTCGGCCAATAATTCCGTCGGCGCCATGATTGCCGATTGGAGTTTATTTTCGGCGGCAAAAACGGCCGCCGAAACCGCCACAACCGTCTTGCCGCAGCCGACATCTCCCTGCAATAAGCGGTGCATGGGGCGGGGGGATTGCATGTCTTCAAATAATTTTCCCACGGTCTTATTCTGGTCGTCGGTCATGCGAAACGATAGAGCGTCAATAAAGCGGCGCACTTTTTCGCCGGGAGGATGGTAGCGGTGTGCTTTTTCGATTTCGGATTTTTCACGGCGAAGGCTAAGAATCAGATATTGCAGATCCAGGAGCTCATCGAAGGCCAGGCGCCGCCGCGCCTTTTCGGCCTGTTCAAGAGCGGCCGGGTAATGAACTCCCTGAAGGGCTTCGGCGAGCGAAGGCAAACTAAGGCCGGTCAGCGTCTCGGGCGGCAAATATTCGGCGATGGTCTCCCCCACTTCCTCCAGGGCCCGCATGACAAGAAGGCGCATGACCCGGCCGGTTATCATGGCCGATTTTAATCCCGAAGTCGAAGGGTAAACCGGGACAATCCGCCCGGCGTGAATTAATTGGTCGTCTTCATCGCCCATCCGTTCGATTTCCGGGTGGACCATTTGCAGTTGCTGAAAATATGTCACATCGCCCGTGGCAGCGAGCACATCCCCTTTTTTAAACATCTTCTCGAACTGGTAAGGGCGATTGAACCAGATTAACGCCAGATAACCGGTGGTATCGCCCAGGATTACTTCCAGTCGGGGCGATTTCCCTTTCAGGATCCCCTTCCCCATGACTTTTCCCACCACTGTGGTGGAAAGATTGGCCTTCAATTTATCGATGGTCAGAATCTGGGTTCTGTCGAGGTACTTGCGCGGTAAATAGTAGAGCAGGTCGGCGACGGTTTTGATTCCTACCGCGGCCAGGGCTTCGGCCCGGCGGGGTCCCACCCCTTTCAGGAACTGGATTTCCGTCTGCGATTTAAGCCTTGACATGGCCGAAGGTTAAATGCTTAAGTATAGATAGTCAATATCATTATAACACCCCGGAAGGGACAGGATTAATCGTATCAGCCGGAAATGAAAACAGCATTATAAAGACGAAGGAGGTATAAGATGAAGCATTCACGATTCATGGCAACGCTGGTTCTTTTGTTACTTCTGGGCACGGGCGCCCAAGGACAGGATACACCGGATACCCTGGGAGTAACGAAATGGGCCAAATCTCTTGATGTCGACCTGACCGTGACCCAGGCCAGTTATTCCGATAGCTGGACCGGCGGCGAGGCCGGGACATTTAACTGGGTCGGCAACGCCAACGGTGTTTTTTCCAGGTTTCTGGCACCCTGGTTTCGCCTGAAAAATACCAGCAAATTGTCATTCGGACAGACATCGACTCAAGACGAAGAGACCAAATCCTGGTCGAAACCCAAGAAGTCCTCGGACAAGATAGATATCGAGTTTCTGGGGCTGTTCATGACCAAAACGTTTGTCCAGCCGTTTACGTCGTTCCGCTTTGAAAGTCAGTTTCTGGATGCCTCCGATGAGGCCCATAAGGAAAATATCGACCCGATCATGCTCACTTTTTCCGCGGGTATTGCCAGACAACTGATGAAAACCGACGACGATGAAATTATGACCCGCCTGGGGTTGGCCTATAAGCATTATCGAAACCGGTATTTTGATGTGGCTCTCTCGACTGATGAAACGGCGACGGCCAACGACGGCGGTATCGAATCCAACACGGATATCAAATTGGCGTTGAAGGATAACATGGGGTACCTGGCCAAATTGACGGTTTATAAAGCGCTGTTTATATCGGATGAAGATAAGCAGGAAAACGATTACTGGAAGGCGGTCGATGTCAATTTCGAGCATGGGATAACAATCAACGTGTCGAAGTACATTAAAGTAGCATTCTATAATCAGTGGCTGTACGACAAGCAGGTCAGCAAGAAGGGACGGCTCAAAGAGGTCCTGGCATTGGGGCTGACTTATAAACTTATGTAAAAAAAAGTCGCCGATAGAATAATTCGATCGTGTTGCCAATCAAGGGGCCGATGAGATTAATGGCCCCTTTCTATTCCGAGTCATACCCAGCCCTGCTCTTTGTAATATTTTCTTCCGGAGGCCAAAAGTTTTTTAATCTGTGAAAGCAGGGTCTTGTCCAGATAATTGATGTGAAAGCAGGATTTACCTTTAAGGGTTTTGGCCAGTTCCGGGCCGAGAGACTTTTTACTTCCCGGGTCGACATAGATGACCATATAATAAAAGCCGACGTATTTGCTCTGGATAATTAATCCGGCAAAATAGATTTCGTCTTTTTTACGCCCGGCAATGACGACATCTTTATAAGAAGTCAATTCCAGCCGCGAGCCATGATCGCTTTTGAGACTGAAAGGCGGCGAGTACTTGAGGAGTTCGGCCTTGAGAGTTTCGAAAATCTCATTCAGATCTTTGGTCATAGGTATATTCCGTTCATAGAAAATCCCGTGATTTTTGAATTACATACGAAAAGATGGGTTCGTTTTGTTATTTTTAAGGAGTCAAAGGCCATAATCTTTTCGAAATGCTATATTTTGTGCCGACCCCACCCCGCGAAGCGCGGGAGTGGGCCACCTCCCCTCGGTGGTTGGCGGGAAAAGAACATGAAATCGAAAGTCCTGACCCCTGAAGGGGATCGGCCACCGGATACGATATTTTGACCAGCCCCGAAAATTCGCTGTAGTTTATTGTCGCGCAATTTAGTACCATGAGTTGGGTTCGTTTTGGAATAATTTTTAACGGAATAATATGTCGGGTTTCTCGCTTCCCGCGTCACGCGGGACTCTCGGAACGCCGACCTACCAAAATCCTCCGGTTCAATGAAGGGGAGCCGTCTGGCAAAATGGGTTCGTTTTGTTATTTTTAAGGAGTCAAAGGCCATAATCTTTTCGAAATGCTATATTTTGTGCCGACCCCACCCCGCGAAGCGCGGGAGTGGGCCACCTCCCCTCGGTGGTTGGCGGGACATAAAAATGAGTACGAAAGAAAGATGTCGGGTTTCTCGATACGCCTCCGGCATATCTCGGAACGCCGACCTACGCCGGACACCCAACCCCAAATGGGTTCGTTTCGCCACATTTTTCCCCATTCCCCGATCAGGTCGGGGACAAGTTTTAGCGACATTTCCGTGGAACATGCGGGAATGTATACGGTTAGGGCGAAAATAGATTCTGCGAAAATGGGTTTGTTCGGATATCAGATAAATTCGAAAAATGGGCATAATTTTGCCTTTTAATAATACTCCTTCTATATAAAGGGGCGATGTCGGATTACCATCGAAATGATATCGATTTTGTAAGGAAATTATCGCCCGACAATGATCGCGATCGGGTAACGGGAGTTATTTATCCAAAAGCAGGTTATTGCCGAAGACACCGGAATTATTCTGGCTCCAACTGGACAGGAGATATTCAACGGCGTGAGCGTCGCCTTCAGGTATATTTATGAATTTGAGGCCGATTCCGAATACTTTATCCTGGTCGTGGCGTCGACACCATCGGCATTCGGCATCGAGAAAGATTTTCTTCCGATTACTAATGGGGTTGGGCAGGTCAATGCGGAGATGATAAATCTGGTCGCGGGATAAAGGGCGTTCGGCACAAATCATGAGGCCTTCGGGCGACAAATTATCCAATTTCCCCAGAAAGGTATTGTTGTAGCGATCGTATACCTTGAAGACTCCGATTGAATTGCGGCGTTCGTGCTTTCGTTTATTCCACATATCAGTATCCTGCGGTGAAATCGATTAATTCGATATCAGGGTGCCGACGATTTCGCTGAACGGGGGCGTGATGGACAGGATTTTAAAGCCGGCGTAATAGAATTCCGGGTTGATGTCTTTCTCGCACCAGACACAGCAAGTTTGGGCGGTAATTTCCTCGGTCCCTTTTACTTCCTGGGGAAGGTCGATACGGATATCATAAGTTTTGTTAACTTCCAGGGAATGACGGCCAATGATTTTCATGCCTTCCAAGGTGAGGTCGACCAGGTGCCCGAGAGAATTTCCGGTGGCCAGATCGATGACATCAAAATAGGGACGATCGTATTTCTTGTCTCCCTTAAAAAAGTAGGTGGATTTCCATCGGGCCAAACGCCGGCGATCGTCGACTTTCGTTTTCTTCATGAGATACCTTCGCGGACAATTTCGTCTATATTATTATCGAAAGAAAATGTCAGGGACTTTAGTCCCGGCCGTCCGGGAAATGGTGCGGAGACGCGAAAACGGCGCCGTCTCCGGCTATCCTTTTGGAATCAGGGAACTTATGGCAGGTGAAAGCGTATTTGAGAAAGAGGATTAAATAGGCCGAAGGAGGAAAAATGGGCCTGGTGGATTTAAAAAATATGGCGGAATTTGAACTGGCCCGAGGAGTCCGGGCGCGAGTGGTGACGGCCTCGACAGTTTCGGTGATGCATGTGCGTTTGGACGAAGGGGCGGTGGTCCCGGAGCACAGTCACCATCATGAACAGGTGGTCAATGTGGTCGAGGGGGAATTGGAGTTGACGGTGGAAGGGATTGCTCATAGTATCACCCCGGGAAAAGCGTTTGTTCTGAAGCCGAATATTCCCCATTCGGCGCGGGCGGTGAAAGCAACGATCGTGATGGATGTGTTTCATCCGGTGCGGGAGGAATTTGCCCAGGGGGATTTCAAGGGGTACAGGAAGGAATAAGTTTATTGGGGTATTGGCGGAGAGCACGGGGCGATGGGGGTGTCGGTTTGGCGAGAAGTATCAAGAACCCACGGCAAGGGGGCATGTTGAATAAGTATAATAGACTCAAGATTACAATTTTGTTGGAAATGTTTATGGTTGGTGTTAAATCGATTACAACCCACCCGCCTCGGCCGCTTCGCCGCCTTCGCCGGATGGGGCACCAGATTCGAAGGTTTTTCAACAAACTCCAAACTGTGGGCCACCCGCCGGGTGTTGGTTTGGCGAGAAATTGCAAAGAACCACAGCAAGTAACTATGATATTATTTGAGCCTCTGTTCGGGCGAGATATCTTGTCGAGATACAACCAAACGACAGATTCTCAGAACAGGAGGCTCGAATGTCAAGATACGGTCGAATTGATGAAATTGAAAATGGTATTTATGTTGGTATCGACATTCATCTCAGGCAATGGCACGTAACGGTACGGACAATGGATCAGGAGTTGTTTACGGGCAATATACCGGGATCCTGGGAGGCGCTGATCTCAGTGCTCTCACGTTATCCACCGGATCGAGTGACAGTCGTCTACGAGGCTGGTTTTTCAGGGTACTGGCTGTACGATTGTGTCGTTGGCTGGGGCGCGAGGTGTGTGGTAACGCCACCCAGTCTGATTCCGATAGTAGTGGGCAATCGGGTCAAAACAGATAGACGAGACAGTGGGAAGTTGAGCTGGTTGTTATCGCGGGGGATGTTGTTCTCGATATGGATTCCCGATCCGATGCAGCGGAGTCATCGTCAGGTGCTTCGCCGTCGTCGCCAACTGGTTCAGGATCGAACTCGATTGCAGAGCCGTATCAAGGCGGAATTGGCCTTGCATGGTTTATCGGTGAATACCGGGACGGGTCGCTGGACCGGTCCCGTAGAGCGTAGTCTGGCGTCCATTACATTTGCTGATTCCTGGATGCAGCAGAGTTATACCCGGCTTCTGACGATGTACCGTTTGGTGACCGAACAGCTGGTCGAGCAAACCAAGTTGCTTCGTGAATTAGCCACGACCGCGCCTTATTGTAAACGGCTTCGATTATTGCAGACGGTTCCGGGAATTGGTGTGATCACGGGTATGGCATTGTTGTTGGAACTGGGACAGGTTGAGCGCTTCACGCGGGCTGATGCTTTGGCGGCGTATGTCGGACTGACACCGTCACAGTATTCCAGTGGTGATCATATTCGTATGGGACGGATCACAGGAATGGGCAATCGCTATCTGCGCAGCCTGCTGATTGAGGCGGCCTGGATTGCGATTCGTCGAGATAATCACCTGCGAACCGTATACGATCGGTTAAAACAACGGGCCGGCGGGAAACGGGCGATTGTTGCGGTCGCTCGACGCTTATTACTGGCAATGCGTCGGGTGTTACTTGATCAGGTTGAATATCGTTGCCACTCAGCAGCTTAAATGAAAGAACCGGAACAGAACCATTGATGTAACGCAAGGATGACGTCCCCACGGCTGTGGCCAAAACGGGACCACGCTGGCAAGTTTGTCACCTTGCCTCGGATAAACAGCGAATACCTTACCTGTGGCGCAGTAGACTGCGACCACGAATAGCAGACTGGTTCGTATCCGACAGGTTGAAAGAGCTTGACTTAATACATAGCAGCAGCCATGGGGCACCAGGGGCGGGGGATTGATTGGTATGCGCCATTTTTTCCCCGCCCCACCCCGCGAAGCGCGGGAGTGAGGCTCGAAGGCGAATACAAGAACCCACAGCAAGCTGTGGGGCACCAGGGCGAATAATAAGATGTAAATCCCGACCCTTGAAGGAGAGCGGCCACCGGAATGCTCTAACCGGAAGAACGCACCCTGAAGGGTGAGCGTCCGCAGCCTCACGGCATGATGCCTGCCATGAATGGTCGGCTATCCGGCCATGCGAAAAGGGGTAATGACATCACGGCTATCCTAAGCTATATTGCAGAATACTAACGTTGAATCTTTTGGAGGTAAGTAGCCGGTGCCAAGGTCGAAATATGTTCAGAGTCTCAGAAGTCTGATTGGACATGATCTCATTATCATGCCGTCGGTGACAGGATTGGTTTTTGATGAATCTGATCGAGTTCTTCTCATCAAGCACACCGACGTGAATCGGTGGGTTCTGCCGGGAGGAAGTATTGAACCGGGCGAGACTCCCGCAAATGCGGTCGTGCGCGAAGTGTGGGAGGAAACAGGTCTTCAGGTCAAGCCGATTTCCATATGCGGCGTGTTCGGGGGACCCGATTTCAAGGTTACTTATTCCAATGGCGACCAAGTGTCCTATATCATGACTGTCTTTGCCTGTGATATAATCGGAGGGACAATCCGGAGAGAATCTGATGAGGCATCCGACGCGAAATTTTTTACTCCGGAAGAGTGGACCAAACTCGAGATTTTGCCATGGGTCCGTATCGTCCTGAACAAGGTGGGTCGAGAATCCGAATCTGCCAGGTTCGACGCTCCCGGTTGGAGCCCTCCGAAGTAGAATCAAATATCGGGTTTCTCGGCCGTTTCACGCCCTCGGAACAGCTACATATCGCCTTTAGGATAGTCATACATATTGTTTAATAATCGATTATTTTGTACTTATCCCCTCGAATTGGTCGGATTGTTTGGTGACGCAGCGGCAGAAGCCGTGGAAGATAGCGCAGATACCGCCCATCAGGCAGAAAATTCCCCAGAAAAGGGGGCGGCCGAAGATGTGGGCCATTTTCGGTTCGGAGTGCGGCAACAGCAAGATGCCCCAGGTGATGAGATAGGCGCCGACGACGATACAAGTATGGCCGAAAACGAGGGTGGCAACGCGGCTTCGGCTGAAAGCCAGATAAATGAGAGAGGCTCCGATAAGAAAGGGGACAAATCCCGCGATGGACTGGGAGCCGATAAAGCCAATAAGGCCGAGGATAATCAGGGTCAGGCCGAGGGCGGCGGTAATGCGGCTGGGTTTCATATAAATAGTTCCTCCCGGATGGTTATTCAGTAAAACGTGAACAAAGATAACCGGTTTCCAGGAAAGGTGGGCAAAAAAAGATTATCGGGGTTGAGGGGGATATTGGCGCGGCACGAAGTTCTATCCGAAAGCATTCCTGATATTTCTTCCGTGTCCGGCCTTTAATTTTCCGTATTACCGGTTGATCTTAACCTTTTGGTTTCTAAATATATTGCATTCTTGTCATAATCCATGTATCATAATCGGCGTAAGGCAACAGGCGGGTTCAATTCCGCCGCAACCGGGAGACTTTCGAGCAAGCCAGAAGGCATTTCAGATAACAACACCAGATCGCATTTTCAACTTGCAGACAGAGGCATAATTGAGCATATGGGTGCCGTCGGCATGGGGAAAGTCCGGGTAATACGAAGAAACCCAGTAACAATTAATAATCCATTAGAAGGAAGAAAGACCATGAAAGCACCGCGGATGATTCTTGCTATCGGGTTGATCGCGATTATGTTTATCG
This sequence comes from Candidatus Zixiibacteriota bacterium, assembly GCA_041752195.1. GTDB lineage: Bacteria > Zixibacteria > MSB-5A5 > GN15 > PGXB01 > JBGSHP01. Next base: position 2,052 of record JBGSHP010000026.1, on the reverse strand, counting down.
CGTGCGACGGGGACGACAATAATGCCGGACCTAATTCCAAGATCACGACGGTTGATGCCCTGCTGGCTCGGGTATGCGAGTTGGCGGCCGACTGTGTCTCGGCAACGAATGAAGAGATAGCCGCCTGCCCGGCCGACCTTCTCCTGGAACTCGATGAAGACGATCTCGCGGATCTTGAGCCTTTCTTTCAATTGGATAAGGAAGAGCAGGACGAGATTCTTGAATGTTTCGATGAGGCTGTCTGCGGCCGTTTCGGTGGAAGTCTTTCGGCCATGAGCGACTCTGACCTCATGGAGCCGTTGAGCGACTGCGGCTTGTAACAAAGTTTCGTCGGGTAGTCTTTTCTGAAGGGTGGGGTAACCCGGGCGCGATTTAAGAGGGGCAGGTGGGGACGCCTGCCGCCCACGCATGCACGGTACGGTAAATGGTGCATTCGATGCGCCGAAGCAAAGATGGCGGGATCGCAGGGATCCCGCCCTACAAACTACGAAAATAGGAATAAGATTAAAGTCCCGACCCCTAAAGGGGATCGGCCACCAGGCCCGGGCCAAGTTGAAGAAAATCAATCACTTTGATCCTCTAGAGCAGTCAGCCACTCCTGCACCAAAGCCCGCCTTTCCTTATCTTCCTTCGATCCAAATTGCATAAAAAGATTATATGCAATAATGGCTTCTCTTATTCTTCCGAGCTCCTCGCATATTCTTCCCTTACGAAACAAGACATCGGCGTTGCTATATTGAAATGATAATACCTTATCGTAGTCGGCTATGGCAAGCTCGTATAACCCGCACTTTTCGTATTCTTCGGCGCGCCGGAGATAGAGATCTGGCCTATTGGGAGATTTTGCAAGTTCGTCCGAGATTGCATTGACTATCGGGCCATATTGAACGCCTGGACCTAACTTCGACACAATTGCAATCCATCTCTCCTGTGAGAACCTGCGCCCCTTAAAAAAGCTCCTGAAGGTCGCAACTACAGCTAAGAGATATGCGATAAAGAGCAAAGGAACCATATACACGAAAGTGATGTTCGCACATCCCGATTGCCCAGATTCACAGATTTCAATTAGGCCGTAATTTAGGGTTAACCCCTCCGATTTTGTACAGTAATGCGTCAATGCGAAGATTACGAAATTTATTACTGCTATGATCAGCCAGAATAGATTCCCGCCGGGACTAGGTGCCTCGACCGACAATCCGATCGGGATCAAAAACAAAAGAAGGTAAAAAATGAATAAATAAGTAATTGGTGGAATTGGAATCATGACTCACCTAAAGACTAAGTGGCATAATATGTGTATGATCTCGTTGCAATATCTCTGATTTCTCTTACTACCTTTTGTATAGCGTAAAACAGATATAACACAGCAAAACCTTTAGCTAGGTAATTCTTTGCCCAATGGTGACCGCCCGGATTTCTATAATAAAATAAGCGCCTGAAATATATCAGGCAATAAAAAACTCCGGTTTGACAAGTCAAGACCGGAGTTTTGAATTTAAGACCGGCGGCGTTCTACTCTCCCGCTTGGTCTCCCAAGGAGTACCATCGACGCTGAAGGGCTTAACTTCTGTGTTCGAAATGGGAACAGGTGTTTCCCCTTCGCCAATGCCACCGGCAAAATTTTTGCCGAATATTGTCCGCGTGTGGAGTGTCCGATATCATCATACCGATTGCAGATCAGCCTGATGAGGACAGATGATGAAAATTTATCGATCAAGCCGCACGACCGATTAGTATCACTCGGCTGAATTCCTCGCGGAACTTACACCTGTGACCTATCAACCTGGTCATCTTCCAGGGGTCTTTAGAATACTTTTCGTATTGGGATACCTAATCTTGGGGTAGGTTTGGCGCTTATATGCTTTCAGCGCTTATCCTTTCCCGACGCAGCTACCCTGCCATGCCACGGGCGTGACAACAGGTGTACTGGCGGTCGGTCCAACCTGGTCCTCTCGTACTAAGGTCAGATCCCCTCAAGTATCCAGCGCTCGTATCAGATAGGGACCGAACTGTCTCACGACGTTCTAAACCCAGCTCACGTACCGCTTTAAT
>JBGSHP010000025.1:0-77575 GCA_041752195.1 Candidatus Zixiibacteriota bacterium | reverse complement strand
AACTCTCCAGCAATCGTACCGCTGAAAGCTTAAAATCCCGGTCATATTGCCGTCGTTTCTCCCCCATTTGGACACCTCCTTGAATTATTCCAGTATAATCCATGCTTAGTTTAGTGTCCACTCTTTCGGGGGAACCTCAGTCCTGACCTACAACTCACTTTCGCTGGGATGACAACACTCAACACAAGGACAATGATAAGAATAGAATACCCATTGACAAAAGGGAGCAAAAAAAAACGGCAGGCTTGTCCTCGACCCCGAGCGGGTTCGGATAATAGCCTGCCGTGTATCATGCAATACGACTAAATAATCAACCCTGCGGAGTGTCCTCCGAAGGATTTTCCGGTTTGGGAGTCGGCTCCTCGGACGGTACCGAAGTACTCTCCGCAGGAGTTTCCTCGCCGCCGGCCGCCTGCATCAGATCCGCACTCTTGCCACTCATGGCATCGGCCATGGAAACCGAACGGGTGGGATGATCGGTCACAAACTTATCCATTTCGGCGTGATCCCGTTTCTTGTAGTAGGCATCGACCGAAAGGACAATCTTGTGGGCGGGACGATCGAACTCGATAACCTGAAGCGGTATCTGCTCGCCCTCGTTGAAAGCCTGGGCGGGATTTTCGATATCGGGCTTGCCCAATTGGTTGGTCGCCACGAATCCCTCGACCTCGCCGTCAAGTTCCACCAGCACGCCCCGGTCCATCACCCGCGTGATAGCTCCCAGGCATTCCGACCCGATGGCGTACTTCTTGGCGATTTTCGGCCAGGGGTCGTCCTGAAGTTGTTTCAACCCCAGGGAGATGCGGCGGTTCTCATGATCGATTTTGAGAATCTTGATATCGATCTTGTCGCCCTTCTTCATCAGTTCCGAAGGATGCTGGATCCGCTTGGTCCAGGACATATCGGATATATGTATCAACCCGTCGATTCCCTCTTCCAGTTCGATAAAGGCGCCGAACGCAGTCAGGTTGCGCACCTTGCCGGAGACAACCTTGGCCACGGGGTACTTATGCTCGATGGTGTCCCAGGGATCGGGTTCCATCTGCTTGATACCCAGAGATATCTTTTCGTTTTCTTTATCCACCGACAGGACCACGGCATCGATCTTATCCCCCACGTTCATGATTTTCGAGGGATGCTTGATGTGTTGGGTCCAGGACATTTCGGAGATATGAATCAATCCCTCCACGCCCTTTTCCAGTTCCACGAATGCACCGTAATCGGTGATGGAAACCACTTTGCCGGTGACTTTCTTGCCGACGGGGTATTTCTCTTCAATGTTTTCCCACGGGTAAGGCGTCAGTTGCTTCAAACCCAGGGAGATGCGCGAGGTCTTCTCGTCAAAATCGAGGATCTTGACCGAGATGGTATCGCCGAGACTGACCATTTCGGAAGGATGCTTGATCCTTCCCCAGGACATGTCGGTGATATGGAGCAGGCCGTCCACGCCGCTAAGGTCGATGAACACGCCGAAATCGGTGATGTTCTTGACGATCCCCTCGCGAACCTGGCTGACCTGGATTTCCTTGAGAAGCGTCGACCGCTTCTTCTCGCGATCTTCTTCCAGCACCACCCGCCGCGAAACGACGATGTTCCGGCGGCTCTTGTTCAACTTGATGATCTTGAAGTCCATGTCGGTATTGATGAGAGCATCAAAATCCGGCACCTGGCGCAACGATATCTGGGAGCCGGGCAGGAAAGCATCGACACCCATAATATCCACGACCACCCCGCCCTTGATACGCCGTACCAGGCGGCCTTTGACCAGATCGCCCGATTCGTAGCGTTCATGAATCCGATCCCATACTTTCATGAAATCGGCTTTGGATTTGGACAGGATCAACTGGCCGTTCTGATCTTCGATTTGCTCCAGGAAAACTTCGATTTGATCGCCGACCTTGACGTTAATCGGCTCGGTGAATTCGCTGATGGGGATAATCCCTTCGGATTTGAAACCGACATCGACGATTACATCGTCCTTGGTCACGCCCAGGACGCGGCCGGCGACAATTTCCCCTTCTTTGATATCCTTGATGGTGCCTTCATAGATACTGAGCAGTTCGGCGTACTCCTGATCGGAATAGCGCTTGCTCTCAATATCGGTCAATTTCATGGCGCCGATGGTTACTTCGGGGGCCGCGGCCGCCGCTTCGGTCCGAACCGAGGCCTTATCCATCAAACGCTGCATACGGGCGGTGACGACTTTTTCCGCCTGCGTATCGTGCGACTCGATGGTAAGGGCCGAAGTCAACTCATCGCCCTTAACCAATTTTACTTTTTTGGTCTTTGTCTTTTTCGCCTTGGCCATTTTTCGTTTGGTCAAAGCCCCTTTGTTATCACCTCCATCCTTCACAGACGTCGTCGCGAGATTCTTTTTGGCTTCTGCCATGATTGGTTAAATCCTCCTTAGTACTATATTTATCCCGAAGGCGGTTTCCCGCCGGGAGGGATATTCCCACACAAAAATTTTCAGACGAGTCATCTCTTCCCGCTTCCCACGGGCAGGAGTCAACCCGCATCATGTCCGCCTATCCCATTCCATTTTCAGCCCCCGGATTCTGTCCATGATATCCTCGGCCAGGCGGCGGTAGCCCTCTTTGGCCTCATCATACTTGATAACTTCGTTTTTGTCAAGCGGTTGGCCAAAAATAATGGCCAGTCTTTCTTTCCCCCAGAAACACTCCCGGAGACGATTGGAGCCGCTTATATAGGCCGGGATAACGGTCGTCTGGCAGGTCCGGGCCATGATCGCCACCCCCGGCCGCGGAGGCAAAAAGTGGCCGTCACGCGAGCGATGCCCCTCGGGGAAAATTATCACCGGTTCGCCAGCATCTATAATTCCCTTGACCAATTCCACGATTTTCTTGTCGAACACTCCCCTTTTTATCGGATGCGAGTTGAGATTCCTGATAATAAAGCCCAAAATGGGATTTTGGAATAACTCGCGCTTGGCCAGAAAATGAACGCGGCGCGGGACCGTGGCGCCGACCAGGGGGGGATCGGCCAGGGAGATATGATTACAGGCCAGAATGAATCCGCCCCGGGCCGGGATATTTTCGAGTCCGTAAATTTTCAGGCGAAAAACCAGCCGATATAGAAGCAGGGCCGAATATTTGGAAAAATAATAGAACCACCTCATAGGCGCCCGATTTTTGTCCGGATTAGTTTGATAATCCGCTCCACCTGCTCTTCGATGGTCAAATGGCTGGTATCCAGGGTGAGGGCATCCCGAACCTTTTTCAAGGGGGAGGCTTTCCGGGTGCTGTCGTATTTATCACGCCGGATAAGGTCGGCCTTTTGTTCGTCGATAGTGGTCTTGACACCCGACCGGGTCATATCCAGAAATCTTCTTTGGGCCCTGGCTTCAAGGGAGGCGTCCAGATAAACCTTGACATGTGCCTCGGGAAAAACGACCGAAGTGGTATCGCGGCCCTCGGCTACGATATGACCATTCTTGCCCAACTCCTTTTGAATGGCCACCATGACTTTTCGGACCTCGGGATGGGCCGAGACCTCGGACACTTTCCGGGTCACTTCGGGGGTGCGGATTTCCTCGGTGACTTCCACCCCGTTGACATAAACGCGATTAATATCCCCGTCGGCCTTGAATTCTATTTTAAGCCGATTGGCAATGGCCTCGAGAATTTTGGCATCGCCGGTGGGAAGATCATGGCGGAGCGCAAACCAGGTTAAGGCCCGGTACATGGCGCCGGTATCCAGATATATGAAGCCCAGTTTTTGGGCCAGGAGTCGGGCTGTGGTCGATTTACCGGAGCCGGAAGGGCCGTCGATGGCTATGATCTTGCCTTCCAGGGAAGGGAGTTTATATCGTGCCGCCATAGGGTTTTTATGATAGACAAAAATCCGTCTAAATCAAGCCCTTTCTATCCTAATTCGGTTAATCCGGTCAAGTGAAAGAAATCAATCATGGATTAAGCCATCGTCTTAATCCAGTATCGTCATCGACTCCGAAATCTAAAGACTATCCTTATTGGGGAACGTTCAGGCCAAACCACTTTTCCTGTAGATTATCGAAATCCCCGGAGTTTTTCATGCGCAACAGGGCCGCATTTATCAAGCTCAACAATTCGTTTTCCCCTATCCGGACGGCGATACCATAGTGCTCTTCGGATAATCTGGCCCCGACAATTTTGGCCCGGCCTTTGAGGCGAATGTATTCGGCGGTGGTGGGGAAATCGTTTAAGACAGCGTCGATTTGTCCGTTTTCCATATCGATAAAAGCCGCCCCGATATTGTCGAAAGACAGGACCGTCACCCCGGGGAGTGACCGAGCCATCCGCTCGCCGGTGGTTCCCAGTTGCACCCCGACCTTTCTTCCGGTTAGGTTTTCCACGCCCGTGATGACCGAATCGGACGTGGGGACGGCGATGACCTGCCCGGCCAGATAATAATTATGCGAAAAGTCAACGACGGCTTCCCGTTGAGGGGTAATCGACATGGCCGAAATAATGCAATCATACTTGGCGCCGTTTAGCCCGGCGATGATGCCATCGAAAGGGGTAACAATAAATTCCGGGGTCCACTGGTTTATTTCGCATATTTTTTTCATGACATCGATATCGAAACCCTCCAGTTGACCGGAGGCAGTGTTAACAGTTTCGAAGGGAGGATAGGTGGCATCGGTGCCGATTTTCAGGATCCCTTCGGCCTTCCAGGAAGGTTCCCCGGGACCGCCGCATCCGTAGAAAATAAAGGCCAGAAGCAGGAAAAGTGCTGTTTTTTTCATTTTCTCTCATTCCTTATACGGGACGATGTTTCTGCCAATTGTGCGGGCCGCTCCGATTAGGGGCTGTGGCCGGTCAATGATAAGTCATTCAGTAATTAAGGCAAATTAAATAAATCGCAACCGGCGGCGGACTACTATAAAAAACCCCTCAATAATAAGAGGGGTTTAAAACAAAATGTTTTTTGTCTCAATAATAATCGATTGATAGATGCTCCAGGCGACTATCCAGTTTTAATTCCAGCCGAACCCCGGCACTATCGTAACTATTTGAGCGGAAAGAGTCGCCCTGGCGGGTAAAATTCAGGTTCTCCAGATATCCCGAGTAAGTGTCGCCGAATATCTTCAACCCCGCACCCTCGGGAATGCGCAAAGTGAAACGCGCCCCGTCGCCCTCGATATCGAGGAGAGTGACGGGATTGTTATCGCCCAAGCGCAGAAAAATCTCGCCGTTATCATCATTGATTTTGACTTTTCGAACCAGCATTCTTTCGAGATTCAAATTGACATCGGCTTTATCCCCGAAACATTCCAATTCCAGGGGGATTTCGTCTGTGAAATAAACCGCCCAGTCATCGAGGGTACGACTTTTGTTAAAGACCAGAAAATTCCCCGAAAGGCCGGCGCGTTTGTCGATTTCAATCCGGCCGACCGTATCGGCGCGGTCGTACTTAATTTCAGGCTTACGCGAGAAACGGTCGAAGCGGGCCTCAGCCATATCATAGAGACTGCGGTTGATTCGGATATCGGAATCGCCGTGGTTGATAACGGCCTGAATAAGCCTGACGTCCTTATCCGATTCTTTCGACCAGCGGTAATCCGAGAAAAAGCCGGCCTGGTTATCATCGGGACCGACCTGGACCGCGACATAAGCCATGAAGAGGACGATACCAACGGGCGCCAGATAGGATATGATTTCCAAGCGGCTCTTCTGAAATATTTTTTCTATTCCCAGTTCAATGAGAAGCAACGGCCACCATCCCAGAAGCACCAGCCAGTAATCACCGTCGAGCCAGTCGGCATTGACGGCCAGAATCATAAAGCCGATGGCGATAAAATACAGCCCCCAGCGAAACTTACTGGGCGTCATGGCTGACTCCCCCCGGCTGGGCCGGAATTTCGCGATGGCTTCTATCCATCAGGCCGCGGGTAATTATAAATATACCGACCGCAATCAGGGCAATGGGCCAAATATCATGCCAGCTGAACCACCACCAGAAATTATCCGCCAGGAAAAGTAGCCCGATCAGGATTAAGATCATCCCGGCGATGGCGGCGCCCCATCCCCTGGTGTGAGGCGGCTGACTTTCCGAGGGATTGGGTCCGGTTGCGGCAGTATTGGAGACGGACGGTTCCTCGCCCAGAGGACGACGAGGCATAATAATCCAGGCCACGATATAGGCAATCAGTCCGGTGCCGTGCAAAAAAACCAAAAGGACGGCGATCACCCGCAACAGGGTCGGATCGATATCGAAATATTCGGCCAGGCCGCCGCAGACACCGCCAATTTTGCTGTCCACGCGGGAGCGATACATTCGTTTAGCCATACTCCCTCCTTTCAAGAAGTGAGGTTTGTCTTAAGTTAAGATACGTCGAATCGGAAAAAAAGTTTTTACTTCTGCGGGGATTCCAGATTTTGCAGGAGAATCGACAGGCTGTCGGCCGACGCGGAATCGGCCATTTCGGCCAGGCGTTCCAGACGCATGCGCATCGCTGACGTCTCGCCGCTATTGCCCGTCAACAAACCGACCTGATAAAAAACTTGAGCCATGTGCAGGATAGAGTCGGCGGAAATATCCGTTCGCCGGCTCTCCTCCACGGATTCGGCCGAGGTTTCCATCGCTTCCTTTTTGGCAGTCGATGCCGAAGAAACTGCCGGCCGCCGGCTCTTGGCAACCGCTTCGGAATAATGCACGGAGACTATTTCAAAGTACCTGCCCTCCAAAGAATCGGCGGCCAAACGCCAGCGAAAATACTCACTTAAATTATCATCAGTATTTTCTTTCGTGGCAGAATCATAATAACTATCCCTGTCAGTACCCGCCGGTGCCGATTGTGGCTCGGCCATGACTTCGAATTTCGGAGCGAGAGCTTTGGTAGCGGCTTTTTCTTTGGAAGGAGCCGATTTAAGAGCCTGCAAAGTGGGCGTCTCGATTTCTTCGGCCGGAGGCAATCTCTCTGGCGCAATTTCGGCCGTAACCGGTTTCGTCGTCGCGGACTCATTTTTTAATTTTGTCAATTTCATGATTTCTTCGCGATTCGTTATGACCACGCCTTCATCGCTCAAGGTTTCCGATTGATTCAATTCCGAGGGGATAAGGGCGCCTCTGTCTTTGACTTCATCAATCGGGGCGAGCCGGACATCGGCCGGGGCCGTCGCTGTCGAAATATCCTGCGGCATATTATTCAACCCAGCCGATTCCTCAAGACTCGCCGAATCCTTTTCATTTGAAGAAACAGCCTCGGGAACAAGGGCAATATTATTAAGAGGGGCTGTTTCGGTCTCGCCCGCCTTAAATATTCCGCGGGTGGTTTCAATGTCTCGCGATTCGTAAAGGGAGACAAAGGCCACCATGACAATTGAAGCCGCCACGGCCGCCAGTTTTAACAATACCCCCCGATAACTCGGGCCGGTAACCTCGGTAATTTTTTCGGCCTCATCGTCGGCTATTCTATCAACAACCGCTTGTTGTCTTTCCCGCCAGTACTTTTCGTCGGCCTCCAGAGAAAACCGGCCGGCCATCGCCGCCAGGGCCAGCATCTTGCGATATTCTTCTTTCCAGACCGGATCGGTCTGGATAAGATTTTCAATGGCGCCGCGTTCCGGCCCCGGGAGGCGGTTGTCGAGGTACTGTGAAAGTTTGTGTTTTATATCAGTCAAATCCATATACTTAATCTATAACAGGTCTTTAAGCATTTCGACCAATTTTTCGCGGGCGCGGTAAAGCCGGGAATCAACTGTCCCGACCGATATTTTCAATTGCCCGGCGATTTCCTCATAGCTTAGGTTTTCCATCATTCTTAAAACAAATACGGTGCGGTAGGCTTCAGGTAAGGCCAGGACCGCCCGGGCAAAGCGCTTTTCATTCTCCTTGACTATCATATCATCAAGAGGGCTCTCCCCTGTCTCCGCAAAGGATACAGCCGTCTTTTCCAATTCTTCCAGGCTTTCCTGCCGCAGGTCCCGTTTTATATAATTTAAGGCCAGGTTGCGCGCGATGGTTGAAATCCAGGGATAAAAGGGCTTATCAAGGTCGAAATCGGCCAGGGCCTGATATCCTTTGATAAACGCCTCCTGAATTATATCCTCAGCGGCATCGCGCCGCCCCAACATCATAAATACCAGACGCAAAAGCCTTTTCTGATGTAAGTAAACCAGTTTCCCATAGGCTTCTTTGCTGCCGTTTCGGGCGGCCAGAAGCCATGCTTTTTCCTGTTCCAGTTCTGGCATTATCAATACAGTTGAATGGTCAGTTTCTTCCTGAAGATTCCTCGATTTTCATAACCAGCTGAATAACAATATCTTCAATAATCGCCCACTCATTGGCAGTATCTCCGCGAAGGCGTCGGTTGCCCTCGCCGATAATCAGAATTAACGCCTCCAAAATCTCATTGGAAAACAGATTTACCTGCTGGTTGTATTTCCAGGCCATATTCCTTGAGCGGGGTGGAAGCGGTTTGCGGTTCTTGGCCAGATATAAATTCAGGAAATGCTCGGAAAGCCAAAAGAGGACATTGGACGCGGATTCCCCCTGATTTTGCAGGGTGTGCAGAACACGCAAAGCGGTATCGATATCCCGGCCGGCGACTTTATCAGCCAATTCAAAAATATTATAGGCGCGGTGATCCGAAGTTATGGCGGCCACCTGTGAGCGAGTTATGGTTCCGCCGGGGCCGACAAAATCAATCAATTTCGCGGCCTCCTGAAAAATACCGCCCAGGTCGCCGTCGGCCAGGCCGGAGAGCATGGTCAGGGCTTCGATTTCTATATTGATACCCTTTTCAGTGAACAGGGCCGCCAATCTCTTTTGGGTATCAGAGGCGGATAGGCGGGTAAATTCCACGGACTCGGTTTTTGATTCCAGGAAACCGAACCATTTCGTCTTCTGACGCTGATTTTTGGTGGGCACCTTGGCCGCCGGGACAAAAAATATGACGATTCGAGAAGGATCGGGAGGCGTCAGTATTTTGAAAATGTTTTCCATCTCCGAAGGAGTCAAAATATGGGTATCGGCAATGGAAAATACCTGGCGATCACCCAGCATGGGGACGATGGAAAGTTCGGTAAAGATATCCGAGGCTTTCAGACGTGAAGCCGCCAGGGATTTATGCCCGTTTCGGGCATGAATACCGAGGAATTTTTGAACCAGGGCTTTTTCGGCTTCCTTAATACGATATTCTTCAGAGCCGAAGAAAAAGTAAACGGGGCGGAATTTCCCCCCTGATATTTCTTTATTGAGTTCGGCCGGAGTCACCGGGTAAAATTAAGGCCGACGGGGGTCGGATGTCAATTGAAAAGGGAACCCAGGGAGGGGTTGTTGTCGCGGGGGACCCAACCGAGCTGGAAGGAATATTTTTTCTTATAATCCAGAGCTTTGCGCAGAAGTTCGGTGTATTCGTAACGGCAGACTATTTTTTGATTGACCTGATTGACCAGATCGAGATTGTCGCCGTAAATATGCAGTTCTTTGCCTTCGAATAATTTGTCATTCAATTCCACGAATTCAAGCAAAGTGAGAAGCGAGGCATAATCGGTATGGAGAGGGCCGCCGTTAAAAGGGGCCTTAAAGATTATCCCGGCATCGGGAATGGAAAAGCAGACCAGGCGATCGTGTTCGTCGCGCCCCGGTTTATTCTGATGAAATGATCCAAAAAAGCAATCCATGATATAGGGTCAGGGCAAACGCCGTGCCCTGCCGCGATACTATCGGTAACTCGTTGCATTATATTGGATTGGATGACTTCAAAGAATCTGCCCGGATATTCGGGTATGAAATGGATTTCAATTCTTCTGAAGACGCTTTCAGACCATGATAGTGAAATCAGGCCAAATTGAAACAGTATGGCTAAATTCCCCCTCTTTTGTTTCAAACTTAAAAAACTGTCTAATTTTTTAACAAATATGTCCGATAGATAACATCAGAAATATTGTCAGCAAAAAGGAGATGAGAAGGGCACAAGTTATGAAGCAAGATGCTGTGATGCCGGAAAAAACTTTAAAAAAGACGGTCGCGGAAAATAACCGCCTGGAGGGCATTGTCACCGAAAGTACGGCCGGCAATGCTCCCGCCAAAGCGACCGCGCCTGTCAACCGTCTGCAGAATAGCGGAACGGGGACACCGCTCGAAGCCACGAATAAGGAGATAACGGAGTTATCTTCAACCGCCCCTACCATCGAAGATTCCGCGAAGGTTAAAAAGGCGGCTCTCTCTTCTCCCGGAAGTGAGGCCAATCCGGAGTTCTTATCTGCCTGTCGCTCGCAGGAGATGAATTCATTTATAGGCAAACTGATAGAACTTCAGGTTCGCAAGAAACATATTGTTCGGTCCGCGGCCATCATTTCCAACAAGGGTGGCGTCGGCAAAACCCATATTGCCAGCAATATGTCGTTTTATATGTCCCGTCTGGGCAGGAAGGTTCTCCTGATCGACCTTGACCTGGGCAATTCCGATATTACCAATAAGCTGGGTTTTTACTGCAAGAACACCATCATGGATCTTTTCAACGGTCGCGAGGATGTCGACCAGTTGATTTATAACACCCCCTACGGTTTTGATCTGGTCGCCGGGGAATCAGGCGATTTTCGCCTGGCCAATTTGACTTCGGCGCATAAGAATCGCTTTATCCGCGCGCTTCGGAAAGTGAGCGGCGAATACGACTTCGTGTTGTATGATTTAAGCGCCGGAATTGCCTCCACCACGATCGATTTTGCCCTGGCCCAGGATTACCAGATAATCATCACGACCCCGCAGGATATTATTGCCGGTTATTCCTGTATCAAGGCGGCTTTTTATCGTTTCCAGGAAGTGGAAAAGATACTGGCTCAACGGGATCATACTTATCAAATGAGAACGGTTTTCCGGCCTTTCATAATTCTGAACCAGGTTCCGGATTTCTCGGTCGGACGGGCCCTGTTCGACAAAATCGCGCATGTTTCCAAGGAAAATATCCGCGCGGACCGGAGTTTCAGCCTGGAATTGAATTTACTGGGCGTCATATCCGCCGACCCGGAAAAGATTCGTGAATCAGAATTGAAGCATTTCATGTACAGCAACAGTTACGGCGCCAGCAAGACCGGGCAATGTTTCCATTTCCTTTCGCACAACCTGATCCAGTACAAGGATCCCAATAATATGGAATTTCAGACCCGCTTCCAGCGTTTCGTCGATTTGTTCATGAAAGGCGTGGAGGAATTCAAATACGCTCAATAAGGACAGGGCGCAGCTAACTTAATCCCCCTTAAAGGAAAGAGCCGGCCACGGATGGTCGGCTCTTTTCGCATAAGAAATAAAGGGATTGGAGTCTTATATACGACCGCCCTGCTTCATGCCGTCGCCCTGTCCCATACCGCGGCCATGAGGCCCGTCGCCGTCTCTGACACCGTCACCCCGACAGGAGCCCTGATGATTACAGTCACCGCGTCCCTTTTTGCCGCGTTCCTGCCGCAACTCTTTTATTTTCGCGAGTTGTTCGGAAGTGAGCAGGGCCTTCATGCTCTGGCGATGCTGATAACGCATCTTCTGCAAATCCGTTCGCAAGGCGCCGACTTTATCCATGGCGGCGAGAACTTCCTTTTCGGATGCGTCTTTCATCCGCAAATGCCGCATCTGGATTTCGGCTTTCTCCAGGGCCGCTTCCTTATCGACCCGCTCCATGGCCTGTTTTTCCGTCAATTGTTCCAGTTGCGTTTTCTGCTGGTCGGTCAGGCCGAGTTCATCGCCCCAGCGCAGGAGCATCCCCGGGCCGGCATCATCGTCGTCCCAGCCAAAGTGTCCGTGGCCGCGCATGCCTCCGGGCGCCTGCGGGGCCGGCTGGGCCATGACGCCTGCGGCCAGAAGCGCCATTGCCATCAGAGCTAAAATAGTTCTTTTCATAATATCATTCTCCTTAAAATTCATCCGCTGAATCCGGAAAGGGAGCGTGGTGTTTGCGGAAACCGCGCACACTTTCCAGGAGTTTCTTTTCAAAGGATTCTTCAAAAACAACCATTTTGCCGATTTGCAGAGGGGTCAGAATGCCCTTGGCTTTTTCATAAAAGTTGTTTCGGGTGGCTTCTCTTTTATTGCGAAGCAATTCGATATCCACCACTTTTTTCTGCACTTTTTCGACATCAGGTTTTTCCTGTTCCATCAATTCACTTAAAACCAAAACCTCCATTTGTATTTGTTCGTTTACCTCGCGCCAGGCTTTGCGGAATTCGGAAAAGGCGACAATAAAGCGATCGCTTTGCTCCTCGGTAAGATCAAGAGCCTCCAGGAGTTTGAGAAGCCTAAGGCTTTCCAGATTGCGGGCATGCCCTCCGGGACCGCCCATTTCGGATTGCCCCGGGCCGGGCCAGGGGGGCTGGGCCAGAGCCGGACGGACAACCAATACCGAGGCCAGCGAGATGATTATTATCATCATGTAAATTAATTTTCTGCTCATCGGCTATCTCCGAATTTCAGGTTTTTTTCCAGATATGTTAGTTCCTCGTCGCCCAATTCCCCGAGGAGCGTCTCTCCTGATCCGTACCCCTGCGACTGGACATAATCATTTACCAGAAGATAGACATAGGTTTCGTCGAGAGTATCCGCCGCGGTGGCGGAGTCACTATCGTCCGTTGCCATCGTAACCGTGGTGGATTGCTCGGTAACGGCCGGCATATCGAACAGCGTCAGAGTCGCGGTCATCACCACAAGAAAGAGAGCCGCCGTGACCGCCGCCAGACGATAGGAGTAATTGTAAAATGTGACGGCGCGTCGCTGATAGCGACCCAGGCGCAAGTCCAGATTATTCAATACTCTCCGGGATTCCCCGTCGGTCATCTTCAGCGGCGTTTCCGCGCGGAGCGTTTCCTGCAAGTGCCTTAATTCGGCTTCCAGAGCGCCTTCCGTATCAGGGGCTTGCGGTTTGAGAGCGCCGAAGTTCAGGAACAGGTTGTTGTCGTTATGCTTATCTTTCATGACGCTCACCTGAAGTCTTTCAGACGTTGGCGCAGTTTTTCCACGGCTTTCTGATAGCCCGTTTTTACGGTCGACTCGCCGCGACCTAATATCGAAGCGATTTCCCGAAAGGGGAGTTCCTCATAAAAGCGCATATTGAATATCAGCTTCTGCATCGGCGGCAAAGCCGCGACAGCCTGGGACATTTCCCGATGCAGTTCTCCCGAGGCGGCGGAATCATCAGGGATATAAGACGGCTCCGGGGTTTCTTCGCGCGAAAGGGATAAAAATGACAAAAGGCGCCCGCGCCGGATATGGTTCATGACACGATTGGCCGCGATGCGGTAGAGCCAGCTGGAAAAGGCGGCCTCGCCCCGGAATTTGCCCAGTTCCTTATAGGCCGTGAAGAAGGTTTCCTGGACCATATCCAGAGCGGTTTCCCGATCGCCGGTCATGCGGTAAGTTAAACTGAACATTTTGTCTTTATTGCGGTTGACCAGTTCGTCAAAGGCCCGTTTATCGCCGGCCCTTGCCCTGGCCACCAACTCCCTTTCCGTTGTCGTCATCTTGTCACTTTCTGACATATAGGACAACCGGTCCCCGGCAAAAGACTAATAAAAAAGCGGGCTATGTGTCATAACCCGCCGGAAAGTCGTTGTCAATCAAGATCTTGATAATTTTCTTAATCGCGACGGCTCTTTATCAGCACCTTGGTATAATGCGGCATATTCTCCAGGACTTTCCCGCACCCGCGGACGACGCAGGTCAGGGGGTCCTCGCCGATTACAACCGGAAGATTGGTTTCTTCGCGAAGCCGCCGGTCGATCCCGCGCAAGAGGGCGCCGCCGCCGGTGAGAATTATCCCCCGTTCAAGAATATCGGACGCCAATTCCGGAGGCGTTCTTTCCAGTGATTGACGAACCGCCTCGACGATGGCATCGATAGGTTCCACCAATGCCTCGCGCACCTGCACCGATGATAATTTCAGATTTTTGGGAATACCGGCCACCAGGTCGCGCCCCTTGACCTCCATGGACATCTCTTTTTCCAGAGGATAGGCCGAGCCGATTTTAATCTTGATATCTTCGGCCGTCAGTTCCCCGATGAGGAGATTATAATTTTTCTTAAGGTACATTATGACGGCTTCATTCAGTTCATCGCCGGCGATACGAACCGATGTCTGGTGCACGATACCGTTGAGGGCAATGACGGCGATTTCGGAAGTTCCGCCGCCGACATCGATGACCATGATGCCGGAAGGCTGGTCCACGGGCAGGCCGACGCCGATAGCGGCCGCCATCGGTTCCGGCAAAAGGTACACTTCGCGGGCCCCGGCATTTTCAGCCGAATCGCGGACGGCCCGTTTTTCAACTTCGGTAATTCCCGAAGGGACCGAGATGACGATACGCGGCTTGATAAGGTAACGATGGCGTATGACACGGCGGATAAAATCCGACAAGAGCACTTCGGACATTTCGAAGTCGGCGATAACGCCGTCTTTGAGGGGGCGGATGGCCGCGATTTCGCCGGGTGTTCGGCCGAGCATCTCTTTGGCAGCGGTTCCCACCGCGAGAACTTTCCCGGTCGATTTTTCGACCGCCACCACGGAGGGTTCATTGAGGACAATTCCCTGTCCGCGGACAAAGACCAGGGTATTGGCCGTACCGAGGTCTATTCCGATGTCATTACTGACAAAATCAAAAAAGCCCAATTTGTTTACCCAAAGTTAAGTTGTTGCCAAAAAAGCACTTGTATACCGATTATATATCGGTAAAAATTGTCCTAATTTTAACCATGTCGGGGGTAAAAAGCAATAAAAAACTGCCTGAAGGTTCAGAATTGAAAAAAACAGGAAATCCCGGCCTCCAGGTTCCGACCCGTCTTGGGCCAAAAAGGGCTAACTTGCCGCTGATAATAAAAGTTCTGGTATCCTTAGAAATGTAATAGTGGTGAAATTCCTCATGCCATAATGGCAGGATCGGGCCGCTTTCGGCTTGACTTTGACAAGTCAGAGCCCTAAAATTTCCCTTATAGAATAAACCCCTCCTTGGTGCCGGAGCGATTCCGAAGCATTGAGGGCAACGAAGGAATTTATGAAAATCAATGATGCCTACATAATCGACTATCTCACCTATAAGGCGGGGCGGCCGCTGAAACCGAAGGAACTGGCCCGGGAATTAAGAGTCCCCAATAACGAATATCGACAGCTTCGAGATCTCCTGAAAAAGATGATTGATGACGGTCGCCTGGTGCGACTTAAGCGGGGACGGATCGGCATCCCTTCGGAGATGAACCTGGTTATAGGCCCGATCGCAGTTTCGTACAAAGGGGTCGGAACCATCATTACCGACAGCGGCGAGCCGATTGTAATCCCGCCGGCCAATGTCAAGACGGCCCTGGACGGCGACCGCGTCATGGTGCGGATCGAGACCGATGAAAACGACGACCGCTTCGGGAAAGTTATCCGTGTCCTGGAACGGGCCGAGCAGAAACTGGTAGGGACGTTTTTCCGCGCCAGCGGCTATTGTTATGTTTCCCCCGACAACAAGAAGATTCGCCGTGACATTTATATTCTCCCGGCCGGCACCATGAAAGCCCGCGACGGCGAAAAAGTGGTTGTGCGGCTGACCAGCTGGGATGATTCGGCCCGTAATCCCGAAGGCGAGGTGATTGAAAAACTGGGGCTTCTGGGCGATCCCCAGGTCGATATCTTGACGGTCGTGCGAAAGTACAATCTTCCCGATGAATTTCCCCGCCCGGTCCTGGATGAGGCCGATAAGGGGGCGTCTCTGATGAGCGACGAAGAAATATCCCGCCGCCGCAATTTTACCCGCGACACGGTTTATACCATCGACCCCGCCGACGCCAAGGATCACGATGATGCCATCTCGGTGATCAAGACGGAAAAAGGATATCGGCTGGACGTGCATATTGCCGATGTCTCCCATTTCGTACAGGAGGACTCGCCGCTGGATGTCGAAGCCTTCCAGCGCGGAAATTCCGTCTATTTGCCGGGCTATGTCATACCGATGCTTCCGGAAAAATTATCCAGCGATTTATGCTCTTTAAAACCGAACCGCAAGAGACTGGTCTATTCGGTAATCATTGAATACGACAAACGCGGAAAGGTCCTGGAATATGAAATCGTAGAGGGGGTGATTACCTCCAAGGCCAAACTGAACTATGAAGAAGTACAGGCCTTTTTCGATTCCGGCCAGCCCGGAGAGCGCTGGGAGAAAATAACGGATAATCTGGTCAATGCCCGCGAACTGGCGCAGATGCTTCTTAAGAACCGAATGGCCGAAGGGTCCCTCGATTTCGATCTGCCGGAATCCAAGATTGTCATGAATCAACGCGGAGAAATTATCGATATCGCCAGCCGGATTCGTCTGGAATCGCATCGCCTGGTGGAGGAATTCATGCTGGCCGCCAATCGTATCGTGGCCCTGCATGTTTTTCGCCTGGCCCAGAAATTTCTGTACCGGGTTCACGACCGTCCCGACCAGGAAAAACTGGAAGCCTTTTCCTATCTCGTTTCCACGCTGGGGTACAATTTCGCGGTTTCGCCCAATATGCGCCCGATTCACTTTTCCAAATTCCTGGAAACCATTAAGGACAAACCGGAAGAGGAATTTCTAAACGAGTTGATGCTTCGCTCCATGAAAAAGGCGGTTTATCAGCCGCAGAATATCGGGCATTTCGGGCTGGCTTTCGCGCATTATACGCATTTCACCTCGCCCATTCGCCGTTATCCCGATCTGGTGGTGCATCGCTTGTTGAAGAAACTCAAAGGCGGCAAATATCCCGAGAGTTATAACCGCCGCCTCGATTCCCTGCTGGCCAATATCGGCCGGCGCTGTTCGGAAACGGAGAGATTGGCCGAAGAGGCCGAACGCGAAGCGGTCAAAATCAAGCAGGTGCAATTCATGTCGGCTCACCTGGGCGATGAGTACGACGGCGTCATTTCGGGTATCCTCAATTTCGGGTTCTTTGTCCGGATAAATCATCTCGGCGCCGAAGGGATGGTGCGGTTGTCGACCCTGGACGGGGACTATTACAATTTCGACGAACGCCGCTTTCGCCTGGTGGGCAAAAGGACCGGGCGGATTTTCCGCCTGGGCGACCCGGTTCGGGTGCGTGTGGCGGCGGTAGACCGGATTAAAAACGAAATTGACTTTCATCTTCTGGAGCCGCCTCGGGAAAAACCGGCGACAAAAAAAGTAAAGGCCTCTGGTTCGTTTGGCCGAGTGAGGCGTAAACGTCGATGATCCCGCGTCTTCTGATACTGGCGCCGCCGGGGCAGTTTGCGGCCGGCGATCCTTTCGATAAAATTTTCCGCGCTCGGGGGGAATATATCGAAGATATTCCTCAACTTTACGCCTTGCTTAAAGAGCGGGAAGTGGAACTGATATTAATTTCGAACCGGCTTCCCGGCACCAATGCGGCGGTATTGCGCAAAATCCGGATGCGTTCGCCCCACGCCGAAATTCATCTTTTGACCTCTGATATTACGGATATCGCCGATCATAACCTGGTTTATGACGGAATTATCAACCTGGCGGACGGCCACCATAACTTGGGGCTTCGCCTGGATAAAATTTTCCATATCCGGGAATCGCTTCAGGCCTTCGGACTGGTGGGACATTCGGAGAAAATAAAATTGACCGCGGAGACGATCGAACGTATCGCCCCGACGGAGGTTCCGGTTTTAATTGTCGGACCGTCGGGAACCGGCAAAGAACTGGTGGCCCGGGCGATTCACGATAATTCGGGGCGGGCAGACAAAAAATTCGTGGCCATAAATTGCGGGGCCCTGGCCGAAGGGGTCCTGGAGTCGGAATTATTCGGCCACGAGAAAGGGGCTTTCACAGGTTCGGTGGGAAAGCGCGAGGGATTATTCAAACAAGCTGACGGCGGGACCATCTTTCTGGATGAAATCGGCGAAACCAGGCCCGACATACAGGTCAAACTTCTGCGAGTGCTTGAAGACGGCATTTTCTATCCGGTCGGCGGGGATAGCCCTTCCCGAACCGAGGCCCGGGTCATCGCCGCCACCAATCGGGACCTGGTGGAAGCGATCGGCGAGGGGGCGTTCCGGGAAGATCTATATTTCCGCTTGAGCGTGGTTAAAATGGCATTGCCGGCCCTGTATGAACGGCGCGGGGATATTATCCCCCTGTTGTACCATTTCGCGGCCGGGGAAAATCTGAAAGGATTTTCGGAGCGGGCCATAGAACTTTTATGCCGCTATGATTGGCCCGGGAATATTCGCCAGTTGCGGAATTTCATCGATCGCATCGCGGCCCTGCGGCCCGGCGAGGAGGTCGGGGTCGGCGAAGTCGAGCAGTTTATCACCGAGCAGGGGCTGGGGCGGAAAAATCTCCCCGTGGCCACCGGCCGCACCCGCGAAGAAGCCGGGCAGGAATTGATTTATCATGCCTTGATGCAACTGGGCGGCGAAGTCCGCCAGTTACGGGAACTAATCCTGGCCAATTTGCCGGAGTCGGCCGAAGTGGCCGGCAATTCCCTGCCGCGCGAGGTGGTGATACCGCCGGGCGGCGGCTCCATGCAGGTCATGGAGAAAGATTTGATAGAATCGATATTGAAACAAACCGGGGGCAATCGCCGCGAAACCGCGCGCAAACTCGGAATCGGGGAGCGAACCCTCTACCGCAAACTTAAAAAGTACGATTTAAATTGAACCGAAACTTTTTCTCGGCGGCCCTGGCGGTCTTACTGATATTGTCGTCGACCGCCGCGGCGAGCGGGCTTCAAACCGAAGTCTTCCCTGCGGAGGAAGAGCTGTATCAGGCTTACCTGTTGGGCGATATCGATTACGAAACTTATCTGAATCTTAAAGAGATATTTCAGATGGGCATCGATTCGGCGTCGCTTTATCTTCTGGAGGAAATCCCCTCTCTCAATTATATCCCGGCCGAAGACCCGGAGGCGCCGTCGGACCTGGCCGGGGAACAAACCGCGCCGTTTTTGGATAAAGCGGAGCCCGAGTCGAAGCGAAATTTCGGCGGCAGTTCTCAATGGAGAAGATATCAAAGGCTCGAAGAAGAAGGCGAAGTCGAAAACCAGTTGACCATCCGGGGGAAACTGGATCAAAATTGGTCGTACAACATTCGGGCGCGACAGGAATACGACGAGAAACGGGAGTTTACCGGCCGGTCGCTGACCTATCATAGCCGTCGGGGTCAGATTCGGAAACTGGTAATCGGCAATTACACGGCTCGATTCGGCCTGGGACTTAATTTGGGTTACCGGGGACGACTTCTGGACAAAGGGCATATTTCCTCGGAAAAAACCCTGGCTTTTCCCGATTTTGGCGGGTACAACGGCCTGTATGCCGAAGGCGGCGGCGTCAATCATGGCGCCCGGGGGATGATACACTATGACGAAGACAATATCCATCGCGTTACGGCCGTCGGAGTCAATTTCTATCGCAAATTCGGACCCTGGCGGGGAGAAATAATCGCCCTGGGGACGAAGTTGGAATCGCGCCCTTTTCCTGCGGATTTTAATCATCACCAATTCGGATTTCTGTTTAAGTATCAAAAAAGGGATTGGGAAGCGGCACTGGAGACGGCTCTTCCCCGGGGAACCCATAATGCTGTCGCGGCCACTCTGCTGGAAACCAGGTATAACCCTTATCGTTTCGATCTGGCCTTTTCGGCCTGGAATTACGACGCCGATTTTATCAACCTGTTCGGGGGCGGCCGTTCAGGCAGAATTTATGACCCTGTGGAAATTTCTGAAATCGGCCTCGAGTTCAGCGACCGCCGCCGCGACCAGAAAGGGCTCCTGGTCAAAAGCCGCTCCCGGCTGACTTCTGCCGCAAGTATGAATGTATCATTCACGGTTTACGGCCGCGATCGCGATGACCGCGCCATGGAGTCGTTGATAGGCTTGGAACGGACCCTGGGTTCTCATTCCCGCCTGGGTTTGTACTATGAGTATGATCGGAGAGAAACAGGAGGAACGGCCGATAGCGATAACCGGTACCGTCTCGATTACCGCTTTCATGACGGGAGCATGACGATGCGAGCCGGGGTGGGATATCGTTATGACACCGACGACGATAAAAAATACCTCTCCCCGCTGGTGCGGCTTAATCTCAAAGGAAAAGGCTTTGAAGAACTGGAAATTTGGCTTAATTTAAGCAGGTTTAATATTGAAACTGGGCAGACGGATTATTTTTATGCTTTTATCAGGCAGGCGGTGCGCGTGACGGACTTTTTCAACCTTGGCGCCAAGGGCGCTTATCGTTACAGCCGCTCCGATTCGGATAAGGAGCAGTTAACCATCTTGCTGGAATCGACCCTGATATGGTAAGAATCGTCGCAATTATATTTTTGACGGCGCTGGGAATCCTGGCGGCGGGCCAGGCATCATCGGAGGGCGTGATAGTCAACGAGGCCATGGTCAATGAGCCGGGCTCGCAGACGACCCTGGAATGGGTCGAATTATATAATCCCGAAGTTTTCGATATCTTCTTCACCTTCTGTCAGTTCTTAATTATAAGCGGTGAGGATACCGCCCAGGTCCCGCTTCAAACCGGGGTCATTTTTCCCGGAAGGTATGTCGTCTATTGCCGCAATATCGTGGCATTTGAATCGGCCTGGGGAAATGGCAGCGGTGTTTGGGGGGATGCACCTGCAGAAGATTATAATCTCTATCAACTGACCGGTATATCACTCATAAATGCGGCGGGGAAGATTTTTATTTTCTGCAGCGGTGAATATTCGGAATTAGCCTGGAGTGAAGCCGGACTGGACGGCGTTACCTGGGAAAGACTTCACCCCAATTCGACCCAGGTGGTACAATGTCTCGATGCCGACGGCGGGACGCCGGGACGCCCCAACTCGCGTTTGCCGCAGCCGCAGGATCTGGAAATAACATCGGCGGCGGCGTATCCTCTCGGTTCCGGCGAAACCGGTTTGGAAATAGTGGTCGCCAATGTCGGCCTGGAGACGGTCAGCGAAGATACCCTGTTTCTTTTTTATGACCCGGAACAGGACAGCGTTGTCAACCGGGGCGATTTAATCGCCGCCTATGATCTTCCTGATATCGCCCCCGGCGAAACTCATACGGTTGTCAGTACACAACAACTGGACGGGTATTACGCTGTTCTAATGACTCAATTATTCGCCGATGACCGGATCGCGAACAATATTAAATTTTTGACGGCTCCCGGTGAATTGTATCCTCCCGTAATTATTTCAGAGTTTTTGGCCGATCCCGCCGGCGGTCAAAATACGGAATGGGTGGAATTAAAGAACCGCTCCCAGGAAGAGGTCGATATCGGTGCCTGGTATCTGGGTGATTCTTCTTCACTGCACCCCGTGGCCGGCGACTCTTACCTTATCAGCGGGGGCGAATATATTGTTCTATGCCGCGACAGCCTTGATTTTATCGCTTTTTACGGGACACCTGACTTTGCTCTTCTGGAGCCGAGCGGGTGGCCGTCACTTCATAACGAAGGCGATTTGATCCGCCTGGTCGATAATTACAGTTTTCCGGCGGACAGTCTCGAGTATGATTCCGGTTTCGGCGGCAATTTCACCTGGGGACGAGGTGAAGAGGAGGGTTTTACCGAGCGCTGGGGAAGATCAATTGACAGCGGCGGTACGCCGGGATCGGAAAACACCGTCCTTTTTCCGGGAACGGCAAGCAATATCGAAATTACGACCGAACCGAATCCCTTTTCACCGCGATTGCATCACGAGATGGAAATCAGTTTCAATCTCCCTGACGGGGGATTCACCTTGAAGGTGTACGATATCGAGGGGCGCGTGGTAAAATCGTTCTATGACAATTTTATGGCCTATGAGGGATCATTAAATTGGGACGGCCGCGACGACGACGGCCGGTTATTACCGGTCGGCATTTATATTATCTATGTTGAAGTCCCCGGGCGAGGACAACATAAGCAGACGGTGGTAATCGCACCATGAAGAGACTGGGCTATATATTCATATTGGGATTATACCTTTCGCCTCTTCATGCTTATGAATTCGAGGGCGGGATTCAAACCGGGATGGGCCGGACGGTGATATTATCACAGCCGACGGCGACGCAATTTTTGACCTGCCCGGGAGCCGCATTCGAGTCGGACAGATTCCTGTTTGAATCGGGCTGGCAAAGGCGATTTGAACTTAAGGATCTCGACGAAGTATATTTCGCCGCCGCTTACAGACATCACGCCTGGACCGGCGCCATCGGCTTTTCCCAACTGGGCCGAAGCAATTATTACACCGAAAAAATAATTCGTGCCGCGGGCGCCTATCGTTTTCGCGACTATTCATTGGCGGCGATAATTTCAGGAAGAATAATCGAGATCGAGGGCTTCAGCCGCCTTCGCGCCGGGTCGGCGGGAATAGCCGCCGGATGGCATCGGGGCTTGTATCACCTGGGTGTCGCTATCGACAATATTAATCGTCCCAAACTAGCCGAACATCTGGAGAGCGAAAACGTCACTTATGATATATTTGCGGAAATCGCGCATCCGGGTTCCTTTGCGGTTACGGGGCGGGCGACGTTTGAAAAAAATGAAGAACCCCGCCTGTCGCTGGGACAAAAGTTTCGGCTTCCCGGTAACCATGCTCTTTTTTGGGGAATAGCGCAAAATCCCCTGACATACGGCGGCGGCCTGGAGGCGGCTTTTCGCCGGATGTCGCTGGCCTATGCCGTAAATTATCATCCCGTTCTGGGCTTCACACATAACATATCATTTAATTTTGCGGCCGGCCGCACTAAATAGGGAACGGTTATGCCGTCGCCGCGGGACAGAGTCAACCAGTACGAAGAACAAATCCTGGCGCCGTACGCCGCTTTTTCTTCACAATCCCGGGGGCGCAAATATCCTCTGACCGAACACTCCCTGCGAACGCCTTACCAGCGTGACCGGGACCGGGTCGTTCATTCCGCGGCTTTCCGCCGGATGGAGTACAAAACGCAGGTTTTTGTCAATGACGAAGGCGACCACTACCGCACCCGCCTGACGCACACTATCGAAGTCGCCCAGATTAGCCGCACTATCGCCCGGACCCTGGGTTTGAACGAAGATCTGGCCGAGGCGATCGCATCGGTGCATGACCTGGGACATACGCCGTTCGGCCATTCCGGCGAGGATGTCCTCAATGAACTCATGGCCGATTTCGGGGGATTCAACCATAACCGGCAGTCCCTGCGGGTGGTGGATACTCTGGAAAAACGGTACCAGGAATATCCGGGACTGAACCTGACCTATGAAGTGCGCGAAGGCATTGTTAAGCATGAGACATCGTCGCAGCCGTTCGCGACTGACGAATTCCCGGTCGAGGAAAAGCCGACCCTGGAAGCCTCGCTGGTCGATACCGCCGACATGATCGCCTATAACAGCCATGACCTCGACGACGGCCTGTATTCGGGGATTTTGGACTGGGACGAACTGGCGGAGGTTCCCGTCTGGAAAGAGTCCCTGCTCGCGGTCAGGCAAAGATTCCCAATCCTCGAAGACGAGGTCAAACGTCACGCCGTGGTGCGGGTGATTGTCGACCGCCAGGTAACCGACCTGATTCAGACTACGTTCGCCAATATCGCAAGATATCGTATCGAATCGTTGGCCGATGTTCGCCGCACACCGGTGCGGCTGGTTTCCTTTTCGGAAGCGATGTCCGAACAGTTGAAAGCCCTGAAGGGTTTCCTGATGCATAAAATGTACCGCCATCCCCGAATGGTGGCCAACGCCGTTCGAGCGCGGAGAATTATCGAGGATTTATTCCGGGGATATCTTAACGACCCGGGATCATTAATCGGTCCCTCGGCGGCAAGAATCCGCACGGAACCGGTGGAAGTGGTTGTGGCCGATTATATCGCCGGCATGACCGACCGTTTCGCGGTCAGGATGCATGAGAAAATAGTGTAAAGGGGTATAAATAATACGCCGACCCGCAGTTTTTAATTTTCCTGCGAGCCGGCGTGGATTAGACCCGCGTCAGGTCATACCGCTATTTCAGAAGTATCATTTTCTTTGAGGCCACGTATTCCCCGGCTTCAAGGCGATAGAAATAGACCCCCGTGGCGACATCGTTTCCCTGTTCATTTTGTCCATCCCAGGTGACATTATAGACCCCGGCCGAGTATTGTCCGTCCACCAGCCGCTTCACGCGGCGCCCCTCGATATTATAGATATCGAGAGTTACATCGGATAACCGCGGCAGCGCAAACCGGATATTGGTGGCAGGGTTAAAGGGATTGGGGAAGTTTTGGGTTAGGCCAAATTCCGCAGGTAAATTGTCCGATTGTATTTCTGCAATTCCGGTAGGCGTTTGTATTATTCGTATTGTACTCCATTCGCTCCAAGAGCAATAGCTGTTAGCCTTCACTTTCCAATGATAGGTAGGATTATGCTCTGGCGATATTATAATAAATGTATCCGATACATTTGCATAATGGTATGCCGTATCGACAAAATCGATATTTTGCGATATAAGTATTTCATATGAGACGGCATTGGGTATTGAATACCACATTAGGCTTACAGTATCGGTAGTCATTGAAAACAAAGTATCCGGATAAATCAACTCCGGCGGCGTTAGCCACTGGCAAGGGAAATCCCCTGTCGACCAGGGGCGATAGGCGACATAATCGCTCACGCGACAGCCTGTCCCGCCGGGATTATAATCGGGCGGCCCGGTTACGGCTTCGGTGGGATCGTACGGCCCGTTGGGATTCCCCCAGTAATTGCCGGTGGCATCAATGGTGACGGAGGGATCGAGATTGTTGATGGCGTTAATGGAGGTGCCGCCAATGAAATTGCAGTGCTTGATGGCAGGGTTGGCGCCGTTATTGGTTTGGAAATGGGTTTGAAAGCAATATTCAAATTGGCAACATTGAAAGACCGGGGCGCAATTGGATATTTCAATAACGGGATTGGCATAAAAGTAGGGAACCTGATAATGGCCTCCGCCATAGCGTATCACACAGTTTACCAGACTGTCATTGACGCTCGTCGCCGTAAAAATCATCGCCTGCCAATCGTGCGGGCCTCCACTTGTGGCACCGCTTCCTTCGGTATCTTGTCGTATACCGTCATCACGATAGGACGTAAAATATATCAGACTATCAGAAGTCCCGACCGCATGAAGGCTGCCGTTAACAATTATATTAATGTTTTGTCCGACCTTTACGACCACCCCGGGATCTAAAGTTAAACAAACATCGCTGCCCACTATCAAATTCGCATCCGCCAACCAGTAACAAGGACCCATATCCCGCCAAACCGCATCATGATTTAAGGTCCCTCCCGATACCCTGATACCATTACCATGATTATTAAACAGAAAACTATTCATTTCACTTGTGAAAGTGATATCCGGAAACGACACCAAATCGACATAATAAGCGTTGCCATCATTGTCATGTATATAACAGTCATAAAGGACCGGCGCAGCCCCTGAAAGACATTTGAAAGCATCACCGAAGTTATTGTTTATACGACAATTTAGAAAGACGGGGGCGCAATTGGATATTTCAATAACGGGATTGGCAAAAAAGTAGGGAACCTGATAATGACCACCGCCATAACGTATCACACAGTTTACCAGACTGTCATTGACACTCGTCGCCGTAAAAATCATCGCCTGCCAATCGTGCGGGCCCGGCGTCCCGCCCTCCAATTCTTTCTGTGAGGTGAAATAGATTTTGTCTGACGGCGTGCCTATTGCCTTTAATGTCCCATTTATTATTAAGCTCAAGTTTTGTGATAAATAAACTCTAACCCCCGGCTCAATAGTCAGGGTTACGTCCATATCGACTGTAACATTACATGTTATCCGATGAGGATTATCGGCAGCGCGCCATACCTGGTCGCTGTTAATCAAACCGCAGTGGTCGAGAGCCCCAGCCTGCCCCCCCAGACAAACCAAAGCGATTAAACAAATCAGAAACCAGCCATTAACTTTGCCTTTCATTTGATCCTCCTATGACTTTTTGATAAAAGTGTTTAGGGTTTTGAAAAGAAAGAAAGGCAAGGGCCGTGCCGACCTCCCGTCGCGGAAGTAAGTCCATGTGTTTAAACAAAATATGACCCCAAAGACAATTACTAAGTAAAAGGGGTTGTCGTTTAAAAGCGACAAATAGCCCGTTTTTTGTAGTAAGGATACGACAGAAGCGGCATTCTATAATTCAAGGGCGGGTTTTTGGCGGAAATAAAGAAGTCTGGTTGGATGTATTTCCGAATCTTTTCTATCCCCTCTTCTTAAACAACAACCCCGACCAGGTTTCGTCAATCGAACTGATTTTGTAATCGACCAGACCTTGGGCCAAACCGATATCGCGAACCTGCTGTTGTGTCAACTGGCCTTTAGCCCTGATCCCTCCCTTGGGCCAGATAATCCAGACCGGGCCGTGTCCGGCCAGAGATTTTATGGATTCAATTCCGGCGGCCAGTTTTTCAGGCGTTATTACGAAATATAAGGTAATATCGAAATCGCCGCGGGGAGTTGATTTGAGTCGCACACCCGAGGGTAGTTCCCCCAGCGTTTTCTTGAAATCTTTCGGGGCTTTAATAAGGACTACCCCCATGTCAGGTTTTATCCCCAGTTTTTGGACCAGGGAACGTCCGGCATAGGCGGCCATGCGCGAACCGGGGACGACAGGATTTATCGGCGGATGCGCCAGGGCGGTTTTGAGAATCGAACGGATATTTTTCCAGGAACCATAAACGGCATCCGGAAGCAAATTCCTGATACCTGCCACCTTTGGGGGATCGCCTTCGACAAAGACAATCGGGATATACCGGGTTGCCTTCTGCTCGCGAAGCGCCAGGGCAATTTCGCGGCCATGTGAAGGAATCCGGGTCAGATCAATCACGACCGCATCGGGCGGCGAAGCCTTGAATTTTTTCAGGAAATCCTGCGATAATTGGGGAAAATATGAAACCTCATAACCGGATGAGACCAATACTTCGATTTTGGCGGCGGCTTCTTCGGAATTCCAATGAAATAACCGGACGGTTTTCATAATATGATTTCCTTATTTCTGTCAATAGACAAAATTCCGCTTGGCCTCGCAATCACAAAAAGTGTCCCTGCAGGGACACTCGAGTATATTTTGTACCTCCTTGTCCTCGCGGTTGGGTCCCTGTCGGCCCGCCGGGCAAAGCCTATCTTGTTATATGGCAATTTCTTACATGGACGCGAATTTCTTGGCACGGGAATTGAATAATATTTATTCGTAACCGGAATACAAATTTTGATAAAAAATAAAAGGAGACCTGACATGCTGAAACAATTTCTCACCCTGATCCTGACTCTGGGATTTCTGGGACTTGTGGCCGGATGTTCCGACTCCGGCTCGACTTCGGGCGACACCAGTAAAATTTCCGATGAATTCGGCGGTATCGAGCCAACCGATGAGGCCGTCGCTTTTGGTAGTGAGGCGATCGCCTCCGAATTTTCCGACGACGAAGAATACGACGACCCTATCCTGGCCGACACCCTAATCGACAGTTGTATCGCCGATACCAATGCCGAAATTTATGCCCTGCGAATTGTCTGGGGACAACTCAATTATGATTCCACTTCCACCGACGCCACGACCTGGGACGGTTCTCTGGAATCCAGTTTTGGCTTTGAAATCCTGCGCAAGGTGATTCGCTTCGAACCGAGTCAGGATTGGATCGTGCTTGATTCCCTTCCCAATATAATCAGTTGGGTTTCGCAAACGACCGTGCATCATGACGGTATCTTTGTCAATATTGTCGTTCCTCCAATCGAGGAACTCATGATCATCGCGCCTATCATGGTTACGTTCACCACGGCCCCTTTGACCGTTACTTTCCCGCTGGAAGCTATCCCCTCGCTGGATACTATCATCTATGTCGAAGGCGGTAATGCCGTGGCGTTTCAGGGCTACAAGGTCCGTCGCTGGGAGTGTCCCAAAGGATTTCTGGCCGGTCGCTGGGGCCGCGATGACGAAGGCAACGGCGTTTTCTACGGCAAGTGGATGACCCAGCACAACCGCATCACGGGACATCTTCAGGGCACCTGGGGGATCGGCAACGATTCCTTGCCCGAAAACGCCTTCTATGGCAAGTACATCGATATGGACGGCAACTTCATGGGATTAATCAAAGGCCGCTATCATGAAGGCAACTCGCATTCTGACCGGCACCGCCATGCGGGCTGGCTGAAGGGTTACTATTATGATGCCGATGGCAATGTCCTGGGTGTAATAAGAGGAAATTATCACGAACGGCCCCAGGGATCGGGCATGGGCTTTTTCCAGGGACGCTGGCGGCAGTACTGCGCGTACGAACCAATTGCGGGTGCAATCGACGACGGCCTGGAGGACTAACCATCCTTAAGTCGTCGGTCGAGGCCGGCCCCCTGAAAACGAGAGGGCCGGCTTTTTATTTTAGGGAAAAAGTATTAAGAGAGCGACTCCGCCGCCCGGTTGATTTTAAGATTTCCCGCCGTCCGATTCCGCGCCTGCTCTTCCCGCTCGGCTTTCAGGTTTCGTTCAATCGAAGCGTACGCATTGTGATTATGAATCGATTCGAAATTTTCGGATTCCACCGTGAACCAGTCGATACGGGCATCGCCTGCAATCGCTTCCGTCACGCCCCGGACAACATCCTCGACAAAATGGGGATTTTCATAAGCCGTCTCGGTAACGAATTTTTCGTCACGGCGTTTGAGAAGCGAATAGATCTGTGCCGAAGCATTGGCTTCGACGACGCCGATAAGTTCCTCCAGCCAGATCGGCTCGCTTGTACGCACCGAAAGGGTGACGACCGAACGCTGGCTGTGGGCGCCGTATTTCGAAATTTCCTTGGAGCAGGGACAGAGAGTCGTCACCGGCACCCGGACCGTCAGCACCAGATCGGTTTTGTCGCCGCCGTTGGTGGCCGCCGAGATGGTGCAGAGATAATCCATCATGCCGGAAGAGCCGCTGACGGGCGCCTTTTTCTCGACAAAATAGGGAAAGGTCAGTTCCAGGTGCGCCTTGAGGGCGTTGAGTTTTTTCCGGGCCGTGGTCAGGACCTCGTCGAGATTATGAATATCGAACGACTCGCGGTACATGTTGAGAATCTCCACGAACCGGCTCATATGCGTTCCCTTGAACTGGTGAGGCAGGTCGACATAGAAATTGATTTCCGCCACGGTGTTCTGGGTGCCGCGCAGTTTATCTTTGACGACAATGGGCAGGCGAATATCTTTTATCCCCACCTTGTCGATGGCGATCTTGCGGTTGTCATAGGAATTTTGAACATCTATCATGATATCACCTTTGAATCAACGGTTTATTTCCACTTTATTGTTTTCCGATTCGTGCAACACCAGGCGGGACATACCGGGCAATATTTTCGAAAGAATTTCCCATATCTTATGCGCCAGGTTCTCGGTGGTGGGGTTGATCCCCTTCATGAAGGGGACGTCGGTGTTGAGATTCTTATGGTCGACCTTGTCGATTATTTCTTCCTGAATGATACTTTTCATATCTTTGAGATTAATGACCATGCCCGTTTCGGAATCGACCGGACCGGTCACGGAAATTTCCAAGACGTAATTATGGCCGTGGCCGTGGGGGTTGGAACAGGGGCCGAAAATCTCGAAATTCCTGGCGTCGTCCCAATTTTCGTTGAATATCCTGTGGCCGGCGCTGAAGGTCATTCTTCGGGTTATGGTCACCTGCATCTGTCATACCTCTCTAAACATAGTCCTGCGGTTCTATTATGAGGTCAGCGACCTCCGGCAGAATAAAACAAAAGAATCATATAAAAGTTCATGATAACGGCGATAAAGGGGAAAGAAAGTTCCGGTTTTCCCCATAAAGTGAAGATGATAATTATAAAAATATGCGTTCCGAAGCAGAGTGGTGACAGGGCGGTCATGAATTTTTTCGAGCCGTATCGGCTCTTGTCCGGGCCGGGCCGCCGTTTCCGGAACAGGCCGTTATCGAAACGAGCTACCAGTCGATCCTGCCAGGAATAGACCAGAAGATATAATAATCGGAGAAGGCGGGTGGCCCACCCGAAGTCTTCGGGATTGATATCCTTGCGGGTGGATTCGCTGGTGCTTGATAAAAGTCTTTCCGAACCATAGTGCTCGGAGTATTTTAAATTGAAGTAATTAAATACCGAGCACTGCATGAAAAGCGACAGAATCGTCAGGGCCGACCAATAAATCATATAAAATTGCCCCGGGCCGCTGTTGCGCAGGGTAATTGCCGCGACGACGGCGGTGAGAGAGACAAAGTCCCCCAGGGAGTCCAGATATCGTCCCGCCAGGTATCCCCGCCCGGTCAATCTCGCCAGGGCGCCATCGCAGGCATCGAACAGGTCCTTCAAATGAAGCGCCACGGCGGCCGGGATTAAATTCCCCAAGTAAAAGAAATATGCCGATGCCAGGCCGCAGACAATAGAAAAAAGAGTTACCGCTTCGTGCGGAACCCGTGCTTTGTACAATATTTTCAGGATAAGGCGATAGTAAAAAATCCAGATGACCGAGATATTAAAATAGCGATATTCGGCGGGGAGTTTTTCCGCCTTGTCCCAATCAATCATCGCTCCCGTCATCGCGGGTATAACCGGTTAACATAATATTAGCCCCGGTCAGGGGCACGGAATCGTCGGAAACAAGATAGAGTATATGCCGCGCCACTTCCGACGGAGTCAGTTCGGGTTTGATGCCGGGAGGCACCGCCTGGTGGAACATCCGGGTATCCACTCCCGAAGGAGATATCTGGTTGACGCGGATGTTATTGCGGCGGTATTCCAGGGCCAGAATTTCGGTCAGGCCCCAGAGCCCGTATTTACTGATATTATAGGCTCCGAAGCCGGGGAATTTCTCGACCCCGAAACAGCCTGAAAACGAAGATAAATTAACAATGGCGCCGCCGCCGGATTCAATCATAACGGGAATAATTTTTTTGGCCAGGTAATAGGGCGCCATCAGGTTTACCCGGAGCATTTTCTCGAAGGCAGTATATTCATAGCGGTGCATCAAACCGGAATCGAACAGGGCGGCATTATTTATCAGAATATCTATTTTCGTGAAATCTTCGGGAAGGTTATTGAATAACTTATCCATCGCCTTGCGGTCGGCCAGGTCGATCGTGGCCGAGAAGACATCCACTTTCTGGGCCAGGCAGATGTTGCTGGTTTCTTCGAGTTCATCGGCGGTGCGGGAAATCAAAACGAGATTGGCGCCGTTCTTGGCGAAGAGAACGGCGGTGGCCAGGCCGATACCCCGTCCGGCACCGGTCACCAGCGCCGTTTTTCCGGAAAGTTTTTTCACGAATCTTACCTATCAGGAATATTACATAACAATGATAGACCCTCTTCGGGGCGATTCATAAAAGTCATGACGCTTTTTTATCCCCGAGTATTATTGATGGAATAATGCTAATTTAAAAAAAGGGGAAATTCAAGAATTTTTATTTAAGCCCGAAGCCAACTGATCCAGTTTGGCGGCCAGGATAAAATCGTTTTGGTGAAGTCCTCCGACGACATGGGTATAGAGGGTAAAATCGATTATATTATAATGAAGTGAAAAATCGGGGTGGTGGTTTTCGCTTTCGGCCAGGGTTTCGACATCGCGCAAAAAGGCCATAGCCTGGCGAAAATCTATAAACTGGAAACGTTTCTGCAAAGTCTTGACCATTTGGCTATTGCGGTCAATGGTAACCAGATGCCAGTTTTCAACCTGCTCCAGGTACTCTTTGATCTTCGTTTCCGAAAGATGGGACTCGCCGGCGCGGCAGGGAACACATTTACCCGATATGAGACTCGTTTCCATAATAATCCTCGTCCATTATACAATACACGTTCAAGAACCTAACGGAATCATCGCCCCGAGCGGCAATTGCGATATTATTACGGGAAACACCGCCGAATAATTGATGATAATTTGGGAAAAAGTTTCCCTGCTGCGAATTTTATCGCCGGGATATTCGATTTCGCTGGCGATTCTGAATCTGGTTGGTATATTAAATTATCCACGCCTTCGAAATTCCCTAACCGCCGATAAACGCCCGGGGTATAATATGGTAACCCAATCTTGTATAATTCGTATGGGAAAAGACAACTAATGGAAATCGGATACGAAAAATGTCAATGCTGATAAAAGTCGCCGCAGTGCAAAGTCGCCTGGGGCAATATCTAACACTTGAGGAAAGACTGCATGTTTTTAAACAAAGGCCGGATTTCGTCTGTCTTCCCGAGTATTGCCTTATCGACGACACTCAAACCGACTTTGCCCGCGCGGCCTTGCTTATAAAAGATAATCTGGAATACTTAAGCCACCTTTCCAGGGAGTGGGATACCTGCCTGATAGCCGGGTCGGTGGCCGAGGCCGACAGCGAGGCGATCTACAATAGCGCCTATATTTTTCAACGGGGCGACCTGGTCGGACGATATCGCAAACTTTCTCCGGTTGCCGGCGAAGTTAACAGGGGTATTTTGCCGGGAGACAGGATATTTATTAAAGAAATCGAAGATATCCGTATCGCGGTTTTAATATGCGCCGACGCCCTCAATCCCGGATTATTTGATGTCCTGGCCAAAAACGAAATTGATTTAATATTTATTCCCACCACATCGCCCTTGCGACCGGCCGAAAGACAGGCGGAAAAACATAAACGCGATCGCGATATTTATCTGGCCGGGTCCCGGAAGGCTTCGGCTTATATCGTAAAAGCATGCGGCGTGGGGAGTTTGTTCGGAAAACCTCTCCAGGGTCGATCCCTGATAGTGTCTCCCTGGGATATAATGCGACGGGTTCCTATTTATGCCGAAGACCAACCGGCCGTCCTGACGGCCACGTTGGATATAGAAGAACTGCGTGATTTCCGCAGCAAGCAGAAAATAATAAGCAGAATGGCGGATATCAAAGAATCTTGATCTCGCATAAATTCTTTTCAATTAGTTAACCCAATTCCGAATTATTATTCCGTCGGGCGGGAAAACTTTTCTTATTCCTCTCATTAGATATCTATTACTGCATTTTTCAGGGTAGCCATATCTCACTATACGACAGTGGCTTACCTCGCAGCGCCATTGTTTGGCACGGGGCTTGCCTGAATTTCTGCCGGAGTAATAGCATTTATGTCAGCCAAAACGCCTGATAAACAGGAACAAAAATCGACCCCAGAGGCCAACCGGGGAAAGGACCCAAAGGAAAAACAGGTCCCGGAAGTGGTCGGTCTCGATGACAGCGATCTGGGCGAAACGTCGCCGGTCGAGAAAAAGTCGATTTTGACCAAATTAAAGGTATATCTCGTGCCAACTGCGGTGGGTCTTGGATCCCTGGTTCTGGCCTCGGTGGCGGCCAAGTTCACGGCCGGCCCCAAGGAACCCTCGGAGCCATCTGAACTGTCCGATCAGGCCCATCAGGAAGATATGGAAGGGGTTTTAAACCTGACCGAAGCCGTTCCCACGGAACAGGATATGGCCGAGAATCTGGCGAATACAGAGGCAGAGTCCGAATCGGAGTCCGCAAATGACTCCCATAGCCAGTTGAATGAACCCGGATTTGATACTTCACAGGCTTTGGAGGAACTGGCCCGACTTGGCTTTGGAGATTTCAAGGAAAAGGAATCATCGCCAATCAAGGAAGTGCCGGCCACAACCAAATTGAGGACGCCGGAATCATCGGGCAAATCGATTGCGGCCAGTGATTCTGTGGATACTCTCCGCTGGCTGGATAAGGAAATGGCCCGGATCAAACTCGAAGAAGCAAGATTGACGCAACTGCGAAAGCAGGTATATCAGGAAACTGATTCTCTCACTGAAATTAAGGAAAAATTAGACCGCGTTCAAAAATCCTTGGAGCAGGCCGAATCCAGTC
Organism: Candidatus Zixiibacteriota bacterium; assembly: GCA_041752195.1. GTDB lineage: Bacteria > Zixibacteria > MSB-5A5 > GN15 > PGXB01 > JBGSHP01. The sequence continues at coordinate 43,847 of JBGSHP010000025.1, read as the reverse complement.
GGATTGTCGAGTTGGCCCGGCTATACGACAGCATGAAACCGGAAGATGTCGTCAAGTTATTCGAGAATCTGGATGACGAAGCCGTGATGGCCATTCTACCGCGTATGAAATCGGCCAACGCCGCCAAAATTCTGGGCCAAATGCCCCCGAAACGGGCGGCCAAAATTTCCACCAAAATGATAACGATACTGGAAGACTGATGAATCCTTTTATAGACATAGCCGCGTTGGATGTAAAGCCCGATAAATTAACGGGACTCAATCCCTTCGGCGGCAACTCTGGCCTGGGCGACACGGAATCTCCGGGGACATTTCTCGATATTCTCGGCCTGAACCTGGCCGGCGAAATTGCTCCCGAATTAATGCCGTTCGATGCCATTTCGGCTGATTCGAAATCTTCCGCTCTTCTCTCCCCTGCTTTAGCGGAAATGGCCGGGCCGGATCTGTTAACTCCTGAATTATCTTCGGGATTACTTCCGGAAACACCCGGCATGTCCTTCCTGCCAATATTCGGCAAGGAAACCGGTAATTCATTCGCAGTCGGGACCAAGCCGGTCTTAAGTGTAGACAATATTACAGTGAATTTCCAAAATAATGCGGAGCCGCTGGTTATCATTGAGGCTCCCCTTCTCTCCCCTGATACCAATTCCGAAAAGTTGCCCGGTCCGATCGTCGGAACGGCATCGAATCCGCAAATGCCGATAGATGTTGCCGCTTTTCCGGAAACGGCAGTGAACCGGCCCGAGATGGCGGTGAGCAATCAAAACGCGATGATTGTCCGGCCCGAAACCGATCCGGCGTCAATGTTAAAAGAAGTCTCTGGTTCCGCACTGTGGGGCAATCTGGCGGCGGCGTTGAATATCCGCCAGATGCGTATCAGCACTCCGGAGACGGCACCGGACCCCGCGGTACAGGAATTGGCCAAAGGCCTGAATGTGGCATCCCTGCCGCAGGCTATAATAAATGAAGGTGGAATTATCAAACCGGCCCCGGTCGGATCCGAACCGATCGTCGCGTTGGTGAATAATTTAGAAGACATGCCGGAGGAACCTGCGGAAGACGGTCCCGTGCCGGAACCCAAATTCGATTTGGGCGAGGATTCCCCGGAAGTAGATATTGTCTCCCGCTTGAGCGAAAGTTCCGGAAAGACCTCGGCCGCCGGACGCCAATCCGCTGACAGCCCGGCTGTGACGGTGGAGGCCGCTTCGCGTCAGGACGCGATCGCCTCGGCCCGGGAAACAACTCCCCCCATGCGTTTTGTCCTCCCTGAAAATCTTAAGAATCAGACGCTGGAACGGGGGCGGACGATCATGATAAAAATGGAACCGGAAAATCTGGGGTCGGTCCGCATGACGATGTCTTCGATACATGATACCATTACGGCGCGCCTGGTGGTCGACTCCCCCCTGGCCCGCACGGCGGTAGAAGCCAATCTGAATCAACTCCTGGAACAGTTGGACCGCCAGGGAATCAAAGTCGACTTCTTCGACGTTTCCGTGGGCGGTTCGCTGGTCGGAGATAATGCCCGGGAACACGCCGCACCGTCGAGTCGGCGCTCGTCGGGAAGATTCGTCAGTGATTTCGAAAAAATCTGGAGCGGTAATGACGGTTCATCGCCGCGCCTGAATTATATCGGCGCCTCCGGCGTCAATTGCCTGGCTTAAGGAGAAAATTATGGGAATTATATCACCGGTCGCCACCGATACCAACGGCAATGCCAAGACGGTCGATTCGATGCAGTCTTTGGACAAGGATGCTTTCCTGCAGTTATTGATAACCAAACTGACCCACCAGGATCCGCTCAAACCGATGGAAGACGAGGCTTTCGTGGCCGAATTGGCCCAGTTCTCATCGCTGGAGCAAATGCAGAACATGAACAAAAATCTGGAGCAGGCCCTGGAATGGGATCTCATGCAGATTCAGACCATTAATAATACCATGGCCACTTCGCTAATCGGCAAAGAGGTCAGCGCTTCCTATCAGGGCATCTATCTGGATGATATCAATCAACCCGCGATAACTTTCACCTCCGATGAATATATCAGCGAAGCCAAAGTCACTATTACCGACGCCGAGGGCAACGTCGTCCGCACCCTGGGGGCGGCCAATCTGGGACCGGGAATACAGACTCTCTATTGGGATGGCCGCGACCAACAAGGCAACCGGGTGGATCAAGGGTACTACACCATTGCCATCGCCGCCACCGATGCCGCCGGCGACAGTGTCACTACCTCGACCCTGCTCAAAGGCCCCGTTACCGGGGTCAGTTATCGCGAGGGCTCGGCTTTCCTGCAGGTCAACGGCGTGGAAATTCCTCTGGCCGATATCCGCAATATCAGCCAATACACGGAGAATGATTCTTCGGATAGCGAAGGAGAAAATAACTGATGCACGTGGATCAATTTGACTCCCAGGTGAGGCTTTTGGAAATAGCCGGACGTGGAAAAGTCGCACCTTCGCCTGAAAAGAAAACGGCTCAACCGCCGCGGGCGGAATTTCAGCAGACGTTAACGGCGGAATTGACGAAAAGTGCACCGGTGAATTTCAGCAAACATGCCAGCGCCCGGCTCTTTTCCCGGGGGATTGAACTGGACCGGGAGCAACTGGCCAAATTATCCGGAGCGGTCGATAAGGCCGCCGCCAAGGGCGCCCGCGAGGCTTTGATACTGGATGACAGCGCCGCCTACGTGGTCTCGATCGAAAACCGCACCGTCATTTCGGCCTTCTCGCGGGACAATCTCCGGGAAGGGGTTTTCACGTCGATCGACTCGGCGGTGATCATTTAAACGGAAACAAATAACAATGAATAAACAAGGTACACATCGGACAGAAAGCTGGACCCCGTACAGAGACGGGGAGGCTTCTTCCGGACGTGAGGAGGCAGTACTGCTATGATGGCATCATTATTTGCCGGAGTATCAGGCTTAAAGAATCACCAGACCCGCATGAATGTCATCGGCAATAACATTGCCAATGTCAATACCATCGGGTTCAAGGCCGGCCGCGTGACTTTTCGCGAGGCCCTGGTGCAAAACTACAAGGGCGCCGGACGGCCGACCGAGTTTTCGGGCGGCACCAATCCGGTCCAGCTCGGTCTGGGCATGCAGGTATCGACCATCGATAACCTTTTCCAGCAGGGCGGACTGGAATCGACCGGCCAGGTAACGGACATGGCCGTTCAGGGCGCCGGATTTTTCGTTCTGGCCAACAACACCGGTGTCTTCTACTCCCGCAACGGCGCGTTCAGTCTCGATGCCGATGCCAACCTGGTGGATCCTTCCAGCGGGTTGTACGTCCAGGGTCGCATGGCCGACGCCAACGGAGTCATCGACGTCGCCCGTCCCATCGGCAACATAACTATTCCCATGGGGCAACAGGACCCGGCCCGGGCCACGGAACAGATAAGTATGGGCAATAATCTCGACTCGACGGCCACGGACTCGACGGCGAGTCTGGCCTCGGCGGGAACCTCCAATATTAGTATCGTCAACGGCGAAGCCTCCGACGGCGCCGGCGGAGTCCATACTCTGACCATCACCGGCACCCAGGCGACCCAGTCGACATTTCAGGGCGCCAATATTGCCGACGACGGTACCGGCAATCCCGGGGCCATACTCTCGGCCAATATGACTCTGGCCTCACTGGGCGTAACCGATGCTTCCGATTTTTCCATCAGCCGTGACAACGGGGCCCGCGTGGACGTAATTTCCGGATTGACCGTTAACTCCACCGTGGGCGACCTGGTCGCGGCCATCAATCAAATTGACGACCTCGATGCCGAACTGGTCGATATCCTTTCGGGAACGACAATTGTCGGGCGGGAAATCGAAATCCGCCGCACCCGGGCCGGCTCGGGCCTTGATTATAATTTTGAATCCAGCTCCGCCCAGGTGGTCCTGGATCCCAACGGCGTCCCCCGGACCAATCCGGCCACACAGTCGACCTATACCGGCACCAACGGTACCGGCGCTCCGATAACACTGGCGACGCTTTTGACGGATCTCGATGCCGCCATCGACACCACCGGCCTGACCATTTCACTCGACGGCGGTCCCGGGACTTTGGTGGACCTGTCCGGTTATGCCGCTCCGACGGTCGGTGATCTTATCACGGCCATCAGCGCCATACCCGGTGTCACCGCCGAGTTGGATGCCTCCGGCGAAGTCACCGTGACTCGCGACGTCCCCGGTGACGGCGCGACTTATAATTTGGAATTAAGCGATAATGCCGGCCCCAGCATATTGACCGAGGTTTTCGGCGTGGCCGGGCCTTTAACGGTCAACAACGGCACCGCGGCCGACATTAATAATATCGCCGGAGTTATTTTCGGAGTGGCTGACGACAGCACCATCGATGCCACCAATGGAACCGATCATACCTTTTCCTGCACTGACATTTTCCAGCCCAGCGGGGGCAATCAACAGCCTCCCGTTTCGCTCGGGATTTATATCGATCCCAACGACGGCTTGGCCAAGGGGATCACCGGTCTGGGCGGGGGCGGCGTGACGGTGCGGACACCCGACAGCGGACTTATGACGGGAACAGCCGTCATTGACACCGAGGATACGATTCACCGGACCTCCATAACGGTTTACGATACCCAGGGCGGACGTCATGCCCTGACCGTGGAATTTCTGAAGTCGGTCAATCCCAACGAGTGGACCTGGTCGGCGTCATTTAACGGCAATGAAACGGTTACCAGCGGCGGTAGCGGACTGGTACGGTTCAATGACGACGGCACCCTTTTGTCTTTCGAATTTGACGGCGGCGCCAGCGGGATAACGTTCAATCCCAATACCGGGGCCGGGCTTTCGACAATCACTATCGATGCCGGGGCGGTCGGCATGTCCGACGGGCTGACCGGCTTTGCCGGCCTTAGTTCGGCTTCGATTCTGACCCAGGACGGCTACGGGGTCGGTGTGCTGGATAAGATTTCAGTGGACAGTTCCGGCAGTATTTACGGTGTTTTCACCAACGGCGTCAACCGTGTCCTGGCCCAGTTAATCCTGGCCGATTTCAATAACCAGGGCGGCCTGATAAAGGCCGGGAGAACTCTCTGGCAGTCTTCGTCCAACTCGGGCGAGCCTCTTATCGGGGTGGCCGGCGAAACCATCGCCGGGGCGATATCTTCGGGAGCGCTGGAAGCCTCATCCGTCGATATTTCCCAGGAGTTCACGTCCATGATCACGGCCCAGAGAGGCTTTCAGGCCAATGCCCGCATTATCACCACGTCCGACACCATGCTCGACGAACTGGTTAATCTCAAGAGATAATGAGGGAATGAGCCATGATTAAGGTAACCAAACTGAATCAAAGTGAAATAGTCATTAATTGCGAACTGATAGAGTTTGTCGAATCGAGTCCGGATACCCTTATCAGTTTGGTGGACGGCAAAAAGATAATGGTAAAGGAGACACCCGATGAAATAATCCGCAAGGTGGCCGATTTCAAACGGCTGTCCTGCGGCGCGGCCCCTTTACCCGATAAAAAGAGCAGTTGAAAGGAAAGTATCAATGGCGAAAAAAGCACCGGAAAAAGAACCGGAAACCGGCGCCATGACCGAGGAAACCCCGCTCCCGACGCCCAGGAAGAAAGGGATGTCGCCCATAATATATGTCGTCATCGCCGTCGTCATGATTGCCGCCGGATATTTCGGCGGCAGTAAATTCCTGGGAGGAAGTTCCGGTTCCGGGGAGGAGCATACCGAAAAACCCAAGGAACATGAGCCCAAGGTTACGGAAATGGTCATGATCGATGATATCATCGTCAATCCGGCCGGGACCGGCGGCACCCGCTTCCTGTCATGTTCCATCGGATTCGAACTGGTTTCGCACGAAGCGGTTCTGCAGTTTGAAAAGAAGCAGCCGATGATCCGTGACGCCCTCATCACCATTCTGGGCGCCAAAACCCTGGAGCAATTGTCCGACTCCAAGGAAAAGGAAATCACCCGTTACCAGATCAAGAAACGAACCGAGCAAATCCTGAATTCCAGCGATCTGAACGGGGTTTATTTCACGGACTTCGTACTGCAGTAACGATGAAAGGAAGGCTGTAAAGCGTGGCCAAGATACTGACCCAGGATGAAATCGACGCCCTCTTGACGACGGTTTCGTCGAGCGAACCGGATCTGGAAGCGACTCCGGTGAGCACCTCCGAGGAGTCCCGGGTGGTGGCGGTGTACGATTTCAAGCACCCCAACCGGGTTTCCAAAGACCAGGTGCGCACCCTCGAAAATATGCATGATAATTTCGCCGCCCAGATAGGTTCAACTCTGTCCGCCATGCTTCGTACCATGGTCGATGTCGATTTGATATCGGTGGACCAGATTAACTACTCGGAATACATCATGTCCCTGGTCTCTCCGTCATGTTCATATACCATTTCGGCGACACCGCTGGAAGGGTTGTGTATCATTGATTTCAATCCCACCCTGACCTTCGCCTTCATCGACCGGATGTTCGGCGGGGGCCAGAAGATAATGGAAATCGAACGGGAACTGACCGGCATAGAAAAGTCGGTCATGGGACGGATTGCCACCAAGATTTACAGCGACCTGGAAAAGTCCTGGGTTAATATCGTTAAAATCAAAATCGAGCAAAAATCGCTGGAAACCAATCCCCAGTTTATCCGCATAATTCCGGCCGGTGAGACGGTTATCGTGGTCTCCCTGCAATTGAAGTTATTCAACACCACGGGCCTGATGACCATCTGTTACCCCTATGTGACATTGGAGCCGATTTTAAGCAAACTATCGGCGCAGAACTGGATCGACTCTTCCAAGAGATCTGATGCCGAAGCCAGTCGCGGCAAAAACAAGGATAATCTGGGCAAAGTCGGCGTGGAAATGGCCCTGCGTCTGGCCACGACCAAACTGAAAATGCGGGAATTCCTGAATTTGAAGGTTGGCGATGTCATCGCCACGGAATCCAAGATAAATGCTCCGGCCCTGCTGACGGTGGGGGGAAAATTGAAATATTACTGTCGTCCGGGCCTTTTCGGGAGAAGACGGGCCTGCCAGATCACGGATCTCAACCCCGTGATAAGAAAGGAGTGACCGATAAATGGATGAAAAGAACGATGTCAGGGCTCCGGAAAATAACCCGGTCCCCGACAACGCTCCGCCCCAGGGCGGGGTTACCCCCGAAGTGCAGGAAACTCCGAGCCAGGCGGCGGGCGCGCCCGATTCCCCGTCCCAGGTGGCGGTAGCGGAAGAAGCCTTGCCCGGGGACAACGCGTCACCCGAGCCGGCCCCGGGGCCACCGGATATATCCGAAGGGGTCGACCCGGTGGTCGAGCAACCGGCCAAAGAGCAAATCCTGACTTCGGAGGAGATGGCCTCCATGACCGAAGAAGAACGGGCCATGCTGATGTCGATAGATGATGCTCCCAAGTCTTCGAGTACCGGCGAAGGGCTGTTGAGCCAGGAAGATCTGGATAAGGCGATGCAGGATGCCATGGCCCAGAGTAGCGGCGGCGGTTCGGGCGGATTCCTGGACGGTGCCGATATTCCCCAGGCGCATGAGGGAAAATCTTTCAGCCGAAATACCTCCATTGCCGAGGCGGTGGCGGTAAAGAACGCCGAATTCCAGCAATTATCGGCGGGACAGGCCGGCGAAAAGCCGCGAAATATCGAACTGCTCATGGATGTGGAACTTCCCATCTCCATCGAGTTGGGTCGGACGCGAATGAATATCTCCGATATCCTGGCTCTCGGGCCGGGCAGTGTCGTGGAATTGGATAAACTGGTCGGCGAACCGGTGGATCTCCTGGTCAACCAGAAATGCGTTGCCCGCGGCGAGGTCGTGGTGGTGGAAGAAAACTTCGGCCTGCGCATCACTGAACTCGTTTCCACCGAGGAAAGGATTAAAAACCTATGACCGACCGCAAACAGGGCGGTTCACTCTGGTTCTGGCTTTTGGTGATCGTTTCGGTAGCCTTCATCCTGGCGCATTTCAGCAAGGTGTCGGCCCAGGATTGGGACCGGCTGAGTCTGCCCGGAAAGAGCATGACTGCCGCCCCGATTACCGTCGAGCAACCGACCCGGCCGTCATTTAATATGGGCGATAGTTCCGTGGTCATGCCGCTTTTAAAACTATTCGGCGCCCTGGTGCTGGTTGTCGGAGCCATTTATGGCTCGCTTTATGTCTTGCGCCGCATGATGGGGTCCCGGCTGGCGGGCAATCGCGGGCAAAAAATAATCGAGGTTCTGGAGATTTCCCACCTGACGCCCAAAAAGGCGGTCTCGCTGGTACGATTCGGCGAGCGCGCAGTCCTGGTGGGGATGGCGGAAAATTCTTTATCGGTTCTGGCGGAATTGGATGCGGCCGAAACCGGAAAGATTATGGACGAAATAGCAAAGACGACATCGGAAAATGTCGGCTTTAAAAATCTCTTCAGCGCGGCCAAGGATAAACTGGATTTGGCCGGAATGAAGAAAATCAAGGCGGCCCTGCTGGTTCGTCAGGCGCAATAGCGCCCCCTTTGGCCTTGATAGACGAGGCGACAGGAAGTCGCCCACATAGGACGGAAAGATATATAGGACATGAGCAAGAAACTGGTCTTTTTCCTCGTATTTTCGGGGTTGATTTTTCTGTTATCGGCCGGAGCCTCGGCCCAAACGGTCCCCAAAATATCGATTGAGGTGGGCAAAGTCACCGACCCGAGTGATCTCTCGGCAACCTTGCAGATTGTCCTTCTCCTTACTATCCTGACTCTGGCACCCTCTATAATTTTGATGATGACCTCGTTTGTCCGGCTGGTCATTGTCTTCGGATTTTTAAGACACGCCCTGGGAAGCCAGCAGTTGCCACCCAATCAGCTGATGTTGTCCCTGGCCTTGATTTTGACCTTCTTTATCATCGCCCCGGTAGCCAACCAGGCTTACAACGACGGTCTGAAACCGTACCTGGACGAAAAAATGCCCCTGGTGGAAGCCTACCAGAAAGGGATCAAACCCTTTCGGGAATTCATGCTGGCCCAAACCGATGAAAAGGACCTGGCCCTATTCGTGGAAATGGCCGATATCCCCCGTCCGGAAACACCCGATGATATCCCCTTGCATGTCCTGGTGCCGGCTTTTGTCATTTCAGAATTACGTACCGGGTTCGAGATCGCGTTTTTAATTTTCATTCCCTTTTTGATTATCGACATGGTCGTAGCCTCGGTATTGATGTCCATGGGCATGATGATGCTTCCCCCCATCATGGTCTCTCTGCCCTTTAAAATACTCTTATTCGTTCTCGTGGACGGCTGGCATCTTCTGGTTAAATCGCTGGTGGAATCATTTTATCATTAGGCTAAAAAGATATGACACCCGAAATGGTCGTTTCTCTGGGTCGAGATGCCATCTACCTGATGCTTTTGGTGTCGGCGCCGATGCTTCTATCGGGGCTTTTAATAGGCCTGATTATTTCCATTTTGCAGGCGGTTACCCAGGTCCATGAAATGACTCTGACCTTTATCCCCAAGATTGTCGTTGTGGCTGTCTCCCTGATAATTTTCCTCCCCTGGATAATTAATAAATTGGTCGACTTCACCCACCAGCTTTATGCCATGATTCCAGGGCTATAAACCGGATATGACGGGAAAATTTATCCTGCCCGGGAAGCATTCCTTTCCCAATTATGTCGGCGACCATTTCTCGGCACATCCTGCCGTCCCCGTAAGCCCAATTCGCACAACACCTTAAGAAACAATCAGTATTCGTTCCAGACTGGCACAAGGCTTGATTAAAGTCTTGACGAGTAACCCGTACTATAAGCAGGAACGAAATGCTGGAATTCGTTACATACTCCGCCGATAAAGTGCAGGCCCTGGCGCTGATCAGTTTTCGCGCCGCGGGATTATTCATTTCGGCGCCGATTCTAAATAGTTCCGCCGTCCCCTTTATGGTCAAGGCCGGGGTAGCCCTGACTTTGGGCATAATGCTGGTCCCGACCGTCTCCCAGGCTCTGCCGGCGCCGGTCGATTCGATCTGGCTTCTGGCCATTTTGGCCATTAAGGAAATCCTGGTCGGGTTCATTATCGGGTTCTTTTTCTCGACCCTTTTTTACGGCATCCGCATGGCCGGCGGCATAATCGGATATCAATCCGGCCTGATGATGGCGGAAATCATGGATCCCGAATCCGGCTCCAGCGAAACGGTCGTCTCCGAGTTCTGGTGGATCCTGGGGGCCCTGATCTTTCTGACCATTAACGGACATCATGCCATCTTCTCGGCTTTTGCCGACAGTTTTAAAGTTTTGTCTATCGGCGGCCTGACTCTGACCGGTCCCGCCGGCGAGGCCATCATAAAATTTACGGCTTACAGTTTTGTCATCGCCATCAAGGTGGCGGCCCCGGTCTTGATAACTCTCTTCCTGGTCACGACGGCCCTGGGCGTGATAGCGCGAACGGTGCCGCAGATGAATATTTTCGTCATCGGTATTCCCCTCAAGATCGCGGTGGCCTTTGCCATCATGGCTGTCTCTTTGCCGCTATTCAGAATTATCGTCGATCAATCGGTTTACTACCTCGACGGCCAGGTTTTGGGTTTGGTGGCCGCTCTGGGGCAGATCTAAGGTGAGAAATGGCTGAAGAACAATTCCAGGAACGAACCGAACAGGCAACGCCCCGAAAGCGGCAGAAGGCGCGCGAAGAAGGACGCGTCACCCGTTCCCAGGAATTGAATTCCGCCCTGATAATTCTCCTGGGGGCGACCGCCGTGTTTTTCCTCGGTCCGATTCTGACCGACAAGATGCAGGGGATGATGACCTATATTTTCCGCGAAGCACCCCAGATGAATATCAACGCCGAATCGGTCATGGCCTTTCTGTCCCAGCAGACCCTGGCTTTCTTCATCGCCCTGGCACCGATCCTGGCGGTTTTGACGGTGGTGGCGTACGGCGCCAATGTCCTTCAGGTCGGCTTTATTTTTACGACCCACCCCCTGGAATTAAAAATGGATGCCATCAGCCCGGTCAACGGCTTTCAGCGGCTGATGTCGATGCGCTCCCTGTTTCAACTGGTCCGCGACCTTCTCAAAATCGCGGTGATAGTCTTCGTGGCCTACAAAGCGATAGTGTCCGAAATGGATACCATCCTGGTGCTTCCCGATGCCTCCGTGAGCGTCATCGGCGTTACCATGGGACGCCTGGCGCTGTCGATTACGCTTAAAATCGGAGCCGTGCTCCTGATCCTGGGCATAATCGACTACGCTTACCAGAAATATGATTTCGAGAAAAACCTGCGCATGAGCCGCCAGGAAATTCGCGATGAGTACCGCGATACCGAAGGTTCGCCGCAGATAAAATCCCGCATTCGCCAGATTCAAAGACAAATGTCCCGTCAGCGGATGATGCAGGAAATTCCCAAGGCCGACGTGGTCGTCACCAACCCGACCCATATTGCCGTGGCCCTGAAATATGATTCCGACAAAATGGACGCCCCCATGCTCATTGCCAAGGGTGAGCGTCTCCTGGCGGAAAGAATCAAGGAAATCGCCCGCGAAGCCGGCGTTCCCATTGTGGAAAACAAGCCTCTGGCGCGGGCCCTTTTCAAGATGTGCGATATCGGCGCCTACGTCCCGGCCAAACTGTACAAGGCGGTGGCCGAAGTCCTGGCATACGTCTATCGCCTGAAAGGAAAAGAGGTAAAGTAGCATGGCCGGCGAAAAGGGAATTCTCGCACAGGTGGCCAAACGCTCCGATATTGTCCTGGCCATGGCCGTCGTGTCCATTATCGGCGTCCTGATTATCCCGCTCCCGGCCGCCATGCTGGACTTTCTCCTGGCCTTCAATATTGCCTTTTCACTGGTAATTCTTCTTTCGACCTTATACATTCGCCGCCCCCTTGACCTGTCCATCTTCCCCGGAATGCTCCTGATCGTCACCCTGTTACGCCTGGCCCTCAATGTGGCCTCGACTCGCCTGATCCTGGGTCAGGGTTACGCCGGTGAAGTCATCAACTCCTTCGGTAATTTCGTGGTCCAGGGCAATTATGTGGTCGGCTTTATCGTCTTCATGATCCTGGTCATCATCCAGTTCGTGGTCATCACCAAGGGCGCCGGACGCATCTCGGAAGTGGCGGCCCGGTTCACCCTGGATGCCATGCCCGGCAAGCAGATGGCTATCGACGCCGATCTCAACGCCGGTCTGATTGACGATAAAGAGGCCCGTTCCCGCCGCGAGTCCATCTCGCAGGAAGCCGACTTCTACGGGGCCATGGACGGCGCCAGCAAATTTGTCCGCGGCGATGCTATCGCCGGGATTCTCATAACCCTTATTAATGTGGTCGGTGGTTTTATCATCGGCATCGTCATGCACGGCATGTCGATGACGGAATCGTTGCGCTCCTATACCCTGTTGTCCATCGGCGACGGCCTGGTGACGCAGATTCCGGCTTTGATAGTCTCCACCGCGGCCGGTATCATCGTCACCCGTGCGGCCTCCAAGGAAAATATGGGTCGCGATTTGAGCGACCAGCTATTGCGACAACCCCGGGCGATCATGATCGCTGCCGGCATGCTGATCGTTTTGGGCATCGTCCCCGGCATGCCGACTCTCCCCTTCTTCGTCCTCGGTGCGGTGATAGGCACCCTGGGATATCTCACCAACGCCGGCCTTAAGAAAAAGCAAATGGAAGAAACCCTGGCCCAAACCCAGGCCCGGCCGGCCGCACCCGAAGAACGCCCCGAGGATCTGCTCAAGGTGGATACCCTCGAAGTTGAAATCGGCTACGGTCTGATACCTCTGGTCGATTCCGGCCAGGGAGGAGATCTCCTGGCGCGAGTCGGAGCTGTCCGCAAACAACTGGCCACGGAAATGGGGATCCTGGTCCCGCCCATTCGCATCCGCGATAATGTCCGCCTGAAACCCAACCAGTACCGCGTCAAAGTCAAGGGGATTCATGTCGCCGAGTACGAACTGATGCCGGACCACATCCTGGCCATCAATCCGGGATATCTTAAAGAGCAACTGGAAGGATTCGCGGTCAAGGAACCGGCCTTTGGTCTCAACGCTATCTGGGTGCGCCCGGTTTATCGTGAGACCGCCGAAAACAAAGGCTTCACCCTGGTCGAACCGTCGGCCGTTCTGGCCACGCATCTGACCGAAGTCATCCGCAACTTTACCGCCGAACTGCTGACCCGTCAGGATGTAGCGCATCTGATTGATACGCTCAAGGAAGATCATCCTTCACTGGTCAATAATGTCGTTCCCGAAATCGTGCCTTTATCCGTCATACAAAAAGTCCTTCAGGCCATCCTGGCCGAAAAAATCTCGGTCCGCGACCTGGCCACCATCATGGAAACGATCACCGATTACTATCCCCAGACCAAAGAGCCGGACATTCTGGCCGAATACGTGCGGATGTCCCTGAAACGCCAGATTACCGAAGCCCACAAATCCGATGACGGCAAGGTCCATGTCTTTACCATAGATCCCGCTCTCGAGCAGATGCTGACCGAGGCGGTCCAGAACACCAAACAGGGATTGATGCTGGTCATACAACCGGCGCTTTCCGAAAAACTTATCAAGGCCATGAATCTGATGGTGGAAAAAATGAGCTCCACCGGTTTCAGCCCGGTTTGCCTGTGCTCGCCCAATATCCGCCTGGCCCTGAAACGCCTCACCGAGGCGGCCATACCTACCCTGGTGGTGCTCTCGTACAACGAAATTTTAAACACTGTGGAGGTCATTGCCTCCGGAACCGTGAGAGTGACCAGTGATAATTAAATCCTTCACCGCTCCCACTGTCGCAGCCGCCCTGAAAATGGTGCGGGAAAAAATCGGTGGCGACGCCGTCGTTTTGAAAACCCGGATGCTTTCCGAATCCGAAGCCGGGCGTCTGGGGAGCCGGGTGGAAGTGACGGTTTGCATCGACGAAGCCGTCGTCAGCCCCATCCGCCTGGAGTCGATTCTGGCTCCGGAACCACCCGTCAAAAAACGGCTCAATATCCCGGCGGTATCCGCCCCGAAAGATTCGGGACCGGCCGCTCCCGAACCAACGGAAAAGACGGCATCCCGTATTTCGCGCCTCCTTGAAACCGATTTGGAAAAGTCCATCAATCCGGAACCGGAGGAAACCGTTGGCGATGCTTTCGAGACGGTTTATCTGGATCTTCTGGATGCCGATGTTCCCGCCGAATATGCCCGCCAAATAATAAAAATCGCGGAGGGTCGGCTTCTTGACGAAACGAATCCCGCGACCCTGGTCATGGAATTAATGGCCGGGGAAATTGAAACCCTGCTGGCATCCGATATAAAATTCAAGACCGGCCAGCGGGTGGCTTTCGTCGGGTCCAGCGGCTCGGGAAAGACCTCGGCCCTGGCCAAGATGGCGGCTTCACTAACGGCCGAAAGTCGTCTTAAAGTCAAATTGTGCTCCCTGGATGATATGAAGATTTCGGCTTTTGAGGAAATCGGCGGCTACGCCGATATCCTCAACCTGCCGCTGGCGATGTCGGAGTCAATAAATTCCGATGAAAAATCCGAGGGGGTTATCCTGATTGACACCCCCAGTATTCCTCACGACAATCGCAGTCGCCTGCAACTGGTCAAGCGGCTTCGGGCGCTTAAGCCGGATTTCACCTTCCTGGTTTTCTCGGCCTGCGCCCGTACCCGCGACCTTCTGGAAAACATTAATCTGTATGAGGCCATGATGCCGACCCACCTCATTGCCGGGCATCTCGATGAAACCCTCCGCTGGGGCGGGTTGATCGCCCTGGCCCGCTACCTGGAAATCCCCGTGGCTTTCGGCATGGATTCTCCCGGAGGTATCGGCCGGTTACGCCCCGTCAGAGCCGAAGAAATCGTCCGCATCCTCCTTAAACAGGAAGAGGTGCTGCCATGACTGATATAAGACGTTTTGACCTGGAAGGGGCTTTTTCAAGAGGGAGCAAGCGTCCCTGCCTGGCCGGTTTGTTCTCCGGTAAGGGAGGCGTGGGCAAGTCGGTTCTGGCATTCCATCTGGCCGACCAATTGGCGCGGATGGGCCGCCGGACTTTGCTGATCGATGCCGATTGGGAATTCGGCATTCAGCATATTTTGACAAATACTATCCCGGTGGCGAATCTGGACGATGCCGTCAACCGGGACAACCATCCTTTCGCCAATTATCTGACGAATGTCGGCCCCAATTTCGATTTCATCGCTTCGCCGGCAATCAGTGATTTGATGAGCGCCTTCGAGCCCCCGGCTCTGGCAAAATTCCTCGAAAATCTGCGGCAGGACTGTACCGGGTACGATTTCGTCATATTCGATACGTCTTCGGGCAACCTGGATTTAATCCGTCTTATCTCGGCCGCGACCGATATCAGCCTGTTGGTTCTCACTCCCGAATTGACCTCCATTGCCAACGCTTTTGGGCTTTACAAATACCTGATTCAGCACCAGGCCGGGACCAACGCGGCGGTTATCGTAAATCGGGCCGAGTTTGGCAAGGATTCTGATTATGTGTATCAGAAATTCGCCTACCTCTCGCAGAAGTTTCTGGGGCAATTGCCTCATTATGCCGGGTATCTTCTTGAGTCGCGGGAAATTACAGAGGCTTTAGAGCGCCAACGCTCCGCCGTGGAAACCGCTTCACAGACTCCGGCTGCTGATCAACTCTTGAAATTGTGCAACTTTTTAACAAAAGAAAGGGCGTCTCTTCTCGGGGAGACGTCAGATCGCCGCACCGCGGCCCTTTCCAGCGTAAACTTTGAAACCGTTTCAGCCGACATAAAGGAATAAGGTGCAAATGGTTATCTCACAAAAAGAACGTCCTAAACGCAGGACCAGGAAAGCCACAGAGATTAAAAGAGTTACGGCTTATCAGGTAAAAACCGAGACTCCTGAACCGGTCCCGGTCAAAGCCCAGCGTAAACATACCGTGTCCATTCAGGATTGGAAAAGGTACCATCGCAGCGGCGACCCTGAAACCAGGGCTCACCTTCTGCGGCAGTACTTACCGCTGGTCCGCAATGTGGCCGGTCGCATGGCTATCGGCTTTCCCCGTTCCGTTGAACTCCAGGATCTGGTCAACACCGGTGTCATCGGACTGGTGGAAGCATTCAGCAACTTCGATCCCAGCCGGGGCGTCAAGTTCGAAACCTACGCCGTTCCCCGCATCCGCGGAGCCATCCTGGACGAGTTGCGGGCCCTCGACTGGGTACCTCGCTCAACCCGGGCGCGTTCCCGCGAAATCGACCGCGCCAATACCAGTCTCGAAAACGATTACGGACGCCGTCCCTCGCAGGAAGAACTGGCCCGGAAACTGGATTGTACCGTGGCGGAACTGATGATGGCCATGGGTGATGCCGCAACTTCGGCGCTTCTCTCCCTGGACGAGACGGTATATCGCGAAGACGATAACCACCAGGTCCCGCGAATCGAAACCATCAAAGATTTGGCTCGCGATACGGCCCTGGGCGATCTGGAAAAAAGCGAACTGCGAGCCTTCCTGGTGACCGCCATCGATCGTTTGAGCGAACAGGAGAAACTGGTCATAGCCCTGTACTATTTCGAAGAATTGACCTTGAAGGAAATCGGCGAAGTCATGACCATATCGGAATCGCGGGTATCGCAGATTCATACCAAGGCGGTCCTGAAACTTCGTGGCATGATTAAGGAAAGATTCGCCTTTAATAACTGATGAGGATGAATAATGGTTCGGGCCGTGGACATAGCCGATACCCTTTCCAAAACGGAACTGGTGCGCAAGATCAACGAAGAGAAAAAGCAGGCCCCGGAAATGGAACAACGCCTGCATGCCGAAAAAATGCGCAAGGACAGTTCCGACTCGGCCGAGCGAACCGGTCAATCGGAAAAAAGCGACATGCTGATAATCAGCGATGAAAACCGAAAGAAAGAGAAAAAGTCACGTCGCAATAAAGACGAGGAACCATCACCGGATGAGGATGGTCCCCAGGAGGCTCCCGGAGAGCATCTGGACGTGAAGGCTTAGGCAAGATATCAAGTAGGGGAATGAGGGAAATGGGAACTTTAAGCAATAGGAAGCAAATCGCGCCCGACCGCATGGAAGCGGCCGCAACCAGAGGCGTGGAAGCGGACTCGAAGACTATTCATACGACTCCGACACCTGAAACCAGACGGTCGGCAATCGATAAAAATCACTGGCGGGAAGAAGTCGCCGGCTATGCCGTACAGAACGGCGTTTCTGCCGCGGCGCGACAATTTCAAACGACGCGTAAGACCGTCAGACTCTGGATGAAGCGCCTGAATAAGGATGTTCCCACCTCTTCGGGCTCAAAAGAAATAGACTTAACCGCGACCCTCAAAGATATAACACCGGCCGAGACAACTCCGGCCGCAAACATCCCCACTCCCGCAAAACCGGTCACGAAAGAGCGGAAAGCCGAATTGCTGGCGCTTAATCCTTCACCCGAGGATCGCCGTCGTAGAAAAAAGGCAACCTCTTCCATGTCGCCGGCG
The DNA here is from genome assembly GCA_041752195.1 of Candidatus Zixiibacteriota bacterium. Classification (GTDB taxonomy): domain Bacteria; phylum Zixibacteria; class MSB-5A5; order GN15; family PGXB01; genus JBGSHP01. The sequence continues at coordinate 26,437 of JBGSHP010000025.1, read as the reverse complement.
GTAACCCGCAGAGGCGAATCCTTCCGTTCGACAAACGGCCCGACCCGCCTGCTTCAGATCGATGTTCTGTCGCTGGTATCCCTTCCCGGCCTGGCTTCGGCCGTCAGGGAAAATTCCGGAATACCGGCCTGGCAGGTGACGGCCCTGGATATAGACAGCGGTGCGGCCTGGGTGGCCTTTAGTCATCAACTCGACGCCGGCGCGGTCAGAGGCTTTATCCGAAACCTTACCGCTCACTGGGAACGCCACGGACTGACGGCCCAAAAATTCAGTGTCGTCCTTAACCCGAAAGGCGAACTGCTGCACCGGCTGGACAGCTCATCGCTTCCCGAAATCAAGGAAATCATCCGGAAAAAATTTGCGGCTTGCCGCATATCCGCTTTCCGCAATGAAAGCGGCGATAAGTTAAGCGAATTCCATACCCGGCTGGCGCGGGAGTTGTACGCCCACCCGGAAACCGGAAACATCCGGCGTTTCCTGGATACGGTGCATGCTTATATCCTGCGGAACGGCTATGAAAGAAAAATCGAGGACGGCCGCGGATTGCCGCCGTACCAGATTTTATCGCGCCTGGAAGGGGGACGGTGCCATGAAGGCATATTAAATCTGCGCCCTCCTATCCTCGATAAATCGCGCCGTCCCGAAGTCCCCGGCCTTGTCCTGTGCAAAAATATCCTGACCGGGTTGTCCGGTCTTCTTTTCGAATCCATGAAAACGCACTGGCAGAGATTGACCACCGCCAGAAGCAAACCTGCCCCGGCCGACAAACCGGTAATTATCCCGCGTCTAAAATCGAAAGCGGCGGCGCCCGGGCAGTTCGTCAGCCTGAAAAATATTTCCTGGAAAAGCGCCCCGGGCCGGCCGTCGGGAAATAACAACAGCATAATTTCCCGCAACCGTGCCGAGGTAATCAGCCAGGCCCGGGAAATGCTGGCCCAGAACATGGCCGACGCCGACCTCAAGGCGACCTTGCCTATTACCGAGGCGGAATTGGCCTTAATCAGACAAAGTATGAATTTACAGAATAGAGGGATATCAAGATGACCCCGGAATCACCATTTTTCCTGGCCAAGGTGGAATGCCCCGTCTGCAAGACCGTCAATGAATTCGAAACCATCAAGGTCGGGGCCTATACCGAGTCGGATCGAGATACGGATTTTTGCCCCACCGGGAGAGTCTGGCGCAATCCCCGATATCAGGCCTATAATCCTCTTCTCTATTTCACGGCCACCTGCACCAGCTGTTTCTATTCCCGGGAGTTCACGCGGGAATTCAAAGATTGGAAAAACGACTCCTATTTCAAGACCTACCGCCAGAAGATAATAAAAGATCTTCATTTAAATCTTTTGAGCGAGCCGGAATCGATTGTCCGCTTTATCGGCGACAAACTGGATGCCAAGCGCTATCCCAATGAGACGGCCATTCTTAAATTAATTCTGGCCATAATCGATGAATCCCTGCTGGATAATCGCAGCGATCTCGACCTGGGGCGCTTTTATCTTCGCATTGCCTGGCTTTTCCGGGAAATGGAGCAGGCCGAGCCGCCGGATCATCAGACGGTCAAAGGCTATCTGATAGAAATCGACAGCCTGGTGGATAAATTTCGCGGCTCCATCGAAAACGCCCGCCTGAATCTCACCGGCCTGGAACAGGCCCTGGGGCGTCAATTTGACGACGAGTCCGTGGCACCGGAACTGAAATCGATTCTGTTTCCTTTCAAAGACAAGTACGAAATTGAATTCCAATCATTGCGGGAAATGATCCAGGTCCTCGAGGGAAAAATCGACAGCCTGGAGACGATCAACGAGGAGCATAAAAAAACCGCCCTCGGTTCCAGCGGCGAAATTATCGCTTCCGGTTTTTTCGACCACCGGACCTTCTATGAGTTCTTGAGCAAGTTGTGTCAGAAGTGGGACGGCGTTCCGCAGTCCGAACGGGCAGCCCTGGAATACGCCGTGAATTATTACAAGAAAGCTTTCCGGGACGGGCGGGCTATTTCCGAGGGAAACCAGCAACTGCAGGCCTCGTATTTGATTGCCGAATTATCGCGGCGCGTCGAGCAGTACGAACAGGCCAAGGAATATTTCAACACCACCATACGCGACGGCCAGGAATTGATTTATCGCAATAAGGGCGATCGCAGCAAAACGGCGCTGGCCCGCAAAATTCTGGAGCTCGCCATCGAGCAGGCTCGCACCAGTATGGCCGAGGCCAGGGTATAAGGATGCCGGGCGTGGACCAGGTTATAACGAACAACGAAATCCCTCTTGAAATCTGGGATAAGGTCGAGATAGTCGTCGGCGACGACAAAGGCCAGGGTATCTATGTCTCCCGTATCGAAGATTTCAATCAGGACGGATTTATCATCACCAAGCCCGACTGGATTCGCGGCGGGAAGGGCCTGACATTTTATTCCTATGTCTACGTTCAATTCAAAAAGCCCGACGCCATGTACCGCTTTTCGGCCCGACTTCGCCCTCTGAACGGAAAAGACTCCGGCCAGTTGCAATTGTTTTCTTTCGGAAGGGTGGAACGGGTGCAACGCCGCCAGTTTGTCCGTATTCGTTATACGATCAGTCTGAAATATTCCATCGTCAAAGATTCCGAAGGCACCGCCCACCAGGAAAACTGGGTTTCGTCCATGTCCGAGGACGTCTCCGCCGGAGGCATGCTGATCCGGACCCAGGGTGAGGTCGGCGAAAATGACCTGGTCATCCTGCGCGTCGGCCGTTTCGACGTCATGGGCATACCGCCTTTTATCGCCGGTATTTGCCGCCGTAAAACCCGCTTCAACGAACAATCCGTAGCCGGCATTGAATTCCTGACCGACGATACCCTGCACGATCATTTCAGTGATGCCGAGTTGGCGAAATTACCTCCGCAGTTAACCAAGTTTAACCGGCATGTCCAAAATCGCCTGGTCCGATTCGTCTTCGAGGAGCAGGTCCGTGAAAGACAGAAAGGATTGCTCTGATGTCACAGGCACCGGTAATCCTCAAAAGTGATGTCGTCGACTTCTCCCACCTGGTGGGGCGCGAGTTGCGGATTTTGACGGAGCAATATCCCGGTAAGACGCTTATCAGCCGGGTCGTCTCCGTCACCGATAAAAGCCTGGTAATCGATCGGAGCGGCTCCAACGGCTTGGTCGATCAACTTGTCAATCGCCAGAATATTGAAGTGCATTTTGAAAATAAGGGGCAGCCGGTGGTGCTGTTTTCCCGGATAACCGTTCCGCGAGAGGGGAAAGTGGAAATCCCCTTCGATGAAAAAATCGTCCCCCTGATGCGGCGGCGTTTTATCCGTCACGACTACGGCCGTGACCTGCGCCTGACCTACTTCGATCTGGATTTCGTAAAAACGGTTCGTCTGAATAAACTCAAATGGTTTGAAACCGCCATGCTCAATATCGGCGGCGGCGGCCTGTTGATAAATATGCCGACCCATCTTAGCCAGGAGCATTATCTCATTTTGAATATAGAGTTGGAAGAATTCGAATTGCCCCGCCTGATTCTGGGGCGCGTCCGTCACTGCCACAGCGACGGCCACGGCAATCTGACCGGCGTGGAGTTTATCGTTCAGGAAGAATTCAAAAATGTGGTCCAGCCCGAACTCCTGAAAAACCTGTCGGGAACGCTGTTCCAATTCGACCGGAAACTCCAGGTGGATCTGGCCCGGCACCTTGAGGAAAAATTCAGAGAAAGCGTGATATAGGAGCAAATGAACATGGAAAAGTCGCGAACCAAAATTATTTCCGAAGTGGAAACCGACAGCAATGTCGTGGCGGTTAAAAAACCCTTCAAATTGATCAAAGACCAGCGGCGCCGGTATATTCGCCTCGAAATCGACGCCCCGGTGGAATTCACCATTCTGAAAGCGCCGTCCGAAGGTTTCTTTCCTGAAGACGACGGACCCCGTTTGACGGCCCATATAATCAATATCTCCGCCGGCGGGGTGCTTCTGGAGTCGGCTTCGGTCGTTCCCGAGGGTTCCCTGATTGTTCTCAAGATGACCCTGAAAGAGGTCGAGGCGGTCGACAAAATTCTCGGCCTGATTAAAAGGGCAGATCATGACGGCGAAAGTTGCCTCCTGGGCGTCGAGTTTATCAGCCGGGATTACCTGGAAGACTTCTTGAGCCGGGCCGAAATTGACATTATGAATGAGAGGGTTATGTCGTTTGACGAAGTCATCCGCCGCGTCCTGAACAAATATGTCTATTACAAAAGGGTCTCCGGTGAAACAGGCAAATAGATCCGGGATTATCGCGGCCGCGACCTTCATGCTTCTCTTGAGTATGATAGCCTCGGCCCCGGCCCAGGAAAGCATCTATATAAATCTGGAAACCCCGGAATCGCCCTGGACCGATGTCCGCCTGGGAGAGAAACTGCAATTACAGATATCCGGCCTAAACCATCCCCCTGTAATCATGGCCTCGACGGAGTTGAAAAATTCTCTGGGCTGGCGATCCCGCCAGGCGGATTTTGCGGAATTGATGGCCCTGGGGCAAAACCTGGGGGCGGCCTGCCTGATTGATATTTTTATCGATCGGGTCGATATTGAAACGCGCAAAATCACGGTCATTCCCCAGGCCGCTTTTCGCTATCAGGTTTACGGCGTCCTTCAGGGAACCCTGCGCCTGGTCGATATCAAGCGCGGACGGCTCCTGAAAATCGAAGAAATAAATTTCGAACTTAAAGCCGTGGACCGGTGGCGGTTCGGCGATGACGACATCACCGACGGAGATTTGAGATTATCGCCGTACGATAAAGTTCTTTTGATCCGTAAGGTGGAAGACCTGGCCGCAAAAAAATTGGGTGATGAAATAAAAACTCTGTCGCGAGGAATGGGAAATTTTGGCGCCGAAAAAGCAGGCCTCTGAAGATCAGGCGACCCGGTTCTGGACCAAGATCGGTCTGGTAGCGGAAATAGCCGCTCTTATCAGTAACCGCCCTCTCGACCATAAAACCTTTAAAGAGGTTCTGGAGAGAATCAACGAGGTGGTCGCTTTCGAGCATGCCACCCTGTACCTTTTGAACCGGGAGAAGGCGGAACTGGAAGATGTCGCCACTTACGGCGCCAAAGTAGAGCCGATAGACTTTGTGCCGTTTGATCTGGGATTCGGTTTCACCGCCTGGGCGGCTCGTCAGAATAAACCGATTCTTCTCTCGCACCTGAATAATCCGGATCGTCCCCCCGAAAAGCAACTCGGCTCTTTCCTGGTCATACCGCTTCTGGTGCAGGAAAAAATGACAGGGGTGATAAGTTTCGGGCACAGCCGGAAAGAATTTTTCCGTGATACCGACGTCAAACTCCTTTCCCTTTTGGGCGGACAGATAGCCGTTTCGGCCGAGCGTATCATCTATCAGCAGGAACTGGAACGGCGCAATCAGGAATTGATCAAAGCCCAGAAACAACTTCGACGCGCCCAGGAGCGCCTGGTCAACGACCAGCGCCTGGCCGCCGTGAGGGAATTATCGGTCTCGGTAAATCATGAAATCAACAACCCTCTCTCGGTTATAATCGGCAATATCCAATGCCTGATGTTTATCGAAAAAGACCTGCGTCCCGAAATAATCGCCCGTCTGGAAAGAGTCGAAAGCGAAGCCATGAAAATCGCGGAGATAAACCGGCGCTTATTGAAAATCGAAGATCTCGTGACGGAAACGTACATTGAGGGAAGCAGCAAAGTTCGCATGATCAACCTCGCCAAATCATCTTCGGGGAGGAACGATGATTGAAACCACCAGCCCGGTCAATACCGGGAGTCGGGCCGCCTTGTTCGAAGCCCACCTGGGGCGCTCGCCGCTGGGATTTTTCTATTTCAACAATGGCGGCCAGATGGAATTTATCAACCGCAGCGGCGCCGAAATAATCGGCTGGGACAAATCCGCGACCGGACCGGCGTCCCTGCAGGATGTCGAGGATATTATTCATTGCGGCCTGACGGGACGATTCGGACAGATACTGGGCGGCGAAAGCCTGGAACTAAGTGAACATCAGTTTGTCAACCGCCAGGGAAGATTCGTCGCCATAAATATTTACTGCAATTCTTTTTATGCGGAAGCGGGCGTCACGGCCGGCATATTTGCGCTGATTTTGGACGTAACCGATTCTTATCGCAAAAAAGTCCGCCTGGAAGAGACCAATTATATCCTCTCGGTCATTTCCCAGGTTTCCGAAGCGGTCTCTTCGACCGCCGATATCGATGATGTCTTGCGCGTCATTTTAATCGGTGTCACCGCCCAGCAGGGTCTGGGCTTTAATCGCGCCTTCCTCTTTTTGGTCAACAATGCCGAAAATTGTCTCGAAGGGAAAATGGCGGTCGGTCCCGCCAGTCCCGAGGAAGCGGTCGAAGTCTGGTCGCGCCTGGCCAATAAGCATAAAACCCTGGCCGAACTTTTGAATGAGTATCTCGTCAGTCAGGAAAGCGGACTTCCCCGCCTGCATCATAATATCCAGGGCTGGAAAATCCCGCTTAATGAAAATACCATTTTCGCGCAGGCTTTGCATGACGGCAAGGTTATTAATATCCGCGGCCGCGATAATGTTACGCCCGAATCCTGGCCGGCCATGGACCGCCTGGGCGCGGATTACATGGTGGTGGCCCCGGTGATAAGCAAGGGCAATCGCCTGGGGTTGATTATCGCCGACAATCAAATCACCGGCCGCCGTATCGCCGATTCCCAGGTGGAACTCCTGCAGACATTCGCCAACCATTCCGCCGTGGCCGTGGAACGTTCCCAACTCTATGACAAAGTCCTGGAGCGCGCCGAGGAATTAGCCGAAAAGAACCGCCAACTGGCTTTATCGCAGGAACAAATTATCCGCTCGGAAAAAATGGCCGTGATTGGCGAACTGACCAGTTCCATCGCCCACGAGTTGCGCAATCCCCTGACGGTCATAGGCGGCTTTGCCAATATGATGCTGACCACGGGTGAAGCCGGCGGCAATTCCGAGTATTTGAATATTATCTATGCCGAAACCCAGCGGGCCGAGTCGGTTATCCACCAGGTCCTGGATTTCTCCCGCGCCAGCCGGACACCCAACTGCGAAATCGAATTCACCCAGATGACGGCCAAGGCGTTCGAGCATCTACTGTCGAAAATGCGCTTCAGCCAGCGCCGGCCGCGCTTCAATCCCGGACCGGCCGGGGCCATGGTCTGGGGCAATCCCGACCAACTCCATCACGCCCTGTTCCAGTTCATGTGGTTGACGGTCGAAGAAACCACCGATGAATGCCAGGTGGAAATTACCACCGCTTTCGATAAAGACCGGGCCAAAATGACGATCGGTTTTACCGGCTGTGATCATACCCGGACCAAGGTCGTCAAAACCCTGAGCCAGATTTTCGGGAGCACGACCGGGACTCAAAAACTTTCCATGCTCGTGGCCGGCGAAACAGTCCGTTGTCACGGCGGCAATTACGGCGTCGAGGGGGTCGAGGCCAATTTCCCATCGCTTTATGTGGAGTTGCCGATATATCAAGGGGTAAATAAAAATGGCTAAAGTATTGATTGTCGACGATGAAGCCCACTTGAGACTTCTGTACAAAAAAGTCCTGACCAAGGACGGCCACCAGGTTCTGGAGGCCGCCACGGGCGAAGAAGCGCTTCGCCTGGTGGAGCAGGAAACGCTGGATGTGGTTATCCTGGATATCGAAATGGGCGAAACGGACGGCCTGGAACTTCTCAAGAGGTTTAAGGCGCTCAAACCGAAGTTGCCGGTCATTTTGAATTCCGCATACTCCATATATATGGCCGATTTTAAAACCTGGATGGCCGAGGATTACATTGTCAAATCCTCCGACATCCAGCCCTTGCTCAAAAAAATAAACGAAGTGGTGGCGATATGACCGATTTACCCGAAAAGCCCGACGAACGCAATCCCGAACTGGCCGAGCAGGTCGATTTCCTGGCCGAACAGGTCAAAACCCTGGCCCTAAACCTGGCCATCAATCTGGCCCGGGCGAAAAACCAGGCCCAGGAATTGACCTTCATGGAGAAAGACTTTACCCGTCTTATCAACGGCTCGGTCGAAGTCATCCGCGAAATCATGGCCATCCTGCGGGTTTTCCGCAATCAGGAAAAGATGGTCTACGACCCGCCCTCGAAAAGCGGCCAGACCGACCGGATAGAAAAATCGCTCAATGAAATATTGAGTTTGAGCCACGAAATTCAGGAAGTTATTGCCGGGATTAAGAATAAGAAAAAACAGGTCGATAACTATAGTTAAGGCCGAAGGGGCCGATTTTGGCGGCCGAAAAATAAAAGGCAGGAAATGAACATCGAAAGAATAGAAAAACTGGCCGGGCAGAGGGGGCGGGCTTTCCGGATACTTATCGTAGATGACGAACCCAAGGTCCGGGAAGTCTTCAAAGAATTTTGCGAATTGACCCGTTCGGTCGAAGTCGAGATGGCCGAAAACGGCACCGCCGCGGTCGAGATGGTGCAGGTGGCCGAGTACGACCTGGTCACCATGGACCTGATCATGCCCGAGATGGCCGGGGTGGAAGCGGTGGCGCGGATCAAGGAAATCCGGCCGCATCTTCCGGTCATAGTCATCACCGGCAACGCCACGGAACGGCTGATTCATCAGGCCGGTATCAAGGGAGCTTCTTCGGTTCTCTACAAACCGGTCATGCTGGAGCATTTTGTCGATGAAATCGCCTCCACGCTGGAACGCAAGGCCGGGTAATAAGTTACAGGGAAGTACGTATGCCGTTTAAGTGCCGAATATTGATTATCGATGATGAACGCTCTATCCTGGAGATGCTGGAACGCTGGTTCACGCGTCAGGGTCTGGATGTGGTCGTGGCCGAAACCGGCGAAGAGGCCCTGAAGCATTTGAAATCCGGACGCAATCATATCGTCCTGACTGATATCGTCATTCCTGGCACCGACGGCTACTCCGTATTGAGCCTGATCCGGCAGGAATACCCGGACACGGCCGTGATCATGATGACCGGATACGGTGACACTCATACGGTCCGTGATGCTCTCGACCGAGGGGCCGATGAATTCATATCCAAGCCGTTTAATTTTGCAGAAATGTCTTCGGTTCTGGAAAAAGTAACCTGGCGTTATATGCCTCGCTGGGAAAAAGAGTCCTGCCCCGCCGGGGTTTAAGATTTCCATCACAATCGAATATTCGCCTCTTCCCTTTCAAAAAAATGGGTTCGTTTTGTTATTTTTAAGGTGTCACGGGGGCATAGTTTTTCGGTACACCATATTTTTTGCCAACCCCACCCCTCGAAGACTCGGGGTGGGCCACCTTTCCTCGGTGGTTGGCGGGAAAAGAATATGAAATCGAAAGCCCCGACCCCTAAAGGGGATCGGCCACCAGGCGCGAAGCGCGCGAGTGGGCCACCTTTCCTCTGTGATTGGCAGAACGATTAAACGGGTTCGTTTCTTCCATTTTTTCACCCCTAATTCCGCAAAATTCCGTGTAAGGCATTATCAGATAAAATAGTCCAATCAATTGGGTTCGTTTTGGCAAAATTTTTTCTGCCCTTTCCGTCATTTGATTATTCCTTCTATATAATAGGGGGCGCTGTCGGAATAACATCGAAATAGTAGTGATTTTGCGGGGTGGGCCATTCTGTTCTGTCAGGTCCTGATCCCCGACTCGATCGGGGATTGTGACCTGGCAGTCTTGTGAAAAAGAAAGATATCGGGTTTCTCGCCCCGCCTGACGTCGGGGTCTCGGAACGCCGACCTGCGGCTGCCGAAAAAACCCCACCCTAAAGGGTGGGCCACCCGACCAGAGGCTTCCAAAGTGCTCAAGAACCCACAGCAAGCTGTGGGTCACCAGCGCACGGAAGAAAATTAAATTCCCGACCCCTAAAGGGGATCGGCCACCGGACGGCTCAAGTCAAAGGCAGAATAAAAAGGAGATGTCGGGGTTCTCGCCCCGCCTGACGTCGGGGTCTCGGACCGCCAACCTGCGGCTGCCGTATAAACCCCACCCTAAAGGGTGGGCCACCTACTCTTTATAAATTTCCCCGGTCTATACCATCCCCTTCAGGGGTCGGGACTTGCGAACTCATCTTCTTTTCTCGCCAAGCACCGCAGGAAGGTGGCCCACTCCCGCGCTTCGCGGGGTGGGGCGGGAAAAAAATGCCGCATACCGATCAGTCCCGGCCCTGGTGCCCCACCGCTTTCGGGATGAATTCTTTGACTTCGGTGCCCTGGTGCCCCACCGCTTGCGGTGGGTTCTTTGGCTCCGGTGCCTTGGTGCCCCACCGCTTGCGGTGGGTTAATGGGTTTTGACTCGCTTTTTAACCCGTCCCAAAAATCGCTTGTCTTTGGTGGCGAGGCGGTTATATTAGGCTGTTCCCATCGGAACCATCTTTCGGAGAGGTGGCCGAGTGGCTGAAGGCAGCTGCCTGCTAAGCAGTTGTACGTGAAAGCGTACCCTGGGTTCGAATCCCAGCCTCTCCGCTTAATTTTGTTGGCTTTCCGTAATATTCTACTTGACAATAAGTTATAAATGTCGATATTGGGGGTGTGAGGTCGCTGTGACCAATTTGTGACCACTCTTTGACAAGGTTTTCGCATGGGTTGTATCTTCAAAAGAGGCCGTATCTGGTATATCGATGTCAGAGTCAAAGGGCATCGTATCCGCAAGAAAATAGGCTCTTCAAAGAAAATTGCGGAAATGGCCCTGCAGGATGCCGAAGTAAAAATCGCCCGCGAGGAATTCGGATTCGCCAAACATGATATCGCTCTGGAGAAGTTCTTCGAGCAGTTTCTGGATTATTCCCGGGTCAATCATAGACAGGCTACAACTAATCGCTACAGGGCCGTCATAGACCATTTTAGGTCCTTCCTGAAGGGCAAGCCAGAGGTGTCTTTCATTTCGCAGATCAGCCCGGCGTTGATAGAGCAGTTTAAGGTCTACCGAAAAGACTCGTGGGTGAATCCTAATGGTTCCTCGGTTGCGAATGAGGAAGATATCAAGGAGCATACCCGCAAGGGGGCCCGGGCCCATACCATCAATTTTGAGATAGATACCTTGAGAACCATATTCAATCTGGCCATTAAATGGGATTATCTGAAAGAGAATCCAACCAGGCAGGTGAAAAGGCTTAAAGAAGATGATTCCAAATCTTTACGGTTTTTGACAGTTGAAGAAACGAAGATACTCCTCAAAGCATCCCCTCCAGAATTATACCCCATTTTCTTCACTTTCCTGAATACCGGGATGCGCAAGGCGGAATTGGAGAACCTGGAATGGTCGGATATCGATTTCAATCGTAAAAAGATTCAGATCCGCCGCAAGGAATTCTGGCAGCCCAAAACTGGCGAGCGGGATATTCCCATTGGCCAGTCGCTATTTGAGCTATTGAAAAAACTGAAGAAGAAAAACGATACTGGACCCAAAAGCAATTTTGTTTTTCCCGATCCTAAATCCGGTGGCAGAATCAGGACCAAACTCCGTGAGAGATTAATTGAGATCGCCAAAGAAGCCGGTATTCCCAACTTGACCAAACTCCATACGCTTCGGCATACCTTTGCCAGCCACCTGGTGATGCGCGGGGTGGACCTTCCCACGGTCAAGAAACTAATGGGCCATACGGATATTCAAACCACTATGATCTACGCCCATCTTGCTCCTGACCATCTGGAATCCGCGGTCAACAAACTCCCCTTCGCCAAATAAATAGGGCCGGAAGATTCGGCCCATATCTTATTATAATTTAACTCCGAACACCCACTTATGGGCAATTTGGCTCTGGTCCGCCTTTGAATTTGTAATCGATTAAATAAATAATATCCAGGATATTTACCAGCCCGTCGCTGTTAACATCTGCGGAAGCCATAGTTTCTGGTGCGGGACCACCTTTGAATTTGTAATCGATGAGAAAGATTATATCGAGAATATTCACTATATCGTCGTCGTTGATATCGCCACAGATAAACGCGGGCGGTATCATTATACTCAAATCAATGAAGTTGCCTGTAACGTCACAACACCTAATTGTTACCTTGGCAATATTATTTTTCCCAATCTGTTTTACTTGAAAATCTGCCGACGCATCGCCAATCTGGAAACCCGCCAAAGAGAAATTAATGTTTTCAAACGCCTCATGTGTTATATCCAAGACACTTAAACCACTACCCTCGTCAGTCAAGGTTCCATTTAATATACAAGATCCATTCACATCATAAGTTGTATCAATCTCAACCATAGGAGGATCAACATCATTAATTGTTGGAGTCATTGGAATTTCGGTGTACGGGAAGGGTGTCTTTTCTCCAACAATAATCGGTCCCGCTACAATATCAGGAAATGCTGGAGAAAGACAAGACATAATTACATATGTTCCAGGGTTAACATCTTCGAGCCTAAATAAGCCAGCATAATCGGTCTTACTTAAACCGCATAGCGCGTACATGCCATTTTTATCAAGGCGATAAAGCTTAAGGCCAACATTAGGCAAAGGTTCATTTGTAATCGCGTTATAAGAGAAGCCAGACTTGGGACCGCGATAGCCAATAAGGCTAATTCGGGAATCCGTTTCACCTGCAATTCCGTCGCGGCATAAAGCCCTCATGGTGTAGTGCCCAAAATAGGCATAATTATCTATTCTAAAATCTCCGGGCCAAATAATCTCCGGAAGTGTAATCCAATATGTCAGCGGTATTTCTCGGCCGAATCCATCTGGTACCAAGGATACAGAATCTGTCCCTCCATGATCTTGGCATAGACATTCACTATAGTCAATGTTATATCTAATGTATGCATACGAAGGCCAAAGACATAACCCGCAATAGCAAGGAAATCCATCAAAGCAGTAATTTAATTCAATATTATAACCAGGAATTACCATGCATGGATTGTAAGGATCGGTCGGATTGATATATACATCTTGCCAAGTTGTTCGGATTTCCGGGATTGGGGCACAGGGATCAAGATATATGGCATATATATTAAATTCGCTTTGGGCTATTCCATAATGAATTTGTTTTTCCTGATTATATCCGTTAAGTATAAGCCTTAGAACATTATCTTTGACATCAACGATATTGTAAGGAATTGATGAGCCAGAATCAGAGAAAGTCCGATCGTTAAGAATCGAATCGGACGCAGCCGAATCAGCAATTAAAGCCCACCGCTCAAACCTATATCCAGCATATTCATAAGGAGCGATAAAAGTAACTTCTCCGCCGATATAACTGCGACTGAATGGTGTATACCCGACGCCTCCTGGTGTTACTTCTATGGGGAGACCATTAATATCACACGAGTTAATGTTGATAAGTGTATTAAAACGTATATAGATATATTGATCACACATACCAACGTTTCCACAAACATCTGTGACTGTCCAATAACGATGAATAACGTTTACTGCCGCCATTGTATCATAGAAAGAATATATGGGATCCGAATCGCAATCAATAGCGATAGGATAACCAGTATTTACTGGATCCGGAGATTCTGGCGCATAAATGAATATTATATTATCGCAGGTTAATTCAGGTGGATTATTATCCTCAATGGTAATAGTCTGTTCACATGGTTCACTTATCAAGCCTTCATTGTCTTCCGCAGTCCAAGTACGGGTTATAATTGTCGGACATTCGCCCATGGCCTGGTCGGCATATAACAATTGCGGATTAGGATCATTGTCATCAACAGCCGTTGCCCACCCCGTATTATTTGGGTGTGTTGATTCATTACAATTAATCGTAATATTATTCGGGCACGTTATTACAGGTGCATCTGCCAAAACCAATCTGGATGAAATCAGCCCCCCCAAAAGTATTATAACTCTTATTAATTCTTTAATCTTCATGGTACCTCCCATGTTTAAATAGGGGCAATCCAATAATTAAAAGGCCAATAATATTTATAATACGTTATATATTGAATCCTATCCCCCTCCGGCGAACGCCAGATGTGCTCGGGGCATATTTAAAGATAGCCGGTAATGGCAGAATTGTCAACCAGGCAATAGAGATTGGATCAAAAGTATTTATTGATTAGCCATGATCCTAAATGCCAATGCTGGTCAGGTCGACCTTCTTTGTCGTCCTGCCTTTTGAACATCGTTTCTCCAACCATTGAGAAACATCCCCCTCCCGAAACCGGACAAATTTCCCCAACTTTATGTGCGGGATAAACTTCAGATGCGTCTTCTGGTAAAGGAGGGACTCATCGGCGTTCCACTATCCGGCCTCTCGTTGCCAAAAATGAGGGCCGGAAAACCGGCCCTAATTAAGCAATCCTTATATTCGCAGAATAGATTTTCCGAATTTCCCTAAATTCTCAATCCGCGGAACATGGCGCCGGGCCACCCTTGAATTTGTAATCAATCAGATAAATAATATCAATAATATTAACGGTCAGATTGCAATTGGCGTCTCCCGCTCCCGGAGGCTCGGGACAAGGCCCGCCTTTGAACTTGCAGTCAATCAAATATATAATATCAAGAATATTTACCACCCCATCGCGGTTGCAATCGCCGTTGAGATAATGCCAGCCTTCTTCGACAATATAACCGTAGGAAGTAATCATCCCGGATGGCGGAATAAAAGCTTCCATGACTAATATGCATTCGGCTGTCCCATCTATGCGGACACCAATCGTATACAAAGAATCACCTGGCGGAGCGCCCTCCTCGCCGATGACTTCAATGATATATTCGCCGACCAGAGGGAAATCGATATGAACGGAATCACTGCCCTCGGTAGTTTCCGTATAACTGGCGGGGAATATAGTTTGAAAGGGTGTCCCATTCGCGGTAAGGCCGATGGAATCGCCGACCGGGTCAGTCACACAAAGGTTGACCGGAGAATAGGCGACAATGATGAGGGGACCGGGGGCAAGGGTCAGGTTCTCTGAAAATTCCGAAGTATTACCCTGATTGTCAGTAGCTGTCGCCGTAACTACTGTGAAATCATTTTGCAGGCCGAAATTGTAGTAAAAAGAACCGTCACCGGCCGCTATGACTGAATCAATAAACAGGCAGGCTTCGCCGTGCCCGGTTGGATCCTCCGGTCGCGTAACATCGCCTACAGAGTGAGCAACATATAGTTCTATTTTGGAATTAGGCTGGGCGGTTCCAAAGAATTCGTAATTCCCCTTGCCACTATAATGGGTGGAATCAAAGACCGGGAAATTGAGCAAATCATTTGGGCCGGTGTCAATATCACCGGGATCATTGGCCGTGACACCTTCATCGCCCAAATCAATTGCCAGGCCTCCATTATTATAGATAAGGTTGTTTGTAAAGGTATTTTTTATCGAGGTAGTCCCGGTAACCTCAATACCATTGGCAGGGAAATTGCAGATGGTAAGACCTTCGATTTTATTATTTGAGCTTTGAATCTGGAAACAACTGCCTGCGGTTTTGGAAAGAGACAAACCGTCAATAATAACAGAATGTGGTCCTCCAGGAGCGGAGGAACCGAGAATACGAGTATTATTTTTGGCAATTACTGGTAAAGGTTCCTCAAGTGAAATTGTCCCGGAAATGCCAAAGCCAATATCTATTGGTCCCAAATATGTTGCGGCATTCTCCAAGGCATTGTCCAGTGTGCCTGCGCCACTGCAATTAACGGAAGTGACCCATAAGAGGACTCTATTTTTTAGTATTGATATGTTACCGGACGTGGAATTTGCCGAAATTATATCGAGTGATCGATCATTATTTAGATCGGCAATAATTATCCGGGAAGGGATTTCACCCGCAAGAATCGGATTCGGTTGAGAAAAAGTACCATCGCCGGTATTGATAAGTATCGATATGTAAGGAGTATTTTGATTTCCGGTAATTAAATCGACATTGCCATCATTATTTATATCAGCTGCGCGTATAGATGTTGCCTCAACACCAATAGAATAGGTCGTATAAGGACTGAGACTACCATCACCATTATTCATCAATATCGCAACGCACATGTCACCGCCGATTGCTACTGCAATGTCAAGATCGCCGTCGGCGTCCAAATCAGTTGCAATTAGTTCACTTGGTTGATGAGGAACCGAATAATCAACTCTTGTTGAAAAATCTGCCATCCCATTGTTAAAATAAACTGATATATTTTCGGAGTGGTTATTGGTTGTCGCCAAATCAATATCGCCGTCATTATCGATATCTCCGGATACTATATGCCAAGTTTTTCCCGCTGAAGAAAATGTCACATCTGGCAGAAAAGCTCCGCTGCCATCATTGAGTAAAATAGAGATATCTTCAGAATCCTGGTTATTAGCGGCAATATCTATATATCCATCTCCATTATAATCTGATGTTGTTAAAGCTTTGGGGTCGACCCCGATAGGATAATCGCTGAGAGGACCGAATTCACCATTGCCCATATTTAATAATACTGAAATGCTATTATCTGTCGCTCTGTTAACCACGGCAAGGTCAAGCATCCCATCTTTATTGAAGTCTGCCGTTACAATATAATGACACAACTTTCCGGTTTGATAGGTTGAATCAAGTTGTAGTGCTCCCAAACCATCATTTAAAAATACATTAAGAGCTTGTGAATCTAAATCCGCCACGGCAATATCCATGAAACCGTCCGAGTTTAGATCTCCCGCGCATATCGATACAGGAGTGATAAATCCACTGATGATATCTGGTTCAATGAAAGAGCCTATACCGCCACCTGCTTCAGCAGTAAAACTCCAAATATATTGATCCGCAATATGAAATCCCTCCAGAGATTCTACCTGTTCTGTTAAAATAACCGTCACCATTTCCCCAGGCATAAAATTCCGATCCGGATCGAACATGGCCGTATAGGTGGACTGATTATAAGATATTGTCCCAGTTCTATAGCCAGTAAGGTTCCCATATACAAGAAAACTCGATTCGTTAATGCTCATGCCATCCATATAAGTATTGAAGGTGACCGAGATAGGAGAATCAGTATACACATTATGAGTATTAGCGGTTGGCGTAATAATTATGACTTCCGGAACTATGGAATACTTGACTAATAGAATATCGCAGTTTGTCGTGGCATTAATGGCTTCACCCCCGACAAAGACATTTGAAAGACTATCAACCGCCACAAAATATCCTGCATCATATCCATTACCACTGCCCTTGAAAGTTTTAACCCAAACTTGATTTCCAGCGGAGTCATATTTTAATGTTACGCAATCATAGTAGTCATAGCCTACGCCGTCCCTTTCCGCCATTCCGGTCACATAAACGTTACCCAGTTCATCAACAGTCATTCCAACAGCATAGTCATTCGCCGTTCCGGGTCCAGCATATCTTCTAACCCAGGCCGTATCTCCATTCGGTTTATATTTTATTGTGGCGAAATCAAGGTTTGTTCCTGATCCATTACTGGGTCCGGTGACATAAATATTTTGTCCTTTATCCAGGCAAAGATCCCACGCAGCATCCGCTTTATGACCAGGTCCATCATATCTTCTGACCCAGGCCGTATCTCCATTTGACAGATACTTAATTGTCACGAAATCAGTATTAGTCCCGACACCAAAGCTTTCTCCTATTACATAGATATTACCTGACTCATCCAACGCCAACTTATTGGCGCCGTCGTCCAAGCCCCCGGGTCCATTATATGTTCTGACCCAGGCCGTATCGCCATTGGGCAAGTATTTTATGGTAATAAGATCGTCACCCGAGGTGCCACCATTACTCCAGCCTGAGATATAAACATAAGTACCATTATATATGCCCAGTCCCCATGGAATATCCTCAGCATTTCCAGATCCATTATAACGGCGAACCCAGACGGTGTCACCGTCGGAATTGTACTTTATGGTAGTATAGTCTCGTCCTGTTCCAGAACCTATACTGGCTCCCGTAACATAAACATATCCGGCATCGTCAGTTCTAACAACATTTGCTTCGTCTCGGTCATTTCCCGGCCCATTATACCTACTCACCCAAGCTGTATCACCATTAGAGAAGTACTTTATTGTGGCATAATCAAGATCGCCAACGCTACCCTCACTCCATCCAGTTACATTCAAATTGCCTTGGTAATCAACAGTGATGCTAAACGGATCGTCGTAAGCAATACCATCAATATTATAATATCTTCTCGTCCAGGCCGTATCTCCATTGGGCTGGAATTTAACGATGATATAATCGACATAAGTACTTATTCCGATACTCTGACCAGATAAATATATATTATTCGATTGGTCAACAGCCATGGTGCGGCAATTGTCTATGTCATCTGCCGGCCCATTATAATAACGGACCCAGACGGTATCGACGTTTTCGGCAATCGCGATTGGCCCTACTAAGAATAGTATCGCCAGCCGGGCGATGGCAATTCTCTTAAGCATAGTTTCCTCATATAATATTTGTAAAGACGGGGGGTAACCATTAGCAGAATATTAAGCATATATATGTATAAATAATATTGCGACGCTCCTTTAACCTACGTGGACATCACTACCATGTATCCCTTATAATTTGCCAAATCTAATGCGGGAATATGACATGTAACAAATTTATACTGCCTCCCCACCGGCGATCGCCGAGTGTGCTCCGGGGATATTTAAAGATAGCCGTTATCGGCAAAATTGTCAACCGGCCAATTTAGATTGGGTCAAGAGTATTTGATGAAAAGGAAAGGCCTTAAATGCCAATATTGGTCAATTCAACCTTTCTTGATACCCTCCTATTCGAACTCTGTTTCTCCAGCCACTTATTAACATCGCCATCCCGAAACCGGACAAGTTTCCCCAACTTTAAGTGCGGGATAAACCCCTGATGGATTAGCTGCACAAGGCGAAGTCGTCAACTATCTTAAGATAACAAGATTGCCAAATAAACAAAGGGCCAGTTTCCCGGCCTTGTTGAAGGCGTATTTGGTTAACAAATAGGTAATCGAATTTTGCCACCTGATTCTATTCCGCTTGGCATGGTTCAGGTCCACCTTTGAATTTGTAGTCGATGAGATAAATAATATCAATAATATTAACACTTAGATTACAGTTGGCATCCCCAGCTCCCCCCGGTTCGGGACAAGGCCCGCCTTTGAACTTGCAGTCGATCAAGTATATAATATCAAGAATATTTACCACCCCGTCGCGGTTGCAGTCGCCGTTGAGATAATGCCAGCCCTCTTCAACGACATAACCATAGGAAGTAATCATTCCGGAAGAAGGAATAAAGGCCTCCATGACTAATATGCACTCGGCAGTGCCATCAATGCGGACGCCAATAGTGTATAGGGAATCACCCGGTGGCGCGTCTTCCTCGCCAATGACTTCAATGATATACTGCCCGATCAACGGGAAATTAATATGGACTGAATCGTTGTCTCCAATTGTTTCGGTATAACTGGCCGAGAAAATGGTTTGAAAAGGAGTCCCATTGGCTGTTAATCCTATGGAATCACCGACTGGATCAGTAACCCAGAGATTCACCGGCGAGTAGGCGACAATTATAAGGGGGCCGTTTATATTCGATTGATTCCATTCCGCAATTCCACACGAGACCTTATTCCCCGCAATTGTAAATTCTCCTCCAGCAAATAGCTTGTTATCATAAGTGCAAATAGTGGAAACAGCACCATCCATTCCGGAACCCAAATTCGACCACTTTGAACCATCCCAAAATGCGATATTATTCGAAGAATCCCCTCCCGCTATGGCAAAACCGCCTCCAACAATTAGCTTGCTATTATACACAAGTAAACTGCCAACCCAGTCGTTCATGCCAGAACCAAGCGGCGACCAAGATGAGCCGTTCCAAGAAGAAATATAATATGCGGAATTACTCCCGGCATTAGTAAACTTGCCACCCGCAATAAGTTTATTGTCATAGACAACTAATGTCCATACCCAGTCATTCATACCCAATCCTAATGGCGACCATATGGAGCCATCCCAGGCCGCAATATTATTGGCGGCAACACCGCCCGCAGAGGAGAACCATCCACCGGCAATTAGTTTGTTATCATAGATGCAAAGTGCATCAACTTCGTGGTAATCCATTCCCGATCCCAATGGTGACCAAGAAATGTCATCCCAGGATGCAATATTGACTGCATTTATTCCCCCGGCAGTCAGAAAACTCCCTCCTGCAATTAGTTTATTATCATAGACGATAAGATCAACGACCCAGTCATCCATTCCTGAGCCCAGAGCTGCCCATGACGCGCCGTCCCAGGCCGCGATATAATTGGCACTGGCGCCACCTGCGGTAGTGAATCCCCCTCCAGCGATAAGTTTATTTTCGTATATAGTTAAAGCAATAACCCTGTCATCTGTTCCCAAGTCCAATGGTGCCCAGGAGGTGCCGTCCCAACACGCAATATAGTTGGCATTTACTCCCCCAATCTGGGTGAAACCGCCACCAGCAATAAGTTTATTATTATACATATTGAGAGTACATATGCCGCCGTCCGTTCCCGAACCCAGAGCCGACCAATTACTCCCATTCCATGAGGAAATATTTCTTGCGATAGAATTGTTCGCCTTGTTAAACAATCCACCTGCAATTAGACAATTGTTGTAAACTGTAAGAGCATAAACATAGGGATCGACACCGGCCATTCCTGAGCCAAATGTCGACCAGGTTGCTCCATCCCAGGAGGCAATATAATTTGCAGTGGTTCCTCCTGCCGACGTAAAATATCCTCCGGCAATAAGTTGGTTATCGTAAACAGTAAGGGAATAAACGAAGGGATTTACACCGTCCATTCCTGTGCTCAAGGTTGACCAGGATAATCCATCCCATGAAGCTATATAGTAAGCACTATTTCCGCCTGCCATAGTAAACCACCCCCCGGCAATAAGCATATCATCAAATACTGTTAGAGCATAAACGTAATTATTCAACCCGGCGTCAAGCGGCGACCAATCTAATCCATCCCATGCTGCAATTCTATAAGCTGTTACACTTCCCGCAGTCGTAAATCGGCCTCCCGCAATCAACTTATTCTCATATACCGCAAGAGCTCTTACTTCATCATTTATACCCAGACCCAAGGATGACCACGAAGATCCATCCCAAGCGGCGATATGATTAGCAGATAGACCACCTGCTATTGTAAAGTTCCCTCCTGCAATTAATTTGTTGTCAAAAACAATGAGTGAAGTTACCCAGTCATCCATACCAGTTCCAAGCGATGACCACGAAGATCCATCCCAAGCGGCAATATAGTTAACATTCGTGCTTCCGGCAGTGACGAACCCGCCGCCAGCGATTAGCCTGTTATTATAGACTGTAAGGGCACAGACACTCCAATCCAAACCAGTTCCGAGAGCCGTCCATGAAAAACCATCCCATGCGGCGATATAGTTTGTTACGACTTCACCTGCGGCCTTAAACCAACCTCCAACAATTAGTTTATTGTCAAATACTACAAGGGTGATGGCTTCACGATTAATACCTGGAATTGAAGGAGATACGTTATTATACCAGTAAATATCGTCGACACTTTTTCCAGACACTCTTGTCACTACTGATTTAACAACTGGCTCGCCGGTGACAAGATCAAGGTGGACTTCCAAACCCTTAATGTCCAGCGACCCTTGATACCCGGACTGCCGCGCCGCCTCCAGGTCAAAGCGGCCATCAGGAGAGATAAACTCGCCAATGCTTCTTTCAGACACCCGATTCGCGGGGGATCCATCTTGGCCATAAATTTTCAAATTTGTTCCCGCAAAAATTATAAGGGCAAGGCAGAAAAGCCTGATCGAAGTAATAACAAGATGCATAGATTATCCCTTCTGCAATTGTTAATACTATTCCGATTTAAAACCTAAATTCCTCATCTGAACCGGAAACTTGATTTTATACGCGAGTAGTTTTCAATCTTCCCCCTCCGGCGAACGTCGGGTGTGCTCAAGGGATATTTAAAGATAGCCGGTATGGACACAATTGTCAACCAGCCATTTGAGTTTTGGTCAGAAGGCTTTTTTGATGAAGCGTAGTATTAAATCCCCATACCCGTCAGATCGGCTTTCCTTGTTTTCCTCCCACTTGAGCTCTGCTTCTCCAACCACCTATTAACATCCCCCTCCCGAAATCGGACGAATTTCCCCAACTTTATATGCGGAATAAACCCCTGATGTGTCCACTGGTAGATTGTGGACTTCTGGACCCCGAGAATCTCGGCCATCTGGTCTATGGTCAGGAGTTTATCCATCGGTTATTTAAACTTCTTGCCCCAGTTTATGATTGATTGCATGCCCCCATAGATGCGATCCAGTTTACGCTTTAAAATAGCCCGTTTCCGACGTGACCGCGAGCGATAGTACTTGCTTTCCAGCCCGGAACCATATCTAATTGCCTGAAACATGGGCCACCACATCGATTTGCCTTCCTGCTGGCTCTCATAGGTTAAATTGCCGCAGATACGGCAGACAAAGTGGAGGAAACCGGGCGCCAGATAGATAATCCGGCAACGGCGATGGCAATGGGGACAAATAAACCACCAGCGCTTGCCGCCGTAATGGCAGGGCGTGGATTCGATAAAGACGTGGTAATCGAGGTCAGTCTTCTGGCCGGTGGATCGATTGACGGATGTATATCGGAACCTCAATCTGTCCGGAGGAAAAACGCTGATGCCAATAGTATCTTTTATGTTACGGCCATTACCCCAAAAAACTGGCAACCACTGTGCCTTATCAAACTTGACCTGCCTGGCCAGCCAGGACATATCCAGCCGACAGCAGGATTTGGTGGTGGCTTTCTTGTACCAGACGGCTCTTCCAACTGTCGTCATATTGGCAACTCCTGATATTTCGAAATCAATAGGCTTTGTGTCAACTTGAATTGACCGTGAGATTTGTCTAACGTGTTATCAATCATTGTTTTAACTTTTCTCCAGGTCATTACACAGTCCCCATATTTTGTGGGATTTATATGCCTCATTTTCCGCCATTTTCCGACATTTTCGCCATCAGTTTTTGTCATTGTTTTTGCTCCGTTGGTAGTAGTACCTTGTCCATTGATCCGCCTGTTGAATGATCTTTTCCATGGAGTAATCCCGCCAATGGGCAACCATGATAGCCACCCTTTCGTCGAACTTACTTTGCCATTCAGGCGGCCAGGATGCGTAATCTCCCGGTAAGTCATCTGGAACCGGAAGTTTGTTTTGGGTAAGTGCATTATCATTCTTTTCAGCCAAATATTTCTGGAGTAATTCCTGCAGCATAAACGATCCTCACCTTTCACCCTTTTCACACCCTTTCACCCGAGCTTTCACCCTGATAATGTTCTGTATTACATTGAGTTATCTCAATAGGGTGAAAAGAGTGAAAGCATTTCTTAAAAGTTTTTTGCCAGAATATTTTGAATTGTATCTGGGAAATAGTTTTATCGATTTTGCTTTCACCGATTTCACTCTTGACGGCTAATTCTTTTAGTATCAAATAATTGCGCGAGTGAAAGGTCAGGTGAAAGAGGTGAAAGCAGTGAAAGCTCATTTCTCGATACTCCCTGATTTAGGGCGGAAGGAATAGTATGTCCTATGCCCTCCGCGGGGCTGCTTGGTTATTTCAAGAAACTGCCCCAGATTGGCGGTCATATTTTTCAGCCGCTGGGCAAAGGCCTGGGTCTTGTCACGGAAATAGAATTCGATATTTTCCCGGACTGCCAACTCACCCAGTTCCTTACATAGTTGCCCGCTGGTAACTTCCCTCCCCCGATTACCTTCAGCCTGCAGCCAGATATTGAGTAGGTCAAAGACGGGATCGGCTGCCAATGTAAAAGCCGATTGGGCGGTCATCAGCTTCCCAAATATCCCTCTCATCTGCTCTTCAAATCCCCCATGTTTGGCAATTTTCATGGCAAAGTTACCAAAATCAGCCATTCTGAATCCCCCGGAGTCTTTATAGTCCGCGTTTTTCTCAAGCGCCTTCAGGACATCCCGAATCATGGTTACAATCTCACCCATAAGTTCATTGCGATTTCTGATAACTTCCTCCAGTAGTTCGCTTTCGGCAATGAGATCGCTAAATCGCTCCACTTCCATAATCAACAGCCGATCGGCCACATCATCTCGCTGGAATCGCGGCGTCCGCGAAGTAATCGCCAGGTAGCAATGAATCGGTATTTCTGCCAGCTGGTTGGTTGTATAAAGGAGTCTTTTCTTAACGGTTCCCCCCGTGGCTGCCGTGGCCAGGCGGTCCTCAAGCCAATTGCAGCGACTATCGGCGTTATCAATGGCCAGGTACAGGTTATTAGTCAGGGCGGTATCAAAGTCCTCCGGCTTATTAGGTAGGGGCATGACATTGAAGTTTCTGCCAAAGAGAATAATTCCGAATTTGCGCAGCGTGATGGTTTTGCCCGAACCCTTTTCACCGATAATGGCCAGAATCGGCTTGGTGGGCATGATACTCTCGAAGAATATCGACAAGAACCATATCAAAAGGACTGTTCGCCTCTCATTATGGGTCAGTGCGTTTCCGGAAAAGTTTATCTTTGATAGAATCAGGTCTTCAAATAGGCCTTTAGGCCCAGTAATTTCCGTTACCGTAAAAGGTACCGATGCCGAATCTGATAAAAACAGTACCCCGTCGATTCCATTGTCAACCAACCGAATATCATCGGACGCTATTCGGTAAATCTGGTTATTGTTGTTATAGAGATAAACACGGTTGGTCGTCGAATCATAATAGGCCAGCCTGTGTATTTGGGTTTTCGCGCCGTCCTGACGTGCCTTTGTCAATAACTCCTGCGCTATATACTTATAGATGGCTTCTGTCTTATTAATTCCATAATTGGCCATTAATAAGGCGAATTCGGTATAGTCTCGATCTATGGGGATAAGGCTTTTTTCGGCTTCCATGAAAAGATAGGCCCCGGACATATCCCAATAGAACTTGCTCCGCTCGCCCAGGTCGGAAATGATTTCCTGTGAGACCTCATTATGTATCTCAAATTCCCGTCTGGAGTCGCTTCGACCATGTTTTTGCCGGATCCGGTATATTGCCTCGGCGACCGGTCCGAACAGTCTTGGATAATGCCTTCGCTCTTGAATCAGCCCTTTTATCCCATCCCAGGCGGCATTGGTGTCATCGCCGAATGAAAGAATATATTCATCCAGGTCGGAATCTGGTTCCGGGGTAGTAAAGGCCGCTACATTCAAAGTCCCTCGGGCGTTTTCGACCAGCCTGAATCCAGCCTCACTTATATCATTGTCATAGCAGATGACCGGCTTTCTGGCAATGGCTCCAATTGTCACCCAGTCGGCGTTTTCAACACCCCCCACGGCGCAGGCCGGGATATATTGAGGCTCCTGACCGTCTCGCTCTGCCAATCGCGCGCATAGAGATTGAATCTGAAGTTGGTTGAATTCCCCCTCAGTGACCAAAAGAGGCATCTCGTCATCAGCAATTCCCGGCTTTTCCGAAAACAGGGTGTACCCAAAGACCCCTGCCCGATCGAAGGGTTTATAATAGCGGAATTCCCTGGAATACGGCTTGCGAAACTTGACAGAAGTTATTTGGTGGTTTTCATCAGTATAGAAGAAGCACAACCATCCTTCGAGTTTGTAAAGGCGCCGTTCCAGCTTGTCCAGAGCTTCATCACCTTTTTGGTCCGCTTCAGCGGTGTTTTGGTGTGAGTTATGAGATACAAGGAGGGGATTTCCGTTGACATCTTTCAGTTCCTCAAGTTTGAATCCTTCGGGAACCACTCCGATCATGGAAGCAGCAACCACGTTGGGGTGAATTTGTCGCTCCTCGGTCAGGTATTGATTAGCTCGGCGTGATGATTCATCAGGGTGATTAATAAGGCTGTCATGGCATCGATGATAGAATTCCTTTAAAATTTGCTGATGTCTTGACCCGGCATCATTTTGATCAGACCATGAGGTGATATATTTGCCGCAGGCAGGGTGGAAGCACTTCCCCAGGGAATCGTCACGCTTAATGGAAAACGTCTTATGTCCGCAGTACGGGCAATCGGTTTTTTTGCCGAGTGTGGCGGTGATGCCGTATTTATCGCTCAGTATTTTGGAAATGCCGCGTGCCATATAATAATTCCATTTTCCTCATTGTCCTCGGGCCTAAACAAAAAGGCCAGTCTCTGTCGACTGGCCGAAATCTATATTTTTCGTCTATTTTGTCGAGATAGACGCTGCGTTGTCTATTAATGGTAGACTAAGGGTATACCTCTTGGGTAAGACAGGGGGTATCCTCTTAAATGGTTAAGCCCCTTCTTCTTCCCCTTTCACGTTGTCGCCTTTTTGCTGCACGTCGCTTGCATTGAATGGAGCAGTATTCTTGATGTCGGCCGTAAAATGACTTAGGAAATACTTGCGCACACTCTTTGCAGGTAGCCGTTCCTTTTACAGATTTATATTTATTATAAAGCATCAACTCATTTATATGTAAAAGTTAATATCTCTCTGGACAGTTTGAAATAAGAAAATGGCAGTCATCGGCCTCTTCGGTTAAATTGAATTTGCGGAAAACAATTAGCCGAAAGGAGGCAAAGATGACCGCCAGTGAGAAGATAGCACAAAAC
>JBGSHP010000024.1:0-45881 GCA_041752195.1 Candidatus Zixiibacteriota bacterium | reverse complement strand
GGTGACGCTGGAGATAGACAGTGTCGCTTTTACCCTGGATATGGCGAGAGGTAAATCATGAAAAGGATGATCACGGCGGTATTGACGATAATTATCCTGATACCGTCATTGGCCGCGGCAAAAGTCGATTTCAATAAAAAGGTTTCGCTTCAATTCGATGGTGTCTCTATTTCCACCATTCTGGGCATGGTGGCGTCAAAATATAAGTTGAACATCGTCCAATCCGGCCAATTGGATAAAGAAGTTACGGTCAAACTCGACGATGTCACTCTGGGCGATGCCCTGAAGGCAATCCTACATTCCAGCGGCTATAATTACTATAACGCCGGCGATATCATTATCGTTAAATCCCTGGAGATGAACGCTATCGGCGAACTGGTGACGGAAACCGTCACACTCAATTACCTCTCCCCGGCCTCGGCCGTAACAGCCGCCCAGGAAAGATTGTCATCCAAAGGAAGTATCAAAGTCCTCGAAGATACCCAGGCCGCAGGATCGCGAACGGGGCGGAAACCCTCCCGGGTCGTCATTACCGACCTGCCCGAAGTCGTCCCGATTGTCGTGCAACTCGTAAAAAGTCTCGATTTTCGGGAGCCCCAAGTTGCCATCGAAGTCCGCATGGTAGAAGTTAATGTCACTTCCATCGACCGCGTCGGCTTTTCCTGGCCGACCCAATTCTCGGCCCGCGTTCATGGCGCTTCGGAGATAACGGAAAGCACTCAGGACGAGTCCGGAACCGAGGCCCTCGGTTATTTCCAGCTGCCCGACGGCGCCTGGCAATGGGGACGTCTCTCCGTGGAGGAAACCCGGGTCATGCTGGAATTTCTCAATCAGGACGGCAATTCCAAACTTATTTCCGATCCCCGCATCACCACCCTTAACAACCATGAGGCCGAAATAAAAGTCACCACTATTGTCCCCATCCAGACCATAAATCGTTTCAGCGAAGGCGGGGCCGTTCAGGATATCGTCACCTTTCAGGATGAAGAAGTCGGTATCACGCTGAAAGTAATTCCGCATATTTGCGAAGATAGTACGATTATCCTCGAAGTCCAGCCGACAGTAGCGGAAATAATAGGCTATTCCGGCCCGGCCGAAAGCCAGAAACCGATTACGTCGGAGCGAGCCATTAATACCCGGATAATGGTAAAAAACGGCCAGACCGCGGTTCTCGGTGGCCTCTTAAAAGAAAATAATATCGAAACGGAGTCGAAGGTCTTCATACTCGGTTCCATCCCGATTTTGGGACATTTTTTCCGGCATAAAACAACCCAGAAGTCGACCACCGATCTGGTAATTATGATTACACCGAATATACTGGAAGACTAGGCCGGATAGCGGAACAAGAAAAATCTCGTCGCCTTATTGAACATGGCATAGAGCCCAAGCGCCAATAGCCCCACATCTCTGATGAGAAGATTCAGGGCGTTACTTTTAGCCTTGGAACTGACCGTAAAACAACCGCACTCCAGATCCACCCCCCGAACCAGATTTATCGCGATGGCAACTATAAAGACCGCCACCAGGGCATTTAAGACCAGGATCGCCCCGTCTTTGCCCGGTCCCAGGATTAAAGCCACACCGCAAATCAATTCCACCCAGGGCATAATAAGCGAGGCCAAATTTATGAATTGCCCCGGAAGCAAATGATAATTATAGATAATCCGGGCAAACTGGGCCGGATCACCGATCTTATCCAGAGAGGCGTAAATAAATATAAGGCCCACCACCAACCGCGACACCAATCCCAGGTAGTCGTTGTGCCAAATGCTTCTTGTGTTACTCATGGGCGGCCTTATTTCGGTTGATTTCCCTGGGTAATGGGAAGTCCGGCGCGCTCCCATTCACGCCAGCCACCGTAAAAAATATGAATTTTGGTATAGCCCTGTGATGCCATTTCCCGGCCCAGATGAAGCGAGGATTCACATTCCAAACCCGAGCAATATGTCACAATGTCATTTTCCTTGGGCGCCACTTGAACGGTTTCTCTCCAGAACTCCTCCAGCCGATCTACCGGGAGAAAATCATAAGGAATATTTATGGCGCCCCGAATATGCCCGTAGATATAGTCTTCGGGGTTCCGGGCATCAATAAAGATGACCTCGCGCCTCTGGTAAAGGGCCGCGGCTTCATCAAGCGAAATAAAGGGAGGATCACCTGCCTCCGCCGAGGGCGGGACAGCGACCGAATCAGAATCGCTGACAGACGGCCAGTTCCCTATCAGCGGTATTCCCGCCGGTGAAAGGCTATTAACCGTCAGGCTGGTCGCAACAGCCAATAATATTAAAATTGACGCCTTCAATATCCGGGAAGTCATACTTTTCTAATACACGTCAAATGTCCGATAGTTCATAATTTGGGCGCTAATATTGCCGAGAAAAGGCAATTTGTCAATCAAAACAGGGCGGACAAAAATATAATCGGGGGCCATTCAGGAAATGGCTCCCGATTTTTCAAGACTATTTTTAAGGCAACCCTTCAAGCCCGTCCGGAAGGAGCCATCTCCTTCCGCCCAAAAAGAATCAGCCCATGCTTACCCTTCAGAATTAATGAAGTAATCAAAGCGAACTTTTCAGGACTCAAGGCCTGCAGCCCGTACGGATGCCAGAAATCTTTTTCAACCGATTCTTGATCGGTTTCTTTTCTCAAAGCCATTGTGCTCTCCCCAAAGCCTTAAGGTTTCTTATAGCCCTTAAAGCACGGCGGTGCTAAGTAAGGGATAAGGAAAACTCCGGATGTAAAATATCCTCCCTTGGTAAAGATTTTTCCGGCTTGAGGGATAATGTCCTGTTAGACGGACATTACAGGCGGTGAGGGTAATTTTCGAAATTGGTTACGGTCTCGCAAGATGCCGCTGTCCCCCCTGCTTCAAGGGCAACCGCTGCCTGCCTGGCCGGAACCTTAGGCTAATAACGCAATTCTTGCCTACGTTTGAAACTATGAACCTCTATACCGAGAGTCAAGAAATAATAAATCCGACGCAAACTTTGCGGCCAACCCCATTATAATGGCCGGAAAACAACCATAATATTACACCAAATCATGCCTAACATATTGTTATTCAAGAAATAAGTTCCGACCGACAGAAAGGAAACAAAAAAACCCCGAAACTTGTTTTTCGAGGTCGCAGAAATTACACCGAATTTTAATATTGACTAACTAACCGCCAATTTAGAAATAAAGAAAAACCAGGAACGATACCACCCAACCCGTAAATAACCAAGTCTGGGCTCTTTCTGAAAATTTTGACTCTGTCATGATATTACTACTCCTTCCATGTATATAAACCACGGAATCTCCAAAATGTTCTGCTTATACGTTAATACATGACAAATAAGATAATAATTATTTTATATAACGCCCCGACGTTCCTATATCATTATGGTATAATATCTTATATTGATTCCGGCCCGCCTTTTCTTAAACAATTATAGAGCGTCAAGCGATTCCGTTTTTCAAGGAGCGAAACCACTCAATTGTCCGCCGAAGTCCTTCCCGAAGAGTAACCTGGGGTTGCCAGCGCAATCTGGTGCGAATCCTCTCAATATTGAGGACCCGGCGGCGAATATTGTCTATATCTCGACGATCTATATGCTCAATCTTAACCTGACGACCCGATAAATCCGTAAGAGCCCCCACCAAATCGATAATGCTGGTTTCCGCTCCGGTTCCCATATTAAAGACCATGCCGTCGGCCCGGGGAGATAACATGGCCAAGAGGGTCCCTTCCACGGCATCATCGACAAACGTAAAATCCCGCGATTGGTGGCCATCTCCATGAATTTGTATCGGCGTCCCTTCTTCGATATGCTGTATAAACCGGGAAATCACACCGCAATAAGGATTGGTGGGATTCTGCCTGGGGCCATAAATATTGGAATAACGCACGACCTTGGCCGGGACGGCATAGGATTCATAAAAGGCGTAACAATAATTCTCCCCGGCCAACTTAGATACCGAATAAGGCGAAAAAGTCAGCGGGGTTTCGTCTTCGAGAATGGGCAGGATTTTGGGATTTCCATAAATGGACGCCGATGAAGAATAAACCACCCCCCTGGGGCGAGTTTCACGGGCGGCCATAAGGATATTTAAAGTCCCCCCGATATTGGTTTTGTAATCTTCAAAGGGATTTTTGGTGGAAATTATAATATTCCTGGCCGCCAGGTGAGCGACATAATCGCACCGAGCCATAAGATTGCGGACCAAATCGAAATCGGTTACCGAGCCCTCGATAAATTCATACGGTATCCCCTGGTCGATATTGCGCAGGTCGCCGGTGAACAGGTCATCAAGCACTATTACCTTGCCGCCGGCGCGGGCGATGCGGCAGACCAGATTGGACCCGATAAAACCGGCCCCGCCGGTAACCAGGATCGTCAGACCATTAAAATTCAAGTTATCCATATTATTTCTTCAGTCTTAAAGTCAGGAAAATTAACGGACGCGCAATCCGCCACCAGTCACGGAACGGTTTCATTTTGGTGAATTGCCGCCTTTCACCATGATAATATATGGTAATCGGAATCTCCATAAAACGAATTTCAGAAATCTTTATGACGCGATATAATAAGTAAGGCTCCAATTCATATCGATTAAGCCAATCCTGATTAATATTTATTTCGGGATATTTACGGAAAATATCAAGCCTGAAAGCGCGAAATCCATTGGTGGCATCGGTTATCTTCCGGCCGGTGGCCAGGGTCATTAAAAGGGAGTAAGTTTGCGTCATGACTTTGCGAAAGGGGCGATCGTTTACAACCTTTCCCCCTTTCAGGCGGCGCGACCCCTGGACAAAATCACATTCACCCGTCAAAATCGGCTCTATCACCCGGCCTATTTCCGAAGGCTCATGCTGGTCATCGGACGACAAAATAACGCCGATTTCGAACTTATTTTCCAGACCATAATTTATTCCCGTCCGGATGGCGGCCCCGACACCCCGGTTTATCTCATGACGAACCACTGTCGCCCCGGCCAGTGAAGATTCCCCCGAAGTATTATCCGTAGAGGCGTCATCGACGACGATTATTTCCGATACCGAGGCATCGCGACGGATTTTTTCCACCACCCGCCCGACTTTCCCTTCCTCATTAAAAGCCGGGAGTATCGCCAGAATGCGGCCGTTATCAGCCATTATTTTCCCCGGCCAGGGCTTCTTTCTCCAGTTGTTTCAACGACAGATGCGCCTTTTTCAAGTAATAAAAACCCATCAGGGTAATGGGCACAAATTGCGCCGCGTGTAAGACCAGGGAACAGGTAACGGCGTTGGTGGTATCTATACCGAAACGATTAAGGGTAAAGACCACCCCGGCATGATAAACGCCTATGAATCCCGGTGAAGACGGGATCAAAATCGATATGGAGACCACAATCAATAAGATGTAAGAAGCATAGAGAGGGAGATCAAAGCCGAAGGCGTAAAAGACAAAGATATTCGACAAGCCCATGCCCAGCCATAAAAGCATGGTATGTCCCGAAACCCAGAGCGTAGCCTTCCAGTCTTTCAGGAATAGCAAACCCCGGGAGAATTTAACCACGGTCAGGGCCACTTTATCCTTGACCCCCGAGGGAAGGAAAAACAGATACTTGGACATGAGACGCCCGGCGCCCTCGGGACGAGAAACAATCGCCACCGCGAACAGCAACCCCGCCACGGCCACCAATAGCGCCCCCAAAGCGGCCAATTTATGACTGCCCTCGAAAATTCTCATGGGCGCCACCACCAGGACAACCCCCAGGATCAAAAGCAGGGCCAGGAGATCAAACACCATTCTTTCGATGAATATCGTCGCCAACGACGCCGATTTGGTGATGCGGGCATCCTGCCGCGAAAGCGAATAGGCTCTGACAAATTCCCCCAGGCGCAAAGGTAGAACATTATTGGCCATGAACCCGACACACGTGGCCGCCAGCAAAACCCGGTATTTTATTTCGGCGATCGGACGCAGCATATATTTCCATCGCTCCGCCCTCTGATACATGGCCGCGATGACAAATATGATGTTCGGTAAAAGCCAGATATAATCGGCATTCTGCAATGCCGAAGACAATTCCGCGAATTGGACCTTACGCAAAATCAAAAACAGAAAAACCGCCGATATCAGGATTCCCAGGAAAAACGAAAGGGCCTTTTTCTTCGGTGTCATGGCCTGTTTCCGGCCGTATTTAAAAGGATTTTTTCAAATTCGTCCGCCGCCTTATCCCAATCGAATCGCGCCGCCCACTGCCGGGCGTTTATTTCCATGCTGGTACGCAGTGTCGTATCCATCAGAACGGTTTTTAATTTCGCGGCCAGGTCTTCGATATCGCCGTAGCGGTACAAAAACCCCGTCCGCCCGTTATCCACGGAATCCCTCAAACCCGGAACATCGGCGGCGACCACCGCCGTGCCGCAGGCATTGGCCTCAATGTTGGTCAGGCCCCAGCCCTCCTTAAGCGAAGGGTACACGGCCACGTGGCTGCGTCGGAGATATTCGACTTTATCCTTAGATGAAACGAATCCCTTAAACTGGACTTTATCCTCCAACCCCAGTTTCCGGGCCAGTTTTTTCAGAGGCTCCGTATAATCGCCGCTGCCCACGATAATCAAATCCGCCTCGGATATGATTTCCTGCACTTTCTTATAGGCCAGAAGGAGGTGATCGATCGACTTGTATTTTTTTATCCGCCCCAGGTACAAAATAGTGGGGCGAGCATACTTGGGAATCGTCGCATCATAGGCAAAGGTGCCCTTATCGATTCCACAGTGCACCACCGAAATATCCTCGCGGGGGATCCCTCGCTGGGCTATATCGAACGCGGTCGACTCGGAAATTACGTTAAACTTGCGGCCCCGGTAAACCGCCACCAGCGGCTTTTCGGCCAGGTAGATATAAGTCCCCAATAGAAAATTTATCTCTCGAAAAACCGTGGTGGAAAACAGGTGCGGCACCACCACCAGGGTCGGCAGTTTCATATACAGGGGCGTATAAAAGGGAATTTTGTTGATGTCTTCGATCAAAATATCGAAAGGCGAAGTCCGCGCCAATCGGCGAAGATGACCCGGCGCCACCAGGTTAAAATTGAAACGCCGGCCCCGACGGATGATTTTTACCCCCTTGATAATTTCTTCCCGGCGAGCCCCCGGATATCCGGAACACAACAACGTTATTTCATGCCCGTGGGAGACCAGACGGCGAAGAATTTCTTCCAGGTGGACCTCCGCCCCGCCGGCCTGCGGATTGGTGAGATCCTGCCAGTTGACCACCAGTATTTTCATTGGTCGGCGCCCATGACACTATCCACCAGGGGGGCAATTTTATCCAGTTCGATAAGTAATCGGCGCGTGTCATTGTCTTCCGGGTGACGCGCCACCCAATCGGTCGCCAGCTTTTTCAGCGTAAAATAATCGCCCATGCGATAGTACGTTCCGGCCAAAGCCTGGAATCCCTCGACATACTCGGGATAAATTTCAAGGACTCTCTTGAAAGCCATAATCGCTTTTTCATAATCTTTTCGCGCCCCGGCCACCATGCCCCAATGCATTAAAATTTCAGACTGCCGGTCCTCGGGCAGGGAACGCAAAATCACTTGCATGCTGTCATACCTGCCCATATCCCCCATGAGTTGAACGGCATAACCCAATAAATCGTAATTATTGGGGAGAATTTCCAGCCCCTTATAGATATGCACCAGCGCCCCTTCATTATCCCCGGCCCGACGAAGCGTGTCCGCCAGCCACATGAACCCCTGGGCATAATTGCCGACCAGTCGCACCGTGGCTTCGTCCTTATAAATCGTACTGTCGGCCAACCCGCGATATAAATATTCTTCCCAGTACTGTCTCCGTGTCTTTTCATAGTTCACCTGATCCAGACCGCGGGTTTTAACCAGCGTGAAAACCATCCCTTCCAGGGCCAGATATTCGCTCAATGAATTTCCCCGGAAACGGCGGTTTTCTTCGGGCGTGTTGACCGTCATGTGGATGGGATACTGCCACCTATTGGCGGCGATTATCTCATCCAGAACCTGGTCCTGAATCCGAAATGATTTGCCGTCCGGAGTTCGAAAGGGGCGCAAATCGCTGATCTGCTGATCGCTCCAGGTCATCGGCACGCCTCGGAAATTTTTCATCTGCTTGACATACCAATCCATATTGGCCAGGGAAAGATTGACCACGCGCACGTCCTTGCGCACGCCGTAAACCTCCTGAATGCACCACAGCGGGAAAGTGTCATTATCGCCGTTGGTAATCAGAATGGCGTCTTTTTCGCAGCCGGAAAGCAAATTGTAAGCATAGTCATAGGGCATAAAATTCCGGGAGCGGTCATTTTCATGATAATTGATCTTCAGCGGCACCAGGGGCAACAGAACCAGCAGGCAGGCCGGCGTAAAAACCGATTTCTGCCATCCGGACGATTTGTCTTTTATGGTATCCCTGATTAAATCCAGAAGACCGGCAATCCCCAGCCCGATGGCCATCCCGAATAGGATAAAACCCGGGGTAAAGAAATAGTCCCGATTGCGGACTTCAATATAATCCTGACCGGTCAACGGACTCTGCCGGGTCCCATCCGCAAAATTCATGTACAATACCAGCCCCACCGTACTTATAAGCAACAACGCCAGAAAGGCCAGCCCCAGACCGCTTTTTCTCCGCATCAATTCCCAAATCCCGAACAGCCCCAGAACCAGCGGGATCGCGAAAGCCGCCCCGCGAAAGCCGTATTGGTCCTTGAAAAATCGCCAAAATCCCATGCGCCGGTAATCGCCGAATTGATTCTGCCATTCGCCCCGCCTTACGAACATCCGCGAGGTCATTGACTCCGAGCCATATTGCTTTCGCTCCAGATACCCCACCAGGGCGGATAGACTCTGGTCAGGATCGTTTTCATCGATGGCCGGGTTTAAAGCCGATCGAACCGGAATATATGTATGAACCGAGAATCCCACCAGGCCCAGGAAAATCACGGCCAGGGCAGTTTTCCAGTAGCGATCCCGCGTAAATATCCCCAAGAGGAAAATAATCACAAGACCCGCCGCCATGCCTATTACGAATTGCCAGAATCCGAGGACAATGAGAGAAATGGAGCCGATCGCCACCAGCAGCGACCAATGAATATTTCGCCATAATACGACCCCGGTCAGGGCGACAGCAACGGCGCTGATACCCAGGAAAGCCACATAACCGCGAAAGATAATCCCCAGTATGATTAGAAGAACGGGAGCCACGCCATATATTCCCAAAACCAGATCCGAATATTCCGGTGTCCCGGATTTTCGCGTGGAGAAATATCTGTAAATCCAGTACCCTCCCCATAGAGCCAGTCCCAGAACCCCAATCCAGCCGAACGGCAACGACGCTAAACCCTTGATGGTTTCACCGGCACCGGACTTCTTATTCGCCATCATGACGGAATTAATCACAACCAGATAAAAAGGATAAAGCGCCAGAAGAAACAGGCCCAGAGTGACCCCGTGGCGAATTCCCACTTTTTTCAACTGCAGGAAGTGAAACAGAAACGCCGTGAATACTACCACCACGGGAATATAGAAGGGAATTTCATCGGGCCGCGAAGAGGTTAGAAAGACCAGGTACAATTCCAGAATAATAAGGAGCGAAACCCAAACCCAGGGCCACCAGCCCGATTCCCGTTTAATGATAAAAAATAAGGCGACGATGGGAATAATTATATATAAGGTCAGGTGAATGCCTATCCCCAATAAACCCAGGTAGAAAGCCAGAAGAGCGATCCGGGCCGTATGCCGTTCCGCGTCGCTGTCAAACGTCTTCAGCGCCAGCCAGAATATCGCCAGCATGATGGCCATGGCCGGCGCATAGACTTCGGCCTCAATCGCATTGGCCCAGTTGGTCGTGGCAAACGCCGCAAATAAAGCCCCGGTTATGCCGCCGATGTAGGCGATGACACGATTATAAAGACCGTCGTTTTCGCCATGCCAAAGGCGCACCAGGCGGACCAAAACCAAATAGGCAAATACCGCCGCCACCGCCGAAGAAAACGCCGATAATAAATTTATCCGCAGCGCAATGTCCGAAGCCAGGGGTAAGAGGGAAAATATCCTTCCCAATAACAGGTACAGCGGCGTCCCCGGAGGGTGGGCTATTCCCTGAATATAGGCACAGGCGATAAATTCTCCGCAATCCCAGAAAGAAAACGTCGGCGCCACGGTCTTGATATAAACGACCTGGGTAAACAGGAAAACAAAACCGGCTATGGCGATATTTGTCAAATCAATCTTATTTTTCCGCATCGCCCATTCACTGCCTGTTTCCGGCAATACTCTCCTCAAGCGGGAATAAATGTCACCCGGGCCGGTGTCGGAACTGCCACCCGACCTCGCTCGCTATACAACCCGTTATACAACACAGATTTATAATTTAAGCAAAAAACTTCCTATGTCCAGCAGGATTTACTGATATAATAACTTTTTGGTGACGATTATAAACGTATATTGTTTTACAGTTAACGAAGGATTCCATGGCCAGTCAAGCGAACGAAGCGGTCATTTATAAAATAGACCAGAATGATAATATTACTTATTTAAATCCCCAATGGGATATCTTTGCCCTGGCCAATCAGGCCGATCATCTGAAAAAAGAAATCGTCCTTAACTCCTCCCTCTGGACATATATCTCCTGCCAGGATACCCGACATATTTACCGGGCTATCTTTGAAAAGATAAGGAAAAACCGAACGGTCATGATTATACCGTATCGCTGCGATTCGCCTGACACCCGCCGCTTCATGACACTCGAAATTTCCGCCTCTGAAAATGCGACCATCAAGTTTATCAGCCGAACCGAAAGAGTTGAAAAAAGGGAACCGGTTGATATCCTGGACTCCTCGGCAAATCGTTCGGAGGAATTTATCGCCATCTGCAGTTGGTGTAAAAAAATCCGGGTGGAACCGGATAACTGGATTGAATTGGAGCATTTTATGTCACTGAATAAACCGTTTTTGAAAGGTCGTAGTCCGGCCCTGTCGCATAGTATTTGCCCCTCATGCCTGGATAAATATCAGGTCTGAAAAAGGCCGGCACGGCCGCCCCCCGAACCTCTGTTTCCCGCGCCATTTATCGCCCTTCGGGCTTTTTTTCCGCCGACAATCCCGCATCCGAAATGAGCGGTTCTTCGCCCCTTTCTTTCATGACCTTATCCAGAATGCCGTTGACAAAAGCGGCCGACTCATAAGTGCTGTATTTTTTGGCCAGTTCGATCGCCTCGTTGATGGCTACCTTTATGGGAATATCGGGCATAAGCTCAATTTCGCAAATGGCAATACGCATTATATTTTTATCGACCACTGCCAGGCGTTCGATAGTCCAGTTGGTCGCCAGGCGGGATATGGAACGATCGATCGTTTTGATATTATCCACGGTTTTTTTCAAAAGATCGCAGGCGAATTTATGGTCGTTTTCATCCAGAGTCCGACTGGAGATAACCGAAGCGATAATCTTATCCAGGGATTGCTCTCCCTGTTCCCAGGCATAGAGAGCCTTCAGCACGAATTCCCGGGCGCGGTGACGACTGCTCATTTCTTTTCCATTTCTCGGTACAAATTGACCATCTCGATCGCCGCCTCGGCGGCATCCCAGCCCTTATTGCCGGCCTTGGTTCCGGCCCGTTCGATGGCATGTTCCAGAGTATCGGCCGTGACCATGCCGTATATTACCGGCATTCCCGTTTCCAGGGCTGTCTTGGCTATTCCTTTCGCCGATTCCGAGGCGATATAATCGAAATGGGGCGTTTGCCCTTTTATCAGCATTCCCAGGCAGATGACAGCATCGTACTTCTTGGAATGAGCCATCTTGGCCGCGGCATAGGGAATTTCAAATGAGCCCGGAACCCAGACCACGGCGATATTCTTTTCGTCGGCCTCGTGCCGGATGAGACAATCGACCGCGCCCTCGAGCAATTTGGAGGTCAATAGATTATTGAAACGGCTGACCACGATCCCCACTCTAATACCCGACGCATTCAGCGTCCCGGTAATTTCGCGATATTTCATAGACACCTCTATTATAAGCTGGTAAATAAATGGCCCAGTTTATCCCGCTTGGTTTCCAGATATTTCTGATTGAACGGATTGGGTTCAATCTGCAGCGGGATGCGATCCGTTATTTGCAGACCATACCCCTCCAGACCGACCACCTTGCGGGGATTGTTGGTCATCAACTTAATCGAAGTCAACCCGAGATCGGCCAGTATCTGCGCCCCGATACCGTAGTCCCGCAAGTCGGCCTTGAAACCCAGGGCATGGTTGGCCTCGACCGTGTCTTTACCCATATCCTGCAGTTTATAAGCCATGATTTTATTGGCCAGACCGATACCGCGGCCCTCTTGGCGCATGTAAAGTAATACGCCCAGGCCCTCCTTTTCAATTCTCATCATGGCCGTCGCCAGTTGGTCGCCACAATCGCACCGGGCCGAGCCGAACACGTCGCCGGTCAAACACTGGGAATGCACCCGCACCAGGATATCCTTCTTGCCTGCCACGTCCCCCTTCACCAGGGCCACATGATGATGGTCGTCGATTTGAGATTTATACAGGTACAGGCGGAATTTCCCGTAGCGTGTCGGAAACTCCGTCTCGACCACGCGGCTGATCAGCTTTTCGTGAAGCCGGCGATACTCAATAAGGTCTTTGACCGTAATCATCTTCAGGCCGTATTGGCGGGCAATCTCCGACAGCCGGGGCACGCGCGCCATGGTCCCGTCGTCATCCATTATCTCGCACAGAACCCCCACCGGCTTGAACCCGGCCAGACGGGCTAAATCAACGGTCGCTTCGGTATGACCCGCCCGCGAAAGAACCCCCCCCTTACGAGCCTGGATGGGGAAAATATGACCCGGACGGCATAAGTCCTCGGGGCGGCTGTCATCGGACGCAATCACCTGAATCGTCCGGGCGCGATCCGCCGCCGAAATACCGGTCGTGGTGCCCAGGACAGCATCGACCGATACCGTAAAGCGCGTCCCGTGTAAGGCCGTATTCGCATCCACCATGGGGTGCAATTTCAGGCGATCGAGATAGGCTTCCGTCAACGGCACACAGATTAATCCGCGGCCGCGGCTGGCCATGAAATTGATATTTTCGGCCGTCGCGCATTCCGCCGCCATGATAAAATCGCCCTCATTTTCCCGATCCTCGTCATCCACCACGACGATCATGCGACCCTGTCTGATTTCCTCCACCGCCGCATCAATGCTGTCAAATTCCATCGTTATTCTCTCCCGCGGCCGCTTCCGAATCCCGCCGCGATCAGTTTTTCCAGAGTCAGACCCTCCGGCCTGATGCCCTGCAATTGTCTCAAAATATATTTGGCTATTAGATCGAATTCAAGATTTACTCTCTCGCCCGCCCCAAGCCTGTTTAAAGTCGTATGCTGAAATGTAAACGGAATTATATTTACCTTGAACCGGTAATCCCAAACCTCGTTCACCGTCAGGCTCACCCCATTTATGGCAATAGAGCCCTTGGGCGCCAGGTAAACGGCCAGATGTTGAGGAAATTCGAATTCCATCTCCCAGGATTCCCCGACCTGGTTTATGGCCA
This sequence comes from Candidatus Zixiibacteriota bacterium, assembly GCA_041752195.1. GTDB lineage: Bacteria > Zixibacteria > MSB-5A5 > GN15 > PGXB01 > JBGSHP01. Next base: position 32,325 of record JBGSHP010000024.1, on the reverse strand, counting down.
TTATTACCCCCGTCCCGTCGATATGGCCCGTCACAAAATGCCCCCCCAGCCGCGAAACAGGCAAAAGCGCCCGCTCCAAATTAACCCGGCTCCCCGAACCGTAATCATTGACTATTGTCAATCGCGACGTCTCCTGGGAGGCTTCCAGGGTGAAAGTCTCCTCGTCGAACGCGGTCAGGGTCAGACAACAGCCATCCACGGCTATCGATTCGCCCAACGACAGATTGCCCCAGGGCTTTTCCGACCGAATCGTCAAAAGACGATAATTCCCCCGGGAGGTAATTCCATCCAGAATCCCGATTGATTCTATAATGCCGGTGAACATGCTATTTTCCCGGATATGCCGTTATCATAAGGTCCTCGCCGCATTTTTCTACTTGCCAATCTTTCAACGAAAGCGCCTGCGACATTTTGGTCCGCCCCAGATCGCCCACGGCGGCTATCCCCTCCCCCAGAATCTTCGGCGCCAGCATAAAAACATATTTATCAATCAATCCCTTTTTAATAAACGCCGTCGCCAATCGGGAACCCCCTTCTATTAAAAGCGATGTCAACCCGAATCGGCCCGCTTTTTCCAGGAAATCATCCAGGGATAATTGATTCCCCTTTTTTTCTATTTTCCAAATAATGGAATTTTTCCCGATTTCGACGGGAACCCTGCCGCCCGATGTCGCGACAATCGTTCGGAAGTCCTTATTTTCACTAAACAGTTTAAGATTATTCCGTAAACGCTTGTGTGAAGACAATATAATTCTATAGGGATTATTTCCGGTGATGGCGCGAACCGTCAATTGGGGATTGTCTATATTGGCCGTTTGGGCACCGATAACGACGGCATCGACTCCGGCTCGCAGTCTATGTACCATTGCGCGCGCCGTCTCGCCGGTAACCCAGCGGGAATCGCCGTTTAGACTCGCAATTCGACCGTCAAGAGTCATGGCCAGCTTTAGAATGGCAAAAGGCCGCCCCGTCTTTAAATATTTTAGATATGACTCATTAATTTTGGAGGCCTCTTTGGCCATTACGCCGTGGCGAACGATGACACCCGCTTGCCGCAACTGCCTCCCCCCTTTGCCTTTCACTTTGGGATTGGGATCGGTAATAGCGTAGACCACTTCTTTCACCCCGGCGCTTATTATGGCCCGGCTGCATGGCCCCGTCCGCCCGTAATGACAACATGGTTCCAGAGTGATATAAAGGGTTGACCCCCGCGCCTTGGAGCCGGCTTGACGGAGAGCATGAATTTCGGCGTGAGGCGTTCCCGCCTTTTTGTGATATCCCTGCCCTATTACCCGGCCATTCTTTACCAGGACCGCCCCTACCATAGGATTGGGTGTGGTCTTACCCCGACCTTTTTCGGCCAGTTCCAGCGCCATCCGCATATATTTTTCATCAGCCATTACGGCCATAAAAAAACCCCAATATTCGGGGCGTCAGCGGTCGAGTACAATATCCAAAAGACTCGCCAATATTCTTCTCCCATCCGGACTGTACCGTCGGCATCGGAATTCCACCGGTTCTGCCCTGCCATTTTTGGGCGGGCTCGCGGGCTTTTACCGCCGGTCGAGGAATTACGCCTCGCCCCGAAGAATTTCGTTTAATATAAACTCGATTCTCTCAAAAGCAAGAAATTTTATAAATGTCCCGGATAACCCGAAGAAACTATGGCTTCGGCACGGTCGATTTTGGGGCGATATTAAGAAAATTATTGATGGTGTCTATCAGCGAATCGGGCGCAAAAGGACGAATCAGATGAGCATCGACACCCTTTTTCATCATTTCGGCGACACTCTCCTCAATCTCCCAGCCACTGATTAGTATCACCTTAATTTCGGGATCGGCTCTTTTTATCTGCCCGGCCAATTCCAGGCCGCTGATGCCCGGCAGACCCATATCGCTGATCACTATTTGGCATCGTTCCCGGCCCAGCGCCTGGAGCGCTTCTTCTCCGCTCTTGGCCTGAACCAATTCCAGGCCGCGGCTTTCAATTATATCCGCCATGAGGCTTGAAAATTCGGAATTGCTTTCGACGAATAATATCATGGGCAGGCGCCTTTCCGGCGAGGCCTCCGGGATGGCCGGGGTATCTGCCAGCAGAGGCAAAGTAATGGCAAAACTGGTCCCCTGGTTTGGATTTGACCTGACCTCAATTTTCCCACCATGACTTTCGATTATTTTTCGGCTCATCGGTAATCCCAGGCCCGTTCCTTTTTCCCCTTTGGTGGTAAAAAACGGCTCGAAAATACGGGATAGAGTCTCGGCTTCCATGCCCTGACCGGTATCACTGAAAGTCACCTTAATATTATCGCGCGATTGCCGGGAAATAATCGTAATTGTCCCGCCTTCCGGCATGGCATCCAGCGCATTCAACATAATATTCGTGAAAACCTCGCGAAGTTGAACCGGCTCGGCCATGACCATGGAGATTTCTTCCAATCTCTTTTCCAGATTCAATTTCAATCCCTTTTGGCGCGCCAGTTTCTCCCAGCGGGGGCGAACCATTTCCACGGCTTCTTCGATTATCTGGCTAAGATTCACCGCCGTCAAATCTATCGTCCTTCGGGTCTGGGCCAATTGGCGTAAGCGGTTTAAAATCTGGCCACTATCGATGGCCGACTTTTCGATAAATCCGGCTTCCTGGGCGAAGGATTCAATTTGAGGAGTCTTTTCCGCCCGGTTAAGTTTATTCAGGAGAAGTTGCGAGCGTCCCAGGATCGCCCCGATGGCATTATTAAGATCATGGAAAACTCCCCCGGCCAATTCCCCCAGGGTTCTCATTTTTTCCAGGGCCGCCAATTTCAACTCCATTTGCTCCGCCTGCTCGTTCAACAATCTATTCTGGTAACGGAGATTTATGATGCCATATATCTTGGCCAGGTATTGGGCCAAAGTCGAAAATACCTGCTGAAACCTTTCCAGATACCGACCCGGCATCACCGAGCCCAAATACAAAAACCCGAAAACTGATTCTTCGCCTTTAATGGGAATGATGATCAGCGATCTGGTGCCCTCGCGATAAAGTTGATAATAAAAGCGATTGTCCATGGCGTTCGGCGTTAATTCCACCAGGCGATACCGCCCCGTTTCCAGGAGCGACTCCATATCGCTGCCGACTACCGGAAGATTGGCCCCGGTATCAATCAGGGAACGACCACTGACCGTGGCATTGGCCGCCAGGGTCAGCCTGCTTTCCAAAGGATAATAACGTGACACCGATACCCGGCATAAACTCATATGGCGATTCAATTCCCGCAGTAGAAAATCGGCCAGTTCGTCCGGCGCTCGTCCGTTCATCCCGATTTCCTCTACGGCCGCGAACAGCCTGTGCCATTCCAAATTATGGCCGAAGTGACGATCCGACAGGCCGCGAATCCCGGCCGACAAATTTTCCAGAAACAGCGCCGGCAGGTACGCCGTCAGACTGGGCATGATTCCTGTCAACAAGTACCCCAGATCGTTATCGATTTTCCCGCCCAGAATAAACCTCGCCCGAGGCGGATATCTGATTTCCGTCGGCTGGTTCGGAACCATATCGGCCGGAAGAAATATTTTGCCTTTGCCCTGTGCCGCGCCGATCATGGCCGCGTCTTCGCCCGTGATCTCCACGGCCGTCTCGGTATATTCCCCCAAAGGTCCGGAAATTTTGCGGAGTACGTATTCATGCCCGAAATTATAATAGAATGCGACCTGGCCGCCCGTTTGATCGCTTATCCATTCCGCCAGCGCTTTGAGAAAGGAATCCAGATTGCTGTTACTCGAAATTAATTCCAGGATCTCCGAGGTCAGCGTCATGACTTCCTGATCGCGGCTGAAATTAAAAATCATCCCGAAATAGTCCGCCGCTACCAGGTTGGCCAGAAGTTTCTGGCGATCGAGAGCTCTCAATTTCTCCAGGGGCCCGTAAAATCCCCCCATGACTATATCTTCAACCGCGAAGGGAATGAAAATATTGTCGTCGACGATTATCTCATTATCAAACAGGTTTATCTTTTTATAACTGATATTGTCAAAAATCCGGGCCGAATATTCCCGCCCCAGACGTTCCGGCGCGATATATAAAAATCTGTCCATGGCATGATGGACGATAAAATCGGAAACGGAATAAAATAAACCGGGCAAAATGGTCGTGAAATAAACGGAAACACCATCCGGGAATCCGGCGTTTTCCCCGGCCGTCAGTTCTTTGAATTGCCCCGGTTCCAGAATTTTTATCTTATGGCTCATTTGCCCGGTTGCTCATTTCTTTGGTGATCGATCATTCGTTCAGAAATCTTCACCGGAAACCGGTATACCATTTACTTTCAGAAAGTCGCCGGCGAATCGCTCCGAAAGAAAGAGTGCCGAACTTCCCGATTCCGGAGCCGCTTTGGCCGTGCGGGCGGGCCAGGTCGGTTCGGTGCGAAGGCGGTGCGTTATCGGGGGAATGTCCGGATATTCGGGAATTTCGGGAAGACTCGGTGCTAAACCCATGACAGCCCGGGCGGAAAAATATTGCTTCACGCCCTGGGCCAGAGCCCGGGCCATGCCGTGGCAATAATCCTGAATGGTGGCATCATAACGGTATCGGCCGCTCTGGCGCATTTCTCCCAGAACTATGGCGCCCAATAACAATCCCCGGCTTAAAATGGGAATAATCAATTGCGATTTGATTCCCGGCACCAGGAATGGCTGCCCCGCCGTTTTGTCCGAACTATTTCGTTCGTCGAGACTGTCATAGGCTACCGTCCGACCTTCCATCAGGGCCTCCAACCGGCCGAAATTTCGGCTATCGATTATGACGTGATCGGGATAATCATTCTCATCGATAGCCCGGATTGTTTTAAAGGCCACCGAATCCAGTCGCGTCCCATCCCCGTGCAGAAAAAAGATCCGCACCGAGGTAGTCCTGACTGTCGCCAGAATCTCCTCGGCGATTTTGGCATAAATATCCTCCGGCGCCGGAACCTCGTCCAAATACAGATATATCCTTTTGAGAGATTCCAGACATTTCGCCAGAAGAGCCACCCGATGACGGCTTTGCTCCGCGATTATGCTCCCCGTCAGCATTTCCGACAGCAATCCGGCCATGAATCTCCGGCGGGCATTGAAATGCCACGGACGGGGACTTCCCAAAGTCAGGATCGCCCCGATATGACCGTCGATAATTATGGGGATTCCCAGAAGACTTCTTTGCCCGCAACTGGACACCAGGGGCTCGGGTACGAAATCATCGGTATGGCTTAAGTCATTAATCGCGGCGGCTTTTCCGCCGGAAATTATTTTCGCGCCCAGCGAACCCTCGGGCATAGGCGCCGGGGAATCATTTTGAAGAACATTGCCGTTGATACCGACACTATAGCGCCGGAAATCCCGCCCCGGTCCCTCCGTCCATGCCAGAGCCAGATACTCCGTTCCCAGGTATTTTTGGCAAATGTGGTATAACTCCGGCAGGTTCTTTTTGACGGAGGTATCGGCGCTCAATATTTCCATGAGGCCGTTTCGGAATTCCTGAAGCATTACCCAGTATGTCCCTTTGTGGACGAAAAACTCCGACGTCAGCCGCCATGATAAAAGCCGGCCGGCATCATGCAGTATGCTCATATCCTTTTCCGATAATTCGCGGTGACCGTCGCTTCGAAAACAGGCCAGAGCCCCCAGTTTGTCCGAGACATAAATGGGCAGGATAAATTCAAAATTAAAACGTTCGGGAATTTCTTTCAGGGCACTCTCGGACTTTTCATAAGTAAAAGTGTAATCGCCGAGTGCCGGCTCAATTTCCTGACTGATCCCGGATCGATTGGTGCATAAGAATCTCTCCTTGCGGGAATGATATCGAAATAAGGCAAATCCTTGAAAATTAAAATTGCGGCAGATTATCTCCAGAAAACGCAGAAAAAGCAGATTCACCTCATGCGATTGTTCCAGCCCCCGGATTATTTCCGCCCGAACCGCCGTTTCGACGGCCATTCGGCCCCCCGTGGAGCGCTTGTAAGGGAGCCAGAAGGAAACCCCCGCCAGGAGCAGGGTCACACCCGCCACGATACCGGTCGCCTCTATGAGATTGCGATAAATTTCCTCCGCAAGAAAGGGAACGCCTAATAAAAGTCCCTGATGACCGGCCATTTGCAGCAGAGAGACAAAACAAAGAACCGCTACTCCGGCATAAGAATAATGATAACTTTCCAGATTCCCCAGAAAGGTCCTGTCGCGGATCTTTGTCAGAAGCAATAGAATGAGGGCAAAAACGGACGCAAAAAACAGGTCTAAAATGAACTGCGACACACCATTAACCTCCTGTTACCGGAGCGGTTGGAACCGCCTAAATAAGTGTCGGCATTTTCCCCTAATTAATTAGCCGATATGGGGTTTTCACCCTATGCGCCCGGGCCAGATTTATGGGATCTAACCCCCATATTTTTGCTCCTCAAGAGTCTCACCGCCGGTACCTCTGGCCCGCTATGCCCTTGCCTGACAATGCGAAATGACATTCGCCTTGCGGATGGCATCAGGCTTGCGTTTTTAACCCTCCCAAAGAGCTGTTCCCAAATGAGACTTCCATGAAGGAGGGAGAATTATGATCAAGCAAAGTAAATATTTATTTTTGATTTTGGGTATAGCCGTGGCCTTGACCGGGTGTGACGGCTACGACCACCCGGTGGTCACGCTTCCCGCCGAAGAGGCTTCACCACTTCAAACCTATTTTCCGCTTACCACGGGCAAAGCCATGATATTTTCGGTTCAAAATGAATACACCGGTCAGGATACGCAGGAAAAATTCGTGGTCGGACAGGGCCTTGCCGACGGCGAAAATATGATTTACCAGTGGATTTATTCTGACCTTAGCCACCCCGGCATCGTCGACACCGGTTACTTTGTCCAGACCGGCACCGCCCTTTATTTCTATGATTCTCTGGAAGCCGTCCCCCAGAAAGTTCTGGAATTGCCCTTCGAAACCGGCAAAACCTGGCACCGCTATGATATCACCGCCCGGAACGAAATTAATCTGCTGGAATCGCTGATCACTGACTTCGGCAATAAGTACAGCGACTTCACCGAAGATGACGACGGCTACGAAGAGCCCAAGGGTTACGACGATGAAGCCCAGCAGGGCGCTGTCATCTTCGGACAGGGAGCCGGCAAAAACTTCCCCATCATGGCCTCCGGATATTTTACCCTCACGGCCATCGAAGATGTCGAACTTGGCAACGGCACCGTTATTAAAAACTGCCTGCGCGTGGAAAGCCAGGCCGGCAGTCAGTACGTCAATGTCTATTGGTACGCCGAAAATTACGGCCTGATAAAATATATTATTGGCGCTTCCCCGGAATCGCTCGCCCTCGAAGAAGATCCCGAAGGCCAGGTAATCGGCGAAATACTTGGCTATTAGCCCTTATCCCTGAACCTCCTTTTGCAAAAAACACCGGACGACCCGATAGGGGTCGCCCGGTGTTGAATTATTGTTCCCTTAAGGTACGAACGGCATCTTTAACGGGAAACTAACCCATGACTTTCTGATAATTTTTGAAATGAACCTTTGCCGTTTTCTCCAGGATTTCGGGCCCGAACGCCTTCACCAGTTTACGCGCGGCCTCATCGACGGCGCCGGAAGCCCCTTTGGGAAAAGGCCGCTCGTACTGTGAGCCCAGATTATCCATAAATCGAATAAAGCCCGCCCGGGCCAGGATGGAGGCCGCCGCCACCTGAATGATTGCTTCCCCCCTTACGATTTGCTCCAGATTGATTTTCCGTCCCTTTTCCATCAACGCCCGTTCGATAAATTCAGTCTTGCCGAATTTATCGGAAATGGCGCGTTCGATATCGCATTCGGCGGCGACATTTTCTATTACCCGGCTGTGCCCCCAGGCCAAAAGACGATTGAGATTTTTTATCCGGGCGTAAAGTTGGTTGTACTTTTCCGGGCCGATCACCACCACATTATGCACGAATTCGCCGCCTATCCAGTCGGCCAGGGTCAGCACCCTTTTATCCGTCAGCGTCTTGGAGTCGCGCACGCCGTGCGCCGCCAGGCGCTCAGCCTGGGTTTCGTCGGCCAGGACCCCGGCCACCACCAGCGGCCCGAAAAAATCACCCTTGCCGGATTCGTCGATTCCCAGAATCCCCCGGGGACGAAAGAAGTCAGTTTGCCCGCTCAATATACTCGCCGGTCCGGGTATCAATTCTGATTTTATCGCCTTCCTTGACAAAAAGAGGCACCCGTATCTGCAGACCCGTTTCCAGTGTGGCCGGCTTCATGATATTGGATACCGAATCCCCTTTGACCGCCGGCTCCGCCTCGGTAACCGTTAAAACCACCGAGGCCGGCAGTTCCACCGATAAAGGCCGGCCTTCATACAGCATAACCGTGTATTCCGCGTTCTCCATCAGATACCATTTGAAATCACCCAGCAGTTCGTCCGGCATGGGAAACTGGTCGTAGGTCTGAAGATCCATGAAATAGTACTCTTCACCCTGGTTATAAAGATACTGCATGGTCCGCAACTGCATATCGGGCTCGTCGAATGATTCCGTGGTTAGGAATGATTTCTCGACGATGTTGCCGGTTATCAGATTTTTCATCTTAACCTTAACATGCGGTCGGCCACGACCCATCTTTACATGCATATAGTCTAGCACAACCTGCGGGGCGCCTTCAAACATTAGCCGCACCCCTTTTCTCAAATCATTGGAGCTAAGCATAAATCCTCCGCAAAATCTAAAGATTTACATAATAAACAAAGCTCCCTCGTAAGGCAAATGATTTTAAGAGTTACATCCCGGGGCCGCTTATGATTTGACCGCATTGACCCCGGCCGCAATCGGGATGGAAATCAGAAATTCCGTGCCCCGCCCCGGCTCCGATTCAAAACTGACTTTCCCGCCATGAATGCCCACGATCTTCTCGGCCAGCGATAGCCCCAATCCCGAACCGGAAGGATTCCCCGAAAAGAAGGGCGTGAAAATACGGTCGCGAATTTCCGGGGCAATCCCCTTCCCCCTGTCCCGGATCATGAATTTAATGTGCCCGGCCTCATTCCTGGCCGCGACCTCGACCCGCCCGGCCCGGCCGTCGTAAGCCTGACAGGCGTTATCCAGAATATTCCCCAGGGCCTGCTTCAACAGGAGTTCATCGCCGATAAAAATCCCCTCGCTCTGCGCGCCGTCGTATTCCAGGCCAATGTCTATATGCGGATATCGCGACTTAACGCTATTGACAACATCCTGCAGAAGACTGCCTGCCTCCAGGGAACCGGGCGACATATGAAGCGGGCGCGCATAATCCAGGAAACGGGTGACCAGTTGCTCCGATTGCAAAGCCTCTTTTATTAAAGCCTCGGCATTCTCCCGGGCCGGATGCGGACTTTCCAGTTTGCGTATTATCAGCCGCGCAAAACCGATTATGGCCATTACGGCATTGCGAAGTTGGTGCGCCAGTCCTCCCGACATCTCCCCCAGGATCGCCAGGCGCCGGCTGTTTTCCAACTCCTCCTTAAGTCGGGCATATTCCGTCTGATCATTGATAATCACCGCCACCCCCAGGGGTGCCTCCTGGCTGTCAAACAGCACCGAAATGGAAATACTCCAGACACACCGCCGGTCGCCGTCTTTCACCTGGATTTCCCGATTTCGAGGTCTTCGGCCGGTTTGCAGACATTCCCTTACGATTTCCCAGAGAGGCGGATATTTCTCGAACAGCCCGCGTCCCCCTTGACCCAGGGCGGCGACCCCATCGACATGCAAAAACCCGGCCGCGGCCTGGTTTATACTCGCCAGATGACCCTGAATATCCAGGGTGATTATGCCGGTATCGATGGAGCGAAGGATATGATTGTTATATACTTCCAGACGGTCGGCCTTGCGGGTGATTAATTCATTCAATTCGGTCAGTTTCTTTTCTTTTTCCCGTAAATCCCCGATGACCTTTTCATACGAATTGATAAGCCCGGCGATTTCATCGTCGCCCCGATATTGATAATGCCCCGATTGCCTGACCTTCTCCGTCAATTTCTGGAACGGCCTTAAGACATTGCGCAGAAGACGAACCAAAACCGCCGCGATAACCAGGGCCACCAGCAGACTCGACCACACAAGAACTCTCATTGATTTCTTGATGGCCGTAAGCATCCCGCTGTCGGCGGCGGCGGCCACCAGATACTTGGCCCCCATATATTCCATGGGAAAATACACCTGGTATTTTTCTTCGCTCTCCGGTTGCCGGTACACCGGACGGGAAAAGAGTATATCTCGAAGGTCGGCCGCAACAAGGGTACTGTCAAAATCGAAAAAGGCGCTATCCAGGGCCCGCTCCGATTGAAGGGTCATAACACGTTCGTAAATCAAAGGGATAACGGTCAGGCCCGACAAATAATAGCGATCGGAAATATTATTTATCTCGCCGGCGGGGATATTATATAAACCATGATGCCGGACCAGACCGGAAACGGTCAGGCAGGACTCGGCCAGATTATCCCGAATGTCCCCTTCCAAAGAATGCCCGATACGGTACAGGGCATAATAAGAGGCCACATTGAGGACCGTCAAAACCAGGATAATCACGGCTACGCCAAGCCGGATTTCCAGACGAAACCCGCTCTGGGGACGCGACCATTTCATATCCTGATTATCGACCGCGCCGAAGGCGAATTAAGGCAAGGGTGAAATTTACAGCCGCCAGAAATGATTTATGTATGAATCGATAATTTGCTGCCCGTAAATGATGGCGATTATCGCCGCCACGGCAATAAAAGGTCCGAACGGGACCATCCTGGTTTCGCGAAGTTTCTTGGAGAAAAGCATAACCGCCAGCGAAATTATCAAGCCCAGAAAAGCGCTGGCAAAGAAGATGAAAATTATCTTCTGCCACCCCAAAAAAGCCCCCAGCATGGCGGCCATTTTAATATCCCCGCCACCCAGACTTTCCCGCTTAAAAAGCCAGTCGCCCAGCATGGCCACCAGGTAAAGCCCGCCGCCGCCTGCCGCCAATCCCAATAATGACTGCCAGACGGTTATCCCTCCGGGCAAAAACGATAAGCCCAGACCGACCGCCATTCCCGGAAGCGTGATCACATCCGGAATAATCTGGAATTCCAAATCGATGAATAAAATCACCAGCAGTGCCGAGGCCAAAAGACTGAAAACCGCGAACTCCGCCGTCAAGCCGAATTTCCACAGGAAAAATAAATAGGCGGCGCCGTTGAGAAACTCTACCAGCGGGTATTGCCAGGATATAGATTTGCCGCAGCGGCGGCATTTCCCGGCCAGAATCATAAAACTGACAAGCGGAATATTATCATAGAAGGCGATCGGGGCCCGGCATTGCGGGCAAAAGGAGCGCTCCCAAACGAATTTAAGACGCCGAGGCAGGCGATATATCAGGACATTTAAAAACGAACCGACCGCCAACCCGACGACAAAAGCCAGGATGTAATTGAATAATAGACTCATTATTTGGCATATCGGCAGAGCCGCTTTTTAGTTGAATTCCCCCAAAAGATACATCACTAATGCCGCCGCCGTGGGGGCGGCATTTTCAGCCCGAAGAATCCTCTTCCCCAGATGCCAGACCGCGGCTCCCCGGCCGCGCGCCATTTCAAGTTCCTCCCGCGTAAATCCCGACTCCGACCCCACTAAAACTGTATATCGTTGCTGACCGGCCGTAAAGGCCGACCCTTGAGGCGATTTTTCCCCGGATGGGTCAAAAAGAAATATCGGCCCCGTATTGTCAACCTTGTTGAATAACTCCTCCAGGCGCAGGACCGGCAGTATCTGGGGAAGCACCGACCGCCCCGATTGTTTGATCGCCGCCAGGGCGATCTTCTGCCAGCGCTCCAGACGGCGTTTCCGCCCTTTTTCGTCCAAATCTTTGATTTTCCCCTTTGCCGAGGTCACCGGGATAAAACGTGATACCCCCAATTCCGTCCCCTTTTCTATGACTTCATCGAATTTGGACCCGGTCGATAACCCCGCCGCCAGGGTAAGATAATGAAAAGGCTCCCCCTTATTTCTGGTCCGGGTCAGAATCCGACATTCTACTTTCGACGATTTCGCGACAATTTCCGTGTTAAAAGAATTGCCCAGACCATCCACGACTTCTATTGCCGCCCCTCTGTCCAGGCGCATGACCCGGACAACATGATGGGCTTCATCCCCCTCTAATTCGAGATAATCCTCATGGATATTTTGAGGTTGAGTATAATAGACCGGCATTATTTTTTGAACACCGTGAACGCCAGCCATTGGCCATCGTCCGTGATTTCGAAACGGGCCACATCCGGACGATGAAGCAAGGCGGCTATGGCGTCTTCGTCTTCACGGAGTAATCCGGAAAGCAGTATTACGCCTCCCGGACGAACCGCCGCGTTCATTTTATCGTATAATTCGATTATCGTCTCGCGGATTAAATTGCCGGCCAGAAAATCAAACGGTTGTCCCTCGAACGCCTGCTCGATTGAGCCCTCCATAACGGTTACCCTCTCGGCCACCCCGTTTAATTCCATATTTTCCCGAGCATTATCAAATGATTCGGGGTCGATATCGACTGCCGTGATTCGACTTGCTCCCATTTTGGCGGCCAGAAGGGATAAAATCCCTGACCCGCATCCCAGATCAAACATCGACCAGCCGGATTGAAAGTGACGGGCAATCTGGCGCAGGCACAATCGCGTCGTCTCATGCGTGCCGGTCCCGAACGCCATCTTGGGTTCGATAATAATATCAATCTTGCCGGAATCATCGGGTTGCGCCCAGGGAGGGCGAATTCGGACATTATCTATGATAATCGGTTTCACCGACTCCCGGTAAGCCTGAATCCAGTCCAATTCTGCGATTGCTTTTGTAAAGATGTTGGACGTCGAAAAGTTATTCAGCCCATCCAATGTTTTCACGAATCGAGACAGGTCCTCTTTAAAATCGAGCCCCCGGCTCTCCGGCAGATAAAATCTGATGGTCACCCGGGCGGGATTTTCTTCGAGAACCAGGCCGCCCGCCAGATGGGCGATAATATAATCGCAGACCCGCTCATGAACCAGCCGGGGTACCGTCAGGGTTACTTCGATCTGCTTTTTTTCAAAGGCAGTGGCCATGATTAAATGCCCAGAGATTCCCGCAATTTTTCCAGAAATTTCTTGTCTCGCGCGGGAGGCTGAAACGAAGGCGAATCATCCAATTTATGAAGTAGCGACTTGTCCTGTGCCGATAACTCCGTCGGAATCCAGACCGCCACCCGCACCAGTTCATCGCCGTGACCGTGGGAATGAAGATGCGGCACCCCTTTTCCCTTTAAACGGAAAACTTTCCCGCTCTGCGTTCCGGCCGGGATTTTCAGATTTACATCGCCATCCAGAGTCGGAACCGCTATCTCCCCACCCAAAGCCGCCAGAGTAAACGAAATCGGCAATTCGCAAATGATATGGTCGCCCTGGCGCACAAAAAAGTCATGTTCCGTTTCTTCGAATATGACGATCAAATCGCCGGATCGTCCGCTGTTTCGCCCGGCGTTGCCCTGGCCTTGAAGCGACATATAATTTCCGGCCGAGACTCCCGGCGGGACATTGACCTTGATGGTCTCACTGTCGCTGACTCGCCCCTCGCCCCGGCAGGCCGGGCAGGGCCGCGAAATCACCTCGCCCATACCGCGGCAGGTGGGACAGGTCCGAACCTGTTGTATGGTGCCGAACAATGTCCGCGAAATGGTCCGCATCTGGCCGGCTCCCTGGCACTCCGGGCAGGTTTTCCGGCCATGCCCCGGGGCCGCCCCGGAACCGTTGCATTCCTTGCAGGCCACCAGACGTTTAACCTTCAGTTTTTTCTCCGCCCCAAAGGCAATTTCTTCGAGTGATAATTCCAGACGGGCCTTTAGATCTTCGCCCCGGTTGCTTTGTTCGCCGCGGCCGCCACCCCCGAAAATATCCTCAAAGCCAAATCCAAATCCCCCAAAATCCCGCATAAAAGCCCGCAGAGCGTCGCTGATATCAAAGCCGTAGCCGGCGCCGCCGAATCCGCCCGCCCCGGCCCCGGATAACCCGGCATGACCGAATTGGTCATAAGTACGACGCTTCTGATCATCCTTGAGAACTTCATAAGCCTCCGTGGCCTCTTTGAATTTCTCCTCGGCGCTCTTATCGCCCGGATTGCGGTCGGGATGATATTTCAGGGCCAACTTTCGGTAGACCGCTCTTATATCATCAATCGAGGCCTGCCGCTCGACCCCCAGGACCTCATAATAGTCGCGTTTATTGCTCATTAAAGTAGAGGTTTAACTGATTCCCTTATTCTTAAGCGTCACAAGTTATTTTTTGTCATCGTCGACCACTTCAAAATCGGCATCGACAGCCCCGTCGCCCTTGGGCTTTTCCTGGCTTTCCCCAGCCGGCGATGACTCCGCCGCGCCTGGCCCGGCGCCCGCCCCCGGAGCCTGCTGTTGCGCCGTCTGCTTATAGACTTCCTCGGCGATTTTATACGACGCCTGAATCAATTCCTCTTTGGCCTGGTTGATCGCCTCCGCCGATTCCGAGGTCAATAGCCCGCGCAACTTTTCAATCTTCTCTTTTATACTATTGCGCTCTTCCTCACTGATTTTATCGCCGTAATCCTTAAGCGTTTTTTCTGTCGCATAAATCATCTGGTCGGCTTCGTTGCGGGCTTTGATGATGGCCTCTTTCTTTTTGTCTTCCTCGGCGTGACTCTCGGCATCGTTGACCATTTTCTTGATTTCATCCTCCGACAATCCCGACGACGACTGGATCCGGATCGACTGTTCTTTGCCGGTTCCCAAATCCTTGGCCGCCACATGGACAATCCCGTTGGCATCGATATCGAATGTCACCTCTATCTGGGGCACCCCCCGGGGCGCAGGCGGAATACCCACTAAATCGAATCTCCCCAGAGTGCGGTTATCCACCGCCATGCGGCGCTCACCCTGCAGGACATGAATACTGACCGCCGGCTGGCTGTCGCTGGCCGTGGAAAATATCTGCGTCTTGCGGGTCGGAATCGTGGTATTGCGCTCAATCAAATCCGTCTTAACCCCGCCCAGTGTCTCGATACCCAGGGACAGCGGCGTGACATCAAGAAGCACCACATCCTTCATGTCTCCGGACAGCACCCCGGCCTGAATCGCCGCCCCCACTGCCACGACCTCATCGGGATTTACGGATCGGTTGGGTTCCCTGCCGAAAAGTTCCTTGACAATCTGATGCACCTTGGGCATGCGGGTTTGTCCGCCGACAAGAATCACCTGGTCTATTTCCGAGGCCGATAGTTTGGCGTCGGTCAGTGCCTTGCGGCACGGGTCGACCGTCCTTTGCAATAGGTCTTCGACCAGTTGCTCCAGTTTGGCCCGCGTTAAAGTCAGGTCCAGATGCCGCGGCCCGGTTTGATCGGCCGTTATGAAGGGCAGATTGATATTGGTCTGCATGGTCGTGGAAAGTTCGCACTTGGCCTTTTCGGCGGCCTCTTTGAGGCGCTGCAAGGCCATGCGGTCGAGACGAAGATCAATCCCGTTGGATTTTTTGAATTCATCGGCCAGCCAGTCTATGACCCGCTGGTCGAAATCATCGCCGCCCAGGTGCGTATCCCCGTTGGTGGAACGGACCTCGAAAACACCGTCTCCGATTTCAAGGATGGAAATGTCGAACGTCCCGCCCCCCAGATCATACACCGCAATTTTTTCATTTTTATTTTTCTGCAGGCCGTAGGCCAGCGAGGCCGCGGTCGGCTCATTGATGATGCGCAAAACATCCAGCCCGGCAATCCGCCCGGCGTCCTTGGTCGCCTGGCGCTGCGAATCGTTGAAATAAGCCGGGACCGTAATCACCGCCTGGGTGACTTCCTGGCCCAGATAATCCTCGGCCGTCTTTTTAAGCGATTGCAGGATCATGGCCGATATCTGCGGCGGCGCATATTGCTCATTGCCGGCCCGCACCACCACTTCCCCTTTTTCATCAGCCTGGACCTTATAGGGCACCAGTTTTTCTTCCGATCCGACTTCGCTGTACCGCCGTCCCATAAAACGCTTGATGGAAAAAACCGTGTTCTCCGGATTGGTTACCGCCTGGCGTTTGGCCGCCGCCCCGACCAGGCGCTCGCCTGACTTGGCGAATGCCACCACCGAAGGAGTCGTTCGGCCGCCTTCGGCATTGGGAATGACAACCGGGTCCTTTCCCTCCAGGACCGCCACGCAGGAATTGGTGGTCCCCAGATCAATACCTATGATTTTACCCATTTGATTTATCCTCTGATTCTTAAAATTTCTGATATTACCTGATTCCTATGATTCGTTTGAAGACGACTCCCCGGGCACGACCGTGCCTTCTCCTTTTCCCCGACTGACGGCCACCCGTGAATGGCGAAGCACCCGTCCGTTGATGCGGTACCCCGGGATTAGCTCCTGGACCACGATCCCGTCGGCATATTGGTCCGAATCGACCTGCAGCATGGCTTCGTGGACATTGGGATCGAAGGGTTGCCCCACGGCCGGGATTTTTTCCACTCCCGTTTTTTGAAGATATCCCCCCAATTGCTGGTAAATGAGTTCCATCCCTTTTTTCAGGGAATCCAAATCAGAAGCCTGCCGCGCCGCCTCCAGAGCCCTTTCCACATTGTCCACCACTTCCAGAAGCGGTGTCAAAGTCTCTTCCCGTGTGGCAATGACCGTGGTTTCGAACTGCCGGGCCATCCGTTTCCGGTAATTGTCGAGTTCCGCCGCCAGCCTTAAATATCGGTCTTCCTTTTCCGCCAACGCAGACTGGTATTCCTCTTGTTGTTTCTTCAATTGTTCTTCCGGCGATAATTCCTTGCCGGTGGACTCCGATAAAGTCCCCTCGCCGGCCTCTGTTGCGGGTTGCTCCGACTGGCTTTTTATTTCCTGATTCTCCTGCATTTCTTTTTCGTTTTCCTTGCCGTTATTCATGGATTCCTCAAGAATCAGATAAGGCCTCGGTTAAGGAACGGGCGGTAAATTCCACGATTGAAACCAGTTTGGAATAGGGCATCCGGGTCGGCCCGATAACGCCTATCGTCCCGGAAATGCCTCCGGCTTGATAAGTCGAGGTCACCATGGAGCAATCCTTTATACCGACGATGGGATTTTCATTGCCGATGGTGATGATTATGCCCTGGCCCCCGGCTTTGGTCAGAAGCAGTTCCTTGAGAGAATTTTGCTCTTCGAGTATTTTTATGACTTCGGTTAACTTCTCCCGGTCGGCGAATTCCGGCTGGCTGATTAGATTTTCGGTCCCGGTGACATGAATTTTCTGATCCGGATCATCGACCCAGATATCGATCTCGGGATTAATAAACAACTTCAAAAGCCGGGGCGAAAGCCCGGTATCGGCCAGTCGCTCGCCCAGGGTTCGACGAATATCCCCCAGGGTCAAACCCGGCAGACGTTCATTTAAGACCTGCTCCATTTTTTGAAGTTCTTTAATCTGAATACTTGATTCTATTTCCAATAGTATGGAATGAGCCAGCCCCGATTTTACCGAAACCACCGCCAGGACTTTGCCTTCCGCCACCGGAATGAAATTTATCCGGGATAAAATACCCTCTTCAAAGCGGGGCGCGATACTAACCCCCAATTGACTGGTAATATCACCCAATATTTTACTGGTCTGGCCAAGAATGATATCCATCCCCCGCCCCTTGCGGGAAGATATTATCTCTTTGATTCGCGCCGCCTCGTTCTTGGTCAGAGGCGCCGGCTTCAATAACATATCCACGAAAACCCGGTAGCCGCTGTCAGTGGGAACTCGACCCGCCGAAGTATGCGGTTGCTTAATAAGCCCCAACTCCTCCAGATCCTGCATGGTATTACGAATGGTGGCCGGAGATAACCCCATACGATATTTATTGGCGATAACACGGGAGCCGACCGGGTCGGCCGTCTGGACATAATGCTCTATCAAATGCTCCAGAACCTTCCGTTCCCGCTCATTTAAATTTTCAAATGACATCTTTCCTATTTCATTCCAATAACTTATACAATAAAACTGGCAGTCTCAATTAATGAGTGCTAATTATTTACGTTAACTCCTCCCACAAGTCAAGCAAATAAATTCCCGCCCTGTTTTTATAGGAAATTAACCGCAGGATAAACAAAAAGTTCAGATATTTTAAGGATAAACCCGCAGCCGAATTTATTTCTTGGTGCTGTCAGCGCTATTGCCCGGAGAAGATGATTCCTTTACGGAATCGGCCTTATCCGAAGGTTTCTGGCGTGTCGATTCCGCCCGATCATCGATGCCGTTATTATTGCGGTCTATAAAATGATCATAGTCCACGGAGTCTGCCGGGCGAGACACGGGGCGCTCCTGACGCGGCGAAAGCTCCCCCTTCGGCTTTTGCTGGGGCGTCGGATTATTGGAAGGCTTGGTCTTTTCAATAGCCAGAGCCATCGGTCCGACAGCCAGCGCCAAAAGCATAAATATTATGGTCAACCGTTTAATCATTATTCGTCTCTTGGCTAAAATCTGTCATTTCCCTGACCATGTCAATCAAATTAATCGCCGCCAGATTTAAGGCCGAATCCCGCCGGGTAATTCATTGCCGGATTCATACCCGGCAGGATGTCAACCTTAATCTATAATCATCTGCCTCGTTTCGATCCCGAATTGCCGCTGTTATTATCACCCTTGGAGCGGCTGGAAGACCCGGAATCGGAAGACTTGGGTGTACTGGTTGCCTTCTGGGTCCCGGAATCCCCGGATTTTTGCGAAGCCGAAGAGCGCTTCTGGCTGGAGCCGGAATCCGACGAACGCGACTTGCCGGATGAATCGGATTTCCTCTCCCGTTTGGATTCATAAGTACCGCTCGACTTTTCAACCGGCTGGCTGGACCCGCGCGATTTGGGAGAATAGCGGCCGTTATCCGAAGACGAGGAGCGCTTCTCCCTGCTACCGGCGTTATCATCCCGCGTGGAAGCCTTCCCCTGGGCATCATCGGAATTGCCGCGCTTGCCGGCGTCATATCGTGATTCACCGCCATATCGCGATTTGGTAAGACTCCCCTCACCCCGGGCCCTTTGCTCTTTATAGGTGGTCATGGCCGCCTGCTTGGTCCGGACCGTTTTCTGATATTCGGGGTAGCCGTTCTTTTCCGGGTCAAGATATCCCTGACGCACCACATCCCGGTAGCGGGATTTAACCTCCGCCCTGGTTTTAACAATGGTTTCGTCTATGTACACGGTTCGGTGGCGGTAGACATTCACGCGGTCTTCCCAGCAATAACCCCAGGGATCATAAATGGTGACATAATGCCATCCCCAGTATAACCGGGGTATATAAAGCGGCGCTATTCCCCAATAAACGCCGTCGATATAAACCGTCCCCCCCCAGGGATAATCGATATAAACGGTGCCGGACAGGCTCCAGTCGTAGTCGCGATAAACATGCACCGGCCGATAATAGGCGTCATTCCATTCCTGGACATTGATAATGGTCATATCCGTGGCCAGGCGAAGCCCCGGATCGTCGCCGAAATAGACGGCATTGACATAATCCAGGAAATCGACCGGGTCGTCATAACAAACCAGATCCTCACGATCGAAATCGGGAACGGCCAAAGGCGTCAGCGATGCCACCGCCTGGATATACTCCACGCCTTCCGGACCGCGGACGGTCAGGTCGTAATCATCATAACTGTCCGGTATACGGTAAACCCGGTCCCTTTCAATCCGAAAATCATCCCCGCGATCGGTGGGGTACAATAAATGCACATTGCCCCGGGTGTCTATATTATACAGAACCACGTAGCAATCCTTATCGGCCCGGAATGATATGGTAATATTCTCACCGTCATAATATTGGTCGTCGTCCGTCCAGACCTCGACATTCAAATAGCGGTCAAATCGCAAATACGACGAATAATCGACATCCTTGCGATATGACTCGATTTCCCCCCGCGACGGGACGGCTCCGAACAATACTGTCAGCGCCAGTATCGCCGCCGCCGTCTTTAGTTTCATCCCGCGTTCCATACTTATTACCTCGTTTTTGTTAATTTCTCTCCAAAACGACCACTAATTGCCCCTTATCAGGAGCATATCCTTGTTTCTGACGTCATGCCGCAGATAATCCTCGGCATGCGGCGGACGGGCCAGTTCCATGCGGCCGGGATCGGTTGTCGATGTCTGGTACGCCCAGTCGAAAATAATATTATCGAAATTATCATAATCGGCATAAGTGACGCGTATTTTGGCAAAATGATCGTCGCGCGTCCAGATGACATAGGTGTGACCTTCGATTATCTCGCTCCACCCCACGAACGACCAGCCGTCCGCCGGAGCATAACCGATTTCGTCGAAATCGGCCGTGTATCCCAAATCCTGAATATCCGTCTCTTCGTCAGCAACGTTTATGAAAAAAGTCTCCAGGTCGGTGTCGAAATCGATATAGAAATCGGCATTGACACTGTTGTACGGCACCACCTGGGCGGCGCTTAAATCGAACCCCGAGCCGTCCGGGTGACCCACGAATTCATAGAGACTCTGGTTTTGTCCCTCCGGACGGGGTGTATCATAGACATTCTCATACGATAATTCCGATTCGTTGCCGTCGTTATCGACCGCCGTTACGGCATAATAATAGGTGACGCCGTTATCGACATCGGTATCGATATAATACAACTGGGTGGAAGTCCCGATTACTTCAAACTGCCCGGTCGGTTCGTCATTCCACCAGACCCGGTAATAATCCAGATCCTCATCCTGAACCGGCAACCAATAAATCGACACCCGGCCGTCGCCGGTCACCGAATAAACCCCCTGCGGTATCGCCGGAGGATTATTTTCCTCGATATAAACCACTTTCCGCTCTTCTTCACATCCGAACATGACCACCATACTCACCAGGGTCATCACCAATAAGATAATTTTCTTCATATCTTTTTCTCCATTTTTGACTTTTCTGTTATTTTAATAATCAAGCCGCGTGCCTGAATTTATATCCTGTTGATAAACAATAACATAGGCCAATACCGGAAATCTCTGGGAATCTCCCGGCGCACAAATTTTGGGCATGGACCAGAGCCAATGCACGTTTTCGTTAATTTCGCTGTAAATTCTTCTACCGGGAATACTTGCGGATAAAACAATCAGACAGTATTTCGAACCGGCCCGGGCGTCTCCCGGGGCTTTAGCCCAAACACCCTTTAGCCAGCAAAAGCGGAATTAGAAGCCACAGCAATCCTTTGACCGTAAAAAATATAATCCCTGCCACACCCAGTTTTTTCAGGCGCGACTTGAATTTGGAGGGCTCCTTTATTTCCATCTTCTAAGATTACGCATATGTGTCAATTTCATTGGGAGAATTAAAATCGTATCAGGTAATCATACTCTGCAATTTGGCAATAGGGATGGGAAGGCGGTGCAGATCGACCTCCTTTTCTCGGCAGAGACTTATTAACTCCTCGTCAATCCAGCCCGATAATACCTCCGGCCTGAAGGTTCGCTCCTTCCGGCCCGGCAAAAAAGATACGAATTTTTTCGTAAAAGAAACGGGGATACCCAAATTCGTAATAAACATGATATCGCATTCATCGCAAAAGGATTTCATTTTCACCGAATCGATACTTGAAATGGACTCATGGTCGGAAACGAATTTCAGGTAATGCTCGTTATATACTTCTCGTAAAAGACCATTCATAAGGTCCTCTTCGCATAAAACCAGTATCTTTCTGGAAATCATAATATCAAGCCTCCCTGGCTCTATTTTCGGCAATCTGCACCTTCGCCTTAACGAAATAAAAAGCGCCGTCGGATCCAGCAGTATTGGTCGACGGCGCCTTTTAAATTTAAGTACTAATTTTCGATTATTTCAACAATACCATCTTCTTTGTCAAAACCTTGCCGGAAGCCTCTATGCTGTAAAAATAAATCCCGCTGGACACTGTCCGACCGGCCCGGTCGCTGCCGTCCCAGATAACCGTATGCTCGCCCGCGGAATAACTCCCCCCGGCCAGTTCTCTCACCTCCTGACCCAGAATATTATAAACTCGAATCAGGACATCCTGCCGCGAAGGCAGCGTAAAACTGATAGCCGTGGAAGCGTTAAAAGGATTGGGCGAATTTTGGTCCAGTGAAAAATACTGCGGATTCACCGAACCCGCTTCGGGCGTGTCGGTCGTTTCTTCATCCCAGACATACTCGATCTTCGAGGCGTAACCCCAGTCGCCTGTCATTTTATTCAGCCCGACTTCCATCAGGACATTGCCGTGCGCATCGCGGGTAATAACCGTCTTGGTGTCATCATGCCAGGCGTCGCTGTACCATCTTTGATATAAAATCTCTTCCAGCCAGTCATTATCGCCGTAGGTGTAAAACGACTGCGCATAAGCGGACCATTCATCAGCGGCCCAGGTATCATGGAACATTTCCTGATATAGACCGAACATGTAATAAGTGTAACGATAACGATCGCGGTTTACCCATTCCCCGCCGACCCATTCCTGCTGAATATTTTCCGACGGATAAATACTGCTTCCGTCATAACTGTTTTGATACCGGAAATAGTTCTGCCAGGGATCGAGAAGATCATCCGTTCTCTGCAGGACAAACTCAATCAATCGCCCTTCATTGTCATAGGTGTAAGTTTGCAGCGTATTGGCGCCGCCTTCCTGAAATTGCTCTATCATGTTGCCGTCAACGTCATAGGTTATCGTGGTATTGCTGTGCCACATCCAGGCCTCGCCGTTCCAGATATCGGCCACCGCCACTTCAATACGGTGCTCGGCATCGAAATAGAAAGTCACCCGATAGTTGTACCGCCAGACCCCCAGCGGAGAATAATAAAATTCATATGTCTCTCGAGAAACCTGATTACGGCTGTTATAATCATAGGTGGTGCGGTATTGCCCCACCCAATTCTCGCTTTGCCAGACCGAGGTCGTCTTTGTTGTCAATAAGAATTCCGTCGCCAGCCGGGGGATGCCGCCTTTCGTCGCCGTCTCCGGGAACCCCGGCCTGACCGATAAATCCGTTATTCCCGCCGAAAACTGAACCGCACTCGATAGCAACGGCACCGGTCTTTCCGGGGCCGCGGCCGAAACCGTTATTCCGCTCAAGATTAACAGGCAGAGCGATAGAATCACCTTGAAATAAATACCCATAAATCCTCCCTTATGTGGATTGAATTTCTTACTGGATTAAATTGAACGTCGTTCCAACTCAAACAAATATTTCTAATCTTTAGACGTCTTCCCCTCGGCTTTGTTTCACCTTCTCACGAAATTATTTGCTCGTTTTTATGGCCGTTTGACACTCTGTTATTTTGAATACTCCGCTACCACCGCTTTTATTCAAATAAAACACCCGATAGGAAAACCTATCGGGCGTTGACTAACAGGTTACTTTAAGAAATGCTACAGAAATAGCGGAGCCAGCACCAGAGTGATTGTCGATAGTAATTTAATCAGAACATGTAATGAAGGCCCGGCTGTATCTTTAAAGGGATCGCCCACCGTATCTCCGACCACGGCGGCCCCATGAGTGGGGTTCTTGGTCTTCTTGCCGTCGGCCGAAGTCAGGTATTTTCCGCCATGGGCGCCGGATTCAATATACTTCTTGGCGTTATCCCAGGCGCCGCCGCCGTTGTTTAGAAACAAAGCGGTGATAATCCCGACGATGGTTCCTACCATCAAAAGAGCCGCCACGGCTTCCGCAGAGATTAATGGGTCGGTATCGCTTATGAAAACCTTAAAAAGCAAACCGACTCCGACCGGTACCAATATCGGGAGGAGTCCGGGCGCCACCATTTTGCGCAAGGCCGCCTTGGTGACAATATCAACACAGGCGCTATAATCCGGTTTAAAATCCTTGGGAAATTGGATCATATCGTTAACACGGGGCAGCTTGGCATACTGACGGCGAACTTCCTCGATAATCGATTGAGCCGCCGAGCCTACCGCCCGAATGGCCAGGGAGGAAAAGATGAAAACCAGCATGGCGCCGATAAAGGCACCCACAAAAACCACCGGTTTGCTCAAATCCACCTTAAAGATCTGCCCCTCAAGCCCGGCATAGGCTAAAACCTCATCCATATAGGCCTGGAACAAAAGAAACGCCGCCAAACCGGCCGAACCGATGGCATACCCCTTGGTCAGAGCTTTAGTAGTATTGCCGACAGCATCAAGACGATCGGTTTTCTTCCGGATTTCCTCCGGTTGCTCGGACATCTCCACGATGCCCCCGGCATTGTCGGTGATAGGTCCGAATGTATCCATAGCCAGGATATAGGCCGCCGTCGCCAGCATCCCCATGGTGGCCACGGCCGTACCGAAAAGCCCGGCATGCGGCAATCCCGATGATTCGCCCAGGTAATAAGATGACAGCAAAGCCGCGCCCATAGCCAGGGTCGGCATCCAGACACATTCGAAGCCAACCCCGATGCCGGCGATAATATTCGTTGCCGGACCGGTTTTGGAGGCCTCGGCAATGCTCTGCACCGGGCGATATTTATACTCGGTATAATACTGGGTTATATAGACAAAGGCCACCGAAGTCAGAACGCCAATAATGCCGCATAGGAAGAAATGCCACCAGGCGTCAGGCGCGGCCGGGCTATGCAGAAGCCACCGGGTGGCCCCGGCAAAGGCAATCATGGCCAGAACCACGGCCACATAATAACCGCGATTGAGCGCCTGCATGGGATCCATTTTTTCTTCTTTATCCAGATGCACCATCATAATCCCGACAATCGAAGCCACAATTCCGAAAGCGCGCGCTACCAGCGGAAACATCATCACGCCGACAATACCGGCCGAGAAAGCCATACCGGCTTTATCCGCGGCCAACGCCAGGCTGGCGCCCAGAATCATGGCGCCGATATTTTCCGCCGCCGTGGATTCAAACAGGTCGGCTCCGCGACCCGCACAGTCACCCACGTTATCACCCACCAGGTCGGCAATTACGGCCGGATTACGGGGATCGTCTTCGGGTATTCCGGCTTCCACTTTTCCCACCAGATCGGCGCCGACATCGGCCGCCTTGGTGTAAATGCCACCGCCCAGTTGGGCGAATAGGGCCACAAAGGAGGCTCCGAAACCATAGCCCACGATGAGTAGCGGGATTTTGGTCGGTTCGACTCCGCCGACGGAGGATACCAAAGCATACAGGCCGGCCACGCCGAGAAGACTCATTGCGACGACCAAAAGGCCGGATACCGCCCCCCCGCGTAAGGCAATCCGCAGGGCATCATTTAGACTCGAAAGAGCCGCATGCGCCGTCCGGATATTGGCACGAATTGAAACCCACATTCCCACATACCCGGCAAAGACCGAACATAACGCCCCCAAAACAAAGGAAAGGGTTATCCAGGTGGCCAGGGAAAGCGAACTTCCCACCGGATCAAACTCATGATGCTGGCGAATAAATCCATAACCTATGAAAAGTATCGCCGCGAATAGAATCGCCAGTAACAAAATCGTGCGATTCTGGCGCCGCAAAAAGGCCTCGGCCCCTTCTTTGATCGCATTCGAAATCCGCTGCATGGCTTCGCTGCCGGTGCCGTGCCGAAGAACCCAGCGGCTTAAATAGGCCGCGAAAGCCAGCCCGAAGACGCTGAAAGCGATGACCAGAAGAATCAGGCTCCCCGTATCGCTCATACGTGCATCCTCCAATGATAGTTAAGTTGAAATGTTTTTTTAGTTTACAAACTCATCCCAAATAAGCCTGCCGCCTATTTAAGACGGATATACTAACTTACCTCTTACCAAAAAACAAGAGCGATTGCCGATCTTTCGGTTTAATAATGACAAGGCTTCGATCTGCCCCGCCGGTTGGAATACACCTAAGACGCCTCCTCGCGAAGGCCGTACTCATTGATTTTCATTCTAAGCGTGTTGCGGTGAATCCCTAAAATCTCGGCCGATTGACCGATATTCCAGCCATTGGTATCGAGAATCTTTTTGATGTGCCGTTTCTCCATATCGGCCAGGCGAACCCCCTCCTCGGCATGAGAAACATCTTCAACCGGCTTCAAGCCCGGCAATTCCTTGAGCGTTATGGCCTCCCCCCGCGCCAGGACCACCGCCCGTTCGATAATATTCTGCAACTCCCGGACATTTCCCGGCCAGTCATATCCTGTCAAAGCCGACGCCGCCTCGGCTGATATAGAAATAATATTTTTGCCCATTTTGCGGGAAAATTCCCTCAGAAATTTATCGGCCAATAACAAAGTGTCTCCCGCCCGCTCCGCCAGCGGAGGCATATGAACTGCCACCACGTTGATTCGATAAAATAAATCTTCGCGGAATTTCCCCTCCCGTACCAAGTCATCAAGAATTTTATTGGTGGCGCATATCAACCGGACATTCAAGGTTATCGCCTTCTCACCCCCGAGTCTTTCTATTTCGTGGTTTTCGATTACGCGCAAAAGTTTGGCCTGCATGGCCATATCCATATCGCCGATTTCATCGAGAAAAATGGTCCCCTGGTCGGCCAGTTCGAATCGACCCAGTTTCCTCTTTATCGCGCCCGTGAAGGCACCCTTTTCATAGCCGAAAAGTTCCGACTCCAGCAAATTCTCCGGTAGAGCGGCGCAATTGACCGCCACGAACGGCCGTTCTTTCCGAAAAGACAAGGAGTGGATGGCCCGCGCGGCTAATTCCTTCCCCGTCCCCGACGACCCGGTAATAAGAATATTGGAGTCGCCCGGCGCCGCCAGATTGATTAATTCCAAAACCTGCTGGATGGCCTTCGACTGGCCGATTATCTCGCCGCTGCCGAATCGCTCCCGAACCGTCTCATTCAATATGGCATGATCCGAAATTAAACGATACTGCTCCGCCGCTTTCCTGATATTTATTAACAGCTCTTCCAACTCCACCGGCTTGGTCTGATAATGCCAGGCCCCGGCCTTCATGGCGGTCACGGCCGTTTCCACCGACCCGAAAGCCGTCAAAACGATTATCTGCAAATAGGGATTTATTCCTTTCAACCGCCCGATTAATTCTATTCCCCCCATGCCGGGCATCTTCATATCCACCACTGCCACCGGACAGAAAAATGACGGATACGACTGAAGAGCTTCTTCACCGGACGAAGCCTGTCGGACTTCAAAGCCCTGCTTTTCCAGCCAGCCGGCCAGCATTTCCCGCTGCGGAGCTTCGTCGTCAACTAAGAGCAGTTTTGTTTTATTCATTGTAAACGGCGGCATTTGACCGCTTTGCCAATATCTACAAAAAAACCCCGCCTGTAAAGAACGGGGTTTTTAAACTCTCTATCGTCGTTTTACTCTTCGGAACCGAAGAAAACGCTTATGCCCGCTTTTAGAGCCCAATAATTGACATTTTCCCGAATCTTATATCTGATTCCGAATGATTCCCCAATATTATCCTTCAGGCGTTCATGATAATATCCGACCTGAAGAAATATCCCGCCGAATTCCGAGGTATAATATAAAACCCCGGCTTCCAAACCCAGGCTCAATTCGGGATCGTAGGAAACCTCGCGCATGCGCGTTAAAGTCGGACCCGTCCAGGTGGCAAATTTCGCGAAATCAGCTCCCGCGCTTAATTTGCCATACGGCTCAAAATTCGATTCCCCGGTCAGAGCATACTTGACATAACCGCCGACCTTATACATCTTATAATTCAAGTCATCCAGTTTCAGTTGCGCATTCGGTTCATTAATCTTGAACTGGTTATAATCAAAATAAGCGCCCGCACAAATTCTCTCGGTAAAATAATATCCCCCCGAAATTCCAAACGATACTCCCGTCTTGGCTCCCAAAGTATCATTCCAATCGGAAAATTCACCCGACGGAAACGCCAGGCCTCCTGTTATGGACATCTCGAAATTCCGCCACTTTTCTTCTCCGGCTTCCTCTTGAGCCGCGGCCGTCGCCGCCCCCAATAAGCAAACCGCCACAATTACATTTACCCAGGACTTTTTCATGAGACTCCCTCTATGACTCATTATCCTCATTTTCTCTTGGCTGAATCACGCCTCCAGCCTTAACGGCTCATATCCTCTCCCCGCCGTAAGTTACAGCGCCGAATAAAGTAATATATAGACGCTTTGTCAACTGTTTTGTCTAATGACATTGTATCGATAATTAATAGTCCCCTGGCAAATCCCAATATCCATAATTTATCGGCCATTTGGGGCCCCGATAAACCTCGCCCACAGACTTGAATCGAAGCCGTCTTAATTCCGAATTGCATCCCCCCAATAACTTCAGGGACTTATTTCAACCTGACCACTTGAAGAAATTCGAGCCAGATCGGCGGCACGCCCGGATTTCCGTGTGAAAAGGCGGCTTCCGGCTTTTCTCCCTGCCGTATATACCATCCCTTCAGGGTTATTTTTGTCCACTTTTTTATATTGAAAATTGCAAAAAAACCGATTATTAACCTATATGACCCAGGAGACTTACCAGCATTTTCGCTACGAAATCGCCCTCGGCGCGGTTATCCCCATGCCCCGCCCGAAACTGGAATATTTTCCCATGAAACAATACTCTTTCCAGCAATTTCTCCATACCATCTGCAAAACCCAACTCGGCTCCCTGGGCAAAAAAGGCGACCGCTGGGAACTGGGCCCCGACGCCCCCCCCGAAGCCGCCCTGAACAGCCGCCCCGATATTACAGTCCTTTTGGATTATTCCGAAAAAATCGGCATCCTCATTCCCTCCCTCAACGGCCAGACTTTCATCAAAGAAGACGACGTCTATGGCGTCTATCAGCTCTCCCCTTCCTACTGGGAACGCTTCGACAAATTCGACGAGTAGTTCATTTCTCACTGCCTTCAATTGCAGACTTCTTTAAACCTGTTGCCAAATCTTCTGCCGGGCAGCCCACCTCCTCGCCGGAAATAGTTCTTATATTCGGTGGTCGATCCCCTTCAGGGGCCGGAACTTTACTCTTATTCCATGCCCTGGTGGCCCACAGCTTGCTGTGGGTTCTTCGGCCGCATGCCTCGCCCTTCAAGGTAAGGTCTGCAGAAAAAGTGCCGAATCTGTCATTGCGGGCAAAGCGAAGCAATCTCATCCTGCAAAATTACGTGGGCGGTATGCATCCCCTCTGGATAACCATTTAACTCAAGTAGGCACGACATTCCTGTCGGGCACAACCGCGTCCGGTGGCCGATCCCCTTCAGGGGTCGGGGCTTTCGACTTCATTTTCTTTTCCCGTCTACCACCGAGGGAAGGTGGCCCACTCCCGCGCTTCGCGGGGTGGGGTCAGTACAAAATTTCGCCTTTCGAGAAGATTATGGTTATTGACTCCTTAAAAATAACAAAACGAACCCATTTGGACCGGGCAGTTCTTGTGGGTCGTGGTTTCTCGAAATTCGCTTCCGCTATTTTCGAGAAACCCGACATACCATTGCGGAGTCTATCCTTTTCTTACCCCCCTCATGGAGGGGGGATCAAGGGGGGAGTGTAACGATCTAAAAATATTTTCGGAACGATCCCATTTTATAAAAAAACCCCCGGTCTAAAAACCGAGGGCCTCCAAATACCATAAAATGAACTTTTATTCCGGGCGGGCCTTTTTAATATCCTCGATAACCTTCTCCGTTATCTCATGGGGAACTTCTTCATAATGAGAAAAAGTCCGCGTATAAACGCCCTGCCCCGAAGTCATGGAGCGAAGATCCACCGAGTAATTATACAATTCCGCCTGCGGCACCTGGGCCTTAATCCGCTGGTAACGACCCTCCGGGTCCATCCCCTGGATTTTGCCCCGCCGGCTGGAAAGATTGCCCATGATATCCCCGGTATATTCATCCGGAACCAGGACTTCGATATTGTAAATCGGCTCCAGAAGAACCGGTTTGCACAAATTATACCCATCCCTGAAAGCCATCAGGCCGGCGATTTTAAAAGCCATATCCGAAGAGTCAACCGCATGGTACGACCCGTAGAAAACAGCCACTTTGACATCCACCACCGGCATTCCCGCCAGGCCGCCTTCCAGCATCGCTTCCACCACGCCCTTTTCTACCGACGGAATAAACTTCCCGGGAATGACACCACCCTTGATTTCGTCGGAAAACGTGAATCCCGTCCCCCGGGGGTTGGGCTCTATCCTCAAATGAACGTCGCCGTACTGGCCGCGGCCGCCGCTCTGCTTTTTATAGCGGTGCTGAATTTCCGTCTTTCCCTTCAAAGTCTCCCGGTATGGAATGCGGGGCTTAAAGACCTCGACCTCGACTCCAAACTTTTTAAGTTTATCAATCAGGACCTCCGTATGAGTCGAACCCTGGGTAAATATCACCATCTGCTTCAAGACCGAATCGATAACGACCTTGAACGAAGGGTCATTGTCCCGGATTTTCTGAAGCATGGTCGAGACCTTTTCTTCGTCACCCTTGGAAATGGGACGAATCCCCGAATCCATGACCGGCTCCGGGTAATCCAGAGGCGGCACCACCAGCGGTTGGTCCTTACTTCCCAGGGTGTCCCCCATCCGGGCGCTTTTAAGTTTAACCATGGCCGATATATCACCGGCCATAACCGATTCGACCTCAGCCCGATTTTTGCCGCTGATAGAATATACCTGGCCGATTCGTTCGCCCGAACTCTGATTGGCATTGTACAAATCCAGACCCTGGTTTATCTTGCCCGACAAAACCTTGAACAAGGCAATATCACCGACATGAGCCTCGGAAATCGTCTTGAAAATATATGCTATCGGACGCCCCGCCACATCCACCTTAATACTCTCCATCTCTTCCTTGCCCGTTTTGAACAGGTTCGGCGGCTGGACCGCCGTCGGCGACGGCAGATACTCGGCGACGAAATTCATCAGCAGTTGCGTGCCGGAATTCTTATCCGCCGAGCCAAAAAGTATGGGATAGATGGCATGGGAAGCGATAGCCTTTTTGAACCCATCCAGGAATTCCTGCGGCGTCAACTCTCCCTTGTCGAAAAATTTCTCCAGGAGGGCATCATCCGCTTCCGCGACCGCCTCCACCATCTTCTGTCGTGCTTCCTCGGCAAGTTCTTTATAATCACCCGAAATATCGGATTCCGTCGGTTTGCCGGAACCGTCAAATTCGAAGGTCTTCATCTTGATCAGGTCTATTATCCCCTTGTATTCCAATCCGTCCCCGATAGTCAACTGAACCGGCACGCATTTAGTGCCATATCTTTCCTGCAACTGGACCACCAGCCCGGCCGTATTGACATGCTCTTTTTCGACCTTGTTGACGAAAAACATCCTCGGCAAATGAAATTTCTCGACATATTTATAATGGATTTCCGTCCCTACTTCGATCCCCGGATTGGCATTGAGGACTATTATGGCCGTTTCAGCCACCGTCAGACCCGCCATAAGTTCCCCGATGAAATCAGGGTGGCCGGGCAAATCCAGGATATTTATTTTAACATTTTTCCAGGGACAGGCCAGAATTGCCAGGCCAATCGATGTCTTACGCGAAATTTCGGCGTCGGTAAAATCGGAAAGCGAGGTCCCCTCGTCGACCTTGCCCAGCCTGTTGGTCATTCCGGAAGAGAAGGCGACGGCATCGGCCAGACTGGTTTTACCGCAACCGCGCTGTCCTACCAGAGCCACATTCCTAATCTGATCAGTTTCGAATACCTTCACCGAGGATTCCTCCTTAAAGCAGATGATTCCAATTATAATAGCCTGTTAGTATATACCCCCGTATCGATTTTGTCAAATCGTTTATGGATAACCTGATAATGCCTCTCTGGACGCAAAGTCGAGAAAAAAGACTCTACAAAGATTCAGGCGCAAAACCCCGCCTATCGGACAGCCTAAATTACGTTACGATGAGAGACATAGGTTGTGAATCAATTCACATATTTGCGATTCTCCCTGCTACCCCTTAGTGGTTAGCGTTGTCCATATTAGTCGCCGATGGCTGACCCTTGTTCATTGACAATTCCATTTGAATCGTCCGTCGTCGTTACTTATCCCAATCACTTCATGTGAATTCATTCACATATTCGACAAGCCACGTCCATTTCAATAAATAAGAGGGCCCGCGTACTTTGTGAATACATTCACATTCAATGAGACGCCAGTTCCCTTCTCTTTGTAGATATTTTCAAACTCGTCTTCCCTGTCATGAACTCCCTTATTATTCAATTTTGGATTTCTCCTGGCGATATCATAATTCCCGAAGTCGCTGGATTTAAATAATGCCGGACTCAATGACCGCCAGCCCTCATGCTTCGCTTAGAATTCTCTTGATTCTCTCCTGATCCGGTTTCTCGGTTTAAGACAATGCCTGTCCTTTATCCCTCTTTTTTATTACTACACTTGGTCGTATTTGAGGATTTTGGAAAAATAGGCTTGACAAAATGGGGATAGTAGTTATTTTGTTGATGTCCAGGGAATAGAAAGTGTTGAAGAGACGCTTCTGTTAAGAGACTGTTCGCACCTTGG
>JBGSHP010000023.1:0-279229 GCA_041752195.1 Candidatus Zixiibacteriota bacterium | reverse complement strand
TGACAAATTTTATCCGCTCTTCCATGATACTCGCCAATTTCCAAGGCATATCTAAACTCCTTTTCTGAGAAGTCTAAATATACCCAGACTGTAAAGGATCTACTGATACAACTTGTAAAGGATCTTATGATACTGTACAGTGGGGACACCTGCCGCCCACATAAAAAGGGCGGGGTTGAAACCCGCCCTCACGTTCAATTATGGTTGGAGTATGCCAATCAGAACCCCGACGGGGCGCCGATGCGGCCGGCGCGGATGAAACGCGGCGGCATCTTGGCCGGGTTCCCGGCGAACATCAGAAAGGTAATCTCAAAGGGGACACCCTTTTTCAAGTAGGCCGGGAAGATATGCACCAGCGATGTGCCCTGATAGACTTTTTCGAAACCGCCCTCGGACAGCGAAATCGTGAATATGGGCGCCTGCCAGATTTCGGCCTCGCGGTCGGTCGCCAGCGCCACGGCCAGGTTGCGGAAATCATCGCGAATCACCAGCGTCTGACACCCCCGGCGGGCGAGAGTACTGTCCAGGAAGCCGCCCTTGATTTTTTCGCCGTCGAAAAGGATATAGCGGTCGTCGGAATGCCCGGCCTGGAAATTGTAATTACTTTCCACGGCCAGGCGAATATCCGGGATATCTTCATTGGAAGCGGTAATGGCGTAACTGACGGAGATGACATCGGAGTCGTAGCCGAAATAATAGCGTTTTTCCATTTCCAGGGCCCGGGGGCCTTCCGGCCGCCAGAGATGCCCCTTGCGGCGAAGAATGACCGTCCCCGGCTCGGTACGCGGGCCGGTGGTGTACGGCTCCAGCACGAAATCGCCCTCGTCGCGGAATTGCCCTGACAGGAAAGAATCGATATCGACCTGCGGCCCGAAAAAGTGGTCGATATAGCCGCGGCGAAGATACCAGTCTTCGGCCAGGAATTTATCCAGACCTTTTTCTTTGGTCAGGACGATGTCGTGAATCGATTCGGTCTGGTCGGTTGATTCGGTACCGTTGAGTTGCGCCCCGGCCAGTTTGCCGTGATAGCCTTCACGCCGGCGGCTTAAGGTATCGGACAGATTAAAAGCCCCTTCCAGGCAATCCAGTTCCAGAAGTGAGCCCCCGCGCGAGGGCTTGATAACGGCCACGAATTTGGGGGTGGTCATGACAATTTCAGGATGGCCGTCGCAATCGTAATCCTTTTCTTCCTTGCGGAAGGGGTTGCCCTCATTTTCCAGCAACAGCCTTTCGGCCAGGAGGAGTTGCTCATAAACCGCCTGGCGCAGGTGCGGCAGGTACAACCCGCCGAAAACACCGTGCCAGTACGGGCAGTTGCACTGCCCGGCATAGAGATGATGCCGCGCCTTCTCGATAACGGCGATATTGTCGGGATGGTTGGTCTCGAAATTATCCAGCCGTTCCGAAACCGAAAGCATCTTTTTGTGCATAAGATTGGCTTCGGGATACTTGTGAAGAAATCCCCGCCAGTGACCGCCGCGGACAAACCGGCCGAACCGATCCCGCTGGCCGTGTTGCTTGAGCCAGCCTTCGAATTCCTCGTATTCGACAAAGGCTCGCGTGGGAAGCGACCAGTGCAGCATTTCGGCGTAGGAGGCGGTCGGCAGATAGGCGATTCCCAGGGAAGGCGTTCTGGCGGCTTCGGCCAGGGGAATTACCTCCAGCCAGTCGGAGTTGGCGCAAAGCGCCGTAAAAAATTGTTCCAGCCAGCCCTCGACAAAGCAGTGTTGATGAGTCTTGGGCCAGACGCCGAATTTTTCGCCGTCATCGGCGTAAACCGCCAGGCCGCCGGGATTGCGTTCCGCCTGGGCGCGCAATTCGCCGATGACAAAATCGACCTTCTTGAATGGTATCAGGTAACGCAATTTCTTTTGTATGGGAAGAATCCGGATGGCGGCGCCGTCGTTTTCGGTAACGAAAACGCCCCGCAGATTCTCATACTCGAAGCCGGCATAAATAAAATGGGTGTCATCGACCGGGACATATTCCACCCCGGCATCATGCAAAATCTTGGGCAGATGCGGCTCCCAAACCCGTTCGGTCAACCAGCACCCGCGGGGGGCGATTCCAAAATGCTCCTGGATATATTTATTCAAGAGGGCGATCTGGCCCTTTTTGTCGCGATCGGGGATAGAGGGAATAATCGGTTCGTAGAAACCGCCGGTCATTATTTCCAGCCGCCCTTTGTCGGCCAGGGATTTTACCGCGGCCAGGTAATCGGGGTGATTTTTTTCCTGCCAGTCCCAGAGGATGCCGGATTGATGGAGAGAAATACGGATCGGTTCGAATTTTTCGAATAATTTTATGAAGGGCAAGTAGGCTTTCTGATGGGCCTCTTCAAAGACATGTTGAAAATTGCCGACCGGCTGATGGTTGTGCAGGCCGACGGCTAATTTGAACTTTTCCATTTATCCTCTCCCCTTTCCCGTGCCGTCATAAAACAGATACGCAGCCGGCCGGGGCTTTCTTTCAAAGCGATTCATAGATAGAAACATAGCTATTATATCGGATGGCGGGGATTTCCCCATTAGCGACCGCTTTCTTCACGGCGCAGCCCGGTTCATGCGTATGGCTGCAGGGTTGGAATCGGCAGTCGCCTTGAATAGGCCCTATTTCGGGATAATAATCGGCCAGGGTCGCTTTTTCTACTTCCCATAACTTCAAGACTTTCAAACCGGGGCTGTCCACCACGAACCCGCCTCTGGGCAGTTCGAAAAGTTCCACATGGGAAGTGGTGTGAATCCCTTTCTGGGTGGCCTGGGAAATTTCGCCCGTGGCCAGACTCAAATCCGGGCAAAGGCGGTTTAGGATCGAGGATTTCCCCACTCCCGAATGTCCGGCAAAGACGGTGCGGTGGTCTTTCAGGGCTTTTTCCAGGGCCTCGAAACCCTCGCCGGTGTCGGCCGACAGGCAGAAAAGAGGGACATCTATCCTTCGGTAAGCCGTTTCCAGTTCTTTCAGGATAGGCGGATGGCCCAGGTCGATTTTATTGATTATAATGAGCGGGTTGAGTCCCCCGATCTGGGCGACGACAAGAAAACGGTCAATCAGGCCCGGTTTTAGGGCCGGTTCGGTGACCGAGGCCACCGTGGCCAGTTGATCGATATTGGCGGCAATTACCTGCTTTTGGGTGTCGGAGGCTTTATCCGGGCGGAAAAACATGGTCCGGCGGGGGAGGATTTCATTTATTACGCCGGAACCGTCATTTTCCAGGGAAAATATGACATCATCGCCGACCGCCACGGGCGTGCCGGTTTCCGTTCGGAATTTTATAATGCCTCGAATGACACAGGGGATGTCTTTCCCCTGACTGCGAACGATAAACGATTTGCCGTGACCGCGGGTAACGATACCCTCAGCGTCCGTCGGCTCCGATTTCCTCTTCCATGGAGATATCTTCGTCCTCCTCTTCCAGGAGAAGTTCGCGCCAATCCAGGCGGCGCCCTTTCTCATCCCGTCGGGATTCGCGCCGCAGGGCGGCTTCTTCATCGCTCACAGACCGGTTCTGCGCCTTTTTGCGTGTCCAGACCTTTTCGTTTCGGCGGCGGTTTTTCCGCTTTGATTTGTCCAGACCGACTTGACTTTTTTGATTCTTCATACACCGAATTTAATGATACTTCCCACCATGAGAATATATCGACCGCGGCAAATTATTATTTAGATAAATTGAATAATCTGAAGATACTCATTTGTTCCGTTCAAAATCTGATCACTCCAAATTACGACCCCCGGGCGGCAAAAGGCAACAGATTTTTTGGCCCGGAAACCAAAATTTTATTGAGGTTGCCGACACCCGCCGCGACACGTATATTATCCCAAATATTAACCAGTCGGTTTTATATGTTAAAATTAATTACCAGACTTTTTGGGACCAAACACGACCGGGATATCAAGAAGATCCTGCCCCTGGTCGCGATAATCAACGACGCCCGGGCCGCCATGGAGTCGCTTAGCGACAACGACCTGAAGGCCAAAACCGAAGAATTTAAAAGGCGACTGGGTGAAGGTGAAACGCTCGATGACATCCTTCCCGAAGCCTTCGCCGCCGTCAAAGAAATATGCCGCCGCCTGGTGGGAAAATCCTGGGATGTCGTGGGCATCAACATGGAATGGAACATGGTGCCGTTCGACGTCCAACTTCTCGGCGGGATAGTCCTGCATCAGGGCAAAATCTCCGAAATGGCCACCGGCGAGGGAAAAACCCTGGTGGCCACCATGCCGGTTTATCTGAACGCCCTGGAAGGCAAAGGCGTCCATATTGTCACGGTCAACGATTACCTGGCCCGGCGCGACAGCCAGTGGATGGGCAAAATCTATGAAACCCTGGGGCTGACGGTGGGATGTATCCAGCACGATATGTCCACCGCCCAAAGGCGGGTCGAATACGGCAAAGATATCGTCTACGGCACCAACAGCGAGTTCGGATTCGATTACCTGCGCGATAACATGGCCCAGAGTATCGAGGACCGGGCGCATCGGGGTTTCCATTACGCCATCGTCGACGAAGTGGATTCCGTCCTTATCGATGAGGCCCGCACCCCGCTGATCATATCCGGACCGGTGGAAAGCACCATCCATAAACGCTACGAAGAAATGCGGCCTACCGTGGACCGGCTGGTGCGGCTTCAGACCAACCTGGTCAACGAAAAAATCGGCCAGGCGGAAAAACTTCTCCAGGCCGGAGGGGACAATGTCTACGAGGCCGGGCAGTTGCTCCTGGCGGCCCGCCGTGGCGCCCCCAAAAATAAAAAGTACCTGAAGTTGATAAAAGAAACCGGCGTCCAGAGCCTGATCGACCGGGCCGAAAATGACATCCTGCGCGATAAAAAGATGCACGAAATCGACGAGACTCTTTTATATGTCATCGAAGAAAAAGAGCATAGCATCAACCTGACCGATAACGGCCGTTCCCAGTTTTCCAAAGAAGAGCAGGAACTCTTTACTCTCCCCGATTTGACCGAAGGGATGTCCGAAATCGAAGGCGATACTTCCGTTTCGCCCGAAGAAAAGACAGCGAAAATTGACCAACTGTACAAACTGCATTCCGAGCGCAGTGAAAAAGTCCACTCCATCAGCCAACTCCTGCGGGCCTACGCCCTCTTTGAAAAGGATGTGGAGTACGTCATACAGGACGGCAAAATTCTCATTGTCGATGAATTCACGGGGCGGTTGATGCCGGGACGGCGTTATTCCGACGGGCTCCACCAGGCAATCGAAGCCAAGGAAAAAGTCCAGATCGAGGGCGAATCCCAGACTCTGGCCACCATCACCCTGCAAAATTATTTCCGATTGTACGAGAAACTGGCCGGGATGACCGGAACCGCCGAAACCGAAGCCCAGGAATTCTGGGATATTTATAAACTCGATGTCACCTGCGTCCCGACCAACATGAAATGTGTCCGGGCGGACCATAACGACGTTGTCTACCGCACCCGCCGCGAGAAATACAACGCGGTCATCGAGGAAATAATCGACTGCTATAACCGCCGTCAACCGATTCTGGTCGGCACCGTCTCGGTGGAAGTTTCCGAAACCTTGTCGCGCATGCTCAAACGACACGGCGTCCCGCATAACGTTCTCAACGCCAAGTATCACCAGCAGGAAGCCGAAATCGTGGCCCAGGCGGGCCAATCCGGCGCCGTGACTATCGCCACCAACATGGCCGGCCGCGGGACCGATATCAAACTCGGCCCGGGGGTGGTCGAAGTAGGCGGTCTGCACATTCTCGGCACGGAACGCCACGAAGCCCGGCGTATCGATCGCCAGTTGCGGGGGCGTGCCGGACGCCAGGGCGACCCGGGGTCGTCACGATTTTATTTGTCGCTCGAAGATGACCTCATGCGCCTCTTCGGCTCCGACCGTCTGGCCCGGATTATGGATAGGCTCGGCGCCGAAGAAGGGGATGTCATCGAACACGGCATGGTCACCAAGGCCATCGAGCGGGCCCAGAAACGGGTCGAATTGCAGAACTATTCCATCCGCAAGCACACCCTCGAATACGATGATGTCATGAACGCCCAGCGTGAAGTTATCTACGACCGCCGCCTGGCGGCTCTGGAACGCCCCTCGATTAAAGACGAGGTGCTGGAATTGATCGATTCCGTTCTGCAGGATCTGATAGAAAAATATTGCCCCGAAAAAGAATACCCCGAAGCCTGGGATCTGACCGGGTTCCGGGCCGAACTACGCCACGTTTATCTTCTCAACCTGGAATTCAAACCCGAAGACATTCCGGCCCTGACCCGCGAAGACCTGTTCACCAAGGTCAAAGGGGCCGTCATGGCATTCTATGAGCACAAGGAAAAGTTGTACGGCGATGACATCATGCGGAAACTGGAAAAGTATTCCGTCCTTTCCACCATCGACCGTCACTGGCGCGATCACATGTACGAGATGGATCAGTTGAAAACGGGCATCGGCCTGCGGTCGTACGGCCAGAGAGATCCGCTCATAGAATACAAGAAAGAGGCGTACAAATTTTTCGCCGAATTGATCGGCGAAATCGACAAGGAAATTGTCCGGATGGTTTACCGTCTGCAGGTGAATATTCCGGACAAGGCGCGCGAGGAACGCCGTCGCGAGCCGCAGAAAGAACTGGTGGCCTCGCATCCTAATCCGGTCGGGATGGGTTTCGGAACGGCCCGGCCAACCGAAGAAGCCGGCGCGGAGCAGGCCGCCCAGCGGGGCAAAGTCCAGCCGATTAAGAGAGAAGGCCCCAAAGTGGGCCGTAACGATCCCTGTCCCTGCGGTTCGGGCAAGAAGTACAAAAAATGCCACGGCGCGGGGCTGTGAGGGGAATAGTTTGTCCATTAAGGATGTGGGTTAGGACCCTTTCGGTTTTGACTCTTACGTATTATGGAAGAATATTGTCAGGAGCGCCCTTCGAAACTCAGGGTGTTCGACAAGCGTCCGGACCTACAATTAATAATATGAAACCACAAAGATTTAATCATGGTGGCCCAAAGCCTGGGGCGTGTTGAAAAACCATCGAGACGTCATTGCGAGGAAGGCAGACCGCAAGGTCGGCCGACGAAGCAATCTCAATGACAATTACTTGAAAAAAGATGAGATTGCTTCGCTTTGCTCGCAATGACAGAATTGGCACTTTTTCAACAAGCCCTTGCTGTGGGGTCCATATTATAAATTGAATGACACACAAAAAAACCATCCTCTTTGTCTGCACCGGCAATTGCGTGCGAAGCCAGATCGCCGAGGGATTCGGCAGGACCTATGCCGACGGACGCTTCGAAATTATGTCGGCCGGGGCTTTCCCCCACGGTCTTCACCCGGTCGTCGTTGAAACCATGAAGGAAATCGGTATCGATGTCTCGGCGCAGACCTCGGATATCATCACCTCGGCCATGATAGAACAAGCCGACCTGATCGTCACCCTGTGCACGGCCGTCCGGGACAAACTTCCCCTGTCCGCCAGAATGAAAAAGCAAATCCACTGGGATATCGAAAACCCTGATATAGCGTATTCGTCCGATACCGCCCGCCGCGCGGCCTTCGCCCGCGTCCGTGACCTGATCGGTGAAAAGGTCAAGAAACTGCTCAATGAATTTTAAATTACCGGAAATTTCCTTATGATCCATACCGTAATTTTCGACGTCGGCGGCACCCTGGTCGACGCCGACAGCGTTTTCCAATCTTTCGCGTTTGTCATGGATTCGTCGCGAAAGGAAGAACTGTTTCGTTTTATGCGGCCGATTTTCATGCGGATTTATCGCGATGAATCCCGTCCGGAATTCTGGAGCATTAAACAGATAGCCACCCGGGTGGTGAAAACGACCGCCGAGCATTTTGGTCTTCCCGATATCAGTCCCCGCGTCCCGGAATTGTACGCCGATTGTTATCTGGGCCGCGCCCGAATATTCGATGACGTCTTCCCGGTTCTGGAAAAACTCAAGAACGCCGGCTTGTCTACTTTGGTGGTCAGCGACGCCGATGAGGATGTTCTGGAAAAAGAATTGGCGACTTTCGGCCTGAATCCGTACCTGGATAAGGTTATCATATCCAGTCAGGTCCAAGCCTACAAGCCCAGCGATAAAATGGTTGCGGCGGTAAAATCGGCCTGCCGGGAGCCTTTTGGCGGAATTTTATTCGTGGGCGATACCGAAGTGGATATACTGACCGCCGCCAAAATGGGCGCCCGCTCGGTTTTGATTCGTCGCAACGGGGAATATCCGCACCCGGCGGATTATCAAATCTCTGATATGAATGAAATTTTTCGAATCATTTCGGATATAAAAAACGAATAATGTTTGTGACCCGCAAAATCCAACATCCATATAAAAAGGCAAAGGCTTTATGAAAAAAATTATCACCGGCCTGGTCCTGTTTCTCCTGGTCGCGGCGATAACCGCCCCGGCGCAGGATGAATTCCGTTTCCAGGTCAATGAATTCACGCTTAAAAACGGGATGACTTTCCTGGTCGTGGAACGTCCCACGGCTCCGGTTTTCTCCGGAGTTATCTGTGCCGGAGCCGGTTCGGCCCTCGAAAAACAGGGCGCGATCGGCACCGCCCATTTATTGGAGCATATGATGTTCAAGGGCTCGCGAATGGTGGGAACCTCCGACTATGAGAGCGAAAAGGATTTCTGGATTAAGGAAGACTCGGTCTGGGCCCGTCTGGAAAGGGCCGTCCGCGAAGAACGGTATGTCCGTCTCAATCACCCCGAAAAACTGGCCGAGCATCTGGCTTATATCGAATCGCTGCGAACTCTCCTCGATTCCCTGGCCCAGGCTTCCTCGCAATACGTGATCCAGAATGAATTCGACCTGCTCTACTCGCGCCAGGGTGCCGCCGATTTCAATGCCTCGACCGCTTACGATTTCACGCACTACTACGTTTCCCTGCCTTCGAATCGTTTGGAGTTATGGTTCAACATGGAATCCGACCGGCTCAAATATCCGGCCTTCCGCGAATTTTTCACCGAACGGGCGGTGGTTTCGGAGGAAAGGCGCCTCTCCGTGGAAAATGAAAGTGACGCCAAATTATTCGAGCAGTTGATCGGTACCGCTTTTATCGCCCACCCCTATCAACTTTTCTGGGAATGGCAATCGGAAGTGAATAATCTGACGCGCCAGGATTTGGCCGATTTTTTCAACGCCTATTACACGCCGCAGAACCTGACCGCGGCCATTGTCGGCGATGTCAAAACCGCCGAAGTGCAGAAATTGGCGGAAAAATATTTCGCGGATATTCCGGTTCGTCCCGATCCGGATCCCATTTACACCGAGGAAATCCCCCAGACGGGAGAGCGCCGGGTGGAGGTTCATTTCGAGGCCAATCCCGCCCTTATCATTGCCTATCATAAGACATCGTTCGATTCTCCCGATGAACCTGCTTTCCGCGTCATCGAAAGACTTCTCGGCGAAGGGCGCACTTCGCGGTTGTACAAATCCCTGGTAATTGACAAGCAAATCTGTCTGTCGGTCAGTGTCGATGTTTTCCCCGGCAATTCCCTGGGGGATAAATATCCCGGGGTTTTCAATATTTACGCCTATCCCAAGGAGGGTATCAGTAGTCACGAAGTGGAACAGGCCATTTATGAGGAATTGAATAAACTGATCCAGACTCCCGTGGATACCAAAGAACTGACCAAGATAAAAAATAATATCGACGCCGATTTTATCTGGTACTCCTACAATAACATGGGGCTGGCATACAATCTGGCAACCACGGTCAATCTGGCCAAAGATTGGCGGTACCTGTCCACCATGCGCAAAAATCTCCTGGCCGTCACGCCGGCCGATATTCAGCGCGTGGCCGCCCAGTATTTTACGGAGACCAACCGCACGGTCGCCACTCTTGTCCCCACGGAGAAAGGAGAGGCCCGATGAAAACCCTCCAAATATTCCTGGCCGTGATTATGATTATTCCGGCCTTGGGCCTCGCCCAGGTCAATCCCCGCGATATGAAATTCCCGGCCATCGAGTTTAATCCCGCCGAGCCGGAACGGTTCGTCACCGATAACGGCATGGTGATCTATTTCCTGGAGGATCATCAGTTGCCGGTGGTGACCCTGGACGCCTATTTCAAAGGTGGGACAATCTACGACCCTGCGGATAAAACCGGATTAACCGGAATCATGGCCGCCCTGCTTCGTTCGGGCGGGGCCGGCAAAAGAACCCCCGACCAGGTCGACCAGGACCTGGATTTCGTGGGCGCGCGAATCTCCAGCCAGGCCGCCGATCATGCCCTGATACTGGAATTGAATATCCTGAAAAAGGATATCGATCTGGGGTTGACGCTTCTGGCCGACATGTTGTTGAAACCGAAATTCGATTCGGCCCGGCTGGCCCTGGAATTATCCAATGCCATGGATAATGTCCGCCGCCAGAACGACGATCCCCACGGCATTTCCCGGCGCGTTTTCTATCAAACCGTGTACGGCAGTCATCCTTACGGCCAATTCGCGACGCTGGAATCGCTGGGAAAAATCGCACGGACGGATATCATGGCACAGTCCGGCCGATTTTATCATCCCGACAATTGCATCCTGGCCGTGGCCGGCGATTTAACCTACAAAGAACTCCAGGACCTGATTAAGAAGTACTTCGGCGTTTGGCCCAGGGGCATGAAACCGCTGGAAACCATCGCTAAAGCCCAGGCCGGTTTCAAACCGGGCGTGTACTATGCCGAGAAAGACATCAATCAGGCCAATTTGAGACTGGGGCACCTGTGCATGACCGATGACAACCCCGACCGCCATGCCATGGAAGTCATGAATTACGCCCTCGGCGGCGGCGGTTTCAGTTCCCGTATCACCGGACAGGTCCGTACTTCGGCGGGGCTGGCCTATTCCGTGGGGACATATAATTATCTGCGACCCCTGATGGGGCCCCTCTTCGGTTATTGCCAGACCAAGGCCGAAAGCATGTCCCAGGCTCTACAGATGATTTTGGACATTATCGAAGAAGTAAAACAAAAAGGGATAACCGCCGAAGAGATGGACCTTGCCAAGGACGCTCTCATCAACGGTTATGTCTTCAATTATGACACCCCCGCCAAACTGGTCAACGCCAAGGCCATGCTGGAACTGCGCGGGTTCCCTTCCGATCAACTGGAAAAAGACCTGATAACCTTACAGGCCCTGACCCTGGAAAAGTGCAACGAAGTAGCCAAATTTTATCTGGATACCAAAAATATCGCCATTGTCGTGGTGGGCGACGAGAAATTATTCGACAAGCCGCTTGCGACTTTCGGCCCGGTGACAAAAGTATCTATGGAGATAAAATAGGGAGATTTTAGTTTCGTTATATATTACCCCATCCGTGTGGAGTGTCTTGGACGCTTTCCGCGGATGGGGATATTTTTTGGATAAAATCAGGATTATATGAATTTACTCCCCCCGCCTTCGGCCGCTTCGCCTCTTTCGCCGGATGGGGAACCAGGGCAAGGTTAATCGATTGCGATATTTTTATCCAGCCCCACCCCGCGAAGCGCGGGAGTGGGCCACCTCTGCTTGGTGGTTGGCGGGATAAGAATATGAGTAATAAGATGTCGGGGTTCTCGATCGCCTCACGCCCTCTGAACACCGATCTAGCCATTAAAATTATCATGGGCAATCGGTGCCCCCACCCCCCTGCAATCGAACCGTTTAGGAGCGTGCCCCTTCAAGGCATAAAAACGTAACTTATAAAAAATACGGGGTCGATATTCGCACCGACCCCGTACTTTTTTATTATTAAATACCGCCTATTGACCGGAATCCCAAAGGGTTGCGACCATTTTATTGAATTAACAACCGATGTAAGTATGAATAGCACGAAGCCAACCTAAATGCCCTAATCTCATTTCCCTCTCCTCCGCAACCACTCCCGCAATATCCGCGCCTCTTTGTCCGAAGGCAACCCCGCCTGCCACTGGTAATCCAGGGGACGTGTCGAAGCCCAGGCGACGGTATCGCGAAGCGTCTGCAACAGGGGGCGGTACTTTAATCCCTGCGATAGGGCGCGGGAGATATCTATTTGCATGAGGTATTTAAATTCCGGCGCCGGATGCCACAGCGGCAATTCCCGCCAGGGTTCAACACCGCTATCCTGAAGGTATTTTTCCTCGATCCAGGTAACCTCGGTCGCCTGGCTGGAAAGCCTTCCGCATTCGACCAATAAGTCTTTCAGCGTCAAAGTATAGGCCGGACCAGTGGCATTATAGATTCCGTTTATTCCCTTTTCCATCATATCCAGAGTCCATTCCGCCAAATCGCGGGCGTCAATAAATTGCATCGGCCTTTCGGGCGGCGAAGGCGCCAGCATCCGGCCTCCTTCCAGGGCACGGTGCACCCAGTAGGTCAGGCGGTCGGTGGGATCGTACGGCCCGGCAATCAGGCCGGGACGGATTATCAGATGACGATCCGGAAAAATTTCGGCCACGACCTTTTCGCAATGGGCCTTCAGGGGGCCGTATGTCTCCCGGGTGATTTCGCGGTCGACCTTTTCGGGCATAACCGCCAGGGGATAATCCTCATTTATGCCCGGAATCGTAAAATCCTTATAAACGGAGATAGTCGAAACAAAGATATATTG
The DNA here is from genome assembly GCA_041752195.1 of Candidatus Zixiibacteriota bacterium. Classification (GTDB taxonomy): domain Bacteria; phylum Zixibacteria; class MSB-5A5; order GN15; family PGXB01; genus JBGSHP01. The sequence goes on along the minus strand of JBGSHP010000023.1, from coordinate 266,695 downwards.
TTTGATGTTCGGGGACAGCAGTTCCGCCGCTGGCCGAATGTCCTCGGGACGATACCCGCAGACATCGATAACCGCATCCCAACTTTTATTTTCGAGAGCTCCGACATCCCCTTTTTCGCGGTCGCCTTTGAGTCTTTTGACCTGCGGGAGAAGACTGTTGTTGGAAATTCCGCGATTGAACAGGGTAATATCATGCCCGCGTTTCAAGGCCGTTTCGGTAATATGACGGCCCACGAATCTGGTGCCTCCGATAATAAGTATTTTCAACGATTCAGACATAAGGGAATATATTCAAATCCCGTTTACGTGGTTGTTTTATGATACGATTATTTGATGGGACGGGTTGGGAAGAAATAAAAAAGATCATCGCCCCGATTCAATCAGGCTGAACGCTTCGGGAAGATATTCTATCAGGTCTCCGGCAATGAGGCATCGTCGCCCCATCTCCTCGGCGGCCAGATCCCCGGCCAGACCGTGAATATAAACGGCTGCGACAGCGCTGTCGCGGGGCGAAAGCCCCTGGGCCATAAAGGAACCGATCATACCGGATAAGACATCGCCGGTCCCGCCGGTGGCCATGCCATCGTTTCCGGTGGGATTGAGATACAACTGTCCGTCGATATCGACGACTATCGTCGGCGAGCCTTTGAGGACTATAACGGCCCGGTACCTTCGCGCGTACGTGCGGACGAGGCTGAATATCTCCTGAATATTATCGGGGATTTTTTCATCAATCAGGCGGCTGAATTCGCCGGGATGCGGGGTCAGCACCAGCGGGCCGTGCGGCCCCTCCAGAGGTTTACGATATTTGGCAAAAGCAAAAAGACCGTCGGCGTCGACTATGGCCGGCTTATCAATCTGCACCACCAGCCGTTGCACCAATTCGATAGTCTCGCGATGACGGCCTATCCCCGGTCCAATGACGACGGCGTCGCGCTGCGAAATCTCCCTTTTTATTTCCCCCAGACCGCGCAGGGCTAAAAAGCCCTTTCGGGCGACATCCGGCAAAGGGTACGTCATCGGCTCCGTCAATTTGGTTTCCAGAATGGGATTCAGCGTTTTGGGACATCCCACCGTCACCAGACCAAGACCAGTCCGCACCGAAGCCATCGCCGCCAGCGTGGCCGCCCCGGTCAGGCCGGTGGACCCGGCCAGGATGAATAATTTGCCGAAATCCCCCTTATGGCCGTCGGGCTTGCGATACGGCAACAACGCCCCCACCCCTTCCGGGGTAATCAGGTTTTCCTTTAAATCGAATTTGGCGAAAATATCATCGGGAATACCGATGGGAATTACTTCAATTTGCCCCGCCAATTCTCTGCCCGGGGAATAGCACAACCCAATTTTAGGCGCCGCCAGCGAAAAGGTGTACATGGCCTTGACCACGGACCCCTCGTGCCGTCCCGTATCGACATCCAAGCCCGAAGGACAGTCGACGGCGATGACGGGAACATCCTGATTATTGATATAATCTATCAGGTCCTTCGACAAGCCGCGCGGGACACCCGAAAATCCGGTTCCGAAAACGGCATCGATAATGAAGTCGGCTTCGAGATTTTGCGGCATCTGGCCGATATTTTCGATTGCGCGAAGGGGAATTTTCAGCTCCTGCGCGCGCTCGTAATTGTGACGCGCATCGGGTGACAAACCGTCGCTCGGGGCCGGAAAAAAAACTTTTACTTTGCATCCGGCCTGAAATAAATATCGCGCCACGACAAATCCGTCGCCGCCGTTATTTCCCTTGCCGCAAATAACGCCTATCCGCTGCCCGCGCGGTTCGCCGAGAATATTTTCCAGGATTCCCTCGGCCATGCCGCGCCCGGCATTTTCCATCAATTCCAGACCGGGAATGCCGCGCCTTTCAATGGCTTCGGTATCGATCGCCCGCATGGTCGCGGCCGTGACCAGTTTCACTTCTTGGGGGCCTTTCCCGACGAAACTTTCGGCCGGGCTTCGAGAGCCCATTTCAAGACCTCGCCGACATTCCCGGCAAATTTGAAAGTTACCCCCTTCTTTATTTCCGCCGGGATTTCTATCATATCCTTCTTATTCTCTTTGGGCAAAATGACGGTCTTGATTCCCGCCCGATGGGCCGCCAGGATTTTTTCTTTCAGGCCGCCGATGGGCAGGACCTCGCCGCGCAGTGTTAATTCGCCGGTCATGGCCAGGTACGGCTTAACGGGACGCCCCGACAATAGCGAGGCCAGCACCGTGGCAATGGTTATCCCGGCCGAGGGACCGTCTTTGGGCGTGGCTCCGGCCGGCACATGTATATGTATCTCGTGGTCTTCACAAAATTTGGAATCGAAATCCAGGTCCCCGCAATGGGTCCGAACATACGAAAGCGCCGCCATGGCCGATTCTTTCATCACCTCGCCCAGGCTCCCGGTAAGAAGCAATTCCTTCTTGCCTTTCATGGCCGTGGCTTCGATAAACAGCAATTCCCCGCCGGTAGAGGTCCAGGCCAGTCCGGCCGTGACCCCTATCTGACCTTTCCGCGAAAGGACTTCTTCCGAAAATTTTTGCGGACCCAGGTAATCAGGGATGTGGGAGGCCGACATGGGATAATTGCTTTTGGAGCCGGAGGCGATCTTGCGGGCCACCTTGCGACAAACCGAGGCGATTTCCCGCTCCAGGTTACGCAGGCCCGACTCGCGGGTATAGCCGTTGATTATTTTCAGAACGGCCTCATCTTTGAACTGAAGCCTCTTCTTGGACAAGCCGTGATTTTCCAATTGTTTGGGAATCAGGTGGCGTTTGGCGATCTGAAGTTTCTCCTGGTCAGTATATCCGGGAATACGGATTATCTCCATCCGATCGCGTAAGACCGGGGGAATGGGATCCAGCAAATTGGCGGTGGTGATAAACATCACCCGCGACAGATCGAAAGGAACTTCAAGATAATGATCCGAAAAAGAATCGTTTTGCTCCGGGTCGAGAACCTCCAATAAGGCCGAGGCCGGATCGCCGCGAAAATCCGTGCCGATTTTATCGACTTCATCGAGCATGAAGACCGGGTTATTGGAACCGGCCCGTTTGAGACTCTGGATTACGCGTCCGGGAAGTGCGCCGATATAAGTCCGGCGATGCCCTCTTATTTCGGCCTCATCGCGCATGCCGCCCAGAGAAATCCGCTCAAATTTGCGCCCCATGGCCCGGGCGATGGAGCGACCCAGCGAGGTTTTCCCCACCCCCGGAGGACCGACAAAGCAAAGGATCGGCCCTTTGACCGTGCTTTTCAGTTTGCGGACAGCCAGGTACTCCAGGATGCGCTCTTTGACTTTTTCCAGATCATAGTGGTCTTCATCGAGAACTTTTTTGGCTTTTTTGATATCTAATATATCCCTGGTGGAAATACTCCAGGGCAAGTCGACCAGCCATTCCAGGTACGTCCGCGAGACGGTATATTCGGCCGAGGCGGAATTCATGCGCGACAGCCGTTCCAGTTCCTTGCGGGCGGCGGTTTCGGCCACCGGCGTCATACCGGCGTCGGTAATCCGTTTGTCGAACTCCTCGATTTCGCCATTTTCACCCTTATCACCCAGTTCCCGTTTGATGGCCTTCAACTGCTCGCGCAATATAAATTCCCGCTGGATCTTGCCCAGTTCGGTTTTGGCCTCACTTTGGATTTTTTGCGAAAGTTCCAGGACCTCGATTTCTTTATTCAATAGAGACAAAAGTCTCTCCATGCGACGATACACATCGAGTTCTTCCAGAAGTTTTTGTTTCTCGGCATTGGAGATATTGAGATTGGAGGCGATCAGATCGGCGGTTTTTGAGGGCGTTTCCTGGTTCATGGCCGAGACGTACAATTCTTCCGACAGGCCGGGGGCCAGTTCCACCATTTTTTTAAGGCGATCCAGTAAATTGCGCTGGAGGGCCTCCATTTTGACGGATGCCGCAGTTTTCTCGGGAAGTTCTTCGATTTCCGCCATCAGGTACGGATCGGTGTTGACGAAGCGGCGAACCTTGATGCGGGCCAGTCCCTGCACCAGAAGTCGAATGGTACCGTCGGGGAAACGCAGCATCTTCAGGATATTTCCCGACGTTCCCAGATGATGCAGGTCGGATGGGCCGGGGGTTTCGGTCTCGGAATTGGATTGCAGGAAGATGCCGACGACACTCCCCTTCATGAGGGCTTCATCGATGAGGCGGGCCTGTTTCTGCTCATTGGCCATCAGCGGCACCACCATGGACGGAAATACCACCATCCCCTTGACCGGCAGAATCGGAACCAACAGGGGCCGCATTTTGGGCGAAGTTTCTTTGGAATCCTTGATATTTTGGGCAGATTCGATCATTATCTTATTTAACTCCTGTTATCTCTCTATATATAATCGGCAATCAGACATTAAAGCGAAAGAGAATAACATCGCCGTCTTTGACAATATAGTCCTTGCCTTCCATGTGAAGGCGGGCAGCCGCTTTCAGAGCCGCCAGGTTTTTATAGACAATGTAGTCTTCGTACGAAGCCACCTCGGCCTTAATAAAACCCCGTTCAATATCGGAGTGGATGGCCCCGGCCGCTCGATGGGCATTGGTGCCCTTTTTTATGGTCCAGGCCCGGGATTCGGGAGGGCCCACGGTCAGGAAGGAAATCAACCCCAGAAGTCCGTAAGATGCCTGAAGAAATCTTTCCAGGGCCGGCTTTTCCAGATTCAGTTCTTTCAAAAAGTCATTTTTCTCCGAATCGGATAATTGCGCCAGTTCCATTTCCAGTTTGCCGCAAACGGCGACAATCTCGCGGATCTTATCCAGTCTGTGAATCGCCAGTTTTTCCGTCAGGGTTCCGGCCTGGTCCAGGGCATCCTCGGCGATGTTAAGAACCACGATTTGCGGTTTGAGCGAAAGGAAGGCGTATCCCCGGATTATTTTTTCATCCTCGTCGGATAGGCCCAGTTGCGCCAGAAGTTTCCCCTCGTTCAAGGCCTCGCGGCATTGCATGAGAATTTCCAGTTCCCGCTGGCGTTCCCTGCGGCCGGTCACTCTTATCAAATGATCCAGTTTCTCGACGTTATTTTCGATGACCATCAGATCGGCCAGCACCATCTCGTCCACGAGAGTCTGCATTTCCTTTCCCGGATCAAAAGGTTCGGCAAAGCAGTTGATAATCATCACGAGAGCATCAACCAGCCGTAAATCGTGCGCCGAGACCAGTTCCCCGGCGTTTTCCTTGCCCTGGCCGGTGAATCCCGCGGAATCGAAAAACTCGATTTCAGCGTGAGTGATCTTCTTGCTATTTTCCAGTTGGGCCAGATTTTCGACCCTCTGGTCGGGGACTTTAACCACCGCCCGATGTTCGGCGCGGGAATAATCCCCCACGGCCGCGTTCTGACCCGAAAGAGCATTGAACAAAGTCGTCTTGCCCGATTGCGGTAATCCGATTATTGCCAGTTTCATCTAACTTCTTCGCCTCATTTCCATCTTTTTTATTTATCGGCGCGGCGCGAAAATTAAATATCAGCCGGGTCGACGCTATTGCTGATTTTCTGTCGTCGTCAACGATTCGGCCATTTCGGGTTCCACGGCAGCGACATCAGCCGCCGCTTCCCTGGCCTCAATTAACGAACGCAGTATCGCCAGGTTTTCGATATCTTCTTTTAAATCATCACCCTTGGGTGTCTCCAGTATTTTGGGTACCCGGGTCAGACGCTTGTCATTGAGAATATGCCGAAATGGTTCCAGTCCCAGTTTCCCCTTGCCGATATGCTCGTGTCGATCCACCCGCGACCCGAGCGGTTTCAGGGAATCATTGAAATGCATCACCCGTATCTTCTTCAGGCCGATTATACGGTGGAACTCTTTCATGGTCTTTTCATATTCATTTCTGTCGGCCAGGGGATATCCGGCAGCAAAGACATGGCAGGTATCGAAACATACTCCCATCCGGCCTTTGTCTTCAACCATTTCCATGATGGCGGCCAACTGCTCGAAACGCCAGCCCAGGTTGGTTCCCTGCCCCGCCGTCGTTTCCAGGCAGATAACGGTCTTGTTATCGGGCGAGGATTCCAGGAGGCGGTTTAAGGCCGCCGCGATCTTTTTCATCCCTGCGTCTTCACCGGACCCGACATGCGACCCCGGATGCATCACCAGCGAGGGAATTTTCAGAGTCCGGCACCGCTCATATTCTATGGCCAGGGATTCATACGATTTCTCGAACAGGTCTTTGTCCGGGGAAGCGACATTTATGAGATAACTGTTATGGCCGCAAACAACCTTAACACCGGTATCTTTCTGATTCTTAAAAAATTGCTCCACCTCTTCGTCGGTCAATTCTTTGGCCTTCCACTGATTGGAGGATTTGGTAAACATCTGAACCACGTCGCAACCGACTTTATGACCGTGAAGCGGGGCATTGAAAACGCCGCCGGCAATCGACATATGTGCGCCTAATGGCATGACCCGACTCCTTTCATCCTAAAGCATATAAATACGAATTATTAACCGTCATATCAAGTATAAGAGCCGTCTTAAAGGACGGTAATCCTCGCCGTGGCGTCGAAAATCATCCCTTAAGTATGGGAAAAACCCCATAATTGGGGCTTTGTTCCGGACCACTTTTGCCTGCTGCGGGAATCCTCCCCGGGAAAATATTTTACCCAGGCGACATTTTGTGCAATATTTCTAACACCATAAACGGCATCAAGATAAATACCATCCGACGCTTTTCCAGAATGCCCCGGACGGCAGACCCTTCAATATTGTCTCCAATTGGCAGAGCGTTAGCATAGGAACCGATCCGGAAAACGACTCAAGAGGAATAGTATATATGAAGAAGTTAAAATCCCAGGACGGTTTTTCGATGCTGGAGGTCATGGTCTCCATCATCATTTTAACCATGTCGCTCCTGTTTCTTCTCAACATGGCCATGGTGGCCCTGGAAGCCAACGACTGGTCCAACAAGGCGACTTTGTCCTCGCAACTTATTCAGGAAAAACTGGAGGACCTGCGCACCAGCCTGGCCCTGGTCAACGGCGCCGATACGGTCAACAATATCCAGCGTATCTGGTCGGTGACTCCGATTAACGCCCACCTGCGCCAGGTCGATATTGTCGCCGCGTGGATAAACAGCCGTGGCGATTCCCTGCAAAACAGCCTGACCACCTTTATCCGCGTCAATTAGGCGGCCGGTGACGGGAAAATGCGACCCGACGGTCGAAGGGGACAGCAGAGAGTAACGATAACGAAGCAAGCGCACCGGGAAATAGAATAAATCAGAGGTGCAATATGAAAAGAATGAACAAAATAATAAGAGAACAGACCGGCGCCAGCCTTTTGGAAGTCCTGATTGCTCTTTTTCTGGGAGGCATGGTCACGGCCGCGGTTTTTGAAATTTACGTTACCCAGCATAAGAACTGGAGCATCCAGGATGATGTCGTCCAGATCCAGCAAAACGCCCGCGCCGCCATCGACGAACTGACCCGCTTCACCAGAATGGCCGGGCATCAATTGCCGCTGGGGCTCGACGGAGTCGAAGCTTTCAACAGCAATCCCGATACCATTATCGTTAATTTTTCGGAGAGCGGATGCATGGCCCCCATTGAACACGACATGGCCAATGCCTCCTCGACCCTGCGGCTGGACGGTCACGACCTGTCCTGCTTCAACGACGGCCAGCTGGCCTATATTTTTCATCCTGATTCGGGCGGCGGTGAATTTTTCTACATTACCACCATCGACTCCCTGACGGATCAGATCACTCATGATACCGCCCTGTCGCAGGCTTATTCCAAGGATGCCATCGTCATGGATCTTCAGCGGGCGAAATTCTTTATAGACCGAAGCGATACTCTGCACCCACATTTGATGGTCCAGTTGCCGTACCGCCCGGCGGTCGTTTATGCCGAAAATATCGAGGACCTTCAAATTCGTTACATTATGAAAAACGGCAGTACGGTGGACATACCGGCCATCCCCGCTGACGTGCGGGCCGTTGAAATATCCCTTATCGGAAGATCCGATCGCGCTGACCAGGATTTGCCCGACGATGAAAGCTACCGCCGCCGGACTTACACCTCGATTGTGAATTTGAGAAATCTGGATATATAGACGTGGTTTAGCATCCCGTTCTGAATCGACCAAGAGGATAGTTATGAAGAACATATTAAAACGGATCAAGGATACCGGTGGCGCCAGTCTTCTGGAAGTACTGATCGCCCTCGTCCTGGGCGGCCTGGTTACGACTGCGGTTTTTGAGGTATATATCGCCCAGCATAAGAACTGGACCATTCAGGATGATGTCGTCCAGATTCAGCAAAACACACGAGCCGCGGTCGATGAATTGACGCGCCTGGCTCGCATGGCCGGATACCGGCTCCCCCTGGGCCTGAATGCCATCGAAGCCTACAACTCCGACCCGGATACGATCATTATCAACTTTTCACAGAAGGGCTGTTATGCCCCCATTGAATCCGATATGGCAAGCCCCTCGGCGGACCTGGTCCTTAACGGCCACGATTTGTCCTGTTTTTCCGACAGCCAGTTGGTCTATATTTTTCATCCCGACTCCGGCGGCGGCGAATTCTTTTATGTCACGGCCGTGGATTCCGTCTCGGACCGGCTGTCCCATGACCAGGCTTTATCCTGGGCTTATCCCAGGGATGCCATCGTCATTGACCTGCAACGGATCAAATTCTATATCGATCGCACCGATACCCTTCATCCCCATCTTATGATGGGCCTGCCGAATTATCCGGCGGTCGTCTATGCCGAAAATATCGAAGACCTCCAGTTGCGGTATATCATGAAAGGCGGCTTTTCCCTGGATGTCCCCGATATTCCCGCCGATATCCGCGCTATTGAGATTACCCTGGTGGGGCGATCCGATCGGCAGGATATTGATATAGCGGATAATGACAGCTATCGACGCCGGACTTATACTTCGCGAGTAAACTTAAGAAACCTGGATATATAGGCAATTTTACGTCCGAAAGGATGGTGCATATGAAACGCTTTAAGAATCTGCAGAACAACCGCGGCATGTCCACTTTTATCGCCCTGATGATGATGATTATGTTGACCATGATCGGGGTGGCCGCGATAAAACTTGCCAACGATGAGATCGATATCGCCGGCAACGAGATGGACGAAATGCAGGCCTTCTATGCCGCCGAAGCCGGTCTGGAACGGGCCGCCTCGGCCCTGCAACTGGCTTATGTGGCCACCAATAATCCACCGTCCGTCCTGCCGGCGGGCAGTGAATCGCTCAACGGCTGCGTCGCGGCCTATACTACTACCACCAACGGGTCGTCTTCGCAGGAAGTTCTGACCCAGGGAACCCTGGCGGGATTGAACGCCCTGGTGCAATCCTTCACCATCGTTTCGACGGCGACTTCCAATGTCGACAGCAGCCAGGTGCAATTGTCGCAGGAATTCGAATGCGCCCTGGTGCCGATATTCCAGTTCGCCGTCTTTTACGGCAACGACCTGGAAATCGCTCCCGGTCCCGATATGACCCTGTTGGGTCGTGTTCACTCCAACGGCAACCTCTGGCTTCAGTCGGGAGCCAATCTATATATGGACAGTTATATCACCTGTTCGGGTAATCTCCTTCATGGCCGAAAAGGTCCCGGTGGCACCAGTTACGGCAATGTGTATATTAAAGACACCGACGGTAATTACAAAAACATGAAAAATACCGACGGAACATTCCTGCAGTCTACCAGCACCAATTGGTATGATTCGGCCTCCATGCGCTGGGACGGGCGCGTCCAGGACAGCACTTTCGGCCAGAGCGAATTGAATCTGCCTCTGGCGGCGGCCGGCGACCCGCATAAAATTATCGAACGGGCGGCCAGTAATCCCGATTCCTATGAAAATAAAGCCACCCTGCGCATTATTGACGGCGTGGTGGAATCCAAGGTCGGTGCCTCATGGGTGGATATCACGGCTCTTCTGCCGGCCGGAACCATCACCTCGACCACTTTTACGGATTTACATGAAGCCACGACGGTCCAGAGCGTCGATATCGACATTAATAAACTTAACACCTCGGCCTATGCGCCCTCCAACGGCGTCTTGTACATTTCCGATAATCGCTCCGGCTTTCGGGCCAGCCGCCTTACCAACGGCGCCAATCTGGATAAAGCCCTGTCGATATTTTGCGCAAATCCCATTTACGTCAAGGGTGATTATAATACGGTCAATAAGAAACCGGCGGCCATCTGCGGCGATGCCGTCACCTTCCTTTCCACCGCCTGGGCCGATTCCAATTCGGCCAAGACCATCGGTAACCGCGTGGCTCAAGAAACCAAGGTTAACGCTTCCGTCATGACCGGTAATAATAATACCACCGGTTCCAACTACAACGGCGGCCTGGAAAACCTGCCCCGCTTCCTGGAAAAGTGGGATAACAAGAAGTTTATTTACCGCGGTTCCCTGGTCAACCTCTGGAACTCCCAGCAGGCAACTGATCCTTGGTCGTACGGTACTTACTATACCGCCCCCATTCGCGACTGGGCCTATGATACCGACCTCGATGACCCGACCAAGTTGCCCCCGGAAACCCCGCTGGTGCGCATCTTCCAGAGAACCGGCTGGAAGCAGGAAAATATAGGTTATGCCGCGAACTAACTAAAATTCCCGATGGTGAGAGTGACATTGGGCACCCAATACCCCGGCGGAATCCTGTTCGCCGGGGTTTTATTTAGGAGTCAACTTTTATTGACTTTTCAGAGCGCGAAGGCTCCGTTTCGTATAAACCCCATAGAGAGATGTCCCCTGATGGTGGGCATCGGCATCAAAACGACTCTGGCCGCCGATAAGATAGTCATCCAGATTAAAAACCAAACCCAATTGGAAAAAATCACGGTCGTTTATCGAAGCATAGGATTTCACTCTTCGACTTAAAACATAACGGGCACCGAACCGGTAGTCGGCATCGCTGATACTCTCGTCGCCCGAAAGCAGAGCCTCAACCGAGAAACTAAGCCGCCCCGGCATAGCCTGATAAGTGAAGGAATACAAATACTCGAAATCGGTTTTCTGACCTTCCCGGCGATTCCGATTTAAATTGGAAAATAATCCCGCCAGGGAAAACCTTGCCGATTTGGCCATGACGAATCCCAAATTCCAAAAATGACGGCCTGACCATCCGTCCGGGCCGTCCTTGATATAGCGATACGACCCACCGCCAAAAAGACCCGGAACCAATTCCAGTCCGGCCGAAAATATGTACTCTTTATATTTATTGCCGTTGAAACTCCCGATTCTGCGATAGGCGATTCCGACATTATCCCCCGCCAGGGCGAACCCATAATTCTGCCCGAAGCGACCGTCGAAATATTCGCCGATATACTGAATATAAATATTACGATCAAGCCCCAGCAGGGCGGGATTTGTCCATCCCCCTGTCAGGCCGCTTGCATGAGATGCGAATTGATGGTAATAAACACCTTCGGGCAGGGATATTCTGTTCTCCGCCCGGATCCCCCGCGGCATCGAACATAATTGCAAGACGACCAGAACCGTCAAAAGAAACGAATTTCTCATGGTGTCCCGGCCTGATTACCCTTAACGAAAATATCTCCATTTCCGCTGACCGTTACTCGAACCTTCGATTCCCCCGTCCCGGTTTTAAAATCGAGTCGGTTGTAATCGACGTAATTGGGGACAATGTCAAGGCCGGAAGCGTTGATTTCGCCGTCGCCCTCGACTTTAAGAGAATAGGCCGCCGAAGCCCTCTCGGGAACGATAATTTCTATATCCTCATTATTATTGCGGATGGATATTTCGGCCTTCTCCATGCTCCTGATGGAAAGCCGGATGGAACTGTAACTGCCCCTGATTCGGCTTCGGTCCGACTCCAGGATTATTTCTTCAAGACGAATCTTTCCGAAATCATTGCGGATATCCAGGGCGCCGGAAAAACCCTCTATAGCGATATTGCCGTATTCGTTGCGAATAACAACCGGATTGGTGGTTGCTTTGATTTCGGCGAGGTCTATTCCGGCATAAGTAGTCGACAAGGTTATATCTCCCTCCAGTCGCCGGCCCGTTATTGACTGATTGGAAGTCGCCATGCTTATTTTGCCGCGGATTTCCTCAAGTTTAAAGGCTCCCAGAGATGACGGACAGTCCACCCCCCCCAGGGGGCCGGTTATATCCAGATCGAAATAGATGGCATCGATCTTAAGTAGACAATCCCGCGGCAAAATTAGTTCGCCTTCAACCCGTCCGGAGTTTTTATCCCCCGACCAGGGAGCCGGGTTGGGGGCTTGAAGCCAGAGCCGCATGCCACCGGTCGTATTTTCCATGGTGATTGCGATCGCGCGGGCATAATCTATGGCCTGGGTCCGACTCGAAGTTTTCAAAACCCTGCGGTAACGGAAAGTGGCCTCTTTCTTGTCCTGAACTACAATCCGTAATTGCCCGGCCAGATGCTCCGCGGATATAATCTGCACCTGCTGACCCTTCTCCAGCGGCAAAACCAAAACTTCTTCATCAGTGGCAAAACGACCGCCTTCAAGGGGACTGATATTTTGGCCCGCGGCCGAATAGGGGAAAAACAGCATGGTCACGACGCCGACCGTCAACCATCGTCTCGCCAAACGGAAATTTTCACGATTTGTCATATATCCCCCGCATAATTATTGATCCGGCTACGGCCGCGTTTAGAGAATCCACCTCTCTATTATGCTTTATGCCGACCTTTACGGTCGCCGCGTCGGCCACTTTGCGCGATAATCCCGCGGCTTCCGAACCTATCGCCAACAGGATTCGATCCGAGCGGCGAAATCCTTCCAGAACCCGTTCCAGGCGTACGCCCCCGCTTTCCGCCACCCAGAGGTCGAAATGGAATCTTTTGCAGGCCGCCAATATTTTTTCCACTTCGGCAATAACTATCGGCAGGCCGAAAATGGTCCCCGCCGAGGAGCGGACTACCTTCGGACTATACGGTTCCACGCTGTAATTAGTTACAATCACCGCCCCAAAACCGAAAGCCAGGGCCGATCGTATCAAAGTCCCGGCGTTGCCGGGATCCGAAAGATTGTCCAGGAAAAGTATTCGGCGCGCCTCACGAAAAACCCTTTCCGGGGAATTCTCGCGCCGACGAAAGACCCCCAACAGCCCCTGGCTGGTCTCGGCTTCGGAAAGTTGCTCGATTTCACCGGTCGAAACCGGTTCGACCGGGATTTTCAGGCGGCGAAATCCCAGCAGTAGTTTTTCCGCCCGCTTGTTTAAAAGCGGCCCCGCAAACAGGACTCGTTCCGGCTTATGGTGAAATCGCAGCGACTCCTCGAGTAGCATCACTCCTTCGGCCAGAAACAAACCCGTTTCGCTTCGTCCCTTTTTGGTCTGAAGTTTGAGAAGTTCTTTTTTCTCCGCCTGGGTCATAATTTCAATCTTGCTCTTATTAAGCCGATAAGTATATCATCTATAAAACAACAACGCCTATAGGGTAGCAAGTGAAAACTGCCGTCGGTGTTTTTTTAATTCTTTCGCTGTGCCTGTCCCCGATTGCGGCCGACGACAGCCGCACCTTCGCCGGCTGGGACGGCAGTCGGTTTCGTACCCCCGACGGAACCTATCGCGTGGGCCTGGCTCTGTCCGGCGGCGGCGCCCGCGGCCTGGCTCACCTGGGCGTTCTGAAAGCCTTCGAAGAATCCGGAATCAACATAGCGGCTATCGCCGGGACCTCCATGGGCAGTATTGTCGGCGGCCTGTATGCTTCCGGCTATTCCGCGGACAGCCTCATTGCCCGATTTCGAGGCGTTCGCTTTTCCCAGTTTTTCACCAACCGCCCTCCCCGAAATTCCATGTTTCTGACCCAGAGGCCGGAGAAGGAAAGATATCTTCTGTCGCTGCGCTTCGACGGTTTCAAACCGTTTATCCCCCAGGGATTGACGGCCGGGCAGAGATTGACCGACCTTTTGACCGAACTGACCCTTAAGGCCGATTACCTCTGCGGCGGCGATTTCAAAAACCTGAAATTTCCCTTCTGCGCCGTCACCACCGATATCGTGGCCGGAAAAACCGTGATACTCGACAGCGGCGATTTGACCGAGGCCATGCGCTCGGCCATGGCCTTTCCCCTGGCGTTCACCGGCGTGGAAAAAGACAGCATGATTCTCATGGACGGCGGCATTCTGAACCCTATTCCGGTCTCCGCCATTCCGTCGGGAAATAATGAGATCAACCTGAAGGTGGCGGTCAACACCACCAGCCTGCTCTTGCCGCAGGATAAAATCAGCGACCCCTTCGATATCGCGAATCAGGTGACTTCGATCATGCAGATGGATGAAATCGTCGACGGTCTGAAAGCCGCCGATATCGTCGTGACCCCGGCTATCGACGAATACCTCGCCACCGATTTCGATGCCTTCGATTCCCTGGTTGCCCGGGGCTATCGCGCCGGCCTGAAAGCCGCTCATGAAATAAAGGCCGCCATTGACAGGAAGAACAGGCGCGAGGCAATCTACATCACTTCGGTCAAATACCCCGAAATAGGCGACTATGATTGGCAGCCCCTGGCGCCGGGCGCCATCATAAAGGACAGTACGCTGGCCGATATCGTCACTGGTCTGCTGGATAAGAATGACCTGTTTTCGCTGACCCTGGTTTCGACTTCGCCGACAGAAGGCATCGACGGCTACCGAAATTATGATCTGACCCTGGAGGCCGAACCCGGAGCCGACCTGCGCCAGAGCGCCGTGGCCATAGAGGGTAACGAGATTCTCGGCGATTCGCTGGTCTATAATTGCCTGGCTCGATTCGGGCCGGTCCTGTCCGGACGCGACCTTCAAAAATTCCGCGATTCTCTTAAAGCCGTATATGATTCCCTGGGCCTTGACCTGGCCCATGTCAGGCACATCGCCTGGTCGCCCTCAAACCGCGAAATGAAAATTCTCATCGACGAAGGCCGCATTCACGAGGTAACCGTCGAAGGCCACGATCGTACCAAGGATTGGCTGATTAAATCCAGTTTCTCCCTGGAGCGGGGACAGCCCTTCAACCTGAACAAAGCCTCGCGGGGCGTGAAAAACGTCTACGGCACCGACCTTTTCGACCGCGTCGCCATGCATGTCGCCCCATCCGACAGCGGCGCCGTGGTGAAAATCAGCGTGGAAGAGAAAATATATACGCAGTTGCGGCTGGGCTGGCACTGGCATGATGAGTACAACAGCGAGCAGTTCGCGGAAATTCTCGACGACAACCTGTTCGGCGCCGGGCAGGAATTGCTCCTGCACGCCCAGTACGGACCCCGCCGGCAGGCCTATGAATTGTCCCTCAAAGCCGACCGCTTTCTCTCGACCTACCTGACCTACCGAGGCAATGTCTACTACCGCACCCTGGAACGGCACCAATTCGATGCTGTCGGGGAGGTCATCGAAACGGTCGACGAAAGCCGCCTCGGCCTGGAGTTCATCCTCGGCCAGCAGATCCGCCGGTTCGGCACCGTCAGCGGTGAAATCCGCTGGGAGGAAATCGACAATCATTTCGATTCGGCCAAGACCGATGACGACATAAGACTTCGCAGCCTGGCTCTGCGTTCCCTGGTGGAAACGATCGACCGCTATCCCTTCCCCCAGGAAGGCAAAAAGCACCTGTTCGTGATCGAGTACGCGGCTGATATCCTGGGCGGCGAAACCCGCTACACCCGGGGCTACTCCTCTATTGAGTCCTATTTCCCGCTGGGGAGTAAATGGAACTTGCACCCCAAACTGGCCGTCGGCTGGACCGATACCGACGAATTCATTCCCATCTCGGAGAAATTTTTCATGGGCGGGATGGATTCCTTCTTCGGGTATCGCACCGATGAACTTATCGGCGACAAGATGATTTTGGGAAACCTGGAACTGCGGTACAAACTTCCTTATCGGTTTTATCTGACGATGCGGTACGACTTGGGTGAAGTGTACAAGAGCGCCGAAGATATCAAGTTGAAGAATCTTCGCGACGCCGCCGGGGCGATATTATCGTTCGACTCGCCCCTGGGGCCGATTTCGTTCGGCTATGGTTACAGCGACCGCGACCATGACCGCTTCTACTTCTCCGCCGGCCTGGCGTTTTGAGGGATTGACTCCATCCCATTAACTTTCTGATTGACAATAGCTTCCAAGTTTATTATTCTACAAAGGGTTTGAGCACAACCCATTCGCAACATAAGCTGGTGAACTCACCCATGGTCAGGGAGGAACAACTATGGAATTGGCTTCAGTTAAATCATGTGTGTTTGTTATTTTTGTAGTTTGCCTGGTTGTGTCCGGATTGAATGCCGAAACGAATACAATCTCTTCATACCAGATTTATAGAGATACCAATAAACCCGGGGAACCGATGGCGTCGGGGGCCAAAAATGTCGTGAGAGACATTCCCGAGCGAAAAAAACCCCTTTTACAACTTGGCTTGAGTTCACTGACCGAATTGTCATTGAAATCTGAAGTCGAACAATTATTCAAATTCGATTCGAAATACGGTTGCGATGTGCAATATTACTATGACGATACCTCGACAGTAGTTGGAATTATGTATACTCCTGACGGCAACTATTCATCTCATTTTGCCACCCGGTTTTCCGTGGAATCATTCAAGGTGGCCTGCACACTAAAGGTAACGTCGATTTGGATGCATGGTGGCTTTATAACAGGCGAACCCGATATGCGTGTTTATATATGGGCGGATGACGGAACTGGATTGCCGGGTGATGCCCTGGATTCTCTGGATATCCCTCATTCCGAAATGCCCAGTTCCGGTTACAAGTGGGTCGAAGCCGATTGGAGCGCGCACGGCAAAGTCCGGGTATTCACGGCCGGAACCGACTACCATGTCGGCTGGACAATCCTCCCCAATGCTCCCGGAGATCAACTTGCCTGTGTGGCGGATCAAGCTACGGGCATTCATGTTGATGAATTACGAACCAGCATAAAATATACCGGTTGGCCCGGGTGGTATTTAATGGTCGACTCCCCCTATTCCAAAAATTATGGCTTGTATATACGCAATGAGCGATGTTGTACCGGCGTCGACTGCGATATTGAATGCCCTCCTTGGAGTAGTCCTGAAGGCGAGCCGACCGGATGCGATAACCCCGACCTTACCAATGCAGGATGCAATGGTGATCCTCTTGCTTTTACGACCATCGTCTGCGGTGATACCATATGCGGCAGTTCCGGAACCTTTATCGTTAATAATGAAATTTATCACAGAGATACCGATTGGTATGAATTGACGCTTTCGGATACTCAAACGGTGATTTGGAAGGTTACGGCTGAATTTGATGTTTTACTTGGCCTGGTTGAGACAATTCCCCCGGGAACCGGTAATTGCGCCGACAATACCGGATACATTGAACCTTATGCTATCGAAACCATTTGTAATCCGGCACAAATCCGAGTTACACTGCCTCCTGGAATTCATTGGTTTTTTGTCGCTCCCGCATCATTCTATGATACGATCGGCTGCGAAGCCGTTTATCTGGCATCACTCGAATGCCAGGAATGCCCCCTGGACTATGACTGCGATAATGTGCAAAACTCCCTGGATAATTGCCCGATGGTTTACAATCCAAACCAGGCCGATGATGATGGTGACGGTTGGGGGAATGCCTGTGATTTGCTTACCCCGCGATTTGAGGCATCACCCCGCTATGGTGCGGCTCCCCTGGCTGTTTCTTTCACCGATAAATCAACCGGTGCGGAACCTATTTCGGAAAGAACATGGACTTTCGGCGATGGCCAGAGCAGCCAGGAAATAAATCCGACTCATTATTATTCAACCCCCGGTAGTTACGACGTATCCCTCATCGTTTCCAGCAGCGACGGTTCCGACACGGCGCATTATAAAAACTTCATTTATGTCGTGAATAATACTGAAATTTTAAGTTTTACGTCATCATCGATATTCCCGGCGACGGGAATCAGGAATATACAAACTGCGGATCTCGACTTTGACAACAATTTGGATCTGGTCTTGTGCGACATGTTGGCGACCTACTTGATCATTTCCTATGGAAACGGCGACGGCACCTTTACGCCGCCCGAGACATTAATCAGTAATTTCGACTATTTTGATTTTGCTTTTGTCAATGGTGATTCACTGATGGATATCGTCGCGGCAAATTACTCCAATATTGCCGTCTTGCTGAATAATGGCGCGCGCGGATTCACGACCGTATTTACGCCCAGAGACGCACCTGAACAAATCGCCACGGTGGCTTCCGGGTACTATAATGATGATCCTTTAACGGACATTTTCGTTGGAATGGATGAAGTCTATTATGGCAATGGCCAAGGGGGATTTCCTACGGCCATAGTAGTCAGTGAAGACATATGCAATAATGCCCTTTCAGCCGATATGGCCGATTTTAATCGGGATGGATTCGATGATCTCGTCTTGGGAGGGATCTGTGATACAGCCAAAATATTTCTGAGCACCGGCGGTTATGCGTTTACCCAATCGGCTGCAATCGCCGTCAAGAAGTTCACTGCCGAAATTACGACCGGGAACACCCTGGCAGATTTTAACCGCGATGGCAACTGCGATTTCGCATTAATAGATCCCGACAGATACATCAGTTATATTTATATCGGTTATGGTGATGGATCAGGCGGCCTGACCGCCCTCGACACTCTTTTTGTATATGGGCAAACCTATACCCTGGCGGCCATAGATATTAATCGGGATTTATGTCTTGACATCGTATCTGTCAATAACAGGGATAAGACTGTAGAGATATTTCTGGGCGATGAATCAGGACTATTCAGCGGCCCCATAGTCGTGGATATCGAGGGGGCATTCAGTTCTTCAACAGTCATGACTTCCGGAGATTTCGACAGAGATGGCAATCCTGATCTGGCAATTGGGTCCGTTTATGGAGAATATGAAATATTGATACTTACGAATAATCTGCCGGATGCGCCGATTATTGACGCGGAAATGGTGACTACGGGATACGATAATGTCGCGTTCAGAATTTCCAACCCTGATTCATTTATGATTTCGAGAGATTATACGACCGTTGCGGGGTCGGATTATAGAAGGCTCAATATCGATAATAATAGTTCGCTTGATGATTTATCGGTCGATTACAATGTCCAATATGGTGAATATCGAATAGTAATATCACCCGATCCGAACCTGCCACCCGACCCGGTCTTCAGTATGGGAATCCGCATAGACGGCACGGCGCAGGCGGTTATTTTTAATGACTATGCCTTTTCCGGTATTGCCAGAGGTACAAAGAGTCAGGCAAAATCCGACAGTATTGTCTTTTACTATACAGTTGAACCGGTTTCGTCTATAGAGCCGGCCAACGGCGTACCCACTGCCGAAAATCCACCGACTTTTAATTGGAGTCGTGCCGTTGAAGGAATCGCGGCGGATAATTTTCATTTCCAGCTGGATAGAACTTACGACTTCTCTTCGCCCGATTTGATGTATGACGCCGACGGCCTGACCGAACCTGAATTTCCGCTCCCGGCTCCCCTGGGCATTGATTCCGTTTTTTACTGGCGGTTTCGATATTACGCATCCGGAACATGGTCGGAATTTTCCAGGACCTTTGCAGTATTCATGGTGGCAATGTACGATTGCGGCGACGTCAGCGGCGACAGCCTGGTCAATATTCTCGATATTATCTATCTTATTAATTTCAAATTCAAAGGTGGTCCGTCTCCCGTATCTATGAATTCCGGGGATGTCAATAGCGATGGAATAATTAATATTCTGGATATTATTTACCTTATTGACTACAAGTTTAAAGGCGGTCCGGCTCCAAGCTGCCCATGAAGCGCTTATAATGAATTTCAATTGGGGGTACGCATATGGCGTATCCCCCGATTTTTGTCAATCACCGGATGGTCTATTTTTCGGGTCAAATATCGGCGATAGATATCGCTCGCCTTACTGACAGTTTTTGTCGGCAGCGATATTGTCGACATGCAAAAATTGCGCTTTGCCCAATATCGTGGAGATTATTCCCAAATATCGCTTGACAGAATCGCCTTATCCCTGTACCTTAATAATGTAAGACCTCACTATCCCCGATATTAATCCTCCCTCACACCCCTGACCTTTCCGGTGCTGTACGTAAAAAATTGCGCCCTCTATATTTTTTGACAGCAGAGATATCCCCATCCCTGCCTATCCCCTGTCGCCCCATGTGCCTCTTTAAACTCTTAACATGGAGGAGTGTGCCTATGATGGGACGCCATCCGCCCTTTTAAAAAAAGGCGACGGATGAAAATCGAATGGATATTCGATTGCGCCATATCGCGCTTTAAAAAATAGGGTCATCTGCCTCGCGAGAGCGTCCCGCAAGTACGACCTGGTCCCGTCCAAACTTAATGAGGGGGGAAGCGTGCTCCCGGGTCAGAGCCACTGCAAACGGGCCGCTCTTTAAAAGGCCCGGACGACCCGAAACCCGGCTCCTTCATATCACCCGCGGAGGCGCCGGAGAAACCCGCGATACCGCGTTAACCCCGGCCAATACCGTCGGCCGGGGCTTTTTTATACCTCCCCCAAATTATGGGAATTCCCCCATATTTCCGGCCGGAGATCTTCCCAAAATCATCCGACTCCTCTCGAAACAGATTCCGCCCGTTCTTATACTATCTTGTTCCGCAATAAGTTACGCCAGCCGTCACCTTTTCTTCCGGGATGGCATCCCGTCTGCAAATTCCTATTCCTGAAGGTAGATAATCGAATTGAAACAAAAGGCGGATGCGATGAAAGTCAAATTTACGCTCACCATGGATGACCTGATTGTGGACGGCCGCGAGATTGACCAGGTCGTATTGGACTGGGTCTCGGACATGGAGCATAATGACCTTCTGGCTATCTCCCATAGCTGGATTTCCTCGCAGAACTTCCTGACCCAGCGGATGACCGGCCTGACCCGTGTCGGGGAATCCTCGCTGACCATCGAACCCCTGGATGATTTTTAAACCGGAATAAAGATGATGGATATTCTAAACAATATATTCAATACCCTGGTTCAGTTCATGGGCGCCCATTCCGGGCTTTTAATCAAGGCCCGGGATTACGTGCAGGATAATTACGGCGCTCCCGGCCTCATCGCCGGATTCATATTTATTGCCTCGGTGTCGGCTCTTCTGGCCGGCAAATTAATCAAGTTGTCATTCGATATCATTCGTTACGTGGCCCTCCCGTCGGTGGCTATTTCTTTCGTGGCCTCGTACTTTTTGCCCTTTTCATTCATGTACATCCTGCCGCTGACCGTGGCGGTGTTTTCCCTTTTGCTCATAATCAAGGGGTGAACCATGTCCCATAAACGCTCCACCAAAAAAGCCCAGCCGGTTAAGGACGAACGCGAACAGATCGACAAGCCGCGCAATCCTTTCGAGGAAAACTCGGAGACCGGCGATGACAAGATTTTTATCGAATGCTACGGCGCTACGGTTTATAAACCCGGGACCGGCGAAATAGAGGCCGGGGTGCGTTTCCTCGACGAGAAAGACCCCTCCAAAGGATATGAGATTGTCGGTCACCAGGTTTTTGCGCCGGATCATAAAAAGAGGCGTTTGATTAAAAAGAGTCACTGGGGATCGATTCGCCGCTGCCAGGCCTGCCAGGATTTAACCGTCAGGCTGCTGCGCCCGGAAGGCCCCGACTTTTTCATTCCCAATCCTCGCCAGCCCAATAAAAGACAACTTAAATCGGTACCCAAAAACTGGTAGGACCAAAAACCGCAGCCAATATTTCAAATCCTTCTCACATTCGCCTAAGTCATTATAATTTATTAAGATAGCCTGTCTTTTTTACTTGCTAATGGTTTTAATTTTTCGTATTTTTAAACACTATGAACGAGTCTCGACACAAAAGGCCGGGGACCGGTTATGCTCCCGTGGGAAACCTGATTGATTCTCTCTTGGCCCGGTTGGGACTGGCGTATAATCTGGGCGGCTGGAAAGCCGTCGTTAATTGGCCGGAAATCGCCGGCCCGACAATTGCATCGCACGCCAAAGCGGTGCGATACGAAGACGATACCCTGTGGGTATCGGTACCCGACGCCTCCTGGCGTCAGGAACTGGTTATGGCCCAGGACGAGATTCTGGAAAAGATACACGCTCTTCCGGGAGGCCGGGCCGTAAAAAAAATACATTTCATTTCCTAAGCAGGTTATTGAAGAAAGATGAAAACGACAGTGGAAGATACCGAAGATATTCAGCCGACCAAAAACGGCAATAATTACGATGCCGGATCCATCACCGTCTTAAAGGGCCTTGAGGCGGTTCGCCGTCGCCCGGCCATGTATATCGGCGATGTCGGCGTCCGAGGCCTGCACCATCTGGTGTACGAGGTTGTCGACAATTCCATCGATGAAGCCATGGCCGGATTCTGCGATTCCATCAAGGTGGAAATCGGCCAGGACAATTCCATAACCGTCACCGATAACGGCCGCGGCATCCCTGTCGAGATGCACCCGACGCAGAAGAAATCGGCCCTGGAGGTGGTCATGACCATGCTCCATGCCGGGGGGAAATTCGACCATTCCAGTTACAAAGTCTCGGGCGGACTTCACGGGGTCGGGGTTTCCGTGGTCAACGCGCTTTCGGAATTATGCTGGGTGGAGATCAGTCGCGATGGACTGGTTTGGCGCCAGGAATATGTCCGGGGGATCGCCACCGGCGACGTCAAACAGGTCGGCAAACGTAAGCAAACCGGCACCAAGACCTGTTTTTTGCCAGACCCCGAAATATTTTCCAATATCGACTTTAAATTCGGGACTGTGGCCGCCCGCATGCGCGAACTGGCCTTCCTGAATGCCGGGCTTCGCATCAGCCTGATAGACCACCGCGAGCAAAAGGAAGAGGAATTTTATTTCAAGGGCGGGCTGATGGCGTTTGTCGAATATCTTAATGAGCGCAAGGCCGTCATTTATCCCAAGCCGATTTATTTCCAGAGAGAACGCGACGGTGTCAACGTGGAAATCGCCATCCAGTACAACGACACCTATGTCGAGAACGTTTTCAGTTACGTCAACAACATCAACACCATTGAGGGTGGGACCCATCTGACCGGTTTCCGGACGGCGCTGACTCGCACCATCAACAATTATATCACCAAGAACAATCTTCTTAAAAACGGCAAGGCCGATGCGCTGGCGGTACTGGGCGAGGACAGCCGCGAGGGCTTGACGACGGTGATTTCCGTAAAAGTCCCCGATCCGCAATTTGAAGGCCAAACCAAAACCAAATTGGGCAATTCCGAAGTAAAGGGCTTGGTGGAAACCATAACGGGTGAGGCGCTCGGGGAATATTTCGAAGAGAATCCCGGCGTGGCCAAGAAGATCGCCGAGAAGATCATCTCGGCGGCTCGCTCCCGCGAGGCGGCCCGCAAAGCCAAGGAATTAACCCGCCGCAAAACGGCCCTGGATAATGCCGCGCTTCCGGGCAAACTGGCCGACTGCTCCCTGACCGACCCGGCCATGTGCGAGTTATTCATCGTCGAGGGTGATTCGGCCGGCGGTTCGGCCAAACAGGGACGGGATCGCCGCTTCCAGGCTATTCTGCCTCTCAAAGGCAAGATTCTCAATGTCGAGAAGGCCCGCATGGACCGGATTTTATCCAACGACGAAATCCGCACCATGATCACGGCCATGGGGACGGGAATCGGTCGCGAAGATTTCAATGTCGAGAATTTGAGATACTTTAAAGTCATCATCATGACCGATGCCGATATCGACGGGGCGCACATCCGCACCCTGATTCTGACTTTTTTATTCCGCTATATGAGGGAATTGTTCGAGCAGGGACATATTTATATCGCGCAACCGCCGCTGTTCCGCATCTATAAAGGCAAAAAAGAGCAGTATGTATATTCCGATCAAGAACGCGATCGGGCCGTGGTCCAGTTCGGCAAAGAAGGTGTCTCCGTTCAAAGATATAAAGGTCTGGGCGAGATGAACCCGGAACAACTATGGCGCACCACCATGAATCCGGAAACGCGGACGTTGTTGCAGGTTTCGCTCGATGATGCCGCCGAGGCGGATAAGTTATTTTCGACCCTGATGGGCGATGATGTCGAGCCGCGACGGAATTTCATTCAGGAAAATGCCAGGTACGTCAGGAATCTGGATATTTAGACGACTTTCGGAAATACTCAATTAAAAAAGCCCCGCCATCAGGACGGGGCTTTTATTATTTACGGCGCTAATTCGCGAGACCTTACTCCATCACCGAAACCAGCAGTTTAGTGCGGCCCCGGCGGTGGAACTTAACTACGCCGGTGATTTTGGCGAAGAGCGTATCATCTTTGCCACGGCCGACATTGAGACCCGGATGAAATTTGGTGCCGTGTTGACGGACGATTATCGTCCCGGCATGTATAGCCTGCCCGCTGTAGGCTTTGACACCCAATCTCTGGCCGCCGCTGTCGCGCCCGTTACGGGAAGAGCCGACGCCTTTTTTGTGAGCCATATCTTACACTCCAGAAAAAAATTAATTCCAAATTTAAGGCCCCGCTTATCTGGCGGGGCCAAGTATTATAAACAATCCGACGCAAAAAGCAAGAGGTTAATTGGTAACTTTTTCGGCTACTTGATTACCCCTGGTTTGACCGTTAAACTGGAAGAGGAGTTTCTCTTCATCAGCGGAAATGGTCAAATTGCAGTCGCCGGCGTATTGACCGCGGAGGAGTTCTTCGGCCAGAGGGTCTTCCAGATACTTCTGAATGGCCCGCTTCAAAGGCCGCGCTCCCAGCATCGGTTCATAGCCGTGTTTGGCGATAAATTCCCGCGCCTCGTTGGTCAGCGTGAAACTTATCCCCTTTTCGGCCAAACGCTTAGCGACTTCGCCAATGAGAATATCAACGATTTGCTTGATATCTTCAATGGTCAGGGACCGGAAAATTATGGTTTCGTCGATACGGTTCAGGAGTTCCGGGTTGAATAATTTCCGCAGTTCCTCGGTAACCTTCTTTTTCATAACGTCGTGGGACTGGTCGATTTGTTCGGCCCCGAATCCCACCGTGCGGCCGTCTTTTATCATCCGGGTGCCGACGTTGGAGGTCATGATCACGACGGTATTGCGGAAATCGACCCGCCGTCCGAAAGAATCGGTCAGGGAGCCGTCATCCATCAATTGCAGGAGAATATTGAAAACGTCGGGGTGAGCTTTCTCGATTTCGTCGAGGAGAACCACCGAATACGGCCGGCGTCTTACTTTTTCCGTCAATTGGCCGCCTTCTTCGTAACCGACATATCCCGGGGGAGCGCCGATCAGGCGGGAGACGGCGAATTTCTCCATATATTCCGACATATCGATTCGGATCAGTGAATTAGCGTCTTCAAAGAGAAAATCCGCCAGGGCCCGGGCCAATTCGGTTTTGCCGACACCGGTGGGTCCCAGGAAGATGAACGATCCGATGGGGCGGCGCGGATCTCCCAATCCGGCGCGGGCCCGACGAATCGAGCGCGCCAGTTTTTCAATGGCCTCATCCTGGCCGATAATCTTCTTTTTCAGTTCTTCTTCAATTCGCAGGAGGCGCCGCGATTCCTTTTCTTCGAGACGGAAAAGCGGGATGCCGGTCATTTTCGATACCACCTGGGCGATATCTTCAGCATTAAGCGTAATCCGCTCTTTTTCCCGGCGCTGTTCCCATTCCTGCTGCATCTGCTGCAACTGCTCTTTCTTGAACTTCAATTCATCGCGCAGTTGGGCGGCGGTTTCAAAGGCCTGATTCTTGACGGCCTTCTCTTTGTCTTCCTGCAGGCGGGATATTTCCGATTCAATTTTATTGAAATCGTCCGGCTTGACAAAAGTCGCCAGATGCGCCCGGCTGCCGGCCTCGTCGATAACGTCGATTGATTTATCCGGTTGGAACTTGCCGCTAATATAACGATCCGACAATTTCACCGAAGCCTCTATGGCTTCATCGGATATTTTCAATTTATGATGTTCCTCGTAGCGATTGCGCAAGCCCTTGAGAATCTGAATGGTGCTCTCATGAGTGGGGGCCTCCACCATGATGGTCTGGAAACGGCGATCCAGGGCGCCGTCCTTTTCGATATACTTGCGATATTCGTTCAAAGTCGTGGCGCCGATACACTGCAATTCGCCGCGGGAAAGCGCCGGCTTAAAAATATTGCTGGCGTCAAGGGAACCCTCGGCGCCGCCGGCCCCGACGATGGTATGCAGTTCGTCGATGAAAATAATGACATCACGGGAATTGATAATTTCCGTCATGACCGCCTTGAGGCGTTCTTCGAATTGACCGCGGTATTTGGTCCCGGCCACCAGAGAGGCCATATCCAGGGTCACGACCCGCTTGTTGTCGAGTGTTTGAGGGACCTTGCCGTCGACAATACGCTGGGCCAGTCCTTCGACAATGGCAGTCTTCCCGACCCCCGGCTCACCGATAAGGACGGGGTTATTTTTCTTGCGACGTGACAGGATTTGGGTCACCCGCTCGATTTCAGTTTCGCGGCCGATAATGGGATCAAGTTTTCCCCGACGAGCCAGTTCCGTCAAATCGCGGCCGAAATGATCCAGAGCGGGGGTTTTGGATTTTTTGCGTTTCTTTTTGTATTGGGAAGGTTTTCCGGTTAGAACGTTTTTCAGTTCTTCGTAGACTTCCTTGTAATCTATTTCGTACATCGAAAGAACTTGAGCGGCGACACCCTCTTCGTCCTTCAAGAGGGCCAGAAGTATGTGCTCGGTATCGATATCCTTCGATTTCAGCGCCCGGGCCTCCTGCCCGGAGACTTCCAATGTTTTCTTGGCCCGTGCCGTCAAAGGGACCTGCCCCATGGTCATGGTTCCGCCCGAGGGCTGAACCACTTCCTCGATAGAGGCTTTCAAATCCTGCGGTTCGATGCCCAGGTTGACCATAATTTCGATGGCGCGCCCTTCACCCAGACGGATCAGGCCCAAAAGAAGGTGTTCGGTCCCGATATAGTCATGGCGTAAGCGACCGGCTTCATCCCGGGCATACTCGATGGCTTTACGGGCAAGTTCCGTAAACATCTCGTTCATATTATCTCACCCTCCAAAGGAGAAAATTTTCCACTTTTTATACCCTATAGGGTTCCAATTTTTCCCGAACCATCTGGGCCCGGATTATATCGCGGCGCTCCGGATCCATATCTTCGGCATAGTATTTCTGAAGATGCGCCGGCTGCGAAAGCAGGAGTAGTTCGTTTATGACCGGAATTTCGATACCCTCCAGAATTTTCATGGCCACACCCAGTCTTACCGCGGAGAGAAGATTCATCACCTCGTCCGAGGATAACATGCGGGCGTGTTTTAAAATCCCGTAGGCCCGCCAGATTTTATCCTGAATCTGTTCCGAGGCTTCCTCCACGAGCATTTTGCGGGCGGCGGCTTCTTCGTCGATAATCATCTTGCAAACGCCGCTGATAGTCCCGATAATTTCATCTTCCGAGACTCCCAGCGCCCGCTGGTTTGATACCTGAAACAGATTTCCCAGCACATCGGTTCCCTCGCCGTAAAATCCTCTGACGGCGATATTCATGCGGGTGATTTTGGCGATGACCTTATCTATCTCCTTGGTTATCACCAGGCCGGGCAGATGAATCAGGGCCGAAGCCCGCATGCCGGTCCCAACATTGGTGGGGCAGGCAGTCAAAAATCCAAAATCCGGGTCATAATCATATTCCAAAAACTTGCCTAATTCATTGTCGTATTCCATCGCCGTCCGAAGTGCCTCTTTAAGGCTCAAACCCGGCAGGAGAGCCTGCATCCTGATATGGTCCTCTTCATTGACCATTATGGAAACTTGTTCCCCGTCACTTAAATATAAACCGCGGATTTCGTCATCCTTCATGAACGTGGGCGACATCAAATGCCGCTCGACGAGGAATTCCCTATCCAGCGGAGCCAGTTCTTCGGTTTTAAAAAAGGCCCCTTTGCCCAGGAGGTCCGAGCGCTGACGGGCGCTCTCGAAATACTTGACGACTTTTTCTCGGACGGTGCTGTCGGCGGCCGAAGGAAAGGCACACCCGGAAACATTTCGGGCCAGACGCACCCGGGTGGCCAGAACCACCATGCTTTCCTCACCTTTGCCCGACAACCAATGACTGGGGGCTTTGGCCATTTCATCAAGCATATTTTTGGTCATCATTCCCAATACCTTACCGGTGACCTTTCAGAGCCGTAAGTTTATCCCGTAAATCGGCGGCCCGCTCAAATTCTTCACCTTCAATGGCCTTTTGCAATTCATTTTCCAGGCGTTCCTCTTCCTTGATAGGAAGCATCCGGTCCGTCCCCGAGGTCGGCAATTTCCCTTTATGCAGGGAAGAACCATGGATTTTACGCATGATTACCTCCAGGCGCGGCCGAAAAGCTTTATAACACTCGCCGCATCCGAATCGCCCGTGCCGGATAAAACCTTCAAAAGTCAAGCCGCAGGCCGGACACTCAAGTTCCGGCATGGCTTCCTTGGACTGGGGAAAACTTTGCTGAATCAGCCCGGATAATATTTCCGAAAGGGGAAACGGCACATTGTCCAGAGGGGAATGAAATCCCTTTTTGGCGGCGCATTCTTTGCAAAGTGAAATAACCATCTTTTCGTTGTTGACGATCTGGGTCAGATGGACAGTAGCCTCGCGGTTATTGCATTCCTGGCACAACATATTACACCCGACTTTCCGCAGAATCCCACAGACGCCCGTCTTTTATTTCCACCACCCGGCGGCAACGGCGGGCCAAATCGTGATTATGCGTGGCAATCAGAAACGTTATTCCTTCTGTTTCGTTTAAAGAACTTAAAATTTGATGCAATTTCTCACCCGTGGCGACATCAAGGTTCCCGGAGGGTTCGTCGGCCAAAACCACGCTGGGATCATTGGCCAGAGCCCGGGCGACGGCCACCCGTTGTTGTTCGCCTCCGGAAAGTTGCCGCGGCCGGTGCTTAACTCTTCCTTTTAAACCCACATTCTCGAGGAGTTGTTCCGCTTTGGCGGCCGCCCGGGAAACCGATTGTCCGGCTATAAGCGCGGGCATCATAACGTTTTCCAGAGCGCTAAAATCCTCCAACAAATAATGATGCTGAAAAATAAATCCGACATGACGATTCCGGAAAGAAGCGCGTGAAGATTCATTCAGATTATTCATGCTTTCCCCGGCCAATTCGATTTCACCCGAGGTTGGGTTATCCAAACCACCCAAAATATGCAGGAGAGTTGACTTACCGACCCCTGATTCCCCCACTACGGCCACCATTTCGCCTTTCGCAAGAGTCAGATCGACCCCCTTGAGAACTTCCAGTGTTCCTTCCGACGTCTCGAAGGACCGAAAGACCCTTCGGGCCTGCAGAAATGCCTTTGGGCCTTGCGATTCCAATGATTTCTTCCTCACCCGTCCGTTGTTATATCCAAGTTATATAACTATTTTCGCCATATTTGACAAATAGTTTAGAAATTCGTCAATTCTCTTATCTTATTGCCGCAAAACATCAATTACCGAATGTCCGGCGGCCTTTCGGGCCGGATACAGGGCCGCCAGAAAACAGATAATTATAGTTAAAATACCCGCCGTCATAAAATCCCATAAGTGCACTTCAATGGGTAAATGGCTCACAAAATACAGATCGGCCGGAATGGTGATTAACTGGTAATGATTTTGAATCCATGCCGCCAGAATCGCCAAAGCCCACCCGGAGATAATTCCAATCCCGCCGATAATCAGGCCGTTAAGGATAAAAATACGGCTAACTGATTGCGGGGTAGCGCCAATCGTCTTAAGGATCCCAATTTCCGACCTCTTTTCCATGGCCAACATGACCAGGGTCGAAATTATCGAAAAAGCTGCCACCAGGACTATTAAAATAAATCCGATAAATAGAATCTTCTTTTCGAAGGCAATCCATGAAAACAGATTTTTATGCAAGACGTACCAGGGAACGATATCATAATCATATCCCAGGGCATCCTGAAGGGCCGGAACGGTCTGTTCCGCCAGGTAAATATCGCTTAGTTTAAGATGGACGGCCGTGACTTCATCGTTCATCTTGAACAAATCGCGGGCCGCCTCCAATGAAATATAAGCCAGTTCGGCATCGAATTCGTACATCCCGGTCTCGAATATGCCGGTAATATAGAACTTGGCCACCCGGGGGCGAGTGCTCTGCCGGAGTTCTTCGCCGCTCAAAGAATACAACACCACCGGATCGCCGACCGAAACACCCAACCGGTCGGCCAGGCCGTTCCCCATCAACATTCCCCAGGCTTTTTCTTCGGGGGAAACATCCTCAATATCAAAAGAGTAATTGCCGCGGATAATATCTCGGGAAATACTGGCCGTGCGGCTTTCGGAGTCGAGTTCGATACCGCGCACGACAATGCCGTCGCCGGCCGAGGCCGAGGAAACGGCCGCCTTGTAATAAATGAAAGGCGACGCCGCCACCACGTTGTCAACTTTCTCCACCTTTTCGATAATTTCCCGGTAATCAGACATGGTCGAAACATGGCGAGGGAATATGGAAATATGCGAGGTGGTTCCAAGGAGGCGGTTGCGGATTTCCCGTTCGAATCCGTTATGCATCGACATGACAAAACAAACCACGGCCACGCCCAGCATAACCCCCAGGGCGGTAATCCAGGTCGAGACCGAAGTGAAGAAGCGGCCGGAGCGAAGGTATCTTCCGGCGATAAAGCGTTCGTAGTACATGTTTACCCTAAAATCACGATATTCGCAGGCAAGGAGTTTAGTTTTCGCTCACAAACGTCGTTAAACAGAGATTCCCGCCGTGGCGGGAATAAAATAGACGGATACGGCGTATGAATCTGCCGGCAAATATTTTCCATCAAATTCGCGTCTATTCCTCTCTGATCTCTTTGAGCAAACTATCCAGGTCTTCGACACTTTTCGCTTTATGCACATCCCCTTCGGGCCGCATTTGCGGGAAGAGTATCACTTCCTGGATGGAATGACTGTCGGTCAAAAGCATAATCAGACGATCGATGCCGAAACCCAATCCGCCCGTGGGGGGCATGCCGTATTCGAGGGCCCGGATATAGTCCTCGTCGAGCTGATGCGCTTCCTCATCCCCTTTTTTACGGGCTTCGGCCTGGCCTTTGAATCTTTCCAACTGGTCCACCGGATCATTCAATTCTGAAAAAGCATTGCCCATTTCCTGCCCGGCAATATAGACTTCAAATCTTTCGGTAAGGCGCGGATTTTCGCGATGCACTTTGGCCAGGGGCGAGATTTCCCTCGGAAAATCCTTGATAAACGTGGGCTGAATCAGGGAAGCCTCGACTTTGGTCTCAAAAAAAGCCTCAACCACTCTCCCCCAGTTGGTTAACCCGGCCAAATCCAGGCCGGCCTTTTTGGCGGCTTCCAGGGCCGCACCGAAATCCAGGGTCATTAAATCGAGTCCGGTTTTTTCCCTGATGGCCTCGACCATGGAAACGCGGCGGAAATCCGACCCGAAATCTATCTCCTGCCCCTCATAGTTTATTTTTGAGGCGCCATGCAGGTCATGCACTACCTGCCGCATCATGTCTTCGTACAATTTCATGATATCATTATAGTCGGCATAAGCCCAGTACAATTCGACCATGGAAAATTCGGGGTTGTGAAGCCGGTCCATCCCTTCGTTGCGGAAATCCTTGCAGAATTCCCAGACCTTATCGAACCCGCCGACAATGAGCCGCTTGAGGTACAATTCGTCGGCAATACGGAGATACAGGTCGACGTCGAGCGTATTATGGTGAGTCACGAAGGGCCGGGCCGCGGCGCCGCCGTACAGGGGCTGCAATATCGGCGTTTCGACCTCGATAAAGCCGCGGTTGTCCAGAAAATCGCGGATAGATTTTATGATTTTCCCGCGCTTTACGAAAATATCGCGCACCTCGGGATTGATAATCAAATCGGCGTAGCGGCGGCGATAACGCACATCTTTATCGACCAATCCCTGGTGCTTATCGGGAAGGGGATGCAGGGCCTTGGCCAGGAGAGTCATTTCTTTGACCATGACGGTTTTCTCGCCGGTTCGGGTCGTGAACAGGGTTCCTTTGACGCCGACAATATCGCCCAGGTCGAGTTTATCGAATAGATTGAAAGCCGGCTCGCCGACATTATCGATTTTGAAATAAACCTGCATTTTGCCGGTCAAATCATGCAGGTCGGCAAAGATGGCCTTCCCCATCTTGCGTTTGAGCATAATCCGGCCCGCCAGGCTCAAGACGGTGCTTTCGGCCGCAAAACGCTCGTAATGAGTCCGAGCTTCGTCCAAGGTATGACTGCGGTCGAAGCGGTACGGATACGGTTCAATTCCCTGGGAGCGGAATTCCTCCAATTTACGGAGGCGGATTTTCTTGAGTTCTCTTAAGGGGATCTGAACTTCCGGTTCTTTATCGGGCATTTTATCAGGGTTGGGTTCCATGTTCATATTCATTTTGTCCGCGGTGGAAATTTTTTCAGGAGCGCCTCGTAAACCGGCGCCGGGACCAATTCTTTTACATCGCCTCTGTTATACGCCACATCTTTAACGATGGTTGATGATAGATAAACCCAGGGCAGCGAAGGCATCAGGAAAACCGTTTCGACAGAGCGGGCCAGTTTGCGGTTCATCAGGGCCATCTGGAATTCGTACTCAAAATCGGAAACCGCGCGCAAGCCCCGGACGATGGCGCAGGCTCCCATTTTCCGGGCAAACTCGGCCAGGAGCCCGTCGAATTTAATCACCTCGATTTTGGGATTGGGCTTAATGCCGGCGCGCGCCATTTCCCAGCGTTCATCGTGAGTAAAGAGCGGATTTTTCCCGGCATTGGCGGCCACGGCCACATAAAGACGGTCAAACAGGTTAACCGCCCGGTTCAACAGCGAGAGGTGCCCATTGGTTATGGGATCAAAGGTCCCCGGGTAAATCGCCAACTTTTGTTGCGGGCTGTTTTCGGGCATAAAAACTCACCTCGGTCTGACCGTACTTCTGCCGTTTAATAAGGACAACCAGGTCTTTTTTCATAACCTGACCGCCGATATGCTCAATAATAAGGAATCCTTCCGGTCGAAGCAAGTCATATTGCAGGACGATTTCGGCGATTTCATCCAGAGAATATTTCTCATAGGGGGGATCGGCAAAAATGATATCGAAAGTCCGGCCGGCCTCCGCCAGCAGGCGGCAAGCGGCCTTGTAGTCGGATTTGATAAGTTCCGGTTTCAGATCCAGGGAATGGACATTGCCCTTGATACATTCGGCCTGATGGTAGCCGGATTCGACAAAAACCGCGGAATTGGCTCCGCGCGACAGAGCCTCGATTCCCATGGAGCCGGAGCCGGCGAATAAATCCAGGAAATCGGTTTCCTCGATATCGTTCCTCAGAATATTGAAAATCGATTGGCGGACTTTATCGGTCGTGGGGCGGGCGGCCATGCCGGGCGTGGAACGGATGGTCCGTCCCCTGAATATGCCGCCGGTAACGCGCATAATACTTTCAGGCCACCGTCAATCCCAGGCTGGTCAGGTAGCGGCCGGCCGATTCGGCAATCTCCGGAGCGAATAAAGCCATCTTGAGCGACGGCATGGAGGTTCTGACTCGCATTTTCTCTTCAATAAGGCCGGCCAGATAAGGCGAGGCCGCGGCTCCGGTCAACACCAGAAGCGACAGCGGGACGGTACATCCGTCCGCCGCCAGGACCGTCTGCTGATATCGCAAAGTCGTGACCAGATCCGCCAGATAATGCGGCGAGATCCCTTCATCGGAAGAATTATCAATCGGGAATCCGCCGATATGGCCGAATCGGACCGGGTGGTCGTGGCAGATAAAACAAAAAGAGGTGCAGTCATCGGAAATATCCACGACCGCCACCAGTTCCCCCCCCTCTTTCCAGCAGAAATTGAGATACCCCTGCGCCAGAGACCATCCCCGCAGACGGAATCCGCGCTGTGCCTCGGGGAGGATGAATTTGTTTTCCAGAAGATTAACCCGGCGGTCGATAATTTCCCGATGATATCCGATTATAAAGTAATCTTCGCCGCCGTTGGGGACACAGGTATCGATAAAATAATTATCGGGATTATCCAGAAGCGAGGCTTCGAATTCATAGCGAGCCAATTTGTCGCGGTCAAGTCCATTATTGACAGGGATCCGGATTTTCTTGATTATCGCCTCTTTTTCCGGGACAGAAAAATAAAGAGTGCTTTCCGATTCCAGTCGGGGCGAAGATGTTTCTTCGCGACGGAATTCCTCAAGACAGTCCACGATGGCCCGTCCGGCCTGAACGGTTCTCCCGGCCAGACGATAGCGCCGCTCGGTGACATCAAGGCCGTATCTTCGAATCCTGTTTTCTACCATGTGGAAACCTCCAGATAGGGTCGAAGACGCTCAAAGGTGGCATGACCGATTCCCTGGACATGCATGATATCCTCGGGCTTTTCAAAACGGCCGATACTATCGCGATAGGCCACAATCCGCCCGGCCAGAACGGGGCCGATGCCCGGCAGGAGTTCCAGGGAGTCGGCCGGGGCGTGATTAAGGTCGACACGGAAAACAGTCTTAAATTCCGTTTCCGGACGGCCTATCTGCAGTGATATCCGGAGAGGTTCTTCGCCGGGGGAAGAATAACCGTTTATCAGGCTCCAGGTGGACAGGGCCAGCCAGAAACCGGTTAATATGATTAGCAGTTTAATTTGGGCCGGGGAAAATTCAAAAAAACGGTTAAACATTTTATTCAATCGAGAAGCGGTTACGCTCCAATATAATCCCCTCCCCGGCTTTGACGCAATGAGGAAGATGATCCTTTTTAAAATTAACGGGGGCGATTCAGCCAAAGCGGAGGGTCTTATTCACTTTTTGATTACCAGGAGTATTCCCCCCAGAATCAGGATGGTCCCCAGGGCGACCGGCCAGGTGAAAGTCTCCTGGCGGAAAAATACCCCCAGTAGAATGGCCAGAATGGGGGTTATGAAGGCAATCAGCGAGACGGTGACGACCTTGATTCTTTTGAGTAGCCAATAGTATCCGGAAAAAGCGACGACGGTGCCGAAGATAATCAGATAGAGAAGCGAAAAGACCGATTTCCCGGTTATTTTAAATTGATCGAAAGGCTCAAAAAGAAGGGCCGTCAAGAGAAGCATCAAGGCTCCCAGCGTCATCTGCAGGGAAGCCATCATAGAAATGGAATACTGGCGAAGATATTTCCTGATATAGACTGACCCGTACGCCGAACCCAGGGAAGCGAGCCCAGAGATAATCGTCCCGAACAGGATAAAGTGCGTCCGACCCAGGGATTCGCGGAAAACCAGAAGAATTCCGGCAAATCCGATAACCAGACCCAGCCATCCGACCCTGGATAATTTCTCTTCGGGAATCATCATTACACCCAGGGCGGCCACAAAAAACGGCATGGAGGCGTAAATGACAGCCGTCAGGGCAGAATCAATGTAAACCTCGGCCCAATACACAAGGAGGTAACTGGCTCCGTAGAGGAATAAACCGGGAAAGGCAATCCGCAGTATCTCTCGCCTGTCCCGGGGGTATTTTTCCCCCCGGAAATGGTTTATGGCAATCATCAAAAGGGCCGCAATGATAAACCGCCAGGCCGCCGACCAGAACGGTGAGGCGTCATCCAGGCCGATTTTTATGGCCAGCCAGGTCGAACCCCATATAAGGCACAAGAGGGTATATATGAAATAAGCCATGGTCATCCATTTACGGCAACTTGAGGCGAAATGTCAAAATCTATCCCGGAAGTCCGAAGTTGTGTCATTGCTACAATCCGGAATCCTTCGGTTTAATATCATTGCGGGTATATGCCAGATATATCGCATTTGTTATTTTATTTGAAACAATACTTGACTATTACGTATTATTATGTATTATACTGTATAATTATACATATTATTGGAGGATTTGATTATGAGTCAACCGGATATGAACGACCGCCTCAAGTTCCTGACCGCCCCGGAGGTGGCCGAAATTCTGAAGATGAATCCGCAGGTGATTTCGCGGAAACTCCAGCAGGGGGAAATTCCCGGTTACAAGATCGGTAAGGATTGGCGGATTTCCGAAAAAGACCTCTGGGAGTGGATTCAACTCCATTCCAATCGCCGTCCTCATGGCCTGGAGGCCAAGGTGATCGACAATTTTATCGTGGAAGGCCGCGTCAAGGCCATGCCGGCCCAGCACAAAAAACGCCTGATTATTCTCAATTATATTCTGGGTAATTTCCGGCAGGGTCAGGTTTACTCCGAGAAGGAGGTCAACGAGATAATCCTGCGCTTCCACGATGACTATTGCACGGTCCGCCGGGAGTTTATCGCCGAAAAAATGATGTTTCGTTCCGGCGGGAAATACCGCCGCAATTCAAGTTATAAACTGGTCGTGCAGGAAAAGAAGCCGTCGCCTCGCCGCCAGGAATAATAAATTATGATTAAGAGCAGGGGTACAGCGAAGCGTACCCCTGTCTGAACTTCTGACCCGACAAGCGGGAGCGCGGTCAGGGCATCGGCGCCGACTGAGTCGCCGAAAGCACCTGCTGAACCAAAGGATCGCCCAGGTTGATTTTGTATTCGGCAAACATCTGGGTCGCGCGGAGAATATCCGAATAGCGTTTGGTCTCGTACAGCAATTCCACCAGCCGCCGATACGTGAAACCGCTGTTGCGGTTGATATCGAAGGCATCCCAGAGCATGGCCACGGCCTCATCGGTTTTGCCCAGGTGGTACTTGGTCATCCCCAAATCCTGAAGGTAAAACTGATTGCCCGGGTTTTTGTCATGAAGCATGGTCAGGTATTGTTCCATGCTCTCATACAGGGCCACGGCCCGGGCCGAATCTCCCAGGCGATAATAAATTCCGGCCAGGGCTTCCTTGGCCTGAAGAAATTCGGGGTATTTTTCGGAAATAAACTCCAGAACCTCGCGGGCCCGCATAGTATCGCCCTGGCGTTGAAAATCGCCGGCCAGACGCAGGGCATTGAAACCCAGCGAAAGGAAAACGCCGGTGGCGTTTTCATCGCGATAAATGTGGGGATTATCCAGACCGTCATATTGATATACTTCTTTGTAAAGGCGATAGGCATTTTCGGAATCGATGCCGAATTCCGGCTTATTCTTATCCACTTGATAGACCACGCCGTTCGAAAAAGTATAATTATTCAAATTCAGCGGCGATTCATCATAAGGCTCGGCCGTGCCGTAAATCGGCTTTTGCCAGCGATTTTCTATGATGATTTCATCAACCATCATATCCTGAAGTTTTACCACGCGCCCTTCATGTTGCATCGGCACCAGGTAGGTCATTCGTTTGCGGGGTCGGTCCGGGAAAGGCTTCTGCGGCCGCTGAATAGCCTGGCCCTGGAACTCGATCGGATACCACAGAATTTGTTCCTCCGTCAGACTGATCGGCATCCCGTACTGGTATTTCATTTGATAGATATACCAATCCGTATTGAGCAGGGACAGATTTATGATGGTGACATCCTTGCGGAAATCATAAACCTCCTGGACACACCAGAGGGGGAAAGTATCATTGTCGCCGGAAGTGAACAGGATGGCGTCTTTTTCGCATGAGTTCAGGATATTTTCCGCATAAATGCGGGGATAATAATTTTGGGAGCGATCGCACTCATACCAGTTGTCGGCCAGGGTGATGGTCGGCAGTAGTGTCAAAAGCGCCAGACCGGCCATGGCCGGTCGCCGATAAGCGGCGAATTTTTCGGCCGCCAGGGCATTGCGGACGGCGGACATGACGGCGGCCAGCCCCAAACCCAGGGCCAGACCGAAAAAGGTATAAGCGGGCGTGAAGAAATAATCGCGGTTGCGGACCTCCAGGTAGGCATCGTTGGTGGTTATGTCATATTTGAGGCCGTCGGCGAAATTCATATACAAAACCAGACCCGCCGAGGACAGCAGGATGAAAATAAAAAACGGGACGCCGTATTGGGCTTTCTTTTTCACGGCCGTATAAATGCCGAACATCCCCAATATGAAAAACAGAAGGAACCCCTTCTTAAACCCGTACTGCTCTTCAAAGTAACTCCAGAAGCCCATGTTGGCATGATGCCCGAACTGGTTTTCCCAGGTTCCCCGGCGATGGAACATCCGCTCCACCATCGATTCCCCGCCGTACTGCTTGCGTTCCAGATAGGCCACGAAAGTGCGGTAAGTCCGCGACGACTCGCTGAAGACATCATCGGTGCCCAGAAGTTCCCTGACCGGCTCCAGGAAAAAGCCCATGGTAAATTTTTCTTTGGTCACTTTGTTTTCATCGATGCGGGGACTTAGGGCCGAGCGGATCGGAATGAACAAATGGAAAGAAAATGCGGTCAGGACAATCAGAATAATTACCAGCCCTTTTTTCCAGTCAAAGAAGGGTTTAGGCGCCACTTTTCCCAGGATAATGAGGCCCACTGCCCCGGCCGCCATGCCATACATGAATTCATAAAAGCCTATCATGATCATGGAAAAGGCACCGATGGCAATTAAAAGCGCCCAATTGACATGGCGATAAACCATGGCCGCGATCACCGCCAGGAGAATCAGGGAAGCAATCAGGAACATGGGATAGCCGCCGCGTCCGTCGGCAAAGAGCATAATACATAGAAGTTCGGCCATAAAGAAGATCCCGATCGCGGTCCACTCCCGGGGGCTGGCATCCCGGCGCAGAATCAGAAACATCGCCGCCACCGGCATGATAAGAAAGGTGGTCAGATGAACGCCGACCCCGAGCATTCCCAAGAAGCACATCAACACGGCCACCCGTCCGGCCTGGGCCGTGCCCTGCTTTTCAAAATATATCAGGGCCAGCCAGAAAATCATGGTCAGGAGCATCATCGACAGGCCGTAAACCTCGGCTTCGACCGCATTGGCCCAGTTGGTTTGGGAAAAGGCCATAAACAAGGCCCCGGTGACGCCGCCGATATAGACTATCAGCCGGCTCCAGAGATCATTTTCGCCGGCGCTAAACCAGGAACGGATAATCCGGACAATCAGTAAATACCCGAAAAAGGCCATGAAGGCCGAAGAAATGACGGAAAGAAGGTTCATCCGCAGGCAGATATCGGAGGCCAGGGGTAACATGGCAAAAAACCGCCCAATAACCACAAAAACCGGCGAACCGGGGGGATGGGGTATTCCCAGGGTATAGGCACAGGCCAAAAACTCGCCGCAATCCCAGAATGAGAGAGTCGGCTGGACGGTCAGAGCGTAGATGATGGTGGTGAAAACCAGGACAAAAAAGGCCAGGGCCGCATTGATGCGGTCAAAGCCATTGGGGGGCGTTTCCGGCAACGTATTCAATCAGGCCTCCTAAAGGTCATATCTTTTACATCCGATAATCAATATTGATCCCGGCCCGGCCGGTTAAATAATAAATCCAAATATAACCGGAACTGCGGCCGAGACAAACAAAATCTTACGGGTTATCAGGGCAATCTTAAGACCTTTGCCCGAAAGGAGTTAATATGTTTCTCTGGTGCGCCTTTCTGTTTATTCTGGGGATTTCTGCATTTATGGACACGATTTACAACTATGGCAATATTTTCCGGCAGATTAATTCCGTTTTGTTTATGCTGATTTCCCTGGGGCTTTTGGTCCGCACGACCACCAAAATGCGGGAGCGGAAACAGGAAAAATACGAAGAAAGAATCAGCACTCTGGAAATGAACCTGCGGTCGCTTCAGGGCGAGAAAGAAAAAGAGAAAGAAATGTCCCAATTTTAAAGATTGGGGACAAACGTTTCCGAAACGGCCATTTGCTGCAGTCTTTCGCGGACTTCGCCCACGAAGGGGTACGAAGCATAATTCTCGAGGAGGGATTTATAAATTTCCCCGGCCTCTTCCCTGTGCACCGGGTTGCCTGACAGGATATCCCCTTTCAGTTTCAGACAGTACGGCCGGAAATAATCGTCGGGATAGTCTTTATCCGCCCGGTCAATCACGCCTAAAGCCGCCGTTGTATCATGCAAGTCGACGTATAACGACGCCAGGTGGTACAGGGCCGTTCCCACCAGGGGCGATTCGCCCTTTTCCACCACCGCCGTCAGTCGTGTCACCGAAGAATCC
Source organism: Candidatus Zixiibacteriota bacterium (assembly GCA_041752195.1). Lineage (GTDB taxonomy): Bacteria > Zixibacteria > MSB-5A5 > GN15 > PGXB01 > JBGSHP01. The sequence continues at coordinate 226,764 of JBGSHP010000023.1, read as the reverse complement.
GGCATCAGGCGCACCCGAAAACAGAGGGCATCGGCATAATCGCTTAAGACCGCCGGGTACATTTCGGCCGATTCCCGGATAAGAAGCGAATTGATTAAGGCATCGTTGAGATACACGCCCCGGGGATAATCGGCAATCAATTTCCGGAAGCGCAGGTCGGCTTCCACGTAATTATTGCGGTACAACTCGATCATGGCCAGGTTGAAAGCGATTTGCTCCTGGCTGTCCTGAAGAATCTTGTCTCCCTGCAATAACTCGAACGTCAGTTTGGCGGAATCGAGTTGTCCCTCGACCATAAACAGCCGGGCTTTTTCCAGTCGGGCCTGAAGTATCACCCCCGAATAACCGTACCCCATGGCGCTGTCGTACAGCCGGCGGCCCCCGGCATAATCTTTGAGGTCATAATGGTGAATTCGGGCGATTTCCAGAACCGCTTCGGCCTTGTCGCGGGTACGCGGCGACTCGGTGATGATCCGGTCAAAGATGGCAATCGCTTCCGGGAACCGCCCCAGCCCGCGGTACGCCTCGGCTTCGAAAAAGTTATAATTGAAAGCCGGGACGGTTCGGGAATTCTGGCGGCGGATATATTCGGCCACCATGATCACCTGCTCGTACAACTTCCGCTCGTGGCACCGCCGCAGGTAATTGAACAGTTCGCGACCCTGATTGCCCTGGACGGAGTCGAGCCGGACGACACTCTCGAAAGCCTCGGCGTACTTATTTTGGCGAATATACGCCTCGCTTAAAAATTTCAGCGCAAAAAGATCATGCGGCGACTTGGCGAGAATATTTTTCAGGGCGCCGATAACTTCGTCGGGCGAGTCCGGATATCGAATCAGGGCCGCCATGCGACGATCGGCTTCGACCGAGGTGAGCGAATCAAGACCGTAGGCCGTTTGATATTCCCGGACAGCCCGGGCGTATTCCCGTTTGGTTTCATAGAAAGACCCGGCCAGAAGCGCGAACAGGCGCGGGTCCTTGAATTCTTCCCGGGCCCGGTCGACAAGCGCCATTCCCAGTTTCTGGTATCCCTGGCCTTTCAGGGCGGTTATCACGGCCTGATATATGCCCATGTCCCCCGGAAAGCGCGCCAGGGTCCTTTCGGCATGAACGGTCACCAGCGAATCGGCCCCCATTTTCATGTAGACATCGAGAAGCCGTCCGTGATATAAAACATCCGTGGGGAATACCTCCAATTGACGAGTAAGCAACACTTCGGCCTTGGGATAGGCTTTAAGTTCAACATAGCAGGTAAGGAGTAAATCGATAACGCTTCTATCCTGCGGGGTCTGGGCGTATAGGTCCTCCAGCATGGCCGCGGCGCTGATAAGAGCCCCCTGTGCCACCAGGCTTCGGGCGGTAGTTAAACGGTCGAGACTTTCCCCGGCCCGGGGGTTGCCGGCCGAATCGAAGGGTGAAATCTGGCGAAAGGCCGGTCCCTGATTCTGGGCCATAATATTCGTCGCCGTCAACAGCAGGACGACCAGCAGGGGAGTTAAAATGTACTTATGGCGCATCATTCACCGGGACCGGAGCATTGAGATAACCGGCGTTTTCCAATAAGGCCTTGAAATAGGCCTTGATATGCTGTTCATATTCCGGAGGATATTTTTCATTTAAAAATTGCCGCAGGCGGTCTTCCACATCCAACCCTCCCTGCAGACGATTGCCCGAAAGCGCCGGTGGAGAATTCCTCAAAATATCCTTGCCCACTGAGGCCTTCCGCTGGTCGGTGAAGTCTTTTCTCTGCATGGTTCGGGAGGCGTCGAGCATCCGCGAATAAACCTGCAACTGCCGCTCCATGGTTGCTTCGCCGACTTCACCCGAGGAAAGGGCTTCGGATATCTTATCGATATCCTCCCGGATGCCGTCCAGTCGTCCCAGAATCTCCCGGCTGTCTCCGAATTCCTTCTGAAGTTCGGATAGCGATTTGCCCACTGCCATTTGTTCCGCGGCCAGGCGCCGGAAAGCATCGACGTCGCTGGTACCCATCCGGTTGCCCGGATTCTGACACTGTGATTGGGTTTGCTGGTTGATCTCGCTTTGCTTCTGACACATCGATTGCATCATCTGGCTCGGTTTATCGCAGGAGCCGCCCTTGTTGCACTGGCTTTGCTGTTCCAGGGCATCCATCATTCTCACCGCGGCCCGGTTAAGGTTGAACAGCGATTCATTCTGGAAAGTTATCGCTTCGCGACTGCGAAGTCCGCTGAATTGCTCGATAGCCTGGTTGGAATTGGCGACCGCTTCCTGTACCAGATTACTTAGTTCGGCCGCCACGAAAGGCGACTTCATGCCCATTTCGGTCACCCGCGCCGCCAGGCCCAGCAGGGATTCTTTCAAGACCTGTTGCCGGGCGGCAAGATCGCGAAGCACCTCCGAACCGCCCAGAATCTGCCCGGCCTCATTCATCAGTACTTCCTGGCCGTCCGCCAGATAATCGATATCGTTGATGGCATTGCGCATCTCACCGGCCAGTTGGGCGTCACCGCCATTGCACATGCTCTGTTGGCCCTGTTGCAGTTGGTCGGCCATTTTAAGCAATTTGGAGTAAGCCTGTTTGCCCTCATCCAGAGCTTCCTCTTTGGCGCTTTGTTCGAGATCGGAAGTCATCTTATCCATATTCTGTCCGGCGTCGGTGTTTTCCACCGCCTGGCAGAAACTCTCGGCTTCCGGACTCTTGCTGAACGGCGAATCATTGAGAAGATCCCGCAATTTAGCGGTTTCCTTCCGGACGTTATTAAGTCCTTCCTTTACCTTGCGTTCTTCGGGAGCCAGGGTGGGAAGACTGTTCTTATCGCTGACCTCGGTTCCCTTATTGACTTTGTTTTGCTCCTCGGCCAGTTGCCGCGCCAGTTCGGCGATCTCGGTGACTTTTTGCTCTACCTGCATTTTCTTTAAAAGCGAAATGGTCCGGTCGAGACGATCCATCAGATCCTTCTGCGATAACTGGAAATCTTTCATGGCTTCTTCCAGTTGCTTGGGATCCATGTTTTTTAGCGCCTCCATCAGTTTCATGCGGGCTTCGCGCATTTCCGGAGTGGCAATTTCTTCAAAGAGTTTCTGAATCTGGGCCAATTTCTCCAGCAGTTCCCGGGAGGCCATTCGGTTCTCCTGCATCTGGTCGATCATCTTATCCAGTTCCTGGGCGGCTTCCCTGACGTTTTCCGTTATTTTTTCTTCAGAAGCGGTAATGTCTTCGAGTTCCTTCTGATGCTGCCAGGACGGCTGCTGATTGCGGGAGGCTCGTTCCTCTTCCATTTCACGGGCGATATTTTTCAGCCGTTCGGACAGTTCCTTATGCTGTTTCAAAAATGTCTCGGCCCGGTCGATATTGGCTTGTTGCTCACGGTCGGTTTGGGCAATGATTTCATCCAGAGAAGGCAGGCGGGCAATGTATTCGCGCGATTTAGTCACCTTGGGACCGCTGATGCGATCGTTGTCGGCCAGTTCGAAGGAATAAACGACGTAGTCGGCCGGCATCAGGTCCAGAGGTTCCACATCCCATTGGAAATTGACCTCACCCTCGGTTTTAATCTTATCCGAAAAATGAAGCACCGCCACCTGCTCGGAACCCCGTTCCCCCTGGCGGACGACGGCGAATTTCATCACCAGCGAAGAAAAACCGAAATCATCCCAAAGGCGGAGCAAAAGCGGGACCTGCATTTCCTCATTGAGGTTGATATCCATCCCGGGACGAGCCACTTCTATAAGAGGATATTCATCGGGAACGGCCGTCACGCGATACTCTATCGGGTCGGGACTTGTTTCATTTTGAAAATCGAGCAAATGGACATAATAACGCTGGTCTTTTTCCACTCGGAAAGACTGTTCACCCAGACGCCCATTGACACTGAAGGGCGTCCGCGAGGAATCGGACCAGACCATCTCGGCCAGTTTCACCGGCAGATTACTTTCAATCTGCATGTTTACCCGAGTGCCCATCACAGCCGTGATATTCCCGTCGTTTTCATCGATAACGGTCGGCGGCAGCCCGGTATATTCGGGGTAAAACAGAGATAGTTTGATTCCTGTAACCCGGGGGCGGTCGACAACTTCGATATGATGAGTGGGGGTGGTCAGACGCCCGGCCTCGACGAAATAGTCAAGCGATCGACGCACCTGTTTGAGCGTCACATAAAATAAAACCGAATCGCCATAACTGGAGGTAACGCGGCGCTGCCTGGCAATGTCGATTTCCGCCTTCTGCCAATTGCCGTCGGCAAAGCGGTAATTAATGGTGGCTTCGGAAGGCAATTTATCCCCCTGTAAAACCGCCCCCAGGTCGAGATCGCGGTACTTGACGGCAGCCTTGTCGCCGGCGGGATATGGCGAAAGACGGTAACCCAGGGGAGGCGCGATTACCTCGGTGGGGCTGGAATAAACCTTAATGGAATGCGTAAACAGCCCCGGAAATATGAACAGGAGAGTCAAAGCGACCATTGTCGAGACCGCCAGAGCCCGCAGATTTTTCCAAACCGGCCAGGCCGAGATTATTTGGTTGAAATCCAATCCCGAGGCCTTCTTTTCCGCCTGAACCAGGGTGGCGTCGATTAACTCCGTCGAAAAGCCTTTCGTCAATTTTTCCCTGGCGATATGAAATTGAAGAGCGGCGACCAGGCGTCCTTTGAGTTCCGGGTATTTTTGCTCAATCTTAAGAGCGGTGCTTTCCAGACTTCCTTTGAGCAATCGTGAGAATGCCAGGCGCCAGGCCAGGCCCGATAGCAAAACCAGGGATAGTCCCAGAAGTGATATTTTCAACCAGACCGGGAGGATAAATATCCCGGCTATCAGAGAAAGAAGGATAAAAACCAGAATCATGCCGGTTATAACACCCATAGTCCCGCCCAGAAACAGGGTCAGGCGATCCCGGAATAATGTCCGGCGAAGCCTGACTATTATTGCATCGATTGGGGGTATGCCGTTCATGGAAAACCTCGGTGTAAGTCTTAATATGTCAAGGCATAGACCAAAATGTTCATGCCCATTTTCAAGGCCGCCTCCCGCTTATCCGGGGGATCATTATGCACCTGCGGATCCTCCCACCCATCCCCTATATCGGATTCATACAGGTAATACAATACAACCCTGCCGTCGATGATAATCCCCAACCCCTGGGCCGGCTTATTATCGTGTTCATGGATTTTCGGCGGCCCGGTAGGGAAATCATAGTAGCAATGGTAGAGGGGGTGGTCGAAAGGAAGTTCTGCCAATTCCCGTTCCGGGAAAAGAGATTTAATCTCTTTGCGTAAATTTTGGTCCATGCCGTACGAGTCATTTATAAACAAGAACCCGCCGTTGGCCAGATATGTTCGCAACCTTTCCTTTTCTTCTCCGGAAAATTTCATCAGGCCATGCCCCGTGGCAAAAAGGAAAGGAAAACGGAAGAGGTCATCATCGGCAATCTGGACGGACTTTTCCAGGGTATCGACCGGGAAATTGCTGTGGTCCCGGACAAAAGCCAGAAAATTGGGCAGGGCCGAACTTCCCCAATACCAGTCGCCGCCGCCGCCATAATGAAGCCGTGCCACGGTGACGGCCGCGGGAGCGGTATTGGAAACAGGTATGGCATATTGGGGCAGAAGGATATCCTCCAAAGGGGTTAAGACCCCTTCTGTCGTTTGCCCCGGGGCCGATGCCGTTAGCAGAAAGGCCGCCAATCCTGTAATTAAGCCGATTTTGAGCATATTCAAGCCTGTTAAATAATATACTGCCGGAGGGAGGAATTTGACGAAAAAATCTGCATATCAATAAAAAACCCCTTGGCCCAACGAATCAGGCCAAGAGGTGGGAGGGATTATGTCTAAGGTCGTTTTATTATAAAGCCGCCACCAGTCCTTGTCAAGCGGAAAAGAATCGCCTTATCACCGAAAAATATCACCATTAAAATATTCGCCTCTTGGCAGTAATTTCTGCCCGGTAGAAGTCTCTTCAAACCGCCCTCTTCCAGTTTCAAAACGAGAGTCGAAACCCGAATTGATTGACGGGGTCGGGCTCGAAAGTGGAATATATCCGCTGGTAATTGACTGACACCGGCCCGGCTATCCTTTTAACCAGCGATAGTTCGACATAATGGTCATTCGACTTATAGGACATATCCCAATTGAAATCGCCGGTAAACTCGAAGGTGAATTCGGTCCCGATTTTAAGGCCGTTGATGGCAATAAGTTGAATCGTCCGGCCGCGGTCATTCCCGGAATCATCGACATTTCGATAAAAGGAGACTTCATTGGTGACAGGATAAATCCCGAAAATTTTGCCTTCAAGCGGCGGCAGGGCCTCGGCCGGAAGGGCCGGAATAATTATCAGGAGACATAAAATTAAGAAACGCAGGTTAGAAAACATCGCTGTTTCCCTTTCGACTGAATCCGGTTATATTGAAATAAGTCATAAAGGCATGGCCGCTGAAGATTAAGAGTAATTATGCTGCTTTCCGCCAAATTTTATAAATGCACTGCCTGCGGATATGTGTACGACGCCCGCAAGGGTGATCCCCAGCGCGGAATCCCGCCGGGAACCGCCTTTGAAGAACTGCCGGAAACCTGGCACTGCCCGGACTGCGGCGCCGGCAAGGGCCTTTTCGAAAAAATCAAATAAAACTACTTATTCAACTCGGCATTCAATTTATCGATCCGCTCCTGGGCCTTGCGGGAATGTTCGGTACTGGGATATTGATCCACGATTTTCTGCAAATATTCCACCGCCAGATGAAGATCTTTCATCCTGTCGCGAGCGATACCGGCCGCCCGTGACAACATTTCCGGGCTTTCGGCGTAATCGGGAAATTGCGCAGCAATACGGGCGTAGCGTTCGGCGGCCCCTTTGGGGTCGCTGGTCCTCAAACATAACTGGGCCGCTTCCTCCAGGGCTTTTATACCCCTCGTGTCGACCGGATATTCGGCCGCGACTTCATCATAGACCTTGATGGCATTCCGGGGATCCTTCAGTCGTCCATCGGTGATGGCGCCGATTTCCATCAGGGCCTCGACGGCCCGGGGATGCTGGGGAAACTTCTCCACCAGAAGGCGGTAGTCGTCGATGGCTCCGGGGAAATCACGGCTTTTGGCGGTTTTGATGGCCGCCCGGTCAAACAGGGCCGAGGCGGCATATTCCGACTCCGGATAGTTGTCTATCACCTCGGTCAGAATTCGTAAAGCCTCGGCATGATCCTTGAGACCGTCGTAAAGCACCCGGGCATGGCCGATTTGAACTTCGGCCAGACTTTCACTTCGGGGATACATCAATACAAATTTCTGACAAGAAAAGGCCGCGGCATGATAGAGGTGTTTTCCCTGCCATAAATCCGCGAGCCATTTTTGGACTTTCTCACACCTGGCATCGGAATTAAAATCCGCCAGGAACCGGTAACACTCGTCGATAGTCCGGTCATACAGGCGGGGTTCATCCAGTTGCTTGAGGAAATTAAGGTAATTATACCTTTTTTCGGCCGGGCCGCTATCCTCGAAGGTGCCGTCCACCACCTGTGAAATGTAGTCGGCTTTGGCCTTGTAACGCCCCGCTTCATTCAGCAATCGATGCACTTCGCCGGTGACAGTGGTTTGGATGGTACTTCCGGGAAATAGAAATAAAGTCCGCATCATCTGCGCCAGGGCCAGGTCCTTTTCGCCCTGGTCAAGATATACCTGCGCCAGGAGGTACGACGCTTCCGGAGCGAATTCACTTTCAGAATGCAGGCGCATGAAAGTCTCGGTTTCGCGTATCAGGAAATCGCCCAATCCCTTTTCGTGTTTATTGTAGGTGGAGCGGAGGAATTCAAAATGGGTCTTTTCATCGGCGGCCTGTACCGGCTGATCTCCGAAAGGCATGACCATTAACAAAAAGATGATAAACAGCAACTTTCTCATGGCGACAATCTCCTTGTTTTATCATGAGGGCCGGGGGATAAGTTCCATCAGCCATAAATCGTTTCATTAATGTCCGAAATATATCAGCCGGCACTCGGCAATGAAAAATAAAAATTCGCGAGTTAGCCGATTTGCCGACAGCCCGATGACTAAAATTTTACAACCTTTGGGGGATTATAACCCATTATTGAATATGACCTTAGGCGACCGGCAACGCTTATTGGCATGAATTGAGGGAGAAATACAATTTAGGACGAAACAATATCGTAAGAAGTTCGTCTTGAACTTTAGTTTATCCGGTTGGAATTGGAAATATACCTCTCTTGGCTAACCTCTGTGCGGCATGTTCTGTGCAAGGGGTCCCGGCGGTGTCACCAACACCGCCGGGTTTTTATATGCTCGTCGGGGGGAAAAAAAGAGGGCCGCCCGCCGAAACGGGCAGCCCTCTAATCCGGGATGGCAGTTGTCTCGTCTAGTTGGAAATCCCAAACTTGGAGAAATGCTCTATCTCAAAGACCACCCGCCCGTGCACCACCGGCACTTCCTGATAAATCTCCCACTGGCCGGTTTCGGGATTGAGCCAGTACAATTTGATCGTATCGGAATTGGTATCGCGAAGTTGCAGTCGCTCCAGGCTCTTTTCATGCAGGATCAGAAGCGCGGGCTTGTTGAACACCAGGCCGTCGGGCTGAAAATCAAACTCTATCAGCCTGATATCATCGGGGGTTTTCCCGGCCACGACGCAGGTGGAAATTCGAACCAGAACTTTTTCATCGACCGCGCCCGGATAGACCACCAGCCGGTTAAGGGGATGACCCCATTGCAGCGGGATTCGCCCGCCTCGCAGCGGCGTAACCCATCCGGAGCTTTCGCTGCAGTTATCATGACCGAAAAACCTCAAGGCGGCAAATTCCGCCGCCACGGGATCGAGTTGCGGCTCGGCCTGAACCGTCGGCTCGGGTTGAGCCGGATTCTGGCCGCAGCCGCCCAGCATCATAAGCCCTATCAGAAGAACCAGAGCCGGCATCGACGCCCAGGGCAGTGCTCGCAGCGCCCTTAAACGTTCACGGTTATTTTGCATGGCCGTCTCCTTGCTTTTATGGTTTCCAAAACCGCTTTCGCCTTTTCTCTTAAGGCCATTGGGCCGCTTCCCATAAGAGCAAGACTGGTTCCGGCCTGGATAAAATCCCGCAAAAAGACCGTTTATTCCCTCTAACCTCGTGTCAGATTGCTTATTTTCTGCGCCGTTCCGAGACGAAACCCGGTGTGCAGAGTTTGGGCAATTTTCGATTTATATGGGGAATCTTCGGTAAGATAGGGAATGGCTACAACTTCCCGGCAGGAAATAAGGCTCTCAAGGTAACCGAAAAATGTTGAAAGTAAGGCGAGAACATCAAGCGGTGCCATGTCCCGGGATTGTTTCGGCGATCGGTTTGGATAGCCAACTCCTGAAGGTCATGGCTTGAGGAATCCTTTAGAGCGGGGTCAAGTTCGAACAGGCGCACCGAGCATTTCAGAATTGTCTCGAATATCTTTTGTGATTTGGCATAACGGAGAACCGCTTGATAGCCGGCCATCGCCGACGGAATATCTTCCGCAATTCGATAATGTTCCGAACGCAAAAAGGAAGCCTCGCTTTCGGCCAGCACTGATTTTGCCGTCCGGGCCATAAGCGCGATTTCTTCAATGATATCCAGGGCCTGGGATTGCCGGCGGAGACCAATCAAAAGCCGGGCCAGGCCGATTTTGCCCCGCATGGCATATTCGGCGGAACCGATTGTCTCGGCGTTGGAAATAGCACCTTCGAAAATCTCCTCGGCGGCGGCGCTTTCATTTCTGAAGAAAGCCAATTCGCCCCGGCGAACCTGGCATTCGGCGGCCAGTTCCCGGTCACCCACCTCGGCCGCAAAGGATTCGACCTGACGGTAATTTCTGTCGGCTTCCTCCAGTCCGCCTTCCACCATATCCAAATCACCGATATTGCCCAGAACATAAAAGTGGGCATGGCGATCTTTGAGGCGCTGAAAAACATGGTCAGCCTGGAACAGCAGATTTCTGGCCGAACTAAATTTCCCCGCGATACGATGTAAACTGGAGAGATTTCCGGCGGTGTAGGCCTCATTGCGGCGATCCCCGAGATTGCGGAATATGCCATGGGCCTCGCTTAGAAGGCTTTCTGCGGCATTAAAATCGCCCTGCTCCCAATAGATGATGGCCAGATTATTGGAGCCCTGGGCCAGAGCAAATTTGCCACCCGCATGACTTTTGGCCGTAGCCAGACTTTTCCGATAACCGGCGGCGGCCTCCGCCAGTTTTCCTTCGCCCCAAAGGGCCAAGCCCAGGTTATTGTGGGCGTCGGCCATCCCTTGATAATCATTTGCTTTTTCGGCCACTTTCAGGGATTCGGCGCAACAAGCGCGAGCCGCCCCAAAATTACCGGCCCGCCGCTCCAATTCCCCCATGATGGATAGCGCCTTAGCCTGAAGACGGGGGTATGGGGCGAGGGTCCCGGATAGAATCAGGAGATTTAAAAATCGACGGCAACCACGGTAGCATGATTGTTTCCACATGACATGAGCGGTTTTGACGGCCGCCGAGAAATATTCTTCTTCATTCTTATTGGTCCTGGCCAGGCGCCGCCATTTTCTGTAGAAGACATATGTTTCGCCGAACCGTCCGTCGATGATAAGCAACTCCGTGTAATGACGGTACAGTTGATAATAATCATCGGGTATGAAAGCGGCCCGGCGACGGGCAACGATATCCCGGCAAATTTCGAACCAATGAAACGCCTCGTTGAGGGAGTGTTTTGCGGAAGCCTCGGTGGCGGCCCGCAAGGCATATGGAAAGGCCTTTTCCAACGAACCGGCCTGATAAAAATGATGTCCCAGGAGCGCCGCCGGCGCCTCGGCGCGGCAGGCCTCCAAAAACATGGCGATTTCGGCATGCCATACCTGTCTTTGTGAAAGCGGCAGGCAATCATAGATTACTTCGGCTAATGACCCTTGCCCGAATTGATAAGTTTTTTCATCAGGTCCGGGGAGCAGGAGACCGGTCTTTAAATTCTCCTTCAGGAGATCCTTGATTTCAGCGGGAGAGAATTGAGGGAGTGTTCTTTGCAGGCATGGCTCGTCGAAAAAAGGGCCGGCGACGGCGGCCGCCTTGAGAAGACTGCGATTCCTTTCAGGCAGCAAATCAAAACGGGCCAGTTGCATCTGGCCCAATTTTTCGGGCAGGGCCGGGGCCGGGGAAGTCTCACTTAATTCCAGTTTGCCGCTGTGCGGATTTGCCGACAGGCATCCGTCTTCCCTGGCGCGACTGATATATTCCATGATAAATTGGGGATTACCGCGGGAGGCATAAAGCAGGGATTCCACGAGTTCCCGCTCCCGTTTGCCGTCGTGAAATAGTCCTCGGAAATAATTCTGCCATTCGTCACCGGCGGGGACTTCCAGTCGAAGTGTGCTATGCTGGACGGCGCTTTCGGACCATCCGGCGATACCGGTGCGCGAGACCAGGATCAGCAGGAGGGGGAATTCTTCATCGGTTTCGGACAAGCCCTCGATAAGAGCCCGGGAATATTCATCGGCTTGCGGGTAATCATCGATCGCGACCACCACCGGGTTCGGGCACAGGGCCGCCATCAGTTTCGAAAAAATCATCCTGGCTTTGGCCAGTCTTAATTGTGATGACAATCCCCGCATCCAGGGTGTATCTTCCGCCTCCAGCCCGATCATTTCGGCGGCCAATGGCCAGAAAGCCTCGTCGCTTTCGCGGCGGACAAAATCAATCAGGGAATGCCTTTGAACATCGGCGCCAAGGCGATATAGCCCGGTGATCATCTTACGCGCCACCCAGGCATGGCCGAAAAGAAGTGAGGCCCGGCATTCCACTATCAAATGGCGGCGGCCGTTTTGTCCTTTTAAGAAACGATTTATCAGAAGACTCTTGCCGGTGCCCGGATCGCCATAAAGGGACACCAGGTATTTACCCCCCTTGTCGGTCATCCGGGCCAGATCATCCAACCTCTGCCGGTATTTCTCCTGCCCGACCGTGACGGAGTTATTTTGCCGTAAATGGGTGTCCTCCCCCACGCCGCAAAATTTATGACAGGTAACATCGTCGCCGATGCCTTTGAGGTCAAGTTCCCGGGATTCCGAAAAGACCTCGACAGGTAATCTTTGCCTCAAATTGTTATCAAAAAGTATATCTCCCCAGGAGGCAACGTTGGCCAGGCGGGCGGCCAGATTGACGGCCTCACCCATGACCGTATATTCCCGGCGCCGCTCCGAGCCGACATGGCCGCAGTACAGGCGTCCCGAAGAAAGTCCCAGTTTGACGCAGAATTTCGAACCGGCCAGATCGCATATCTTTTTGGCGCAAAAGAGGGCGTTTAATTCGTCGTCTTCGTGATGCACCGGCGCCCCAAAGAGTATTAACAGACGATGCCCGTCGGGCCCGGGGTCAATACGGGCAATATGTCCCATACGTTCTCTGACAAAAACGTACAGGCGCGATAAAAGGCCGTTCAGATCGGCCAGATCCGATTCCAGGTATTTTTTTTCTTCCCGAAGTAGATAGTCGAAAGCCGCAAACAAGACCGTTACTTCGCGAAACTCGCCGGCCAAATCATCCGGTTTTCCGAGGGCTTTGATTTTCTCCAAGATCATCGGCGGCACGTACGGCTCCAGGCCAGGGATATCGGGGACTTCTTCTGCAGTTAAGATGACCTGGCTGTCCATGGCGGTTGATTCTGAATCGGGAATATCGATCCGCCAAAAACATTCGCCCCGAAGTTGTCCGGGATTAAGGGCCAGAATTTCTTTGCCCAAAACCGGCCCGGTGACCAATTCGTTAATCCCGGCCCGCCGGCAGGCCTCCTGAACCAGGGCATTCATCTGCCCCAGGGGCTCGACCTCCAGCCGAAATTCCTTATCCCCCAGAGAGGCCAAATGAAAAATTCCCCATTCCGCCCCGGCGTGAACGGCCAGAGGCAGGTCGCCCGTAATTTCAAACCCGGCATTGATCCCGGCCAAATCCTTTAAGACTCGAGAGAAAAAGGGAGTCAGGCTGTCCGCTTGCGGAAAATAAATCCAGAGGGCATCGCCGGCGAATTTTATTATATCACCTCGATAGGCCGCGACGCGAGCCATAATCCGACCGAAGAGACTATTAATCAGGCTGGTAAGAATCTCCGGCCCTTCGCGGGAATCCCCGGAGAGCCGCCGCGTCAACGCCGTAAATCCCGATATATCCAGGCAGGCCAGGATCCCTTCGTGCCGTGAGACCGTATGCCTGGCGCCGGGTGGCGCCTGGCGGTACCAATCCCATATCATTCCCGGCAGATACGGGGATAAAATATTTTGAGGCGTTTTTATTTTATCCATGATAAGCGGTCAGCCTGACGATGTACAAAACCGCCAAATGAATGGTTTGATCGATATAGTATGCCTGCTTGCTGTGGGCAAACCATCGCCCTTTGATATAATCCTGGAGCCAGTGGGCGGCGTATATTGAGGCCAGAATAAGCAGGGTCGTACCGCTTAAGAATTTCCCGTGCGGGCTGAAATACAGCCCGATGGCCAGAAACACCGCCATAGTGCCGACATAGACAGCGACGTGCCAACTCAAGGCGGCCGCCGACTGACGTTTTTGCAGGGCCATGTTATCGGTCTGCAAAGCGAAATCGCCGACGTAATGCCCCAAAATCAGGAAGAATAATAAATCAACCATCTTTATGTACCGGGCGCAGAGGAAGCCTGACTGTGACGACTCGGCCCTGGCCGGGAATCGTCTCGGCAGTCATCCCCCCGTTGTGATCCTGTAAAATTCTGCGGACCGGGAATAGGCCCCAATTACATCCTGCCCCACTATCCGAAAAACCCTCCGGAAATAATCCGGGGAATGTCTCGTCGATGATTCCGGGGCCGCTATCGATAACTTTCATCAGGGCGTAATCACCCTTCTCGGCCCGGGCCAATTGGATTTCGACACCTTTCCCCTTTTTACCCGGGAGTGACAACGCGGCCTCCGCGGCATCGGCCAGCAGAGCCGTAATGACATGTTGTATCGGGACCTCCCGCAAATGCAAACGCCTGGGAAAATCCGGAGTGACTTCGAGTCGAAACTCTATATCGCGGAAACGGGGTTGAAATTTGAAAAATTTCATTATGCTTCGAACCGTCACCCGCAAATCGACAAACGTGAATTCCCCGGGATTTTGTCCCAGCGACCGGATATTATCAAACCGTTTCCGGAAATCCTGCCGGACATTATCAGGAGGCTGATGTCCCGAGTCGGCAACCCCGAGAGCATTATTCCGGAATACTTCCGGTCGATCTTCCCACTTCAATTGAAACTCCGCCACGGCCTCGGCCAGAAGTTGTTCGGCTTCCTGGGTGGCTGCGAATTTTTCATAATCCTGGGCGGCGGCCCGAAAGCCCTGGGTATCGGACAAATCCTGGCATATGGCCAGATGCAATATTTCATCGCTGGTTCCGGAAAGAGTGGTAATAATCAGACTGACGGGGAATTCGTCGCCGCCTCGCCGTCCGGTCGTCTCCAGGGTAATACTTCCCCCTGATTTTTGACACCGTTCGGCAATATTAAGGTTCATAAACAGGTCTTCCACGCGCAAGTCATCCTGGCGATTCAGAATGCCGAAAAGCCGGGCGGCCGCCTGGTTGGAGCGCAGGACTTCGCCTCCCCGGGTAACCAGGAACATGGCCGTGGGAGATTGGTCGATGACGTTATCCAGAAAGGTATTCATTTCCAGCAATTTCCGGCTCAAGGCCGACAATTTACGGTTGCGTTCCTCCAACTCAGTCGTTCGCAGTGAATCGGACTCGCGGAGTTTGGTGCTAAGACTTTTCAGAACCTGGGTGGCAAAAGAAGGCTTTTCGCGGATGATCTTTTCGAAATTCAATTTCGAAAATTCCAGGACTTCGCAGGGGGATTCGGCCGTGACGGTGGCGAATCGGGGTGATTCTTCGACCAGAGCCATCTCCCCCAGAAATTCCCCGGCCTTGCGGGTCGCAATCGCCATGGATTGCCCGGTCTTGGGGTTTTTCCGGGTAATTACCACGGAGCCGCTCAAGATAAGGAGCATAGTATTCCCCTGCTCCCCTTCCGTGAGAATCTTCTGGCCGGGCGCAAAACGCGAGTATTTTCCGGCCAATTGCCGTAAGAATAAATCCAGCGTTGACTTAGACTGCTGAACCGCCATTTCTTTCATATATTTAGGTATCGACCGCCCCGCCAATTACCTTTATAATCAGTTACAATTGGCGGAAACCCAAAAAAAATGACTTTTATTTGACCTGGATTCGTTGATAGATTATTACCAGAGTCAAAAGGCGAAAAATCTGTTCTTTTAAAACCCATAACCGGTCGAAAAAAGATGAATTCAATGCCTCCTCATGAACAAATGGCCGTAAATACTCTGCGCCTTTTATCCGCCGATATGGTTCAGGCCGCGAATTCCGGGCATCCAGGTCTCCCCATGGGGGCGGCCGCCATGGCGTATGTCTTATGGGCCAAATTCCTGAAATTTTATCCCGGCGAGCCGTCCTGGCCCGACCGCGATCGCTTTATCCTTTCCGCCGGCCATGGCTCGGCTCTACTGTATTCCCTGCTTCATTTATCCGGATACAATCTCCCCCTGGAGCAATTAAAAAATTTCAGGCAATGGGCAAGCCGGACACCCGGCCACCCGGAATACGGCTTGACGCCGGGGGTCGAGGCCACGACCGGTCCATTGGGGCAGGGAATGGCCAACGCGGTCGGCATGGCCCTGGCCGAGAGTTTTCTGGCCGCTCGCTACAACCGTCCGGAATTTGATATTTTAAACCATTACACCTATGTTCTGGCGGGCGACGGCGATATGATGGAAGGTATTTCCTATGAAGCCGCTTCCCTGGCCGGCCATTTAAAATTGGGGAAATTGATTGTCCTGTATGACAGCAATCGTATCACTATCGAGGGTAGCACCGCCCTGGCCTTTACTGAAAATGTACGTAACCGATTTGAGGCCATGGGCTGGCATACGGAGTACGTTCCCGACGGCAACGATATTGCAGTGATAGAAAGGGCAATTGAAACGGCGCGACAGGAACCGGCCCGGCCGTCCCTGATTGAAGTTAAAACCGAGATAGGATTCGGTGCTCCCAACAAACAGGGGAAAGCCTCGGCGCATGGCGAACCGCTGGGGGAACAAGAGTTACTGGCCGCCAAACGCCGTCTGGGCTGGCCGGAACAATCCTTTTACATACCCGAGGAGGTTTCTTTACTTTTTCGGGATATCTTTGAACGCGGCAAAGAAAAATTCCTTTCATGGGAGCAAAAATACTCAAGTTATGCCCGGGCGTTTCCCTCGCCTGCCGGTGATTTAAATAGAATTCTAAAGGGCGATTTGCCTCTTGACTGGGAGACAATTTGGCAAACATTTGGGTTTGACATCAAACCCGCAGCCACCCGCACCGCCTCGGGAAAAATCATCAACCATATGGCCGGACATATGCCGGAACTAATGGGCGGTTCGGCCGATCTGGCGCCCAGCACCAAAACCATCTTAACCGGCGAATCCGATTATTCCTCCGAAAACAGAGGCGGTCGGAATATTCGTTTTGGCGTTCGGGAACATGCCATGGGGGGAATCCTGAACGGCCTGGCCTATCACGGCGGCGTACGGCCCTACGGCGGGACCTTCCTGGTTTTCAGCGATTATATGCGGCCGTCGATACGCCTGGCGGCTTTGAGCAAATTGAAGGTTATTTACGTATTTACTCATGACAGCCTGGCGGTCGGCGAAGACGGCCCGACGCATCAACCGGTGGAACATCTTTTGAGTTTAAGGGCCATTCCCGGTCTGACGGTTATCCGCCCGGCCGATACTTTTGAAACCGCCTTGGGCTGGCGCTGGGCTTTGGAGACGGCTTCGGGGCCGACGGCCCTCATCTTGACCAGGCAGGACCTTCCGTCACTGGATTTATCTTTGAAATCCGTCATTCGCGAAGGTCTTCCTCATGGAGGTTATATTCTGGCCGAAGGATTCAGGAGTCTCCTTGACGTTACTCTAATCGCCACCGGCTCGGAGGTTCATTTGGCCCTGGAGGCCCGGTCACTGCTGGAAAAAGAAAATATTGCCGCCCGTGTCGTCAGCCTGCCGGCCGTGACGTTATTTCAGAAACAGGACAGCCGGTATATTAAGTCGGTGATTCCCGAAAATATACCTACCCTTGTCATGGAAGCAGGGGTCACCCTGGGTTGGCGGACGTATTGGGATAATGATTCCCATGTTTGCGGCGTGGATAAATTCGGGGCCTCGGCTCCCGGTTCGGTGGTTATGAGAAATTATGATTTCAAGGCGGAAAATATTCTCGATAATGTCAGAGCGATGTTAAAGAATAAAACTGATGGATGAAACCGGGAATTATGAGCGGCGAGAAATTCAGATCATCGGGAAAAGGAGTGGCGGCCCTTATCTTTCGCCACGTCCGCGAAATGTACCCCTCCCTGGCGATAGCGGAAGGCGACGTCACGAAATTGGTTATCCCCAGCGAAAGCCGGGGTTCCGATGTCTATTTCGCGGCCGATCGATTCGCCGCGCAATTCGGCCTGGAAATCACCCATCTCCTTTCGGGCTTATACCAGCGATTGGTGCATGAACATGATAACCAGTGGCATGACCGGACTTTCTATGGGATCGCCCAAAGCGACAATTCCCTGCTCTTTCGGCTGGTGGACGACAGCACGACCTGAAAACCGGGTAACGGCATTTAAAAGTCTTCCGATAGGGAAAATAAGCCGTATATTTAAACAGGAACGGATTTGTTGAACCGGTGTTATAAGACACATATGAATTTGATTCGCACATTTTCAGGTATGTCTTCTTCGATTTTCAGGGCGGGCTTTTTTTCCGCAGCCCTGATTATGCTTATTACCTATCCCGGTTTATCTTTTGAATCCTGTCCCCTGGATATGAAGCCACAGAAATCGGTCTGCAACTGCGGATGCGGATGCGGCACCGTAAGCGATGGCACGATGCCGTCCGAAAACGGTTCCTCCGCCTGCTCGTGCGGTATGGCTGACCGTGAAGCCGTTCCTGCGACGCCATTAAACGCTTCCGCAACCGGATCGCCTGAAAATCTGTCGGCGCCGGCCGCGGAAATCCCGGTCGCGGCAGAGATCGAAATATGCTCGCCCGGAAATTGGGAACGTGATTTCGGACCTCCGCCGGCGACGGTTTCCCTCTTTCTTAGGCACGCTTCTTTAAGAATCTGATTTTCTTCCGCGCTATATTCTATTACACGGCGTAGTACGCCGCTCTCAATTTTTATTTTAACAAGGAATGAAATATATGATCAGGATATTCATATCCGGCCTGATACTTATGCTGGGGCTTTGGTGCCCGGCCGCAGGCGGGACAAATCCGCCGGCCCTGGATTCACTCATAAGTTCGGCGGTCCAAAAAAACCCCGGCCTGATGGCTTCGCAAAACCGCCGGGAATCTTCCCGGTACCAGGCCAGGGCCGCCGGGACACTACCCGACCCGCAAGTTATGCTCGGCTTTAATAATGTCCCGCGAAGTTCCTGGGCTTTGGACGAGAGTATGATGTCCTCGATTTCGGTTGGCCTAAGTCAGGCCTTGCCCTGGCCGGGAATGCTTCGCGCGGAAAGCAGAATGGCGTCTTTGGAAGCCGACTTGATGAACCAGGAAACGATTATGACCCGGAATCGATTAATCAGGCAGGTGAAACAGAGTTATTATGAATACTCCTTCTGGACTCTGGCCCGGGATATTATCGGGCGAAATCAGGAGTTAAACGAGTCCATAAAAGACGTCGCCGAAATTCGGTACACGCATGGGGAAACTTCCGTTCAGGATTTTTTGAGAGCGCACACCACCCAAACCCTCCTGGATAATACTTTATTGGAAGCGCAAAAAAACCGCCTGGCGGCCCTTCTGCAACTGGCGCGCCTGACCGGCTCGGTCGTTGATTCCTCACTGGAGCCCGATCTTCCTGAAATGCCGAAAGAGATAATTTCAATCGATACGGATTCGTTACCCGGGAACAACCCGGACCTGGCGCAGGCCGGGCTGGAAGTCAATTTGGCCCGGCAGAAGCTGGCCCTGGCCCGTTCCCGTTACTGGCCGGAATTAATGCTTAGAATCGAATACATGATTCGCCGGGATACGGAAATGGACCCGCTTCGCGGCGAGGATATGATATCGGTGGGCTTGGGGTTCAACCTGCCTCTCTGGTTTTCTGCCAGACAGAAAAATGAAACCCGCTCCGCACGCCTGGCCATGGAATCATCACGATATCGTCAGCATGATTTGGAATTGATGGTGCAGAATGAATTATCGACTCTTCTGGTTCAACTCAAAACCCTGGCCGGACAAAATGCCAACTTCCGGGATAAACTTGTTCCCCAGGCACAGGCCGCTTTTGAAGCCGCCCGAAGCGCTTATGAAGTCGGGCAGGCGGATTTCGGCGACCTGGTCATGTCCCGGATAGAACTTCTGGAATCGGAAATGAACCGGCTCATGAACCTCAAGGAATATCATCAAATGACGGCCGAACTGGAGGAAATCATCGGTCAAAATAGCGAGGATCTGCCATGAAAACACTTCTCATAACCATTATCTCGGTCGCGGCCGGTTTTGGGCTGGCCTTTCTTGTCCTCTCTCCGGGAAAGACCTCCTCCACGACCTTGACCGATTCCGGCCAAACGCAATTTACTTGCGGGATGCATCCGCAAATAGTCAGTGACCAGCCCGGCTATTGCCCTATCTGCGGGATGAAACTGACGCCTAAAAAGGGCACCGGCCTGGCGGCTTCATCGGGCATAACCGTGGACCCGACAGTGGTTCAGAATATCGGCTTGACCACCCGCCCGGTCGACTTCGTCGACCTGTCCCGCGCCATCAGGGCTTTCGGCAAAGTGGCCTACCGCGAGCCGGATATACATGATGTCAACCTCAAAGTCGAAGGCTGGGTGGAAAAACTGTATGTCGATTATACCGGGCGCGGCGTCTCCAGAGGACAGCCTCTTTTGGAATTGTACTCCCCCATGCTCGTGGCCGCCCAAAAAGAACTCCTGATAGCGTACGGGGCTTTGGCGCAAGAAGATCCGGAGACGCAAAATGATTTCAAGAAAGCGGCCTATGGGCGACTGGCCAACTGGGATATTTCCCCGGAACAAATCGACCGCCTCCTGGAAAGCGGCGAAATCACCCGCAATCTGACCCTGGTTTCCCCGGTAAACGGCGTCGTGATCGACAAGGAAGTGGCCCAGGGCGCCCAGGTAATGCCGGGCATGAATATGTATCGCATTGCCTCCGTCGACCGGGTATGGGTGCTGGCAAGCGTTTATGAACAGGATTTACCCTTTGTCAAAATAGGCCAAAAGGCGTATATCAGCATCCCCAATCTTCCCGGCCGGAATTACAGCGGCGAAATCAGTTATATCGCACCTTTTCTGGATGAAAAAGGCCAGGCCGAGATTCGCCTCGAAGTCGCCAATAGCGGCCTGGATTTAAAGCCGGAAATGTATGCCGAAGTAACCGTCGCGGCCGAAGCCGGCAAACCTCGCCTGGCTGTTCCCCGAAAGGCCATCATCAATACCGGCGCCCGCCAGGTGGCCTATGTGGCTTCGACCGACGGCTCTTATATTCCGCGCGAGGTTATAACCGGCCTGGTCGGAGATGATGACATGGTGGAGATTCTGGACGGCCTGGCGACCGGAGAAATGGTGGTGACTTCGGGGCAATTTTTGCTCGACAGCGAAACTCGCTTGAGCGAGGTCCTCCATGCCGATTTGCACCAGCATGACCCCGCCGCGGCAAAACAAGTCGGTCATGACGTAGCAGCAGAAGCATCGAAGCATGACAACAAAACAGCAGTCATGCCCGATTCCGCATCTTTGGGCATTTATACCTGCCCCATGCCGGAGCATCATCATGTTTTAAAATTCACTGAAGGAAAATGCCCGGAATGCGGTATGAAATTGGTACCGGTAGAAAGTACCACCCTTGATACTCTTTATGTCTGCCCGATGCCGGAGGATTCCGTCGTTTCCCTGAAACCGGGACGTTGTCCCAAGTGCAATATGAAATTGATACCTCTGTCGATTACGGCTGAAAAGAAAGGCGCGACTTCATCGACCGCCGCTTCACCTTCGACTCATGAGCATCAGGAAGACAAGTCAACAAGCGCCGATACAAGTAAGACATTTTCCGGTATTTACACCTGCCCCATGCCTGTGCATTTTCATATTCTGCGGTACGGGGCGGGCAAGTGCTCCGAGTGCGGCATGAATTTGGTACCTGTGGAAAAAACGGAAAATAAGGAAGTCTATCATTGTCCCATGGCTTCCTGCGGAGTAGTCCGGAACCAGCCGGGCGAGTGCTCCGTATGCGGCATGAATCTCGTCAAACTCGAACCCGGGGCCGGCCATGATCAATAGAATCATCGAATTTTCCATACATCACCGCTGGCTGGTCCTGGCCTGTACCGTCATCATGCTCCTGGCCGGCATCTATGCCGCGGAAAGGATCCCGGTCGACGCCATCCCCGACCTGTCCGATGTCCAGGTAATTGTCCAGGCCGAGTATATGGGCCAGCCGCCCCGGGTGGTCGAAGACCAGGTCACTTATCCCCTGGCGACCACGCTCATGTCCGTGCCCGGAGCCGAAACCGTGCGCGGTTATTCCAGTTTCGGAATGTCCTTTATTTACATCATCTTTGAAGACGGGACGGATATTTACTGGGCGCGCAGCCGGGTACTGGAGTATCTTTCACAGATGTCGGGGCGGCTTCCGGAAGGGGTCGTCCCTCAACTGGGGCCGGATGCCACCGGGGTCGGCTGGGTGTATCAATACGCCCTTATTGATACCACCGGGCAACACGACTTATCCGAGTTGCGGTCTCTTCAGGATTGGTTTCTGAAATTCGAGTTGTCCAGCCTTGACGGTGTCGCCGAGGTGGCCTCGGTGGGCGGCTTTGTCCGCCAGTACCAAATCGAGGTCGACCCACGCAAACTGGCTTTCTACGATATTACCCTCGACGAAGTCATGACGGCGGTCAAGCGTTCCACGGGCGCCACCGGAGGCAGAGTCCTGGAATTGGGTGAAACCGAGTATATGGTCCGTTCCGTGGCCTATTTCGGCGATCTGGAAGACCTTCGCAATATCCCGGTGCATACCTCCATGAATGCGGCGCCGGTGTTATTGTCATCGGTGGCCAATATCCAATTGGGCCCGGAAATAAGAAGGGGCGTGGCGGAACTCGACGGTATCGGCGAGACTGTCGGGGGAATTATTATTATCCGCTGGGGCGAAAACGCCCGGGCCGTTATAGAGCGCGTTAAGACAAAACTGGAGGAAATAAAAGGAAGCCTTCCGCCGGGCGTCGAAATTGTCCCGGTCTATGACCGCTCGGCCCTGATTAACCGGGCCGTCTCCAATCTCAAGGTAACCCTGATTTTAGAAATTTTGATGGTTACGCTGGTGACGCTTCTTTTCCTACTTCATGTTCGCTCCACTTTGGTGGCGGTCGTGACTTTGCCGGCCGGGGTCTTGATGTCGATACTGGCCATGTACGTCCTTGGCATCGACGCCAACATCATGTCATTGGGCGGGATTGCCATTGCCATCGGTGTCATGACCGATGCCTCGGTCGTGATGGTCGAAAACGCCCATAAACATATCGAACGCAATACCGGAAAATCGCACATAGAAGTGATTCTTGACTCGGCTAAAGAAGTCGGCCCCGCTTTGTTTTTTTCACTTTTAATCGTGACCGTTTCATTTCTGCCCGTACTGGTACTGGGAGGACAATCGGGACGGCTATTCAAACCCCTGGCCTGGACCAAGACTTTCGCCATGGCGTCATCGGCCCTGATTTCGATCACGGTTATTCCCGCCCTGGTGGTCTTTTTCATAAAAGGTAAAATCCGCCCTGAAGATAAAAACCCCTTGTCGCGAATCAGCACCCGGCTGTACCGGCCTATCATGCATTTTGTCATGAAGTATCGCAAAACCGTCATGGCCCTGACGATTATTCTGATGATTGTCTCCATCTTGCCGCTCTATCGAATCGGCTCCGAGTTCATGCCGCCTCTGTATGAAGGTGATTTACTTTATATGCCCACCACCCTCCCGGGGATATCCGTCACCAAGGCCAGGGAACTCCTCCAGCAGACCGACAAAATTATTGCTTCTTTTCCCGAAGTGGAAAGGGTTTTCGGCAAAGTCGGCCGGGCCGAGACGGCCACCGACCCGGCTCCCATGATGATGCTGGAAACGACAATCATGCTTAAACCTCCCGAACAATGGCGTCGGGGATTGACCCCCGAAATGCTGGTCGATTCCCTCGACCGGGCCATACAGATTCCGGGATTGACCAACGCCTGGACCATGCCCATCCGCACCCGCATCGATATGCTGGCCACGGGCATCAAGACACCGGTGGGGATAAAAGTGATGGGCGCCGATCTGGACAGTCTCAATGCCATTGGCCAGAGAATCGAAGCTGTGGTACGATTTCTTCCGGGAACCCGTTCCGCCTACGCCGAGCGGGTCACCGGCGGCAATTATCTGGATATCGATATCGACCGCCTGAAAGCCGCTTCTTACGGCCTGACCGTGGGTGACATTCAGGATGTAATCGCCGTTGCGGTCGGTGGCATGAATGTGACCCGCAATATCGAGGGCTTGGAGCGGCACCCCGTCAATATTCGTTACCCCCGCGAACTTCGCGATAATCCCGAAGAATTGAAAAGAGTGTTGATTCCGACCATGAGCGGCCGCCAGGTGCCCCTGGGCCAGGTGGCCTCATTAAAATTCTCCACCGGCCCGGATATGATTAAGTCCGAAAACGCCCGCCCTACCGCCTGGGTCTATGTCGATTTAAAAGATATCGATGTCGGCCGTTATGTCACCGCCGCCAGACAGGCCGTCAAAGAGCAGGTAACCCTTCCGGCGGGATACTCCCTGACCTGGTCGGGGCAATATGAGAGCATGCAAGAAGCCGCGGAACGATTGCGGGTAATTGTGCCTTTGACCTTGTTTATAATCGTATTATTGCTGTACCTGCACTTCCGAAACTGGACCAACCTGGTCATTGTATTATTATCGTTGCCGTTCGCCCTGATCGGCGGCATCTGGCTCTTTTATATTTATGGTTTTAATACTTCTGTCGCGGTTTATATCGGGTTTATTGCCCTGGCCGGCCTGGCCGCCGAAACCGGCGTGGTGATGCTGGTCTATCTGGATGAGGCCCTGGAGCGGTACAAATCGCAGGGACGGCTGAATTCCCTGAAAGATCTCGAAACCTCCGTCCTGGAAGGCGCCATCGAAAGGGTTCGCCCTAAACTTATGACGGTGGGCGATACCATCCTGGCCCTTTTGCCGGTTTTATTCGACAAGGGCACCGGTTCGGAAGTAATGCAGCGAATCGCCGCACCGATGGTGGGCGGTCTGGTGTCTTCGTTAATCCTGACCCTCATCATCGTGCCGGTACTGTACTACCTGGTTCGCGGCTGGCAGTTACGATTGCGGTAGATAATAATTATATTCCAGCGTCAATAACGAAACACCCGGTTAATATTCATCAACCGGGTGTACAATTAGCAGGTCGGTATCTAAAATCCCGAGACAAATCCCATCACGAACGTGCTTTCTTCGTTCTCAATATCGTAGATAAATTCACCGACCAGGCGGATATTGGTGCGAAGCAAGTGTCCCAGATGGGCTGAAATAGTCTGATATTTATAATCACCCAGGTCGGATTCGACATAGTTGCCCAAAAGGACTCCATACCAGCGGCTCCGGTCGCCGTCGGGCATAATCACCAGTTCCCCGAAACCGCCCTTGGTCTCGATATCGCTGTCGGACCCCGCGAAAAGCGGATCGCTGTCATTTCTGACCAGGTACTGCAGGTTAAGTTCCAGGCGGTCGGTCCAGTTCAGAGTCATATCCGGCCCGGCCATCCAAACTTCATTTTGACCGGTAAGTCCTTCCTTGCCGGTATAGCCAATCCCGCCGATCCGGAAAAATTCCCCTATATCCTGGCTAATCCGCCCGATATACCCCTTGTACTTATCTTCGTCATAAACCCGGAAATCATCGGCCTCGGCCAAACCGTTGCCGTTGACAACTTCGACGATAATATCCGTCCCGGAGGGAAAACCATAGGTCAGCATCACACCGCGGTCATAAGCCAGGTTTATTTTGGAATCGCCCGGCTTGTGGCGATAGATTTCATAATCCTCATAGGTCAGGCGTAATTCGCGTTTGAAAAGCGGATCGGATATCTGGAATTGCCCGAGATAGACATCGAGTTCGCTTCCGAACAGGTTGTTGAACATGATGTAGGCATCTTCAACACCGGCCACTTCGCCCCGCTCATTCATATAAAAATAAAAATAGTAGGCCAGGTTTTTCGCCAGGGAACCCCCGGACATAAATTTAACCAGGTAAGGCGAGGTCAAATCCACGTTTTTGTCGGTATTAGAATGATACTTGATATAACCGTCCATTCGCACCGCGACGGGGAAATCCCGTATCAGCGACAGGTTTTCGTCGCCCGCTTCCATAAAATAACGCGGGGCTTCTTTATCTTTCAGAACAAACCCGTTCCCGGCGAATTCATCGCCGTAGGCTTTCAATTTCGGCACCGGGGCATGACAGGTGGTGCAGGACATGCTGTACTTGCGGGCAAAGGCCGGGATCGCCTCGGCCGATTCGGTATAGGCAAAGAACGATACCGCCAGGGCGCCCAAAAATAAGGCCAGAGTGGCCAGGCTGACGATCTTCTTACTCATGTTTCCTCCTTTATCAGGGCAATATCTCGATTTCGGTGCTGTGTTTATTGACAACCACGATTTCGGATTCTTCAGCGGGGACCTCCAGAAAATCCGCCACCGGCTTAACCAGTTTCTGGTAATTAAGCACCGCCGTGACTTTCATTTTTCCCGGGGCCGCGGTTTCGGGAACCTGGAAAGTATAAGTCTCGACCTTGGTCTCGCGCGGCCCAAGGCGATAATCGACACCCAGTCCGGCCGTATTCCACTGCTGGATGGTCATTCTTCCCTGGGGATCAAAATAGGCCATGCGGAAAATACGGTCGCCGAGGGGGATACCGTCGCGCTGAACTCCTTTGAAATCGGCTATATCCAGGGCAATACCCATATCCTGATAAGCCAGAACATCGGCCCCGATGGTATATTCCTCGCCCTCAAAACCTTTCTTGTCGACCGGTAAATGATAAATCTTGCCGGAAGCATCGATCGCCTCGACATGCGCCCAGACAATCCTGTCTTCCACCGAACCGCTGGGGAATTTATGCCCGGTTTTCTGATTGAATAAGGCCAGGGTAAGTTTAATTTTTTCGCCCGGCTCGACTTCGGTGATATCAGGATGAATTCTTAACTCGATTGTCCCCCCGACCTTGCCGGGATCATGCGCCCCATGAAACAGATGCAGGGCGGCGTCATCATAGACCGTCCCCATCTCGGCCGTGGCCATGCGGGAATATGTCATGTGGCATTTCTGGCAGGGCACGCCTTCGGCGGCATACGGTCCTTCTTTCCACTCCAGATGGGTCGATTTAACCCAGATGCCATAGGGGCTTTTTTCATTGTGACAGGTGCCGCAAAACTCGGCCTTATTCAGAAAATCAGATTTGGCACCCTGGTGGGCTGGGGATTCGACGGTTTCGCGCGGGCCGTACTTTATGTCCCCGGGCGAACTGATAAAATTGAAATTGTACGGCGTATCCCCTTCGAATCCGATCGCCGTATGGCAGACTTCGCAGGAAACCGATTCGTTGGCCCGGCTATTCTCATGCGGTTTAGGCGGCGGAACGTCCCCGGCCAAAAAGGCAATCGGCGCATGGCAACCGTTGCACCCGGCTTTGACTTCGGCGACTTTTTCATCTTTCTCGGCGTGCGGCACGGCCAGTTTGAAATATTCGATTTCATCCCAGTGATGCGTATAGGCCTGCGACATCATCGCCTGACGCCACTGCCGGTAAAAATCGACATGGCAGGAGGCGCCGCAAAACTCCGGTGTTTCATAATCCTTATAGGTGCGTGATCCCAGGGCTTTATCGCCGGCCAAAGGCGGTACTGTCTGGGCCATAGCGGCCGCAACCCCCAGAATCAAGACCAGGGCGACCGCCGCGAATTTTAAGTTCTCCCCAACTCCTTTCACAGTGCTCTCCTTCCCTTGAAGATTGTGAATTCTTTCACTATATCCGATATGATTTATCCCTGTCTATCCATGAAAATAGATAATCAGACATTGACCAGTCAAGTCCTTTATGATAATATATTCGCAATTAAAGACTTAACCGGTCTCGAATGGCTCCTGAAACGTAATCGGCATTTCGGAGGCCGCATTTTGAGTGATATTTTTTGTTGCACCAATCCTTTTAATTTCCACTATTTAGTAAAGATTTTCGTGTCAAAAGCCGTTCAAAAGCCGTTATAGATAAAACAGAGTTATGAATGACGGGAATCGGACACTTTAATGACATCGGGCGTATCGAAGTTAAGGCGTATAAGCATAATTGCTTAAGGTGAATTAGTTCGAGTGGATGCGAACAGTCGAAAACAATAGACAGGGGACCCATATATGAGCGAAGTTAAAGATAAGGCCAAGATAGAGGATTTCCGCGCCGAGGACTCCGAATGGCTGGAGGCTCTGGCTGATATTTATCAAACCGAGGGCAAGGAACGGGTCATCGATATTCTGAACAAACTCCGGGACAAAGCCGAAAACCTGGGTGTCCCGGTCACCACCCCGCATCTGACGCCGTACATCAACACTATCCCGGCCGAGAAGCAGACCGCCTACCCCGGCAGCCGCGAAATCGAACGCCGCATAAAATCGATCATCCGCTGGAATGCCATGGCCATGGTGGTCCGCGCCAATCGCGAAGAAAGCGGTATCGGCGGACATATTTCCACTTTTGCCTCGGCCGCCACCCTGTACGAAGTCGGTTTTAATCATTTTTTCCGTGGCCGCAATGAAAAGCAGGACGGTGATATAATTTATTTTCAGGGACATGCCGCTCCCGGCATATATGCCCGGGCCTTTGTCGAAGGCCGCCTGACGGAAAAAGACCTGGAGAGTTTCCGCCGCGAACTCCGCCCCGGCGGAGGTCTGCCGTCGTACCCGCATCCCTGGTTAAGACCCGATTTCTGGCAGTTCCCCACCGTCTCGATGGGCCTTTCCCCCATTATGGCCATCTACCAAGCCCGCTTTAATCGCTATCTTCACGATCGCGGCCTCAAGGATACTTCCCAACAGAGAATCTGGGCCTTCCTGGGTGACGGCGAAACGGATGAACCGGAAACGCTGGGAGCGATCACGCTGGCGGCCCGGGAAAAACTGGACAATCTCATTTTTGTGGTCAACTGTAATCTTCAGCGTCTCGACGGCCCTGTCCGCGGCAACGGCAAGATAATTCAGGAACTGGAGGCCGCCTTCCTGGGAGCCGGCTGGAATGTCATCAAAGTTATCTGGGGCGATGACTGGGACGCCCTTCTGGAAAAGGATAAGTCCGGTCTTCTGATAAAGCGCATGGGCGAAGTCCCCGACGGGCAGTACCAGAAGTATGTCGTCAGTGACGGCGAATTCATCCGCCAGGACTTTTTCGGCAAGTATCCCGAACTTAAAGAACTGGTGCATAACTATTCCGAAGAGCAACTGCGAAGACTTCGGCGCGGCGGGCACGACCCGGAAAAAGTCTACGCCGCCTATAAGGCCGCGGTCGAGCATAAAGGCTCGCCCACCGTGATCCTGGCCAAGACCATCAAGGGGTACGGCCTGGGCGAAGCGGGCGAAGGGAAAAATATCACCCACCAGCAGAAGAAACTCAACGAGCAGGAACTTCGTGAATTCCGCAGCCGCTTCGGTATTCCCATTTCCGATAGCGAAGTGGCCGAGGCGCCGTTTTATCGTCCGCCCGAGGACAGCCCCGAAATGAAATATCTCCGCGAACACCGCGAAAAACTGGGCGGGTATGTTCCGAGGAGAATGGTCAAGGTAGACCCCATCGAGACGGTCGATCCCAAACACTTCGAAGAGTACTATACCGGGACCGGCGAGCGCGAAGTCTCCACTACCATGGTCTTTGTTCACATCCTGGCCAAACTTCTCGGCGACAAAAGTGTCGGCAAAAACATCGTACCCATCGTCCCCGACGAGGCCCGTACTTTCGGCATGGAGCCGCTGTTCCGCAATTACGGCATCTACTCCAGTGTCGGGCAGTTGTACCAGCCGGTCGACCGGGAAAGCCTGCTGTACTATAAAGAAGCCAAAGACGGTGTGATACTGGAGGAAGGTATCACCGAGGCCGGTTCGATGTCCTCGTTTATCGCGGCCGGCAACGCCTACGCCACTCACGGCCTGAACATGATCCCCTTCTTCATTTTCTACTCCATGTTCGGATTCCAGCGGATCGGCGACCTGGTCTGGGCCGCGGCCGACATGCAGACCAGGGGATTCATGATCGGAGGCACCAGCGGCCGGACGACGCTGGCCGGCGAAGGACTCCAGCACCAGGACGGCAACAGCCATCTTCTGGCCTATCCCGTTCCCAATGTCAAGGCGTACGACCCCGCTTTCGCCTATGAACTGGCGACCATTCTGGAAAACGGCCTGTACCGGATGTATGTCAATCAGGAAAACCTGTTTTATTATATCACGGTAATGAACGAGTTTTACAAAATGCCGCCCATGCCCGAAGGAATCAAAGATGATATCCTGAAAGGCATCTACCGTTTCAGGAAAAGCGACAAGAACGGCGGCAAGGCCAAGGCCCATCTGCTGGGGAGCGGCGCCATTCTCAACGAAGCGATCAAGGCCCAGAAGATTCTCGAGGATAAGTACGATATTTCGGCCGATGTCTGGTCGGTTACCAGTTATAAAGAACTGTACTACGACGCCATCAATATCGAGCGCTGGAATCTTCTCAACCCCGGACTTCCGGAACGCAAACCGAATATCACGGCGGATCTGGAGAAAGAATCGGGCGTGTTCGTGGCTGCCTCGGATTATGTCCGGGCGGTACCGGCTTCGGTGGCAAGATGGGTGCCGGGGCCGTTGGCCATACTGGGCACCGACGGCTTCGGGCGAAGCGACGGCCGCGCGGCGTTGCGTAATTTCTTTGAGGTCGATGCCCGCTATATCGCGCTGGCGGCCTTGAATGAGTTGGCGCGGAATAAAAAGATAAAACCGGGCGTAGTACAAAACGCTCTGAAGGATCTGGAAATCGACCCGGAAAAAGCCAATCCGCTGTTTACGTAAAAGGGCAATTGCATTATCCATGGAACCCACCCTGAAGGGTGGGCCACCCATAAAAAAACCTGTGCACGGCAGACCTCACGGTCTGCCGATTCTATTTATGGCAGACGAGGACGTCTGCCATGCACTCGTCATGGGGCAGGCGAAGACGTCTGCTGCCCACGGGGAATAGGTCTTAAAAAATTCCTCCTATCTTATTGTGGAATAATCTTGTGCCATGAATTGGGTTCGTTCCGAAAAATTTTTAGACATCGTTTTTTCTGGAAAAGGGCTGTTTGGTTATTTTTAAGGCTGTAGGGGCAGGTCTAAGACCTGCCCTTGTTTTGCGTTCTTCAAGAGGGCGGGTTTTAAACCCGCCCCTACGAAGTCCACCCGACAATTGAAGGGGGCGATGCCCCAAATGGGTTCGTTTTGTTATTTTTAGGGAGCCATTGAGTAACATTCCCTTCGCAAGTGAGATTATTCCATTTCTTTTATGGAGTGCTGAAGCGATAGCTTCAGCCAAGCCAGCGGAAGCTTTCGCTTCCGCACTCCAAACAAAATGGGTTTGTTTCTTCCATTATTCTCTACTTAATTTCGAGATATCCCAGATAAGTGAATCAGATATATTATGTTACAGCGAATATTACATTTTGCCGGGGGGACGGCGAGAAGTGATATATTTTCTGGATGCATAATAATCCTTCTATATAGAGGGGCGGTGTCAAATCAGTAGTGATTTGATAGCGATTTTGTACGTCGGGGATTATTAGGATTTCAAGATCACGGCCCGCAATATTTGGTGTTGTAATTCACTTTTTAATCCCCTAGATTAATATACAAGGGAAGTAATAAAACCAAAGTGAAAGTACGCAAATGTGGTATTATCTAATAGCACTGCCATTGGCCATTTTGGGAGCGTTTTTGGGGGCTTATAATATTTGGTTAAAACGTGCCGAATCTGTGTTTTGGAAGTATGAATTTTGGGCAATGGTTTTGCTTTCTTTAGGGACAATCGCCGGATTAATTAAATCCTGTACAGATGATCAATCAAGCTCGGAACAGTCAACAACAATCAATAATACGGCGTATAATGCGGCCATTGCCAGGCATAATACGGATACCATCTTATATATGTTAAGAGAGGGTAATACTTATAACCTATATTTAAAGAAGAGCGAAATACTTGATAGAATCTCTAATAATTCAATAGACAACGCGATATCTTGCATTGAACAAAATGATTTGGTTCTTGCAGAAACGCATATAGATTACGCGATTCAAGCAGCAAGCTTTGATTCCACAAAACTGGCGATGTCGTATTATTACAAAGGAATTATAAAACTTAAGAAGGGCGATTCATGGACTGCAATTATCCACTTGAAATATTCGCTTTTATTAAGAGACAATCTTGACGAAACCTGGAACGCTTTGGCATGTGCGTTAGACGATTATTCGCATTCTCTGATCGCTATCGATTGTATTAAACGTGCAATATTTATCGATGACAAGAAGGCAGAATACTGGTTTAATCAAGGCAACATGTTATGGCACATCAACAGAATATCTGATGCCGAATTTTCATATCTCCACGCGTTAGACTTAAATCCAGTATTTTATGTAGCCACAATAAATTTAAGTTCTCTTTATAGTTCTGCACAAAAATACCATGATGCAATGACTATTCTGGAGAAGGGCCTGTTACATGATAACTGCAATCCATTTTTATATACGAACTGGGCAATATGTTTATTAGAATTGAATAATCCCAGAAGCGCATTACAAAAATTCAATTCTGCCATAGATTGTGGCGGGAATTTTGTAACGCTATGGTATAACAAGGCACTCGCTTTTGATTTTATGAACGAAATAGACTCCGCCATAATTTATTATGGATATGCAATAAAAACTGATTCTTTCTATATTGATGCATTAGTTAATATTGCTTATGATTACGATGAGATAGGCGATACGGAAAAAGCAATTCAATACTTAAATATGGCGTTGCGTTATGACGCCAAACATATTAATGCAAGAATCAATAGAGCTTATATGTACTATAACAGCGGTAATTATGATTCCGCAATGGCCGATTACAGTCGCATTCTACTCATCGATTCTACAAATTGGCCCACATGGTATGGAATAACTCAAATTAATATAATGTATTATCAAAATATGAGGGCATGGCAATCAACTAATTTGGGCCGTAAATACGGCATGCCTTCAGATAGATATTGGCATTGCCTATGTGGAATATATATGAATGAAAGACAATACGATAGTGCACTTGTTTATGTTAACAAAATCATTTCTTTGAACGAAAATGACTATACTGCGTTGGCAAATAGATGTAGGATTCTCAAGCAAAAAGGAAGATATAAGGAGGCGAAGCAGAGTTGTGATAAAGCGTATCGTATTAACCAGCATGACAAAAAGCTAAATGAATTGCGAAAATCACTTGAATCTTATTAGGTAAGGTCTGGCACATTATACTGCAAAGGTCGGCACGTATCCTTATTAATAATCAGAAGCCGATTATGTCATCTTTAGTATCGGACATTCCGCCTTCGGTGGCAGCAGATCAGGTGGTTTATTGGACCCGTATTGTATTGTATCACGCAAAAAAGGCCGGACGAGTTGTCCGGCCTTTTAAATCATGCCATTATTTTATTTCAACAATGCGAAAGCGAAATATAATCGCCCCTATCTCCCCGCCAAACTTATCCTATTCTTGGCCCGTTCCAGGGACATATAGGCGCGGGGCAGGTCGATATTACCGACCTTTTCGGATATGCGCTGTTTGGCCCGCTCCATAGACTTTTTGGCGCGTTCGACATCGATGTCCGAAACATATTCGGCCGAATCGACCAGCACCGTGGCGATATTCTGCGAGACCTCCAGAAAACCGTGGGCCACCGAGACATGAATCTCTTCCTTGCCCGAAGTCTCCTTAATCGTCACCTTGCCGGGGATAATGGCCGTGATAAGCGGGGCATGGCTGGTCAAAACCCCCAGGTATCCCTCGATACCGGGAGCGATCAGCGAGGCCACCTCGTTCTCGTAGAAGATTTTTTCCGGCGTCACGATCGACAGTTTAAACATAATAACCCGGCGTTATTTCATCTTCTCGTAGTTTTCGAAGACCTCGTCGATACCGCCGACCATGTAGAACGCCTGCTCGGGGATATCATCCAGTTCGCCCTCGGCCACGCGCTTGAAAGCCTTGATGGTGTCTTCGAGTTTGACGTACCGGCCCTTGCGCCCGGTGAACGCCTCGGCCACGAAGAACGGCTGGGAGAGGAATTTCTGTATCTTGCGGGCGCGGCCGACGATCAACTTGTCGTCTTCGGACAATTCATCCACGCCCAGAATGGCGATAATATCCTGAAGATCTTTGTATCGCTGTAATATCTGTTGGACTTTTCGCGCGACGTTGTAATGTTCCTGCCCGACGATATTGGGGTCGAGAATGCGCGAGGTGGAATCGAGCGGATCCACGGCCGGATAAATACCCAGTTCCACGATCTGGCGCGACAGCACCGTGGTGGCGTCGAGGTGCGAGAAAGTGGTAGCCGGGGCCGGATCGGTCAGGTCGTCGGCCGGCACGTAAATGGCCTGCACCGAGGTGATCGAGCCGGATTTGGTGGAAGTGATACGCTCCTGAAGAGCGCCCATCTCGGTTCCCAGGGTCGGCTGATAACCGACTGCCGAAGGCATACGTCCCAGAAGGGCCGAGACTTCGGAACCGGCCTGCACGAAACGGAAAATATTATCGATAAAGACCAGCACATCCTGATGTTCTTCGTCGCGGAAATACTCGGCCATGGTCAAACCGGCCAGGCCGATGCGAAGGCGCGCTCCGGGGGGTTCGTTCATCTGGCCAAAGACCATCACGGTCTTGGCGATAACGCCGGATTCTTTCATTTCCAGCCAGAGGTCGTTGCCTTCGCGGGTGCGTTCGCCCACGCCGCAGAAAACGGAAAAACCGCCGTGCTCGGTGGCCACGGAGCGAATCAATTCCTGAATCAGAACCGTCTTGCCCACGCCGGCGCCGCCGAACAGACCGACCTTGCCGCCCTTGGGGTACGGTTCCAGAAGATCGACCACCTTGATGCCGGTTTCCAGAATCTCGGTAGTGGTATCCTGTTCCTCGAGTTTGGGGGTCGCGCGGTGGATGGGATATCTCTTGGTGACCTCGAAGGCGCCGCCGTCGTCGATAGTATCGCCCAGGAGATTAAAAATGCGCCCCAGGGTTTTATCGCCCACCGGGACCGTGATGGGGCCGCCGGTATCGACGGCTTTCATGCCGCGCACGAGTCCGTCGGTCGAGGCCAGGGCTATGCACCGAACCAGGTTGTCGCCGATATGCATGGCCGCTTCCACGGTAAGATTGATGCCTTTGGCCTTATCCTCAATTTTGATGGCATTGAGAATATTGGGCAACTTGTCGGAATCGAAGGCGCAATCGACCGTGGGCCCGATAACCTGGACCACTTTTCCGATATTTTCCGCCATTACTGTTTGCTCCGTATATAAAAAATATAAATTTGCTTAACCCTTCAAAGCCTCGGCGCCGGAAACGATTTCCAACAATTCCTTGGTGATGGCGGCCTGGCGGGCCTTGTTGTACTGCAGAGTCAGTTTATCTATCATTTCCCCGGCGTTTTTGGTGGCCCCGCCCATGGCAATCATGCGAGTGCCGTGTTCGGCGGCGAAAGAATCGGCTAGAGTCGTAATCATCTTGGTCAGGGCGTACTTGGGCATGAGTCCGGCGAATATCCGCTGGGGGTCCGGCTCGAAAATATAATCGAGATGCCCGGTGTGGCCCTCGGTTTCTATCTTCTCCACGGGCAGATACGGCACCTGGACGATGCGGTACCTGGCCGTGGATAAAAACTGGGTGTAAATCAGGGTGATTTCATCGGTCTCGCCGGATAAAAAGCGGCCGGTGAGATAAGCCACCACGGCCCGGGCTTTATCCATATCGAGATTGCCCGACCAGTCGAGATATTTGGCCGCGACGGTCCATTTCCGCCTTTTGAAAAAGTCGAAACCTTTTTTTCCGAGGCAGATTATTTCGGTATTCTCGACCGCCTTGTCGGCCAGCCACTCGGTCGCCTTGCGGATAAGATTGGCGTTAAAGGAGCCGCAGAAACCGCGATCCGAAGTGACCACGACCAGGGTGCGTTTATGGACGGGGCGTTTCTCGAAATAGGCATGGGATAATTCCCCTTCCGCGGCCGCCGCCAGATGGCGCAGGATTTCGTCCAGTTTTCCCGAATACGGCCGCACCTGCATGATGCGCATCTGGGCCTTACGCAGTTTGGCCGCCGCCACCATCTCCATCGCCTTGGTTATCTGCCGGGTGGCTCTAACCGAGCGGATTCTTTTACGAACCTGTCTTAAAGTAGGCATGGTGCGTTATTTCAGTTTCTCCACAAACCGGGCTTTGAATTCCTCCGCGGCCTGTTTCAGTTTGGCTTCGGTGTTGGGCGATATCTCTTTTTCCTTGTTCAGGGAATGTTCGATATCGGGAAATTTCTGGCTGCAAAATTCGGAAAAGCCCTTTTCAAATTCGGATAACCTGGCGGTGGGAAGACTGTCCAGGTAACCCCGGACACCGCACCAGATAATCATCACCTGGCCGGCCAGGGACATCGGGATGTACTGCCCCTGTTTCAAAATCTCCACCATTTTTTCGCCGCGGGTCAACTGCCGCTGGGTGGCGGCGTCGAGATCCGACCCGAACTGGGCGAAGGCCGCCAGTTCGCGGTACTGCGCCAGGTCGAGGCGCAACGACCCGGCCACTTTTTTCATGGCCTTGGTCTGGGCGTTGCCGCCCACGCGCGAGACCGAAATACCGACATTGATGGCCGGGCGAATACCGGAATAAAAGAGGTCGCCTTCCAGGAATATCTGACCGTCGGTAATGGAAATGACGTTGGTCGGGATGTACGCCGAAACGTCGCCGGCCTGGGTTTCGATTATCGGCAGAGCCGTCAGGGAACCGCCGCCCAGTTTATCGTTCAATTTGGCGGCCCGCTCCAACAGGCGGGAATGCAGATAAAAAACGTCGCCGGGGTAGGCCTCGCGTCCCGGCGGACGGCGAAGCAACAGCGACAATTGGCGGTACGACTGGGCGTGCTTGGAAAGATCGTCATAAATCACGACGACATGCCGCCCGGTATAAAGGAATTCTTCGCCCATGGAACAGCCGGCGTAAGGGGCGATGTACTGCATGGGGGCCGGGTCGGAGGCATTGGCCGCCACGACGGTGGTGTACGCCATGGCGCCGTGGTCCTCGAGGGTTTTCACCACCTTGGCCACGGTCGAGGCTTTCTGCCCGATCGCCACGTAAATACAAAAGACGTTCATGCCCTTTTGATTGAGAATGGTATCCACGGCCACGGCCGTTTTGCCCGTGCCGCGGTCGCCGATAATCAACTCGCGCTGGCCGCGTCCGATGGGAATCATGGAATCGATGGCTTTCAGGCCGGTCTGGACCGGTTCTTTCACCGGCTGGCGCTGTACCACGTTGGGGGCGCGCCCTTCCAGTACGCGGAATTTATCGGTCACGATGGGGCCCTTGCCGTCCAGCGGCTGGCCCAGCGGGTTGACCACCCGCCCGATGAGAGCATCACCCACGGGCACCTGCGCCACATTGCCGGTACGGCGCACCGTGTCGCCCTCCTTGATGCCGGTGACTTCGCCGAATATGGCGGCGCCGACGCTGTCTTCTTCGAGGTTCAAAACCAAACCGATGGCATCGCCGGGGAATTTTATCAGCTCCGACATCATGACATCTTCCAGGCCCCAGATCCGGGCGATACCGTCGCTGACCTGCAGGACGGTTCCCACCGATTCCATCTCGAGCTTGGTTTCGTAGCTTTCTACTTCTCGCTTTATTATCGCAGAGACTTCTTCCGGATTAAGACCCATAGTCTTTTACCCCAAATCATTATGCATTCTTGTCGCGGCGCCGGGTTTTCCAAAGCGCCGATGCCATCTATATGTCAAACTCCAAATTTATGATTGCCGAAAATCAAAGCCTTTCGGTCAGTTCACTTTTACCCGCATCAGCCGGTTGCGCAATAATTCCAGACCATGGCGGATGGATCCGTCGATAATCTGGTTGGGCAGGATGACGATCATGCCGCCGATGATGGCCTTGTCGATTTTACTTTCCAGTTCAATCTTGAGGCCGGTTTTGGCGGCCAGCCGGTCGACCAGTTTTTTGCGGTCGGCCTCGGCCACCGGGGCGGTGGTGATACAGGTTACCCGGGCGATGCCTTTCTTGACTCGTACCAGGCGATCGAATTCATCGATAATTTCCATCAAATACTTGATGCGCCGCTTGCGCATCAGCACCATCAGGAAATTAAAAAACGGTTTCTCGAACTGCTTTTCAAAGGCACTTTTAATTAGAGACACTTTTTTTTCGTCGGGAATCTGAGGCGCCATCATATAATTAAGAAAAGTATTATCTTTACTCAAATAGACGGCCAGTCCTTCGAACTGCTCCCAGGCCTGATCGATCAGATTTCTATCCAGGGCCAGGCGATACAACGCCCCGCCGTATTTTTTGCCTACCTGTTGGGCCAGCATCTCTTATCAAGCCTTCTCGATACCGTCGATGAATTTCCCGATCAGTTCTCTTTCCTTGGCGTCGGTCAATTTTTCGTGCAGAATCTTTTCCGCCGCGGTAAGGGTAATCCTGACCATGTCTTCCTTAAGTTGCACCTTGGCCGAATCGATATCGCGTTGCAACTGCTCGTTGGTGCGCTCGATCATATGCCGCGCCTCTTCCTGGGCATGCACCTTGATATCCGAAGCCATCTTGCCGGCCTCGTGAACCGTCTCGGCTATTTTCTGACGCCGTTCGGCTTCGATATTTTTCAACTTGTCTTCGTACTCCGCCCGCAGTTTCCCGGCGGCCGCCTTTTCATCATCGATCCTCTGGAACTCATCGGCGATTTTCTGGCGCCGTTCGTCCAGGAGTTTCAGAAGCGGGCCCCAGGCATACTTTTTCAGTATCCACAGGGCCAGGAGGAACCCCAGGGCATGGGTGAGTATCTGTTGCCATTGCAAACTTATCATATTCCAGGACCTTCCCGTTTCGGTATCCCGCGGGGATTATTTTCCCCGTGCGGGAAGGATTGCATCACACTCCAACCTTGCCCATGGCGACGAAGAAGGCGATGAAGACGTAAATCGTCAAAGCCTCGATAAAACCGGCGCCGATAATCATGGCCACCTGAATTTTGCCGGCGGCCTCGGGCTGACGCCCCATGGCTTCCATCGCCGAACCGGCGGTCCGGCCGATACCGTACGCGGAACCGATCGCCGCCAGGCCCAATCCCAGCGGGGCAGCCAAGCTGATCATGGCTTGAAAATCCATTGTTTCCTCCTAATACCTTTGAACGTTTATATTATGCCTATATTCTTTATATCTTCTCAATGTTCGTGCTCCTCGTGGGGCAACATCAACAGAATATATATGGTCGATAGAAGCGTAAATACCAAAGCCTGCACTGCCGACAGCAGCAGGGCCAGAAAAATAAACGGAAATTGCAGGGGAATGCCGACCGGCAGGAAAGATACGATGGCCACGCCGAAACCGACAAAAACCGCGATTAAGACATCTTCGCCGGTGATATTGCCGAAAAGACGAAGCGACAGCGACATCGGTTTGGCCAGTTCCCCGATGATATGCAGGGGAAACATCAAAGGCACCATGGCCCAGGCCACGGCGTTGCGCGGCGTTCCGGCCAGATGATCGATATATCCCAAAATTCCCAGGCGGCGGATACCGGTCCACTGGGCGTAAAGAAAAACGATGATGGCCAGGGAAACGGTAATATTAAGACTGGTCGAAGGGGAATGTCCCAGCGGAATCAAACCCATCCAGTTCATGAAGAGAATATAGAAAAAGAGCGATCCCAGAAACGGCGTGAAATGCCGGGCTTCCTTACCCAGTATGGATTGAAAGAAATTATAAAGCGTCTCGACCAGCATTTCCACGGCGTTTTGAAAGGGCCCGGGAATCATCTGGCGTTTGGCATAGACCCGGATGGCAATGATGCATAAAATTATGGCCACAAAAAAGGCGTAAATAACATTGACCCAATCGTACCAGAAGCCGTGACTGCCGGTGAGAAGCCCGACCAAAGATGGCAAATGCGGCGTGCTTTCATGATGTTCGCCCTCGTGGGCTCCTTTGTCATGAGTGGCGGCGCCATGATCGGTATCGTGGCCGGCGGCGGTGGTATCATGAATGATCGCGGCCGAGGAAGTATCCTGGGCAAGGGTGGTGTCGCCGGCATGTTCGGCGGTCAGGGAATCGGCGATATGTTCCGTGACCACGTCGGCGTCATGGTGCTCCTGGGCGCCGGCCCAGGCAGAACAAACCAAAACGACCAAGGCGGTCAATATCAATGTGCGGTGGAACACCCTCGATGCCATCAGACTGCCTCCTTGGGGGAATGATTCCCGTTCGGCCGGGCATTATCCAGACCGAGGACGGCTCTTCCCAGCACTTTTAAAATCATCACGGCGAATATTACGGAAAAACCTATCACCAGCCAGGAAATATGAAATTCAGGATTACTTATGAGAAAATACCCGGCGGCATAGAGCAGGGGGAATTTAATCAAAACCAGCCCGAGGGCGACTCTTTTGTCAGGGCCTTCGGGGCGCAGTACGGCACGAACCAGAAGGGTCAGAAAATACAGATTGATGATACCCCAGATAATCCCGAAAAGAAGCGACAGGGCCTTGAAAATATCCAGATAGGCCGCGCCAAAGGCGAAAAATATCAGGGCCAGAATGCCGGTGGTTTTAAGAGTCCGGGCAATAAAGCCGAAATCCATGGTGGTGGGTAACATCATTCTTCCGGTTCTTGACTGGCGATTTTTATTATTTTCACCGTCTCTTTAATCGAAGCGGCAAAACCTAATATCAGTAAAATTATTGTTAAATAGGGGGCAGTCCCAAGTTTCCCGTCCAACCAATTGCCGGCAAAGTACCCAATCAACGGTCCCAGACCGATTAAAAGCGGGATGGAACCCAGAAGTCCCAGCGTTCGGAGATGCCTTTGTCCCTTACTCCCTTGCGGTTTACCGTTATCGGACGGCATGCCGGCATCTGCCCATATTTAAAGTGCCAATTATATAAAGACCATTTAAATTGTCAAGCGGTTTATCCCAGAAAAGTGAAATATTTCACTAACAGGACCCCGCCATTATCTTGTTTATCGCTCTCCGAGTCGTGATAGGATTAATGTAATTGCCTTTCAGATTGATAGTTACACTACCCGATTATTTTCCCCTGTCAAATTTTTTCTGTCTGGCTCCCTGACCGAGTCTTCAAATGATACCTTCAATGGGTTTCGTCTCACAATTTCTCCGCAGCGTCCTGATTTGTCGGCCCGGGACGGTTCCTTCTCATAACAAAATTATGGTCGAGACAATCAATTGAGCCAGGATGATTTTGGACACCATCGAAGCCGGATAGACGGTGGTGTACCAGACATTGGGCAGTTCCGAGTCGGTCTGCTGGTTGGCGTAGGCCAGACAGGCCGGCTGGGTTTGGATCCCCGCCATCATCCCCATCACCGCCACCATCGGCAGTTTGAGATGTTTATATCCCAGAAGAATTGCACTCATGGTAACGACCAGGGTGATAATGGCTCCACCGACAAATAAGCCGATACCGCCGACATGAATCACATCGCCCAATGCTCCGCCCGCTTTGGTCCCGATAGACGCCAGGAAAAAGACGAGGCCGACCTGGCGCAGGACCAGATTGGCATTAAAGGGCATCTCCCAGTTGATGGGGCCGGTGCGCTCCAGTTTCCCCAGAATCAGGCCGGCAATAAGCGGCCCGCCCGCGAATCCGAGTTTAAAAGTCAGGCCGCCCCCCAGCGGGATGGGAATCATCCCCAGGAAAACGCCGAGCACAATTCCCAGCGAAAGCGACAGGTAATCGGTTTCCGAAATGGATTTGACCGAGTCACCGAACAATTTGACGACCTGCTCCATCTCATCGCTGGGCGCCACCACCTTGATGCGGTCGCCCAACTCCAGCGGCGTTTCGGGCGAGGGCACAAAATCGACATCGCCGCGGCGTAAACGCGTAATGGTGGCATGGAGTTGCTTATGCAACTGGATTTCCCGAATGCTTTTCCCGACCAGGGCCTTATTGGAGACGAAAACCCGGCGATAACTTATTTGCTCCATGACATCGGGAATTCGCTCCGGGGAGACTTCACCGAATAAAAGCCGGGCCCGTTCCATGGCCGCGTTATTGCCGACGGCAATGATAAGGTCGCCGCTTTCCAGAAGCGTGTTCGGCATCACCACGTCTATCTTATCCCGCTTTTTGATGCGGCTCAAGACGAAGCCGGTTTCACCGGCATATTTCATGGTTTCTTCGATACTTTTATTGGTCACGGCCGGGTTGGTAACGCGGAAAGTCCGGCTCAAAATGGAGGGGGCGTCGCTGGTCTCTATATTTCTGGCTTCCGAAGAAGCATCCGTTTTGCAGATTCTACCGCAGATGAAAAACATCAGGATAACGCCGAAAACTCCGAAAGGATAGGCCAGGCCGTAGGTGACCACGGGGGCGTTGACATAGTACTGCCGCACCGAATCGGGAAGATTACCCGACAGATTCTGGGCGGCCTCGACCGCCGCGGCCAGGGCCGGAGTGTTGGTCAAAGCGCCGCAAAACAGGCCGGCCGTACTGGGCGCGGAAAGCCCGAATATTTTTCCGACCAAAAGAGCCGTCAAGGCCCCGGCGGCCAGGATCAGGGCGGCCATCAGGCTGTATCGCATACCTCGCTTGCGGAACGAGGCGAAAAAGCCCGGACCGGATTGCAGACCGACGGCGTAGACGAAAAGGACCAGGCCAATGACGGTGATATATTCCGGAAGAGCCAGGCGGTCGTCGATGGCCCCCAGGGCGATACCGACAAAAAGGACCGCGGCCACACCCAGTTTAAAGCCGAAAATATTGATATTGCCGATGAGGTACCCCAGACCGATGACCGCGAACAGGAGCACCAGTAAATTTTCGGCCAGAATATCCAGCATACGCGTCCTTCGTCAGTCGATACTACAAGTCTGTTTAACTCGATAGTGATAAAAAACCGCCGAACCGATACGTCCGGATTTTCGGCGAATCTTGAAATTCAAGGTAATTTTTTTAAGGCCGTCTGTCCATAAATAAAGAGGACAGCCCGGCGGCTGTCCTCCATAAAATATATTCCCGGGCTCTTAATGGGCGGCTGGGGAAATCGGCTGTGGGACGGCATTGCGGACCGGTCGAAGCGATTTCAGGTAGGCGAATATCGCTTTAAGATCGGCATCATTCATTTTCCCATAATTTTGCCACGGCATGGGCGGGAGAATGGCTCTTCCGCTACCCATATGTCTCCCCGTCCGCATGGCCTTGATAAAAACCTCTTCGGTCCAGGCGCCGATTCCGGTCAGGTCGTCGGGGGTCAGATTGGCCGCGTAACTGATTCCCCAGGGGCCGGCCCAGGCCGACAAATGGAAATTCGTCAGCGCCACCCAGCCGGTCGGGGTGATGACTCCGGCGGGGATTTTCGCGGCCGGTTCCTTTTCGGGGTGGCCCGACAGAAGCCGCATCGGGTCCGGCTCGGGACCCCGTTCGGTTATGATTTTGGGGGAATGGCAATCGTTGCAACCCGAAGCATTCACCAGGTAGGCGCCCCGTTCGATCTGTTGATCCGGGGTAAGCCCGCCCGACGATTGGGTACAGACTACCGAGAGCAGAAGCATCGCCGCCACAAACACAAGTCCCATAAGAATAAAAGTGGTGCGTTTCATTATGCCTCTCGACTTGT
Source organism: Candidatus Zixiibacteriota bacterium (assembly GCA_041752195.1). Taxonomy (GTDB): domain Bacteria; phylum Zixibacteria; class MSB-5A5; order GN15; family PGXB01; genus JBGSHP01. Next base: position 183,731 of record JBGSHP010000023.1, on the reverse strand, counting down.
TAAGGGTTGGAAATACGAGGGAGATACGAAATAAAACCCCAGGCCGATAAAATAATTTTGGCAAAAATGTAGTGGATTGGCCGGGGAAAATTAGAACCTGTACCCGGCGCTGACGCGGAACGTCTCGTCCAGTTGCGAATGGTGCAGATAGGCCAAATCGAGCGTGATACGCCGGATGTCCATCCCCACCCCGGCCGTGAATTTCCCGATATCGAACCCCGCCCGCCCGAAAACTTTTTCGCGGTACGACACCTCGGCCCCGAAATGGGTATCCAGGGAGACTTCCCCGCTCCAGAACTGCGCCGCCGCCTTGATGCCCTCGAATTTGATATCCCCGGCCATGGCCAGACGAACCGTGAACTGGTCGATGACATGGTGCGCCAAGAGCGACGGCCTCACAGTGGGGAGAATCGATTCGCTGTATCCGCCGGTGTAACGGATATAACCCGAAGTGATATCGGTCACGGCCAGGCCCAGCCGGACTTTGGGGTGAATATCGTACAGAGCGCCGACATCGGCCGTCAAGCCCCAACCGTCGACCGCCCCGCCGACATCGCGATAGATAATCTTGGCGGTGACGCCGACATCGATTTTGTCTTTTATTTTTCCGGATATCGCCCCGGCCAGAAGATAATCCCCGTGGGAGGCCTCGGCCACCACATAGGGTCTCTGGCGGATCGGATCCCAGCCGGTTAGTTTTATGCCGCCGCCGCCCAGATAATAAAAATAAAAACCATAGGCCTGGATAAATTCGGCGGTATCCCGGCGATTGCGGACATAGGCGATAAAATCATGATTGAGAAGAGAGCCGAAAGTCTCGGCGTGCATGGCCAGGAGATTATGCCCGGTCAGGTAATTCATTCCGGCCGGGTTCCAGTAGATGGCGGAAGCATCGAACGGCCCGGCTATGGCGGCTCCCCCCATGGCCAGGGATCGGCCCCCCACGCCCAGCGAGAACGGCTCGCCGGCATATTTGGCGGTCCAGCCGGGGATGGCCAGAATCGGAATAAGCAATATAATAAGAAGGTATCGCATGGCCTTATATTATATCATGGTCGGCCGAATATCGCAAATCCATAAATTTAAACAAAAAAGGGCGGGAAAATTTCCCGCCCTCTTCACTCAAAGGAGTTACTATGGGGTGAATTTTAATGGTCTTCTTTCTTACTGCCGGAATCTTCGACCTTAAGGCTATGACCGGAGCAGGCGTTGGTCCCGCCCTTGGCGGCGCAACCCGAAGCCACCGCGGTGGTCACTTTGGATTCATAGCCGGTCGTGGAAACCAACTGGGCCAGCGAACCGCCTTCGACCTTGGCCGGGTCAAAACAAACCGTGGCCATGCCGGTCTTGTAATCTATAGCGCAGACTTTGATTACGCCGTCTTTGGCCATCAAAGCCGTCTTGATCGTATTTTCGCAGCCGGTGCAGGTCATCCCGGAGATAGCCAGGGTAACTTCCGAGCATTTCCCGGTATAGGTGCACTGGCCGTCGGCATTGACCAAAGTCCCTTCGGTCTTGGCCCTATCCGCTTCGGCGGTGGTTTTCGTGTCCGCTGTGCCACAAGCCTTGGCCGTGGTCACGCCGCAGGATTTGGCGCAGGCCGAGGCATCAGCCTTGCCTTTGGTGCAATCGGCACCCGCCAGAGCCATCGACGAAATGAGGGCCATAGCGAAAACTAAGGTTAATCCCAAGGTGAATACTTTCTTCATCAGGTCCTCCTGAAAAGTTGAGCGGTTTAGATTATGGATAAGTAAATAATACTCTTTTTATCCGGTATTGTCAAGTTGTAATTTTTTAACACTCCTGGCTATCAGGGAGTTCCATAAATATAGTAATTTTTCACCCAAAATCATATAATTTAATTGCGGAATCGGCTTGCGAAACCTTAACTGTCATTTAGACATGGCCATTTCAAAAAAGACTATTAAAAACATTCTGGGCTGGATATTGGCCCTTGCTATAATCTATTTTCTTGCCCGATATATAGTTAACCATTGGGACGAAATTACATCCCAGCACTGGGATTTTCGCTGGTCCTATCTGGCGTTGGCCGGTCTTATCCTCTTCGCCGCCTTTTTGGCCCTGACCCAGGCTTGGCGGGTGATTATCAAGGGATTCCAATATAATGTGGCTTTTGGTGACGCTTTCCGGATAATGTTTTTATCTCAATTGGGGCGATATATCCCGGGGAAAATCTGGCAAGTGATCGGGATGGTGGGGCTGGCCAGGGAGGTCGGTCTTCCGGCCCCGGTGACCCTGGCCTCGTTTGTCCTGAATGAAATTTATTTTCTGCCGGCGGGGTTCATACTTCTCCCCTTCACCCTGGGCAATTTGGGCGCGTTGGAAAATACTCAAAGTATCGGGCAGGCGTTTTATATCGCGGCGGCCGTAATTGTCGTCGTCTTTCTGATATTTTTCTTTCTTCCCGGCGGACTCAATCGCCTTATGAATTTCGCCCTGAAACTGATCAAGAAAGAGCCGGTTTCGTATAGCCCGACCATCACCAATCGCCTGACCATTTTTGGCTGGTACATAGCCTGCTGGATTTTGTTCGGAGTCGCCTTTCATTTCTTCCTGAAGGGACTATTGGCCGAATCGCCGGTAACCCTTGTTTACGCCATCGGCGCCTATGCGGCTTCGTACATTATAGGTTACCTGTCATTTATCACGCCCGGCGGATTAGGCTTTCGCGAAGCGGTCCTGACGGCGTTGCTGGCGCCGTTCGGCGGCACCGCGTTGGCCGCATCGCTGGCATTTGCCAACCGCATCTGGTTGACGGTCGCCGAAGCGATTATTTCTCTCCTGGCCCTGGCGACTTACAAGATGAAGAAATAGATTTTCTTTATTTGGCAATGCCGTAATTTCTCCGAGTAATTTAATTTCGTAAAAAACCGCTCTGCCGGCAGGTTTTAAATAATTCATTCAATATTCGACAGCCCTCGTAAAATACTTTTAAGTCTTCTCGTCTCTGGCCGATAGAGGAAAAAGGTGAAGAAAGGGTTGCGCTGATGAGAAATCTTCCTTATAATGGAAAAAATAAGTCCACCGGCTCTAACAGGGGTAATCACAACGTGACTCCGTTTCGCATTAAAGATTGCGCTTTAATCATGCGTACCACGGATATTCTTCCCGCCCTCAACCTGCGCGAATTTCGGGCCGGGATTGCCGCCTGCCCGGTCGAATCGCTCTATCATCACTTCTGCGAAACGGTGATCCGTCCTTCCTTCGACGATCCCGAATTCCATAATGATTTCGCCCGCTGGGCCCGTCGCGGACTTCACGACCATATCCTGGCGGAACGTCTGGAAATTTTGGATCCCTACGCCTTCGCTGACATGGAAGAACTCCGGCGCGTGGTATTGGAATTAATCGACGATCGCCTGTCCGAGGTGTCCCTGATTCCCTGGACCAGCGAACAGGGTCCGTTTCATTTCCTGCAAGCGACGACGGTGGTTTTCGATACCGGGAAATCATTCAGGAATCCGGAAGAAATGAGAGACGCGGTCGCCGAGATGACCACCAGTTCCATTTATTATCATTTCTGGGAAGCGCGCCGCCGCACGACGGAACATCGCGATGATTTATCCGCCTGGCTGTCGCGATGGAACAAACGGGGCGAGAAAATCATAAAAACCATTTCCGAAATCGATTTCTATTTTATGAGTTTAAAGGAATTGCAGAACCGCCTTATCCGGGCCATCGCCGCCCCTGTCAGAGGATAGTACATGATTCGTTCCCTGAAAGAATATTCACCCATTGTCGGCCCCGCCATTCTGAATCAGTTGGAACAATTGGCTTTGCATCTTAAAGGGAAAAAAGTCTTACATGTTAATTCCACCAAGGCCGGCGGGGGAGTGGCGGAAATACTGGCCTGGATGGTCCCTTTCATGCGTGAACTGGGTATTGAGGCTTCCTGGGAAATAATTCTCGGTAATGAATCATTTTTCAATGTCACCAAGATGTTCCACAATGGCCTTCAGGGAAACCCGGTCAATCTTCTCCCCCGGCATACCGATGCCTATGAAGCGGTTAATATCGAAAACGCCGAAAGATTGAGACCCCTTTTAAGCGAAGCGGATTTTGTTTTTATTCACGACCCGCAGCCGGCAGCGCTTTTAAAGCACACCCCGTCACGCAAAGGCCGATGGATCTGGCGCTGCCATATCGACGCCAGCCGGCCTCACCGAAAGGTGTGGAAATACCTTCGCCCTTTCCTGGAGAATTTCGATGCCAGCATTTTTTCCATGTCGGAATTTTCTCAGGCCTTGCCTCATCCTCAATGTCTGATTGCGCCCAGTATAGATCCTTTAAGCGAAAAGAATATGGATTTGCCGAAGCTGGATATTGAATCGACCTGCGAAAAATTCGGGCTTGACGCGAATCGTCCCATCCTCTGCCAGGTATCTCGCTTCGATCGTTTCAAAGATCCCCTGGGGGTAATTCACGCCTATAAAATGGTAAAAAAATTCGCCCCGGTGCAACTTGTCATGGCCGGCGGCGGAGCCGATGACGACCCCGAGGGAATGGAAGTCCTTCGAGAGGTACAAGAGGCCGCAGCCGATGACCCGGATTGCCATATTTTGCTTCTGCCTTCGGATGCGCACCGTACCATAAATGCCCTGCAAAGAGCCGCGGATATAATTATTCAGAAATCGACCCGCGAGGGGTTTGGATTAACCGTGACCGAAGGGCTCTGGAAGGGGAAACCGGTCCTGGGGGGAAATGTGGGCGGGATAAGACTTCAGGTTATGAATCATCAAACCGGTTTTTTGGTTAACAGCCCGGAAGGTGTGGCGCAGAGAGTCCGCTATCTGTTACAGCATAGAGAAATTCTGAATTCCATGGGAGATAAGGGCCGCGAGTTTGTCCGGGAGAATTTCCTCCTGACCCGTCATTTGAGAGAATATTTAACTCTTATGGTGGGTCTGCAATTGGGTTTTGGACACCGTCTGGATGTGACGGCTTAATACCGCGAAAATAGGATTATATCGTTTTGAAGGGAATTGAAGCCAGTTTTTTCGATCGTCTGCAAAAAGCCCCCCGGCGGTTGCTACTTCTCGATTACGACGGAACCCTGGCCCCATTCGGTGAGAAACGAGATCGGGCATTCCCTTACGCCGGCGTGGTTGAGCGTCTCGAACGCCTGATCTCTTCGACTTTAACCCGTACGGTGATTATAACCGGACGGGCTATTAATCATATCAAACCCCTGCTTAAATTGAGAAAACTGCCGGAAATCTGGGGAAGTCATGGCTGGGAACACCTAAGCCGCGAGGGACATTACACTCTCAAGGCGATATCGCCGGCTTTCCGGGAGCAGTTGGAGAAGGCCCGGAGTTTTATGGTATCCCAGGGATGGCAGGAATACCTGGAAGAAAAGCCGGCCTCGATGGCCGTCCATTTCCGCGGTGTCGATACCGATTTAGCCCTCGCCATTAAAATAAAAATCCTGTCTCATTGGAGACAAATGGCGGTTCGCTATCCCCTGCTTATTTCTATTTTCGATGGGGGATTGGAATTGCGTCTGCCTGGCATAAATAAAGGGAATGTCGTGCGGGAGATTTTAAAGTCGGAAAGCGACGAGGTCGTGACGGCTTATCTGGGTGATGATAATACCGATGAAGATGCCTTTCAGGCGCTGCCTTCCGATGCCCTGGGGATTCTGGTACGTTCGGAATGGCGCCCCACCGCGGCCTCGGCCTGGATACAAACGCCGGAAGAACTTTTGGATTTCTTCGACCGCTGGCTGTCTGCGGAGGAAAACCATGATTGAAATCAAGCGTCTGAAACCGACCATTGTCTCCAATCGACTGCCGATTAAAATCGAAAGCGATGAAACGGGGCGGCATGTCATCCCCGGCACGGGAGGCCTGGTAACCGCCCTGGCACCGGTGCTTCGAGATCACCAGGGTATCTGGATAGGGTGGCCGGGCGCGCCTATTGACCAGGAACTAAAATACCTGCTGCGTACCGAGTCTCGCCGCTTCGGATTCGAATTGCGTATGGTCGACTTAACGCCCGAAGAGATCGCCGGCTTTTATAGCGGTTTTGCCAATGAGGCCCTCTGGCCGCTTTTTCATGACTTGCTTGACAGGTGCAATTTTGACGTCTCGGATTGGCGGGAATATCAATCGGCCAATCGCAAATTTGCGCTGGCAGTCAAGAATGATTCACCCCGTGATAATTTCATCTGGATTCATGATTACCATTTGATCCTGACCGGGCATTATCTTCGTGAGTTAGGCACGACCGACACCGCCTTTTTTCTTCATATACCTTTTCCACCCAAAGACATATTCATCAAACTTCCCTGGCGACGGCAAATCATGGAAGGTTTTCTGGCGTACAAATTGATAGGTTTTCAAACCGAGCGAGACCGCCGCAATTTCATCAGTTGTTTGAGGTACTTATTGCCCGAAGCCCGCATCAGTCATCATCGCAAATTCCCCTTTATATGCTATAAAGGGCAAACCACCCGCCTGGGTGCATTCCCTATCAGCATTGATTTCAAGGGATTTTATAATCTGTCCCGAAGCCGCGAGGTGGCTGAAGCCGCCTGGTTTTTTCACGAGAGATTTCCCAATCAGAAAATTATGGTGGGAGTCGACCGTTTGGACTATACCAAAGGCATTCCGCGAAGGCTTCTGGCTTTCGAAAATTGCCTGGTTCGTTATCCCGAACTGCGGCGGAAAATCACTCTGGTACAATTGGTTGTCCCCAGCCGGACTGAGGTTCCGGAGTATCAGGCGATGAAGAAAAAAATCGATGAATTGGTGGGAAGAATCAATGGGCGATTCACCGAACAAGGCTGGGCGCCGATTCATTATATATTTGGAACTTTAAGCCGGGTAGAACTTTTTGGTGTTTACCGAGCATCGGAAATCGCCTTGATTACACCACTGAAAGATGGGATGAACCTGGTGGCCAAAGAGTATTGCGCGGCCTGTATCGATGACCGTGGAACCTTGATCCTGTCCGAGTTCGCCGGGGCAGCCGAAGAACTGAAAAATGGGGCCCTGATCGTCAATCCCTATGATATTGAAGAGGTTGCCGATGCGATAAAAGCCGCCTTTGATATGCCTTTTGATGAACAAAAGCGGCGTTTGGCCCTACTGCGGGCAACGGTTAGCAAGTACCATATTTTCCGCTGGGTGGAGCAATTCCTGGATTCCTTCAAATTCGATAACGAAACCGCGGAATTGCCCGGCCGTTAAATAAACCCTCCTTTATTTGTCTCTATTACATAAAATCCGTCTATCAATTATCAGGCAACTCTTGTCAAAAGGGGACATATATATTATATTGTAAGGCTTAATTATAGATTGAAAGGAGCGCGATATGGCCACGATCACAACCAACAAACTGTCCCTGGGGTACTCCGCTCTCCCCGACGCCAAGATCTTAGAGCTGGACCAACTGTACGGTGCCAATCACTATGGCCGCCTCAAAGCCGTGGTCCGACGACGAGAAGGGGCGTGGCTATATACTTCCGACGGCCGCAAGATTCTCGATTGCCTTTCGGCGTACAGCGCCGCCAATCCGGGACATCATCATCCCAAAATTATCGCGGCCATGGTGGAAGCGCTCCAGAACGGGTACGCTTCGGTGATCTCCAACGTCGTTTACACCGATGCCTATTGCCTTTTTCTGGAAAAACTCTGCACCCTGGTGCCGCAACTGGCGCCCCGGTTCGGCAACGGCGGCAACAAGGCCCTCCTGAAAAACGGCGGGGTGGAATCGGTCGAAACGGCCATCAAACTGATGCGCTATTACGGCTGGAAAGAGAAAGGGATCGCCGACGGCAAACAGGAAATTATCGTCTTCGAAAATAATTTCCACGGGCGCATGATCGCGGTGGTATCGTTCTCGAGTTCGCCCAAGTACAAAGAGGGATTCGGTCCCCTGACGCCGGGATTTGTCCGGGTCCCGTACGGCGATATCGATGCCGTCGCCAAGGCCATCACCCCCCATACCTGCGGGATCCTGGTGGAGCCGATGCAGGGCGAGGGCGGCATGTATATTCCGCCCGAGGGTTTCATGAAGAACCTGCGGGAACTATCCGACAAGAATAACCTGCTCCTGGTAGCCGATGAAATTCAGGTCGGCCTGGGCCGCACCGGCAAGGACTTCTGTTTCGAGCATGAAAATGTCATCCCCGACGCTATCATCCTGGGAAAGGCCATTTCCGGCGGGATGATTCCTTTGTCGGCCATGGTCACCAGCGCTAAACTGATGGATCTGGTATTCAAACCCGGTTCCGACGGTTCAACCTACGGCGGGTATCCTCTGGCCTGCGTGGCCGGAATTGCGGCTCTGGATGTTTTCAAGAATGAAAGACTCTCGGAGAAAGCCGCCAAGACCGGAAAAGTTCTGAAAGAGAGGCTGACGGAGATTGCTTCGCGTTCGCGGCACGTCAAGGAAATCCGCGGCAAGGGACTCTTTATCGGCGTGGAAGTGAAATCGGGCGATGCCATGTCATATTGCCGTAAACTCCTTGACCTGGATATGCTGGCCAACGACAGCCACGGGCACACTATCAGGATTTCGCCGCCGCTGATCATCAACGACGCCGAAGTCGATTACATCTGCGACCGTATGGAGAAGATACTGGTCGATTGAAAGGTCCTAGAAAGAATTTTGATTGGGCCCTTATCGATTAATCGAGAATTTCCCCACCTCACACAAAGCCCCCGGCCTTAAAGGCGGGGGCTTTTAATTTTACGATTATTCCTGGCAGAATTTTCGAGCAAGGGCCCGGGGCGGCGGCAGAATAAGCCCCCTGCTACTCTCGCCGCCCCCGGGCCGGGTGTGGTTGATCCAAAAATCTTATTTCATTATGTCTTAACTTTCACTACTGGTAATTTGAAAATATTATTTAAGAATATTAATAGAGCTTATCATTGCTTCAACTTCCTTTTCTTCACGACCGATATCTGCTATACCGCAGTTATATGTCATGAATAGTACAGTTCGCGACTTGGCAATAAACCATAATTTCCAGTAGATTTCATCTCGAATAAAATGAATTGCCGCCAGTCGAATGTTTTTGGAGTCTTTCAATTCAATGTCAGCCTCCGAATATTTAATTGTCTGATTCCGAAGATGCTCCAGGAGCAAGTTAGAGGGATTGGCTTCGGTTTCGTTAGGCGCACTGTACGCAGAAATCTGGAGCGCCCCGCAACCAGTATCAGGATTATAGAAAGACTGCCACATATCAGTATTTTCGGATTCCCAGGAGTCTGGTATATCTAATTCATACAATCCCTTTGGTGAGATCAGTTTATTCACTTCCATCATGGTTCCATTTTAGAGTGATTTCTGAATGATGCAAATACATCAACCATTGCATAAAGTGAAGGCATTAGCCGGGGCGGCGGCAGAATAAGCCCCCTGCTACTCTCGCCGCCGCCCCAAGGCCGTGTGGAAATGTCTGATCGTCCTTACTTCACAAAAAAGATCTCAAATACAATATCATCAAAATTATCATCGGGGTGCCCATCATTGCAATGATATCTTCTACCGTTGGGAATATTTTCCACCCACATAGCGGCACCAAAGACCCAGTAATCGATACAGCCATCGCCAGTATCCCATATATTAACAACATCAAGAAACCCATTCTTGCTCTTGCATTCAAAATAATCCTCCATTGGCGAAAGGTGCTCAAAAATCCAAAACCAACCTTTTTTCAAGACATCCCCATTTATAAACTTGATGCGCCCTTCCGTACTAAGACCTATTCCTTGTTTCCACTCAGAATTGGTAGATAATATTCGATAGCCAAGCTTAGTCACACCTTCGGTGCTGATTGGTATCTTATCAAGCATTTGTAGGCGCTTTCCCTTATAGATAAAAGGTTTGCCTTTGGTGGACGCAAATTTCGCTGAAAAATCCGTCATATTTCAGTTCTCCAATGACTTATCAGTTCTACGCGGTTTTCTCAATTCTTGATGCAATTTGCTGTGCTGACTCGGCCACTTTTTTGCCAAATTCTCTCTAGTATGAGGACCAGTCTTATGACTGCCTTGTTTATGATGCAAGTGACGGGATTCTGTTTTTCCGGTATTAGGATTAATCCTTTGTTCGGCCTTGCCACTTCGCATTCTTTCAATATTTTCGGCGCTGTATTTGCTTTCGCCTGTTTTCGCCTCCTGTTTCCAATATTCCTTCCTGGCAGTTGACCAACTCTTTCCGCCTCGAGGCCCGAGCAAATCTGAAGTGGTTTCGGCAGTGTTTCCCGCGACTTTTGTTGCGTCAGCGGCCTTATCCCCGGACTTTATCAATCCCTTGGCAGCATCAATTGCATCATCGGCATGTCGCACTGTACCAGAGGTCGGAATAATTGGACATATCGCTAACCCGATGTCAAGTGTGAGCCACCCAGCCTTTCCCCACGAAGGGTCATCGTAAAAGTCCTTTATATCAAGTATTAAAAAAGCTGCATCAAAGGCATAATCCCAAAATTCCCCGTCCGGGTCGACGTATTTCATCGGATTATCGGCGCAGTAGGCGTAGGGAGACAGACTGGGATAACGGTCGCTCTGGGGGTCTACCTGGGTGAATATCCGCAACCGGGGATCGTAATATCGCGAGCCGAAATAATTCCACAGCCGTCCCAGTTCCTCATCCCGCTCCTTACCGGTATACCCGAACCGCGTCTTGGATAAGGGGTCGTTCACCTCCTCGGCATAAATCTGGCCATAGGCTTTGTATTTGTATTTATTTAATAGATCGCCGTTGTACTTGACCGTCGCTGTCACCGTGCCCAGGTGATCCGTCAAATAATACCTGACCGAAGCCGGATTGTCAACAAAACTGGCGATCCGCTCGCCGTTGACGAAGACATCGTTTTCCTGAAGCGCTATCGCCATCCCACCGCCATAAACGCTGACCAGGTCCTCTCCGAAATAATAATACCCGGTCTTGTTGCGCGAAACGCCATGGCATATCGAGGGCTGACTGCCCTTGAGAATTCCTCCCTTGTCGATGGGGTCTTCCAGAATTACCCCCGCTTCTTCACTGTCGAATTCACCGGGAAAAGAATAATCGGGCAGGGCCGTCTCACCCATTTCCACTCCGATATTGGGGAGAGCATCGAAAGGATCATCCGGGTCCTGGGGCGAACCGCACTCATAGGCATAGGTGAAAGCGTAATCGCGGCTGATCCTCTGCCCTTCGGTATTATAGCAATAATAGACGTCGGCCGGGCCCTGGTCGGAGGGTCGCGAGCGATGCACCATCTCTTCGTAATTGTTATAATCTATGGACATATCGACCTGGTTGTCCCGGGTCATGGAGCCGGAACCGTTGTACTCGAAATTATTCGGATTCATTCCCTGGAAGGTTATCCGGCTCAGGCAATTGGTCCCCGGATAGTACAAATATTGACTGCCTATGGTTTGACAATCGGGTCCGTTGGGCTCGTGCCTGACAACACCGAATATTCGCCCATTAGGAGTATATGTATATGCCATCAGAGGATCACATCCGACAAAATTGCCTTCGATTCGTTCCATTTGAAGTCTGTCCATCCTGTCATAGGCAAAACGCAAAATGTAATTATCGAATTCCAAACCGGGACTGTGGCGCGTAATATAGGAGGATACATTGCCGTTGTAATACCCCGAGGCAAAGCCCAGCGTATCCAATGCGCCGTCGTGATAGGAAAGCGCCAGGGCGAAATGATCGCCGTTGCCGGTCGCCGGAAAGGCCACGGCGCCGTCGTTGATACTCGATAACCACCCCCGGCAATTATACTGGTAATCGACGGTCTGGGCCGGGCCGAAGTTGGAAGAATGCCCCAGAATTACCTGCCGCTTATTACCATCCGGCCAGTAACTGAAAACCGCCTTAAGCGTGCTATCGGCATCGGCCACCCGGCAGATTTCTCCGGCTTGATTATGGTCGTATTCAACGCTTTTTCCATTGGGATAAGTAAGACCGATCAAATTCCCGGCCAGGTCATACTCGGCCAACATGGTTTTCGGCGTGCTGTTATCGATAACATAATTGCACTGTTTGTGACCGATGATATTCCCGTCGGCATCATATTCGAAAACGCTCCACGAAGCCGAATCCGGGGCGCAGTGAGCATATTGAGTGGCCCGGTGCAATCTTCCCCGGCCATAAAGCCCTTTGTCATATTCGAATGTCGCCGTGATCTTGACGGCGGGATTACCTTCCGCAATCGGATAAAGTCGATTTAGGGCGTTACTCGTGGTCATCTGGCCGGTATTCGTTACATAACCTTCTTCAATGATGCGATTTTGTCGATCGTATTTTTTGAAATTGAACCGCCCCCGTTCGCGATCGGCGGCCGACTGGGAGAAGCGGATGTTCCCCTGGGCATCATACATAAATTTGCGGACGCCGTAATCGCCACTGGAATCTTTGAGCAACCAGCCCAGATTATTGTATCGGCGTGAGATCTCATGATTGTCGGGATCAATCACCAAAATCGGTTTGTCTCCGAAGTCATAGTGGAATTTCGTGCAGGCCTTCAGACCGCTCGCGGCGGAGTCGGCCACGGTTACCACCGGACGCTGCAGTTTATCCCGGAAAGTGACGGAAATATTTCCGTTTTCATCGATCGTCTTTTCCCGGTCATGAATTCACAAACTCGTAATTGAAAGATTGAGGAATTATCGAGTATTGGCATGGTCATAAACCAAATAGGGTGATGCAATAATAATAACCGTACATTAACGCCCGAAATGGTTTTGACCAAGACCACCTTTGACTTTCAGAGATCAACTACATTGTGGCGCTTGTGTCCGGCCCAAATATTGATTGCAACAAATTCAAACCGGGCGGGGGGGGAACCAGCCCTTTCGCCGATAAGGTAGGCAATACCCTCTTTTCAAAGGGATTTTTGAAATTTCCCGGATCGTTCTTATTGTTCCACTACGTTATTACGGTAATGAATACTTCCTCTCCTCGTCAGGCGGTGCAATTCGGCGCCGGCCCGTTTTTAAATTTATTGTTTATCAGGCAAATAATATCCAGAATATCGATTTTGCCGTCGCTGTTGACATCGGCCGTAACGGTCAGTGCCGGCCCCGGCCCGCCTTTGAATTTATAATTGATGAGATATATGATATCCAGAATATCGTACTTATCGTCGCCGTTGGTATCACCGCAAACCGGAATCCGGACATGTCCGTCGGCCAGATAAGGACTGTAATTAAACGTGCACCAGGTGAAAGTCGGCCAATACCCCAGGAAACTTTCCAGGGTCAGATCCGACTGCACACCCCAATCCGAACCGGTTACGGTAAAATACAATTTGGCGATCGGGCCGGACCCCGGCTCCAGCCAGCCGTTTTCAAAAATCAAACTGACCCGGCCTTCATCATTATCCATGTATCCCTGCGTTTTCGAATCGAAAAATTCCGTCCGGCATCCCGCCGTAGAAAAGGAATCATAAAACAAACCGGCCGGTCCATGATAATTGAACGGCAAAACGATTTTTTTCAGGGGCGCGGTATTACGGGCATAAACGGGAATTTCCACCACCGCCCCGGGCATTGCCCCCAGGGCCGGGGCGATTATCGTATCCGCCAGGGCGAAGATGTAATTGTGACGCCGCCGCTGGAAATTCCCTTCCGGCGTAACGATATCCAGCACCACACGATACAATCCGGCGGCATCGTACGTATGGGTCGGGTTTTGCCCCGAACCGGTCTGACCGTCGCCGAAATCCCAACTCCAGGAATCAACCGTCGGATGATTGATGGAGCGGCTCGTGAAATTCACCGTCAGGGGGATATTGCCGTGAGTGATGTCGGCTTTGAAATCGGCATGTATCCCGATCAGGTCCACCCGCGCGGCGTTGAAATTGGGTATTAAAAGGAGATTATTGACGGGATCAAAACCGATATTGGCCGGATCGGTATGCCCCGATGATACCTCGGTCGGGGGATTGGTGAAAGCCGGGTCATAGCGGTATATTTTCCCTCCCGTATAGCATGATACATAATAATTGCCTTCGTTGTCGCGGGCGATACCATCCATGTAACCGTGAGGATTGTTCACGATGTTGGTGACCGTTCCCGTCGGAATATTGACATACTGGATGGGGGCGTTGGCCGAATATCCCACGGCGATGATTTTATTCAAAACGGTATCAAATAACAGATCCTGCGTGAATGGCGCCAGGGCGATGGAAAAAATAGAATAGGCGTAGGTGGCCAGATTGATTTTATAAATCCGGGCGTTGTTGGGCGCGACGACGTAGAGATTGCCGGAAGTATCCGAAGTCATCCCGTCCAACTGGATCGCCCCGGGGATATAAAACTTGGTGATAAGCGTGTCGGCGTCGAGATCAATGACGGCTACCCCGCCGGGATTGTAGTCGGTCGCGACAAAAAAGCGGTTGCCGACAATATGATGGCTTAAAACGGCGCCGGTGGGATTTTCCCAAACCACCGCCTCATAACCGTTGGTATCGACCGCCACAACCTGACCGGTCGACCAGCAGGAGACCAGGTAGCGCTTATTGATAGTATCGTACGAAACGCATTCCGAGCCGTCGATGAGACTTTGGGTCCATCCGAGAGCAATGGCGAAAAGAATAATGAGGGCTGTAAAGAAAATGGTCAGGCGAGCCTGTTTCATGTGTCCTCCCATTCAGGCGCTTGAAGTTAAATCCTATTGAGTCTATCTGAAGGGTAAGGTGCCGGAACAGGCCGTTTCTTGCAGGAAGATGCGGGCTCTTTTAGCGAAGATTTATATTAACCCTAATTTAATCCCCATTCGCAGGGTTCGAGTGGTTTCGAAAGAAAATTCGAAATTTTCGAATTCGATCCCGATCGACAGCCATAATTAGTTTCTCCCATATTATTCTATCGCTCTGATTGTCAACGACATACAAAAATCCTTTTGGCGACGATCACTTGTGGCACACCGTTTGAATTACACGCTTTCGACCAGATACACTCCGCCCTTCTTTGAGCGCTTGCAATTGCTGCTGTGAGGGAAAGGGGATTTCCAAAAGAGGGCCATTGCCCGGGGCGGGGGAGCCTCCTCCCCGCCCCCGGAGCAAAGAAATTCGGAGAATTATACACCGACTATTTTCTTAAGGGCAAACCGGATCCGGACCGTCCCAGAATTTATAATCTATAAGATAAAGTATATCCATAATATTAACCTTGCCGTCGCCGTTAATATCGCCGCAGATATACAAACTAATTTCCTGCCGGCATTCCGTAACATGGCCGCAGGCGTCCGTCACCAGCCAGGTTCTGGTAATTAAAGTCCCCGATTGAGCGTCGCTATACGTAATCTGCGGATTGGCGTCGCAATCATCATCGGCGGTCGCCAGCCCCGTATATTCCGGTCCGATATTATTGACATTATCGACCATAATATCAGGCGGACATGTTATAGTCGGCGAATATCTGTCTTCCACCGATATGACCTGCGTGCATTGCGAGGAATTACCGCCATAATCGACGGCGGTCCAGGTGCGATGAATGGTCGTAACGGCAGGACATTGACCGGCTACGATCTGGTCGGAAAAAGTTATGACCGGATTTACTGTCTCATCATCCGTGGCCGTGGCGAAACCGGTGGCCGAAGGATCAGTTGCTTCGCCGCACCCGATGGCTATATCGGACGGGCAATAAATTTCCGGCGGCGTGATATCCACGGAGGCATCCTTTATGGTCCAGCAGTACGGCCCGTTGAATATGAATTCATCAACTATGGTCCCGTAGTCATCGACAAACATCCAATCGAATGTATCTTGCGAACTGACCATCTTGGTCGAATCCAGACACAGGGTCCCAACTTCATTAACCTGCAATGCGTACCTGTAATAAACGGTCTTATCGCAGATACCCCAACTGGGATCAAAGGCAATTCCGACATAAAAGATGGAATCCGGCAAGACCCCATCCCAACTGGCAGCGCCCCAGCGCGAAAAGAGATCCCAATATGCCGTCCAGTTATTCATCTCGACTATGGAATAATCATTCCAGGTTTGCGCGCCGGTTAAAACATGCGCGGAATACCCGCCGACATTCCTATGGCTGATATTTTGAATACTCAAATCGGGGCTGTAAAACACCATGGGGGTCTGCGCGGCGCTAACAATACCGAAGTCATTATAATAGGCAATATCCACGAAAAATGGCGCCCCCATGGCAATGGTCCCATCCTTCAGAGTGTCCGCCACCGACGCCGAAACATCGGCTGCTTCGGCGCTGGAAAACCCCAGGCACAGCAAAACGCTTATCATAAGAAAAAACCCACGCCTGATCATAGTCTCCTCCTGGCCCGTAATTGGTTTTTAGATCGAGAAAATTATCTGTGGCCTCCTCTTATGGCCGACCTGCCTCATATCTGCAGGGAATAAGGGATCAATAGATGGATGCTTACCACGAAAAAAGAGATTGCTTACCTTTTGAATAATATAGGGTTACCAATGGAATATGTCAAACGAAATTCACTGGCCTCTCCGGCCCATTCCTGCGATTTCATTCGCGTGAGTGCACTTCTTGCCGCCGGCAAGTATCTCAATCATTGTTCTATTCGATAGTCGGCCATTTGCGTATCAATTTCCAAAACACCGGCACAACGAGTACCAATGTCATATCAAATTAAGACTCCCCCATCCCCCGCCGACCTGGACCGGCCCATCCTGGATATCGCCGCGCGGTTCTGGGAAAAGGAACGGTACGAGGCCTTTAAGATCTGCTACGGCGCCATGCGCTGGGCCGACGATATTGTCGATCAGGAGAAAGCCCTCTCCAAGCCTCTGCCCGATTCGAAAATCGCCCACATTGAAAGAGAGCTGCGGCGCTGGCTGGAGAATCTTCTCGACGGGCGTAAATCGTCCTCGCCGAGTAATAATCTGGCCGACATTATCATTGAATACCGCCTGCCTCTGAAACCCTGGGAGCAGTTTTTGAAATCGATGCTGTATGATCTTCGCCATGACGGACACCGAAGCCTTTTGTCGTTTTTGAGATACTGCCGGGGAGCGGTCATCGCCCCGGCGACGCTTTTCATGCATCTCTGCGGGGTTACTAAAGTAAACGGGCAGTTTCTGCCACCGTCATTCGATATCGAACAGTCCGCGCGTCCCCTCGCCCTGTTTTCCTACTTCGTGCATATTATCCGGGATTTTCAGAAAGACCACTTGAACCGCCTCAACTACTTCCCCGAAAGAATTCTTCAACTGCACGACCTCACCCGCGAAGATCTCCGCCGTATAGCCGAAGGCGCCCCGGCCACACCGGCTTTTCGCCGCCTGGTGGCAAATTACGTCACCCTGGCCGAGTATCATCGCCGCAAGGCCGTCGTGGCCCTGCGCGACGTTATCCCTTCCTTGCACCGGGAATATCAATTCAGCCTGGAAGTCATATACCAATTGTATCTGCAGATATTCGAGAAGATAAATCCGCGCGACGGCGAATTCACGTCGGCGGCCCTGAACCCGACCCCCGAAGAAATAAAGTCGCGGTTGGGGATAATCATGAAGTCATATTTTCCCGAAACCGGATCGGAACCGGCCTGAACTCCGGACGTGATTGATGATTTAACTGCCGGAATTCTGCCGGGCCAGGCGTTTGACACGGTTAACGGCCGCGTTATGCTCTTTCAGATTCTTTGAAAAAATATGCTTCCCTTTACCGTCGGCAACAAAATAAAGATATTCCGTGCTGTCGGGATTCATCGCCGCCCGGATGGCCGCCAGGCCCGGGGAGTTGATCGGTCCCGGGGGAAGACCGTACTTTTTGTAAGTATTGTACGGTGAGTCCGAAAGGCGAATATCGCGGCGATTCAGGGGACGACCAAGCCCGCCCAGGCCGTAGATGACCGTGGGATCGGCCTGAAGCATGATTCGCTTCTTGAGGCGGTTATGATAAACCGATGATATCAGTCCCATTTCGGAAGTTTCCATGGCCTCGGCTTCGATAATCGAGGCCAGCGTGATAATTTCATCACGGGTGAGTTTATTGGGAATCGGGGAGCCGAACAATTCGCCGGTACGACGGAAAAACTCGGCCACCAGAAGCCCCACCACCTGGTCCAGACTCATGCCGTACCACAGGCGGTAAGTCTCCGGAAAGAGATATCCTTCCAGCGACGGGATATTGTACTTTTGACGGGCGTTAGCGGTATCGAATACCCACGTCATGAAAGTCGCCGAATCGATATGCATTTTCTGGGCCAGAAGCCCGGCCAGGCGCGACGCCGGAAGACCTTCCGGAATGGTCAACATCAGGGTGGCGATATCGCGATTTTTGAATTTTTGATAAATACCGTAAAAAGAAATCCTTCCCGAAAAATCATATCTTCCGGGAGCGATAATTTTATCCAAACCGGTGCGGACGGCGATCTGGCGAAAAAGGGTAATATCCCGCAATATCCCCTGCTCTTTCATATCCTTAATGGCCTGGGGAAAATCGGTGGCCTGGCTGATTATAACCGATTTGGTCTCGGGGCCTATATCATAAGGGATAAATATCTTCCAGGCCACATACCCGGCCGCCACCAGGAGGATGATAAAGATAAAGCCGAACAGGTGCCCCATCGATTTGGCCGGATTGGACATGGCCCGCAGGAGAAAGCCGATGAACATAAAGACCACCAGCGGAATGGCCAGCGCCAGGAGTATCAGCGTCACCAGCCAGTAAAGAAAATACTCGTAGAGCCGGAAAGAGCCTTTATTTGGTATATTTATGTTCATCCAGAAATCTTTGCAGTATTATCGCCGCCGCCAGGCGGTCGATTTTTTCCTTGTCCCGGCCGATTTTCTTGCCGTGGCGATGAACAATCTCGGCGGCTTCGGCGGAACTATCCCGCTCATCCATTCTATATATCGGGCCGGAATAGACTTTTTCCAGCCGCGCAATGAAATCATCGACCATGGCGCAGCGCTCGCCCTTATGGCCGCCGTCGGGCGCCAGGGGATATCCCACCACCACGCCGGACACGTTTTGCCTTTCGATTTCCGACAATATTTCATTCAAGGCGTTCTTCAGGGTCTTATACGTAATAGTCCTCAAGGGGGTGGCAATCAGGCCGGTGGGGTCGGAAGTAGCCAGTCCGATCCGCCGCAGACCATAATCGATGGAGAGGAATATTTTATCCGGCATAGAGGGAATTTAAGACGATTCTATTAAATAGTCAATTTGGGATATCACCTATTGATGAATCGTAAACAAATAGTGATTGGCAGACCAATAAAATATTTTTAAATTTTTAGACCTTAAGACAGGGGGAAGTGGCTATGTGGGAATGTGATTTATGCGATAAAAAACAAAGGAAAAAGAATAGTTATTTATGCCAATCAATATTAGGCCTAGACGATTTATGTGTAAGATGTATTCACAAAAATACCTTAAGTAAATTGAATCACCTGGAATACTATTTGAGTATATTTTGTACAGCAATGAAAAGTAAATTCGCAAATAGAATATTCATCGACTTATTTTCTGGACCTGGATTTTGCATCAATAAAGACAATTTGGAAAGCAGAGAATTTAAGGCGGGGTCAGCTCTAATTGCACTAAATCAGAAGACTCCATTTACTGATTATATATTTGTGGATAGAAATGAAACCACATTAGATACGCTTACGAAAAGATGCAAAGCGAAATTCCCGGAACTAATGGACAGGATAAAATTCTGTAATTTCGACTCAAATAGAGATATTGAAAACATTCTTAAGGATTTAGTTTTACAAAATACTATTATTGTAGTTTTTATTGACCCCAATGGCCTAGACATTGAATATGAAACTATTCGCAGGCTGGCAAAATTCCCATGTATTGATTTAATAATCAATTTTTCAATCATGGATCAGAAACGCAATGAAATAATAAACAGAATAAAAATATCCGAGAAAGCAGATAGGTTTTTCGGCACCGAGGAATGGCGAACCAAGAATAAAAGTGAATGGTTGGCATTATATAAGTCGCAATTAACTGCAGCAGGCTTTGAAGCCGTCGAGGATGATTTTGAAGGGTCGGCAGTAATAAAAACGCGGACAAATGCGCCAATATATTATTTGGTATATGCTAGCAAGAAGAAAGTGGGTTTAAGGTTTTGGGAAATTACAAAGGACCATTTCAATCCCCAAAAGGGGTTATTTGACCGGAAAATGCAATGACCCCTATCACCCGCAAATCCCTCTTATATAAAACGGCCGTTGAATACGGCGACTATACCATTAACCATATCGAGGGTTGCGCCCACGGCTGCCGCTATCCTTGCTATGCCATGAATATGGCCAAGAGATTCGGCCGCATAAAAACCTATTCGGATTGGTGTCGGCCAAAATTGGTGGTCAATGCTCTGGATCTCTTAAAAGAAGAACTCCCCCAGCTTAAACACAAAATTAAATCCGTCCACCTATGTTTCATGTCGGATCCTTTTATGAAGGGATTTCCTGAAGTACAGCGACTTACCATGAAAATTATTAAGTTGTTAAACGATAATGGAATAATGGTCACGACACTTACCAAGGCCAAGTATCCCCTCAATCTTTTGGATTTTGCACCTGATAGTCGAAATGAATTCGGAATCACCCTTGTTTCGCTGGACTCAAATTACAAGAAACGCTTTGAACCCTTTGCCGACAAGGGGTTTATTCGGGTAAGAAGTCTGGAAAAGTTACATCGAGCAGGCGCCCGTACCTGGGTAAGCATGGAACCCTACCCGACACCGAATATTATTTCTCAAGAAATCGGGGAATTGCTGGAGAATATCGCCTTTGTCGACCGAATTGTCTTTGGAAGACTCAATTATAATACCTTTTCTACCAGTTATCTAAATCATCGCGGATTTTATAATGAATTGGCTATTCAAGTCATGGAATTTTGCCAGAAAAATGGCATCGAATGTCATATCAAAAAAGGGACACTTACGGGCTTTTCCAATCGGTTTCCCGCGGAAATACATTCGTTAAAACCCCGTTGCGCAACCGTCTAAATTTGATTAACTTATCCCCCACGCGAGAGTGGCGGAACTGGCAGACGCGCTGGACTTAGGATCCAGTCCTGAAATATGGGTGGGGGTTCAAGTCCCCCCTTTCGCATATCATGTCCCCGATACGATCGGGGCTTGTCCCCACCGTGTTCGGGGACCCGGCCTCGGGCTGAACGGGGGCTTGTCCTCGGCTTGATCGGGGACCTGGCCCCAATGTGATTGGGGAGTGGGGTTTGAACCCGTAAATAACATTTGGCGCAGGAGATAAAATTGAAATCGGAAATCAAGAAAAGCGAAGGCCTTGTCCGCGAAATGGAAATTGAGGTCGATGTCGAAAAAGTGACCGCCGCCTTTAATAAAGTCTACGATAAATACCTCAAAGAAGCCAATATCCCGGGATTCCGCCCCGGAAAGGCACCTTTGAATATCATCAAAACCAAGTTCTCCGAGGCCGCCCGCGAGGATGTCCTCCTGGAACTGGTCGAAGAATCCTATCAGCAGGCTCTCAAAGAACAGAATCTCCGCGCCGCCACCTATCCCACTTTCCCCGAGATTAACCTCCAGGAAAATCAATCCCTGCGCTATACCGCCCGTTTCGAGGTTTTCCCGGAAGTGAATAATATCAACTACGACGGTCTTACCTTGCCCAAAAACGAATTCCAGGTACAGGATCCCGAGGTCGATGTTATCGTCAACTTCCTGCGCCGCAAACACTCCACCCTAAGCCGGGTGGAACGGGAAATCCTCGACGGCGATGTCATTATCGCCGATTTGACCAAAGCCGAGGACAACGCCGGCGTTCTCAAGGAAAATGAGTTTGCCGACACCGAAATCGACCTGGGCAGTTCCATCATTGTCAAGGAGTTCCGCGATATTCTCCCCGGCCACAAGGTCGGCGACCAGGTCGACGTAGCGGTCACTTACCCCGAGGATTACGGCAATAACAGCCTGGCGGGGAAGGCCATCAAATACGGCTGCAAAATCAAGGAAGTCAAAGAAAGAATCCTGCCGGAAACCAACGACGATTTCGCCCGCCTGGTCGGCGAAACCCAGACCTACCTGGAACTGCGTCTGAAAATACGCGAAGACCTCAAAAAACAAAAAAATATGGATCATGAAAAATGGGAACGAAATGAGATCCAGCGGCAGTTTATAATTAATAACAACTTTCCTGTCCCGGAAGGGATGATTTCGGAATATCTGGAAAGGATGTATGAGGAGCGGTCCAAAGAAGCGCAACCGATGGATAAAGAGGCCTTCCTGGGGTCGTATCGCGCTATTGCCGAAAACGGCCTGCGCTGGACGCTTCTGACAAATAAGATCGCCCGCGATGAAAAAATTGAAGTTTTGCCCGAGGATACCGAAAATTGGATAAAAGGATTCGCCGGAAACTACAATTTATCCATGGAACAGGCCAAAAAGATACTTTCGGAGTCAGGGAGAATCCAGGAGATTCGGGAATCCATCATGGATGAAAAAATGATGGACTTTCTCCACAAAAAAGTATCTTTTGTGCCGGAAAGCGAATTCGTGGAAAGATTCAACCCCACGGAGGGAGAATAAATGACTCTTATACCGATGGTCGTGGAGCAGACCGGGCGCGGCGAACGCGCTTATGACATCTACTCGCGTCTTCTCAAAGACCGCATCATTTTCATCGGCTCGCCTATCGACGATAACATCGCCAATCTGGTGATCGCCCAGTTGCTGTTCTTGCAGGCCGAAGACCCCGAGAAGGATATTTTTATCTATATCAACTCGCCGGGCGGATCCGTTTCGGCCGGGCTGGCCATTTATGACACCATGCAATTCATCAAGCCCGATATCGCCACCACTTGCATGGGCCTGGCGGCTTCCATGGGGGCCTTTCTTCTGGCCTCCGGTACCAGGGGCAAAAGGGCGGCTCTGCCCAATTCGCGTATCATGATTCACCAGCCCTCGGCCGGAACCCAGGGCCAGGTCTCGGATATCGTCATTATGACCGAGGAATTCACCCGCACCAAACGCCGCCTGAATGAACTTCTGGTTTTGCATACCGGCCAGCCGATGGAAAAAATCGAGCGCGATACCGACCGCAACTTTTTCATGTCGCCCCAGGACGCGGTCGACTACCACCTCATTGATAAAATTTACGAATTCAAACCCAAAACCGGTCAGGGCCAGTGAGCGATAATAGTAGTTCGTCATCGGAAGGACGCAACCGTTCGGGAGGGCATCACCGCTGTAATTTCTGCGGCAAACCCGCCTCGAAAGTGAAACGACTTTTCGCCGGGTACGAGGCTTTCATCTGTAACGAGTGTGTCATTCTTTGTCATGACATACTCGATTCTTCACCCGACGAAACGGTCCCCGAAGAAATTCTCGAGGTCCCCAAGCCCTCGCAGATCAAGGCCTATCTCGACCAGTATGTCATCGGCCAGGAAACGGCCAAGAAAAACGTCTCGGTAGCCGTCTATAATCACTACAAACGTATCAACGAGATGACCAAAGGGCGGCGCAAAGGCGCCAAAGGGGACAGTGAAATTATCGAACTGGAAAAATCGAATATCCTCCTTATGGGCCCCACCGGCACCGGCAAGACTCTCATTGCCCGCACCCTGGCGAAATTTCTCAAGGTACCGTTCAGCATTGCCGATGCCACCGTATTGACCGAAGCCGGGTATGTCGGCGAAGATGTCGAAAATATTCTGGTCCGCCTCTACCAGGCGGCCGACTATAACCAGGCCCGCACCGAACGCGGGATCGTTTATATCGATGAAATCGACAAAATCGCCCGCACCGAAGGGAATCCCTCGATCACCCGCGATGTCTCCGGCGAGGGTGTCCAGCAGGGGCTTCTGAAAATCCTCGAGGGCACCGTTTCCAATATCCCGCCCAAAGGCGGCCGCAAACATCCCGAACAGGCCTTTGTCCCCATCGACACGACCAATATCCTGTTCATCTGTGGCGGAGCTTTCGAAGGTTTAGAGAAAATCGTGGCCCGGCGAGTCGGTAAAAAACAGGTCGGTTTCGACGCCGAAATCATGAATATCAGCGACAAATCCCCGGATATCTTGGAACATACCGAACCGCACGATCTGCTGGAATTCGGCCTGATACCGGAAATGATCGGCCGCTTGCCGGTGACCGCGCCCCTGCGGCCTCTGGACCGTAATGCTCTCTTCGCCATTCTGACCGAACCCCGCAACGCCCTGGTCAAACAGTACCAGAAGTTGTTCGAGATGGAAGGTATCGGCCTGACATTCGAAACCGAGGCGCTCTGGGAAGTGGTTCGTATCGCCGAGAAAAAACGGACCGGCGCCCGAGCCCTTCGTTCCATACTGGAAAAGTCGATGCTGGACCTGATGTTCGAGACTCCGGGCAAGGATAATATCGACGAGATAGTTATCACGCCCGAGGTAATCAACCAATCCGGCGAAGCCAAAATAATTCACAGGACAAAGAAAAAGACGGCATAAAATTAGCACCATGTGGGCGGCAGGCGTCCTCGCCTGCCCCGGAAAATGTACTCCTAAATCCATGCCCTTGAAAATCGTGCGGGGTCGATATCTACATCGGCCCCGTTTATTGTATAGCGTCCTAAATTGACTTTAATTGTGCACGACAGACCTCCCGGTCTGTCGCCGCCGAAAGCGGGAAACATGGCAGACGAGGACGTCTGCCATGCACATTTTCCATAGGTGGTGGCCGACCCCTTAAGCGGTCGGGATTGAATGGACATCATGTAGGTCGGGTTCCGATACCGCCAACGGCGGAAGAGAAACCCGACATCCTTATTTCTTCCGCTCATTATGTCGTTCAAGAATACCATCCCCTCTGATTGTCATCCCCGCGAAGCTTGTCCCCGACCACGATCGGGGAACGGGGATCCAGTATATTCCTTCCGTGGGCATCAGGTAACCTCACCAGCCCCGAATCACGGTATATTCTTTTAGCAAATTCCCTCTTTTTTTCGTTTAAAATGTGATTCCGCGGACAGGTCGCAAATTAGATGTTGGAATCAGCCCGTCATCACAAATAGTCATAAGGAGTGAATCATGAACGCCGAACCTCAAAAGGAACATATTTGGCTGAACCGCTTGGTCGGGGAATGGACCTATGAAATCGAGGCCTGCATGAAACCGGGCGAACCGCCGCAGAAACTCACCGGGACCGAAACTGTCCGCTCTATCGGCGGCCTCTGGATAGTGGCCGAGGGGCGGGGCGAGATGCCCGGCGGTGGCCTGGCGACGACCATCTTAACGATTGGATTCGACCCCGGCGCGAAACGGTATATCGGCAGCTGGGTCGGCTCGATGATGACCCACCTTTGGATTTACGAGGGTACGCTCGACGCGGATGAGAAAGTCCTCTCGCTCAACTGCGAGGGCCCCACTTTCGACGGTAGCGGCGGCACGACCAAATATAAAGATGTGCACACCATGGTCTCCGCCACCGAACGCACCCTGACCGGGAATATCCTTGATAAAGACGGCAAATGGAACGCGATGATGACCTGCACTTACCGCCGGGCGCGTTAGATTTGCCATGCGGCCGACTCCTTCAGGGGTCGGGACTTTAATCTTTATCTTTGGTGGCCCACCCTTTAGGGTGGGTTCATCGCTCAATAAATATGAATTCTGGTTCCCCGCTCCCCGATCGGGGTCGGGGACAAGCTTCGCAGGGATGACAGGTTTGATTTTTGGTGGCTTGCCAAGTTCTTGTAGGGCAGCATCCCTGCGATGCTGCCGTCTTTATTCGTCATGATGTTCGGTGGCTGCCCCCTTCAGGAGCTGTGGCCGGCAGGTGTCCCCACCTGCCCCGGAAACCGTTGTTTATAAAGTCACGCCTTTAAAAAATGCGGGGTCGATGTCCTCATCGACCCCGTGAAAATTAAATCGCCCTGGTGCCCCATCATTTACGGCCTTTTGAAAAAGCACCGATTCTGTCATTGCGAGCGAAGCGAAGCAATCTCATCTTTGCGCAAGTAATTGTCATTGAGATTGCTTCGTCGGCCGACCTTGCGGTCTGCCTTCCTCGCAATGACATCTCAAGGGCTTTTCATCACTCCCCTTGCAGTGTGCCTTGCAATGTTTAATCTACTTTCCCGTTACCACTCTCGCCAACGCCACCACATGCCCATTCGGGTCTAGCACGTACCCCGCCTCATGCCCCCAATCGCGTATGACAATCGGGCTCAATTCCCGCGCCCCGGCTTCTATCGCCCGACAATAATAATCATGCGGATTATCCACCACCAGGTACAACTCCGCCCGAGGAATACCTTCGGCCAAACCCGGATCCGGAATGGCCTCGCCCAATAGCCGCTTGATACCGGCCACCGGCATCAGCCCCAGCACCGCCCCGCCGGGTAATTCGAATTCGGTCATTCCGGGCACATTCAGCCTCGGTGCAAATCCGAGAACTTTCTCATAAAACGCCGTGCTTTTCTCCTGCTCGGCGACATAGAGGATGAAGTGGGGGATTGTCATATAATTTGTTTCAATTAATAATCCACTGGCCTGTAATTTAAAATAAATAATGAATTATTTCCAGCGAAAAACCGAGATTATCCCCTTTAGTAATGGGATTATAACTTCCATAGTCGGCTTCACCATAAAAAAAGGCATATGATAAATGCCCTCGTAGTGTTGTGGGGACACTAATACGGTACTGAATCATAGAAGACACCGCAAATTCATTCTCGGCGTGAGAAAAGCCCTGATCATAATGTTTCGTATTATCTGACTGAAACCAATAATTTCGCTGACGATATGCTTTCCCCTCTCCCTTAATAGCGAACGTCAGACTGGTTCTGGAATCATAAAAATATTCCATTTTGACCAAACCTGATAATTCCCCATTATTCCGATACTCCGTTCCTTCTTTTGAGAATGATCCTGACGCATAGGGGCGAATTTGATTCTCATATCTGCCGTACTGTGTATCATCTTCAATCAATAATCTCCCCTCAACTATAATACTCAACTGCCACTTATGATTGAAGGGACGATGATATTCAACGCCTCCTGTAAAATAGATTTTCTCCTGTTCATTTTCGATATAGGTTTTACTGTATGAATCTTCCAGTGGAGAAAAAGCCGTATCGGAGCCGCCCAGTGAATCGGTTGTTATTTGATAATTAATAAAATTCCTAAGTGTTTTAAGACGGTCGTGCCGGGTACCCAAATCAATTGTAAATCCGATCGCAAATTTCATTCCAAATTTCCGTGGCTCCTGGGGATAGTAATCCCAAATGTCTTGAATAAGAAGACATCCCCGCACCTCCTTGCCTGAAAATAAGTTTTCCCGATATAGATATTCAATTATTTCTTCGATACCTTCAATCCTATGAAGACGAGTATCTATAATGTGCTTTTGACGGTACTGATATACTATTTCCGTAAGTCTTATCATTTGAACATATGTTGGCGATTCGTGGAGAAATCCCCTCTGACTTAATTCATTTATAATATTAAAGGAGGTTACACTATACCGCCCGTCGTAGATACGCCCAAAGCCAGTACCTAATTCAAGCGAAATACCATATTGACGGACATCACTCTTACGTGTGTTTTTGCCATGACTTCCCCATAATTGTGTCGGCTCACCAAGGTATACTCCATTCATCCAGGACTTCAATTTTGATTCCGAGGTTAGCCGAGAATAATATAGCGGGACTCCTATAGTTCCCGAAATAAACAGGTCTGAAACCGCATAAAATCCCGCTGTGATACGAGGTTGAAAAGTATAAATATAATCGGTATTCTGGCTGTTATATCTGTCCCAGGAGACTATGTCCCCCAAATAGGTAATCTGCAGACTCGAGTCATTTAATTCCCGTGAAGTCCGTGATAGAGAACCCGTAGCTTCTACCGTATAAAACTTGCTCGGTGTTTCATATCGATATTTCAGATTAAATGCTGCTTCTGATTCCAACCCTTCATTGACCTCAAAAATCCCACCCTCGCTTCCATACGGATTTTGATCGTCATAGTAGTTATGCATGTCATCTCGGAAAAAATCAATAGCCCCGTCGATTCTCAACTCCAGATCCCGGAATTTCTGTGGAATAAAACTCTCAACAGAAAAAGTGGAATCCTGGGCGACGATCGGACTCGGCATCACCAGGATCATCACGCACGATAAAACAAAGCCTGCATACCGCTTTTGAATTTCCATTATATCCCCTCCCTGCTTACTATTTTCTTTTGATTCAGTCTTGCCCGGAATAAATTCCCACCTTAAGACGATTCGCGGTGAATTATGTCCATAATATAATGGGAAATTTACCATTTTCGCTCACTTTTTGGCTGGAAATACAAATATCCCGCGCATTTTCACCATCAAATCGATGGTGATTTGACAGGTCCACTATTTATAGAGGATATAATGCAAATGTTTATAAAAATCGAAAATTATGACGAAACGGAACCTGATATCTGTAACTATCTGCCGGGCAATTTATTTGCCGGATATTTCTGTTTTAGCGAAAGGAACAGTACCCCCGCGACACCTTAAAAATAACAAAACGAACCCATTTGGGATTGACAGATATTGCCGGCAGAAAGAGAGATTCCCGCCTGCGCGGGAATGACAACCCCTTGGCAAGAGGCATCGAACTCAAATATTCAGCGTCTTGATTAACTCCCCCACCGACGGCGCCAGTTTTTGTATCACCCGCCCCAGGAATTCCTCGCGATGATCGGCGAAAGCGTACTCCTCCGGCGAGGCCAGACCTATCAGTCCGAAAATATCGCCGTTGGCCGACAAGGGCGATATCATGAGCGAGGCCGTACTTTCATCCAGAAGAATCCTTCGCTCGATAAAATTCCCGCTGAACCCGAACGGGTCGTGAGCCGTGTAGGTGGCCCGGCTTTCGAAAATGCGATCCAGAAGAGAATCGCTTTGCGGGATAGACAGAGCCAGTCCCTCCCGGCTGGCCCTGGTCCCTTTCAAAGCGATCACTTTCAATCTTCCGTCACGGGGGGACTTGACCACCAGGACCGCCCGCGACACGGGAATCATCCGCCCCAATTTCTTGATAAAAGAGAAAAAGAGCTCGTAAACATTGTGGGCTTTCCCGGTCAGGCTGTCGAAAGCCTGGAGGCGCTTCTCGGAAGTGCTGTCGGCGCCGGAAATTTCATGCTCGATATCGATCTCCGGTTCGGGCGCCCCGTACGAATCATCGTACCCCGACTCGAAGTAAGAATCCGAACTGATCATCACGTACCCCCAACCCGTTGTTGCCTATATGGCGATTTCTTCCTTGCGTTTTATCTGGTACTTCTTAATCTTGCGCCACAGGGTGGTGCGCCCGATCCCCAGTTTGGTGGCGGTTCGGGAAAAATTCCAGTCGTTGGCCCGAAGCGTGGTTTCTATCCTCTGCCGCAAACTTTCCTCGAGCGTGCTGTCCCC
Organism: Candidatus Zixiibacteriota bacterium; assembly: GCA_041752195.1. Lineage (GTDB taxonomy): Bacteria > Zixibacteria > MSB-5A5 > GN15 > PGXB01 > JBGSHP01. The sequence continues at coordinate 154,394 of JBGSHP010000023.1, read as the reverse complement.
GTCTTCGTTGATAAATACGGGCCGCTCCGTTTCGAAACTGTTTTTATCCGAAGAGATAAACATGATCTCGGAAGGCCGGATACGCCCCCCTTGCGACAGCGCCATGGCCCGCTTGATGGTGTTTTCCAGCTCCCGGACGTTGCCCGGCCAATGGTGCCCCAAAAGTTTTTCCATGGCCTCGGGCGCGATGGAAATAGTCTCGTTCTCCCGTTTCCGGTTTTCCTGGCGAAGAAAATGTTCCACCAGGACGGGGATATCGTCGATTCGCTCCCGCAACGGCGGAATTCGGATCGGCAGAACATTAAGCCGATAGTACAAATCCTCGCGGAATTTCCCCTCCTTGACCAGGACCGCCAGGTCGCGGTTGGTGGCGGCGATTATGCGAACGTCGATTTTCTTCGAGGTCGAAGACCCGACCGACCGAATTTCCGACTCCTGCAGAACCCGCAGAATCTTGGATTGCAGGGCGATCGGCATGTCGCCGATTTCGTCCAGGAACGCGGTTCCGCCCTCGGCCTCCTCGAAAAGCCCCTTATGATTATTGTAGGCCGTAGTAAAGGCGCCTTTGACATGGCCGAACAACTCCGATTCCAGGAGATTTTCCGGAATGGAAGTGCACTCGATGGCCACGAACTTTTTCTTCCGTCTCTGCGAATGGTAATGAATGGCACGGGCCATGAGTTCCTTGCCGGTCCCCGAATCCCCGGTCACCAGGACCGCAATATCGGTGCCCGACACGCGCGTGGCCAGCGTCTTAACCTGGGACATGGCCGAAGAAACCCCCACCAGGCTGTCGAAACCATACTTGAAGGCGATTTCTTCGCGAAGAATATTCAACTCTTCGCGGATATTCTTATTTTCCAGAGCCCTTTCGACAAGGATAAGAAGTTCTTCATTTTTGAACGGCTTGGCGATATAGTCGTGCGCCCCCTGGCGCATCGCCTCCACCGCCCCCGATATCGAACCGTACGCGGTCTGGATGATGACGGCCAGGTCGGGATTGATGATTCGCGCTTTGGATAAAAGGTCCATCCCGGAACCATCGTTCATTTTCAAATCCGTAATCAACAGGTCGAAAGTGCTTTCCTGCATGACCTGCAAAGCCTGGCCGACCCCTTCGGCGGAAACAACATCATAATTGTTTCGCGAAAGAAGAATTTCCACGGTCTTACGGAAATCGCGGTCATCGTCGACCAGAAGTATTTTGCACTTGGCAACGGCGTTGTCGTGGTTCACGGCTTAGACTCTCCCTGGCTTTATTACCGGCAAAATTACCCGGGCTTCAAAATTGTTATTTTCTTCAATCAAAATTTCCAGCCGCCCGCCATGGGCGGTGATTATTTTCTCGGCTATCGAAAGCCCCAGCCCCACCCGTTCCCCTTCCGTCGTGGTAAACGGTTCGAGTATTTCCGAAATCTTCAGTTCTTTCGGCGGTTTCATGGATTTATCGATCCTGTTTTTAATGGAGACACGGATCGTATCCTCCTGATCGATGCCAATCGTCAAACCCTTGCCGTGACGGCAGGCATTGTCCAGAATCTCGGCAAAGGCCGCCGTTAATTGAACGACATCGGCTTCGACCGCCGGACCATTCTCCTCGCCGGAAAATTCTGTTTGCCGGGGTGCGTTTCCCGGAATCTGAATCATCGCGACGGCGTGACGAATTATCTGCATAAGATCGGTAACCGTCGTCTCGGCCCGGCCGCAATGACAATACTGATTCAGCCGCTGAACCATCTTTTCGATGAACTGACTCTGATGACGGATAATTTCCGTCAGCGCGATATCGTCGTCATCGATGGTTCTTCCTTTTTCCAGAAGCAGTTGATCGGCGGCCGTTTGCATTGCTCCCAGTTTATTGTTGAGGCGATGAATGAATCCCTGGAGAATCGGTTCGGGCGACGCATCCGCCGTGACCGGGGACGACATCAAATGATAAGCGACCACGGCATAATCATGTTTTTGAATCCGGAACCGGGATATCTCGATATTGCGGAATTCCTTGTCGAAAGGATCGGTTTCGAGATTCTCGAAACCCCGGCTAAGCAGTTTATTCAGGCTGTCTTCGACTTTGCGGCGGAAATTATTCCGGCTGCAATCGTGGGTTTCTTTTCCCGACGGGCAACTGCCGATAAGGGGCGCGCGGCCGTCGAGATCGATGATAAAATTATAGGTATTGGGGCGAGTGTAAAAATCGGCAATGGCCCTGACATTTCTCAATTCGCGGAAAAAGTCGGCCAGGCGGGTCATCAGGGGGTACAAATTCCGATCATATTGGCGCTCTTCCGGTTTTCCCCCGGGAGCCAGTATGGCCAGCGATAATTCCTCGCCACGGCAGTCCGTTCCCAATAGAGTGGCATAAAGTTGGGGACTTTCCGCGCTGACATCGTAGCCGGTTTCCAAACGCCGCTGATAGACGGCGGTGGGGTTCTCGATAATCGATTCCCGTACCATTCCGGCCGGAAGCATGTTGAATTCGGCAGGGTGCAGATATTCCTGGCCCCGAGTCAACAGTACTATCGAAGGCGCCCCGGCCAGAGAATCGAGATAATCGTGCAGGGAATCATCCAGGCGGCGACGATGGTACAGGTTGAAGGCCAGACGGAACATCCGGGTGCGGTCGGGCAGATTACCCGGGGGTGCGACCGAGGATTGTTCCGCAACCTCGATTTCGGATTCGATTGTTTCAAACATAGTTATTTTCCCATACCTGTTTCATTTTGACACACTATTGTTTCTATCGGCGTTTCGGATTAAACCTTAAGGGGGACAGGAAATAAAAAAGGCGGCCTTAAAGCCGCCTTATAAGAGTGGTATTTCAGGAGCTCAAATCGTCAGTTTAATGTTAATCCAATCATCTCTCAATCAAAAAGGGTCCGGGCAATTCGGCGCCGGGCCGCCTTTAAACTTGTAGTTAATAAGGTATATGATATCAAGTATATTAACGATGCCGTCACCATTGCAGTCGGCGATTTCCCAGGGGAAGAAACCCGGATTGCCAATCCCATTCAATTTGTAATCAATCAGGGCCAATATATCCAGGACGTTAACGGCGCCGTCATAATTGAGATCCCCGCACAGCGCTTCCCCGACCGCCTTATAGTAAAATCCCGCCTGAAAAGAATATTTTTCGCAGTCGTTGAGCATCACCGACACTTCATAGGTATTGCCGACATCTTCTGAGGCCGCCATAAACGAGACCACTCCCTGGTTGATACTATAGGTTCCGGCCGGCTCCGGATCAAATGTCACCGTCCAGATATGTTCCTCCGTGCCGTTGATATCGGACGCCTCGAAAAACACCTGACTCTCGAGTCCGAGCGGAGCGTAAAAAGTATCTCCATACGGCCCGGAAAAAACGGGGGCGCTGTTGGTGACAAAAAGCTCCATGGTCGCGACCGCGATCCCGCCCTGGTTATCCCCGATAGTAAAAGTGACTTCATGCATTTGCCCGTCGGCGGCCCAGTCGCAAGGGGGATCAAAAGTCCACTCAAAGACGGCTATTCCCGGACCCGGTGAAATAATCTCAAGGTCACCCACCGAGGCTTCAGCCGTTGTTGCTTCGTAGGTAGGCAAGCTATATCTGACATAGAAAGTGTCGTCAAAAGGAATATTATGGGCGTTTACCATTTGCACTGGCAGGTTTTGAAAAATAGAGGCAGGGCCGTAAATCGCAGAAATTTCAATGCAATATGGTCCCCCAAATCTCGATGTGACCTGCGGTGAAAACAACCAGTCATATTCCGGATAGGGCGAATCAAGGGAATCAATACAAATACTGCCGTGATTTTGATAATCGTCATCAGGTATATTCACCAGTAACTTATACTTCGTGGTCGTCACAAATTCCTGTATCCAGCCGGAGCCCGTCTGCGCCTGCGCGATATGGCCGAGCGTATCTACCCCCATTCCGTCCCAACTCCACGAAGTCAGAGTATTATTTAAGTCCCAGAATCCGCCCTCCTCGAAACCGCCCATGCGGACAATCCCGGGAATGGGTTGCCCCCCGCCATAATAATTAAAGGTGGTAATGTCACCTATTCCATAGATTTTCCACGACACCGACATCCCTTCGATAACCTGCCCCGTATAATTATGCGCCTGAATTTCAATTTCGATATCCTCATTTGCCATATAGTAGTATTCAGAGCCAAGCAGATCATTCCACATATAACTCTGGTCGATATCGACGCTCCAGAAGATTTTCCCCTGCGGGAATGCCATCGACGGCAAAAGCAACAATGCGATTAGAAACAGATTGGTCGGGAATTTCATAACTCCTCCTGTGGCTTTGACTTTCCTAAAATTGCTCGCGGCCCCGCTTTGAAGATACGTTTAGGGAGGAATTCAACTCTGAAACCAAGATACGCCAAATCCAAAAACTGTCAAGTTTTTATCGACAAGTCTATCCCCAATCACGAAAACGAAAACCGTTCCAAATCATTTTTTAAAAAACCTTGACGACTTCCTCAACTTATCCTATCTTCACGTGTGCCTAAGAGAAAGACCAGTCTTTCGGGTCGCCCCGAACATCTCACAGGCATAATATCCCCAAAAACCGGACTCAATAAAAAGTCTCAACCCAAAGTCCTGGCCATTATCCCGGCCCGCTTTGGCTCCAGCCGTTTTCCCGGCAAACCCCTGGCCCTGGTTGCGGGAAAAACTCTCCTGGAAAGGCTTTATGAGACAATCGCCCGGGCCCGCCTGATTGATCGGGTCGTGGTCGCCACCGATTCGGATGATATTAAAAAGGTGGTGGAGAGATTCGGGGGCGAGGCTATAATGACCGGAAAAAAACACCTTACCGGCTCCGACCGAACTTTCGAGGCTCTCCAAAAACTGGGGGGCGAAATAATAATCAACATCCAAGCCGATAATTTGGGTGTCAAACCCTCCGATTTCGATAAAGTTCTGGCCGCCATGATGAAAGACAGGAAAACGGAATACGCCAGCCTGGCTGTTAAGGTGGACGACGAAGAGATTCTCTTCAATCCCCATCGCGTTAAGGTGGTGACCGATAAACAGGGCGATGCTCTATGGTTTTCACGCTATCCTATCCCCTTTTTACAGGGGATAACCGGTAACCGCCTGTCTCATTTTAATTTTCTGTATCATGTCGGCGTATATTTTTTCAGGAGAGCGGCCCTGACCCGCTTCCATTCCTGGAAAAGGACGCCTGTCGAAAAGGCCGAGTCTCTGGAACAGATGCGTATCCTGGAAAACGGCGGCCGAATCCGCATCTTTAAAATCGGCGGGCCGATTATTTCCATTGACACGCCGCAAGATTTGAATTCACTTGAAATAGATAATTTATAAATAACCGGGGTTTGGAATATGGCGGTGAAAAGAGTCAAATATATATTTATGACCGGGGGGGTGGTCAGCGCACTGGGCAAAGGAATTGCCTCGGCCTCGATCGGCCTGTTATTAAAACGACGCGGCCTCAATGTCTCCATGATCAAGTGCGACCCTTATATCAATGTCGATCCCGGCACCATGAATCCTTTCCAACACGGTGAAGTTTTCGTCCTCGATGACGGTTCCGAGACCGACCTTGACCTGGGCCACTATGAACGATTTCTGGATCGGACCATGACCCGCGATAACAATGTCACCAATGGGCAGGTCTATTTCACGGTCATAACACGAGAACGCCGCGGCGATTATCTGGGGGCCACGGTCCAGGTGATTCCGCACATTACCGAGGAAATAAAAGAGCATATCCGTCGCCCGGCTAAGAACGACCCCGAAGTCGATGTCGTCATTGTCGAAATCGGCGGCACGGTGGGCGATATCGAAGGCCAGACTTTCCTGGAGGCGATCCGCCAGATGGCCCTGGAAATGGAGCCAGAGGATACTCTCTTCACGCATTTGACCCTGGTACCGTATATTCCCACGGCCGGCGAAGTTAAAACCAAGCCGACCCAGCATTCGGTTAAGGCCCTGCGCGAAATAGGCATCCAACCCCAGATTATCTTGTGCCGTACGACCAAGCCGCTGGAGGATTCGATCCGCAAGAAAATCGGTCTTTTCTGCAATGTTCCGGCCAGGCGGGTCATTTCGGCCTCCGATGCCGAAACGATTTACGAGGTTCCGGTTAATTTCCATCACGACGCACTCGATGATATCATTTGCGAACATCTGCATTTGCAGGCCCCGCCGGCAGATATTTCCGACTGGGAAGGGATGGTGGAAAGAATTAAAAACCCCGGGCATCGCGTCAAAATCGCGGTCTGCGGCAAGTATGTTCTCCTGAAAGACGCCTATAAATCCATAATCGAATCTTTTGTCCACGCCGGGGTGGAAAACGACGCCCGGGTCGATTTAATCTGGGTGTCTTCGGAAGATATCAAAAAGAACGGCGCCGAGGAACTCCTGTCCGGAATCGACGGCCTCCTCATCCCGGGCGGATTCGGCGAGCGGGGGGTCGAAGGCAAAATCGAATCTATTAGATATGTCCGCGAAAACAATATCCCGTTTTTCGGCATCTGCCTGGGGATGCAATGCGCGGTCATCGAGTACGCCCGCAATGTCTGCGGTCTCGAAGATGCCCACAGTTATGAATTTTATGCCGACCTGAAACACCCCGTGATTCACCTTATGGCCGACCAGGAAGGTGTCACCAATATGGGCGGAAGCATGCGGCTGGGCGCTTATGATTGTCTCCTGGACCCGAATTCCAAATCGTACCAGGCCTACGGCACCGAAAAAATCTCGGAGCGGCACCGGCATCGCTACGAATTCAACAACGCCTATCGAAGCCTGTTCGAGAAAACCAGTTTCCGCCTGGCGGGCATGTCGCCCGATAATCGCCTGGTGGAAATTATCGAAGTTGCCGATCATCCCTGGTTCGTGGGGGTGCAGTTCCATCCGGAATTGAAATCCCGCCCGACCAAGGCGCATCCCTTGTTCCGGGAATTTATCGCCGCGGCCTTGAGTCACAAACTGAAACGGACATCCGAGAAAAACCCGCAAAGCGACAAAGTAAACGTGAAGTAGAGCGGGCGGCCCGCCCTTTGGAATGGGGAATATCGACCGGTCTTTGCTTGTGCGGGGTCGATGTCCACATCGACCCCGTAGACGCCCTGGTGCCACACCGCTTGCGGTGGGAAATTATCGAATGAAAAATAAATCTAAATCGAAAAATTAAGCGACCTCCCATGCCTCGTTCACCCAAATCACGGGCCAAGCGCCCCTTGAAACATTCCCCGGCGGCACCACCGCCGGCAGTTTTCACCGAAGACGACCTGTATATCATTGTCGATAACCTGGCCGAACCGCCTTTTCTGCTTCTCCTCGACGGCGTCCAGGACCCCCACAATCTGGGGGCGGTGCTTCGCACGGCCGCCGCCGCCGGAGTTCAGGCCGTGATCGCCCCCAAAGACCGCTCCGTGGGAATCACCGAGACCGTCCGACGGGTGGCCTCGGGCGGAGCCGAAATTGTCCCCTTTATTCAAGTAACCAACCTGGCCCGGACCATGCGAACTTTAAAAGAGATGGGGGTCTGGCTGGTGGGAACCTCACACGAAGCGGCCAAGTCTATTTACGAAATTAACCTGTCCGGACCACTGGGAATTGTCATGGGCTCGGAGGGATTCGGACTACGCCAGTTGACCACCAAAGAGTGCGACTTTCTGGCCAAAATCCCCATGCCGGGCCAGATGGACAATCTCAACGTTTCGGTAGCGACGGGAATTTGCCTCTTCGAGGCGGTCCGGCAAAGACTAAACCGCCCGGTGTAAAGATTAGGTTTCGCCTCTGGACAAACCAACATAATTGTGCTATATATCTGCCCCGTATAATTTAAAAATAGAATCGTCGAGATTCTTGCCCTTTGGTATAAGAAAATTGACACCAAATAACCATAAACCTTAAAGGAGCTGTGATGTTTTTCAAAGTCCTCGCCGCCCTGTTTATCATGACCGGGCTGGTTTTCGGCGAACAGGCCCCGGCCGACAGCGCCAAAGCGGTGGTCAAAGAAGCCGCTAAAACCGAAGCCGCCAAAGTTGCCCAACCGGTCGAGAAAGCCGCCCCGGCTCCGGCCAAGATAGAGGAGCCCAAAGAGATGACCACCGAATCCGGCCTGAAATATGTTGACCTGAAAGTGGGCGATGGCCCCTCCCCGGAAAAAGGGAAAACGGTAGTGGTCCACTACACCGGGATGTTCCAGGACGGCAAGAAGTTCGATAGTTCCGTGGATCGCGGCGAACCCTTTGAATTTGTCATCGGGGTCGGCCAGGTTATCAAGGGCTGGGATGAAGGCGTTATGACCATGAAAAAGGGCGGCAAACGCACTCTGACCATTCCGCCCCAGTTGGCCTATGGCGAACGCGGCGCCGGCGGCGTCATTCCGCCCAATGCCACCCTTCTTTTCGAAGTGGAATTACTGGATATCAAATAAAAAAATCAGATTGACTTATTTTCTGCGTATGGTATTATTGCAAAACGCTTTTTGAAAGCGGGGGTGTAGCTCAGTGGTAGAGCATCTGCCTTTTAAGCAGGTGGTCGAAGGTTCGATCCCTTCCACCCTCACTTTATAAAGTCCGAAAATGCGCCATTAGCTCAGTTGGTAGAGCAGCTGACTCTTAATCAGCGGGTCCGGGGTTCGAATCCCTGATGGCGTATTTTTTATTGGGCAAAATATCGAAAAACTCCGACAGTCTATTCCAGCGATAAGCCCGCTTTCCCGGCGCTGTCCCGATGCGACAGGAAATCCCGTAAATACCTCACCGCTTCGGCTTCGGCCTGACCCGCTTTTTTTATAATTTCAGCGGCTGATTTCAGCGATGCGGCCTTCGGTGGTTCTTCCTTTTGAGCCTGTTCCCAAACCTGGCCCAATAAAGCCGCCACCCGGGCATAGGCGACATGGGCCTTTTCCAGGTGTGGGTTGCCGCCTGCGGCCGCCGATATAAAGTCCCGGGCGTAACACCGGGCCGAATAATGATGTTCGGCGTAATAAGCCGCAAAAGCCGGCATGGCCGGGTTTATATTCTCGGTTTTGCCGGCCTCTACCAGCATCGCCCAGTGGTCATAAACCAAAGCCCAGTGGCTGAAAGCCGGAAGTCCATTTTGGTACGCCGGGCGATCGGTCCACTCTTTCATGGAAGCATGATTGACGGCCGTGACCAGGGCGTTGTAAATAATCTCTTCGCGGCTTCTTCCGTTAGGGCCGCCGAGTACGGTCACGGACAATATATCAATCCCATTTTTCCCCAGTTTATTATAGTCGAGAGTGGCGGCGACTCCTTCCCAGGTAAGCGTATCATAAATCTGCCGGTCGTCGTCATAGCCGGTAATCAAACCCCATTCGCAGTCGGCAATATCCCAGACAATAGCCGGGATATTTTGATTTATTCCCGATTTGATAAATTCATGAGCCTGCTCGCGGCGTTCGGCTTCTTTGTCGCCTTCGTTCCAGAGACGGCTGATATAATAGCAGTCATGCCCGGCCTGCTCGATTACTTCGGGAAGAATCTCCGTCCAGTCGAAAATGCTCATGGCGCTGGGACACATGGTTTCGTTGACAAACATCCGGAAGGCAAAACCCGCCCCCCCCATTAGCCAGGCCGGGTCGAGGCGCCCTTCGATATGATTCAAAGCGGTGGCCAGGGACGCCATAAAGGAATGCCGGATTCCCGGTTCATGGGCGAATTTGGCCCTTTTGTCCGAATACCATTTGATATTTTCTATTTTCTTACCGGGCATGGGAAACTTCCTTTCTTCATCAGGAAATAACCTGTTGATTGGAATCTCTCGATAGATTCTTTCTTTATATATTGAAAACCCGGGGAAAGAGCAATACGTAAGTTGACATCAAAGCCCGGCCCCTTATTGCCGAAAATATCCTAAACTTTTACCCTTGAGAAACGGTTTTAAAAGCAGGTATATTCCGATATAAATTCTATGTCAAACACTGCCACGAACGATAAGAAATACTTCTACCTGACCCTGGGACTCCTGGGCCTTTTCTATATCCCGGTCCTTTATGATCTGGTCATCGACTGGGCCACCGACGCCAACTATTCCCACGGCTTCCTGGTGCCGGTTATCTCGGGATATCTCCTCTGGCGGAAGAGAAAAGAATTAAGCGATGTCATGGTTTCGCCTAATAATCTGGGATTACTGGTGATCATGGCCGGGGCCGGACTATTTATTCTGGGAAATGCCGCCGCCGAGTATTTCACGGTGCGACTGTCGCTTCTGGTGATTTTATTCGGCCTGGTTTTATATCATTGGGGCGGAGGTTTTGTCAAAAAGACCTGGTTTGAGATTGCCTTCCTCTTCTTCATGATCCCCATCCCTTACGTGATATATTTCTCCGCCACTTTTCCCATGCAACTTCTGGCCAGCAAGGTCACCACGGGGATATTGCAGGCTATCGGCATGACCGTGGTCCGCAAAGGGAATATTATCCATCTGCCCAATGAGTCCCTGGAAGTAGCCGAGGCCTGCTCGGGTCTTCGCTCTCTGATATCCCTTCTGGCCCTGGGGGCGATTTACGCCTATATCACCCAGAAAACCTTTTTCGCCAAACTAATCCTCTTTCTTTCCACTATTCCGATTGCCGTAGCCGGGAATGTCTTTCGGGTTTTCATCACGGCCATCTTGGTTTATACCGTCGATGCCGAAGTCACCGCCGAACCGCTGCATTCCATCATGGGGGCCATGGTCTTTATCGTGGCCTTTATATTGCTTTTCATCTTCGGGTCGATTTTGAGAAGGATCTTCCGATGAAAAAGCCGTATTTATTTTCCATCGGGATTATTGTCCTGGCCGGAATCGTGGGCAATCTCTTGCGTTTCCATGAAATCCGCCCTGACAGGCTGGCCGATTTCGCCAATATTCCCCTTCAGAGTGGTAGTTATTTCGGGCAGGAATACGTTTTGAGCGAGGCTACCGCCGAGGTCCTGAAAGCCGATATCGCCACGAACCGGGCTTATGCCAGCTCCGATGGCACCGCCTATCAGTTATTTATCGCCTATTTTAATTCCCAGAAATACGGCAGCCAGATACATTCCCCCAAACACTGCCTGCCCGGCGGCGGCTGGCGCATCGAGGGCATACGGCCCTTTTCCTTGAAATTACCCGGAGGCATATCCAAAAGTGTCAACCTGGCCATAATCTCCGCCGGTGAGAGCAAAATCGCCATGTTTTACTGGTTTGAAACCCGCTCCGGGGCCATCCGCGATGAATACGGCCTGAAACTTGACCTGGCCAAAAACGCTCTCTTATTCAACCCCAGCGATGCCGCTATTATCCGGCTGACGGTCGATGTTCGCGGGCGATCCATGGAAGAGGCGACGAAATTGGGGGTGGAGTTCTTGAATCATTTCTATCCGGCCATAGAAAAATCCCTGCCGTTTTAGTAACAGGCAAGCCTGTTTTCTCTTGCTTTCAGCCTTTCATCTTTCAATCTTTAACTATCATGACGCGGCAGATAATCAGGCTGATTCGCCCCTCTCAATGGATCAAGAACGGCGTCGTTCTGGCCGGGCTGATTTTTTCCGGGCAGGCCATGTCACAACCCCTGCAACTTCGGGCCCTCCTGGCCATGGCCATATTCTGCCTTCTTTCATCAAGCGTTTATGCCCTGAACGATATTATCGATCTGGAACGCGATAAACAGCATCCCCTCAAAAAAAACCGTCCGCTGCCTTCGGGAAAACTTCCGCAAACCACAGCCTGGGCGGTGGCCCTGATTTTGGCCGCCACCGGAATCATCCTGACCACAACCTTAAATACTGCCTTTCTAATCACGTCGATTATCTACCTGGTCCTGAATATCCTCTACATATTTTCCCTGAAGAATATCGTCATCATCGATGTCATGACCATAGCCGCCGGATTTGTTCTCCGGGCCGTAGCCGGCACGGTCGCCATCGGGGTCGATTTTTCCGGCTGGCTGTTGATCACCACTTTTGTTCTGGCTCTCTTTCTGGCCCTGGGGAAACGTCGCCACGAATTGACTCTGCTCGAGGGCGGGGCCGCCACTCACCGAAAAATACTGGAAAAATATTCCTCTTATTTACTGGACCAACTTATAGGCGTGGTGACCGCTTCGACCGTCGTCACCTATCTTTTCTATACCCTTTCCAGCGAGGTCCAGCATAAACTCCATACCAAATACCTGATTGTCACCATTCCCTTCGTCATTTACGGGATATTCCGCTATCTCTACCTGGTCCACAAGGAAGAAAAAGGCGGCAACCCCACCACGGTTCTTCTGACCGATGCCCCCCTCCTTTTTACCGTTGTCCTTTGGCTTGCCTCGGTGATTGTCATCCTGTATATTCTTTAAAAAGAACGGGATATCATGCATCGGCGCGAATTTTTAAAAAAGACCGGGAAGGCCTTAGTTCTGGCCGCCGCTTCGGGGGCCACGGGGTTTTATTTCCATGACCGCCATGCCGAAATCTACCACCCGACCCAGGTTCGAAAACCGTCATTCGGCGTTCCGCCGGATATCACCCTGCCCGGGGTGACTCTGGCCCGGAATGAAAATCACGACCTCGCCTTGAATGCCTCCCTGGAAGCCATCGGCGGCATCAAAAGATTTGTTCGCCCCGGAGAAAGAGTAACCATCAAGCCGAATATCGGCTGGGACAGAACCCCCGCCCAGGGCGCCAACACCGACCCCGAACTGGTCGCCGCCATGGTGCGCCTGTGCCTGGCCGCCGGAGCCGCCGAAGTGATTGTCACCGATATTTCCTGCAATGATCCGCGAAGATGCTTCTTAAGAAGCGGTATCCGCGACGCCGCCGAGAAGGCCGGCGCCCGGGTCATCCTGCCGGTCGACGACGACCATATCAATATCGATTTGGGCGGAAAAGTCCTGACCGACTGGCCTGTCCTCAAGTATTTTGTCGAAACCGACCGCTTCATTAATATGCCCATCGTCAAGCACCACTCTCTGACTTCCTGCACGGTCGGCCTGAAAAACCTCTACGGCATCATCGGCGGACGACGCAATCAGTTGCACCAGTCTATAGACCAGTCCATCGTCGACCTGGCGGCTTTCTGTGTGCCCACCCTAACCGTAATCGACGCCACCCGCGTTCTTATGCGGGGCGGCCCGCAGGGAGGTTCGCCCGGCGACGTGGAATTACACCATACCGTCATATGCGCCACCGACCCGGTGGCCGCCGATGCTCGCGCCGCTGAATTTTTGCATCTCCCGCCGGACCGGGTCAGCCATATTGTCCGGGCTCAAAAAAGCGGCCTGGGGAAACTCGATTACCGCGCCGCAGGGTATAAAGTGATAAACGGATGACCATCAAGACCGCCATAAATCTACGCCGCCTGTCGCAGGTTGTCTTCTTTTTGATATTTTTCTGGCTGATTCTGAAGACCAATTTCGAAGTAAATTTCCGGCCGGATAACCCCTCAGAAATAATTCTCCCTTACCCGGTGTCGATTGCTCTGCAATTCAGTCCCCTGACCGCCCTGGCCACGCTTCTGGCTAACGGCACTCTATTTAAGGGATTGATATGGGCTTTGGTTATTCTTATCCCGACGATATTCCTGGGCAGATTTTTCTGCGGCTGGATATGTCCTCTGGGAAGTCTCAATCATTGGCTCTCGGAAATAAAATCCGAAAGACTTTCGCGCCGGGGCCTGAAACTGATAGAATCCAATCGTTACAAAAAATACCAGCGAATAAAGTACTATTTATTTTTGTTCCTGATTGCCGCCGCCTTGGCCGGAACGCTCCAAATCGGCCTCTTTGATCCCTTATCGCTTCTGGCCCGATCGCTGGGGACAGCGGTATTGCCCGCCATCCATGCCGCCGCCGACACTTCCCTGGGCTGGGTTAAATCCTGGGGCTTTACACCGCTGGGCAATGCCGCCCAGGCCGGATACGACCTTCTGGCGCCTCTGTTTTTAACCTTCCGGCCGATGCACTTTCATACCATTATGACCATCGGCTTTTTCTTTTTAATCATTCTGTTACTCAACCGCGTTTTCACCCGGTTTTGGTGTCGGGGAATCTGCCCCCTGGGAGCGATGCTGGGGATTTTCTCGCGCTACGCCATATTTGGGCTTCAAAAAGACGCCGCATCCTGCGATAAATGCCAGAAATGCGTGGCACACTGCCAGGGCGCCGATGGCCCCGAAGTGGGCGAGGTCTGGCGTCAGAGCGAATGTGTCCTGTGTCTGAATTGCCAGGGCGCCTGCCCGCAGGGGTCGCTTAAATTCAAATTTTTCCCCAATCATGAAAAGAGCGAAATGAATCCCGCCCCGACGTCCCGGGTAGATATCACCCGGCGTAAAACCATTACCTCCTTAGCCGGCGGCCTGGCCCTTTATCCCCTGTTCCGGGCCGGCGACGGTTTTAATATCAATCCCCGGCCGGGACTGATCCGCCCCCCGGGAGCGGTTGAGGAAGAAATATTTTTGGAGCGATGCATTCGCTGCGGGCAATGCATGCGGGTTTGCCCCAATAACGCCCTGCATCCCACTTTGGCTCAGGCCGGCTTGGAAGGATTATGGTCGCCGGTGATGATCCCCCGCCTTGGCTACTGCGAACCAACCTGCACCTTATGCGGACAGGTTTGCCCCACGGGAGCCATTCTGGAATTGACCCTGACCGAAAAGGTCGGCGATAAAACGACTCCGCCCAACCGGGTAGGGACGGCCTTTATTGACCGCGGTCGATGTCTTCCCTGGGCCATGGGGCGCCCCTGTATCGTCTGCGAAGAATGGTGCCCGACCTCGCCCAAGGCCGTCTATCTCGTTGAGGAAACCATGTATGACCGTAACGGCGGCGCGGTGACGCTTAAAAGACCCTATATTGACCCCGAATTCTGCACCGGCTGCGGCGCCTGCGAGTACGCCTGCCCGGTTATCGACCAGCCGGCGGTTTATGTGACGTCAATCGGGGAATCCCGATCCCGGGAAAATCAGATTCTCCTTGAAAAAAAATAGTGGTATTATAAAAATGACAAGGGAGTGACATATCGATGAACCTGGTGAGAAAGACGATGGCGACATTTCTGGCGGCGACAGCCTTGACTTTATGGTTATCCTGCGGCGGCAAAGACGAACCCCAACCCCAGGTCGTCCCTCTGGCGCAATATCTTCCGGAAAGCCTGACCACTATCGGACTTCAAAGACAGGGGGAGATATTGCTGTTCAATCGGGAGACACTCTGGGAACATATTGACGGTGGGGCTGAACTTTGCCTGATGTACGATTTCCGCGATCTGGCCAATGTCACGTACAAGGGTGCCGATGTGGAAATGATGGTCAACTTGTATCGTTTTTCCGATTCCCTTATGGCCTATGGTTACTATTCGCTGTTACGCCCCGCCGACGCCACTATCCTTAATCTGGGCGCCGAAGGATTCATGGTGCAGGGAGTAATAAATGTGGTCAAGGGAGAATTCTTTCTGCATCTGGTGGGATTCGATCAATCCGCCCAGACCGAAATCGCCCTGGCCAACCTGGCCGAAGACATAACCGGCCGACTTCCCGGTTCGACCCGGATTCCGGAGCCGTTCCGGCATTTCCCCGAAAGCGCGGTCATTCGTTCGACCAATGTTTTCCATGCCGCACTATTTTTGGGGCAGAAATTCCTTGATAATTTTTATTCTCAGGACTATCTGCTGGGCATGGATACCGTAACGCTTTTCCTGGCCCATGATTCCACCGGCGGGACTTATCTTACCTGGCTCGAGTACGCCGACAAAATAAAAGAAAGTAAAGAATTGCCCGGGGATTTGCCTTTTGATCTGGGATATGGATTTATTGTCAGGGATAGTTACTACGGCGATATCGTGGCCGGCCTGAAAAGCGGTAAACTGGTGGGCATGGTCGGATATTCCGACAGCCATAAAGATTTCCTTCTGGCGTGGTTGAAAAGTCTGTCGGGCAGTTCGACTTCACCTCTTGAAAGCAGACAGGACTCACTATGATCGGTAAATCACTAATGATCTCTTTCGTCGGGCTGGCCCTGGCGACACCGCTCTGGGGCCAGAATTTCGCCTCCGATTGGCCGGTGGGGAAAACCCAGCGGATGGAATACGCACTGACGGCCTTCTATCCCAATTACGGGACATCCCACAACACCGTCGAAATAACCCGGATCGGCAATGATACGGCCTTCCTGGCCGTCCGGCAGATTATTGACATGGCCGATCAAAAGGTCCGCATTGTTTCCGAAGAGCAATACGATGTCTCCGGAAAACTTCGGCACTCACTGAATACTTTTTATCTGCCGCCCGAGATAGCCGAATCTCTGGGCCGCGATACGATTCTAATCACGGCCTGGCCGGAAGGTGACTTTTTAGTGATTCAATCCCCCAAATCCCCGGACAGCCTTATCAGGATCCCCGGCGGGGCCGACCTGGTGACCGGCATCGGGGCCATCCTGCGGGCCCGGAATGCTGTTTTCTCTCTGAACGAAAAGCGAGAATATCGCCAGGTTAATCTTATTATGCTGTCCGAAGAAAATTTCGAGGCCGTTACGGTGAGCGATTCGGTCGTGGCCGAGGAAACCGTTTCCACCACCATCGGCGAATTCGAGTGCCTGAAAGTCCTCAAGGACCTCCCGGATCAGTACGCCTATACCTATTACAGTAAAAATGACCGGAATCTCCCGGTTATGATAGAAGGTTTCGATAAAAAGAGCCTCCAGCGAACCATGAATATTACCCTGGTTGTATATCAACCTTAACGCCTGCGGGGAAAGACGCCACATGCACGAAAGCCAGTATCGGAAAAAAAGGACGATATCAAAACCGATCTTCGGAATAATCGTTAACGACAAGGCCGCCGCCTTCTCTCAAAAAAGCATCGACTTGCTGGTTCAGCACCTGGCCGCCGCCGGCGCCAACTGGCATATCATTCAGTCGCCGACATCCCGCGAGGCGGTTTTTCAAATCCGCAAACTCATGCAAAGACATCCCGTGGGGGTAATCGCCGCCGGGGGCGACAGCACCGTCAATATGGCGGCCTCCCACATGATCCGCCGCACTTGCGCCCTGGGCATTCTGCCGCTGGGACGATACAACAATATTTACCGCTCCCTCTGCGGCGAACCCAAAATCAAGGACGCCATCGCGCATATTCTCTCCGGACAAAGCCGCAAAATAGACTACGGCGTGGCCGCCAACCGCTTTTTCCTGAACTCGATCGGCCTCGGCCTGGTGCCGGAACTGGCCGAAGCCCTTCAAAACCGGAAAAGCCCCAGTTTCGGCATCAGTTGGTCCCGTCTGGCGGCGCAGACCGCCGCCCGGATCGTGCCGCGCCAAATTACCTTGACCATCGATGCCTTCCGCTTTGAAATCTCCCCCCTTCTGCTGAACATCAACATCCTCTCCCATACCCTGGGCCTGAATCTGACGCCGACTTCTTCGCCCGGCGACGGCCTGGCTGAAATTATTTTTGAGGCCCCCGATAACAAGGCCATCCTGTCGAATTTCATTCGCAAAATCTACAAGGAGAAATATCTCTACGAGGACGAAATACGCATGTTCCGGGGCACGAAAATTATCATAACGCCGGTGGATAAACAACGCCTGTATCTTGACGGCGAAATCATCGCCCTGGACCAGCCCAGTCTGGATATCGAGATTTTTCCCGAGAAAATCCGCCTGTTTCAGAAACCGAAAGAAGAGCGCCTGAAGTGAAATCGTGCCTGACCGCGATCCTCATCCTGTTGATGACTCCCCTGGCCCGGGGCCAATTCCGCCATGAGCCGGCCGCACCCTTTTCTTTATACCTGATCCAGGATGAGAGCGCATCCCGGGGACAATTAAGCGGCGGCTACGCCGAGGCCCCCCGTGACACCGTTCACCGGCAGAATCCGACTCTGACCTTGTTTAAGTCCATGCTCGTTCCCGGATTGGGCCAGATTGGGAATCACCAGTATGTCAAGGCCGGGGCGGCCATTGCCCTGGAAAGCGTTTTAATCGGGGCCATAGCCCATTGGGCGGGAAAAACAGGCGATGCCAAAAGGGCCTTCGACAACAGCGCCGATACTCTGATGAGAGGCGCCTTATACAAAACATATCTCGACTATAAAGATAAACGCAACTATTATTCCTGGCTTCTGGGAACGACTATTTTTATTTCCATGTTCGACGCCTATGTCGAAGCCCACCTGGCCGGATTCCCCAAACAGCAAGAAGAGGGGCTGTCATTTAATATCGAACCGGCTGATGGGAAATCTCTGCAGGCGCGATTTTCTTACCGCTTTTAAGGGATACGGAACACCTGTCCCCGCGATTTTCGCCGAAATCAATCGTCAATCAGAATTATCGCCCGGGTATCGATGTTGTACTTATGCGGATCGACGATTTTATCGATTCGTCGATGGGCGTTGTCCGGGTCGGCCAGATCGATATCGATAAATTTCTGGAAAGGTCCGGATTCATTGCCGATTATCCGCACTTTGGGCTTCTGGGGATTGCGGTAATTGGTCTGTGACACTAAAGCCAATTCATTGGAAGTCAACAAAACCAGGGAACCGGGCGGATACATCCCCACGATATTGACGAACAGTTTCAAAAGGAAAGCATCGAACTTGACCGACATCTGATACATCATCTTGCGGAGAATCTCATCGTGCGGAATGGGACGTTTCATGTAGACGCGCCCCGAAGCCATGGCATCGAATGTATCGGCGATGGCGATAATTTTCGAAAAGAGATTCAGAGGCCGCTTATGGCGCAGGGAAGGATACCCGGTAAAATCTTCGTTTATATGATGCTGGTAGGCCACGATGGCGGCGCGGGCGGCGAATTCATTTAGTTCCATATTGCGGAAAATGGTTTTGACCCCCAGTTCGGGGTGCCTTTGCATCTGAATCCAGTCGTGCTCATCGAAAACTTCCGGCTTGCGGATCAAATCCCCCGGAAGGCGGATTTTCCCCAGATCATGAAACAGGGCCGAAAAACCCAGTTGCGCCAGACGCTGCCGGTCCAGGCCGAGGCGGATACCCATGGTCAGGGAGTAAACACAGATATTGGTGGAATGAACATAAGTGTATTCATCGAAATCCCGCAGGGCCGTCAATTGCAGAAGATAAGATTCATCTTCCGCCAACTGGTCGATAAGCGTATGCACCACCCGGCGGGCCTTGGCGACGTCTATTTCACGCGATTCCCGGGCTTTGGCCAGAATATCCTCAACCGTCGAGATGGACCGGAAAAACGTCATGCGGGCCGCCTGCCGCAGTTGCCGTTTTTTGTCTTCCGGAAGAAACGGCTGGGCATCCTCCCTTTTCTCCAGTCCCAAAAGGGTCACGCCGCTGATACCGAGTTCCACCAGTCTTTGGGCGACAATTTCGTTATTGCTTTCACGGATATTGGCCTTGGCCACCAGGTAAATAAATTTATCCAGTTGCCGGTTATCGAGATTCTTGCCCAGGATGACGCCGCCGATACCCAGCAGCCGCCAGCTGTCGATGACGTATGTGGCTCCGATGAGCCCGTCATTATCGAATCGCACCAGGCGGTCGCCCACCAGAACCCGGCCTTCGATAATTTTAACCGGTACTTCGCCGGTGCGATCCGCCAGGCGCCGGAAAATATCATAGAAACGGGAACTCTGATTCAAGTAGACGTTATTGTTGGGATCATACAGCCGGGCCGTCCGGAATAAATTGAAAAAGGCCGTAATGAACTGGTGCTCATCGCTTCCCGCCAGGAGAACAATTTTATCGTCGGCCTGCCCGGATTTAATCATACCGCCTCCTGACGATGATTCTCTCTATGCCTTAAGGCGGCCTGGGCCATGTTTCGCACTTTCCTTTTCCAGGAGCGCGCCAGCCCGGCCAGTTCCTTTTCCGCCGCTTCAGTCTTATTTACGGCCAGGGCGCGGAACGATACTCTTTGAAGAAATTCCTGTTCCTGTGTCGTCCAAAAACGCCCGGCGACGGCCAACCGTGCCAGGTATTCCACGGCCTGGTCTCCCCCGGTCCGGGAATAGGCCATTATTATCGACTCCTGGTAGGCCTCCTTCAACCCGGCAAAGCGATCGTCATTGATGATACCTGTCAGTAACTCCGGACCTTCGCTCAAGCAGTATTCAATTACTGCCTCCAGGGCCGTCCGACATATCAGATCGTCGCCGTCCCAGACCAGATTTGTCAGGAACCTCCGGCTTTCCAGATCGCCTTTTCGAGCCAGCCTGCGCACGATCTCCAGGCGAATCCGGGGTTCCGGATGGGTCAGCAGTTTTTCCAGCGCCGCCAGGGCTTTGGGACTGCCGATCCGGGCCAGAATGGAAGCGGCATTGCGGACCACATACCAGCGCTTGTCATAAATGGCGCGGGTTATGAAATCGACATGATCGCGGCCGTGCACGGCCAGGAAATCGCATACGGCCTCGCGGTGCACCTGACTTTCGAGATCATCCAGAAGGTCGGTAATGACCATCAGTGACTCCCAGCCGAAAAGAGCCAGGTACTCCGATAAGTCGAGTGGCGAAATCGCCTTTTCCCGGTTGAGCGTATCAGCCAATACGGACAGCTTCTCCCGACCGCCGGCCACCGCCACGGCTTCCTGTAATCGTCGGGCCCATTGCGGACGATCCGTCCCCGCCTGCGCCCCGTATTCGACCATGAGATTTATCAGCCGCCCGGCGGCCCGAAGTTTTCCCGCCTTTATGAATTCCGTCTGTAACTTTTCTATTATCGTGACAATTTCGTTAAAATCCGCAAAGTCGCGCGGTTGCCAGAGAATCTCTTCCAGAAGTTCGGCCGCGGTCTGATAGGGATCAAACAGGGCGTCTTCCTGTATGATTTCATCCACCCGCGCCATGTCGCTTTTTTCCAGATTAAAAATCTCGCTGACAATCCGGGCGGTATCTATTACGGGGGCCTTTTGCTTTCGCGGCGTACCGGGGGCAAGCCCCATTTTGGACTCGGCAAGAGTGTCTTCAAAAAGGTCCGATTGAGACGGCAATGCCGCCGCATCATCGGCGTCAAATATGGCGGCATATTCCAGTTTGGAGGAATCATCGGCCCCCTTGATGAATGATTCCCGCACCGGGTCGCCCGAACGCGACAGGAACTCCGCGTCATACTCATCCAGAAGCGCATCATCGACCGTGTGATACGTCAGACCCGGCAGGTCGGCCTCCCAAAAAAGAGCGATTAAATCGCCGGCGCCCGGTTCCTTATTGATATAGGATTTAAGAAGGGAGAAAAATTTCTGGCAATCCTCAAGATTGAAATCCTGGCGCAGGGTTATTCCATTGAGGCCGGCCTTATATAATAGCCCCGCCAGGGCATCTTCGGGCGACTTGTCGGCATACACGACCTCTTGCTGGTAGATAATTTCGTTCGGCCTGATCTCCAATAACAGCGGCGCCGCTTCCTGAACCAGGTCGACAAAACGGTCGGTAAATGAATCACGCAATTTCCTGGGCAGAGGATTATCCTCGGGATACATCGCCGTAATTTTTATGACCCTGATGAACTCGCCCAGAATTTGAGTTATTTCATGTTTGGTCTTGTCCGAAGTTTCGGCCATAAAATACCTTTATTCCCTATCTATCTTGTTATCGGCAGGGATTAAGGATTATTTCGGCCTTCCGTCAATTTCTAACAAATCTTCGGGAGACGGAGTTTATACGGATAATATCCGGCGAGGAAAACAGGTTAACGCTTTGGAAATTACAGGCGAGCGATATTAATCAGGAGAAATCAAATCGGCATTTCCACCATGCGGTATTTCTTATAGAGAACTCCCCCCATATTTTCGGCCGCCCGGCACATCAACTCATTGGTTTCCAGTATCCAGGATAGTTCCCCCCACTGGTAACCCCGTTCCACTCCCCGCAGGTGGGTTTCGACATAAAAAATGCTATCGATACCCCGCTTGCGGTACTCCTGCACTACCCCCATAATCAGAAGCCTGACCCCCGTGATTTTCTTCTTTATCTTGGTGTCCCAGATAAGGCGAAAAATGCCGAACGGGAAAAGTCTTCCATGCAACTTGATAAGGACCTGGTTAATATCCGGAACCGCCATGCAGAAGCCGGCCGGGTCGCCGTCTACCTCGGCGATAAAAACCAGAGCCGGATCGACTATTTCCTTCAATTGTCGGGCCATATAACAAAATTCCTGTTCACTCATGGGGACAAAACCCCAGTTGCGCTCCCAGGCCCGATTGTAAATCTGGTTTACGATTTTAAGTTCAGCCTCAAAATGAGAAAAATCGACCGTCCTGATTTTTATCTTGCTCCGCTCTTTTATTTTTTCCACTACCCGCAGTTGCCGCTCCGAAATGGGAACATCCCGGTGCACCAGGTAGCCGTGCAGGTCCATGGCCTTCTTGAGACCGAACTTCTCGGCCAACTGGGGAAGATAGGGGGGATTCCAGGGATTCATAATGGTCGGCGGTCTGTCGAAACCGTCGATTAGAAAGCCGATCTCATGATTGGTCGAAAAATTGGCCGGCCCCCGCATCCGGTCCATACCTTCGGCCTTAAGTTTTATCATGGCCACTTTGAGCAGTTTATAAGCGACATCGTAATCATTGATACAATCGAAAAATCCGAAAAAGCCGGTCGCTTCCATGTGGAATTCATTGTGATTGTAATTAACGCAGGTGGCGATACGCCCCACCGTCTCTTCGCCCCGTTTGGCCAGGAAATACTTGGCTTTTGCGGCGCGGAAAAAAGGATTTTTGTGGGTGTCGAAAAATTCTTTGCGCTCCGAAATCAGGGGCGGCACCCAATTCGGCTCGTTTTTATATAGTTTGAAAGGATAGAGAATAAACTCATCCATGAGCCGCCGGGATTCGACCTCGATGACTTCCACTTCCTGATTCATAGGAGTTGTTTAACGGATAATTCCCATCTTTTTGCCGATTTTCTCGAAAACTTCGAGAACCCGGTCAAGATGCTCGTCGGTATGAGTCGCCGTGTATGAGGTCCGCAACAGCGCCATGCCCGGGGCCACGGCGGGCGAAATAATCGGATTGGTAAAAACGCCGTTTTCGAATAATTCCTTCCAGAAACGGAATGTATCGATATCTTCGCCGATCAATACGGGAATAATCGGGGTTTCCGACGTCCCGGTATCGTATCCCAGACTCTTGAACCCGGCATGCATACGCCGGGCGTTATGCCACAGGTTTTCACGCCGCTCCGGTTCGGTACTGATTATCTCCAGGGCCTTTAAAACGGCGGCTGTGGCCGAGGGCGGCAGGGACGCCGAAAAAATCAATTCCCGGGAAAAATGCTTGATAAAATTAATGACTTTGGCGTCGGCGACAATAAACCCGCCGATGGAGGCGAAAGACTTGGAAAATGTCCCCATCTGAATATCGATCTTGTCGATCATGTTAAAATGCTCGGCCGTCCCGCGCCCCCCGTTACCCAAAACTCCCACCGAGTGGGCGTCATCAACCATCACCCGCGCACCGTATTTCCGGGCCACGTCCACCAATTCCGGCAATTTTATTATATCGCCTTCCATCGAGAAGACGCCGTCCACCACTATCAAAATCCCTCCCCGGTGTCCGTTGGCGGTCAGATTCCGCAGAACCCGGTCGAGATCGTTCATATCGTTATGGGCGAATTTGACTATTTTCCCGAAAGAAAGCCGGCAACCGTCGACTATCGAAGCATGGTCGGAGCGGTCAATCACTAAAGCGTCGCTTTTACCCACCAAGCAGGAAATAGTCCCCAGGTTGGTCTGAAATCCCGTGGAAAAAACCAGGGCCGCTTCGCGTTTGAAAAATCGCGCCAGTTCCTCTTCCAGTTGGACGTGCAAATCCAGGGTTCCATTGAGGTAACGCGAACCGGTGCATCCCGAACCATAAAGCCGGGCGGCCTCGGCCGCCGCTTCCTTGACTCGCGGATCATTGGTCAGCCCCAGGTAATTATTGGAACCGATCATGATCAATTTCTTGCCGTTTATGATTACTTCATTGCCGGGGGCCGAAGAAATCGGTTGAAAATAAGGATAAAGACCCATCGCCTTGACATCGTCGGCGCGAGTAAAGGTAAAACATTTCTCAAAAAGGTCTGTTCCGGTCTGGGTAATTTTTTCCGAAGTACTCAAGGCGTTATAGTTCCTTCTACTTTTCCATTAAAACTTTAAGATTATAACAATCCTCGATTCAAGTCAAGAAAAATGATTCCTCCCCCGCCCTATGCCGGCGGGCAAATCCTTAAGTCTTAATACCTTTCAAGTGATTCTATGGCCAATATACGAATCCAAAAATAAAAGGGAAAGCTCCATTTTTATCGCGACTAACAATATTTTCCCTTCCCGCCACGGGACCGGCCGGGAGACCGAATTTTGAGCATTTTCGGCGCCTTTATTATTGGATTGAAAAATTATTTTCAGGGGCGGCAGGGGCTTTCCGATAACTAAATATTAGAGCCGGGCCGCCGGTTAGAATTAACTCCTCCGGCCCGGATATCCTTATTTCACTCTTACACGGGAGAACTATATGGAAGCAAAATCGCCCCAGGCGCCGGAACGTGTCGAGGCCTTCCAGGTGGATAATAAAGACGACCTGAAAAACCGTCTCAAAGGAGGCGCCGGCTGGTTTTTTTGGATCGCCGGGCTGTCCCTGGTCAATTCTGTCGTGATGATGGCCGGCGGCGGCTGGGGTTTTATCGTGGGCCTGGGGATTACCCAGGTAATCGATGCCTTCACTCATGGCCTGGCCGAGGCCTCCGGCGGCGGACTGATTAAAATTGTAGGCTTTATGGGAGATATCCTGGTGGCCGCCGCTTTCGTTATCTTCGGTGTCTTCGCCCGCCGGGGACAGATCTGGGCCTTCGGATTGGGGATGTCTCTTTATGCCCTCGATGGGCTCCTGTTTCTTCTGGTCAAGGACTTCCTGGGGTTGGGCTTTCATGCCTTTGCCCTTTTCTGCCTTTACAACGGCCTAAAAGCCTGCCAGCGTCTGAAAACCATGGAGAAAGTACGTCTCGCCGCGCCTATCAATGAAAGCAGTGATATAACGGCACGGATTGGACAACCTTGATAAATATTTAAAGTCACTTTTCAAGAGACTTATCCGGTCGAGCCACGGTTACATCAACGGCTCGCCCGGATACGCCCAAAGACAATCCCCCCGTATTGCCTTTCAATCACCGCCTATATTAAAATTTCATATCGTCCGAAAACTGCCGATATAACCAACATGAAGCATTTATCACCGGGGCCTGAAACGTCTTGGACGGAGCCACCATGCTGACAGGCGGCCTGATATCCATATTCATAGTCGACAGCCATCGCGATGACCTCCTGGCCATGAACGAGGCCCTCTCGAATTTCCCGCAAATTAAAGTCATCGGCAAAGCTACCAAATGGAACGATACCCTGGCACGCCTGGGCATGATAATCCCCGATATCATCGTCATCGAATATGAACTGCCGGATCTGAATCTCAAACAGGCCATTTCGCAACTCCGCAATATCTCGCCCGGTATCGAGGTTGTCCTGGTTTCGGAAAAACACCGCACGACTTCGGAAACCTCGCTGGAAGCCCTGGAACTGGGCGCCATGTATTTCATTCGAAAACCGGTCGATGCGGAAAAAGGGGAACGAGTCCAATATTATCAGAAATATTTCCGCCCGGTCATAAACCTGTATACCGTCAATAAAAACACTCGCACCGTAAAAGCCTCGACACAGAAGACCCGGGCCGTGTCCCTTCTAAGACCGCCCGCCGCGAAGACCTTGCGAAGTTCCATCTCAAATGACTTCTCTCTTCTGGCCGTGGGCAGTTCCCTGGGCGGGCCGGAAGCCCTCAAAAATTTCATCCCCTTTCTCCCGGCCGACTTTCCGCTTCCGGTGGTTATGGTGCAGCATATGCCCGCCGGCTTTACCACTTCCCTGGCCAATGCCCTCGACGAAAAATCACCGCTGATCATCCGCGAAGCCCGCGGCGGAGATATTCTCCGGCCGGGATATATTTATCTGGCGCCGGGAGGACGGCACCTGTCCGTCCGCCATGATTCCCTAAACAAAAATAGCGGTAACCATGTCTGCACCCTGTCCGATTCGCCACCGCTCCACGGCTGCCGCCCCTCGGTCGATATCCTTTTCAATTCTCTGGCCGAAAATTACGAGGGCAATATTATCGCCGTAATCTTGACCGGTATGGGCGAGGACGGCCGCGACGGCGTTCGGGCCATGAAAGAAAAAGGAAATTGCTTTTGTATTACCCAGGATGAAGCCACCTCGGTGGTTTATGGCATGCCAGCGGCCGTGGTCCAGGCCGGGCTTTCGGATTTATCCTTACCCCTGCAGGGCATCGCTGCCAGGGTAAATGAGATGGCCCGTCGCAGGTCAACAGCTCCGGTGCAACCCCCGGCCGGGATTTAAGAGCAAAGCGAAATTACTTCTCCCCCAAAAACAGATTTAATCCGGGATATCTCTTCTTTTTTCCAAACCACCGCCTTGAGACACTCCTGCCGAATAAGACTCAAATCCAAATCTCCGATATGGCGCCATTCCTTTTCCGGATCCCAGTTACCCTTGCGCCCGTGTGTCTGAAAATACGGTTGATCCTCAAGCGCCAGGCTCGCGAAATCCCCGGGCTCTCCGTAAATGACTTTCCTGACACCGTATGTTTCAGCGCTGGAAATATCCAGCGCCACACCGTAAGGCTCGAAGGTCATTTGGCGGTACCTCGCCCGCCATTTCATCAGAGCCGCCGCCTGAGAGGTCGCCAGGGCGCTGAATGATACCGCCGGGAATTTCCGACGATAGTGCCCGGCCGAAGCTCGAAGTCTTTTCTCCCTGAAAATCCTCTGAAGAGTGTGAAGAGCCGAGCGGGGATTCGTATCGCCGCCGGCCATGACGGCATCATAATAAGCCAGGCATGTTTCTCCGGGCCAGGGTTCATGATAACTCCGGGTCCAGTGGATGATATGATTCTTAAGACGGTTATCGATTTCAGGATCCAGCAAATCAGAACTTACGGTAAACTTCTGCGGTTTCCGGTCCGGTCGATACTCGACTTGAAAGCGGTTGTCAATTTCGACTCCCCGGATTTTGGCCTCATTTATAAGCCGGTCGAGATTGCCTCCCGAGCGAATGGACACAGGGTAGATAATATCGGCGTCGACAATCATGAGACTATCCCTCTTGCCTGGGAACCAATGGCTTTTTTCATCGCCCGATTCCCGGCCGATCAGGCGCCAATCGATCAACCCCG
This sequence comes from Candidatus Zixiibacteriota bacterium, assembly GCA_041752195.1. GTDB lineage: Bacteria > Zixibacteria > MSB-5A5 > GN15 > PGXB01 > JBGSHP01. Next base: position 127,257 of record JBGSHP010000023.1, on the reverse strand, counting down.
GGTCATGCTGAAATTGGCGGCAATAATACTCCATCGGGGAATTTTCCCCAAATACAGGCTCTCCCGGAATATAGACGATTTGCCTTACCTCTAAACGTATCGCCCAATATAAGGGTATTTCCCATGAGGACATACCTACCGAGGATAATAATAAATGCCCCTTACGGCCAGCCTCACTAATAGCCTCCCCACTGGAAATCACCCAGGGAGCCTGGCCCAGGGGATACAAATTCTGACGGGAATTAAGAACCAGTGCCTTCCCCATTACCCGAAATTACCTGTCGGGCTGTTATTTATCAACAATTTTGGGGTTTGCCGACATCACATTTTTTTGTCATCTGTTTGTCATTGAAAAAAAGGGAGTGATTTTTTATCTAAAAAACTCCAATTGCCTGGAACCAATAAATAACTGAAGACGTTTAATATTTCGAGGACTCGGTTTACTTACCTCTGGGAACGCGTGCCGCCCGATTAATATCGGCGGCACCGTTTCATTTTAGGGCATACCCTGCCCATCATAATTCGGTCGAGATTCGGACTATTCCCAAAAATTGGTTGACAAAATCACACCGGTCTCGATTATTTGCCTCGGACTTACTTAATAGCCGCAAAGGAATATCATGTCCAGGGATTCGGAACCATTCGATTCTTCGCCCGCGTCTTTACCAGGGAAAACTCATGAGGGCCAGGTCCGCTGGAAACCCTCGCCGGCGGATATCCATCGCCTTCTCGACGAACACCGCCTCTGGCTCGAATCCGAAGGCCGTTCCGGAACTCGTGCCGAACTATTTTTCGCCGATTTAAATGATACCGACCTGCATCGTCGCGACTTGAAAAAAGGGGTCTTCTGGGAAACAACTTTTCATGGGACCGATTTGAGGGACACCGATTTAAGCCAAACCGAGGGTATCCTGGCCCGGAATTTATTCGCCTCCAACCTGGCCGGGGCCAATCTGGATGAAAAAATATCTTCTTTCGGCGGCCTTAAAATCGTGGAGGCCCATTCCCGAATCGCCCGGCGCCTGTTTTTCTTTCTCCTTCTTTTAATGGTTTACGCCTGGATAGCCCTGGCTTCGGCCGGTGATGCCTCCCTTTTGCCCGGCTCCGGAGGGATGAGTCTACCTTTCGCCGGATTGCATATTCCGGCCTTCTGGTTTTTCCTTATTATGCCGGCGTTAATCGCGGTTTGCTTCATTGCCTTTCATCTTAGCCAGCAAAGAACCTGGGAGGCCTTGACCGAACTTCCGGCGGTTTTCCCCGACGGATCTTCGCTGGGCAAGAAGGCCTTTCCCTGGCTTCTCAACGGCCTGCTGACGGCCCATGTCAAGTACATTCGCGAACGTCGCCCCCTGCTTTCCCGGCTGCAAAATTCCCTCTCCATAATCGCCGCCTGGGTCCTGGCGCCATACACCCTGGCCTGGTTCTGGTTGCGATATTTGCCCCTCCACGATCCCTTCCTGACCGGCGTCCATACCTTCCTTCTTTCTCTGGTTACGGGGTTAAGTCTCTTCTTTTATTTTCTCATGCGAAGAACGCTTCGCGGGCAGAGTCTCGGCGGCCGCGGCCTGCCCCTGCGCCTGGCCTGGTTCGGAATACTGCTACTCATTATCTCTTCGATATCATACAGCCTTTTGGCCATCGGCGATAAACAAACCCCCAACCCGATTCCCTTTATCGCCGCTCTGGCCGAGCGGTTGGGGTACAATCCGGTCCCCGATTTTTCATACAGCGACATATCTTCCCGGCCGGGAGATTTCAGCGGTTCCCCCGAGGATCTCCTGAAAGTCCGGGGCGGCAATCTGGCCGGGCAGAATTTAATCGGTCTTAACGCCCGCCGAGCCTTTCTGGCTAAAAGCGATTTAAGACGGGCCAACCTTCAAAACGCCGTTTTTGATTCCGCTGATTTGCGCTACGCCGATCTTAGTGGCGCCAACCTGACCGAGGCCAGCCTGGCGGGGGCCGATCTCGAAGGCGCCCGGATGGAAGACGTCTCCCTGGCACAGGCCAATCTGGCCGGGGCGAATTTACAGGGTGTCCGCGGCTTGACCGTGGAAATTTTATTCTCCGCCCGCAATTGGCTCCAAGCCCGCTTCGACCGGGCCGTCCTCGATTCCCTCGGTTTGCCGGCCGACCATAACGAGCGACTCATCCGCCGGGATCTTAGCCATTGCGATCTCCAGAAGGCCAACTTCCGGGATATTTCCCTGATTGGCTTTAATCTGGCGGGAGCCAATCTTCAAGGGGCCGATCTGGAAGGCGCTCTCCTGGAAAACGCCAACCTGCTTATGACCGATTTTCGCCAGGCCGGTGGGATTAATCCCGTTCAGATAAAAAAAGCCCGAAACTGGATCCTCGGCCTCTACGACGGTGACCTGTTACAGCAATTGGGGCTTCCCGGAGACCATTGCAACCGGGTGGTACGTCGCGATTTTCGAGATTATAATCTGCAGGAGGTCGACTTGAGCGGTATTGATATGAAAGGGGCCAATCTGCGCAAGGTAAACCTAAAAAAGGCCATCCTCCGCGACGTGAGTTTCCAGGATGCCGACCTCTATTCGGCTAATCTGACCGGGGCCGACCTGACCGGAGCCGATTTCCGCGGAGCGATTCTTCTCGATACCGATCTGCGGGGAGCGATTATGAGCCAGGTCAAGAACCTTTCCCCCGACCAACTCCGCTGGGCGGTAATCGATCCCACCACTATTTTGCCCGACTATTTGCAGGGCTATGCTCCGGAGAAACCGGTTCTGGAGTAATATTCTCATTCAGTCATTAGCCATCATCATTTAAATAGACCCACTATACAATTTGAATCGCTTTTACATTAAATGGTGGGCGGCGACATATATTCATTTAATGAAATTCGGGGATTGGTATTTCGAGGAACATGCAAGTGATTATTAATCAATGGCATAAAGTAAGATAAAATTGATTAACATTACTCAAATTCAATTATTGAACATATACTACGTAATCAGGGGCGAATATGTAATGATTTGCTAATGGCTCCCTTTCCAATGTCGATTATTATTGTCATGATTGACACCAAAACAGATCCAGGCTTTAAAAGGGAGTTCAACTATGTTAAAGCAGTTCAGTCTGGGGGCACGTCTGATTGGCGGATTTGTCATCGTGGCATTGCTGACCCTTATTGTCGGCTTTGCGGGCTGGAATGGGATTTCCAGTTTCTCCGCTAAAGCGGATCGCCTTTTGACCACCGAAGAAATCGCCAAAGAACTTCTTCAAAGAGAAATCGACCATCTCCAATGGGTTCAAAAGGTCGGCCAATTCCAAAGCGATTCCAATTTGACCAAAATCGAGGTCCAAAAAGACCCGACCCAGTGCGGCTTTGGCAAATGGTATTATGGCGAAGGCCGCAAAATGGCCGAGGCGGAAATGCCGTCCTTGATGGAATATCTCCGCCATATCGAAGAACCTCACAAAAAACTCCACGAATCGGCCATTGAATTGGAAATGATTCTGTCCCAGGGACCGGCCATGCGTTCCCACGCCTTCGAAGTCTACGCCGGTGAAACCTCGGAGCATCTGGCCCAGGTTCAGAAAAATCTGGCCGGCATGCGCGAAGAAATTAAAAAACATGTCGAGACCGTTCGCCAGGACGCCGAATCCGGCGCCGCCACCGCCCAGTCAATGGCCATCGCCGGTATGCTCATTGGCACCGCCATCGCTCTGGCGCTGGGAATATTTTTAAGTCTCTCCATAACCCGTCCGGTGAAGCGCATAATCGCGGAACTGGCTTCCGGTTCGAGTCAGGTAACGGAAGCCTCCCAGCAGGTGGCCGGCTCCAGTCAATCTATGGCCGAGGGCGCTTCGGAACAGGCTTCGTCTTTGGAGGAAACCTCATCTTCGATTGAAGAACTCTCCAGCATGACCCGCCAGAATGCCGAAAATGCCAAGCAGGCCAATACCCTGGCGACCCAGGCGGATCAGGCCGCGGGAAAAGGCTCCGCCGCCATGGGTAATGTCACATCGGCCATGGATGAAATAAAAAAGTCGTCCACCGAAACTTCGAAAATTATAAAAGTCATCGACGAAATCGCCTTCCAGACTAACCTGCTGGCCCTTAACGCCGCGGTCGAGGCCGCCCGCGCTGGCGATGCCGGTAAAGGGTTCGCTGTCGTGGCCGAGGAAGTCCGCAACCTGGCCCAGCGTTCCGCCGAAGCCGCCAAAAATACCAGTGGTTTATTGGAAGGATCCCAGAAGAGTGCCGAAGACGGCGTCCGCGCCACCGGCCAACTGGTCGAAATCCTGAATGAGATCGGTGAAAACGTGAAGAAAGTCTCGACTTTGGTTGGCGAAGTCTCCGCCGCCAGTGCCGAACAGGCCCAGGGCATTGACCAGGTCAATACGGCCATCAGCCAGATGGATCAGGTCACCCAGCAAAATGCCGCCAATGCCGAAGAGTCCTCTTCGGCCAGCGAAGAACTGGCCGCCCAGGCAACGCAATTAAAAAGTATCGTAAATGAACTCACGAGTTTGGTTTACGGTCAGGACAGGATGGCCATTCAAAATAGAACGATGGAACGACTATCGGACGATCGCAAGGCCAAACCATCCCTGAAAAAGACCATCCGTTCGACAAATACCCCGGCCTATAAGACTGCCCGAGTCTCGGCCAGAGCCGAACAGGTCATTCCTCTCGAAGAAACGGAAATGGCCCAATTTTAAACTATCGCTTTAGCGGGGTTCCTATAATGGGGTCGGGATTCTATCCCGACCCTGTTGCTTTTCTTTGGCCGCCAAAATCCCCCGAATGTGCATTCTCTGCTTGATTTTAGCAATCAAAAACTGTCAGGATTGGGGTAGGACATACCTGACAAATAATTTCAGGCGGATTCAGGGTAGACAGGCACACCCTATTGATAGCATAACATCTTGCATTACTATGTGTTACACAATCGGAAGGCTTGTCTATTATATGCGATATTATCGGGCATAATTATCCAAGATTAATTTTCGCGCAGTTTTTTTACGGGTATCATCATTATTCGCTAAATACATAATAAATAGTCCTCTTTTACCGAATTATTCCTTCAAGACATCACACGCCGGATTTTTCATCGAGACAAAGGAGCGCACTCATGCCAAAGTATTTTGGCTTGGGGGCTTATTCAAAAAGGGGCAGTAGGACTTCGGAAGCCATTAGCGGCCCATTTATGTCGTCGTCCTTAAAAAATAAGTCCACCCAGGATAATGTGGATAATTTTTGTCAGGTAAGTCGCGCAACATTAATTATGTCGCCGATTAAATCCGGCACCGGCAGGAAATCATTTCAATTTAACTTTTTTACTCAATCCAACACCGTTACAAGAGGAGAGTGAACCATGAATCAACTCGCAAGAATTCTCACCGCAGTCTTCCTACTGCTGGTCATCCCGGTGGCCTTACTGGCCCAGGGAACGGTAAAAGTGGGACTGAACTATCCCAAAACCGGCCCCTATGCCGCCGAAGGTCTGGATCAATGGCGCGCCGCTGAATTGGCCGCTGAAGAAATAAATGCCGCCGGTGGCATTTTGGGTAAGCCGGTCGAAATAGTCTGGCGCGACTCCCAGTCAAAACCGGAAGTAACCGTCGTCAATGTCAGCGAAATGATTGATAAAGACGGCGTCAAAATGGTCTTCGGTGGCTCGTCCAGCGGCGTGGCCGTGGCCGCCGGAAAAGTCTGTGACGAGAAAAAGATCCCCTTCTTCGCCACCCTGTCTTATTCGACCGCGACCACCGGCACCGAAGGTCGCTGGACAACCTTCCGGGAATGCTACGATTCCTGGATGGCCGCCAAAATCCTGGGAGCCAATTTGAAAAAGAATTTCCCGGGCAAAAAATATCTCTACATCACCGCCGATTATACTTGGGGCTGGACAACCGAAGCCTCCCTGCGCCAGTTTACCGATACTAAGGATGAAAGTATTCACAAGAAATTTAAAACGCCTTTCCCGACCGCGACTACCGAAGATTTCCGGAAAGCCCTGGGCTTCGCCAAAATGGTCAAGCCGGATGTCCTGGTTCTGGTCCTGTTCGGCAATGACATGGTGGAAGCCATCCGTCTGGCCACTTCCATGGGGATGAAAGAGACCATGCAGATTGTGGTTCCCAATATGACCCTGGCCATGGCCGAGGGCGGTGGTCCCAAGGTTATGGAAGGTGTCATCGGGGCCCTTCCCTGGGATTGGTCCATTCCCTATAAGTATAATTACACCCGCGGCAAATCCTTCGTGGATAAATTCGCCGCCAAATACAACCGTTATCCGTCCACTTCGGGCGCCTCGGCCTACACGATTCTTTATGAGTACAAGTCGGCCGTCGAACGGGCCAACAGCCTCGAAACCCCGGCCGTGGTAAAAGCCCTGGAAGGCCACGAGTATACGCTTCTTAAGGATAAACAATACTGGCGGGGCTTCGACCATCAGTCAGTTCAGACCATTTACCTGGTAAAGTGCAAACCGGAAGTGGAAGTTCTCAAAGACAAGTACAAACTGGACTATTTTGAAATACTCTCCAGCATGCCCGGCGAAGAAGCCGCGGTCAGCATGGCAGAGTGGAAATCCGAACGGAAAGCCGCCGGCAAATCGGAGACCCTGCAATAACACAGCCAAGCCGGCCGCATTCGCTTGCGGCCGGTTTCCCCGAGGAGGGATATTATGAGATTAAGCAGCTTCTGGTCATCGCAGAGTCTTAGATTCAAATTGATTACCGGCATCATACTTTCCCTGGTGCCGATGGTCGCCATCGTTATCGCCACGTATCAATATAACCGTTCAGCGGCCGTCGAGAGCAGCTCCGATATGATGGAACTGGTAGCTCAAAACAGCGCCCAATCCATCAATTCTCTTCTCTCCAATCGTTCCAAAGTATTCGCCGACTGGGTGCGGGACGATGTTTACGGGCTGGCCATCGAATTTAACACTCTGGACGAAATGAGAAACCAATTTGCCGGTATGCTCGAAAAGGAACCGGATTTTTCATTGCTACTCTTGACCGATAAGGATGGCACCATCCTTTCGGCGGCCGGCGGGGGGGAATATGCCGGCAAGGCGGAATCGCTTAAAGGGGCAAGAGCCAACACCGCCGCGCAATCGGTTTCCCTGGAGTCAACCAGGGCGGAAATCGTCCCCAATACGATTTTGGCCGGACTCGGCGATAAATCCGCCTATACGCTTCAGTTTTGTTTCCCGGCCAAAAACTCCTCCGGCGAGGTTTGCGGCATGTTTCTGGCTTACCTTAATTGGGGCGTAGTCCAAAGGGTTATCGCCGCCAGCGCCGAGGAGATAACCGGTCGCGGCCTGGATGGTACCCACGCGGCAATTTTTGATAAGAGTCAGTACATTGCCATCAACCACTCCGTCCCGGATCTTATCGGCCAGCCGCTGGAGACTTCCGGGGAATTGAAATCATGGTTGACCGGCTCGTCGGAATTGACCATTAATAATGACGAATATCGCCAGGAAAATCATTACTCTATCTTTGCCCGCATTTATGACGGTCGGGGTACAATCGGCGAAAACGGGCGAGTCGAGGGTGACTCCAAACTCGTCCTGGCGATTTTTGTCCCGGAAAGCAGTGTCATGGCCCTGGTGAGACAGGTCCTGTATATTTCCTTCCTGTTTGCCGCGGCCGGTATTATCATTGCTTTGGTCATCGCCTTTGTCCTGGATCGATCCATTGCCAAACCGAGCAAGCGCATCATTGAAAATCTTACCTACGGTTCGGAACAGGTAACCCAGGCCTCGCAGCAGGTGGCCGGTTCCAGTCAATCCCTGGCCGAGGGGGCTTCCGAACAAGCCTCGTCGCTGGAAGAGACTTCCTCATCGATGGAAGAACTCGCCAGCATGACCCGGCAAAACGCCGACAACGCCAAGCAGGCTAATACCCTGGCCGCCCAGGCCAATCAGGCCGCCAATCGCGGCACCGACGCCATGGGCAATGTCAGCGTGGCCATGGACCAAATCAAGAAAGCCTCGACCGAAACCTCGAAGATTATCAAGGTCATCGATGAGATCGCCTTCCAGACCAATCTTCTGGCTCTTAATGCCGCGGTCGAAGCCGCCCGCGCCGGCGACGCCGGAAAAGGATTCGCCGTAGTGGCCGAAGAAGTCCGCAATCTGGCCCAGCGTTCCGCCGAAGCCGCCAAGAACACCGGCGGCCTCCTGGAGGGGTCACAGAAGAGCGCCGAGGACGGCGTCCGCGCCACGGATCAACTGGTCACAATATTAAAGGAAATCACCCAGAGCGTTAAGAAGGTCTCGACCCTGGTGGAGGAAGTCACCGCCGCCAGCGCCGAGCAGGCCCAGAGCATCGATCAGATCAATACGGCTATCAGCCAGATGGATCAGATCACCCAGCAAAATGCCGCCAACGCCGAGGAGTCGTCGTCGGCCAGCGAGGAACTGGCGGCCCAGGCCGGGCAGTTGAAAGCGATAATAGTGGAGTTGACCGGACTGGTTTACGGGCAGGGACATGTGATAGAGTCGACGACAGCGCCGACCTTATCTTCAAGACAACCCGCGCCGAAACCGCAGGCTCGTAAGATTACCCGTCCGGCGGCTTTCCCGGCCAGGTCCAAAGCCAAAATACCGCCGAAATCCGAAGAGGTTATTCCCCTGGAAGAAACCGAGGCGGCGCAGTTTAATTAACCTGGAATTCAATAAGAAAGGGCCGATGACTATCGGCCCTTTTTAATTACCGTCGATACTTTTCAATTATATGTCTTAAAACGTATATCAGTTCTACATTATTAAATGGTTTGGCGAAGTAACCGTCGGCGCCGGCTTGAATGGCATCGATCGGGCCGAATTTCCCCGAATGACCCGTAATTAGTATGACAGGAATTCCGGAGAAATTGTTCTTTAACTCAACCAGCAGATCCAATCCACTTATACCCGGCAATAAATAATCAGATATCACGGCGTCTATGTTATTGGTTTTAATCAACTCCAGTGCCTCTTCGCCCGAATAGGCTCCCACCGCTTTATATCTTTCACGTTTAAGAAAGACGGTTAGAAATTCCACTATTGCCTTTTCATCATCAACGACCAAAACCGTTTTACGACCGTACCTTTTCATTCTCGTGAGTTTGGCTAAAATCGTATTCCTATTGGCCGGTATTAATATCAAATCGAATACCCCCAGCGAATAATATTGAGAAACCAGTTCTTCGCTGAACCCGGTGCCAACCAGGTTGATCGGCACGCCTCTTAATTTCATATCCCCTTTTACTTTGGCCAGAAACTCAAGACCGCAATTATGGGCGCCGGCAGAATAAATTATAATGCCGTCGAAATCTTCGTCGTTTTGAAGCGCCTCATATCCATCTTTGCATGATTCGATTTTTACAATTTGTTGTTTCTCGGATTCTACTGCCGTGCAGAAATCTCCCCAATGTTTGGAGGAATTGCCAATCATGAGCAATTTCATTTCAAGTCCTTGTTGTCGATTTGATTGTGTTTAGGTTAACTATCGGAGTCGGTGGGGGTAACTTTAGCCGCAAAATAATAATCACGTATTATTGATAAAACCGGAAATGCCGGTCATAAAAAAGGGCCGATGACTATCGGCCCTTTTTTATTTCATGCCTGCAAAAAATTAACTTTCCAGAAGCAGTTTTTCCATTTCGTTCACCAGACGCGAGAAAATGGCAATTACATTTTCATACGGCTGGGGCGTGGTCATATCAATACCGGCCTTTTTGAGGACATTCACGGGATAATCCGAAGACCCGGTTTTGATAAATTCCAGGTAGGCCCCGGTGGCTTTCTTGTCGCCCTTGATTATCCGGTCGGCCAGAACCTGGGAGGCGGCATAACTGGTGGCATACTGATACACATAAAACATGCGATAGAAATGGCTGATCCTAAGTCCGCCCAGATCCCGATCGGGCGGGATGACATAATCCGGTCCGAAATACTTCTGATAGATTTCGCGGTACATCTGGCGAAGACTTTCCGCGCTCAAGGCCCCGCCGTTTTCCACCACATCGTGAATCTTCTGCTCAAATTCCGAGAAATAAACCTGGGAATAAAAAGTGCCCATGATCTGCTCGATATGATAATTAAGCAGATACAGTTTTTCTTCTCTGGTTTTGGCCTTCTTGAGCAGGTAATCGATGATGATCGTCTCATTGCAGGTGGAGGCCACCTCGGCGGCGAAAATGGAATGCCCGGCATAAATATACGGCTCATTCTGGGTCGTATAATAGCGGTGCATGGCATGCCCCAATTCGTGGCCCAGGGTGAAAACATCGCCCAGTTCATCGGAGTAATTCAGAAGCACCACCGGGTGCGCCGAATAGGTGCCCCAGCTGTACGCCCCGGAGCCTTTGGCCTGGGTTTCGTAAACGTCTATCCAGCGGGAATCGAAAGCCACATTGAGGCTTTTAATATAGTCATTTCCCAGCGGTTTGAGAGCGTCCAGGACTATCTTCTTGCCCTCTTCATAAGGTATCTTGCGGCGGGCTTCCGGGACCAGCGGGACATACATATCATAAGGATACAGGGTATCCAGGGCCATGTACTTTTTCCGCATGGCGACATATTTGTGCAGCGGAGCCAGGTTCGAAGAGGCGACTTCGATAAGGTTGTTATAAACCACGGTGGGGATATTATCGCCGTCCAGGGCCCGTTCCAGACAGGTGTTGTACTTGCGGGCGCGGGTATAGAAAACATCACCGTTAACCGACGACGCCAGGCAGGCAGCCAGACCGTTTTGATATTTCAAATAAGTATCATTATAGGCGTCGCTGGCGGCCTTGCGAACCTCGCGGTTGGTGGACTGCAGAAGCTGAGAATAACGCCCGTCGGTTAACTCCACCTCGTTGCCGTCATCATCTTTGACATTGGGGAACTTGATATCGGCGTCATCGAGCATGGTGAAAATATTGCTCGGCCCGGAAGTAACCGATCCGGCCATGGAAAGCAAATTCTCGGTTTCTTCATTCATGATATGGGCTTTGCGGCGGATCATATCGGAGATGTAAAAACGATAGACTCCCAGGGCGGCATTCTCCTTCAGGAAAGACTCCAGTTTCTCGTTGGGGATTTTGAGTATTTCCGGCTCCAGATACGAGGCCGCTTCACCCAGACGGGTATACATCTGGAAAATACGTCCCTTCATTTCCTGATACTTGCCGACTCGATTATCTTCGTCCAGATTCAAGGAGGCATACACGTATAAGCGGTGCGCCAGAGAACCCAGGGAATCATTCATCTTCAGGGCTTCCGCCAAAGTGGCCGGAGAATCGCCCAATTTACCCTGGTATGTTCCCATCTGCGGAATTTGCTGCTCCAGAATTTTCAGTGAGGCTTCCCAGGCCTCGTCGGACGCGTAATAATCCGACAGGTTCCATTTGTATTTGTCTTCAATTTGGTCGCGGGTCGGGGCTTCCTTGACCTGGGCCAGGGCGGTTCCTGCCAGAATCAGACTGAATAGCCCCAGAAAGGTGAGGATAAGGTTTTTGCGCGATAAAGAAATCATTCCAATACTCCCAATAGTTGATCGTTAAAAGTTTTAACTAATTGGCAAACGATATGTTAAGAATACGAAAATATCAAGGGGCGGTTACAGGAATTTTGAGGGGATATTCATTACCAGATAATCAGGCTTTTTTTATCCCGCCGCCACCGGGAAAAGCAAGCCGTCAGGTTTGTCTAAAAACCAACTTCGCCTTGAACGGCAATTCGATAGGGTGCGAGTCTATGATATGGCGGACGCTTCCGTGGCCGTGGCCGTCTTCAACCGTTTACCAATAGATATAAACGCCACCACGATGGCGCCGGTGCCGATAATGAAAGCCGCGATATAAGCCAGCCAGCCCAGATACGGAATCTGAAAGACTATCGCCAGAAGAACCAGGCCCAGTAAAAATTCGGCGATAAGTCCCGGCTTTCGTTCCCGGTTGAGTCGTCCCAGAAGGAATCTTCCCAGGGCTATGGAAGAATAAATCTTGCCGATATAAAACAGAATCAAGCCCAGGCTGAACATGACCAGGGCCAAAGGTATCCCGATTATCATGGCGACGGAGACTATCGCTCCCCCGATTAGGATCATAATCGCCAGACATCCCACGGCCAGTGTAAACCAAAAACGGGTCTCAATCTGGGTTACGGCTTCAAGGGTATGAACTTTGAGTAGAAGGATTAACACCAAACCGGTCACCACCGACATGACAAACAATAGAATCTTGAATATGGCGCCAAATATGGATAGGGCATCTTTCTCCGCCTCTTCGGGCTTCGGTAATTCCCTCTTTATTTCACCCTGAATCACGACACCCGGATCGATAATGGCTTCTTCCGGGGAAGTATAGGTGAAAGAACCCTTAATGACCGCCGGCGCCACGACCAGGATTCGCTTGGCGGCGATCTTGACATTCCCGTCTATTTTTCCGGTGCCTCCGATAATAATCTCCTCACCGTGGCCGTCGATATCCCCATGGACAGTTCCATCCATCGTAATTTTGTCGGCGTTGAAATTCAGATCCCTCAAGACAACCGCATTTTCGCCGATGCGGACATTCCCCCCCCAAACCACCAGATTGCCCTCGATGGGGCAGTTGATGCGTACCATGTACGAAAAAATGCGGGTCGAGCCGCCGACTCGTCCGATCAGGTCGGCATTATAGGAAAAAATATTGGCGCTGCCGTCGATGGCGCCGGTGGAAGAAAGATCGTAGCAGAAACTGACCAGGTCACCCTCGATATCGCCGTTGATATCGACCCCGTTGCCGAAAACATACAAATCATCGCTGATTACTTCATGAGTGGAAATATTGACATTATCGTTGGCGCGAAATTCGGAGGCGGACAAAGTCGCGACCACCAGAAAAAAAATAAGCAGGAAGAAAAAACCGGCGTCACCGAATCCCTGTTTCTTAATCTGCCTTTTTTTCATAATCATTTCCTTTACCGTCTTATATACGAGATTGGGTCAGACCCGGTTGCCTGATAATAGCAATAATTACTGTTTACCAAATGCTTTGGTTGTTCTATATTATGTCTCGATAAATTCGGCTTGGCAATAGATATTTATGAACGTCCTGGCATTGTTTCTCCCGGCGCTGGCCGCCTTCTACTTAAGTTATCGCTTCTACGCCCGATATCTTGCCCGTAAACTCGGCGAAATCCCCGACCGGCCCACCCCGGCCGTGGAACTCAATGACGGCGTCGACTATATCCCCACCCGCCTGCCGGTATTGTTCGCGCACCATTATGCCACTATCGCCGGAGCCGGGCCGATTATCGGTCCGACCCTGGGAATACTTTACGGTATCGGTCCGGCCTGGCTCTGGATCGTTATCGGCGGCATATTTTTCGGGGCCGTCCACGATTATACCACCCTGTTCGCCTCCATCCGTGAAAAAGGAAGTTCCCTTGCCGAGATCGCCCGAAAATCTCTGGGGAACACCGGCTTTCTGCTGTTCATTGCCTTCACCGGGATCATGCTGGTCCTGGTTACCTCGGCCTTCCTGTCCCTGACTGCCGTTTCGCTGACATCACTCTGGCCGACCGATAAACTCGGCCTGGAGCCGGGACAAACCCTGCTGCGGACGGCAATTATCGACGGCCGCGAAATGGGGTTCATCGGCGGCATCGCATCCACTTCGGTCATAGTCATAACCCTGTTTGCGCCGCTGATGGGTTATTTGATCTTTAAGCGTTCCCTGAATACCATCCTGTCCTTTGTGATGGCTTTGGGAGTCGGCATATTATCCATTTATGTCGGCTTTCAATTTCCCGTGACCCTGTCCGGATTGACCTGGATGATTATTTTGACTTTCTATGTCTGGGTGGCCGCCGGTATACCGGTGTGGGTCATCCTGCAACCGCGCGATTTTATCAACGTGCAAATATTATATCTCGGCCTGGCGGCGCTTCTGGCGGGCATAACTATCGCCGGCGTCAGGGGCATGGAAACCGCCATGCCGGTCTGGAACCTGGCCGAAGGCGAAACGCATATGGGACCGGTCTGGCCCATTCTCTTTATTACCATAGCCTGCGGTGCCATCTCCGGATTTCATTCCCTGGTATCGGGGGGAACTTCGTCCAAACAATTATCCCGAGAATCTGAATCTCGCGCCGTCGGATTCGGGGCCATGCTTTTGGAATCCACTCTGGCGATATTAGTCATACTGACCCTGGCCTCTTCTCTGAAGTTCGCCGACTATATGCTTGTCGCCTGGCCGGCCCAGGGCCAGGGTAACCCCATCCTGGCGTTCGCCCTGGGGGTGGGACATCTTTTACATAATTCGTTCGGCATTTCGGTGGCTTTCGGCGCCATTATCGGCATTCTGATGGTGGAGGGATTCGTGGTCACGACCCTGGACTCGGCGGTCCGCCTGAACCGCTACATTCTGGAGGAATTCTGGCGGCGGATTTTTAATCCGGTCCCGGGAATCCTGAAAAAATACTGGTTCAATTCGGGCCTCTGTGCCCTCCTGATGTTTATCCTGGCCGTCACCAACGGCTATAAACTGATCTGGCCGGTGTTCGGTGCCAGTAATCAACTTCTGGCGGCCCTGGCCCTGATTGCCGTCACGGCCTGGCTGAATCTGGCCGGCAAATCCAGCTGGTTTACATTGATTCCCGCCCTTATCATGGTTATCACGACTATGGCTTCATTGGTCTATTACCTTGTCGCCCATTATATTCCGGACGGAAATATTATCCTGGCGGCGACGGCCATTATTCTTTTGGCGCTGGCCTCCGGTGTTGTCGTTCAGACCCTTCGACAGGGAATATTCCTTGGCCGGGGGAAAACCCTCCCTCTTTCTTCATAATCTGTTAAGCCCCAATAAATAAAGCCTGCTTTCTGCCGATAATTCTGAAGTAAAGGATTACTATAGGCAGAGCACCTGATGAAGGTATTTCAGGATAAGGGTAAAACCATCCTGCCCAGGGTGGATTCTATCCTTTTGTTATCCCGGCTCCTGGTTGTGTTGGGGATTTTTGCCCTATTTTCGGTGGAAACCCTGACCCTCGGCCAGGTGGCCGTTATTTCCGGCTTAACCGTCGTCTTTCTCCTTTTGCTCGGTCTCTTTTGGTTTTTTATCCGCCAGGGCCGTTACAATCTCAAATACCCTTTCCTGTCCATCATACTTTTTGAGTTAATCCTGATTCCGATATTGGTGCATTTAACGGGGGGATTCAATTCGCACTTCTACTTGTACTATTACCTGACGGTAACCTTTGCGGCCTATATGCTCACGCTCCCCGTGACCCTGGTAATTCTGGGTGTGATTTCGCTCTTATACCCCGCTTTGGTCTGGCAGGACATGGCCACTCACCAGATAATAAATCTAATCGTCAGGCTGGGTTTCATGTGGTTTTTATCCCTGGCCATTGCCTATGTGGCCGACTATATCCGCCGTTCCGAACAAAGACTCCTGAATCTGTTCAACACTCTTAATATGCGCACCTCGGAACTGGAAAAATCCCAGGCCCATTTGGAATTGACATACGAAAACACGCGCGTCCTGGCCGGCATCCTGGATATGGAGGGAGTGGTCCAGGAAGTCATGCGGATCATGGGCCGGATTCTCGGTTTCCCCGCCAGCGGCATACTCCTGATGGGGCCCGGAAAAAATCTGGTATACCGGGGCCGCGCCATTGCCGGACAAACCAATTTCCATCTCAAGGCCGCGGACGCCGAAAATAATGAATTGATCTATCGGGTAACCCGCCAGAAAGAACCGGTGTCCATCGTCGATACCGAAGGGCGCAAGGATTACCAGCCCTTGCGTATCTCCAGTCGTTCCGTGCTTCTGGTGCCCATGGTCGCTCACGGCAAGACCATCGGGGTTCTCACGGCGGAGTCCTCGCAGGTGGGTGCCTTCGGAGAAAAAGAGCAAAAAATCGTTCTGGTGGTGGCCCGCGCGGCCGGCATGGCCCTGGAAAACGCCATGCTCCATAAAAAAATGGAAGAACTGACTATCACTGATGAATTGACGGGAATCTACAATTATCGCTATTTTGCCATGAAAATGAAAGAAGAGCAGCGCCGGGCCGTAAGATATGACCTGCCGCTGTCTCTTATTATGCTTGATATCGACTGGTTTAAGAGGTTTAATGATACTTACGGCCATGAAGTGGGAAACCTGGTTCTAAAGGGGATTACCTCGGTGGTAAAACGATGTATTCGTGACGTAGATATATTTTGCCGCTACGGCGGAGAGGAATTTGTCGTCATTCTGCCGCAAACGCCGCGGACGGAAGCCGAACAGATAGGCGAACGCATCCGTCACCAGATTGAACGCGCCGTTTTCGGCGGCGGCATTGGCAATCCGGATTTGAAAGTTACCGTCTCGGTGGGGATAACCTCCTACCCCGAAAACGGACGGCCCGACGATGATCTCCTGTCGGTGGCGGATACGGCCCTGTATCGCGCCAAAGGATCGGGCAAAAACAAGGTGTGTGTCATATGATAGAACAAATCGGCCAACTCATTATCACGGGCTTTGAAGGCCGCGAGCCTTCCCGGGAATTCCTGGATTTCTTCCGCCAGGAAAATCTGGGCGGGATCATCTTATTCGAAGACAATTGCACACCTCACAGCCTGGCCGAGGATACCCTTCGGCAGGTTCAATCACTGGCCAGGGGAACCGCTTTCGCGGCGGTGGATCAGGAAGGCGGCCGGGTGTGCCGTTTCCGCGGAGCGCCGGTGGAATACGGGGCAGCCTCCGATTACGGTCGCGACGACAATATCAGTCTTTACGAAGAGCAATTCACACGCGCGGCCTATTACCTGTCAGCCCTTGGCATTAATCTCCTTCTCGGGCCGGTGGCCGATCTGGACCTGAAAGAAGACAATGCCTGCCTGCGGGGAAGGACCTTCGGAAAAAGCGCCGCCCAGGTGATTCCCTTCATCGAAAAAAGTATTGCCGTCTGCAAGAAATCAGGGCTATTATCCTGCCTGAAACATTTCCCCGGATTGGGTGATGCCCATAATGACCCGCACCAGAAACTGGCTATGGCCGATTATGACTTCCAAACCTTCATCAATCGCGAAGGCCTGGCCTTCCTGTCCGGGATAGAGTCCGGGGCCGATATGGTCATGACCACGCACCTGCTCCTGCCCCGTATCGATTCCCTCCCGGCAACACAATCCGAGGTCATCGTACGGCAAATCCTGCGCGGTAAACTGGGTTTTGACGGCGTCGTCATTACCGATGATATCCTCATGCTCGGCGCCGGCGACCCCAAAGATGCCGGAGATACCGCCCTGAAAGCCATCAACTCCGGGCATGATATCGTCCTGGTCGGAAGAAATTTCGCGGCCACCCGGCAAATAGTCAATCACCTGAAAGAAGCCTACCGGACGGGGAAACTCGGCGAGTCCAAATTAAGGCGGTCACTCAACCGAATATCCGGCGTGAAATCCAAAATCGCCCAAACGGTAACCTGATTTTATGCTGGAAAATCTGCATAGGAAGAAAAACCTCCTGGTAATCGGATTAAATTCCGGGACTTCCGCCGACAGCCTCGACCTGGCGGCCGTAAAAATTTCCACTGCCGGAAAAAAATCTCGAATCGAATTTATCTCCGGCAAGATGACCCCCTATCCTCGGGAACTCCACGCCCTGGTCCAAAAGGCAATTCGCCAAAATCTCAATTCACTGGAAGAAGTCATAATTCTGGATCGCCGACTGGGCGATTTCTACGGTCGCGAAGCGGCGCTTTTTCTCGGCCGTCTGAAACGACGCGGCCTGAAAGCCGATATCATCGCCTCCCACGGCCAGACCGTCAGACATCTGCCGCAGAAAGTAAAAATCGGCAAGGGGGTATTCAGCGGAACTCTTCAATTGGGACATCCTGAATCGATTTCAGCTCGCACCGGTCTTCCGGTCGTGGCGGATTTCCGCCAGATGGATATTGCCCTGGGCGGCGAAGGAGCCCCCATCACCACCAAAGCCATGGGGGCTTTATTCCACGATAAAAAAGACTCCCGCCTCCTGATAAATGTCGGCGGGATCGCCAACTATTTTCTCTTCCCCAAAAACGCCGAGGCCAAAAAAGCGCTGGCGGCCGACTGCGGCCCGGGCAATACCCTTCTGGATATCATGGCCGGGCGACTATTCGGCCAAAAAATGGACTCCCGGGGCAGCCTGGCCTCCCAAGGTAAAATTTCCATGCGCCTTCTCTCCCTTCTTTTGGCCGATAATTTTATCAAGGGCCGGTACGGAGTCTCCACGGGGCGGGAAAGATTCGGCGAATCCTTTGCCGATAAAATCATGCGCCAGGCCAAAAATCTTAATTTAAACCGTCATGATATCATGGCGACCGTCACGGAGTTGACCGCCGCCGCTATTTCACGGGCAGTTTTGCCCCTTCTTGGAAAATACCGATTGGACAAAATTTATGTTTTCGGCGGGGGCGCCAAAAACCGCCATCTCATGAATCGCCTGAAATCGAATCTTGGTGATTTGCCCCTCTTTACCGTTGACAGCCTCGGTTTTAATCCGGATTTTCTGGAAGCAACCTGCTACGCCGTCATGGGCGCCTGGACTATCCGGGGCGAGGCCTCGACTCTCCCCCAAATCACCGGCGCCGATCAGGCGGCAGTGGCCGGAAGAATAATTTTACCGCCCTTGAAACATGCTTGACGCCAAGTTGCTTTCAAAATCTAACCTGCGGAATTTCCTGCTCTATATTTTATCCCTGTATGTGGGGATTCTTGTCGCCGGATGCGCCGGTCCGCCGCCCGTCAAGGAAGGCTCCGAAGGCGCCTTCCTGCGTCTTCCCTACGTTCGGGTGCTGGTGGCCGACAATCTGGAGGAAGCCAAAATCGATGCCGACGGCAATTTCGCCATCGAAGCCATCGGCCCCGGCGGCAACAAGGTCTACTACTCCTCGCATTTGGTCTCCATCCGCCAGGAACGGGGCCGCCTGGTCCTGCAACTGGACAGACAAAAAATCGATGAAATTTTTCGCGAATTGATAATTATCCCCAAAGACACGCGGTACTTTCTTAAACTGGACAAGGCCCAGTACCGGGGGATGCTTCACCTTCTCCCTCACGGCGGCGGGGTCCGGGTCATCAACAATGTTCATGTCGATGACTACCTGATGGGGGTGGTGCCGTCGGAAATCGGCTTTATCGGCGAACCGGAATTCGAAGCCATCAAGGCCCAGGCGGTGGCGGCCCGAACTTATGCCCTGGCGCACCTGGGCCAGTATTCGGGGGAACCGTACGACCTCAAGGCTGATGTCGCCGATCAATTGTACCTGGGAGTTCTGTCCGAAAAGGAACTGGTTTCCAAAGCCGTGGCGGAAACCCGCGGTTTCGTGGCCAAATATCAGGATGAACTGATTAACGCTTATTATCATTCCACCTGCGGCGGCTTGACCGATGACATCGACGAGGTCTGGGATAAACCCTCGGCCGGGTATCTTAAATCGGTCTTCGACGGCGATTTCTGCTCCTGGTCGAAATATTCCACCTGGGAAGAATCCTACACGGCCGGGCAGTTGAAATTGCGGGTGGAACAGTATCTTTCCGCCGATCGCGGGCGGGACATTGATATCGGCGATATCACCGATATCGAAATTGTCTCACGCTCGCCGGGCGGCCGCGTGGCCGGAATAAATGTTTATGCTACTAAGGGGAATCACATGTTCGGCCGGGATAAAATCCGCTGGGTGTTCCGGCGTTCCTCCAACCCGGAATTGATTCTGCAGTCGGCCCGGATCAGCATCAACAAGCATTTCGACAGCCAGGGCAAACTGGCAAGCGCCGATTTCGTGGGGAGCGGCTACGGCCACGGGGTGGGGATGTGCCAGTGCGGGGCGATCGGCCGCGCCCGGGCCGGGTGGAAATTCGACGCCATCCTCAAGCACTACTACACCGGGATAGAGATAGTTAAGTTGTACTAAGGAATATTACCCGGATAATTACGATAAGAATTTTCTAATACTGCGTGCGGCAAGTGTCTTGAGGTTTTCCCAAAAGCAATAATGTTCCGTCAGTTCCTGTTCCGCTGGAGACGGGATGTGAGCTGACGGTAATTAGAGATGAGAGGTTATAGTGATTTACGGTCAGGTTACATTCCCGATTTTATCAGGAACAGGACCTGACCGAACTTCCGGGATGCCCAAAAAGCACTTCTGGGAAAGTCCTGACATCCTACAAACAACCACTTTCGATTGGTAATTTCCCCAATAAAAAACAGGGCCTCGTCGGCCCTGCTTCATAAAATCATTTCGATTATATTCTATCCGATACAATCCGGCGCCGGACCGCCCTTGAATTTGAAATCTATCAGATAAATAATATCCAGCAGATTGTATATGCCGTCATGATTGACATCGCAGCACTCCGGATGCGCCGGGTCCGGCCCGCCTTTGTACTTATTGTCAATCAGGTAAATAATATCGAGCACATCGATCACGCCGCTGTTGTCGGCGTCGCCGCAAAGGCAGACAGGATCGATATCGAACTCAAACGGCTCTTCATCAAAAGCCCCGACCGCATCGGCCACCCGCGCCACGAAACTGACCGTCCCCGCCTGCGTCGGCGTTCCCGACAAAATTCCGTCGCTCGATAGTGCCAGTCCTTTAGCCGCCAGGTCGCCGTTCTTGTCGGTCCAGGATTTTGTTCCAGTGCCGCCGGTAACGGCCAGCGTTTGATTGTACGCCGTCCCGACTTCACCGTCGGGAAGCGAAGCCGTCGTGATGGTCACAACGGGGCTGATCTTAATGCTGAAACTCTTGTGAGCGTCGCCGGTGCTTTCGTCGGTTACCCGCGCCTGGAGATCTATAAAACCGGTGACTGCGGGTGTCCCCGACAAAAGCCCGCTCGGTGACAGCGACAATCCGGTCCCGACCAAACCGCCGTTATCGTCGGTCCAGGTCAGTGTTCCGCTTCCGCCCGAAGCCTGCAGTTGCTGGGAATAGGCCAGACCGTACGTCCAATCCGGCAAGGCCGCCGTGATAATCTGCAACTGCCCGGCCAACTGCGGAAATACGATAAAATCGACCCAGCCGCAATCACTGCCGCTCACCCCGGAAACATCCTTGGTATATTTCCAGGCAAAGGTGTGCGTCCCGGCCGATACATAATACGAGGCCTGCGTCCAGGTCGAGATTGTCCCCGACCAGGATCCCATCTGAACATCGTCGATGAGAAAGCGCAGATAGTCATAGCCGCTTTCCGAAGAAACCCGGTAGTAGAAAGAAATATTCCCCGCCTGGGCCACTTCGAGCGTCACCGCCATTTGCGAATATGAACCATTGGCCGTGGTCCCCGACCGGGCGCTTCGCGTTCCCTGGTAGACCGGGCTCGAAGCGATAATCCAGCCATTGGGACCGGTCATGGTCCAATCGAACTTGGTGAAATTAGCCGTTTCGAAATCCTCCACCGGCTGCCCGATGACGATACTGAACGGGACATTGGTGCTGTACCCGCCGTCGGCGGTCACGGCTATCTGGAATTGTCCGGTATAGTTGGTGGGACACTCGGCCGAGACGGTGAACTGATAATTGGCGATGGACAGTCCCGTTCCGCCCTGGGCGGCCATGGTCGGATAGGTGGAATAATTCTGGGTAATCGTGATATACGGGTCCGAGGTGGAAAGCGTCCCGGTACTATTGGTGGCGCTGACACCGCCGTAATTGCCCAGGGTGATTTTCATGCTGATATTTTCGCCGGGATCCACCAGCCCGCCGTTATTGGTGACATAGGTAACCAGCGGCTCATTGGGCACCGGCGACAGGGCCACGTCGATCCGCACGCCCTGCTCATTTGCCACCGTCACACCGTAAACGGTATCGGGAAGATAACCCGTGGCGGTGTAAAGCAAAGTATAGGTCCCGGCCGCGAGCGGACGATGATAATCGCCAACATCAGGGTCGGTTAAAGACTCCGCATTGTCTATATCATGATTTAAGACTTTCACCTTGGCGTTCAGGGGAAGTCCGGTTCCGACATCGGTGACAAGGCCGCGGACTCCGAACAACGCCTGCTCCATGTAGTTGAGAAACGACCGATAATTATAATTCCAGTAAGAAGGCAACTGGCTCTGGGTTACCATCTTGGTGGCGGATATCTCCAGCGTCATTTCGCGGCAACCGCGATAATAGTTCATATAATCCTGGCGTCCGCCGGATATGGTGTACCAATCATAGCCGTTGGAGATGCCGTTTTCCAGGTCGGTCATATAACCCGAAGGCCCATATAGATGAACCGTATCGACCCACTGGCGGCAGACATATATCCACCAGGCGTCGTCGGAGTGACGCCGGCTCCAGGTATCCCAGGGGTAATTGGCCACTTCCGCCCCGCCATGCAAATTAAAGCCCATGGTAAAGGAATGCTCGCCCCCGAAATTCATGATATGCGTGGTTTCGATTTGCCGCGTCCCGCCCGGGTACTGGCCGTCCTCCGGGTCGGGGCAGTTGCGGTTCAAATCGTAGCCGTTGGCGTTATAACGCCTGGCGCCACTGACGGAATTATTACCGCCATAATAGGTGCCATCGGGATTGGCCAGAGGATTTATCCAGATCTCGCAGGAATCGACCAGACGTGTCGCCAGCGAATCGGTCCCGTAATTGTTCAAAAGGTAACTGATAAGCCGAAGCATGAGCACATAGCCGGTCGTTTCATCGCCGTGGATGCTGCTGACATAAAGGATTTCCGGCTCGTCTTCGTCGATATTTACATTGTCCGATATCTTGGCGTACAGTATCTCCCGGCCCTGCACCGTATTGCCGATATTCTCAATGACGCAAAGATTGGGAAAGGCCACCGCGAACGAATCCATCATATCGACATAAGTGTCATAGGTGGGGTAGGTGTCAAATTGCCAGACCCCCTTATCAAAAGAGTACATCTCCGGAATAATCAAGGTCGAAGGATGCGGCAGGACGGTATAACCGTAACCCAGTCTTTTCAGTTCGCTGAATTCTCTTTCGTTGGCATAGGCATAAACTTCATTATCGATAACATTATCGATAGACACCACGCGCGTCAGGCTCTCCAGTTCCGCGCGGGACTCGATGCGGATCTTAAGATAGTACTCTTCGGCCGCCAGAGTATATGAGGCCGAAAGTAATATCCCCAAAAACAAAAGCACGGCAAGACGTTTCATTTTTCCTATCCTGGCTGTTTGTTATATTTTAAGGGCCATGGCGGCCATAAACCTTACGCAGGTTACGGCCGGATCAGCCGGTTTTCCTCTCTTCGGCAGGTACCTAATATCAATCGGGTCGCCATTGCGACCAGTAAGCAATTACTTCAAGATAACCCAAAACCCGATTCTGTCAATATGATAAATTCAATCTAAGCCCTTGCGGTCGAATTTGTTACAATAATCTTATCGTCTCTTTCGAAAATTAACTTATAGAGTTGCCGGTTTATTACCAAAATAAAAGGGCGACCCCTGCGGGGGTCGCCCATAATCAATTCGCCGAAAACATTCCCCTTACGGGCAATTCGGTTCCGGCCCGCTCTGGTACTTATTGGCTATCAGATAAGTAATATCCAGGACATTTATGGCTCCGTCACTGTTGACATCGCTGCAGTTGAAGAAAACCGGTGCCGGACCGCCCTTGAACTTGAAGTCGATCAAATAGACGATATCCAGCAAATTGTATTCGCCGTTATTGTCGGCGTCGCCGCACAGGCACGGCTCGGTAACGTTCATGGTCACCGGGATCACCCACGAAGGTGTATCCGGATCCGATGAATTGACCGTCAATTGACCGGCATAATCGCCCATTTCCAGGTCGCCGGGATCGAAACTGACCGTGATCTCCGCCGAACCGAAAGGCGGGACGGTCCCCGTGCCCGGGCTGACCATCATCCAATCGGCGGCCTTGAAACGGATTGCCATGTTATCATGAATATATGGAGCGTTGTAAACAACCTGCAAACCGTCATTTCCGGCGGCATTCTCTATCCCGATCGTGGAACTGGTGAGAACGTCACTACCCGAACTCATTACCCCATACTGGTAGACAATCCCGCCGTCCGGGGTAATTATCGCCTGGGCGTTGACCGAACCGGTCCCGGCCGTCGAATAATGGAAGGCCACGTTGACGAAACTGACGATGAAACGCTCATTGGCTGCGTCATAGTAGTAATAAATATCGCCGTACTGCTCCGGATCAAGATCATCCCAGAACAGGGCCAGAAAGTTATTAGGCAGAGCGGCGTTGGGAATACCGGCATTGCTGTAGGCCTTGCTTCCCTTGCCGAAAGTAATAATCCCGTTCGAGCCGATTTGCAAAGCGTTATAGGTTCCCTGATAGAAGGGGAAATCGAACCCGATCGGAATCACGCCCGTGGAATCATCATCATTCAGATTTACCAGCGTCCCCACGCCGGTGATATCGACCCACGCCACCGCCGGGCCGTCAGGGCTGTCGGAATCTATCCAGAAATACCCGAACGCATCGGGGCCGCCGGATCCTTTGTTTTCACCGGCATAAAGCGGCTCGGCCAGGCCGTCTTTTTCCGACGGCGAATGATATCCCACCTGCGTCTTGGGGACCACCAATTCGGGAGAATTTTTCCCCTCGAACATGGCCCGGATAACCGAGAAATCAAGCGGGCTGGGGCCGAGATTGTCGATAGAAAAGGCCATGGATTCCTGGCCGCCCACGGGCACATCCTGGCTTATGGCTCCCTGCGCGATATTAATATCCGGCTGATTGCGGACACTCACGGTAAAGGTGCTGTGCCAGGTGGTGTCGGCATCGGAAACATCGAGACCGAACAGAATCGTGTAGCCGTCGGGAGTCGTGATATTGACCGTAAAGGCGAAAGCATTGGCAATATAAGCCAGGCCGTTGTCGCCCGGAATGGTCCCGTAAAATTCACTGTTATCGGTGATGGTGACATAACTGTCGGCCGTGGTCAGAACCGCGGTGGCATCAATGGCATCATCGGGTCCGACATTTTCCACTTCGATGCC
Source organism: Candidatus Zixiibacteriota bacterium (assembly GCA_041752195.1). Classification (GTDB taxonomy): domain Bacteria; phylum Zixibacteria; class MSB-5A5; order GN15; family PGXB01; genus JBGSHP01. The sequence goes on along the minus strand of JBGSHP010000023.1, from coordinate 102,338 downwards.
GAGGACAATGTTCTCGGAAGCATCGATAACGCCGTCATTATTCCCGGCCGCATCGTCGATTTCGTTTCTCTCATAAAAGACGAAGGGACCGTCGGGCGGGGCTATCGTCAGGGTGGTTATGTACGGCTGCTTGAACTGGCAGGTAATCACCAGGTCGGCCGGACCGGGCGCCGCGAACATCTCCAGCGGGATGGTCGCCGAACCGCTGGTACCGACATAAGCCGTCCCGTGAATGACCCCGTCCATGGATATGGCGATATAGGAGCCGGGATCGGCCTGAATGGTCACATCCGGGGCCGTCATGAGAATGGCCGAGGGATGATTGACGGTATTTTCTGCCGGGACACCGATATAGGTCATAACCGACGGGTCACCCATCAGGTGATAGATTTCCCAGTAATAGGTCTTGCGGGAACTGGTTGACTGGGAAACAGCCGTGTTTCCGGCAAAGATGATGGCGCCATTGGTGACATAATGGGCCGTCACCGGCTCGCTGTGATCATGGAAAAGGCCGTCATAAGCGCCCTGCGTGGTTTGCGCATAGGTCGGACCGGCTCCGACCACCGGGCCGTATCCCACGCCCCACCAGTAGTCTTCATCCCAATAGGTGGAGTTGGTGCCACCGATATAACCTATCCCGCCTTTACCGGCGACCTGGAGAAAAGCCTCGCCGAAACAGGGTGTGGATTCCCCAAAGGTATTGGAAAGACAGCAGTTGCCTATACCCAAAAGATATTCGCTGTAATTCTGCAAACTGGGGATATTGGAGACCACAAAGGAGGGATCGGCATGACCCTCATGAGAGCAGTGTGCCGTATAATTATAGAGAGCAACGCCATCGCTGACGGTCTGGATAATCGCCGCCGGCGCTCCGGAGGCATCCGAGGCCGGATAAAGCCAAACATTGGGGGTTATCCCGTGCGCGGCGTTAAAGTACAGGTTGGTGCCATAATTGATTTGACCGTTGCCATAAGTAATGGCGTAGGTCCCGTCCACGCCCGATACCAGAGTCACTTCCGCCAGATATGACGGGTCAGGCATCAGGTATTGTTCATATTCGAGAGTCTTATCGATTTGCGGCTGCAGTTGCCCCGGATTCTGGGCCGAGAAACGGCCGTAGTAAATCTCGGGATAATTATCGCCGGTGAATTCGCAGTACCTCAAATCGGTAATATGCGAACCGGCACTGCCGCTGAATGACGGTATCTGATTGACGTCCCCGACAAAGAGCACAAACGACGGGGCCGGGTCGTCCGGCGGGTTGGCCGCATTGTACACCGACTGGATGTAACTCTTTATGGCCGTCGTAGTCGCGCCAATTACATCGGTATAGGCCACGACCACATTGAATCCCTTCTTTATCTTCCAGGCGATAAAAGGCTGTAATTGTGCCTCGTACATCCGGTTGGAAATGATAAGATATTTGACCGGGTATTTCACCAGGTCGGCCTTGGAAGCATCATCCAGGGGCGTCTGGTAATTCAATATCTGATCGTATACAACCTCGTAAAACGGTGAATAGAATTTATCCTGCATTTCCTGCGTTAAGGACCAATCGGGATTGACGAAATCGACCCGAACCGTCATCTCCCGGCAGATCTTCATCGCGTTTTGAACGGGGTTATATTCGAACGGTGAAATCGAAACCAGGCCCAGATTCAAAGAACGCATGGTTCCCTCGACCTGCGCCTCCGCCGGAGCCAAACCATAATACTCGTCGCGCTGATATTGCGCGCGGTCATAAATAAAAGGCAGAGAAGCCGGATCGTCGGACTTGGAAACCGAAGGCTGCGCCGGCATAACGGGAAATACAATGCCCTCGGCTTTTAAATCGATATCCATATAATCGGCAGTCAGGACTTCCACCCGCATTTCACAGCCGAACGGAATTGACAGTAACCGGTTAAACATGGGCAACGCCGGCTTGCCGATTTCGGATGAATTCGGAAAATTCTTTACGACGGGAAGAACGAAATCGCCTTCCGGAGTATGCACCGGAACGAAGTCGACTTCGCCCACCTGAAGCCTGAGCGTCAGGCCCTGAACGTCCTGTTCCAGAAGAAGCACATCAGAAGGCTCCCCGCTTAATTTCACGGTTTGCCCGCCCCATGCGTTGACCGCCGTAAGCAGTAACGCCATCAGGCTTAGTCCGATTAACAACCGTTTCAAAGCAACCTCCAGTAATTGTGTATAATTATGTGGTTTATCTTCTACCCTGTTTTTCCGACAATGGCCGCCGTGGCACAAGTTTTCGGCTGGGGCGAAATTTAGCCAATATCAGCCCCGTGGTCAGAAATAATAAAAGGAGTAAACAAGCGAGGAAAAAAGACAAGTACATCAAACTGCGACCTCTCTTGACCGGCCCTTAATAAGGAAAAAAAGCACCATTTCCGAGGCCAGGCCGGTTCATTTTAATATAAAACAAAACCATTTAATGTCAAGGATTTATCAGGATTTTGGGCCACAAAAATCCCCCCCTGAAGCCGCCCTTTTCCACCCTCTGAGCGGCCTGGCCCAATGCGGAATTTCCAGCCGGAAAGGACTCCCGGCCGGCCCCCTCCCAGTCCCCCTTCGCACCGGAATCGGTCCAAAATCCGCCCCGTGGCCCGCCCTCTGGCCCCGATTATGAGAACAAAAAAAGGACGGCCTTTTCAGGCCGTCCTTTTATCAGTCAAGACTAAAACGTCTTACGGATGAATCGGAGCCGGGCCGCCTTTGAACTTGAAGTCGATCATACGAACGATATCAAGAACATTGAAGGTACCGTCAGCGTTGACGTCAGCAAGCTGAATCGGGTTGATGGCCGCGCCACCTTTGTACTTGGCATTAATCATTAAGATAATGTCAATTACGTTAACCACTCCATTCTTGTCGACATCGCCGGGGATATGGCCGATTAAGGTAATATCCTCGGTTTCACTGAAGGAACCGCCGGTGTAGTCGCCGGCCACGGTAAAGGTATAAGGATCGCCGGTCCAGATGAGACCATAGGACTGGACAAAGGCAATCTTGCTCATGGTGATAACCAGAACGTCACCGGTCATATCCGGATGGGTTCCGATTTCCATAGCCAGAGGCGCAACGCCGTTGACGGTAACGGTAGCCTGCTCGATGTCGTTGACATCGAAGCCCAGCTGGTTGCCGCCCATCCAGATGGTGACATCCTCGTCGACTACCAACTCGCCGTCGGCATAATGCATGGTTTCCGGATCGATAGCCAGAACCGGTTCAATGACTATGGAGACGACATTCAGAGTGTAGTCTTCGGCTTCACCATAGGTGGTCACGCCGCAAGCCGGCGGGTAAGTGCTGTAACTGACACGGACACGCATCCGGGTCGGGCCCAGAGGGGCATCGCCCGGAACATTGATGGTGCCGGTATACGGGCCATAGCCGCTGGAGACAGCCAGGGTGATGGCTTCGTTGGCATCGTCAAAATCGCCGTCCACGTTCCAGTCAACCCAAACCGCGCCCTTATCGGCGCTATAGGAATTGCCGACCGTGATGGAAATGGGATAGCCGCCGCCCGTGCCGACATCGGTCGTAAGGGCGGTGTAATCGGCATACTCATCGCAGTCGGAAGTGTTATTGATAGTTCCGATGGTGACATTCTCGATGAACTCATCGCAACCGCCGGAGGCTTCGCAATATTCAATGCCGCCGCCGATAGTGATGGTGTAGTCTTCGGCTTCACCATAGGAAGTGGCGCCGCAGGCGGGCGGTAAGGAATAGTAGCTCAAACGGACGCGCATGCGGGTCGGGCCGGGAAGAGCATCCCCGGGAGGCGTGATGGTGCCGGTGTACGGGCCAACGCCATAGTTGACATCCAGAACGATAGATTCGTTGACATCATCGAAATCCATATCCTGGTTCCAGTCAACCCAAACTGCGCCGTAGTCGCTGCTGTAAGCATTGCCGACGGTCATGCTGAATGGATAACCGACGCCCACTTCCATGGTCGTGGAAAGAGCGGTATAATCGGCATAGCCGGTGCAGGCGCTGCTGTTATTGATGGTGCCGACGGTGACATTGGAAATGTACTCGTCGCAACCACCAGAAGCCGCGCAATAGGAAACGCCGGGCTCAAAGGTGAAGGTCGCGAAATATTCCGGACCATAAGCGCCACCGCCGCCGCACTGGATATCCAGCCAATCGGACGGGGCCACGAGCAGCCAGTAGGTGCCCGGAGCGACATAGGTCGTCAGGGTAATCGGCGTGCAAGGATCAGCGCCGGCGCTGGCCAGGACGGTCGCTCCATCGCAGCCGCCTTCGGCATTGAGAATCCACATATAGGTCGGGAATTCGCCCTGACCGGTCCAGGTGATGTCGCCGGATTCGGTCGTCACGAATTCATACCAATCCAGATCGCGCAGTTCGGTATCCGCCCAGCATGTGCCGCACACGGTCGTGCCGGGGGTGATGGCTTCGAATTGCTCGGTCGGCGGATCGGAAGAGCAGCCGCCGTTGGTGTCGTCGCCGCAGGCTTCGGCTTCGGCAATGCCACCCGACGGGCAATCGAGATCGCAGGCCTCGTAGACATCGAGAGTGATGTCATAGTCCGGAATACAATCCGGTGACGGCCAGGTATCGACTATCATGTAATAAGTTCCCGGAGCCAGAACGACGGGGTCGGAAGAATAGGCCGTCCCGCCGGTATTGCGGAAATAATACACGCAGGTGGAAGCCACCGGCGGGCATTCTACCGCAATCTGGCAGTAGGTCCAGGTCGTTCCCTTCGGGTCGATCGTAATCTCGATCGTCGTCGAAGCGGTAACGGTCAATTCATAAACAATATCTTCGCCGTTACCATACGAGGTATAGCACATCTGCGTGTTGATATAATCGTTCCAGCGACCGCAGGTATACTGGCTAAGGTCTTGATAAGGAAGATCGCCGGGGATGTCAACCTTGACGGGATCATCACAGTTATCACCTTCGCTGGCGGGAGGCGGGCAGGTATAGCTGGCGCATTCTTCGCCGGCATGATAATTGCCGCCCGCGGCCAGACAGGTAGCCTCATCGGCAACGTCGGTGCAATTGCCGGTTAAAGGATCGCAGCAAACGCCGCCCACGATCACGGTAATCGACAAATCGCCGTCGCCGACATTGGCGCTGTAGCCGCCGACCTCGATCAGGTAGCTGTTGCCGGCCACGACTTCCAGCAGAACGGCCGATTGCAGGGTCTTGCCCGAGCAAACATTGCCGCCGCCGTTGGAATCGTCGTCGTTGCAACCCAGTTGAGCGCCTAACGGCATACCGGTGCCGTCGACTTCGCAGCCTTCATAAACGGCCAACTTAGTGTCATAGCCGGAGCCGCAGAGGTCTATTTGGCCCAAACCGGTCGTCGTCGCGGTATAGCAGAACCAAACGTTGGGAGCCGTCTGGCAACCGCCGGGGCCGTCAAAGGTGGCCAGGGTGGTCGAGAACGGCAGATCGGTCACTTCACCGATTTCTTCAGCCTTATCGGCATCATCGTTTTCGGGCGGGACTATTTCGCTCACGCAATAGGTGAACTGGAAGTCCTGCTCCAAACTGAGCAGACAGTCAGCGTCGCCGATATAAACGGGGAAGTAATAAGTGCCGGCGGGAAGGCCCATCCACATAATGGACGGATTTTCGTCGCCGCAATCATCCCAGTTGGCATTATCATAAAGAATATATGACGCACAATCCACGGGTTCGGCGTAGAGTACAACGCCGACGCACTGAACCGGAATCGCCGTCCCGCAATAGTCGATATCGACGCGGTTATAATCGTACGGAACCGTGAATTTATACCAAACGGCATTCCAATCCAGGACGCCGGGGCAGTCCACGGTGGCGCCGATGGTCGTGCCGGTGACATTAACCGGGCAGGCGCCGGTGATGTCGATGGCATAATCATAAGTGTCGTTGGACGGGGCCAGCGGACACGGCTCGTCGTCGCACTTGATACCTTCGGTCCAGCGGCCGCTATAGGTCGCCAAACAGTCGGCTTCGGTAATCTCGTCGATACAGCTCGGAGAAGCCGGATCGCCGTAGCAGCAACGGCCGGTCGGAATCGCGCCGTCGTTGACAGACACGGCGTCGAAGGAAAGCTGGGCGCCGTCATAGCCGGTATAAACAAACGCAATCTGAACATTGCCGGAATAGGCGCTCAGGCTGATCATTTCTTCATACCACTGCCAGTTGGTGAAAACACCTTCGGCGTCTTCATTCCACAGGTCGTCCCAAGTGGTGCCGCCGTCATCGGAGATCTTGACGGTCAGGTCGCAGTTATCATAAGGATCAACCGACCAATAGTAACTGCCGTTCCAGGCAAATTCCAGAACCCAGGAAGATGTCCCCAGGTCAATGACCGGGCTGATCAACCATTCGTCCTGGTCGCCGGAATAGGTGTCATCATAAAGACAGGTCGCGTTATAAACACCCTCAAAAGGAGCATAAGTATCAATTTCCCAGGTATAGGTGTTATTAACCACAACCGTCCAGCCGGTCGGCGGAATGATGCCGCCTTCAAAACCTTCGAAAAGAACATCCACTTTGTCGGCCATGGCAGGGCGCGGCGCAGTGTGGACAGGACTCTTCTTCAGGTCATTGGCATATTGCCGGCTAATGGAAAGCGGCAGAACCGGCTGGGGAATGCTATTCTTGTAATCAATAGCCTGTTGAATATCGCGGGCTTCTTCCTGGGCAGGCATCGGATTAGTCCCGATTGCCTTGGAGCCCGATAAGATAGGAAGTGGCGGTTTTTCTCTTTCGGCCATGGCGGTGAAGCAGAAGGCAAGAGCCATAACCAGAACTACGGCCACTTTAAGAATAAGTCTTTTCTCTAACATCTACTTACCTCTTACCTCTCTTGAGTTAAGTTTTAGGCCACTCAATGGTTAGGTTCTAAGATGCAAATCCCGTGGTGAGGATTTCTCTAAAGATTTAGTTGTTCCGAGATACCACCTCCTTCGACAAACAAACAACGTTAACCGTTTGTTTTTTTTGACTGTCAGACATTGGATAATTATTTAAAAACACCATAGATGTCTAAACTATGTGTTCGGTGGCAAGAACCAAGCTAAGACAAAGAAAAGTATCTTTGTATTACGCTTTAATTTATACAGAATCGACCCTCCTGTCAAGCATTTTTCGCCGTTTCCCAATGGGCCAAAAATAATTAATAAATATTAAACCACTGCCGCTTTTGCCTCCTAACATCCTGAAAAATGGCTATTTATAAATTCAAATCGAAACCGGGGCCCCCTACCGACCCGAAATTTCCCCCATAGGATTTTAAACCGGCCGCCAAAATCGGGCCTTTTTTTCGAGAAAACCAGCCGCAAAGAAATGCCTCCCCGCCCCTTTTTCCATTTCATTAAAAGTGATGATTACGCTATTTTTACATATATTCGAACGGATTTATTGCGTATGCCCTTGGAAACAATAATCAGACCTCGTACTGACTCGAAAGTGGCTGGTATATATAAAGATTTTTTTGTGGTAAGAGAGATTGACCCATCATAACTCAAATCTAAAGGGATCGCCCCAGCCTTCCGAGAGCGGGAACCCTGAATACTCCCCCGACCGGAACCTCGCAAAACGGTTCAAAAGCCTCTTGGGGTCTCTCCTCCAGTTGACCAAACCGACTATCATGCTTCTAGTTATCATGGGCGGAATGACGGCCGTGGCTATAGAAGGTTCGCTTTTGAGCGAGCCCTTAAGATTGTCCCTTTTTATGCTGGGGTTATTCTTAACCGGCGGATCCGCCAATGCCTTGAATCAGTATTTTGAACGCCATCTGGATAGCCGGATGAGCCGAACCAGAAATCGCCGCCCCCTTCCCCTGGGATACTTATCCCCCCTGGCGGCCCTGGTTTTCTCGGTAACCATCGGCCTGACCGGCGTGGTTTTACTCGGCTGGATTTTCAACTGGCTGACCGGAATGTTGTCCCTGGCGACGATACTCTTCTATTCGCTTTTTTATACCTTATATTTAAAACCCCGCACCGACCAGAATATTGTCATCGGCGGCATCGCCGGGGCCATGGCCCCGATCGGCGCCTGGACCGCCGCCACCGGATCGATTTCGGCTATCGCCCTGATTATTTTTGCCATAATATTCCTTTGGACTCCCCCCCATTTTTGGGCGTTGGCTATTTTTTGCCGCGATGACTACCGCCGCGTCGGTCTGCCGATGCTTCCGGTCGTAAAAGGCGTCCGCAATACCTTTCGTCAGATTTTCCATTACACGCTCATATTAGTGGCGGTCTCGCTTTTGCCCCTTATCTTTGGCGCCGGGATTATCTATGGCGCGGCCGCGGCCGGTTTGGGTTTCCATTATATAAGGCTGGCCTGGCGTGCGCTGGATAAAGGCGATGATTCTCTGGCACGCAAACTGTTTTTCTATTCCCTCCTTTATTTGCCGGGCGTTTTCGCGGCTCTGGTAGTCGACCATTTTATGCCTTATTGATATTATGAAAAACAAATTTACATTCGGTACCTGCAAATATGGAGTTGACAAGCCCGCCCTTTTTCCTATAATAGCTTTTCGTCCGGGATTATCACGACTATAAACAGGGTAAGGCGTAACGAGGTTTATTTCGATAGTTCGGGAAGGATAACGACTTGGCGCAAATATTCCCCCGCTGGACCAATCATCTGCCGACCATCGCGGCCGCCGTGTCGCTTTTTGTAATTATGGCCGCGGTCGGTTTTTTTTGGTACTACGGTTCCCCGAAATACACCGATGTCGGTTACCGGCCGATCCAGCCGGTCCCCTTCAGTCATAAACTCCATGCCGGGGACCTGGGAATGGACTGCCGCTATTGCCACAGCAAAGTGGAAAAATCAATTCACGCCAATGTCCCCCCGACCCAGACCTGTATGAACTGCCATAAGTTGATACTGCCGGAATCGGAAAAACTTCTCCCCGTCCGGGAAAGTTATGCCACGGGACGACCCATCGAGTGGACCAGGGTCCATATGCTTCCCGATTACGCTTACTTCGACCATTCCGCGCATCTGCGGGCCGGGGTGGGATGTGTCAGTTGTCACGGACGCATCGACCGCATGGACGTGGTCCAGCAGGCCGAACCGTTGTCCATGTCCTGGTGCCTGGACTGCCATCGCCAACCGCAAAAACATTTGCGTCCCGTCAACCAGATTACGAATATGGATTGGCAACCTTTGGCGGAACAAATATCCTTCGCCGAAAAGCAGATAAAAGAACTAAACATCAATCCCCCGGTGGATTGCTCCGGGTGTCATAGGTAATGGAAGATAAAGATAAATTCGATCGTCATGGTTACTGGCGGTCTTTGAACGAATTGGCGGACCAGCCGGAGTTTAAGGAAAATCTCGGACGGGAGTTCCCGGAAACGGTTCTGGAAGGATTGGCGGGATTGTCGCGGCGAAGTTTCCTGGGCCTGATGGGTGCCTCCCTGGCTCTGGCCGGGCTGGCCGGTTGCCGTAAGCCGGTGGAAAAAATCATCCCCTATGTCACTCCCCCCGAAGAAATAATTCCCGGCGTGGCCAATTATTATGCCACCACCATGCCGATGGGGACAGAGGCCTATGGCGTGATTGTGGAATGTCATGAGGGCCGCCCCACCAAAATCGAAGGCAACCCCCGGCATCCTGCCACCAGGGGCGCCGCCAATGCCTGGATACTGGCCTCAATATTGGGTTTGTACGACCCCGACCGCTCCCCCAAAATCCTCCACAAGGGCCTGGAAAAAAATTGGAATGACTTCGTCGCTTATTGGCGCGAACTGGATAAAAAATATTCCGCCACGGGGGGCGAGGGTTTGGCCATCCTGACCGAACCGTTTTCCTCGCCTTCATTATTTAACGCCCTGCAGATGTTCCGTCGGCGATTCCCCAAGACCCTGGTCAAATCCTGGAACCCGGTTAATTATAATACAAGTATTTCGGGCCTGGAAAATATCGCACAGCACAATTTAAAGGCCATTTATAATTTTGATAAAGCCAAAGTCATACTCTCCCTTGACGCCGATTTCCTGGCCGCCGAACCGGACAGCCTCGCGGCCGCAGCCGACTTTGTAAAGGGGAGAAAAGTCGATTCACCTTTAGATTCGATGAACCGCCTGTACGTCGTGGAAAGCAATTACTCCCTTACCGGAGCCATGGCCGATCATCGTTTGCGCCTTTCGCCGGACCACCTATCCGGATTCATCAGGGCTTTGGCAGGGGAACTTATACGCCGGGGAATCAATATCAATCTCGAGCCCGCTTCCCAAGCGCCGTCCGCTTTCGCCTTCGATGAAACCTGGATAAAAGTCCTGGCCGAAGATTTATCCACGCATAAGGGCGAAGGGCTTATTCGTGTCGGCGGCACCCACTCCCCGGAACTGGGCCTGGCGGTTTATCACCTCAATCGGGCTCTCGGCAATATCGGAAAAACCGTCACGTACTATGAAGCCCGGGATACTTTCGACGATAACCTGGCTCCCGAGGATTTCCTTGCGAAAGGAACCGGCGACGCCATCACTACTCTAATACTGCTGGGCGTTAATCCGGTTTATGCTTCGACCGGAACTAATGACCTTTCCTCGGCCCTGGCCAAAATAGAAAATACCATCCACTTCGGTGAGTATTTCAACGAAACCGCCGAGCACTGCACCTGGCATATCCCGGCCGCCCACTATCTGGAAAGTTGGGGCGATGTCCGGGCCGCCGATGGTATCGCCGGCGTTATCCAGCCTATGATTGCTCCGCTCTATGACGGCCGAAGCGCGGTGGAATTATGGAATCTCCTGGCCACCGCCAATGATGAAACCGGCTATGAAATTGTCCGCCGTACCTGGGCCGGTATCCTCCCGGAATCCGAATTCGAAAACCGCTGGCGGCAAATCTTGCACGACGGCCTTCTCGACAACAGCGCTTCGAAACCGATGGAAATTAATTTCGCCGGTGTGGACAAAATCATCATTAATGATTCCCCGGCGACAACTTCCGGAAAATTGAATCTGGTGGTCGTGCCCGATACCTCGGTTTTCGACGGTCGCTTCGCCAACAGCAGTTGGCTCCAGGAACTGCCGGACCCGATCACCAAATTGGCCTGGGATAACGCCGCCCTGGTAAGCATCGCCACCGCCAAAAATTTAAATCTGCAGAACGGCGACATGGTCAGAATCGATGATTCCGATACGGCCGTTCCGATATGGATCCAACCCGGCATCAGTGAGAATACGGTGGTCATGAACCTCGGTTACGGCCGCACCCGCGCAGGCCGCATTGGCACCGGGGTCGGATTCAATGCTTATAAATTGCGGCATAAAAAAGAAATTTCTCTGGAGAAAACCGGAGGGCGTCACCATTTCGCCAACACCCAGGAACATGGCGCCATGGAGGGCCGCGCCATTTTCCGCGAAGCCGACCTGGAAAAATACCGCCGGGACCCGAAATTCGCCGAAAAAATGGTGGAGCATCCCCCCTTGAAATCGATTTTCAAAGAACATAGTTACGACCAGGGCTACCAGTGGGGGATGACCATCGACCTCAACAGTTGCATCGGCTGCGGCGCCTGTACTATCGCCTGTCAGAGCGAAAATAATATCCCCGTGGTGGGCAAAGAACAGGTCATCAACGGCCGCGAGATGCACTGGATTCGCAACGACCGCTATTTCGTCGGCGAATCCGATGACCCCCGGGTGGTTATCATGCCCATGGCCTGCCAGCACTGCGAGAACGCCCCCTGCGAATCGGTCTGCCCCGTCTCGGCCACGACTCATGACAAAGAAGGCCTCAATGTCATGACCTACAACCGTTGCATCGGGACCAGGTACTGCTCCAACAACTGCCCCTACAAGGTCCGCCGCTTTAACTTCTTTAATTACACCAAGGATATGCCCGAGACGATCAAGATGGCGCAAAATCCCGATGTCACCGTCCGTTTCCGCGGCGTCATGGAGAAATGTACTTTCTGCGTCCAGAGAATCAATCGTGGCAAACAGGCCGCCAAAAAAGAAAATCGCACCGTCCGCGACGGCGAAATCCAGACCGCCTGTCAGCAGGCCTGCCCGACCAAGGCCATAACTTTCGGCAACATTCTCGATCCGGACAGCAATGTGGCCCGGATAAAAAAGTCGGACAGAAATTACGCCCTGTTGGCCGAGTTAAATGTTAAACCGCGAAATACATATTTGGCCAAAATCAGAACCCCCCACCCGAATTTGGAAAATATGATCGACTCGGAAAAAAAGGATAAGGGATAAATGCAGGTCAGGCCCCTGTCGCAGACCCTGAGCTTCGAAGGGCGGTCCTGACTTTTACGCTTTAAAATAAATGGAATCAAATTAGCCCGATGAGCGACGTTACCACCAAAGATACGGCCCCCTTGCATCACGGCGAGGAACCCCTGATTGCGGGGAATCCCTCCTTCGGCGAGGTCACCGATAAAATCAGCCGCATCGTGGAGCGTAAAACACCCCGCGTCTGGCTCCTGGCGCTTCTTCTCACCGGCTCCCTGACCCTGGTCTTATTGGGCTCCATCGGGAAACTGGTCTGGGAAGGTATCGGTATTTGGGGGTTGAAAGTCCCCGTCGGCTGGGCCTGGGATATCACCAACTTCGTTTTCTGGGTCGGTATCGGTCATGCCGGGACGCTCATCTCGGCCATTCTGTTCCTGATGCGCCAGCGCTGGAGAACCTCCATCAACCGCTTCGCCGAGGCCATGACTCTCTTTGCCGTCATCTGCGCTCTTATATTCCCCGGCATTCACGTGGGACGAATCTGGATCGCCTATTATATGTTTCCCCTGCCCAACCAAATGGGTATGTGGCCCAATTTCCGCAGCCCCCTTCTCTGGGACGTGTTCGCGGTCGGCACCTATTTTACCGCTTCACTTTTGTTCTGGTACACCGGCCTGATTCCCGACCTGGCCACCCTCCGCGACCGGGCCAAAAATAAAATAAGAAAAATAATCTTCGGCATCCTGGCCCTCGGCTGGCGCGGTGGCAACCGCCAATGGAAGCACTATGAACTGGCCTATCTCATCCTGGCCGGGATATCCACCCCCCTGGTCCTCTCGGTCCATTCCGTGGTCTCGACCGACTTCGCCGTCTCCATTATCCCCGGCTGGCACACCACTATTTTCCCGCCGTACTTCGTGGCCGGAGCGATCTTCTCCGGCTTCGCCATGGTCATGACCCTGTCGATCATCGCCCGCAAAGTATTCGGCCTGGAAAATTACATCACCGTCAATCATCTGGAAAAGATGAATAAAATTATGCTCCTGACCGGGATGATGGTCGGCTATGCCTACAGCATCGAATTTTTCATGGCCTGGTACAGCGGCAATCAGTACGAAATCTTTACTTTCATCAACCGCGCCACCGGCCCCTATGCCTGGGCTTACTGGACCATGATCACCTGCAATGTCATCGTCCCCCAGATCTTCTGGGTCAAAAAATGGCGCCGTTCGCTTCCCGTTATGTTCGTCGCCTCGATTTTAATCAATATCGGTATGTGGTTCGAGCGTTTCGTGATTATCGTTACCTCCCTCTCGCGCGATTTTCTCCCTTCCAGTTGGGATTATTTCCGGCCTACTTTCTGGGATATCTCGACCTTCGTCGGCTCTTTCGGTCTGTTCCTGTCCCTCTTCTTATTGTTCGTCAGGTATCTGCCGATTATTTCCATGGCCGAAGTAAAAGGCGTCCTGCCCCAGGCCGACCCGCATTTCTATGCCCATAAAAGCCACAAAGCGTCGGAGGAGGAGAATAAATGAGCCGCCTCTACGACAAACCGGAAGTGATCCTGGCCGAATTCGTTAACCCGGGCGCCCTTCTTAAGGCTGCGGAACAACTCCGCGACGCCGGGTATAAAAAATTCGACAGTCATTCCCCCTTTCCCATCCATGGCATGGACGACGCCATGGGACTGCAACGCTCCCCCATCGGCTGGATCGCCGGTTTACTGGCCCTCCTGGGATGCTCCGCCGGCCTGGCTCTGCAATGGTGGACCATGGCCGTGGATTATCCCCTCGTTATTTCCGGCAAACCTTATTTCGCTTTCCAAGCCTATGTTCCGGTGACCTTCGCCCTGGGCGTCATTTCGGCGGCCTTTGCCTCGCTTTTCGGGATGCTTATCATCAATCGCCTGCCGCAATTGCATCACCCCCTGTTCAGGTCCGACAATTTCGCCAAAGTCACCGACGAGGGCTTCTTTATTTCCGTGCCCTCCGAGGATGCCAAATATGAGCGCTCCAAAACCCGGGCCTTCCTGGAAACTCTGGGCGGGAAAAATATCGAGGTATTGCGCGACGATGATTAAACGCCATGAAAATATTTCGGGCCTCTTTCGGACGGCCGCCCTGGTTGGTACCATTATTTTATTGCTTGTCTCCGGGTGCGGGCGAAATCGCCCCTCCGACCGGACCCCTATACATCCCAACCCCAATATGGATAATCAGGAAAAATACCGCCCGCAGTCATCGAGCGAATTTTTCGACGACGGCGCCGCCATGCGAGTGCCCGTGGCCGGGACCGTTCCCCGGGGGTATTTGCGAAACGACAACGTATTCTATCACGGTCTCGACGCCGACAGCCAGTTCGTCAAAGTCGCGCCGGTGGAAATAACCGCCCCGTTACTGGCCCGGGGACAGGAACGCTATGATATATATTGTACCCCCTGCCACAGCCGGGTGGGCGACGGCAAAGGTATTGTGGTCAACCGGGGCTATCCCCCGCCGCCGACTTTTCACGACCCGCGCCTGCGGGAACTCCCCGACGGGCAGATCTTCGATGTCATCACCAACGGCATTCGTAATATGCCCTCGTACCGACATCAGATTACCCCCGAAGACCGCTGGGCCATCGTCGTTTATTTGCGCGCTTTACAGAAAAGCCAGAACGCCCGCCTGGAAGATATCCCGGCCGAGCAACGAGGCCATATCCGCGAGGTAAAATAGATTAATATTATGAAATTCGATTCCGCGACATACCGTCTGACCGAAAAAGGGCGTTTCGACATTTTCGCCGGCGTCGGCGGCGCCCTGTTTTTAATCATCTCCCTGTGGGGCTTGATGAACAACCAGGCCCAGTTTTATCATTCCCTGCTGGTGTCATTCGCCTTCTGGACTTCGGTCGGACTGGGCGGATTGTTTTTCGTCATGTTGCATCATCTCACGGGCGCCCGGTGGTCGGCCCCGGTGCGCCGTATCGCCGAAAATTTCGCCGGCACCCTCCCCTATCTGGCCCTAATATTTCTGGCGATATACCTGGGACGCCATGAACTGTACCACTGGACCCACGCCGAAACCGTGGCCGAAGACCGCCTCCTGCAAGGGAAACAACCCTATCTGAATGACTGGTTTTTCCTCGTTCGCGGAATCGGCTATTTCGTCGTCTGGTACTTCCTGACCCGCCTTTTGACGAAATATTCACGCCAACAGGACAGCGCCTCCCCGACCGAATTGATCGCCCGGATGAGAAAAACCAGCGCCCCAGGGATGATCGCCTTCGCTCTGACGTCCACCTTTGCCGCTTTTGACTGGCTCATGTCGCTCGACCCGCACTGGTATTCCACCATCTTCGGCGTTTACTTTTTCGCCGGATGCGCCGTCGCCATCATGTGCGCTTTAACGTTAACCGCTATCTTCCTGCGAAAAAATAAGGTCCTGACCGATTGTATCGGGGTCGAACATTATCATGATTTGGGACGACTCACCTTCGCCTTTACCATCTTCTGGGCCTACATGGCCTTCTCCCAATATTTTCTGATCTGGTACGCCAACATCCCCGAAGAAACTATCTGGTTTTTGCACCGCTGGGAGGGCTCCTGGAAGACTATCTCGCTCCTCCTGGTTTTCGGCCACTTTATAGGCCCCTTCTTCATCATGATTACCAGGGGAGCCAAAAGAAATTATTCCATGCTGATGATTATGTCCGTATGGCTTTTGTTTATGCATTATGTTGATATTTTCTGGATTGTTATGCCCGGTTTGCATAAAGAGGGATTCTCCTATTCCTGGCTGGATTTTACAACTCTGGCTGGTGTCGGCGGAATTTTCCTGGCCGTCTTCTGGCGTCGTTTGAGCCAGTCTCCCCTGGTGCCCCTTCACGACCCTAAGTTTCAGGAATCCAAGGAATTGACCAAAGTATGAGGCGCTCTTTATGACCGACCCCAAAGAAAATCCCGGATATGAAAAATCCGATGTTTCCGTGAACAAAATTATCATCTGGGGCGTTTTAGCCGTAATACTGTTAATCGTGTTTGTTGTCTTTATTATGGATTATTACGTGGCCACCAAAGAACGCCTCATATACGAAAAAGTCCTGACCCCCCAGTCAGCAGCCTTGCGAGAACTCCGCGCCCGCGAAACCGAGATTCTCAATAGTTACAAAATGCTGGATTCCACCCAGGGTGTCTACCGTATTCCCATCGACCGGGCCATGCAGATTCTGGCCGACGACGCCCACCGGGGCAAAACGCCGGACATTAAAAATTAAGAGCCCATGATGGACAAAAAGAATAAAAAAATTTTGGCAGTATTCCAGATAATATGGGTGAGCATAATCCTGTTTATCCTCTTCTGGGGAACGACCTTTAGCCAGGTGGTCCTTGAGAACGATCCCAATCTGGATAAAATTGACGTGGTCGAAAAACTGGGAAACAAGATACCCTCGGGATTGGTCTTCACCGATGAATCCGGCGCCCGAGTAAATTTCGACAACTATTTCGCGGAAAACAAACCGGTCGTGCTGGTCATGGCCTATTACACCTGCCCCATGCTCTGTAATCTGGTCCTTAATGGCCTGGCCGATGCCGCCCGGCAAATTGACTTTAACCCGGGACAGGATTACCGAATCTTAACCGTCTCCATCGATCCCACCGAAACCAGTTTAATTGCCGGCGCCAAGAAGAACAATTACATGCAGTCGCTGGGCCGGCCCGGCCTCTCCGCCGATGCCTGGCATTTCCTGGTCGGCGAAGAAAGCCAGTCGAAAGCCCTCGCGGAGGCTATCGGTTTTAAATATTTTTACGATGATACCCGCGAAGAATACGCCCACCCGGCCGTCCTCACGATTCTCTCGCCCCAGGGAATGGTCACGCGATATTTATACGGTATCCAGTTCAATCCCCGCGACCTGCGCCTGGCCCTTCTGGAGTCCGCCGAGGGAAAAATCGGAACCACCCTGGACCGGATAATTTTGTACTGCTTTCACTACGATTCCGAAGCCGGCGGATATGTCCTTTTTGCCCAAAATGCCATGAAACTGGGCGGGCTGGCAACTCTCTTTATCCTGACCGCGTTACTGGGATTCTTCTGGCTTAAAGAACGGCGGCGCAAGTTAACGATTCGCCTGGCAGAGGCTGAAATAAAATCACCTCTTTCGCGACCCTGAAACGCGAAAGGCGGGTGCGTGTAATCTATGGATACCACGGGAAACATTTTCTTGCCTTCGGGCCAGTCAACCATTGCCGGCGAGGTGGATGCCTTGTTCAGCTTCCTCTTTTGGGCTTCGATGATTCTGTTCGCCATCGTCATGGGCGGCGTCGGCTACTTTATCTGGCGCTACCGTCATCGCGGCCGCGAAACGGTCACCTCCGGCAAGGCTCACAGCACCGCCCTGGAATTTACCTGGACCGCCATCCCCATCATAATGGTCCTCGTCGTTTTCTTCTGGGGCTTCAACGTCTACATGAAAATGCAGGTAGTCCCCAAAGATGCCCTGCAAATAAAAGTTACCGGCCAGAAATGGTTCTGGTCGTTCGATTATCCCCACGGCGCGGCCACGGTCAACGAACTGGTCATCCCGGCCGGAAAATCGGTCAAACTCCTGATGTCTTCCAAGGATGTCATCCATTCCTTTTTTGTTCCCTCGTTCAGAATCAAAATGGATGTCGTCCCCAACCGCTATTCCGTGACCTGGTTTGAGGCCATGAATCCGGGTAATTATGATTTACTTTGCACGGAATTCTGCGGTAAAGGTCATTCCGAGATGATCGGCCTGGTCAAAGTTGTCTCCGAGCGGGAATACAACGAATGGGTGGAAACCAGCGCCAGCCTGGGCGAGGGGTTATCCCTGGCGGAGTACGGCGCCCAATTATACAAGAGCAAGGCCTGCATTACCTGCCATTCTCTCGATGGCACCGCCCTGGTGGGACCATCCTTCAAGGATGATTTCGGAACCATGCGCGTCCTGACCGGCGGGCAAAGCGTGCGTATCGACGAAAACTATATTCGCGAATCGATTTTAAATCCCCAGGCCAAAGTCGCCGCCGGTTACGACCCGGTCATGCCGACCTATCAGGGTATTTTAAAAGACCGGCAAATCGACGCCCTGGTGGAATATATCAAGAGTCTGGGAAAAAACGGAGCCGCGGACGAGGCCGAATAAATGTACGATAACGAATCTGAAAGAAATTACCTGAATACGCCCCGGGGATGGAAGTCCTGGCTGTTCACGCTGGACCACAAGCGTATCGGCCTGATGTACTTGATCGCCATGGGGGCGGCCTTCCTCCTGGGCGGTATCCTGGCCACCCTGGTACGCCTGGAACTTCTGACTCCCGGCCGGGATATCATGGGCGCCGAAACCTATAACCAGATCTTCACCCTGCACGGGGCGGTGATGATCTTTCTCTTCATTATCCCCTCCATCCCCGCCGCCCTGGGTAATTTTATTCTGCCCCAGATGCTGGGCGCCAAAGACGTAGCTTTCCCCCGCTTAAATCTGGCCAGTTGGTATATTTTCGTCGCCGGCTCGCTTTTCGCCGTCTATTCCATCTGGACCAGCGCCGTCGATACCGGCTGGACTTTCTATACCCCGTACAGCACCGACTCCACCAAATCGGTCATCTCCATGACTCTGGGGGTGTTTATCCTGGGCTTCTCTTCCATATTCACCGGACTGAATTTCATCGTCACCATTCATAAACTCCGCCTGCCCGGCCAAAAATGGTTCGAACTCCCCCTTTTCGTCTGGGGCCTCTACGCCACCGCCATCATTCAGGTTCTGGCCACTCCGGTTTTAAGTATCACCCTGGTACTGCTGATAATCGAAAAGGCCGGCGGTGTCGGCATCTTTGACCCCGCCATGGGCGGCGACCCGGTCTTATTCCAGCATTTCTTCTGGTTCTATTCCCACCCAGCCGTCTATATCATGATTCTGCCGGGGATGGGGATTATCTCCGAAGTCATCTCCGTCTTCTCACGCAAAAAAATATTCGGTTATAAAGCCATTGCTTTTTCTTCCATTGCCATTGCCTTCATCGGTTTTCTGGTCTGGGGCCACCACATGTTTGTCAGCACCCAATCGCCTCTGGCGGCGGTTATTTTCTCCTTTCTGACCTTCATGAATGCCATCCCCTCGGGTGTGAAAATTTTCAACTGGATGGCCACCATGTACAAGGGGCACATCAAGCTGGAAACCCCCATGCTCTACGCCTTCTCTTTCCTCTTTCTCTTTACGATCGGCGGCCTCACGGGAATCTTCCTGGGCGTTATCGCCACCGATATCCACCTGCATAACACCTATTTCGTGGTGGCGCATTTCCATTATGTCATGGTCGGCGGGACTGTCATGGCCTTCCTGGCCGGGATCCATTACTGGTGGCCTAAAATGTTCGGAAAAATGTACAGCGAGTTCTGGGCCCGGATTGCCTGCCTCATCATTTTCATCGGGTTCAATTTCACCTTTTTCACGCAATTTATTCTCGGGACCAAGGGGATGCCCCGCCGTTATTACACCTATCTCGACCAGTACCAACCGCTTCACGCCTTCTCTTCGGTCGGGTCGTGGATCCTCGGCCTGGGGTTTATCATCATGGCGATATACTTGATTCACTCACTTGTCAAAGGCGAAAAGGCCGGCCGCAACCCCTGGGGCGCGTTGACCCTGGAATGGACCAGCCCCATTCCGCCGCCGCCTGAAAATTTCGATAAAGACCCGGTCTTGAATCATGGCCCCTATGACTACGACAAAGTCGTCATGGAACGAGACATCGACAAAGTAAAAATGGGGAGTGTTTCCTGATGAGTCACGCCGATTCCCACGCCGCCCATCCCAAACATCTGGCCCACCATTTCAGCGATTCCGTCCAGCAGGCCGAATCCGCCAAACTGGGAATGTGGATATTCCTCTTGACCGAAATTCTCCTCTTCGGCGGCCTCTTTTGCGCTTACGCCGTCTTCCGGGCCTGGAATCACGAAATGTTTTACAGCGCCCATAAATTCCTCGATGTCACCCTGGGTTCGATCAACACCGTCGTCCTTATCACCAGTTCCGTCACCATGGCCCTCTCTATCCACGCCATGCAACTGGGAAAGAAAAAGCAAACTCTGATTCTCCTGGCGATAACCCTGCTCCTGGCGGCCGTCTTCCTGGTCGTGAAATATTTCGAGTACAGCCACAAATTCCACCTGGGGCAACTCCCCGGAAAATATTACACTTTCACCGGCGTCCCCGGCGACAATCCCCATATTTTTTTCAGCGTCTATTTCGCCATGACCGGCCTGCACGGCATCCATGTTCTGGGCGGGATGGGCGCCATTATCTGGATGATGCTCCGCACCGCCAAAAACAATTTTTCGCCGGAATATTACACTCCCCTAGAATTGACCGGCCTCTACTGGCACCTGGTCGATTTAATCTGGATCTTCCTTTTCCCCTTACTTTACCTGATAGGTTAAGATATGTCGCACGAACAAAGTCATCCGCACCATATTGTCCCCCTGAAAATCTACCTCGCCGTCGGGGCGGCCCTTCTAATATTGACCGCCGTGACCGTGGCGGTCTCGTTTATCGATCTGGGCGGCCTCAATATCGTCGTCGCCCTGGCCGTGGCGGCCGTCAAAGCCTCCCTCGTCATTCTCTTCTTCATGCACCTTAAGTACGACAATAAACTCTATATGATTATATTCCTGGTGGCGATCGTCTTCCTGGCCATATTCATCACCTTCACCATGTTCGATACTCTCGATCGAGGCGTGATCAACCCCGAAATGGATCTTCACATTAATCCCCGCGCCAAAATTTATCAGAATATGCCGATGGACACCGCCGCCGTTTCTTCCGATACCCTGCCACCGCCCGCATCGGGACACTAATTTTATGTGGCGGTATTATCCCCCATCGCTTAATATGTTTTCGCCTTTGGGAAATCTTTTGCCCGGGAGTTTACACGCGACATGAAAGGTTTTGTTCGTCTCGCCTTTATCGCCACCCTCTGGACCTATCTGGTCATATTTCTGGGCGGCCTGGTACGTGTCTCCGGCGCCGGCCTGGGATGCCCCGACTGGCCCAAATGTTTCGGGCGCTGGTTCCCCCCTACCAATGTTTCACAACTTCCGCCGGACATGGATCCCTCCCTGTTCAATTTCGCCCTGGCCTGGATTGAGTACATCAACCGCCTGGCCGGAATGACCCTGGGGCTTGTTATCGCCGCCGTTGCCGTCTGGGGTATTGTCCGTTACCGCAAAATCCCCTCGCTCTGGATTCCCTCTGTCCTGGCCGGCCTGACCGTCGCCTTCCTCGGCTGGCAGGGGGGACAAGTAATAGAGCAGGAATTGCATCCCCTCATCGTTTCCGTGCATATGGGTCTGGCGCTATTTCTGGCCAGCCTGATGGTTTACATCACGGTGCGCTCTTTCCGGATCGAATCCGACGGGTATAATCCGTCGCTACAGGCCGCTCCCATGCGGTACCGGGTCGCCATCCTCTGGTTTCTGGCCATGACCCAGATGGTTTTCGGGGCCCGTATTCGCGGCGGCATTGAGACATTGGCCGAGCAATTCCCGCTTCTGAACGCGGGAGCCTTGCTGTCCAACGTCGGCGGCATTGCCCATCTCCATTATTTTATCGGGGCCGTCATTCTGGTGGCGGCCGTGATCCTGGTCCCCTGGGTTTTGAAAGCCGATAGTTCCCGTTCCCCTCTGGTCCGGCAATCGGCCATGGGGATTCTTCACGCCGGTATCACGCAGATAATTCTGGGCTCCATACTGGTCATCGCCGGAATTCCGCAGTTGATGCAATTATTGCACCTCTGGTTCGCGGCTATCTTTATCGGCCTGATTGTCATGACTTTCGCTTCCTTGAGTTACATTAAAGAGGGCGCCTATGGCCGATAATAACCGCCCCCATTTTCCCAACGTCACCTTGATTATCGCCGTCATGCTGGTGGTCTTTACGGCCCTGGCGCTGTTTGTCATCCGCTGGGCTAATATCTCGAAAACAACTCCCCCCGTTCTGGCCACCCTGCCGGATTTCACTTTCACCTCGCACGAGAATAAACCCTTCGGCATGGCCGACCTGAAAGGCAAAATCACCGTGGTCGATTTCATTTTCACCAACTGCCATGGTCCTTGCCCCATTATGGCCATAAATATGGGAGAATTGTACCGTGATTTCGCCTCGACCGATAATGTGCAGTTCGTCTCCATCTCGGTCGACCCCGAACGGGATACTCCTGCCGTTTTAAAAGAGTATGCTTTGCAAAAAGGGGTCACCGACTCCCGGTGGATTTTTTTGAACGCCCCTCTCGACGACGTAATCTGGCTGACCGAAAAGGGTTTCCTGCTTCCCGCCGAGGACCTCCCCGGCAATCACACCACCAAGTTCGTTCTGGTCGACCAACTGGGGCAGATTCGCGGCTATTTCGACGGCACCGACGGCGAACTCATGCGGGTTATCAAAGAGCAGATAAAAATGATCGCCCGGGAATTGCCGTGACCGCATCGTTTCTACCGACTCTCAATGCTATCCTGAATTTCATTAGTGTTGTTTTTTTGACGCTGGGATATATTCAAATCAGAAAAAAGAATATCGCCGCGCATAAACGGCTGATGCTCTCGGCGCTGATTACTTCGATTTTATTCCTGACATCCTACCTTATCTATCACTATCAGGTGGGCTCGATCCCGTATCCGCATCATGACTGGACCCGCCCCCTGTACTTCGCCATTCTTATCCCGCATATAATCCTGGCGGCCTTAATGGTCCCGTTTATCATCACCATTGTCTGGTGGGCTTTTCGGGAAAATTTCGAGAAGCATCGCCGCCTGGCCAAATTTGTCTGGCCGGTCTGGATGTTCGTCTCGGTCAGCGGGATTATAGTCTATCTGATGCTGTACCATTAAAATTAAATCGCTGTAGGTCGGTGTTCCGAGGGCGCGAAACGCCCGAGAAACCCGACATCTTTTTTTAACTCTTGGGCGCGGTTTGCAATAGAGCATCTATTTAACTTTTCACCACCGAATTATCAATCATTGTCATCCCAGCGTACGGGCTTGTTGAAAAACCCTCGAATCTGGTGCCCCATCCGGCAAAGGCCGCGAAGCGGCTCCGCGTTTCGGGCGGGTGGGTTATAAACGACTGCACACCAACTACAAACTTTTCCGGAAAATTCTCTTTATAAGCTCTTGTAGGGCAGGATCCCTGCGATCCTGCCTCTTCAGGCGTCTTTTTTCCCCGTTGACCAACCCTGCACCGTATTACTTCAGCCTGCTGATTCCCTTAACCGAATATCTTTCCCAATTCTTCGCGAAGCAAATATGCTATGATCAGAAAAATAGCCAAAACTAATAACGCCGTGGCAAAGCTGATACTTCGGCTTGGTGGCGGCACGGTCAAAGACCGTCCTCCTTCATCTTTATTCAAACGGGCATAAATCTCACAGGAGGCAATTATAAAGACCGGACGGAGAAAGAGCATGATAATTCCCGCCGCTATTACCACGGGAACACCTGTTATAAGAAAAAAACGTGAAGCCAGGTCCGACGTATATCTAATTTCCATATCCAGGATAAACCAGAATACGGTCACGATATAGGTAAGAATTCCCAACTCCCAGCAAAAGTAGGAATACCCACCCCGTAATTTTATTACTTCGCCGGTTTTTTGTCTGACCAGGCGAATCGATTCCCGGCCGGCCTCATAAATATTCTGGCCGCTTAAAATGGCGGGAAATAATCCCACTGTACCGCATTTCCATGAATGATAATAAATATCCTCGGGGGTTTTCCTCAAGAAACCGAACCAATTCCCGCGCTCCGGCAACCTCTCCATTATCCGCTCCACTGTAATCTGGCCATCAATCCAATGGAATTGCCAGAGTCGCCAAATATGCGGCAATACCAATCGGAAACAATACGCGAGGGTCGATTTTTGTCCGCTTTGTCTGATATAATGGGCCGCCCCCATGCATCCGGTTAAAATGCCGATGGGAAAGGCCGCCAGAGCGGTTAACAAAAACAACCATCCCGTCAGGGCAAAATCGAGCAGGTACTTGACCCTCGGCTCTTCTCTGATCCATTCCGATATGGGAAGCGCCGCTATAATCTGAAGCCAGAGATAATAGGCCAGCAGTACAATGACCCACTGAAGCAGGGCGAAAACGAAAATTTCTTTTTCAATAAATATCAATTTCCATACTTTTAGGAAATAGCGCCGAAAAGTCCGTGGGCCTTCTTTGTGGAATTCCCCCACTGCCATATTGCGGATACCGCTGTATTCGCTTAATTCATTGGTTATAAAAGAGAGATCCAGATTGAACATGGCATCACCTTCTCGGACTTTATTTACCCTGATTAATATACTCCCGTTGAGTATCCTTATTCAACCTGAATATCCAACCGGGAAAAAACACTTCTCCCGCCCTGGTACCCATCCGGACGGGGGCACAGTGAAAAAGTGCCAATTCGGTCATTGCGAGCGAAGCGAAGCAATCTCACTTTTGCTCAAGGAAAGTCATTGAGATTGCTTCGTCGACCGACCACTCGGTCGGCATTCCTCGCAATGACGTCTTGAGGGTCGCCCTGGTGCCCACCCCTTGCGGTGGGTTCTTTTGAATTGAGCCATCCGGGTGGCCGATCCCCTTCAGGGGGTCGGGACTTTTTTCGGCAGACGAGGACGTCTGCCGTGCACAGCAGGGAGAAAACTGCACGGGTGGCCCACCCTTCAGGGTGGGTAATTAGTATTTCAGTATTTGACGCCTCTCTGCCTTTCACGTCTTCTCCTTATCTCCCCTCTCCCTCAAACCCTATCTTTCTTTTCTTGCCCGGCGGAATTTGCATCAATTGCCGGATGGCCATCACCAAATTCCTGATATCCGTATCGTGCCCGGCCACCCGCTTCTCCAGTTCCTCCAGTTTCCGCGCCAAATCCTTATGCGATACCAGTATTTCCCGCATCCGCACAAACGCCCGCACCACAAATACACTCGCTTCGACCGCGCGCGTGGAATTAAGCACCGAAGCCAGCATGATTGCCCCATGCTCGGTGAAGACATATGGCAGATAACGCCTTCCGCCATGCCTGCTTTTTGAGGTTCCAATTTGGCACCTCAAGTTCTCGTACTCCGATGGCTCCAATTGAAAGGCAAAATCCTCGGGAAACCGGGATATATTGCGTTTCATGGCTCTAACCAGAAATTTGGTCTCGA
Organism: Candidatus Zixiibacteriota bacterium; assembly: GCA_041752195.1. GTDB lineage: Bacteria > Zixibacteria > MSB-5A5 > GN15 > PGXB01 > JBGSHP01. The sequence continues at coordinate 76,964 of JBGSHP010000023.1, read as the reverse complement.
TACCGTACAACTCCGCCAGGTCGCTGTCGAGCATGACCTTCTGGTCCCGGATGTGATAGATTCTACTTTCGATTTTCGCGAAAACCGGTATCATTTTGTCCTGTGTCATCCTCTCCCCCCTACGATTAATTCGAAAGATGCGCTTAATTTAACACCCAGTATACTTCCTGGCATCACATTCAATGGGCGGCCGGCGTCCCTGCGACCCTTTCTGAAGCACTGTTTGCCCCCAGCAGGTCCGACATTTCTGTCGGGCGTCTCCGGCCCTTTATCTTTTTCCCCGCCCTGGTGCCCCATCCGCTTGCGGTGGGTTCTTTTGACTTGAGCCATCCGGGTGGCCGATCCCCTTTAGGGGTCGGGACTTTAATATTATTCTTTGCCCGGGTGGCCCACAGCTTGCTATTGGTTTACAATCTCTTATATTTCGCCTTATTCCCCCACCCTGCAAAATTGATAGTAAATCGATGGTGATCCGACACCGCCCCCCTATATGGAAGGAATATTATTAAAAGGCGAAATTATGCCTACTTCTCGAATTAATTTGACTCTCGAACAAACCCATTTTCGTCAAATCGATTTTTACCCCAACCGCTTATCCCCTCGTATGTTCTACCAAAATCGCCGCAATACTTGTCCCCGACTTGATCGGGGAAAAGGGGAAAAACTATGGTGAAACGAACCCATTTAAATGTGGAGTGCGGAAGCGATAGCTTCCGCTTTAAAGCTGAAGCTGACGCTTCAGCACTCCAACTATACTTCCGGTGGCCGATCCCCTTTAGGCCGGTGGCCCACAGCTTGCTGTGGGGTTCCCCGGCAGACGAGGACGTCTGCCGTGCGCGGCTGGGAAAAAAACAAAGCCGGCCCATCCCCGAGTCTTCGAAGGGTGGGGTCGGCACAAAATATCGTATTTCGAAAAGATTATGCTTTTTGAATCCCTAAAAATAACAAAACGAACCCATTTGTACTTGGCAGTCTTTGTAGGGCGTGGTTCCGAGATATGTCCCAGGCATATCGAGAAACCCGACATCCTGCAACGAAGCAAATCCATTTTCCTCTTACCCCTCAATGGAGGGGGGATACAGGGGGGGCTTATGGCCCAAAAAATTTGCCAAAACGAACCCAACTCATGGCACTATATTATCCCGCAATTAAGTGCCATGAATCTACTTTGTGCGGGGCCGATGTCCACATCGGCCCCGAATAAGAAATGCGACACCTTAAAAATAACAAAACTAACCCATTTCTTTGCCTTCCCGGGTTACTTTATCGTATTTTGTGGGATTAACTGAAAGATACTTTATGCCTTGTCAGAGTCAGATGGGAGAGTTGGAAATCAGGATCGACAGCCAGGAGCGTCTCCGGGATTTCACATTCGCGCGCCAAAACTGCCACATCAATCAAAATAACCTTTCCATCCTCCCCTATATCATCGATAAAAAACCTTCAACCATAATTAAGGGGCAGTTGAAAGATTTCCTGCCGGACACACTCCGGCGTTCCGGCCCGATTATGCTGTTATTGGAAAACCAGTACGCCGCCCTGGTCCTGGCTCTGTCGGTGTACCTGGGACGTCAAAGGCCCAAAGCCGAGTTGTTTTCGCTCTTATCGGTGGACCGTGATAACGGCGAGACAGTCATCACCGGCCTGGTCAACCTGGAAAGCGACTGGCAGGAAATAATCGGATGCCGCCGCTGCGCCGGGACCGCCTCTCGCAAAAGCCGCAGGTGATTCCTCACCTTCGAGTTCCGATCGATAAAGATCGTGATAATTAGTAATATTGCCCAGGACACCAAAATAATTATAGCCGCCGACAAGGCAAGTTTGCCGACGCCGTCCTCCAGGCAACCCTGCCGGGCAGATAAAAATCTCCCGATAATATCGGCCACGCTATACATATCGATTCCCCCCATGGGAAGACGTCCCGGTTATTGTCCCCCCGTTCCCCGCTTGCGCCGTGGCAAAATAATAACAGTCTTCGGTAATACTCTTCCCGGCCAACTCCAGATGCGCCTCCCGCATGCCGGTGATATTTATCCCGGTATAGCCGATACTTTTCAAAAGATTCGCCATCCGGGCGGGCGTACTTCCGAACGTCAGCGGTTCTTTGATAGCCGCGCACAACTGAAGCAGGGGGCGATTACCCATGTAATCGGTGGCATCGTCGATAAGCTCCGGCGGCACGAAATCGAAAACGATACGGTTTCCGGGGCCGATTTCCGCCAGCCGCCCCAGCGTCTCGGCGATAATATCCTCATTCAAAAACAGCGTCACCCCTTCCCATATAAAAAGCGTTTTCAGAGCGGCGTTGAATCCCGCCCCTTTCAGTTTTTGAATTATGGAATCTTTGGAAAAATCGAGACTGACATAGGAGACATGTTCGGGAAGTTTCCCCAGGAGCCTTCGAGTCAGGGATTTCTTGATAGTCTGGGTCGATTCCAGGTCCAGTTCGAATACTCGCGCCTGCCTGAATTCCTTCAGGCGCAGGTAACGGCTGTCGTACCCCGCCCCCAGAAGCACCACCTGGCCGAATCCTTCGTCAAGACACTGGCGCGAGTAGTCATCCATGAATCTGGCCCGCAGAACGATCGCCTTGCGGATAGCCGGGTTTATTTGCTGCATGGCCGCCACCATTTTCATGCCTACCTCGCCGGCATAGTACGGCGCCAGGTTGTCCTCGATAATTCTCTCGTTTCTGGGAAGACCCAGTTCGAAAGCCTTGGCCCCGGCCGACCAGCGCGCGAACAAAAAGCCGGTCGGTTTTTCGATAGTGCGACTGTATATGGTCTTCATGACATTTCTCCTCTCTCAATACTTTCTGTCGAAAACAGGCTTGATAGTCCCCTGATATAAAAGAACCGGATAGACCAGAAGTTGAACCAGAATATTAGCCAGCAGGATCCAGTAGAGTATCGCGGGAGCCTCCTTAAGCATGATGAACACCGGGACAAAAAACAGCGCCGTCAGCCAGTTGGTCAGACTCTTGAAGCCCGGTTGCCAGTGGGTCGTGACCAGACAGGTGATGGGATATTTGATGGGGGAAATGACCAGTACAATCAACATGACCGTATACAAGGCGGCAAATACCGGGGACGCCTCCAGAAAATAGAATATGAAAAGGCTGAAAAATATTGGCGGCGCGCCTGTCGAATACCCCTGCGCCAGAAAGGACTCTTTCCGGGCGTACTTCCAGGAAGCGGTCACACTGGCGCCGATAACCAGAACCGGCCCCAGGTTCTCCGGAAACAGACCGCTTCTCCAGAAAAGCACCATGGGAACGAAGGTCAACCCCACCAGGTCGGTGATAATATCGAGCACTTCGCCGGAAGTGCCGGGAAATTTTTCCCGCACCTTGAACTTCCGCGCCAGAGTCCCGTCAAAACGGTCAATCAGAAGTACCAGAAGACTGTACCGGGCGGCCCAGGTAAAATCACCCCGGAATACCGCCATCAAAGCCGACACCGCCAGGGCCAGGCCGATCAGTGTCAGAAGATGGGGAAAATAGTACAAATATCTACTCATACTTTGCTCCTTTCATTTTACGAGAAGCCGCCAGATCCAGAAAAAGACCGGGGCGGCCATAATGAGACTGTCAAAACGGTCCAGGACCCCGCCGTGGCCGGGCAAGGTACCTGAGAAATCCTTGATACCAAGCCGTCTTTTGATATAGGAGAATGTCAGATCCCCCGCGACCGCAGCCAATGCCGTTATAAGTCCAAGAAGCAGTATCATTGACAGAGATATATTCGGTGGAAACATCGGGGCCAGAAGAAAAATTCCCACCAGAGCACTGATTACCCCGCCGAAAAATCCTCCCCAGGTCTTGGCCGGGCTTATTTGGGGACACATCCTCTTCCGCCCCAGCAACCGCCCCCAGAGTTGCGAAAAACCGTCGCTGATTCCGACGGTGAGAATGACAAAGGCAAAGAGACCACATCCATCGCCGTTTTGGATTACCACCAGATGTCCCAGGCAAACGGCAATGATGATGGGTAGGATTGCAAGCAGAAATTTCAATCCCCCGCTTGTATGTGGTAGATGTTCATACAATTCCTTGAGAGCGGCGAGACTGATTAGCGCCAGCAGGCCTGTCAAAAAAAGCGGTGGCAGGTGAGAGATCGTCAGGAACGAGGTGATAACAAAAACAAATACGGAATATTTAAGCCAGTCCTTGCGCTTATCCGCAAGGCATGACCCATACTTTAAATGAGTAGCAATAATTAAAATTGCACCGCACAAAAACAATGCAGCGACAACCGTATATAGATACCGGGACGTCACGAATGACCTCCTTCGCCCGGCACAACAAGCCTGATTGCTCCCGGGTGTAACTTTATCCTGAAGCGTACATTTTGTTCCAGAATTTCCCCGTCGCCGAAAAATAATAACGGTGCCTCGCTGTCAATTTCCAGGTTGGAGGTGTCATAAGTCATGACATTTGACCGGCCATGGCCGTTTCCTCTGAACAGGCTTAGAATGGTCGGCAAAAAGGCCGCCGCATGGGGATAGGCATCTATCAGGCAAACGTCAAAGCGCCCGGTCGAGCCATTACGGGTCGGGAAGATGCGAAAATATTTTCCCAGATTCGAAACCAGGCCGACCATAAGGGATGACCAGGTTACTTCTATCAGGCCCTTTCCATCCGTCAAACAGATCGTCGGACAGTGTTTACTGCTCCGGCGGAGGACTTTCCCCAGCCCCAAAAGATATATCAGTGCTCCCGAACCGGAAATCGAGCGACCCCATCGCGGAGAGTCAGAGACAACCCGAATTACATCGGCCGGCATCCCCAGCCCGCCGATAGTCGCGAAATAACGGCCGTTGACACTCAAAAGATCAATGGCTCTGGTATCCCCGTTTCTGATTACCTCTAAAGCCGCCCTTTCATTGCGGGGCAGCCTATAATGAACTGCCAGATCATTAGCCCGGCCGACTGGAATAATGGCCAGGCGCGATTTGCTGTAAGCCATAGCCGGGAGGACCTCGTTGATGGTTCCGTCCCCGCCGGCCAAGATTATTGTTTCGAAACCACTATTTACAGCCGCCCTGGCGATTTCACGGGCGTGGCCCGGATAGGTGGCCCAATGAATTTCCACCCCTGGTTCCCGCAATAACTTCTGGATTTTTCGGCGTCGAGTCTCATTTAGAAGCCGCCCGGACTTGGGATTGATGATGGCAAGGGCTTTCATGGTTGTATTCCTTTTCAAGCGGCCTTCAGCCATTGCCGTCCCCACTCGTTTCTAAGTCCATAGGCAAGAATTACCGGTAAGTAGGAAGTCAGCCGCGGGACATTGATGCCGGTCCCGGCCAGCACCCGTTCAGTGTTGGTGGTATCGAATGATTTGGGATATAACAAGTATGGCTCATACAGACGGAGAATTTTCATGGCTGCCCGGCGTGAATTATTGAAAAGCGCCCCTGCCGTCCCGGCAAAATCCGGGTAAGAAAAGCGTAATTGTGTCAGAGTCGATGCCCCCCTTAAATCGGCCATTAGGTGAGCCGCTGTGGCGACTATCTCACCGATGGTACAAGATATCTCCGGTCCGGCGGTTAAATGATAGGTCCGGCCTTCATATTCCCGGGCCTTTCCCAGAATTTCAAGAACGACTCGGGCGGCATAATCGACAGGGATGACATCAAGTTTATTTTCCGGCGGACAGGGTAGAGCCTTTATTAATCCCGATAAAATCAATCCCAGGGGAACATAAAGGACATTAAATGATGCGATACGTCCGGTGGCAGAGTCGCCCACGATGATACTGGGGCGCATCACCGCCAGAGGCAATGAGGCCATCTGCCTGCGAACGTAAGATTCGCTTTCGAATTTGGATTGCTCATAGGCGTTGGCGAAATTAGCAGTAGCAGGAGGATCTTCTTCGTAGACTTTTTCCCGATTCATTCCGCAGACATAAGCGGTACTGATATAGGCGATACGTCGCAGATTTCCTTTGCGGGACGCCCTTTCGGCGAAGGCCATGACATTCCTGGTGCCCTCCAGGTTAATATGCCGGGAATTCTCAAGACTGGAATTGAATTTGGTGGAAGCGGCGGCATGTACAATATGGGTAACAAACCCGGCCAGGCAATCACACAATTTATCACCGATTCCCAATCGGGGGTCGGTAATATCGCCGCCGATCACTAATAATCGTCGGGCGAGACTGCCGGTGTTTATTTCCGGGGTCATTCTGGAGATGGCGGCATACATTCTATCCCGCGCCTTCTGGTATGATGCTCCCCTGACCAGGGCGACGATTTTATCTTCCTGATTTTGATTCAGGATTTCCGCCGCCAGTCGGGAACCCAGGTTGCCCGTCGCACCGGTTATGAAAAATACTCGTGACATAAAACGCTTTCCTTACTTTTCCCCGCCGGTGGCGGAAGAAAACGAGTAGGTCAGGCTAATGCCTATGACCGAACTGATATAGGCGGAGGAGTCGTCGTCCATGGGGATCATGAGATAAATCCCCGGTTGAATTCGCCCCGCCCGGTAGATACCATTGAAGTCCAGATAGTGCAAAGTCCTGTTGCCATATCCCAGACCACTCTGGGATATCCAGAGCAGTCCGTTGAAGGCGATTCCGACAAAAGCCCTGGCGCCGTCGTACCCGGCCTGAAGGCCATATTGGCCCAGCAATTCCGCGTCTTGATTTTCACCAGACGTCGGCACCAGAAGCACTCCCCCCGTTCCGAAACGCACGAAACCCTCTGATTCCCGCGTGGCTTTAATATTTGCGGCGAAGCGAAGCGTCAGCACTTTCGGTGTAAAGGCTCCGAGACGATCCAGAGCGGACTGACTTCCCAGAACTCGGACAATATTATAATCGCCGGAGGTCGGCAATCTCATTCCGAATTCCGTAATGGCACCTCGACCGGTGTAACGAATTCCCAGATAGGGATTGCCGATCGAAATTTGCCTTTTGTCATGCGAATAGTATTCGTAAGAGACATAGGCTATCGGCAGTTCGCAGACAAGATGAGAATTGGAGCCGAGCCAGGCCTGTAATCCGGCGTACATAGTGTACAGGGATGGCTCATTATTTCCGTACAAATCCAGAGAAGGCTTGCGGAAGTCAAGATTTAAGGCATGGCTGCTATCGCCATTCATCCAGATGGTTTGACCCTGCAATAAGCCGCAAATTCCCGCTACCATTATGGCCGCGAGCACAGCTGAATTGAGTATTCTTTTCATTTTTTTCTCCCTGCCAATTTTAAAGACACTGCGGGAATAGAAGGCAATTGTGATGCCGCGATGGCGGCACAGGACAACTTCCCTGCCAATAGTCTGTGTTACTTGGAATTAGGAGCTTGCCTCGGGAAAATCAAAAAAATTGGCTAACGGAGTAGGAAATAATCACCCGAAATAGAATCGACCTCCCCCGGGAAAAGAGATTATTTCTAAGTAATTAAGGGTCAAATCATTATGGAGATGTCAGACCGGGATAGAAAATAAAAGAGGTGGATATTTTGGTGCTATCGTGGCGAAGCAAAATAGGCGCCCCTTACCGGGCGGGAAATTACTCGGCTTTACCTCGCCAAAATATAAATCACCCAGGGGGCAATTCGGGTTTCATTGACCCATTGATACGGCTCTTCGCCCGTAGCCAATGGTTTATATAAAGCGTTAACACGAAGACCAGATTTCTGATATACCTCAAGATATGATTCATGAGTCCAGATGATATCCTCAACCGGGCGATGGTCGCCGATGGCCGTAATTATGATCCTCACGACATCCCCGCTTCTGGCCATCTTATTTTCCGGGTAATCTTTGGTGGAAAACGAGGCCCATTCATTGACATAAATTTCCGGCGAGGACACCAGGCTGATGAGTACGCCCCCGGGTTTCAGAAGACCTCGGATTTCCTTGAATAATTTTATCTTCTTTTCAGCAGTCGGGATATTGTCGAATGTGAAAGCGGACAGGACCAAATCATATTCCCTCTTCCCGCGCGGATGGAATTCCCCTTCCCTGACAAGATGGTACGGCCCGCCGGGGTCGATTTCGTTGGCTTTCCTTATCATATCTTCGGAGATATCGATGCCGATAACATCGAAACCGAGTTTCTGCAAAAACCGGGTGGAGCGTCCCGCCCCGCATCCGAAATCAAGAGCCCGATTGCCTTTGGCATGTTCATTTATTATGGCCGGAATATCGCGATAGGCAAGGTGATAAGTGCCGGGGAATTCCAACCGGGCGTAAGCCTCGGCCCGCCGGGAGTCTTCGTAGGAGTTGCGGAAAGTCAAGTTTTACCCTCGCCGATATATTTTTGGTCTTGTATGATACAAGTTACTATCGAAGGCAAATATGTGTTACAGGTTTATTATCATAGTGACAATATTATCACTGGGACAAATCAATAAATCGGGAACATTCGGGGAATATTGCTGACGGTATCGATAATTGATCGAAAACGAATTAATTATTGCGGTTCGCCTCTCTCACTCTTCCTTCGCCTTCAGGCCGTATCGGGCAATTTTGTCTTTCAGGCCCTTACGCGTCAACCCCAGGACCTTCGATGTCCGTAACAGGTTTCCCTGGTTTTCTTTGAGAGTCGATGCGATCATATCTTTTTCCACCTTCTCCACTATCTCCCGTAAATGCCCTTTGAATATCTCCCCGCCCGGCTCGACCGGGGTCGCGCCGACCAGTTCGGGCGACAGGTCGGCGACATCGATCTGTCCCTCGGCTTCGCAAATAACCGCGGCCCGCTCCAGTTCGTTTTCCAACTGGCGGACATTCCCCGGCCAGGGATAACGTGAAAATATCTCCATGGCCGCCGGGGTAACGGTCAGGTTGTCCTTGCCCAATTTTATCTTGAGACAACCCAGAAAGTGATGCACCAGGAGCGGAATGTCCTCGCGGCGCCGGCTTAAGGGCGGAAGATCGATATGAAAGGTGTTCAGCCGATAGTACAAATCCTGGCGGAAATTCCCTTTGGTGATTTCTTCGGATAGATCTTTGTTGGTGGCGGCCAGAATACGGATATTGACATACTCGGTGCGGTTGGCCCCCACGGGACGAATTTCGCCGGTTTCCAGGACCCGCAGAAGCGCAATTTGCGTGGACAGGGGGGCGTCGCCGATTTCGTCGAGAAATATCGTTCCGCCATCGGCCTCCTTGAAAAGTCCCTGCTTGTCGCGGTCGGCCCCGGTGAAAGCTCCCCTGGTATAGCCGAATAACTCGGCCTCCAGAAGCGATTCGGTTTTGATACCGCAGTTTTTTACCAGGAAGGGACGACCCTGGCGGGGGCTGTTATAATGAATGGCCCGGGCGACAAGTTCTTTGCCGGTGCCGGTCGATCCCGTAATAAGTACCGGCGAATTATTGCCGGCCACCTTGGAACAAAGCCGCATTACCTCTTTTATCTCACGGGATTTGCCGATGATATTTTCGAAAGCGAAAGTCGCCCCCAGTTCACTTTGAAGCCGCAGGTTTTCATCCTGAAGTTTCCGGCGCCCCAATTCCAGAAGTTCGTTTTTGTGGGCCAGATCTTCCAGAAGCAGGGAATTACTGATTATCTGGGCTGATTGCGAGGCGATAATTCCCGCCAGCCGACAATGATTTTCGGCAAAATGACCGCGGGCGTTTTCCCGAATCAGGCTTAAAATTCCGATAGTCTCCCCCCGGGCGACCAGAGGAAAGCATATAAGCGATTTAAAGCGGCCGTTTTCGGAATCCAGATTGGGGAAACGAGGTTCACGGTCGAGATCATCGATTTTGAGAAAGACCTTATTTTTAATAACCCATCCGGCCAGAATATTAGCCAGTTTATAGGGAATATCATCTTCCGTGGCGCGACTTTTACGCACCACCGTTATCAGATCCGGATCGGGTGTCCTCTCAATCAGATTTATTACGCCCTGTCCGGCGCCGGTCAACGAAACCAGTTCATCTATGATTATTGACATGATATGATTGGTTTCGCGGACGCGGCAAATTCGGTCAATAACGCGATTAACGGCCTTGAGTTCTTCTAGAATAGTACCGGTTTCGTGATGATTAAATTCCTGATTCATGATTTCGCCAGATTTCGGGTGAATAATTGTCAAAATATATAATTGTTTCAAATGGAAAGCAATATCCCAATGGGATAGTTAATAACCATTGGCGTGGCCGGGTATTTCCCTTTATATATTATTAGTCGTCAATATCGCAAACGACATCCTGGCAAGAATTCCAAAGCATAAGTGTGGGTAGCGGCTAACCGTCGCCATTTTGCCTTGGGGTTTCTTTACCTTTGGTTAACCCAATGAAACATTATGACATAGGCCAAATCAGCGTCTACTTTTGGGAATGGTACGCCGGTTGCATTGACCGGGATTGAATAAACCTGATCATAAATGTCATAGTTGTTCAGCAACATTTAACCAGGAGGATGGTATGAAAAACCTCTCAATCTTAACTCTGCTTCTGGTGTCGGCATTTCTACTCTTGGCCGGGTGCAGCCAGAATCCGATATCAAAAGTATCGGGTGATGTTACCGATGATGTCGAACAGGAAATCGCTCAACTGCAGATGGCGGCGCGTCCTATTTACGGTCCGGCGGCCCCCAGCCCGATAGTGGCGGTTGCAGTTGGGGAAAATACGCTGGAATTCTGGCCGTACACCGGAATGGACTATTCCGGTTCCCCGCAGGATCCCGTTAATCTCATTTTCTTCGGCCAGGCCGATCCCCGCGATATCCGCGCGGCGCTGTTATCGCTCGACGGTGATCGCTCCGCTTTCGGTCTACCCCCCATGCCGCCTTTTAATTCTGTCTGGGACGACGCTTTGGGCGGCGATATCCAGGATGGATTTGGCGGTCCCGACGGTTGGGTTCCGGGCGCCATTCAACTGGCCTGCGGTGACTATGAGCCGCTGCGAATTCATATGCGGCTGTTTAAGATGGGCAATTGGACAGTCGCCAATGCTCATTTTGAGACCATCATCCCGGGAACCTCGAATCATCAGGTCTTAAGCTGGGAACTGGCCGAGGAATTCGTATTGCTCGATTTTATGCGGAGCGGACTTCTCGACCCTGAAATTCCCATGATTCCCGCCGGAGCCATTAATAATTCGCCTTTCAGAACTATCCCGGCCATTATTTACAATGGACTCCCTGTGGAGTTGCGCCAACTTATCGGCGGGCCGCTGGGTGATGTTTCCGAGGATGTCCCCATCGCCACCAACGGCGAAGCTTACATTTTGAATCTGGCCCAAACCGTCCCCCGGGTCGCGGAAACAAGAGCCCAGAACCATGTCATCAACTTCGGTCAGGTCATTCCCAAGCCGTTCTGTTCTTCGGGACCGTATGATTATGTCCATGTCGCCGGGCCGGTATATTTGACGCAAACCACGTCCCTGACGGCCGACGGTTTCTATTCGTGCGAATTCCAGGCTTCGGGGACGATAAAGGTGACGTCGGTCGATCCCACGACCGGGGAATTTCTGGGCAAGCCCCTGACCGCTCTTATCAGGCAGCAGGATAAGAGCCATTTCGGTATTGGCCGGGAAATGGCCTGGAGTTATCAGTACCAAAGGCTGGGACCGTTTACACAGGAAGGCTCCGGGAGATTATTCAAACTGTTTAAAGCCCAGGTTGGCGGGCCATACATATATAATGAAGATATTATCTGTCATTCGGACCAATTTGCCGAGCAAGATTAGCCGACCATTGTCACTAGAATAATTTCCTTTCAAGGGCGGGATTTTAAACCCGCCCTTTGACATTTTTCCTGTAAAATTATTACTTATCTTATGTCCGGCTACTATGACCAGACCCTGGCGGCGGAAAAACTTCGTCAGGCATACGAATGCGCGCCACCGCGTGTGAAACAATACCTTGAAGTCGAAATCGATCATGCCGCCTCATACCTTCGACCCCCGGACACCGTTCTGGAACTGGGTTGCGGGTACGGGCGTATCCTGAAAGAACTGGCGCCAAAGGCGGCGCATATCGTGGGGATTGATACTTCAGCGGCCAGCCTGCGAGCCGCCCGTCGGGAATTGCCGAATCATGCGCATGTCTCTCTATCCCTGATGAACGCCCGTCAACTGGGTTTTGCCGCCGAATCATTCGACCGTGTTCTCTGCCTGCAAAACGGTCTCTCCGCTTTTCATGTCGAGCCGCTTCAGGTCATAGGCGAGTCTATCCGTGTTACCCGGCCGGGCGGTATCATACTTTTTTCCAGTTACGCCGAAAAGTTCTGGGAACATCGCCTGGAGTGGTTCCGTAAACAGTCGCAACTGGGATTGATCGGCCCGATCGATTGGCAGCGGACCGCCAATGGCGAGATTTTCTGCTCCGACGGGTTCCATGCCACAACCGTTTCGCCGAGGCAATTCGAGACGTTTATGACAGCCTTAGGCGTCAGATACGAGATATCGGAAATCGATCAATCGAGCCTGTTTTGCAGTATCCAGGTGTAAAGGATCGGACATGGCAAAACAAAAGTTGTTATTCGCGGCCTATGCCGAGAGCGCCGATGAATTGCGGGATACGAAATTGCTGGCCGAGAGTATCCGTACCTTCGGCGGCGAACACCGTAACTCTTCCATGCGCGTATATCACCCGGGCAATATTATTCTGGATAATCACAGGATTCTCGATAACCTGGCCCTTATGCAGGTCGAGGTTCGCACAATCGATATACCCGAAGAAGCCGACCGGCTGTTTTATGCCGGGAAACCCTTTGCCGCCGCCAGGGCGGAATCAGATATGAGGGACAAAGCCGATATCCTGGTCTGGATGGATACCGATACGGTCATACTGGATGAACCCTCGGATTTTTGCCTGGAACCGGAAATCTCCCTGGCCTATAAAACCGTCATGCATAACCGCTCGGGATCGCTCTTTGGTGCGGCTTCCGATGAATATTGGCGGCAGATTTATTCGGTCCTGGAAATTGAGGAAGAGCAATTGTTTCCCATGGTAACCTGGGCCGACCGCCAAAAAATCCGGGCTTACTTCCATGCCGGATTACTGGTGGTTCGCCCGGAAAAGAAGATTCTTGGCGCCTGGGCCGAGTGCTTCAGAAAACTCTATACCGACAAGACCCTGGCTGCCTTATGTCGGTCCGACCGCGTCAAAAATGTCTTTCTGCATCAGACCGCTCTGGTGGGCGCGATCTTGCCCCGACTGAAACGCGAACAAATGACGGAATTGTCAGACCGGTATAATTATCCTGTTTTTTTCGATAAAAAATACGCCTCCGAGGTTGTTTTCGATAGACTCGATGATGTCGTCACCTTGCGGAGAATAGTCTCCTTCGGCAGTATAGATATTAATTGGGAGCGTCAACTTTCCGGCCCCGAAGATAAAATCTCATGGCTGAAAGAACGGCTGGGATAGAATCATAAGAAATTCGAGACGTCCCCTGTTACTATCCGACACTTTCCATCCGGCTGGCTTCCGCTTCCGGCATTTCCTGCCGGACCTTTCGCGACGATAGATAAGTATACAGGGCCGGGATAACGTACAGCGTCAATCCTAAAGAGAATAACAAGCCGCCGATAATGACAATGCCCATGGAGACGCGGCTTTTGGCGGCCGCTCCGAGGGCCAGAGCAATCGGCAGGACTCCGAAGGTGGTGGCCAGACTGGTCATGAGAATCGGCCGAAACCTCTGGGCGGCGGCGTCAATAACGGCCTCCCGAATCGACAATCCCTGCAGTTGCCGTTGGTTGGCGAATTCCACGATAAGAATACCGTTTTTGGTGACGATGCCGACCAGGGCGATGATCCCGATCTGGCTGAAAATATTCAGAGTCTGGCCGAAAATCCAAAGCGACATAATAGCCCCGGCCAGGGCCAGAGGCACCGTGAACATGATAATCAGGGGATCGCGGAAACTTTCGAACTGCGCCGATAAAACCAAATAGACCAATACAAGAGCCAGGATAAAAGCGAACAACAGGGTGTTGGAACTCTCGGCAAATTCTTTGGCGGTTCCGGCCAGGCTGGTGGCAAAGGATTCGTCCAAGACCTGGTCGGAGATATTATCCATGGCGTCCAGGGCCTGGCCCAGAGTTTTTCCCGTGGCCGGGGAGGCGCTCACCGTCGCCGAGACATACCGGTTATAACGATATAGTTGCGGCGGGTTGCCGCGGTAAGACATCTTGACGATATTATCCAGTTGAATTAATTCGTTGCGGTTATTTCTGATATAGATAGAACTCAAGTCCAGGGGCTCGTCGCGATTTACACGATCGGCTTGAGCGATTACGGAATATTGTTTTCCGTTCAGGATAAAATAGCCGTAGCGCTGGCCGCTGAAATATAATTGCAGCGTCTCGGCGATATCCCGCGCCGTTATTCCCAAAGCACGGGCTTTTTCGCGATCTATTTCTATCGTCAGTTCCGGCTTGTTGAATTTTAAATTAAGATCAACTACCTGAAAGGCCGGGTCGGCCTGGGCCTTTTCCATAAAAGCGGGGATAACTTCACGCAGTTTTTCCAGATTCGGCGCCTGGATAACATACTGCAGGGGCAGTCCCGGACCGCGGCCTCCGCCGATGGTTTGTTCCTGGGTAACATAGGTTCGGGCAAAAGAAAGATTTCTTACGGCGGCCGAGATTTGATCGGCGATTTCCTGCTGACTTTTAACCCTCTTATCCGGGGGGACTAAATTGATTCGAACAAATCCGGTATTAACTCCGCCGCCGCCGAAACCGGGCGCGGTCAGAGATACCAGAAAATCCTTTTCAGGCATAGTGTCAACCAAAGCGATAAGCCGACTGATATAATCATACATGGCCTCATATGAGGTTCCTTCCGGCGCCGTGGCATTAACGACCAGGCGGCTGCGGTCCTCCAGCGGAGCCAATTCGGAGGGAATCAATACTCCCAGCCCGAAAATAATCAAGACCGATACCCCCATTATCACCGGAGCCAGGTATCTTCGCTTGATGAACAATTGCAAAGAACGGTGGTAAGCATTTATCAGCCACCGGATATGCCCCTCGCTCAATTTAAAAATGCGGCTGGTATGTTCGGTTTTATGAAGCGTTCGGGCACACATCATGGGCGTCAGCGTCAAAGAAACGAAGGCCGAAATAAGCACCGCCCCTGCGACCACGATGCCGAATTCCCGGAAAAGACGGCCGGTCAAACCCTGTAGAAAAATGATGGGCAGGAACACCGCGGCCAGAGTTACGGTGGTGGAAATAATGGCGAAGTAGATTTCCCTGGAGCCCTTATGTCCGGCCTCCATCGGTTTCATCCCATTTTCGATTTTACTGTAGATATTTTCCAATACGACTATGGCGTCATCGACAACGATCCCCGTCGACAGGACAACTCCCAAGAGGGTGAGAACATTGATGGTAAAGCCGGACAAATACATGATGAAAAAGGAACCTATCAGGGAAATGGGGATAGCCAGCATGGGGATGACCGTTGTCCGCCAGTGACGCAGGAAGGCAAAAATGACCAGGAGCACCAGAATTATGGCCAGGAGAATCGTCTCGGCCACTTCGACGATGGCCCGGCGGATATTGACGGTGGTATCGAGAGCGGTATTGAAAATCAGGTCTTCGGGCAATTCCTTTTTTATCTGATCGGTTCGGCGGTAAAATTCATCGGCAATGGCTATATGATTAGAGCCTGGTTGCGGAATCACCGCCACGGCCACCATGGGGATAGCCCCGTTGCCGCGCAAAATAGTCCGCTCATTTTCCGGGGCCAAAACGGCCTGGCCGATATCTTTCAACTTAACGACCTGACCCTGATCCTCTTTGATGATAAGTTCATTGAAATCCTCGACAGAGGTCAATCGGCCGAAAGTCCTGATGGATAATTCCGTATGGTAGCCCTCGATCCTTCCCGAAGGCAGTTCCACATTTTCGCGATTCAAAGCGGTACGGATATCGAGAGGGGTCAGCCCCTTGGCCGCCAGCCGGGACGGGTCGATATACAGTTTCATGGCGTACTTTTTTTCGCCCCAGATACGGACTTCGCTGACCCCGGGAATGGTTTGCAGGCGCTCCTTGAAAATATCATTGGCAATGGCCGATAATTCCAAAAGAGAACGGCGATCGCTTTGAATGGTGATATTGACGATTGGGCTGGCGTCAGCATCGGATTTCGTAACCACCGGAGGATCGGCATCGACCGGGAGATTTCTGATTGCCCGGGAAACACGGTCGCGGACATCGTTGGCCGCTTCCTCCATGGCCATGCCCAGTTCGAATTCTACCGTAATGTTGCTGCGGCCGTCACTGCTGACCGAAGTCAGGGAACGGATTCCGGCCACGCCATTAATGGATTCTTCCAGAGGCTCGGTAATTTGCGATTCAATAATGTCGGCATTGGCTCCGGTATAGTTCGTGGAGACCGTCACCAGAGGGGGATCGACACTGGGGTATTCGCGTATGCCCAAAAACATAAAGCCGATAATACCGAAAAGGACCACCAGCAGGGACAAGACAATGGAAAGAACCGGACGATTTATGCTAATTGAGGGAAGATTCATGACCGGTTATTCCTTTTCGCCGACCAATGTACTAATTGCCACCGGACGCCCATCGGCCAGCTGCAAAAGGCCGGTCCGGATTAAGGTATCCTGCGGAACCAGCCCCTCGGTTATCTGAATCCCGCTATCGGTTCTTATTCCGGTATGCACGGAAGTCAGGCGGGCCACGCCGTCGCGGCAAACAAATACTTTATCGCCGTCGATTTGTGGTATGACCGTTTCCGAAGGTATTACGATAGCGTCAGGGATTTCTTCCAAAGTAATACGCACCTTTACAAAAGAGCCGGGGATTAGTTTTCCCTGGGGATTGGAGATGGTTGCCCGGGCTTTAATAGTCCGTGTGCCCAGGTCGATTTTCGATTCCACGGCATATACCCGCCCACGGGTTTCTCCCTGTTCTTCGCCTGCTATCAAAGATATTTCGGTCCCGGTCTTCAGACGATTGGAGTACTTCTCGGGAATGGAGAATTCGACCTTCATGGGGTCGATATCCTGCATGGTGGCGGCCAGCATATCCGGGGAAATATAACTTCCCTCGCTGACATAGCGCAGTCCCACCACGCCATCGAAAGGGGCCGTGATTTCCGTCTTGGCCAATTGCGATTCCAGGACTTCTTTTTCGGCCTGAATCATTTTCAAGGCATTCAATGATTTATCGTATTCTTCCTGGCTGATGCCGCTGATTTCCAGAAGACTGCGTTTGCGACGCTCTTCGTCGGCGGCCAGTTGTTCCTGCAGTTCTTTGCGCTTCAATTCGGCTTTCAAATCGCGATCGTTTATCTTGAGCATCAATGAACCCTTGCCGATTTTCCTGCCTTCGTCAAAAAAGACCCCGGTAACACGGCCGGATAGCTCCGAACGCAAAACCACTTCTTCATTGGCCATCAGGGTCCCGGTGGCATAAATTAAGTTTTTCAGCATTTGGGGTTTGATAATAATGGCTTCCACGGGGACTTTGGCCCCTTGTCCGCCGGGGCGACCGCTTCCTGAAGTTTGGCCTTTGTTCTCGCTGCAAGCAAAAGTGAAAATTATGATTAAAATTACCAGTCCGGATATAAGATACCGCATCACACTCATTATTTTCTACCCGCTAAATTGTTGTTTTACTTTAACCCGCAAAAACTATCCGAGTTCCCCGATTATCGCCATCAAATAATGGCGGCTTAATCGAAGAAATCAATATCATCGCCAGAATTACAACCCGGTTATAACTTTACTTATCGCCCTAAAATAAAATACAATATCCCCCCCACTATTCCGCCGATGTTGGCCAGCATATGAACCCCGACGGCGGGAATTAGACTACCCGTCTTTTCCCGCTGATACCCGGCCAGAAGACCCAAAGAGAAGGTGAACAGAAATATGATAACGGTGGAGGTCAAGTCGGCGCCACTTAAAGGGAGGATGAGATGCATGGCGCCGAAAAACAAGGCGCTGATTAGAACCGGTTTGCTGATTGAGATAAACAGGAATCTGATTTTACCCTGAAGCCCTTGCGACAAATGGCTCAAGAGAAATCCGCGCGTGAATATTTCCTCGATAGTACTCGAAAATATCCAGACGAACAAAACCATTTGGGGGAAACTCAATTGCTTGACCAGAGGATTACCGCTGGCGCCGGTCAATAAAATCGCCAGAGAGGCGGCCGCCCCCAGGGCGATAGCCAGCAAACCGACCGGTATCCATCGCACAACGGTCATCAGGGAAACTTCCGGCACCTGCGGAAAACGGAACCCATATGCGGAGAATTGCCCCTTCCCCAATATGCCGATGGCCAGAAGCGATAGAGCCAGTTCCAGGCTCTGGGTCGTCAACAACCTTGGAATGAGTCCCGCGACGACCAATTTGGGCAGCAGGATGGCCGCGATAAAGATACCGATTGCCGTAAGCAATCCCGTCGCTACTTGTCTTTTTCCATTACTTGTCATAATGTTATCACCTCTATTTTTCAATAGCTCATGATAATGTATCCGTATCAAATTAACAATCTTTGAAAAACTGGGCATTTTTAAAGGGAGTTCAACATGACCGATAAAAGACTCATTCTTGTTACCGGGGTTACCGGCCAGCAGGGCGGAAGTGTCGCCCGGCATCTTCTGGCCGGGGGGAAATTCCAGGTTCGAGGCTTCACCCGGAAGCCCGATTCCGAAGCCGCCCGGAATTTGACTAAAGCCGGCGTGGAAGTGGTCCGGGGAGACTTAAGCGACCCGGCCTCGATTACGACCGCCCTGAAAGGCTGTCACGGCGTTTTCGGCGTCACCAATTTTTGGGAGCATTTCGAGGGCGAACGGGAACATGGCATGAATCTGGTCCGGGCCGTGGCCGAAAGCCATATCGAACATTTCGTTTTTAGTTCTTTGCCCAATCCGCGTCAATTCGGAAAGGGAGATTTAAATGTTCCCCACTTCGAAATAAAGGCAAAGATTGAAGAAGAAATTCATCGTCTTAAAATTAAGGCGACCATAATTCACGTGGCCTTCTATTACGAGAATTTCTTATTCTTCTTGCCGCCGCAAAAGCAGGCCGATGGCGGTTTCGCGTTCGGTTTTCCCCAGGGGGATACGCCCCTGGCGGCGGTTTCTTCCGCTGATGTCGGCGGCGTCGTGGCGGCCATTTTCGAACGCCCGAGCGAATTTATCGGCCGGACGGTGGGGGTGGTCGGCGATGATTTGAAGCCGGCCACTTATGCCGAGATAATGACCCGTACACTGGGGAAAAAGGTAGCCTACAATTATATCCCGCGCGAGACTTTCGCCCAATTCCCCTTCCCCGGAGCGGCTGACCTGGCCGATATGTTCGAGATGAACCGGCTGCACATCCTTAATCGCCAGAATGACCTGAAGGAGAGCCGGCGGCTTTATCCCGGCATGACCGGCTTCGAGAAATGGGTCGAGCAGAACAAACAGGCCCTGCTCAAAGTGATGCCGGAGTGATAGGGGAGTTTTCCGGGAAAACTTTTGGTGGAGCATCGCGGGCACATTCAATATGTCCCTACGCCTCCGGGATTTCGTTCAAAATGGGTTCGTTTTGTTATTTTTTAAGTTTTCAAAGGACATAATCTTTCGCGATGCGACATTTTATGCTGACCCCACCCCGCGAAGCACGGGGCTGGGCCACCTTCCCTTGGCGGTCGGCAGGAAAATAAAATGGGTTCGTTTCTTCCAATTTTTGGGTCTGATTTTCGCGTTTTTCGATGTAATCATAATTGGGGCAGGCGGTTGGGGGATTTCAATTGATAAGTTTCCCTTCGTGGTTTTCATTTCTCCCCGGCTTATTGGAAATGGGCATAAATTCATATAATCATCCTACATAGGGGGAGCTCTGTCAAATCACCATTGAAATAGTAGTGATTTTGTACGGCGGGGGAATCAGGCAAAAGAGAAGAGGCAGGATCGCTCTTCGAAGATCAGTATGAAGAGGCAGGATCGCCTTTGAAGTTCAGGGTCTGCGACGGGGATCCTGCCATACTATCGAGGTCTTAAAAACGATAGGAAAAAACCAAACCGTAACAATTGCTGCCCGATTTATCATGGCTATCCGGCAACAGGGAACTGGGGGCGCCCCTGCTTTCATTATTATGCAGCCTAACAGCCTCCAGAAGATGGTTAGTTGCGGATACTTCGGCGGCTCCGGCACCCATTAAAAGAGGAACGCTGGCTATCAGCAAAACCAAGGGAGTGGTATTATCCTTGTCTTCATCATCCTCCTGAGATCCGGCAAGATAACCAGCGACGGATGCGGTTCCAGCACCAAGAATTCCAAGTATCATTGCTGTTGTTTTTGAAGATTTATAAGATGACAAATGCTGTTGCGCCTCCTCATTGTCCCCCATTACCATCCTTAATCCGGAGGCAGACATGCCCACCTTTTCGTAGTCGACACCATTGGTCGAGTATTTCCAGCCGGAGAAAAAACTCTGCTTGAGAAGAATTTCCTCGGCCCGGCCGTTGGCGACCAGAATCATGACGATTGCCAAGGTCAGTAAAAGCCCGCGTTTCATAGTACCTCCAAACCCAAAAGTTAATGAACGGGTTGATTGATGTTGCTGCGATAATTTAAAAGAATATAGCGATCGCTTGAATTTTGGCAATTGCTTTTTGGAGCAATTTGGGGGATGATTTTGTACTAATAGATGATAATTTATAAGCCGGAAGAGTCAAAACCGCCCTTCGAGGTTAAGGGTCTGCGACAAGGATCCTGCCTGACGGGAATTGTTTAGGGAGCGATCCCCGCCCCCCAATCAATTTGAGGGCAAGCTGCGCGGGGATGACAAATTGAAGTATTTGGGGAAAATTACCGGGCCGATGAATTAGCACTTCTCCGAAGAAGCAGGATCGCTCTTCGAAGTTAAGGGTCTGCGACAGGGACACGGCCTTTATGTATTTTTGCCCTTCGTTTGTATTTGGGTTCTTAAAAGTGCTCTTATGGCGACTTGATCTTCTGTACTGATCACTCGTTTGGGCAGAATCAGAAATGAAGACGGGCTTAAATTCAATAAGAAGGAATGTTTTGACTCGCCATACTTCATGAATTTATCCCAAAATATGACGGCGGGTTTACCTTCGTCATCCTCAACATGGACGCCCTTTTCATCCAGGCCAAGAGTAGACTCGCCCCGGTGCGCTGAAGGCGTTTTCTCCCAACTTCGCTTATTACGAATTCGGTAATACAGCGGACGCACGAGCAGAAGATAAACGGCGACGATTAAAAGGGGAAGGATATTCCCATTTACAATCCAAACAAAGAGCCCCACGGCCCAAAAAATACCGGCGACTAGATAATTCTGTAATCGATAATTATATCGCCAGGCACGCAGGTGATCTTCAAATGTCAACTTCGCTGTTACTTTAATCATATCATCCCCGAAATATGAGAAGTACTAATTCTCACAACCCTCATGCAGACCTGTTGAAATTAAATTTCTGATTTCATAATATATGATGATCACCAAAAATACAATTATAACTTTGCGCAGGTAGGAATAAGTTGTCGGGATTCTCGAAGCGGCGACCTGCAAGGCGGGGAATTTTTATGGAGGGGGCACGAGTCGACAGTCATTCGATGTGGTTGTTTATAATAGCCCAAGACTGGATTCCAGCCCCCCAATCAAGTTGAGGGCAAGCTGCGCGGGGATAACAAATTGAAGTATTTTGGGAAAATTACCGGGTCGGAAAATTGGCACTATTTCGAGAAGGCGGGATCACAGGGATCCCGCCCTACAGGATTCAATAGTGCGATCTGAAATCAACGTCAAATAATCGCCAATGAAACTTTCCATCACTTGCACGCGTCGGTGGGCAGGGAGAAGTGCTGTTGCACCAGCAACCATTGGCTGTTTCGTTTTTCAAGCACTCCGGTCCAACGACAATCCTTCCAGCCCACCGGTTTGCCCTCCCATTCGCCCATGTCATCGAGTAGACACGAAAACCAGGCGACATCCCCACCTTTCGATAAATTAACCCGCAGGTCTTTGATATCGGAACTTATGGCCTTGAAACGAGGGTCGAAGAAAAGCGTTTCGGCGTGTTTGCGAAAGTTCTCGAACCCCTTGATGGTGGAACCGGAATCAGGATGGAAAATGAAAAAGGATGAGTCTTTGGCCACGTGGGCGTAGAGTTTTTCCCGGTCTTTGTCCGGCAGGCACCACTTGATACTGGTGTTGATGGCCGCAGTAACGGCGGCAATTTCGGCCTCGCGATCGATTTGGTCGGTCATCTGGTCCTCTCCCCTCGCCATTACGGCGGTCAGTAAAATAAATGCAGTTAATATCCGGCGGAACATGGTCGGTCCCTCCCCTTGAGTAGGAGCCGGTCGGTTATAATTCCCCAAAACCGGCTGATTCTATTGCGAAAATAGATTACTATACCTTCGTTTTTATTACGGATTCGGCGCGAAAATGTTCTATCTCAATATACTTATCTTTCTTTCGTTAACCGGCGGCAGGTCACAATCCGCCTGCGGCGAATCAGGACCTGCCGCAACTTGGAAACGACACTTTTTCAACACCCCCCAAGTGGTGGGGCACCAGGGCCTCCCGACTTGTTGAAAAGCAACCATATGGAGGCAGGGAATGGGACGATTTTGCTTGCCCGGAAGAGGTTATAAGCGGATATTTATGAATATTTTCTAAGCGTCACGGTATTCGAAGAGATAAGTCAAATGGCAGCGATTAAATAACTATCCCCTTTACAAGGGACAGGTGAGTGAGGCAAAATAAATTGGAGCGTAAACCTCAATTCCAAGGCGACGGGATTCGTCACGCGACGATCAACGGTTATCGCTTTCATCTTCGGCTGAAAGACCCCATCCGGGATAATTTTTTATGGATCAATGGCCAGCAACCGCCGCTGGTGCTGGATGATACCGCCGCGGATTTCGTAACGTTTCTTATCGACGGCATGTGGCAACACCAGCAGGGCGACGGCAACGAATCGGAAGCGGTGGTGGCCTTTATCGTGGAAAAGATGAGCCGGAAATACGGCCGGGGATTTATCCCGTTCAGAAAAAGAATTTCGCAAGAAACGTTAAAAAACGACCTCAACCGCCTGTTCGGGACGCTCATGAACCTGGCGGAAGGGAATTGCCCGGCCGATTTGGGTCTGGACGCCAAAGAAATAAAATACGGCGATTGGGCGGCGCCGGCCCGGATGGACCTGGCGGTCACCTATCGCTGTAATCTGAAATGCCCCAAGTGCTATGTCGGCGACAGCCAGACCGGCCCGGAGTTGAGCACCGCCGACTGGCTTAAAATATATGAAAAGATATGGAATCTGGGGATACCCCAGATCGTTTTCACGGGCGGCGAACCGACGCTTCGCGCGGATATCGTGGAACTGGTCAGCGAGGCCGACGAATTCGTGACAGGCTTGATTACCAACGGCACCAATCTGGAAAGTCTGGCCGAGAAATTCAAACGGGTCAGCCTGGATTATGTCCAGGTGACGGTGGAGTCTTCGAATGCGGCAGTTCACGACAGCATGACCGGGGTGAGCGGCTCGCATGCAAAAACGGTGGCAGGCATAAAAAAAGCGCTGGAAGTCGGCCTGCAGGTGGTGACCAATACGACCCTGACCAAAGCCAACGGCAAAGATTTTGCGAAAACAATCGAATGGCTGGCCGGGTTGGGAATAAAAAACATGGCCTGTAATTCTCTTATCTGCTCCGGCGGCGGGAAACAGGTGAAAAAAGAGAACGGCCTTAGCGATGAAGAATTAAAGGCAATACTAAAGGAATCATGCAGTATAGCGGACAAGGCGGGCGGGAATCTTCAATGGTACTCCCCCACCTGCTACAATCAGGGAGTAAATCCGCTGGATCTGGGATTGGGTATCAAGGCCTGTTCGGCGGCGGCGCATAATATGACGATTCAGCCCGATGGGACGATGTTGCCCTGTCAATCCTGGCCGGAGACGGTGGGGAATATTTTGACCGACCCCTGGAATTCGATCTGGAAACACCCGGTCTGCCTCAAGTTGCGGAAGCATCTGATGAAACCGGAGGCGTGCAATCTGTGCGAATATGTAAGTCTGTGCGGCGGGGGATGTCCGCTGGATGACTCGCCTCGGGTAGCACAAAAGGGTGAAAAGGGAGGTGCCCGGTGAGACATACATTGAAAATTTTAGGAGTCATCTGCCTTTTACTTCTGGCGGGCGTGGTTTACGGCGATACGGGAACATATCGGATTCTGGATTACAGGGTACATTTGACCCCCATGTCCGACGGCACCGTGGAGATTGCGTACTATCAGAAGTGGGAAGTCACCGGGGGGCATATTCCCTGGATTACGATCGGGACGGCCAACGGTGATTTTCAGGTCAAGGGATACGGCCATGCCGCCGGAGACGCCGGAAACGACAGCCAGGGCGGCTGGACAGGGGTCCGTCTGGATTTGACGGAGGATTTCAAGCCCGGCCAAGTTTTTGAGGCTTCCTGCGTCATAATCCAGAAGGGGCTGTTCTACGCCGACGGCGAAAACTATAAAATGGAATTCACACCCGGATGGTACGATCGGGCCGAGATCGATACGCTTCGGATAATCCTGAAATCGTTCGCGAAATTGGAGACTATCAAGACCGAGCCGGATCCGAATGCGATTGAAGGCGAAGAATTGACCTGGGTGGAGCATAAAATCAGCGAAGGCGGGCGATTTACCATTATCGTAACCATACCCAAGAGTAGTCTCCCGGCAGAAATTCCTCAATCGAATCTGAAAGATGATTCGCAGGGATGGGTTTCCGTTGTGTTCGTGATTATAATCGTCGGATTTTTCATTTTTACACTTATTGCCAGGGCGGCTTCATCGGGAAGGAAAAAGTATTCCGGCGGGAACATATTTTTCGGGGGATTGCCGGGACTATTCTCCGGTACGGGCGGTTCGGGAAGCGGCGGTAAATCGACCGGAGGGGGCGGGGGATTCGGCGGGAGGTCCTCGTCGTGCGCCTGTGCCTGTGTCAGTTGCGCCTGTGCCTGCGCCTGCGCCGGAGGCGGCGGCGCCGGTTGCGCCAAAAAGACGGTGCATTCCTGCCCGGTTTGCGCTCCGAGGCAGAAATCATGAGGAATATATTTGGAATTTGCCTGACGGTTATTCTGGCGACCATGATCGCCTGCGGCAGCAAGGAAGGTCAATATGACCAAAACCAGACCGTCCCTGAAGGCGACCCCGATTTTCCACCGCTGACAAATTCGTGGGTGATCGATAAGGCGGGGGTAATTTCGGAAACGACCCGGGCGGCGGGAGACAGAATCTGCCAGGGGTTGCAGGACGATTCGATAGCCGAAGTGGTGGTGGTTATAACCGGCGGGGTGAAGAAACCCGAAAACTGGGCCACTCATTACGGCCGCTGGCTGGGGTTGGGCAGTAAAGGATTCAGCACCGAAGGGGGCAACAACGGCCTGGTCTGGCTGGTGCGTCCGGATGCCGATGAAAAATTGACCGTCTCGGTGGGCCGGGGCCTTCCCCGTTTCACGACTTCGGATTACGGCCATATAATGGACAATTCCATTGAATATTTTAATTTCAATAATTACGATAAAGGAGTAACGGTATTGTTAAACGGGACAGATTCCGTGCTTCGAGCAATCTACGGTCAAAAAAAGAAACCATGAGATAATTCGAGGAAAAGTCATTATGAAAAAGTTTTTGATCATCGCCGCCGTCCTGGTGGTGGTATTTCTGGCGGTGGCCTTGATTCTGGGCTCCAGTATCGTGAGTGTCTGGAATACCCTGAACCAGAATCATCAGGCGGTCAAAGGCGGGGAATCGCATTACTCGGCGGCCCTGGCCACCTGTACCGAAAAAATCAAGGGAGTCTGGGAGATATCCAATCAGTACCTGGAGCATGAGTCGGAGACGTTCAAGGCCGTGGCCGCGGCGCGAAGCGGCTATCAGGCGGCCGCCGACAATTTCGAAAGCGCCGTGAGCGAGGGCAAGGATACCAAAGAGTTGACCCGGGCCGGCACACAGGCGGTTCAGGCGGCCATGGCTTTTCGCATTCAGATCGAGGCGTATCCGCAGTTAAGGGGCGCGGAGACTTCGCGGGAGAATATGCGCAACATGGAGGAAGCGGTTAACGAGATAAAGACGGCGCTGGACGACTGGATTGCTTCCATCAAGACTTATAACACCTATCGCGGTTCGGCGTGGGCTTCGATGGTGGGCGGGTTCATGGGGAAATTTCCGGCGGAAATCGAGTATTACGAAGGCGAAGTAAAGAAACTCGACATGGATGAACTGAATCCACAGGGTCAAAAAGACAGCGTATAGCGGCCGAAATCGCAGCCTTCGGCAGGAAAGTCATCTTCTAAAATCGTGCCGGCCAAAGTTGCGGTCGGGAGGCGGTGAGGCGTATATAAAATATATAGCCTCATTATCGCCTTTGGGATCATTCTGTAATCATCACATCTTAGGGGCCTAAGAGGGTTAACCCGACCGAAAGACGAAGGAATTTTTGCGAATGACAGATAAATCAAATGCAGGCAAAAATGGCTTTGGCGAGGCATTCGAGGCCATTCGCCGGGAGATTTCCCCCTTTCAACGTCCCAGCCGTCTGAAAAGTATCTGGCAATTATCCAACACGCTGTTGGCATATATAGCCCTGTGGGTCCTGATTTATTTCTTGAAGGATTATTCCTACTGGCTGACTCTTCCCCTGGTATTATTGGCCGCCGGATTCCTGATCAGGATTTTTATAATTTTTCATGATTGCGGCCATTATTCTTTTTTCCGGTCGCGTCGGGCCAACCATTTCTGGGGCCGCGTGACCGGTCTGTTAACGTTCACCCCTTTCTATTACTGGCGCATGAGCCACGCCCGGCATCACTGGACCTCGGGCAATCTGGATAAACGCGGCCAGGGGGATGTCTGGACCATGACGGTCAGCGAATATCAAAACGCCCCCTTTAAAACCAAACTTAAATACCGGCTCTATCGCAATCCGCTGGTGATGTTTTTCCTGGGGCCTTTGCTTATCCTCCTGGTCAATTACCGCTTTCCCGGGCGCGGGGCGGGAATCAAGGATAAAGTCAGCGTCTATGGCACCAATGTCGCTCTTATTGGCCTGGCGGTTTTGATGAGTTTTCTCATCGGGCCGAAAACCTATCTGATTTTCCAGTTTTTTATTCTTTATATCGGGATGGTGGGCGGGGTCTGGTTGTTCTATGTGCAACATCAATTCGAGGGGGTTTATTGGTCCGGGGATAAGGAATGGGATTTTGTCGAGGCTTCCCTTAAGGGGGCTTCGTTTTATAAACTCCCCCCGGTCTTGAGATGGTTCACGGGCAATATCGGGTATCATCATGTTCATCACTTAAGCCCGGGGATCCCCAATTACTCACTCCCGAAATGTCATGATAGAATACCGGTCTTTCAAAGGGTCAAGCCGATAAAATTATTCTCAAGCCTGCGCTCTCTTCGCTATCGGTTGTGGGATGAAAAAAACGGGCATCTGGTCGGGTTTGGGCGGTCGCCTGAAGCCCGATAAAGGAAGAAGATCGGGTTCGTTAAAGGGGTAATAACGGGTCGGGGCTGTTTTTCGATATATTGAAAAGATGCCGCCTTTTTCCTTGATGAAACCGGCCCGCCTGTTTACATTTCCCCGTAATTATTAAAATAATCCAGAGGAATGCACCTATTATGGCAGAGAAATTTATTTTTCACATGTACCGCCTGAATAAATTTTACGGCCAAAAACAGATACTCAAGGAAATCAATTTAAGTTTTTACCCCGGCGCCAAAATCGGTATTGTCGGCGAAAACGGCTCGGGGAAAACTACGCTTCTGCGCATCATGGCGGGCCGCGATACCGCATTTCAGGGCGAGGCTTATATCACGCCCGGTTACCGGGCCGGCATGGTGGAGCAGGAACCGCAACTCGACCCCAACCTGACGGTGCGCCAGACTATCGAATCCGCTTTCAGCGAGATTAAAGGCATTCTCGACGAGTACAATCGGCTGGCCGACAGCATGGCCGAACCGATGGACGACGATGCCATGCAGAAAGCCATGGACAAGATGGGCACGCTTCAGGATAAGATCGACGCTCTCGACGCCTGGAATCTCGATCGTATGCTCGATGTGGCCAGCGATGCCCTGTGTCTTCCCGATGATAACCGCCTGGTGAGCACCCTCTCCGGCGGGGAGAGGCGCCGCGTGGCGCTGTGTAAGGCCCTGTTGGAAAAACCGGATTTGCTGCTGCTCGACGAACCGACCAACCATCTCGATGCCGAGACGGTCAACTGGCTGGAGGAGCAACTTCGGGAATACCCCGGGACGGTGATTATCGTCACCCACGACCGGTACTTTCTCGATAACGTCACCAAATGGATTCTGGAACTGGAAGGCGGGCACGGTATTCCCTGGGAAGGCAACTATACTTCCTGGCTGGAACAGAAACTGACCGGGCTGGCGACAGGCGAGAAAAAAGATTCGCCACGGAGCAAGTCCCTGCAACGGGAATTAAACTGGATTAAGATGAGCCGCGGCGAGCGTAACGAGGCAACCCACGCCCGTATCCGTGAATACGAGCAACTGGTGGCCCGCGAGACTGCCGCCCAGAAATCCGAGGGGATGTCGGTGATTCAGATCGCGCCCGGTCCGGACCTGGGCAGCCAGGTTATTGAGTTCACCGATGTTGCCATGGAATATGACAAGCAGATGCTTTTCGAAGGGCTGTCGTTTATCGTTCCCCGGGGGGCGGTGGTGGGTCTGGCCGGACCGAACGGAACCGGCAAGACGACCCTGTTTAAACTGATTCGGCGCGAACTGACGCCGCTCGGAGGCAAGGCCGTGGTGGGGACTTCGGTCAGCCTGGCCTATGTCGACCAGGAACGGTTGTCCCTGGCGGGGGGGCGAAGCCTAATCGAAGAGGTCGGCGGCGGTAATGAAGAAATTATCGTGGGCAACCGCAAGATGCCTATCCGCCAGTACCTGGCCCTGTTCGGATTCAAAGGCCCGGCCCAGCAAAAAACGGTCGGCGAATTATCCGGCGGCGAACGCAACCGCTGTCATCTGGCCAAGGTACTGAAAGAGGGCGGGAATGTTCTATTATTGGATGAACCGACCAACGATCTCGATGTCAATACCCTGCGGATGCTGGAAGAAGCGATCATGCAGTTTTCGGGGTGTGTCATGGTGATCAGCCACGACCGCTTTTTCCTGGACCGTATATGTACGCATATTTTGGCGTTCGAAGGCGATGGTAAAGTGCGCTGGTTTGACGGGAATTTCTCGGCCTATCAGGATTGGCGCCAGAAGGAACTGGGCGAGCGCTTGTTCGAGAATCGGCGTAACCGGTATCGGACGCTGGTGCGGGCCTGAAACAGTGAATATTTGGAGGCTGTCAGGTCACGAATCCCGCTCACGCAGGATTCAGGACCTGACAGAACTTCAATTGTCGCGAGCCTGATTATTGACATCCGGCATGGAATACAAAATTTCAGAAGGCGATATGGCGTATTAGATTTTTGTTATGCGGTACGATTCCCCGCGATGGGATTATCGCGTCCGAATGACTCTGGTGCCGGCTATCCGGTCGCCGAAGCGGGCCCTTTCGGGTGACCGCCAAATCAAATAAATGCCCAATAGATTCGACGCCGGCAGGCTATCGACCAGTCTAAGGACATTTCGGATTATGCTTCTGCGCAGGCCAGGCTTATTTCCATCAAGGGCTATAACCCGCGTTCCGACCGCCAATTTGCCGACCGTAAAACCAAGTAGGCCTTCGAGCAGGATAAAGTACAGTAGCATAATAATCAAAAATATCCCGCAAAGGGGGTCGAAGGCAATAAAGCCGGAATGCCAGCGATGATCATTGGCGCTCATCATCCAGGCCCCTTTTACGATTCTGGTCACGGGAAAAAAGAGGGCGCAGAAAAGGCAGAAATCTACCAGGAGACCAAAGAACCGTCGCCAGAGACCGGCAAATTCAAGATTCTTTTCCGGCATATAAGACTTCCAATTAGGTACGCCCAAAATTCTATCCGCGTGTCACCACGTTTTTCTGATTTGAGGCTTGCCTGCTTCCCCTAAAATATAATCACAGGTCCGGGTTGTCATCTATTTTTAATTACATCAAGCGTAAAACAGGCCAAAGCAAAAAGGCGGGATCCCCTCTATCCCGCCCTTTGCCAAGTGAATAGTAAACCTACTTGAGCAATATCATCTTCCGCGTTTCTTTAAAATCGTCCGCCAGCAGGCGATAGAAATAAACCCCGCTGGGCAGGTTACCGGCATCCCAGGAAACGTTGTATTCCCCGGCCGCGTAACGCCCTTCGGCGGCCACGTCGATTTTCTGCCCGATGATATTATAAATCTCCAGCGAAATATCCGAAGCGGTCGGCAATGAAAAAGTGAAAGTCGTGACAGGATTAAAGGGATTGGGATGATTTTGTCCCAGGGAATAATCTTCCGGGAGCACCGACGGGTTATCATCATCGGCATCCAGCACCAGATCCCAACCCGCCACCTTGGCCATCATCCACCACCAGGCTTTCCCTTTCAGATAGCAGTTGAAACAATGGGAATGAGCGCAACTGGCACAGGAGGGACAGGTATGCGAGCCGCACCAGGTACTGCACCACTCGCAGGCGTCGCTGGCATCGGGGTAGAAAGTGCCGTCGGGGTTATAACTTTCGATGTCCGCGAAATCGAAGAGAATCTTGTCGTTGGCGCTACAATATTGACGGATGAGGTTATTCATAGCGTAAAGGTTGCCGTCGGTACCGGTACCGTCGAGATGCCCGGTCATATAGATAAAGATGACGTCGGGGTAATCCTCTTCCAGTTCATCTATCTTGTTGAGATAGACATTTATCCCGGCGGTGTTATTTGTGGAGACCCCCCCGCACCACGACCACATGACGGCGTTGATTTCGGAATGGGTATTGAGATAATTCCGGGTTCCGGCGACCCAGGTGGTATCGCCCAGGGTCCCGAGGTCATCGGCGACTTCATGAAACGAGGGGCGCAGATAATCGGAATTCTCGCTGTAAAGCATTCCCAGGCCGGTTATGACCTGGCTGCCGTGCGAGGTGTGCCCGTAATAGAAACTGTAATCGTTTCGGATTTGGGTCAGATATTCTTCCGGGATAAACTCGAAATCCTCAATAGATTCATGATTGGCGATAATGGCCGCGGCAAGAATCGGCGCCGAAAGAATCACAGTCAAGCCCCAAATCGCGGTTGCCCCTAAGATCACTGAAAATATCTTCTTTGTCATATTTCCCTGCCCAGTTTTGGTTTCATAATTTAGAGAACCCAGTCAGTAAAAAGTATGTACTTAATTAATATATCGACCGCGAGGACAGGAGACTTGATAAAAATCGGTTTCCCCTAAGAATAGATCATTCAAGGTCCAAAGCGAGGTGAAAAACTAAAAATAATCACGCCCCATTTATTCCGTTAAGGTGGCCAAATACTTGCCGGCCATCCCTGCCAAAGCCGTTGCGTATCATGGCAATAAGCCCGTAATCAAAGTCGCTTCTGTAATTCAATGGGACATTCATATTTTCCCCGGGGAGACCGATAATATTATTATCCCTTGAAAAGCCGGGGCCAGAGGGGCGAAAGCCGGGGGGCTTCCTTTAAGACCGGCCTGAAATGCCGGACGGGACAACCCGGGCAAATTAGGGGATGGAAAAACTTGCGCCTGTTACGGCGAAAATGCGGAGGGGAAAGATGGCTCATGAAATACTTCTCGAGGCCGGCACCAACGAAATGGAACTTCTGGTTTTTCGGCTGGGGAAAACACCGTTCGGCATCAATGTCGCCAAAGTGCGCGAAATCATTCAGCGGGCCAAAATAGTCGATATCCCCAACCGAGGCGAGGCGGTCGACGGCTTGTTTAAACTTCGCGATGAAGTCATGACCCTGGTCAACCTGGGGGAATATTTCGGCATGGTGGGCGAAGAAGTCAAGCGCGGCGAAGGGATGATCATCATTGTCGAGTTCAGCCATGTCCGCTGCGGGGTCCTGGTCGATGCGGTCGATATTATCAAGCGTTTGAGTTGGAGCGAAATACAGCCCCCTTCGCGACTTCTGGTGCAACTGGGGGCGCCGGTTACGGGGACGGTCAAAATCGACGACCGCACGATTCTTATAGCCGATTTCGAATCGCTGGTGGGAGAAATCCTGGGGGTACAGACCGCGGCCGTTCCGGAGGAATGCGATGTCGCCTTGAAGGCCGAACGCCGGGATATCCGGATTGTTTTCGCCGATGATTCTTCGGTGATTCGAACCGCCCTGCAGACCATCCTGACCCGGAGCGGTTTCCGCACCATAACCGTCTGCCATGACGGCCAGGAGGCCTGGGAGCAGATTCAGAAGCGCCGCCAGGAACCCAATGGCCCCTTCGATATAATCCTGACCGATATCGAAATGCCCCGGCTGGACGGCCTGGCCCTGTGCAAGAGAATCAAGCAGGATTCGGCCCTCAAAAATATTCCGGTCATACTTTTCTCTTCGCTTATCAGTGAAGACAATCTCAATAAGGGCCGCCAGGTCGGGGCCGACGCCCAGATAAGCAAGCCGGACAGCCAGGAGATGATTGAGGCTATCGAGAGATTGCTGAAAAATCGGGGCATAGAGCTGGCCGAAGCGCTCATACCTCTGGAGACGGAAACGGCGACGGTTTGAATTCGATAATAATCAGATTTTCCGAAGGCAGGTATGAACAATACCTGCCTTTTTTATTTACATTTCAGGGTTACGATTATTTTCAGGCGGATTAGTTCGGCGCCGCAGGATGAGGATTACAGTTTTTTCCGCATCAGGGGGCGGGTATAAGACAGCCGCTGGATAACCTCGAAGCCGGCCTGCTCGAATATGGTCAATGGTCCGGTGTAGACAAAGGCGGCGGGGAGTTTTTGGCCGTCTTTGGTGAGCGGGACCGGATATGATTCGACCACTTTGACTTTGCGCTTCTTGAGAAATTTCAGAGCGGCCGCGAGCATCTTTTGAGCCAGGCCCTGTTGCCGATAGTTCTTATGGATATAGAAACAATTGACGGACCAGATTTTATTTCTATCTTCGGCCGGGTCGAGGCGATAGGCTTTCATGGTTTCGACGCGAGGGAAAACCGCTCTGGGCCCGTAAGAACACCAGCCGACCGGCTGTTTGCCATCATAGGCCAGAAGCCCCGTGATTTGACCGGAGTCGAAAAGTTTTTTCATGGCCCGGCGGGCTTTTTCACCTTTAAAGTCGCGCCACATTTTCCCCCCGTGGGGGATACGGAACCACTGGCACCAGCATCCGCCGCAGGCGCCTTTCTGGCCGAATAATTCCACTAGGTCGGGCCAGAGTTCGGACGATGCTTCTTTAAAAGTGAAGGGCATAATTTTCCTCGTCACGATAAAAATACAAAGTCCTTAGAATTTATACATCACAATTTTCAATTAAATTCGGTCTGAAATAAAAAAGGAGCAACTCCCTTCCGGGCTGCTCCCTATTATATCTCTGAATTTTATATACGCCTAAATTGTGTCTTCAAGCCGTGGCCCGGTCACCTTGAGGTTTTTTCTTAAAAAACAGATTCTTTAAAATTATTTCCGCCGGGCAAAAACCGGTTAAAGAGGACTGGACCAGGTTAAATCCCACAAAAGTGGTCAGTAGAAGCCACCAGGGGGAGACAAAATAATACATGGTCAGGGAAAATAGAATAAGGGTTCCCGCCATGAGGCGAATGGATCTTTCCAGGGTCATGATATCACTCCTGCAAGTCAGGTAAGGACCGGAGCAGAAACCCCGGCCCGTTCAAAAGTTCGAGGTTTAGAAACCATACGTTACTTTCAGATATACGTTGTCGTTATACTGAAATTGGCCGAAATCGGTGGCCGGATGTTTGCCTTCGAAAAAATTACCGCCCATGGTAATGGTCACCTCATCGGTATATTTATATTCCAGCGAGGCCCGGGCGTAGGCATCTTCGTCGGTCGGGGAATAGAATAGAAATCCCGATAATTTGACCAGTTCCGAATTCAACAGTCTTGTCATACGAGTGGTCAAAAGGTGCCGCCATTCGTCGCGGACATAGGCCCCCATGGCGATCTGGCCGGCTTCGTACTTATCGTAATTCGTTATGACATCGGCCTGCCATTGAATATTGGCGGTCAGGTTGGTGGCTACTTGCCGTTCAAAGCCGAACAAGCCGAACACCTGCGAATTGGGCATTAAGGCCTTATCGCCGTATTGGTCGTCGCGGGAATCAAAATAGCCGCCTTCGAGCCAGAGAATCCCGCCCAGAGTACTGCCTCTAAGGGACGCCCCGTAGACATGGAGATGAGGATAAACAGGCATGGGACCATCCGGGGTCATCTCCGCCCCCATGGGATTTTTGTAAAATCCCTTATAGAAGTACAGGGCAGTATTGAAATTCCCCATTTGCCGCGAAAACTGGGCGGCGAATTCCCCGTTTTCGAATTTGGCTTCGGGCGGGGGCGGATCGAAATAGTACCCCTCTCCGACTATTCGGCCCAGGAAGGGGTTGTAATAACTCAAATTCCTTCCCGTGGGCAGACGATTGGGCTCGAAGCGGGGGGTCCAGACCAGGCTCAATTCACCGAACCCGGGATAAACCGCCATGCGGAGGGCATCCTGCGGGGCCTTGAGATACTGGTCGTCGCGCCCGGCGAAGAAGGAGCGGTAGTCCTTGGCGAAAACATCGTTGATAAAAATCAGATCGCCGGTGCCCCAGGTCAGGATTTGCCGTCCGATTTTAAAATCGAAAGCCTTCCCCAACCGGAATTTCAGGAATCCTTCGCGAAGTTCCCAGTCATATCGAGCGGTGTCGGACATATCATGGACAAAATCTAGCCGGGCGAAAAATTCGGCATTCTCGCCGAGGTGTTCGGCCCGGAGTTGCAGGCGGGTTTCGGAGGCGGTCATTTCGGTGGCGGTGGGATTGTTCTCGTCCAGGCGCCCGCCGTACAACCCCTGCATAAATCCGTCCAGCCGAATTTCCGCCTGCACTGCCGCGGCCAGAAACACCAGCGGCAGCATGATTATGACATATAACTTTTTCATCACACTATCCCTCATGCTCGCTTACTGGATATACTCGCGGGGCGGGTTTTTCAGGAACCGCTCGGTGAAAAGTTCATCGGTCAAACCCAGGTTGTAATCGATACCGGTGAATTCCACCACGGTGCGGCTTCCCTTCTTGACATTCTCGATGGAGCGGGAGGTCACGGTCGTGATACCCTCGATATCCTGTATCTTATCGGCGCGGAATATCCGTACCATCTCCCCTTTCTTGTCGAAATATTCTTCCTTGAGCGGGATCATGAGGGCCTTGTCGATATAGGAGACTTTGCGGGCGAATCCCTTGTATTCCTTGACCGGAACGGACTCGATGACATAGACATCTTTGCCATCGAGTTTGCCGTTGGCGTCCTTGAGAGTATGTTTATCCTCCGACCAGTGGCGCCCGGAGACATCCTCATAGGTAAAATCAGAGCCGACAAAACTGGAATTTTTATCATCGGCCGAAATCGGTTTGACTAAATCGACGGCGGGGACATAGATCCAGCGGCTGTCGTTGCCGTCGGCGGACTTATGAACCATGAAGGACAGGCGGGAGACATCGGAAGGTTTCTTGAAATAGGTATAGTACTTCTGATCGCCGCCGTCGGCATTGTCGATACGCAGCATGGTGAACTCGCGCAGGCGTTCCTTGCCGCCCTTGTCGATGAGGTGCATAACCACCTCGGCTTTGCCGTCATCGCCGGCGTAATATAACTTGAGATGGGCTTGTTTCATGAGTTCGACGGCATCCTGGGCCGAAACGGCCGGGGCCAGCATCAAAGCCAGGGCCAGAAGCATAAGGCCCCGGAGCGGTTGCAGGTAAAAGTTACGCATTTCAGATCTCCTTTATTTTACTCTTATGTTATTCCGTGACGGTGATGGTGTTATGCAAAGGTTCCGGCTCGCAAGCCGGCAACAGTTTGCGGTTGAACATCTTTAAAATGGCGGGCAGGAGCAACATGGTCACCAGCCCGGAAACCAGCATGATGGCCAGGAAAAAGGCTCCGACCGTGATATAGGGCACCAGCGAGGAAAACAGCATGGGGACAAAGCCGATGGCGATAACCAGGACATTGCGGCTGATAGCGCGGCCGGCACCCTCGAATATTTCCTTGTAGGAATCCGCGAAATTGCCGCACCGGCGATGCGTCAGGCGCAGGCGCTCGATGAAATGGATGGCGAAGTCGATGGAGAGCCCCAGAGTCAACGATGACAGCACCGCCACCGGCATATCATACGGTTTGCCGATATATCCGATGAAGCCGTAAATGGCCATGATGGTAATGGTCAGGGGCAACATTGAAATGAGACCCCAAATGAAGGACCGGAAAAGGATAATCATCATGATCAAGACCATGACGAAAGATCCCAAAAGCGAAGAGCGCATGCCGGAAACCATCTGGTGTTGCCATTCGATATTGATATAGGGTAATCCGGCCCAATGAGCCTGGATACCTTCCGGCAGGGGGTTCCGGGCGATATAATCTTCAGCGCGCTTGACCACCCGGGAAACCGTCTTATTATCGCCGGCCGTCATCTGCACCCAGAGATTGGCCTTATCGTATTCCGGGGTGACGAATTTGAAAAGGTCGTCGGGATCGCCGCCGGACATCTCGAACATGAACAGCAGTTGGGCGATTTCATCCTGCGATTCCGGGATAAATAAAGCCGAAGAATCGGCGCCGAATAATTCGTAGCGGACCTTTTTGATAATATCGGGTAAACCGGTGGTGGCGCCGACAATTTCATCTTTCACGAGATCCAACTGCAATCTTTCAATATAGGAAGCCACTTCGGGGCGTTTCATGTCATCGGCGGAGGCGCCTTCGAAGACCAGGTAATTCATATAAGTTCCGGCCAGATGACTGTTCATGGCCAAATCGGCCTGGCGAATGGGATGGGAAGTCTTGAACCACTTGACGGGGTTATCATTGACGATAATCATCGATAAGCCCACGCCGGCCACGGCCATGATTATCAGGGAACCGAAAATAATGGCCTTATAATGGCCGTGAGCAAAATCCCGGAAAGCGTGCATTAAAGAAACCAGCATGCCGCGAGTATCGTCTTCGCGGCCAAAATCTTTCAGGGTTTGGGTGGATATCAGCATCCCGATGGCCGGGTTGATGGTCAGCGACAAGAACCAGGCCACCATTACTCCGAAAGCCACGAAAATTCCGAATACCTGTACCGGCGGGATGGGTGTCATGGCCAGAGAGACAAATCCGACCACCGTGGTCAGCGAGGTAAACAGCATTGGGACAAACAGCTCGTTGATGGTATGCCTGATGGTGGCGTCTTTATGTTTGTACCTTTTATAATGGTCGTGGAATTCGGAAATGATATGGATGGAGTTCAATACCGCGATGGGAATCAGAAAGATCGGTATCATCGAGGACATGATATGGACAGTATTGCCGGTCAAGATTAAAAGCCCCATGGACCAGATAACCGACATCATGGCCACCACCATGGGGGCAATGATAATCTTCATTTTGCGGAAAAAGGCGAAAAGCAAAAGAAAAATAATGATCATGGCCGCCGGAGCGGAAAAGGCCATCTGCTTGAACATCTCGGCGCCGAAGGAGTCTTCGGCCATGGGCAGGCCGGCCACGTAATATTTTTCATCGCCTTTGTATTTATCAATAATTTTGTAAACTTCCTGGGAAATGCGATGGGCCATATTCTTGGCTTCGATGGGAACAAAGATGGCGACGGCCTGGCCGTCGTCGGAAGCCAATTTACCGCGCAAAATAGGATTGTCTTTTATCCGGCCCAGCATATTGGTGGCTTCTTCGGAGGAGGTAATCTCCTCTGCCATCAAAGGCTCAATAACCAGAGAACCGCCGGGGCCCTGCTTGATGTCATCGACGGTCGAAGGCGCCATGACGTCATCGGCAATAACGCCCTCGATATCCAGAATCTCATTGGTTATATTATAGACGCGGTTAAGAATTTCCGGAGTAAAGGCGCCCGATTCTTTGACCACGCCGACGGCGATAAAATCACTCAAGCCGAAATTTTCCTTGGTATGCTCATGAAAGAGGCGCACCGGCTCGTCTTCGGGGAGCATATTTTCGGGATCGGTGTCGATTTTGATATTGGGGAACTGGAAGGCAAAAAAGATGGTCACTAAGGTTGCCATTCCCAGCACTACCCAGGGGTGTTTGATGGAAAACTCGGTTACTAGTTTCTTCATGCTCCAAAGGCCTCCGTTTCAGTTTTAATAATATTACCCCATTAGATAAGGGCCGGGCCCAAATGATTCAGAAAAACTGGACTATTATAGTCAATGCAATCCAGTTGCGATAACATATTGATTTATAATGAGATACTCGAATGCCACGAGTCTCCGGGCAATGGAATCGGGGGGTTTTGACGTAATTTCGCCCGGTTCGGGAAGGTTCAAAAGCGGTTGCGAAGCCGGAACTGACGCCCTATCTTGCGCCTGTTTATCGGTTCGTCCGATTTGACAGTGGAACGACAGCCGGAGGAAAGGGAAAATATGTGTAAAGGCAACATTGGTCTAAAAGTATTTCCGGTAATTTTTGCGGCATGTTTCTCAATGATATCAGCCGTTGAAACCGGGGCTACGATTACTCCGCAAAAGTTGAAATTCAGTTATTCCCAGCGAATCCGTATCGAGACCACCGACAATGCCATGTCGTTTAACAGCGATGCCGGCGCCGGGTATAGCTGGGTGCGGCATCGCACCAGCCTGATGATGCAGGGATATCCTCGCCCCAGGCTGGAAATCGGCCTGAAAATCACGAATGAAATGAGGTATTTTTTTAATCCTGAGGCGCGGAAATTCCGTTTCGATGAGATTTTCTTCGACCTGTTATACATAAAAGGCGACAGCCTGGGGAAAAAGCCGGTCAGTCTCACCCTGGGGCGTCAGAATATCGTCCTGGGCGAGGGATTTATAATACAGGACGGCAGTCCCCTGGACGGCTCCCGATCGGCCTATTTCAATGCGGTCAGGGCGGACTGGAATTTCCGTCCCGGGCACAATCTTTCCTTTATGTATATATATCAGCCGGATGAAGACAACCTGTTGCCGATCATACATGATTTGGATTTCAAGTTGAGCGAACAGGATGAAGAAGTATTTGCGGCCTATTATTCCGGGAAAGTCGGAAAAATCGATTTACAGGGGTATTTTTTCGAAAAGTCGCTTAAGCCCGATACGCTCGCTTCATCGCATATCTATTGCCCGGGAATTAGAGTCCAGGCACCTTTGGCCGGGCGACTGACCGCCACGGCGGAAGCGGCGGGACAATTCGGAGATTGGCGCGAGGTCGATCATAAGGCCTTTGGCGGTTACACCTATCTGGAATATAAAACCGGCTGGCCGGTACACTATCCGCGGTCTTTTACGCTGGGCGGATTGTATCTGTCGGGCGATAATCTGACGACGGCCGAGCATGAAGGATGGGAGCCGATGTTTTCCCGGTGGCCGAAATGGAGCGACGGCTACCTGTATACCCTGGTCAAGGAAGGCGGGGTCGGCTACTGGACCAACCTGGCGGCCGTTTACGCCAAAACCACGGCGGATATTATTCCGGGATTGACCTTCGATTTCAACTATTATCATATGCTGGCGGTGCATCGGGCCGATCAGGACCTATCTTTTCCGGGAGGCGAGGGCAAGTCGCGGGGGGAACTGTTTCTGGGCAAACTTACTTTTACAATGAATGAACATTTCGGCGGGCATGTTCTTTGGGAGAGTTTCGATCCCGGGGATTACTATTTCAGCGGCGCCGACAGTTTCGGTTGGATGCGCATGGAAGTGATGATAAAATTCTGATTGAGGGATAAAAGATGCTTATCAAGATGATAGTGATCGCCGCATTCGCCCTGATGATAGTCGTCATCGGCATTATCGGGATGCGCCGCACCCGTTCTTTTTCGGATTATTTCCTGGGCGGCGGCAAGGTCGG
This sequence comes from Candidatus Zixiibacteriota bacterium, assembly GCA_041752195.1. Lineage (GTDB taxonomy): Bacteria > Zixibacteria > MSB-5A5 > GN15 > PGXB01 > JBGSHP01. Next base: position 37,055 of record JBGSHP010000023.1, on the reverse strand, counting down.
CCCGTACATGACCGCCTTCACCTATGGGGCGGCCTATTTTTCGGCGGTACTGTTTATCGGTTTTGCCGGAAAGATTGGTTGGGATTTTGGATACTCGGGACTTTGGATTGCCCTGTTCAATTCCCTGGTGGGTGTCCTGGGCGTCTGGTGGCTTATGGGCAATAGAATAAAGCGGATGTCGCAGGAGTACCAGGTTTATACCATGCCGGAGTATTTTGAAAAAAGATATCAAAGCCGGGCTTTTCGCCTGTGCAGTTCGATCGCGATTTTCGTTTTCTTCATTCCCTATTCGGCGGCGGTTTTTATCGGCTTGTCATATCTCTTTCAGGTCAATTTTCACATCGATTACACCCTGGCCCTGGTCTTCATGGGGCTTTTCACCGCCTTGTATCTGGTCCTGGGCGGTTATAAATCGATGACCATTATCGATGTCATTTTCGGCATGATCATGGCGGTCGGTTCTCTGATTTTAATAATCAGCGCCATCAATGCCGGTGGCGGCATGACGAGCATTTCGACGCGTCTGGAAAATTTCAATCCCGATTTAACCGGCCTGATCGGTCCGCCGGGATTATGGCCCCTTTTCTCGCTGGTCTTTTTGACCAGCGTGGCCCCCTTTGCCATGCCGCAACTGGTTCAGAAATTTTACGCCATTAAGGATAAGAGAGCAATCCGAATCGGGATGGTGGCTTCGACATTGTTTTCGGCCTTAATCGCCACGGCGGCCTATTTCACCGGCGCCACGACTCGGATATTCATGAATCCGGCTGTCTCCCCGGCCGCTTTTAAAGATGGCCAGCCGCTTTTCGACGCGCTCATGCCGGAACTTCTGACCAATGTTATTCCGGAATCACTGGCCGTTTTGATGCTGTTGCTTATACTTTCGGCTTCGATGTCCACCCTGGCGGCATTGGTTTTAATTTCCAGTTCTTCGGTGGCCCGCGATGTTTACGCCGGATTTATCAACCGCGATGTATCGGATAAAAATCTGACTCTGATGATGCGGGTCTGCAGTGCTTTCTTCGTGGCCTTGTCGGTGCTTCTGGCCTATTTCAAGCCGGCCTCCATTGTCGCTATATTGGGAATATCCTGGGGGGCGATCGGCTCGGCTTTCCTGGGGCCGTTTGTCTGGGGGATGCTATCGAAACGGATGACCAAAATCGGTGCGGCGGCCTCGGCTGTCGCCGGTCTGGGAACCTGCCTGGTTTTGTATATCACCGGGATGCCTTCGCCGCAGGCCGGAACCATCGGGATGATAATCTCGCTGGCGGTGAATCCTTTGGTGAGTTGGATAGTACCGTCGAAATCACGGGGATAACAATAAAAAGGCAGGGCTTAAAATCACCTGCCTTTATGAGGCATTTACAGATAATAATTGCTACCAAATCATATCGTTAATTTTCGGATTTTAAATAATTCAATCCTGCAAATCCGCCGGATTTGGCAGGCCTAATTTCAGATGTAGATACAATTCCCACTTCTTTTGTGGGTCGTTTTCGTCCCCACCATTGCCGGCGATATACTTATTCAACAGACTCTTGCCTATATGATAGGTTATTATATAACTCCTGTATTTGTCATAAAAATCAAGACAGCTTTTGGCTTCTTCGACAGTGATTAAATGATAATATCGGAGGCTATCAATGGCGCTTTCGCGTGGCAATATCCCATCAAGATACAGGCGGGCGGTTGTTATTTCGCGGGGACCAAGTTTTTGCCTTAATTTTGAAAGTCCTAAATATTCTTCCGCTTTTGAAGAATCCAACCCGGCCACGGGAAATATGACGGTTTTTAAAAAGGCCGCCTGGTCTTCCGGCGGAAATACCAAATCAATCCCGTATTCGGCCATCCCTTCTTCGAGAACCGACTGGGGACTGAATAATATATAGATTGTGAATTCCACCCACCCGCTATCCTGCACGTAATTTTTATCCAATAGGATATTACTGACATGATGCCCGGGGTAACCCTCGTGTGCGGCAAGGCCGATTATATTTCCGGCATAAACGGGGAGGTCGGTCTCTATTTGTATCAGGCTGTGTAGATTCCCCTTGTACCAATTATAGGCTCCCCAGGAATTGCCGGAAACCAGCTCGACATCAAAACTTTCAGAATCGGGTAGATCTATAAACCGGCTCGTTCTTCGACGGCATTCGGCGATCGCCAGTTTCATCAAGGTATCGATTTTATCCCTGGGAATTTCAAACTGGCTGCGGTACAATTTATTTCTATCCGCCAGGCTACCGGAGCCGGGAAGCAGTCTGTCCATTTCTTTCAGGATAGAATCATATATTTGGCCATCCGCCTCCGGCGCCACGACGCCATACAAAGCCCTGGATTCCTCATCGAATGTCATTTTCTTGCCATTGCGAATTTCAAGCATGGCGCGCAGGGAATTGAGTTGGCCGGCAAGATAGGATGCTCGCATAGCCTGTGATTGGTTTAAGGGGCCTTCCCTTAATGGGCTTAGAGAATTAATAAGTCCCTCGGCCTCCAGCGATAATGATTTATAGGGAAAAACGCCCGATGATTCCGGGCCTAATACCGGAGGTTTCCATTCCTCCGGTCCATTGTAAGCATCGATATAGTCGGGAATATATTGGCCGACCTTAAGGGCCAATTTGACATATCCCTCGGCGATATCATTAATTTCGCTATTCGAAACGCACCCGGCGTTGGGATTTGTGATTAATGCCAAGGTAAGCACAAGTCCAATTGTACCTGCAAGCCTGGTCATCCGTTCCTCCCCGTGGCGGAAAATTCATATTTACATGAAATCAACATTATTTCTGATAGCCAGAGAATAACTCAACTCGATTGAATTAGCAAGTAGAATCAAGAAAAAAACGGATAAGTTTGTCCGCTATATTATGGAGCCCCGGTCGTTTATGGGTTCTGACAGGGCTAACCCGGAATAGGGAAAAAACAATCAGCGCCGGTCAAGATAGAAGCTTACAGACCCTTTTCTATCGCCTTTACCACCCGGCGTAAAGCCTTGACCCGGGCATGTAACTTGCAGTTCGATTCCACCACCGTCCAGGGGGCGAAAGCGGTGCTGGTGCGGTCCAGCATGGTTTCGATGGCCGCGACGTACTGATCCCATTTTTCCCGGTTGCGCCAGTCCTCATCGGTGATTTTCCATTTTTTGTGATCCAGATTTTGCCGGGCCTCGAAACGCCGCAGTTGTTCCTCTTTGCTGATATGCAGCCAGAACTTGACCATCACCACGCCGCAGTCGTGCCATTCTTTTTCCATTTCGACAATCTCGGAATAGGCCCGTTCGCATTCTTCGGGGGTGCAGAAACCCTCCACCTTTTCCACCAGAAGTCTTCCGTACCAGGAGCGGTCGAAGATGGCGATATGGCCCGCCTTGGGGGCGTTAATCCAGAACCGCCAGAGGTAGTGATGCTGTTTTTCCAGGGTGCTGGGCGCGGCCACCGGGATAACGTCGTATCCCCGGGGATCGACCTTGGCCACCAGGCGACGGATATTACCGCCCTTGCCGGCGGCATCCCAGCCTTCATAGACAATCGCCACCGGAAGCCTTTGGCGATAAACCCGGTGCTGGAGAATTTGAAGTCTTTCCTGGAGATCGTCCAACTCCTTTTCGTATGTTTCGCGGTCAAGAGATTTGTTTAAATCCGCCCCTGCCAGACTCGGTTTATCGGTGTGACGGTCGGTGATAACAATCGACGGGGCCTTGCCGGCTTTTGACACGGCTCCCTGAACAGCCGCCTCCAGGCGGACATTGATCATCCCCAGGGCTTCGAGGACGGCATAGCGGGTATTATCGGCCGGAATAACCAGCCAGGGGGTATTAAGGCTATGGGTGGCCGTTAGGATATCGTCGGCAATGCGGGTATTCCGGTCATATCGGCGAAGATTCTTCCAGTCCTGCTTGGTAATCCGCCAGGTGGTCTCGGGATTGGAGTCGACATCTTCAAATCGTTTGCGCAGTTCCTTTTCGGACGCCCGCAGGTAGAATTTCATGATGATGGCTCCGGAATCGGCCAACTGCCTTTCGAACACGGCGATACGCCGGCACAGATCTTCCCGTGATTTAGATGATTTGTAACCTTTTTGACGCGTGAAAACGGCCGTGTACCAACTTCGTATAAAAATGGCGATACGATCGTGGGCCGGCAATTTCTGCCAGAAGCGCCAGAAAAACGGCCGGAAGTTTTCTTCATCGGTGGGCGGTTTGACGGTATGAACAAAAAAGCCGCGAGGGTCGAGATGTTTCACCAGTTCGGCGACCACCCGGCCTTTCCCGGACAGGCTGGGGCCGTGTATGAGAAGGATAACAGGTATTTTCCGGGCGCGGCATTCGCGCTGGAGTTCCCCCAATTTCAGGCCCAGGGGTTTGACGGCGGTTTCGAATTCGGCCTTGGTCAGGGGATGTTTGGTTTCGATTTCGTAAAGCATAGGTATCTTTCCGGCAGGTTAAAGATTATCAATGGTTAAACTGCAATATAATGGTCAAGGATTTCCATATTAAATATATATCGGCAGAAACCGGCGAATTATTTTGCGGGGTTTAGGGGGCAGATTACGGGCGTCGGATGTCCCCGCCCACCCCGGTTTTAGCGTGGCGCTTGGCTACAGAGGGAGTGATGCAAAATTATAATAGACTTAAGAAGAGAATTTTATCGGAAAAGTCAGCGGCCGATGTTAATTCGATTATAACCCGCCCGCCTCAAGCGTCTTCGCCGCTTTCACCGGATAGGGCACCAGGCAGACCGGCAGAGGCTGCCCAAAAGGATAGATGTTCCGTCAGTTCCTGTCCCCGACTCGGTCGAGGATGTGAACTGACGGTGATAGCAGATGATGAAATTTAATAACTTACAGTCAGGTCACATTCCCACGCGCGACGCGTGGGAACAGGACCTGACCGAACAATGTGATTACTCGAAAATTAGACTTGGAGCGGCCTCGGCAGGTCGGCCGAGTATGACAATGATTCAATTGAAAATTACGGTCCGCTTTCAAAACACCCCGTACACCGTGTCCATTTTGGCTTCGGGGGTCGCGGAAAACTCGTCGATGGTCATTTTCATGAAATACCCTTCCGCGTAGAACTTAAGCAGCTGCTTGAAATCCCTTAAGTCCAGGGCCCCTTCGGCGACACCCACGGCTTTGCCGTCGGGGGTGCAGAAATAATGCGAGGGATAATTCTCGCACTGGAATGTCTCCATGAGCGTTTTCTGATCCATCTCCTCGCCCAGAAATATCACCTTATCAATACTGTCGGGGATGACCGAAATACAGGTGAAATTATTATTGAGATATTCAATAATCTCCGGCCGCGAAAAAATACTGTCCCGCATGAACTGGCTGTTATGGCACCAATGGGCGTTGAAAAAGAGATAGATGATATTATTCCCGAAGGGGAAATGCGGCAGAGCCGAGCGGGAATCCAGCCAGGCGACTTTATCCTTGATATCGGCCGGGGTTTTTCGCTTCTCGCCGCAGGCCGTTAAAAATACGGCCGCGGCCGCCAGGGTAATTATGCCGATCAGGAATATTTTCCGTGACATCATTTTCTTAAAAGGGCCGACCGGCCCATATTTTAACAGGAGGCTCAACCAACCCCGCTTTTATGGCAACTTCCCGAATTACACGACCCGCCATGAGCCAGCGATGACGAGGCGAAGGTCGAAACCAGTTTATCGACCTGGTCGCTTCCGCATTTGGGGCACACCACGCGGGGATTGCTCCCAAAGACGAGTTCTTCGAACTGGTTTTCACAGGCCCGACATTTGTATTCGTACATCGGCATATTATTTCTCGGTCGCAAACATCATAGCCGCCCCGGCTACCATACCTATCCCGGTGGCGAGGTAGGTATTACAGATAACCGGTCAGGTGGCGCCGATCAATCCGTAAATATAACTGACCGTTATTCCGGCCAGCCCCCCCAATATAACGCCGGCGGCCACTCTGACAAGTGGCAAATTACTTAATTTCATTCATTATCTCCGCCATCTGTTTTTCCACTTCGGCGGCGAGATCTTCCAGCCCCGATTCCGGAAGCATCTGGGAGATCATGCTCGGGCGCACCAGGGTCATGGTAGTCTTATCGCTATCCTGGCGCAGGACTATTTTGCAGGGCATGAACATCGCCACGTTGACATCGCTCTGAAGCGCCTTATAGGCGAACCCGGCATTGCAGAGTTCATAAATGCGCAGGGGTTCGATTTTAAATCCTTTTTCCCCCAGCGTCTCCTGAACATCATGCACCGCCAAAATCCGAAAATTATGTTTCGGCACGGTTTCTTCCATCAGCCGCCCCAATTCAGCCACCGAACGTTTGCTTTCCACCACATAGGCCATGTTTTCCATTTCCTTAACCCTCTTTAACCTCGAAATTGTTGATTATGTTCACTACCCCGTTAAGGGTCTGGCTGACACTGCAGTATTTCTCTTCCGATAGTTTAATGGCCTGTGCCACCTTGTTTCTGTCAAGATTGTGGCCGGTAAAGATATAGTTGATTTCGATTCTCTTGAACGGCCGGGGATACCCTTCCTCGGGCTGGTGCGCCTTGACTTCAATTTCCAGCCCGGTTAACTCCTGCCGCATCTTTTTAAGAATTAACACGACATCTACCCCGGTGCATCCGGCCAACCCGAACAGAACCAGTTCCGTCGGCTTATAGCCGCTCCGGGCGCCGCCGGCCGGGGTATCGACATCGGTGGCTATCTTATGCCCGAAAAGGCTTTCGCCCTCGAAGCGAAGTCCCCCCCTCCAGGACAATTTGGCCGTTTGCATTATTTCTCCTTCTTATTATTTACTTAGATAACAGGAATAATAAATCGATTCAGCATTTTAGAAAGTAAATAAAGAATGTCAAAGTTATGCGGCTGAGGACTGTCGCGCCTATTTGACAACGATATTATCCAATTGAGCCGCAAGGCCTTGTGGCGATTCGGCGGGCGTTTCGCAGACGAAATCGCGGCATATATAGGCGCGAGTTTTCCCCGAAAAAAGGCGTCCCTCCAGAAGCGGTATTTTTTCCTCGCCTTTATCGGAGACCACCAGCACCCGATGGGGAATATGACGGCTGTAAACCTCCTTAAGGAATTCATCCCGTTTGTCTTTACCGACAAGAACGATCTGGGTCGTAAAACCGCTTGTCATTTCGAAAGCGGTCACCGCCGAAATCAATCCGAAGGGAGTTTCGCTTAAGGGCAAGGAAACCGCGGCCAGGAATGTCTCCGCTTTTTGCTTTAAGTCGGAATGGCCGGTGATTTCCGCCAGGCGGATTAAATCCTGAATCAGGATCGAACCGGGCGAGGGCAGGGCCGAATCATATATATCTCTGGGGGGAACGTAGTGTTCATGCGCTCTTTCGGCCGCCAGAAAAAGATTGCCGGAATTGTCAGAAAATAACCGAACAGCATCTTGAGCCAGTTCTTCTGCCCAACGTATCCCTTCCCAATCAAAATCTATTTCGTACAGGTCAATGAGACCGCCGATAAAATAAGCGTAGTCTTCCAGAAAGGGCCCGGCCAAAGTCCGGCCGTCCCGATAGGAATGAAGCAACCGTTCCCCGGCGTACATTTTTTCCCTGACAAACCGGGCTGCCTTTAGGGCCATCTCCTTATATCTTTCATCTCCGGTTACCTCATATCCTACCGCCAGCCCGGAGATCATCAGCCCGTTCCATGAGGTCAATATTTTATCATCGGTACCCGGGCGAATCCTTCGTGAGCGCGTTTCCAATAGAATATTCCGGCCGGATTTGATTATTCGGTAGAATTCCTCTTCGGGGATGCCGCTTTCTTTAATCCACAATTCGGAACTGTCATCCACAAAAAGGATATTCCCGCCCTCTTCGAAATTCCCCTTCGACAAGACATTATAGTACCGGCCAAACAGTCCCGTATCGCTTTTCAGCAGGCTGTCTATTTCTTCTTTGTGCCAGAGATAAAATTTCCCTTCCTGCCCTTCGCTGTCGGCGTCGAGCGAGGAATAAAATCCTCCTTCCGGTGCGGTCATCTCCCGCAGGATAAAATCGAGTGTGCCCCGCACAACCTCTCGCAAAGTCTCATCCCCGGTGTCCTGCCAGGCCCGGGCGTATGTCACGGCCAGGAGGGCATTATCATAAAGCATTTTTTCAAAATGGGAGACTTTCCACCGCTCATCGACCGAGTAGCGATGAAAACCGCCGCCGATATGGTCGTAAATTCCCCCGTCCGCCATTTTTTTCAGAGAATAGTTAACCGCTCGTTTCATATCGCGGTCGTTCTTTCGCGAAGCGTACCCCAGCAAGAACAAAAGGTCCGTCGGATGAGGGAACTTGGGGGCGGCGCCGAATCCGCCGTGGACCCGGTCGAAATTTTGCATGAGGCGGGTGGCGGCCGTATCGATCAATGTTAAATCCAAATCTTTATTAGTGCCGGAGACGGTTAAATGGCGGGATATCTCTTCCCCTATTTGTTGCGCTATCTGTTCCACGCGATCCCGCTCCTCGCGGAAAACCCGGGTCAGGTGCAGCAATAACTTTTTGAATCCGGGGCGGCCATAGCGGTCATCGGGCGGAAAATATGTTCCCGCGAAAAAAGGTTTCAGGTCGGGCGTCAGAAAAACCGACATCGGCCAGCCGCCGCTTCCTGAAATGGCCTGCGTGGCGGCCATATATATCTGGTCGAGGTCAGGGCGTTCCTCGCGATCGACCTTGACGGCCACGAAATTTTCATTGAGAATTTTCGCGGTTTCTTCGTCCTCGAACGATTCCTTCTCCATGACATGGCACCAGTGGCAGGCGGTATAGCCGATGGATAAAAAGATCGGCTTGTTTTCGGTCCGGGCGCGACCGAGGGCTTCTTCGCCCCAGGGGTACCAGGCCACCGGGTTGTGTTTGTGCTGCAAAAGATATGGGGAAAGGGAATCTTTCAGTCGGTTCGTGAATTTCGGCCCTGTTTCCGATGCCATCAAAATTCCTTTCTCTCTCGCCGGGAATCAAACGAGTCATTAGCGATTACTATAAAACCGTCCGCGGACGCGACCGTTCCCGCCGGGGCGAAGTTATTTAAGGGGGAGAATGGAATTAATCGGGGGAAAATAATTATCGCAGAAAAACCAGTTCCACGCGGCGGTTTTTCTGGCGGCCGCGTTCGGTGTCATTGGAGGCGACAAAATTACTTTCGCCACGGCCTTCGGGATTCATCCGATCAGAGGCGATCCCCATTTCGACCAAATAGTCGCGAACCCGGTTGGCGCGTTTTTGAGACAAAATCCGGTTGGCGTCGTACGGGCCGCTTTCATCGGTGTAGGCATTGATTTCTATTTTTACCTGCGGCGCCTGGCGAAGAATTCTGGCCAGGGAGTCTAAAAGGGGGCGGGTTTTATAATCGATATCAAAGGAACCATCGGCATAATTGATATCCAGAATAATTTTTTCCTTCAGCGAAGAGACATCGACACAGCCGAATTTGTCCACGGCCAGGCCGGACGCGGTCCCGGGGCAGTCATCGAGCCCGTCGGGAATCCCATCGCTGTCACTATCGCGCGGGCAGCCATCGGGGTTAACCAGCGCGCCCGGCGTATTATTGGGGCAGGCATCGCGATAATCCGGGACTCCGTCGGCATCGCTGTCGATAGAGCATCCGCGAATATCAATCAAACCGATCGCCTCCGGAGGCGTGTCGGGGCAATTATCGTAAGTATCGGGGACACCATCGTCGTCGCTATCGATAAAGGACGAATCCATGGCCGGCGCGGGGATCAATGCGACCGTCATCGGTTGATTTATGGCCGGTGATGCATTCGGACTTATGACGGGGAAAGCCGGCGCGAAGGCAGGTTTTGCGGCCGGTAAGTCCGGCTCCGTATTACCCGGCGAGCGCCGCACCGTTTCGAAAACCAGCGGCCGGGGACGTTCCACGCCGAATAAGTACCCCAGCGTCAGACCCGCTTTCAGGTGCCAGCGGCCTAAGGCATCTTCGATGCCTGATTCAAATTCCCGTCCGGCGCCGGTCATATAATTGACCCGGAGATCCAGGCCCATTTGCCAGTGACGACTGATCCGCGGGAAAACGCCCAGAGCCGAGGCCACAAAAATCTCGGTTGCCGAGTAGGCCACGTTCCCGCCCAGGGCGCCTTCGGTGATTAAGGTCACATTATTCTGCGGATTGGCCATTCGCCAATCGCTCAAGCCGACCCCCAGACCGCAGGAAAGGGGTAGATTCTCTCCGAAAATGTGAAAGCGGCGGCGAAACAGCACGCCCACATCATACCCTTTCATGGCCCGAGTGCGTTCATCTTCGTCGGTGGTCAGACTGAATTCCGAATGATTGGTGCGATCATCATAGAGGGTCAGGCGGGTATAAATCAATTCCGCCCGCCAGTCGCCCCGAACCGGCGCTTCCACTCGAAATTGAAATTGCGGACGGACTCCGAACCAGGGTGGCGCTCCCCCATTTAAGGTATTCAGACCGACTCCGGCATCGATCGAAAACAAATACTCGTCGCCTCCAACTGCAGTCGACGCCAGAGACACAAACCCGGCCAGAATCAAATAAAAAAGCCGCTTCAGGTTCAGAATATCCTCCTGTTTCTATATGATTCGGTTGATTTGCCATCGGTTTTAGCGTTTCTCTTCCGTTAAGGCCAAAGGCTTCCGGTATTCCTTATCTATTTGACAATTGGGGAAGTCCGTGTTTAATTAAGAAGACAATATAAAAAGATTGTTTTGTTCCGGATGAACAACTTAAATCATTACGGGAAAAGGGGATAGGTGTGCGCTTTACACGGCTTCATACCTGGCCGGGGAATCCACCGGAGGCGGTTGCGATTCAGGAAGAACTCCGCCCCAGGGTGAAAATTACTCCTTTAGTCCAAAAACCGCAGCGTATTACAGCCATTGATACCGATTATAGCCAAATTACCAATCGAATTTATGCCGCGGCCGTAACGATGCAGATATCCGACGGCAAACAATTGGAACGGGCCGTGGCTCAAAAAGAAGCCCTGTTCCCCTATATTCCGGCCTTGAGAGGATTTCGAGAAGGACCGGCAATAGTCGAAGTTCTCTTTCGCCTCAAGGTGGATACCGACCTGTTAATCTTCCCCTGTCATGGAATTACTCATCCCAATTCTTTCGGAATGGCTTCCCATCTGGCGCTCTGGTTCGATAAACCGTCCATCGGTTGCGCCCGGAGAATATTGTCCGGACAGTTTGATCTTCCGCCCGACCGCAAAGGAGCTTTCACCTCAATTTATATAAACAATATCGAGAAGGGTTACGTCCTGCGGACCAAGGAAGGTGTTAAGCCGATGTTTGTGTCACCCGGCCATTTATGCAGTCTGCAGGATGCTCTTGATATTATTCTGGCTGAAACCAAAGATTACCGAATGCCCGAACCGTTAAGGCTGGCTCATCTCTATGCCGGAAAATTTCTTCAGGCGGATGAGCGCAAGTTCGCGTTTAAGGATAAGAAATTCCCGGCAGATAAAGGTCGGAGTTCGCATCCCCTGCCGCGAGAAACAAAATGGAAATAAATATGATCCGGAATGACGAAAAAATTAAAAAGGCGGCGCGGGCGATGTTCCCGCATCAGGTGAAATGGCGCCGTCATCTGCACCAGTACCCCGAAATATCGAATCAGGAATTCGCGACCACCAAATTTATTCGCGAGCAGTTGACCCGGCATAAGGTTTCCGTTATCCCGGCCCGTCTTAAGACCGGATTGGCGGCCGTGATTAAGGGACAAGGGCGGCGCACGGTGGCCATTCGCGCTGATATCGATGCCCTGCCGGTTTGTGAGATAAATAAGATACCCTTTAAATCGCGCCATGAGGGAATCATGCATGCCTGCGGTCATGATGTCCACACGGCCATCGCCCTGGGTACCGCGGCGATTCTGAATGATTGGAAAAATGACCTTAAAGGAACGGTGAAGATATTCTTTCAGCCGGCCGAAGAAAGCCCCCCCGGCGGCGCCGAGTTGATGATAAAGGCGGGACTTCTCGCTAATCCCAAAGTCGATATGATTTTCGCCCTTCATGTCGACCCGACGCTTCCGGTCGGAGAAATCTCTTTACGCGACGGCCCCACCATGGCTTCGGTAACCGATTTTGATATTATCGTGGAAGGTCGGGGGTGTCACGCCGCCCGACCCCATTTGGGTGTCGATGCCATCGCTGTCGCCGCCGAGTTGATAGATTCTCTCCAGAAAGTGGTTTCTCGGGAAATTGACCCCATGGCGACGGCGGTGATAACCTTCGGCACTATCAGGGGTGGAACGGCCCGCAATGTCATCTCGGACCGGGTGAACCTGCAGGGCACGGCCCGGACGCTCTCGCAAGCGACACGTAAAGCCCTGCCCTCGCTGATTCGGCGCACGGCCCAGGGAGTGGCGCACGCCCGCGGGGCCAAAATCCAGGTTAATCTTCTGGCCAGTTATCCCGTCGTGGAAAATCACGCCGCGGCCAATCGGATTTTGAAAAAGACCGCGGAAGACCTGATAGGTTCCCGGGCTATCAAGGTAACGCCGCAGGTCATGGGCGGCGAGGATTTCGCCTTTTTCCTGCAAAAGGTTCCGGGGGCGATGTTCCGCCTGGGCGTAAAAAACAGCCGTATCGGCGCCGACAAAGGGTGGCACGCTCCTGATTTTATGGTCGATGAAGAAGCCATATTTTACGGCACCGCCATGATGACGGCCGCCGTTATGAATTTCCTCAACGGCGGTGATTGATGAAACGGACGGTCGCTTTGGCATTCTTGTTTCTCCTGCCGGCCGCCGCCGGTTGGGGCCAGTATCCGTATCTTTCCGACCTCGTTTTAAATTATTCCGATTTCAGTACCATCAATTCCATCGCGGTCGGCTACGAATTTGTCTATTTCGGGACCTCCCGGGGAGTCACTTGCTATAACATTACTAATGATCGCTGGGCCGATCCCCTGACCGGTATCGAGGGATTACGCGGCACGGAAATATTCGAGGTTCGCGCCGCCCGCAACGATGAAACCGTCTGGGTTCGGACCGAAGCCGGCTATTTCCAATTCATCCGGGCGTTTAACCGCTGGGAAAGAATCGAGGAGTTTCCCGAAGAGGAGTATTACGGCACACACTTAAAACCCGATTTCGATTATTTCGCACCATCCGGCTATAATTATTTCAATACCGGATTCCTGACCGATTTCAGCGGCAATGAATTTTACCTGACCGATATTCTGGCCGATAACTGGTCGAAAATCTGGATAGGCACCAACGGCCTGGGGGCATTACGGGCGGGCCAAAACGATCGTCGCATGGAACTTCTGACTTTCGGGCTCTTGCAGGAAGATGTCACGACCGTCTTTAATGATGACGGCCTGCTCTGGATGGGTGGTACGGACTGGGGTTTCGGGCGAACCGGGTTGACGGTATTCGATTGGCGTGAAAATAATTTCGAACATATCGAAACCTCCACAGCCATCCATCCTATCCGGGATAATATCAACGATATTTACGCCGATGCTAAAACCATTTATCTTGCCGGCGATAACGGCGTCTTCATGGTTAGCCAGGATGATTACACTATCGACGATCGCCTGTATCGCGCCGCGGGACTGCCGGGCCCGGAGATATTATCTATTTGCGCGGTCGGCGATACTTTGTATATCGGCGGTGAAAACGGATTGGGCGTGATTAACCTGGCCGCCGATTCGGGTTCGCACGATGTCAGGATTTACCTGCGGCCTTTGGCGATAAATTCTCTGGAGAAAATCGGACGCTATCTCTGGATCGGCACGAGCGACGGGGTTCACCGCTTGAATCTCGATAACGGTTCTTTGGGCCGGATGAAATCGGTGCATTATGCTTCCTATGGGGAAATTCGCGACTTTGCCCATGACGGTCAAAAAATCTGGATCGCCGCCGCGGATGAACTGGTCGCTATCGATACGGCGACGGCGAAAATAGACGTTTTCCCCGAAGTTATACAGTACGGCGGCGCCCGGGCCATTGCCGTCAAGGATACGCTTGTCGCCTGTGCCACCCCCAGCGGACTATGGTTGCTTTATAACGGCCAGAAAATCCGCCATAAACTTTACACGACCGCCGACGGTCTGCCCTCCAATGACATCCGGGACCTGGTTATTGACGGCGAATATATCTGGCTGGGGAGTAATCTCGGCCTGACCCGGTTCTGGTATAAAAATCCCTCGCTTTATTAAAAATATCCGCCTTTGTTTGGCGGGAAGCGCGGGAGATTTCGGGGGCGAGAGGTAATTGTAATTAGGACATTATCGAAGTCATCGCCGGAGGAGGAAAGATAAGTGAACCCCCGGAACCGCAAGGCCGTATATCACAATATTAATGATTGAATTAGATTATATTTGTCAGTTTTGAATATCTTAAATATAATGAATTAGCCGGAAATCACGCCCATGAAGGAAATAATGACTCGGACCTTAATTGTCGTCCTCATCCTGGCCTTTATCGCCGTCGCCGCGGGCGCGGTCGACCAGGATATGTTTGAGGTTTTTCCTCTCGAGGTCGAGGGGGAAATACTTAACCATCTTGCGGGTGATTTTGATGGGGACAAATTAACGGATATCCTTATTATTTACCTTTCGGGCGGAAATAATGCTTCCCGCTTTGCCGGGTTGTTTTTGCAGAAGGCCGGTGCCGGTTTCCGTTCGCGGGCCGACTTCCTGACGCCTTTGCCGGCCGATATCAACCAGGTTGACGCCGCCGATATCGACGGCGATGGTTTGACGGAGTTACTGCTTCTTCATCCCAACGGCGTAAATTTCATGAAATTCACGGCGGCCGGCGGACTGGGGGCTCCGGTGAATTTGATTCAGGAAAAGACGGCTTTTGCCGCCATGCAATTCCACGGCATCATGGCCGGCCCGTTGCAGTTCGAAATAATGTCGGCCCCCGGCCCGGAACTATTAATTCCCACCGACAGCGGATTCAGCCTTTACGCTAAAGGCGGTGACGGCCGATATTCGAAAACGACCAACCTCAAGACGCATGTCTTCTGCAAAAATGTCTCTCGTACCACCCGGGATCTGGCCCAGGGACGTCCGTCCGGAATTACCCTGGAACCGCCGCGAATATATATGCTCGACGGTAACGCCGACGGCCTGGCGGATATTTACTTTCTCTGGGATCATAAGGTGGCCGCATTTTTTCAGGAGGCGCGGAACGGTTTCAGTGAAAATCCGGCCATGGAAATATCCTTTTCCAATGACCCCGACGACGGCTACCGGCAAAGCCGCCTGTGCGACTATAACGGCGATCGCAAAATCGACGCGGTGGTCAGCCATACGTCGGGTGGCTTTACCAACGCCGAGACGACGCTTCGCTTTTATGCCGCCGACGCCTCCGGCAAAATTTCGGCGGTGTCATCCGGTGAAATTCGTCTCTCCGACTCTCATTGCAATCTCATGGTGGATGATTTCGACGGCGACAATCGTCCTGAATTCGCCATGACGGCCGTGGAAATGGGAGCCATTGCCGCCTCCAAGATGTTCCTGCTCAAGAAGACGGATTTGAATCTTCTTATCTATCCGGCCGGAGCCGGGATCCCGCGCCCGGAACCGCAAAGGCGAACCAGTTTTGAAATTCGTTTCGACTTTGAAGCCGCCAATCCCACCGAGGGAATCCACCTGGACTGGTCGGCCGATTTCAACGCCGATAAATTACATGATGCTGTCCTGTGCGACGGCAACGGCCGGATTCTATTTTACTGGGGAGCCCGGAATGAGTATCTCTCGCGCCGGCCGGATCTCGAGGTCACTCTGGATCACCCGGCCTGCGTCAAGCCGATTCACCTCAATAGCGGCGGTTTAGCCGACCTGCTGGTGGAGCATAATCTCACCGGCCGCCTGGACCATTTGACGATTCTCAAAAACAAGCAGAACCGCTTGTAGTAATCTCCCTGTTATTATTTTGTATTTTTAGGGATTGATGACAATTATGCCCTTTCCTTTTTCCCGAAATCATTTTGCGAAATTCACGATAAATATTATGTTTAGCGAACTTTAATTATCGACATTAAGGAATATTAAATGGGAATTACCGAATTTCTGGCCGACTATATCACCGCCTTTATCGATAAAACCGGGTATGTCACCGTTTTCATCGGCATGACCATGGAGAGCATGGTCTTTCCTATCCCCAGCGAAGCCATCATGCCTTTCGCCGGATTTCTCATCGCCGAAGGACGATTCACATTTTTCGGGGTGATTTTTTTCAGCACGCTGGGGAGTATCGCCGGGTCGCTTTTGTCTTACGCCATGGGTCGTTACGGGGGACACCCGTTCGTGGACCGCTATGGGAGGTATCTCTTACTCGATCGTCACGAACTTGAGGCCACCGAGCGGTTTTTCGGCAAGTACGGCGAGTGGACCATATTTATCAGCCGCTTTATCCCGGTTATCCGACATTTAATATCTATCCCGGCCGGAGTGGCCCGGATGAACCTGTGGCGCTTTTCGGTCTTGACGATTATCGGGGCGGGGCTCTGGAACGCTTTTTTGACCTATGTCGGATTTCGCCTGAAACAAAACTGGCAGGTGGTCATGCAATACAGCCATATCGTGGATATCGTGGTGGTGGCGATACTACTGGGATTAATAATATTTTATGTGACCCGGCAGTTGCGGCGGAAAAGAAAGAGGGCATAAACCGAACCAAATTCGTTACTTACTTATCATGCAAAATCACGGTAGGGACGGGTCTGTGACCCGCCCTTTTTTAATTGCAGGAATCAAGAGGGCGGGTTTTAAACCCGCCCTTATCTTAATAGCCGGATAATCACCGATAGTCGCGAAACCGGGTCGGCACTAACGCCGGCCTATCGCCAAAATCGCCTACATATCCAACGCCGATTCCAGGTCGCGCTGGTGTTCTTCTTCCATGATGAGGATATCTTCCAGGGCGCGGCGAAGCCCGTACAGGCGTAATTCTTCGGCCTGGACGATACGCTGCTGATAGCGCGACACGGCCAGTTTCTCGCCTTTGAGGTCCTGTTCCAGCATGGTCTTGCTGTTGTCGGATATCTCTCGCTTCTCGACATTAATGGTCGGCACCCCGCCGATAAAGTCGATCTGTTGCGAAAGAGTCAGGGCATGCTGCATCTCTTCCTGGGAATGAATCACCAATTCCTTGATGATGCCTTCATACTGCGGCCCGGTCATGGCGGCGGTATGCTGGATATACTGGATGGCCGCGGCGTATTCCCATTCCAGGTCTTTGTTCAATTCCTTAATCAGTTCTTCTTTGGTAATAGGCATATATGCTCCTTTCTTTGTCTCCCTTTTGATGAAGGGAATATAAATAATCGAAGGGAAAAAATCACGCCTGATTGAATAAAAAAATGGCTGCGAATTTCAATTTCGCAGCCATGGGTATTACTCAATTTGAGAATTTTTATTTTTCTATTTCAGCCAGTGCCTCCGGAGAGTCTTCGAGGATCGTGTTCGCCCTGGCGGGCGACGCCTTCACGATACGCGGCACGGCTGTTTTTTTCGGCCCGGACGGCGATTCTTTCATTTTTGACGGCAAAGGGTATTGAGTACGAGCCGGCGAGGCGGTCGTCTCGCGGCGGTCTTTGCCCAAAACCACCCGGTTCAATTCCACGACCATCTCCCGCATCATGGCCGATTGCGAAGCCATTTCCTCGCTCGACGATGAAGTTTCCTCGGCGGTGGCGGCCACCTGCTGGACGATGGAATCTATTTCCGTTATGGCTTTGTTAATCTGCTCTATCCCCCGGGCCTGTTCTTCGCTGGCCACGGAGACCTCATTTATGATACTGCTGACATTCTTGACGCCGTCTTTTATCTCCAGGAATATTTCCTCCAACTGCTTGCCCGAGTTTACTCCATCACTGGCATTCTGGCGGGCCCCCTCCAGTAGCGAACTGGTGTTCTTGGCCGCTTCGGCCGACCTCATGGCCAGGTTGCGGACTTCCTCGGCCACCACGGCAAAACCTTTTCCGGCGTCACCGGCCCGGGCCGCTTCCACGGCCGCATTCAAAGCCAGCAAATTGGTCTGGAAAGCGATTTCATCGATGACCCGGATAATCTTGGCCGTCTCATCTGAAGACTTTTTGATTTCCTGAATAGCGCCCGACATCATGGTCATGGCCGAGGTGCCTTTTTCGGCGATATCGGTCGTGGCCGCCGCCAGTTCATTGGCCTTGCGGGCATTCTCGGCGTTCTGACGCGTCGTCCCCGACATCTCTTCCAATGAAGCTGAAGTCTCCTCTATGGCCGAGGCCTGCCGCGAGGAACCCTCCGCCAAGGATTGACTGGACTGGGCGATCTGGTCGGTAGCCGAAGCCACCTCGTCGGCGCCATTGGCCAGCCTGTCGATGGAATGCATCATCGGATTGGCAATACGCGTCGCCATAAAGAAGGCGAAGATTCCGAACAGGGCTACCATGATTATGGCCCCGAAAAGGCCATACAAAACCATGCTGTTTAAAGCCCCGTTGATGGCGTCGGTGGAGGCCTGCATGCGGGCGACCACATCCTGGTAGTCATCTTCATAATAACCGGCCCCGATGACCCAGTCCCAGGGCTCGAAATAGGACACGGCGGCGACTTTATAACGGGCGTTTTCTTCACCCTGGTTTTTCCAGGGATAACGGACAAAATCGGCCTGGCCGTCTTTGGTCGTGAGAGCCTTATTGACTATTTCCTGAATGAACAGGTTGCCGTCGGCATCTTTGGCTTCCCAGAGATTTTCCCCGTCCCGCTTGCCCCCCAGGGAAATAATATACTGGCCCTTTTGCTCACCCTTGCCGCCCAGAATATAGACATACCCCGATTTGCCCACTTTAATATCCTTGATACCGGAGCGGAGACTTTCGACACTCTCCTGCTTGATACCGACATAAAGCACGCCCGATACTTTACCCGATTTATCCCGAATCGGTTCATAGGCGGTGACATACCAGGCGTTCACGACGTAGGCCCGCCCGACATAGGTCTGCCCGCGGAGGATCGTTTCCACGACCGGATTTTTCCTGCCGTCCGGCTCCACGGCCGGGATGAAAGTCCCGATCGCCCGGGTACCGTCGAGTTTTTCCACGTTGGTACAAACGCGGAGCATATCTCCGGACTCGTTCATTCTTTGAAATATGGTGCAGGTGCCGCCGACCAGTTTTTTAACCTGATCGACGATCGGGGATTCCTGGCCGGTTTCCTTGTTTTGTCCCAGCCAGGTTTTGCCCACGTACATTTTAGGCAACATGGCCGGTTGCGAGGATTTCGTGAGTTGATTGACGGCATTCCAGGAAACAGTCTCTCCCGAAAAAGAAATTTCTCCGTGGCGGCCGAGGACATCGCGGGCCACGGCCAGGTCGCAGGCGACCTTTTGATTCAGTGATTCCTGCATGGCCCGGCACATGAGGTAAACATCGCGGGCAATTTTGGCCGATTCGCTGTGCGCGAAATCATCCATCATGCCACCGACTTCATTTTGGGCGGCCAGGCTCTGTTCAGCAATTTTCCCTTTGTTGATAAAAACAAAACCGATACTGACCAGCGAGGTCAGCACTATGGAACTGATGCTCAAGAGCAGGACGCGTGCCTTGAGCGATTTCATGTTAAACATAGGGGCTCCTTATATTCGGGCCAAACCATCAAGTCCATGATTCGACCCTTACCCCGATTATCGACAAAATTGTCTACCGATTGGCCGCCCCGAATAAGTATGTTCAATAATTGGCAAGGCTAAACGAGAGAGATTCAGTCATGATATTCGCCGAAAAAAACCGGCAAAGTTTAAGGCCTTGAAAAACAGAGCCTTGGGTGAAGTTGCGGACAAAAGCCGGGAATAAATAAATCCGCGTGAAATACCTGTCAAAATAGACAGTCCACTCCTAAAACTCAAATCGATAATGATGGCCGCCGCTGATTCTATGATTGAATTAACGATCGACGATGCCTAGCGAACGAAATCCAACTCGGTGTCTTTGACCGTCTTTTCGGCCCGGAACCAATCTTCCTGGTCATGGCCGTCCTGACGACCCCGGCGCTCATAGAGAGTGTACGCCACTTTCCGGACGAACTGCTCGGGAAGAGACTGGTCGTGCTGGCCCAGATTTATATGGACCGCGGCACCTTCTTTGGTCGTGACCGTTACTTCGCGGTCGCGCCCTTCGGCATCTTTTTCGAGCGTGATTTTGGACGGATCCTTGATGGAAAGAACGGGGAAACTGGGCCGATCCGGATCAACGTTGCCGGCGAAAAGTTGGATGGCCCCGATTAGACGTCCTTTTTTCTCCAGGGTCATACCCAGAAAAGGAGTCTCATTCAATGCCATCCGCTTTTCCTGTTGTTTATCCTTAAGGCTGATTTCGGCGTGACGATACTGATTGGCGGCATTGAAACGCCGCAGAAACTGTGACCAGTTATTACGTTTAACTTCCGTTGCCATGATAACCCTCCTTGGCAATAAATGTGCTCTTTGCGAAAGATAGCTCTTTTTATAAAATATTCGGCAATATTTAAATTCTAATAATAGCCTGTTAATTATACCTATACCTGATCGGATTTAATCAACTCAATAATCGGTGCCTCTGGCGGACATCCCAACCGGAACGGGAACCAGTGCCCTATCCCCGAAGATACATACAGGCGACTCTCATCGAGTTGATATTCGCCCCATAAGTATCTATCCGGCATAAAATTAGAGAACAGACTGCGTCTCCCGAGGCCAACTTGGCCGCCATGGGTATGTCCTGCCAAGGTCAAGGGGATCTTATGCTTATGGGCAGAATTAAAACCCTCGGGCCGATGCGACATAAGAATGGCAAAATCGGCATTATTGGCATTTGATACTGCCTTATTGACAGTATCATTCAAGAAAACCGAGGTGTCTTCATTCAAATAGCGGGGGTCATCGGCTCCGGCCACAAAGATTGATTTTCCTTTAACGGAAATATTCACCCCTTCGCTTATCAACAGCGGGATTTGAGATTGACCGAATATTCTCTTAACCCGGTCCACCCCCCGATAATATTCGTGATTACCCAGGCTGGCGAAAATTCCGTAAGGTGGCTTCAGAGCTTCGGTCATTTTCAGGGTATCCGGCAGGAGACTTAAATCGTCGGCGATATCGCCGGTCAAAAGAACTAAATCGGGTTTATAAGTCGCCGCTTCCGTGAGAACCGCCTCCCAGTCATCGAGAAAGCGATATATCCCCAGATGAGAATCGGAAAGTTGCAGGATAGTGAGGCCCTCTAACTCCGGAGGCAATTGAGGCAAACCCATCTTCATTTTGAAGACGCGGGTGCCGTTGAAAGATTCGGCCGTGCCGCCGCCGCCGGCAGCCAGGGCCAGGAAAGGAAATATCGCCGCCGTCCCGGCCAGAGCGGCCCGGCGGTTAAGATTTATCTTTTCGGTATTTACCGCGGATTTTGGCTTTTTTCGGCGACGTTCAATCACACGATCCAGGGCATGCACCAGGCCGGACAAAGGGAAAGCCACGACCAGCCCCACCATACTGACCAGGATCGCGGCCGCCATCGGCAGGCCGATTTCATTTAAAATGGTAATATTATATCGTCGGCCCCAGAACCAGAGCAAAACCGCAAGGCCCGCCGCCAGAGGTAAGGCTATGGCGATCAGTCGAATCCAGAGGATCTGCCACCACTTTTTATTAAGAAACCGGAGTAATAGTATCTCCAGAACCCCTAAAATGGCGGCCATGGTTATGACGATCGTTAAGAGCCACATAGTGTTTTATTATACGTGTTCGGCGCCAAAAGTCTCATTTATTATACGGACGACGACTTTTATAGAAACAACCATTCGTCGGCCGAGTTCCGGGTTACGGTTTTTCCTCTTGCCTTTTGGAATCCTTTTCCCGTAAATTCCTTTGAGAATAAGAAATACTCGGTTCCGTTGGGGGTGGTGAAAAATCATCACCTGAGATCATACCCCCTTGACCTGATCCGGATAATACCGGCGTAGGGAAACGGATGAGGACAACACCGGTCTCTTTTAAGTCCGTCTATGTCCGGCCCGTTTCCGGATAAGGCGGAATTTTTATTGGAAGGAGTCCGGTTATGTTCCGCAAAATTTTCATTACCCTGGTCCTGATATGCCTGCCCGGGGCACTACTTGAGGCCGCCGAATTCATGGGCCGGGTCCTGGACCAGGAAGGCCATCCCATCGCGGGGGTCAATATACAAACCGATATCTCCGGCCTGAAAGCCGTGACCGATCACGAGGGATTTTTCCGGCTGGAGGCGAAAGATACCCATCCGACATCCCTGACTTTCAGTCATATCAGTTATCAGCCGGCCCTGGTCAGAATCCGGGAGAGTGTCAACCCCGCCGATATCAAGGTGGTCATGACTGCCGCAGTTTATCCCGGGCAGAATATCCGGGTCACGGCCCTCCGGGCCCGGCGCGGTGTCACCCCGGCCGCCTTCAGCGATTTTTCCGAAGACGAAATCGCCCGCGATTACACTCTAAGCGACCTGCCGGTGTTGCTGGAAACCACGCCCAATATGTACGCTGTCTCTTATACCGGGGGCATTGCCGGGGCCAGCGATTTTAAAATCCGCGGGTTTTCATACAAACAACTGGGCGTTTATATCAACGGTATCCCCTTGAACGACCCCGAAGACCGCTTCACCTACTTCTATGATTTGCCCGACTTTCCCGCCGATGCCGCCGATATTCAGGTGCAGCGCGGGGTGGGCAATTCGCTCTACGGCGACGCCACCTTCGGCGGTTCCATCAATATCGCCTCGGCGGGGCTGGAGCGTCCCCGCGAAGTAAGTTTTGTCACCGGTTATGGCTCTTTCACGGCCGCCAATAATCGTATCGCCGATATGCGCAAAACCGCCGTGGAGTATTCTTCGGGACTTATCGACGGGCGCTGGTCGCTGGCGGCCCGGTACAGCAAAATGTACAGCGGCGGATATCGTCAGAACGCCTGGTATGACGGCTGGGCCTATTTTTTGTCGCTCTCCCGCCTGGACGAAAATATGACCACGATTGTCAATGTCTATGGCGGTCCCATGCAAGCCGCCCTGGCGTTCAACGGTATCGACCGGGAGACCATGAAGAGCAACCGCCGTTATAATCCCAGCACCTATGAAAATGAAATCGATGATTTCAACCAGCCCCATTATGAATTGCATAATAATATCCGCCTGAATGACAAACTGACCCTGCTGAATACCCTGTACTACATTCGCGGCAAAGGATTCTATGAGCAGTACAAAGCCGACGGCAATATCGTGGAGTACAATATCGGCCCGGCTGATTTAGTCGATCCGGCTCAAACCGACATCGACCTGGTCCGCCAGAAATGGGTGACCAAGAACCAGTATGGCTGGAACCCCCGTCTGGAAATCGCCCATCATAAAGGGGAACTGACCCTGGGGGGCGCGTTTTATTATTTCAATTCCGACCACTGGGGCCAGGTGATCTGGGCTGAAAATGTCAACGCCGAGGCGCTCGGGCCGCGGCATCGCTTTTACAACTATTTCGGCACCAAGTACTCGGGCTCGCTGTACGCCTTGGAATCGTACGCTCTCACGGAGCGCCTCCGTCTCATGGGAAATCTTCAACTTCGCTATCTCACCTATGATTTCGACCAGGTGCGGATGGGGTATCTTCCGGGGTACCAATACGACGTCAACTGGCTCTTTTTCTCACCCCGGGCGGGGCTGAATTATAAATTGAGCGAAACGATCAGCCTGTTTGTCAGCGCCGCGGTAGCGTCTCGGGAACCGGAGGATGTGAGTATTTATGATGCCGAAGAAATCACCGCGTTCCCCAATCTGGAAATCAAAGAGATCAGGGTCAACGGCGATAACGATACGACGTTCACGTTCGGCGACCCGACGGTCCATCCCGAACGGGTTTATAATTTCGAACTGGGTGCCAATTATCGCGATAACCGCTATCATGCCGGTCTGAATTTTTACTGGATGGAGTTCCGCAACGAAATCGTTCCCGAAGGCGGGCTCAACGACAACGGCCAACCCAAGATCGGCAATGCCGAACGGTCGGTTCACGCCGGGATCGAGTTCGAGGGGGGCGTCGCCGCTTTCAGGAATTTTCAAATATCCGGCAATGCGGCATACAATTATAATCGCCTGAAAGATTACACCGTTTATCCCGACTATGATTACGATGGCGCCGCCGATGACACGCTCGATTATTCCGGAAATATCACCGCCGGATTTCCCGACTATCTGGGCAACCTGATTTTCGATTATAATACCGGAAGATATCGCCTGACCTATCGCCTTCGCGTCATCGGCAAGCAATATGTCGATAACGGCCAGACCGAAGCCCTGGCCATCGACCCTTACACGGTTTCCTCGCTTTCGGCGCAGGTCTCGCTGGGCGATCTGGACGGAGTGGGCAAGTTCACTCTTTCGGGAAGAATCGATAACCTTTTCAATAAGAAATATGAGACATCGGGGTATTCGTACTGGTGGGGTCCGGAGCCGTTTGCCGAATATTATGTCGGCGCCGAACGGAGTTTTTACCTGCAACTTCGCTGGGATTTGAAGTAATAAAGCAATGACCAGGAATCTCTTAAACCCCACAGCAAGCTGTGGGCCACCTAACGGGAATAAAGGCCGACAGGAATGTCGGCCCCACCAAATTAAAGATTGGACTAATTTTACATGGTTAATATTTTGTGCAGGGTCGATGTCCACATCGACCCTGTCCCTGGCGCCCTGGTGCCCCACCGCTTGCGGTGGGTTGAAAAACTTCAAACCGTCATTGCGAGAAGTACCGACCGAAAGGTCGATCGACGAAGCAATCTTGCTTAACGGAACATAAATCATGGCGCCCATAGACTACATCCTTATCATCGCCTATATCGTCTCCATGGCCGCGGTGGGTTTTGCCCGTCGCGTGCCGGGGAATGTTTCCGCCGGGGAATTCATCCTCGGGGGGCGAACCCTCACTCTTCCCGCGTTCACGGCCAGCCTGGTTTCGACCTGGTACGGCGGAATTTTGGGTGTGGGGGAGTACAGCTATCGCTATGGCCTGTCGAACTGGCTGGTGTTCGGGGTGCCTTACTATCTGGCGGCTTTTCTTTTCGCCTATTATCTGGCCGGGAAAGCCCGCCGGGCCGAAGTATTAACCATCCCCGACCGCCTCGACGCCGCCTATGGTAAAAAGACGGCCGCGGCTGGGTCGATTCTGATTTTCCTGATGGCGGTGCCGGCCGGATATATCCTCATGCTGGCGGTCTTAATCGAGATGCTTTTCGGGTGGCCGTTCTGGGTAGGGGTACTGGCCGGGACGATCTTTTCGCTTTTTTATATTTTGATGGGGGGTTTTCGTTCGGTGGTACGAACCGATATTTATCAGTTTATCCTGATGTACCTGGGATTCATCATCCTTTTTATCATACTCGTGACCAAGTACGGCGGGCTGGATTTTATTGTATCTCATGTCCCGGAGAGTCATCTCACCTGGCATGGGGGGAATTCGGGATGGTATATCGCGGTCTGGTATTTTATCGCCCTGCAGACTTTCATCGAGCCGGCGTTTCATCAACGGTGCTATGCCGCCAAAACCGAGGCAGTGGCCCGGAAGGGAATATTGCTGTCGATCGTATACTGGTTTTTGTTCGATTTATTGACGACCAGTTGCGGCCTTTACGCCCGGGCGCTTTTGCCCGATTTGAGCAACCCCGTCAGTTCTTTCCCCGCGCTGGCGCAGGCGATTTTGCAGCCGGGGGTTTACGGCATTTTTGTCATCTCCATGCTGGTGACGGTGATGTCGACGATTGATTCTTATTCCTTTCTGGCGGCTTCGACTTTCGGCCGCGATATCGCCTGGCGGCTGTTCGGTGTCCCGGAAAATAGGACGACGTTCTACACCCGCGTGGGGCTGGTTCTCTGCGCCGTGATATCGATAGCGGCGGCGCTGTTTTTCCAGTCGGTGATAGAGGTCTGGCATCATGTCGGCTCGGTCGGCACGCCGGCATTATTGATACCTGTCCTAGCGGCCTTTTTAAAGAAAGGATCAATGTCGCCGAAAGCGGCGTTCTGGTCGGTGATATTGTCGGGCGGGGTGTCGCTGATCTGGCTTCTTTCGGCGTATATCGATCCGGATGGTACTTACTGGCTGGGTCTTGAGCCGATTTTCCCGGGGCTGGCGGTCTCGGCGGGGATGTATTTGTTTTCGTTTAAGAGATGATATTCGGGGAAACAGGTTGGTGCTTTCTATATGTTGTGTACGGCAGACGTCCTCGTCTGCCGCAAAAAGAACCCACCCTGAAGGGTGGGCCACCCGGCTTCATATTTCACATTTAATTGTATACCTTTGCGCCCGCGTCGGCCACCAGGTTTAATATTAAAACAGGAGCATAACTCCACCGTCCTTAAAGTCACTTATTACTTCATTCATTTTCGTATGATTCAATTGCTTGATGACTACTTTAACATCCGAGTCAAATGACTTGGGAATAACAGGATATTGCGGCCTTTTTGGCAAGATAGAGGTTCCGGTTGAACAAATATATAAAAATAATGTATCGTGAACAGTTTTGTAATAAACCGGCTCCATTCCATTTAATAAGTAATCAGTTCCTGGATTATAGCGACATGTGTCTTTTAATATGGCAGATATCATAATACTACTTTGATAATACCAAAATTCTGTTTCCCTCGTACAATATTTTAATGCAAATATTTTCTCATCAAGGTCAGGAAAATAGATTTCATTCTTATATAAATATTCTTCGCAGTTAATTTCTTCGTGTGTTAGATGACTGTAAATATCGATCCCTACCGTTTCTATGATTAAGATAACAAGAAATACCACGAACAATCTATTTATAGTAATTATTGTATTACCCTGCATGTTTGGTATCCTATTATCTCAAGATTCCATCTATGCCATATTGCTTGTGATCACACATCATTTTATAGTATTCTGAACTCGAAAGCCAAACCTGATTGACAATAATTTTCTTGCCAAAATGACGTGGAACCGGTGACAAATCATTCGTAAATATTGTCAATACGCTATCTTCGACTTTATACATAATGGTGGGACAATGCTGATAAATATAGTCAGTATTGGGATCATAACAATAATCACCATCATCTCGGCTGGAAATCAAAATCAACGCTTCACTATCTATTCCGCCCCACGTCATTTTTCGCACGCTAACAAAGGTATTCAATTCAGGCAGCGATATTTTGTTAACAGTATTCTCGTTGAGACTAAATCCCCAAAAATCATATCTAATTATGGCCACCATAATATCAATGATAATCAGTAAAATAAGTGCAATAAATTTTAGAATTTTCACTATCTTCACTCCACCGTTATCACCGCGGCGCCGTGGAAACGGCCGTGGCGCAAGTCATCCAACGCCTGGTTGGCTTTCTCCAATGGATACGCGGTGACTTCGGTTTGTACCGGAATCAAAGGCGCCAGCGCCATGAATTCTTCACCGTCCTGCCGGGTCAGATTGGCCACGGAGCGGATGATGCGTTCTTCCCAGAGGAAAGAATAAGGAAACGACGGGATATCGCTCATGTGAATTCCGGCGCAAACCACCACCCCACCTTTGTCCACCGCTTTAAGGGCCAATGGCACCAGTTCCCCGGCCGGAGCGAAGATGATAGCGGCATCGAGCGGTACCGGCGGCGTCTCCATGGAGAACCCCGTCCAGACCGCGCCCAGTTTTTTGGCGAACTCCTGCCCGGAGATATCTCCCTCGCGGGTGAAGGCGTACACCTCGCGTTTCTGGTACCGCGCCACCTGGATTAAAATATGGGCCGAGGCCCCGAAACCGTAAAAGCCCAGCCGTTTGGCCTCGCCTGTCATCCGCAGGGCGCGATACCCGATAAGCCCGGCGCACAAAAGCGGAGCCGCCTGCAAATCGGGATAATTTTTCGGCAGGGGGATACAAAAGCGTTCGTCGGCGGTGCAATACTCGGCGAACCCACCGTCGATCTGATACCCGGTATAAAGGGCGTTATCGCACAGATTTTCCCGGCCCGACTTGCAGAATTTGCACTGCCCGCAACTTCCGCCCAGCCAGGGGATACCGACCCGCGTCCCTTTGAGAAATTTCCCGCCCCCGCGGGATATGTCGGCCACTTCGCCCACTATCTGATGCCCCGGGATAAGTGGCAAGCGCGGATGTTTTAAATCGCCGTCGACGACATGCAGGTCGGTGCGGCAAAGGCCGCAGGTGTGGACTTTAATAAGCAGTTGTCCTTCGCGGGGAGTGGGCGGCGATATTTCCCGCAACTGCAGGGGACGGCCAACCTGTTCCAGAATCATGGCGCGCATGGGATACCTCGATAGTTTGGCATCAATATAAAATTGTTAAATACCGCGCGCAATTCTCACTTATAGCCATCGCCGAATCTCCCTAATCGTCATTGCGAGGAAGCCGACCTGAAGGTCGGGCGACGAAGCAATCTCAACAATCTTGACTCGACCAAATATGAGATGGCTTTGCTACGCCCGCAATGACGAAACCGAGACTTGTTCGCAATCCTCAATCCCGGTCGCATTTAATCCTGCCACTTTTTAGAGGGATTTATTATATTATCAATCGATGAAAAATCATGCTGAAAGCCGGCTGTTCGCAACCCGAGACAATCTATGATTTGTTTCTTCGTGACCGACCTGCACGGGCATCGCGATCGCTATCAGAAATTATTCACGCGTATCGAGAAGGAACCTCCCCGGGCGCTTTTTATCGGCGGGGATATTCTTCCGCACGGGCTGTATAAACATACCGAGACCGAAAGCGCCGGCTTTGATTTTATCAAAGATTTCCTGGCCGTCAATCTGGCCCGCCTGAAAGAAAAACTGGGGGCGGTATATCCCGAAATTTTCCTGATTCTGGGCAATGACGACGGTCGCGCCGAGGAACACTCGATTCTGGATATTGCCTCCCGCGGTTTGTGGCATTATGCCCATAATCGCCAGGTCCCCCTGGAAGATTACGTGGTCTACGGCTACGCCTATGTCCCGCCCTCGCCGTTTCAGATTAAAGACTGGGAGCGGTACGATGTTTCCCGTTATGTCGACCCGGGGTGTATTTCGCCGGAGGAGGGATTCCGCACGGTCCCGGTCACGGATTACGAAAAAAAATACACGACTATCGCCAAAGACCTGAAGGCTTTATTCGGCGAGGTCAATCTCAACAAGGCGATCTGCCTGTTCCATACTCCGCCCTATAAGACCAAACTGGATCGGGCGGCTCTGGACGGGATCATGGTTGACTCGGTCCCGATGGATGTCCATACGGGGTCGGTGGCGGTGGCGGAGTTTATCAAAAAACTGCAGCCGCTGGCGACACTTCACGGGCATATCCACGAATCGGCCCGGCTGACGGGCTCCTGGAAAGATAAAATCGGGCAGACGCATTGTTTTTCGGCGGCGCACGACGGCCCGGAGTTGGCGCTGGTCAAATTCGACCCGGGCGATTTGGAGAAAGCCGAGCGGGAGTTGATTTGAGGGTGACTTAAAAGGCGGAGCGGAGTTCTAAGGATTATTCAAACTCGGCCAGGACGGGGGCGTGGTCGGAGGGTTTCTCCCCTTTGCGTTCATCGCGGTCAACATAAGCGGCCGTGCACCGCGCGGCCACAGGCCTTGACGCCAGGATATAATCCAGACGCAGACCGTCGTTGCGAGGAAAAGCCAACTGACGATAATCCCACCAGCTGTAGATTTTGCCTTCGGGGTTTTTCTCCCGGAAAACATCGACCAGCCCCCCCGCCAAAATGGACTCGAAGGGCCGGACAATATCCGGATGATACAGGACGGTGTTTTCCCAGGCCGGGGGGTCGGCCATATCGAGTTGATCGCGGGCGATATTGGTATCACCGCAGATAATCAGAGGACTGTCTTTATCAGGGAAATTACCAGTAAGGTACTTCTGGAGCCGTTCCAGCCAGGCCAGTTTGTATTGCCACTTTTCCGAGCCAACTTCGGAGCCGTTGGGGACATAGACGGAAATGACGTGCAAATCGCCGAACCGCGCCCGGATCAGTCGCGCTTCGGAATCTTCGACATTGTCCTCGAAACCGCATCGGATTTCATCGGCTTCCTCGCGGCTCAAGACCGCCACCCCGTTGTAGGTTTTCTGGCCGTGCACGGCGGCATAGTAACCGGCGGCTCTGATTTCGTTATACGGAAAGACTTCCTCGAGGCATTTCAATTCCTGAAGACAAACTATATCGGGCTGGTGGCGGAAAAGAAAATTGGTCAGGCGTTCCAGACGGGAGCGGACCGAATTTACATTCCAGGTGGCGATTTTCACATGATCCCCGGTTTCACTAAAAAGAAAACGGCCCTTTAATTTAAAGGGCCGTCTTGAAATCGGCAATTTATTTTACGGGCCGGAAAAATCCCGGCCGAAATTAAGCCCTACTTGATTTCCTTGAACAGGACATGTTTCTTGACGACCGGGTCGTATTTTTTCAATTCCAGACGATCCTGCGTATTCCGCTTATTCTTCGTGGTGATGTAAATATAAGGGGAATCACTGCTTTTGAGTTTCACGTGAACCCTGTTTTGCGCTTTAGCCATTTGCTACCTCAAATATTAAAAACTTATTATATACGCGGTCAAGCTGCACTTCGCTGCCGAAAAAGCGGTTTATAACCCCATATCGGCCATATAGCATACGATTTAATCGGGATTTGTCAACCCAAATTTTTGAGGGCCTGCCCCAAGCTCTCATTCTGACGGGAAATCCGGGGCGACACTATTGGCGTTGCCGCTTTTAACTTCATCCGCGATAAAGATAGGTATTATTCTATCGCCGGAAGGAATCAACGGTTGTTTGGTTTAAAAACGGCAAAACCAATTTGTACAAACAAATCCACGCAAGTGAGGTGACAATCATTCCTAAACGGCATTTAGGCCCGGATTCCTTAATTCATAAACAATAGTGTTGTCCGTCCACTATCTAGTTTCAATGAACTTATAAGACTATGATATATAAGAATATAGAATTTGAACCCGAAAACAAAGGGGTGTCCACTCGTAAGAATATAAATTGGGTCATTATAGCCCAATTTTGTGAAATAAATAATTTGGAGATAGAGTGAAATAGTCTTATTTTGGGTTAGTTATGGCCGATAAGAAGGTATATAGGTATGTCAGATTTTGTGAACATATTCACAATCTGGGATGGGGCGCTTTGGAGGAGATGTCGATATGAAAATATCGCGGAGGGACTTTTTTAAGATATCGGCGACCGGGGCTGGGTTGGTTTCGACGGCTTCTTTAAAAGCCGAAGAGTCCGGGATGGCCCTGGACTGCAGTCAATCCTACGGTGTCCTGGTCGACACCGTCGTCTGTATCGGATGCCGCCGGTGCGAGTGGGCCTGCGCCGAGGAGAACAAGACTTCGGAAAAGCCCTTAAGCGTTTATGAAGATAAGACGGTGTTCGATAAGCATCGCCGTCCCGATGAGCAAGCCTATACGGTGGTCAATCGCTTTTCGGATCCCCAGGTTCCTGATAAAACCTATTCCATGAAAGTCCAGTGCATGCATTGCAATCGTCCGGCCTGCGTTTCGGCCTGCATCGTGGGCGCTTTACGCAAGGACGACATGGGACCGGTGGTTTACGATGCCTGGAAATGTATCGGCTGTCGATATTGCATGGTGGCCTGTCCCTTTCAGATCCCGGCCTACGAATATGCCAATGCTCTCGACCCCCGGGTTATGAAATGCACCTTTTGCTTCGATCGCGTGGTCGGTCGGGGCGAACGCCCGGCCTGCGTGGCGATTTGCCCCAATGAGGCTTTGACGTTCGGGATTCGCCAGGATTTAATCGATGCCGCCTACGCCCGCATCAAGAATAATCCCGACCGCTATGTCAACCACGTTTACGGCGAATTCGAGGCCGGCGGTACGGCCTGGCTATATCTGGCGCCGGTCGACTTCAAGCATACGGAATTACCTCAATTGAACAGTGAGCCAATCCCCGACGCCACCGAAAAGATCCAGCACGGGATTTTTAAATCTTTTGTGCCGCCCCTGGCCTTGTACGGCATCCTGGGCCTGATTATGCATTCCATGAACAATAAGAAGGGCGAGGGGGAAGACAGCCATGAATAACGCCGAACAACCCACGCCAATCAGTTATCGATTTTTCACGCCGGGGACAATCATCCTGGGTATTCTGGCTTTGCTCGGTATCGGCGGGTACATTTATCGGCTACTTTTCGGGCTGGAAGCGGCGACCAACCTGGATCATCAATATCCCTGGGGCATCTGGATAGCCGTCGATGTGGCTTCGGGCGTAGCCCTGGCCGCGGGCGGATTCACGACCGCCGCCCTGGCCGATATTTTCCACAAGGAAGAGTACCATGTCATCGTCCGTCCGGCGCTTCTCACGGCCCTTCTGGGTTACACTTTTGTCGTCATCGGGCTTTTGGCCGACCTGGGACGTTATTACAATGTCTGGCATCCCATGCTTCCCAGTATGTGGCAGGGTAATTCGGTTTTATTCGAAGTCGGCCTGTGTGTCATGATATACCTGACAGTCCTGTATGTGGAATTCCTGCCCGTTATAGCCGAGCGATTCGCCGGCCGGGTCAGCCTTCCGGGTCCGTTGCGAATACTAAATAAGATTATCGACTCCTGGCTGACGGTCTGTCACAAGTACCTGGCGCGGTTTATTTCGCTTTTCATTATCGCCGGGGTGACTCTCTCCTGCCTGCACCAGTCGTCGCTGGGGACGCTTATGGTCATCGCCCCCACCAAAATGCATCCTCTGTGGTACACCAATATATCTCCGTTATTATTTCTTCTCTCGGCTATCGCCGTGGGTTTCCCCATGGTGATATTTGAGTCGATTTTATCGTCCCGATCATTCGGCATGAAGCCCGAAATGAAAGTCCTGTCTTCGATTGCCCGTTACACACCGGTGTTATTGGGCGTCTATCTGGCGGTGAAAGTGGCCGATCTGACCATCCGGGATGCCTGGCCCTATCTTTGGGAAATGTCAACACAATCGATTATGTATTTAATAGAAACCCTGGGCGGGGTGGTGCTTCCCCTGATTCTCTTATCACAGGCCCGGATTCGGAATTCGGTCAGGGGCTTATTCCTTTCCGCCATTCTGATTATCACCCTGGGGGTGGTTTTGAACCGTATCAATGTCTTTCTCGTGGCCTACAAGCCATTGTATGCCACCGATACATATTTCCCTTCACTGATTGAGATTATGGTGACGATCGGGTTGATTTCCGCCCTGATGCTGGTATATCGCTTTTTTGTCATGACCTTCCCGGTTATTTCGGTGCCGGTTCCGGCTGGAGGGCGCGTGGCGGTGCCGGATAAATCCGGCCCGGTCGTAACGGAAAGCGGGGCGGCTCAATGAAAACCATAGGAATTTGCCTTCTATTCATAATGGGCCTGGTCTTGCCGGCGAATCCGGCATTGGCCCAAATGCCGCCGCAAAATAAACCCGGGACAATTGTCTGCACCGAATGTCATACCTGCCCCACGCCGACGACGCGGGTTCCCTGTCTGAAAAACTGTCCCCGCACAACCATGGTGCATCAGACTTCGCCGCACAATCTTCAGGAAGCGCCCGAGACGGTCATGCTGGGCGATTTGGTGGATTTGTACCAGGCGGTTCGTTTCGATCACAAGGCGCATGCCTCGATGGCCGGGATGGGCAATGATTGCGCCACCTGCCATCATTACAGTCCCCCCGGCAAGATTCCGGCCTGCGAGGAATGCCACAGTATCGCCCCGACTTCGAATGATTTGCGCAAACCCAATCTCAAGGGGGCCTATCATCGCCAGTGCCTGTCCTGTCACGCCGAGTGGAGCCATGAAACCAGATGTATTGTCTGTCATATCCCCAGCGATAACCGGGCCCTGGGCGACGCCCCGCCGGATCCCACCGATATTATGGGCAAATCCCATCCCGTAATCCTGCAGCCGACCCGCCAGGTTTACACCACGCCTTATAAGGGCGGGCCGATCGTGACCTTTCATCATAATGAGCATGTCGAACTATTCGGCCTCACCTGTGTCAATTGCCATCGCAAGGAAAACTGCAGTAATTGCCACGACATCAAAAGTTCGGCGGTGAAGATCCGAACCCAGGAAGAGGTCCACGCCATTTGCAATGATTGTCATCTGAAAGATGCCTGCTCAAAATGTCATGATCACCGGGAACGCCCGGCGTTCACTCACGATCGCACCGGCTGGCCTTTGACCAAATATCACCAGGGCCTGGATTGCCGGGCCTGTCATCCGACCGGCAAGCGTATCGCCGAAATCAATGCCAAATGTCAAAACTGCCACAAGGGGTGGAATAATCAGAATTTCCGCCATGCCGTGACCGGCTTGATGCTGGACGCAACCCACAGCGAAATGGAATGCACCGACTGTCATATCGACCGGATGTTCGACCAGGCCCCGTCCTGCGCCGCCTGTCACGAGGACAACCGCAATCCCAAAGAATATCCGCCGGGGGAATTTATCGGGCAGAGATGAGCGAGAAGCGAAAAACAAAAAATAAAACCGCCCCGGATATCTTTGCCGGGGCGATTTTTTTGTTATTTTTTAGGCTCCCATCCGGCTCCCCAAAACGAATTGTCCGGGGCCTTTGAGGGAATCACTCGAACCACCCATCATTATATTGACATAATATATCTTTTGGATTTTATAGCCTAATGAGAAGCCGGACATTTCGGCCATAAATATGAGTATAGAAACCGCCGTCTTATTGGTATTTGGCTTTGTTTACCTGGGGATGATTCTGGGAAGAATTCCCGGTCTGGCCCTGGACCGCACGGGCGTGGCCCTGTTCGGGGCTTTGGTCCTGATGGCCCTGGGGGTGGTTCAGACCTCGCAATTGCACGAGGCGATCGATATTTCGACCATGGCCCTGTTATTCGGCCTGATGGTGGTCTCCAGCCAATTTCGGTTAAGCGGATTTTACTCCCGGATGGTGCGATATGTGGGGTCGCTGCACGTTTCCCCGAGAGGCCTCATGGCCCTGATAATCGCTCTGTCAGGAATCCTGTCGGCGGTTCTGGCCAATGACATCGTTTGCCTGGCGGCGGCCCCGATCGTGGCCGAGGTGGCGGTTAATAGAAAACTCGATCCCGTCCCCTTTCTTCTGGCTCTGGCCTGCGCCGCCAATGTCGGCTCGGCAGCTACTCTTATCGGCAATCCGCAAAATATCCTGGTGGGGCAGGTTTTGCATCTGTCGTTTTCCGGATATCTCTGGGACGCCGGCATTCCGGCCCTGGTGGGATTGGCGCTGACCTGGCTGATTATCTGCCGCTTGTGCGAAGGTAAATGGGCCAAAGAGACAAGTCTCCCGGCCATTGAAACTCCCGGGTATTCTTCATGGCAAACCGGTAAAGGGATGTTCGTCCTGGTGGGCCTATTGATTCTGTTTCTGGTCAGCCCCTGGCCCAGGGAGCTGTTAGCTCTATCTGCCGCGGCGGTATTACTTTGTTCTCGTCATATGCGCTCTCGGGAAATGCTGGGCCTGGTGGACTGGCAATTGCTGGTGTTGTTTCTCGCGCTTTTTATCGTCAACTATGCCGTCAACAGCCTCGGAATTTTCAAGCAGGTGGAAGCGGCCCTTATGGTGCAGGGGATAGATCTCCGGGCGCCCTTGTGGCTTTTCATATTCAGTACGCTCTTAAGCAATCTGGTTTCCAATGTCCCGGCCGTGATGTTGCTGTTGCCGTCGGCGACTCATCCTCTGGCCGGGCCGGTTCTGGCGTTATCTTCGACTCTGGCCGGGAATCTTCTGATAGTCGGGTCGATTGCCAATATAATCGTCATCGACCAGGCGGCCCGGATGGGGATAAAAATCAACTGGAAACAGCACGCCCGAATCGGGGTCCCGGTGACACTGGCGACACTGGCCTTTTCGGCCCTGTGGCTCTGGCTTCGGGCAATGTAGATCGTCAGCCGCGATTACCCCTGACCGGCGTATATAATCCTGCTTCTGATTTGCTTCTACTTATTCAAATATTTAAGTCTTGGATCGCCGCCCCCGTTGATTCTTTATGGCATCAGGCAATTCATACTGATGCAAAAACAACAATCGTTAATTACAATGTTGCGGCCAACTTATATTCTCATAACAGCCGGCCAACGGCTCTTCGCCATTTTTAAACTTATAATCAACTAAATATAGAACATCGACGATATTTATTTCGCAATCGGCGTTGACGTCGGCGGAGGGACAATGGACGGGCGGCCACGGCTGACCTTTGTATTTCCAATCTATGAATTGAATAATATCAAGGACATCAATTCTGCCGTCATCATTTATGTCGCCCGGTAAAAACACTGGGACGTTATGGGCCTCGAAAATATTCGTAAAAACGGCATCGACGGGGTAACCCAATTTACGCCAGCCATGGATAAATTCGTAGATGTTCCAGCAATAATAATGGTCGGGATCACCCGGCCGAGGATGATAACCGACAAAAACTTCTAAAATAACATCCAGTTCGCTCCATGAATAATAGCCATTATGGTCGTTATTATGTCCCCATAGGACTCCGCCCATGTAATAATTGTCATCGTTTGGTGTATCATAGACATCCCATAAGGCCTCGGCGATCGCGCCATCGACGTGTGCGCCTTCAAAGATTGGATTCGTGAATGGTGGATCGAATGGCGATAATTCCAATGTATGGGGAACATCAGGGTAAGGTTGCTCCAAATTAATTATAGAGTTTGGTTGCATATCGTTATTATAGTTGACAAGGAATTTCGTATCCATAGATACGCCACTATAAAAATACGCCCAGCCTTCGATAAACGCCAAGTTCAGATAAGGACCGTCTATTCCTGGCATAAAATAGTAGTGTTCATTATTCACGAATGGTGGTATCCCAATAGTCTGGTCCATAAACGCGTGGCCAAACTCATGCAATACAATTGAAGAATCCCATTGGTCCCATTGATACGGATATGGCGGGAATTGCGCACCCCTATACTGCTCCCCATTAATTGACAAGGATTGTTAAGAGAGTATCTTGTGGCTGATTTCACAAAGGAGATCAGTCATGAAACGACGGCAGTGGGACTCGAAAACAAAAGCGAAGATCGTTTTAGAAGGGCTGTCGGGCAAGC
>JBGSHP010000022.1:0-42227 GCA_041752195.1 Candidatus Zixiibacteriota bacterium | reverse complement strand
GCCGCGCTACTACCAGGAGATCGCCATCAACAGAACCGTTCAAGCGGTTCTTCAGGGACGCCGGCGCATCCTGCTGACAATGGCGACCGGGACGGGGAAAACCGTCGTAGCCTTCCAGATCTGTTGGAAGCTTTGGTCATCGCGGTGGAATCGACCGGGGGATTACCGACGACCCCGAATTCTCTATCTTGCTGATCGCAATGTCCTTGTCGATGATCCAATGGCAAAAATATACGCGCCTTTCGGCGATGCACGCTGGAAAATTGAAGGAGGGGTGGCCAACAAGGGTCGGGAAATGTACTTTGCGATCTACCAGGCTATTGCCCGTGACGAACGCAGACCCGGACTCTACCGTGAGTATTCCCCGGATTTTTTTGATCTGATCATCGTGGATGAGTGCCATCGAGGTAGTGCCAAAGACGACAGCAACTGGAGGGCTATTCTTGAGTATTTCGAGCCGGCATTCCAGGTTGGGATGACGGCCACACCACGCCGCCAGGATAATGCGGACACGTACCGATACTTCGGCGACCCTATCTACCAATACAGCCTTCGCCAGGGAATAGACGATGGATTTCTTGCGCCATACCGGGTCCACCGCGTCATCACCACTTGGGATGCTGCAGGTTGGCGTCCCAGCCAGGGAGAACTTGACCGCTACGGGCGAGAAATTCCGGACGAGGAATACCGCACGAACGATTTCGAGCGCGTAGTGTCCCTGAAGGCCAGGACCGAAGCTGTCGCAAGGCATTTGACCGAGTTTCTGAATAAGACAGGGCGCTTCGACAAGACCATCGTTTTTTGTGTCGATCAGGAGCACGCCGACGAGATGCGACGTATGCTGAACAATCTAAACTCCGACCTAACCCGTCAGCATTCTGACTACGTTTGCCGTGTTACGTCCGATGAAGGTGGCATTGGCCGTGGGCACTTGAGCAATTTCCAAGATGTTGAACGGTGCACTCCTGTTATTCTCACTACGTCACAGATGCTGACCACAGGCATAGATGCGCCGACGGTGCAGAATGTGGTGCTCGTTCGGGTCATCAACTCGATGACCGATTTCAAACAAATCATCGGACGAGGAACGCGGGTCCGAGATGACTACGGCAAGTTCTTTTTCAGCATCCTTGATTACACCGGATCAGCCACTCGCATGTTTGCTGACCCGGACTTTGATGGAGATCCTTCCATCGAAACGGAACAGCACATCGACGAGGACGGCGAGCCGATCGATACGGAAACGGTCATTACCCCGGAGGAAGAACCTGAACCGACCGACGAGGTCATTGTCGATCCGCTCCCCCCGGATGATGGTACACCTGTCGAGAGGCGTAAGTTTTACTTTGATGGCGGCCGAGTCGAGATTGCCGCTCACCTCGTCTATGAACTTGACGCCGACGGCAATCAACTCCGGGTCGTCCGCTTTACCGACTACACCGCAGAGAAAGTCCGGACTCTTTATCGAAACGCGGCTGAACTCCGGGATGACTGGGCGGACCCCGATCATCGAAAGAATATCATCGACAGGTTGGGTGAGCGGGGTATCGATTTTGACGAATTGGCCTCGGTGGCGAATCAACCTGATGCCGACCCCCTCGACCTTCTTTGCCACATTGCTTTTAATGCACCCCTGCGCACGCGGCGTGAACGCGCGCAGCGTCTCCGCTCCGAGAAGAAGGATTTCTTCGAACAATATGGTCCGGAGGCGCGGGAAATCCTCGGTGAACTCCTCGATAAGTACACAGAGCATGGAACCGCGCAATTTGTAATCCCTGAAGTGTTGGAGGTCCCGCCAATCAGTAAGCGCGGCAATGTGATCCAGATTGCCCGTTACTTCGGCGGTGAAGACCGGTTGGTGGAAGCGATTCGAGAACTGCAAACGTTGCTCTACGCGGCTTAAGGAAACACGATGGCAAAGCGAACCAAGAAATCGAACGAACCGAAAACCACAGCCGAGCGTCTCGGCAGCGTCATCAAGTCCTGCCGACAGATCATGCGGAAAGATAAGGGGCTGTCCGGGGACCTTGATCGGCTCCCGCTTCTGACGTGGGTTATGTTTCTTAAGTTCCTTGATGACCTGGAGCAGATCGAAGAATCACGCGCCAAAATGAGGGGATCGAAATACCGACCGACAATAGAATCGCCATATCGCTGGCGTGACTGGGCAGCCCAAGAGAATGGCGTCACCGGCCCGGAGCTTATTACCTTCATTAACCAGGAGGAGGCTACTCGGCCCGATGGGACAAAAGGACCGGGGCTGTTTGCCTACCTGAGCGGCCTGCACAACGGCCCCACTAGCCGCAAACGCGTGATCGCCAGCGTCTTTAGCCGCCTGACCAATAGAATCCAGTCCGGCTACATACTCCGTGACGTAATCAACCAAGTCACGTCGATCCACTTCGACGCTCAGGACGAACTCTTCACCCTCGGTCACCTTTATGAATCAATGCTGCGCGAGATGCGTGACGCCGCTGGTGACTCGGGCGAATTCTATACGCCACGCCCAGTCGTCCGCTTTATGGTCGAGGCGCTGAATCCACGCCTCGGGGAGACGATCCTCGACCCGGCCTGTGGAACCGGCGGCTTCCTTGTCGAGACATTCAATCACCTGGGCAAACAGGTCAAGACTGTCGAGGATAGGAGGGTGCTTCAGGAACAGTCGATATATGGCGGCGAGGCCAAACCGCTCCCATATCTCCTCTGCCAGATGAACCTGCTCCTCCATGGTCTCGAAGCGCCCCAGATCGACCCGGAGAATAGCCTTCGTTTCCCGCTTAACGAGATTGGGGACCGCGACCGGGTCGACGTGATTCTCACGAATCCACCGTTCGGCGGAGAGGAGGAACGCGGAATTCTGAACAACTTTCCAGAGGACAAGCAAACAACGGAAACTGCGCTTCTATTCCTTCAACTGATCATGCGGAAACTCAAGCGCAGCCCAAAGCCAGGCCGAGCAGCGGTTGTTGTTCCCAATGGTGCACTGTTCGGGGATGGTCTCTGTGCGCGTATCAAGGAAGAATTACTTACCAGCTTCAACTTGCACACCATCGTGCGGTTGCCACAGGGCGTTTTTGAACCGTACACGCCGATCCAGACGAATCTTCTCTTCTTCGACCGCTCCGGACCGACGGAAATGATTTGGTACTACGAGCAACCATTGCCTGATGGCCGGAAAAAATACACCAAGACCAATCCGCTTCAATACGATGAACTCGCTGACCTGCTTAAATGGTTCAAATCGGCTAAGCGCCAAGAGAACGCGCACGCCTGGAAGGTCAAGGCAAGGGGCGTATTATCTAATGGCTGCAACCTTGATTTAAAGAATCCACGTGGGGCTGAGGCGCTTGCGCATCTTCCCCCCGAACAGATTGTGGAGAGCATCGCTGAAAAGAACCTTCGAATCGGGGAGATCATAGAAGAGATCAAAGCTACATTGGCTGAGCCAGTACGCTCCCGAGGAGAGAAGGCATGAGTGCGAGCAAATGGGCTATGACCCCTATCGGCGAGGTCGCTCCTCCTATTCAGCGCCCCGAAGCACCTATTCCAGGTAAGGAATACCGACAGATAGGCGTCAGGCTTTGGGGTGAAGGTGCGTATGAACGTGAAGTCCTAAATGGATCAGCAACGCAGTATTCGAAACTATATCGCGTTGAGGTCAATGATATTATCGTTAACAAAATATGGGCTCGTCACGGAAGCGTAAGTGTTGTGCAGGCCGACCTTGCAGGTTGCTATTGCTCCGGAGAATTCCCTCTATACAGGCCAAACATAGCAGAACTATATCCACGATGGTTTTTCTGGATTACTAAGACTCGTTGGTTTTGGAACTCTTGCGATGAAGCTTCACGAGGAACAACCGGTAAAAGCCGAATCCGCCCAGAGGCGTTTGCCGCAATCACCATCCCGTTGCCTAACAGGAAAGAACAGGAGCGGATCGCGGCCAAGATCGACGCTTTTGCCGCGAAAATCATGGAGGCACGGAGTAACAAGGCAGAGATTGAACGGGAAGCGGAGGCAATGCTCCGTAGCGCCTTTGCACAAGTAATTGATGGTGTGCCCTCGCGGACGATGAACGATGTGGCTCCGCTTGTACGCCGTCCTGTCGAACCCAAAATGGGCGAGGAATACCCGGAACTCGGCATCCGGTCATTCGGCAAAGGGACATTCCACAAACCCGCCCTCGATTACCTGAGCGTGGGCACCAAGCGACTTTACGGCATAGAGCCTGGAGACCTCATTTTTAGCAACGTGTTTGCGTGGGAAGGAGCAATTGCCGTTGCCCAACCAGAGGATGGCGACCGATACGGGTCTCACCGGTTCATAACTTGTGTTCCGAATTCGGGCGTCTCCACGCCCGAATTCCTGTGCTTCTACTTCCTGACCGAGGAGGGGCTCCGGAAGATCGGCGAAGCTTCGCCAGGCGGAGCAGGAAGAAACCGCACATTGGGCCTCACCAAGCTGACCGAGATTGAGGTTCCCGTGCCGGAGTACGGCAAGCAGGTCTGGTTCAACCGCCTGCAAGCTAAAGTCGCTGCAATGCTCGCGGCACAAAAAGACGGCGAATCCGAACTCGACGCCCTGCTTCCCTCAATCCTGGACAAGGCATTCAAAGGGGAGCTTTAGTCGCATGTGCAACGGTAGCCAACATAGCCAAGGCGAAACCAAAGGCGCGCTGCGGATTCCCGACAGCGTCAATGGCCGTCTTGTCTTTTCCCAGGACCGCGCACCCAATAACGCGATTCGATCATTGCCCAAAGAGCCTCAATCGCCAATTCTCAGTCTCAACACCGTGTGCCCATATTACACCATGTTCCCGCTGGACTTTCCGCTCCGGCGTCTCACCAAAGCTGAGAAGAGCGAGTGGGTTCTCGATCCCTTCTGCGGCCGTGGGACGACTCTATTCGCTGCTCGTCTTCTCGGCCTTGGCTGTGTGGGCATTGACAGTAACCCCATCGCGGCGGCAATAGCGGCAGCGAAATTGGCGCACACCACATCGGATGCCGTTGTTGAAACGGTGCGGTCGATTCTTGACAATGCATCCTCGCCGCGGTCGATCCCCGAGGGTGACTTCTGGGACATCTGTTATCATCCCAAAACACTGAAAGAGATATGTGTTCTGCGAGATCGGCTTATGGAATCCTGCAAGACCGCAGAGGAGGTTGTACTCCGCGCGCTGCTGTTGGGCATCCTCCACGGGCCGCGCCAACGTGGACTGCCGACTTACCTTTCGAACCAGATGCCCCGGACTTATGCGACAAAACCCAGCGCTGCCGTTCGCTACTGGAGACGCACCCAAAAAACGGAACCGCCACGTGTCGATGTCCTGAATGCAGTAACGCGCCGGGCGGAATATTCTCTTGGCACTATGCCACCACCTTCCAAAGGGGCAGTCTACTTCGGCGATGCCCAGCATACCGATACGATGGTGCCTGTAGGCCGGAAATTTAGCTGGATCGTGACATCTCCACCTTACTTTGGTATGCGCACCTACCGCCCTGATCAGTGGCTTCGCAACTGGTTTCTGGGAGGCGCTGACACAGTGGATTATTCACAAGAAGGCCAGCTTTCTCACTCCGCCGACAAGTTTGCCGAGGGATTGTCTGACGTCTGGAAGTCTGTAGCGAGACGATGCTTTCCGGGTGCCCGGCTTATCATTCGCTTTGGTTATTTGCCAAGCGTTCCTGTGGATGCCCGGGAGATTCTGCGAATGTCTTTGAGGCTCGCCGATTCCGGCTGGCGCATTAGGCGGTGGGCCGACGCAGGATCGGCAAATAACGGCAGGAGACAGTCCGAACAGTTTGGTCGCGTAATGAAGGCTGCGGCGAGCGAGGTCGATGTCTATGCCAGGCTCGAGGGATGACTATGTTTGATCCGGATGAACTCCCTAATCTAAAAGCTGCGATCCGTGAAGCGACCGTTCGGGATCGAAGGTTGCTTGACGACCTGCGTACGGAGATTGGTGCCCTTGCTGCCGAAGTCAGGGCGATCAAACCCAGGTCGACAACCTCGGTGTCCCTGGTGGCGAGCGATGGCGGAAACAACAAGCTCGTCTTCGATCCATTTCATGTTCAACTTGTGCGAGTGGTGGATTCTTACGGTGAGCAGCTCTGCCTCGATGCTGTGACACCGACAACTGACACCGACATTTTGAGCCGAGCGCAGTTCAACGATGACGGCTCTCCGAGGACGGCTTTGGGGCGTGTAATGGCAGATTTGAACGTAACACCGCGCACGTTGAATCGCCTCAGTCACATGATTCCGGATGGAAAGAAAGTGCGGGAGACTCCCGACGAAGTGTCTCCCTCATGGGTACTTGTCTATCGTGATCTCTGCGAGTGGGCAGCGCTCTATGAGCGCATCTGTTACCGGACTTTTGCCACCGATACGCTTTTGGTCCGGGACGGCCTATTGCGTAGCAAGCTCTTTCGAGGGGAACTCTTCATCGCGCTCAGGAAACGAATAGAAGAAGCCATAGAGAAAACTCGAAAAGAGACTCGACGGAAGGTATTTCTTGTGGGCCTTGCGAAACACAGCAAGGTTCTGGCGCGCTATAACTTAGCAATGGCCCTTGAAGGGACGTTCCCACAGGGCTCGCCTCGTTATGTGGGTGTGCCGAGAAAACTGGAGGCGAAGGCCTATGTATGGCCAGAGTACGCCCGTGGGGCTGAAGCAGAAGAGGGTGCCGGAGAAGCCCCTAAGTTCGTTGCTGGAGACATGTACTTTGTGCGGTTCGGAGAGCGAAGCGGCGATCCACTCTGGACCGTCGATATTTTGAGCAGTCAGACCCAACAGGCAGCCGAGGTATTTGGATATCTGCTCGCTGATGCCATCCACGGATTCCCTGTCCCCTTTTATCCACGTTGTTTGCAGAAAGCACATGAATTCGCCGAGATCGTAGACTTCGATCTCGATATTCTTCAGGATGAGGTCCTTGTAGCGGTTCGCGGCTTACTCAACGAAAAAGAAATCCCCGCATTGGAGGCCTTGCGTCTTCAAGGCGATGTTTCGGCACGGAGGTATGAATGAAACTCTTTTCACGAGAAACGACGGTTGGCATATTCAGAGGCTTCAGTGAAGGAGGATTAGAGTTTCATGCCGACCTCGTGTTGCCCTATAAGAATGAATTCCAGCGTGCTCCAATGCATGGACAATTCCTAGTTGTTCAGCTCGAAGACGAGGATGAAGCAGTCCTCGGTCGCATAACATCAATCTCATCTCAAGGACGTCTCGCTTCTTCGGCAGGCGAGGACTATGGCATTCGAGCCGTTTCAGAAGAGCGACCG
Organism: Candidatus Zixiibacteriota bacterium; assembly: GCA_041752195.1. Classification (GTDB taxonomy): domain Bacteria; phylum Zixibacteria; class MSB-5A5; order GN15; family PGXB01; genus JBGSHP01. The sequence goes on along the minus strand of JBGSHP010000022.1, from coordinate 34,941 downwards.
ATACCCGAAGACCTCCGTGAACAGTACCTTAAGTATCGAGTGAACATGCGAGTTTTGGGTGTGGTGAGAGTCGTCAACGGCGATCTCGTCTTTGCGGCCTCCCACCGCCGCCTGCCGCACGTCGGGAGCAAAGTGGCCTTTCTGACGGATGAGGTCCTACGGGAAGTCGCCGGTCACAATATAGATGATGCCGCCGAGATAGGATATTTTGCACTTGGCGAGTTCATCTATGCTTCTGGAGACTCGCGGCTTGCCCACGCCCCTTGGATGCAGATCAAGAGTCCCCTGGTAATTCCAAAGTTCCACGTTATCGACCTCGTGGCGAGACGAACGCTTGTCTTCGCAAGGGCTGGCTTTGGCAAGTCAAATCTGGTGAAACTCTTGTTCGCCAATCTCTATCGCAACACCCCTACGGTGGAGAAACGCGGAGGAAAGCAAGTGCCAGTCGGGACTGTGATTTTCGATCCCGACGGCGAGTATTTTTGGCCGGATGATAAAAATCGACCCGGTCTTTGCGACGTGCCGGAATTGCAAGACAAGGTTGTTGTCTTTACGCCAAAGGCGGGCCCCAGCCAGTTTTATCTGTCCTTCGTTGCGGGAGACATTCGTCTTGATATCCGTCGGTTACGTCCTGGCGACGTGATTTCAATTGCCCTGTCACCGGAGAAGCAAGATCAACAGAACGTCCGAAAGTTAAAGGGCATGAATGATGCCGATTGGCATCAGCTTGTTGACCTGATCCACCGGGACGGGAATGGTGCCGATGGACACACTGTCAGGCAACTTCTAAGGCTCGAAGATGGCCAAGAGGCTGAAATGGTCGCGGCGAGAGCCAACATGACCACCATCGTTCGGATGCTACACGACCCAAGTAGCCAGATGATGGACATGCTTCTCGCAGCCCTCCGAGAGGGCCGGATATGCGTTATTGACGTATCTCAAATGCGGGGTACGCCAGCGCTTGTTCTGTCCGGACTGATTCTGCGACGGATATTCGATCACAACCAGGAAGAGTTCACAAAAGCGCAGCCTGAGACCATTCCCGTCATTGCAGTTGTCGAAGAGGCGCAAGCGGTCCTTGGCAGTACAGGGAGCTCTGGAGAGGGACCTTATGTGTCGTGGGTCAAAGAAGGTCGCAAGTACGACTTGGGGGCTGTCTTGATAACGCAGCAGCCAGGATCAATATCGGGCGAAATCCTGAGCCAGGGGGATAACTGGTTCGCATTCCACCTACTCTCGGCTGGCGATCTGAGAGCGGTGAAGAGCGCTAATGCGCATTTCAGCGATGATATTCTGTCATCCCTTTTAAACGAACCAATACCTGGCCACGGCGTGTTCTGGAGTAGCGTGGGCGGTAAGAGCTACCCAATTCCTATTCGTGTTCTGTCGTTTGAAGGTCAATATCAGGCGAGAGATCCGGAGTATAACCAGCCCGGGGCAGACACCGCCGCTGTAGGACTCCGCCAGCGGTTTAGCAGTGCCCTGGCATCTGCGCGCCGATCCGTGCCTGCCGATACCACGCCGCCTGCTCCGAAGGCTACGGTGTCCGCTACGCGACACGAGGAACAGGATGTAGATGAAGAACAGGATACCCTGGCAACCTATGAAGATGCCTCGATTGAAACATTCAAGAACGACAGGGAATTTCTAGATAAGTTGAAGCAGTACGGCGTACCTTGGAAGGGTGTCCAAGAACAACTGAAAGGTTCCCTGCCCGATGTGTTGTCGGATCGTGACAATATCGCCTACCGTCTAGTCCCCAAAGCAATGACGGCGGTGTTCGGAGAGCAGGAGATAGGCTGGAAAACAGAGAAGAGACCTTCCAAAAGCGGATCAGGTTTCACCACATGGATTTTGGTGTTTCAAGGAGAAACTTCTTGATGACGTGGATCACAAGGCTCGACCGAAATCGGGGGGCTTATGAAAGGAAGCGGAGGTATGCCCCAACCCGATGACCAAGCGCGCAAGCGCCCGAAACAGCGCAAGTCGGTTTCATCCTTGGCGAGTAAGAAGCTCTATCAAGAAACTGACAATCGCTGCCCGTTCTGCGGCGTCGCGGACGTGGCTGTACTGGAGATCCATCACATCGACGAAGACCCCTCGAACAACAAAGTGGAAAACCTAATCGTCGTATGCGGGAACTGCCACTCCAAGATCACGCGCGGGGAGATTTCGCCGGCGGATGTCCACGCTAAGAAGATGGAACTGTACTGGACGCATAGGACGTCACCCCGGCAGGCCGAAAAGAGCCCCAGTCAGTCAGTGAGCGTGAATGCTGTCAGTGTTAGCGACAGCATTATCGCCAACACTGTTTCTTTCGGCCGCAAACGGTCGCCCCGGATGCAATACCCGGTGGATTCCATCGGCGCGGATACCATCAAGAAGGGATACATCGACTATCTGATCAAGCGCTACTACGACTATCGTCAAGCCGACGCCAGCTACGGCAGCCATCGTCCCTTCAGCCATGCCGAAATTCATTCCACCATTCAGCGCAGGTTCAAGGCAAAGACGTTCTTCATCCATGTTTCGCGCTTCGCGGAACTCTGCGATTATATCAAAAGCCGGGTGGACCAGACCATCCTGGGCAGAAACAACCGCTCGCGCGGCATTCCGAACTATGACGCATTTGAAAGCTACGAGGCGGAGCAACTGGGAAATGGCCGGTGATCAGGGATATATGTCCGCGTTTCGACTGAACGCGCGGGAAAGAGTCGATATTTTAGCCGGTTAAAAAAATTTTCTCTTTCCCCTTGCACCTGTCGTATCATGTGTTATGTTTTTATAAAACTATTTCCTGGCGACAGGGCTGCCGGGTGACTGGAGGATCGGCCTTGTGGATCAAACGGTACGATTTCGTGATTCTTATCAAGGAGGTCCGGGTTCAGCTCGACCTTAGCCAGGAGGATTTTGCAAGAGAGATCGGGGTGAGTTACGCCACCGTCAACCGGTGGGAGAACGGGCGGTTTTTGCCATCCAAGATGGCATTGAGGCAGATCGAGACGTATTGCGACCATATGATCGAACTGGGACGGCTGCTGTTGCCCGACGACCTGTAAAGGAGGCTTGATAAGCCCAAAACCCCAATAGATACGTTGACATATCGTTGATTTCGGGCGTTTCGGTGATATGGGACGAGATATTCCGGAATTGGCTGATGACAGCCTATTTGTTGAAAAGCTAAATCAAACGTTTACGGCGGCGGACGCCGACCTGGTGGGCCGGGCGCACGCCTTTTTTATTGAAAAAAAATGCGCCGTCGATTCGGCGGGTTATCATGCCGCCAACCTGCTTTTTGAACAGGAAGCGGACGCGGTCGCCATCGCCGCTTCCCTTTTAGCCCCTCTTTTGTGGCAAAAGCTCGCCTCGCTCGATGAGATTCGGGAGCACTCCGGCCCGACCGTGGCCGCCACCCTCGAAAACGTGCATCCCCCTTTCACCTCCCATGACGACGGCCGACCTTACCGGCATAAAGAGATCCAGGAAATATTGGGCGCGATAGGCGGAACCCCTCGCAAGGCGCTGTTGTTCATCTCTTTCCGCCTGTTGGCCCTGGAACGCGCCATTCCCCCCTGTTCGGCCTCGGTCCGAAACTTGGCCCAAGAGACCCTCGACCTGTTGGTGCCCATCGCCAACCGCCTCAGTATGGGCGACCTGCGGCGCAGGCTGGAGGACGCCTGCTTTCGCATCCTTGATCCGGACAAGTACGCATACCTCAAGGAGCGCGTCGCTCCGATCCAGGCCGAGGACGACAAATGCCTGCGAATCCTGTTGGACGGGGTCCAGCGCCTGCTGGGAAATAACGGTATCGCCGGCCGGGTTCAGGGCAGGACCAAAAGCCTAAACGCTATTCAGCGCAAGATGACGCGAACGGGCCGGTCCCTCAAAGAGATCATGGACCGCGTGGGTTTGCGGGTGATCGTGGCGTCCGTGCCCGAGTGTTACACGGTCCTGGGCTTGCTGCACGCCCATTTCAAACCGATTCCCGGCACCTTCGACGATTATATCGGGCTGCCCAAGGACAACGGCTACCAGTCCCTCCACACCTGCGTCTATCCGGTACGCGAGATCTCGCACAAACCCATCGAGTTTCAAGTACGCACCGAGTTGATGCACCTGGAGGCCGAGCACGGCACAGCGGCCCATTGGCGGTACAAGAGTGAAGCCGAGGCTGCGGACCGTGACCGCCAACGGGTCCAATGGATGAGGGGGCTTGCGCACCAGCACGCCGACGCGCCGAGCAGCGAGGCGTTTATCGAGCTGCTGCACCGCCAGGTGTTCCAGGATCATCTGGTGGTCTTCGGCAACGGCGGCCGGATCGTGCGCCTGGCGGAAAAGGCCACGGTTCGGGATTACCTGACCATTGCCAACATCGAGGCGCCCCAGGGCGCGGAGGTGAAAGTGAACGGCCGAACCGCGTCACTGGATCACCCTCTCCGGGACGGAGATTCTGTTGAGGTTCTGGCTGGCGACATCCCGACAGGTCTCGACGAGACGCTAACAATTTCGGGTATCAGGAGCCCTCCTGATGCTCGGACGCAAGGATTCACTGTTTTTGTACAACCCAGCAATAATCAATGGAGGTGAGTGCCATGCTGACAAGAAGATTTTTTGATACCCCGGCATGGGACTTTGATGTGACAAAGCCCTTTGCCGAAATTGAACGACTGCGGCGGAGGATGGACCAATTGTTCGACCAATGGATGCCGCCCGCCTGGAAAGCCGGAAGGACCATGGGCGTGTTTCCGCTGGTCAATCTGACCGAGGATCGGGAAAGCTACATTCTGCGAGCGGAGATCCCCGGTGTGACGGCCGAAAACTTGAATATTCAGGCCACGGCCAAAAGCGTCTCCATTTCCGGAGAGCGTCATATTCCCCAGGAAGAGGAAAATGTCAGCTACCACCGGCGGGAGCGCGAAGGCGGCCGGTTTTCACGGGCCGTGGCGCTATCCGGGGAGATCGATCCGGACAGGGTTGACGCCAAGCTTGAAAACGGCGTGCTGACCTTGCGGCTGCCCAAAACCGAGGCGTCAAAAGCAAAGCAGATTCCAATCATGCTTTCTCAATCATAATGGAAAGGGGGTGAATGCCATGACCGAGCCCGAAACCAAGGCGTTGGTGCCGAAAGGCAAACAGGAAATCGTTTCAAAGGCGGAGCAGACAAAGGATGGTCTGGTCTTCACGCCGGATGTGGACATCCTGGAGTCGGACCGCGAAATCACGCTGCTGGCGGACATGCCCGGCGTTCAGAGCCGGGACCTGAAAGTGGATCTGGAAAACGGCGTGTTGACCCTGACCGGCGATGTCGCGCCGTGGGAGGGCCCTGACGAGAAGGATATTCTCATCGAGTACGAAGTGGGCCGTTTTTACCGGCAGTTCAGCATATCCGAGACCATCGACCAGGAGCGTATCGACGCCCGGTTGAGCGACGGTGTGCTGCGGCTGACGCTGCCCAAGGTTGAAAGCGCCATCCCGCGGAAAATTCCCGTTACCGCCGGATGATGGCGCCGTCCATGCGGAAGGCCGCTGAACCGAGCGGCCTTCCCGGATGATCTGCAAGTGAATGTGCTTAAATATCAACACACTGAACCAAAATCGCAATTGGAGGAATGGAAATGAAAATCAAACCGTTGAATGACCGAGTGATCGTAAAGCGCGTGGAGCAGGAACAGAAGACCTCCGGGGGCATCATCATCCCGGACACCGCCAAGGAAAAACCCCAGGAAGGACTGGTCGTGGCCGTGGGGCCTGGCAAGCGGGATGACGATGGCAATCGGACGGCGCTGGAGGTCAAGGAGGGGGACCGCATCTTGTTCGGCAAGTATGCCGGCACCGAAATCAAGATCGACGGCGAGGAACACATCTTCATGCGCGAGGATGATATTCTGGGAATTTTGAACTGAAAAGGAGGAACAAGCCATGCCTGCAAAAATGATCGCCTATGGATCAAAAGCCCGGGAGTCCATGCTCCAGGGCGTTAACATATTGGCCAATGCCGTCAAGGTCACCTTGGGCCCCAAGGGCAACAACGTGGTCCTGAACAAATCCTGGGGATCGCCCACCATCACCAAGGACGGCGTGACCGTGGCCAAGGAGATCGAACTGGAAGACAAGTTCCAGAACATGGGGGCCCAGATGGTCAAGGAGGTGGCCAGCAAAACCAGCGACACGGCCGGCGACGGCACCACCACCGCGACGGTGCTGGCCCAGGCCATTTACAACGAGGGCCAGAAGCTGGTGGCCGCCGGGGTAAGCCCCATGTCCCTCAAACGTGGCATCGACAAGGGTGTCGAGGCCGTGGTGGCCGAACTGAAGAAATTGTCCAAACCCACCAAGGACAAGAAGGAGATCGAACAGGTGGGCACCATCTCGGCCAACAGCGACGAGACCATCGGCCACTTGATTTCCGAGGCCATGGAAAAGGTGGGCAAGGAGGGCGTCATCACGGTCGAGGAGGCCAAGAGCATGGAGACCACCCTGGAGGTGGTCGAGGGCATGCAGTTCGACAAAGGATATCTTTCCCCCTACTTTGTCACCGATTCCCAGAAAATGGAGGCGGTACTCGAAGATCCCTATATCCTCATCCATGAAAAGAAAATTTCTGTGATGAAGGACCTGGTTCCCCTGCTGGAAGAGGTGGCGCGGGCCGGCAAGCCCTTGTTGATCATCGCCGAGGATGTGGAAGGTGAGGCCCTGGCCACCTTGATCGTCAACAAGTTGCGGGGCACCTTGAAGGTGGCCGCGGTGAAAGCGCCGGGGTTCGGCGACCGCCGCAAGGCCATGCTCGAGGATATCGCCGTTTTGACCGGCGGCCAGGTGGTTTCCGAGGACATCGGCATCAAGTTGGAGAACATCAAGGCCAAGGACCTGGGCACCTGCAAGACAGTCAAGATCGACAAGGACAACACCACCATCGTGGACGGGGCCGGCACCAAGGCCGCCATCGAGGGCCGCGTCAAGCAGATCCGCGCCCAGATCGAGGAGACCACCTCCGACTATGACCGCGAAAAGCTTCAGGAGCGGCTGGCCAAGATCATCGGCGGCGTGGCGGTGATCAAGGTCGGCGCGGCCACCGAAACCGAAATGAAGGAGAAAAAGGCCCGCGTGGAAGACGCCTTGAACGCCACCCGGGCCGCCGTGGAGGAGGGCATTGTGCCCGGCGGCGGCGTGGCCCTGGTGCGGTGCGTGCAGGCTTTGGAGAACGTTAAGGCCAAGGGAGAGGAGAAAAGCGGCATCTCCATCCTGAAGCACGCCCTGACCGAACCGTTGAAGCAGATCGCCAAGAACGCCGGCCACGAGGGCTCCGTGGTGCTCAACAAGGTGTTGGAGGGCAAGGGCGACTTCGGATTCAACGCCCAAACCGAGGAGTATGAAAACCTTCTGGCCGCCGGCGTTATCGATCCCACCAAGGTGGTGCGCTTTGCCATCCAGAACGCCGCCTCGGTCTCCGGTCTCATGCTGACCACCGAGGCCATGATCGCCGAAAAGCCGGAGAAGAAAAAAGAGCCGGCCATGCCACCGGGTGGCATGCCGGGCGGAATGGATGACGATATGTATTGATTGTAGGTTAAAAGACGGCATCCCGCCTGGAACGGACCCCAAGGTCCGCTCCAGGCGGACGATCAGGAAGGGGTAAATGGCACGTAGAATATCACGATACGAAGAGTGGTGCCCGGAATGCGGCCACTTGCTGCCCAAAAACAATTGGGATTGCGATTTTTGCGGCTGGTCCGGGAGCAGCTCACGCCTGGGGGCGAGTTTGGCCGGTGCCGGCGTGGAAGGCGATGTGGGAGCCTTGGAACTGGCTGGCTACACGGATGATGTCGATCAATTCATCGATCAACTGCATGCCGATGAATCGGTCGCGTCCTCCGAAGATTAGTTGAATCTTAACCGTTGAAACCGAGGCGCATGGTCCGGAGCCCATCCAGCAAAACCCGCATGGCGATGCAATCATCCTCGTTGTAATATAGGATTCTCTGGCGAAGGTCCGTGTCCCCGGTTTCAACCCATCGATGGTACCATTCGATGGAGGCGGCTCCCGAGGGCTCCTTGTCCCGCCATTTGAAGCCGAGATAGGTCGCCAGGGTTTTTATGGAAAAATCGTTGGTGGGCCACTCGGTGCTTTTTCGCACAACATCCGAATAAAGATCGATGGCCCACGCCGAAGAGAACAACGCTTCGATTTCGGCTTCCGAGGCGATGTCGGGAAACCGCTCCCGGAGCTTTCGCAAGGTGGTTCTTTCATAATGGGAGTAATAATAGAGCGCGAACGGACCTCGCTTTCTCATGAAATCCATGGCCCGCGCGAAGGCGTCGCGTTCCTGTTCCTGGTTGGGCTGGTCGGCGACGAAGGCGTGGTAGGTTTCACGGTTCAGGCTTAATTTTTTCCGTTCTATGAATCCGTGCAGATAACAGCAGTCCCGCATGGGATCGGTTTCCACATCATAAAAAAGCTCGAGGTCGGCATCCGGAAATAGTATTTCTTCCTTGAGATAGGGCTTGGCATCGGGCGTCGTCAGCAACCTGGCCCGCTCCTGAAACCGTTTGATGGTGTTGGCGCTGATCCGCGGAAAGATCGTCTTTTTGCCTTGAACGATGCCGGTCAAGTCGGCCTGGGCCAAATCATGAACGGTTTTTAGATAAGGCGACATGGCATCCCTTTTGGCCCGGCCCAATTCGGGAATCAGAGTCAGATCATCATCGCCCTTAAGCTGGGCGCGGCAAAGCGACCGCCAGTGGCAGAGCTTGCAGACGGCGCACAGGGCCGCGAGGGGCTCTTGCTCTCGCCTCGCAATGCCAATAACGGCGTTCAGGCATTCTTCATAGAGATTCCACAGGTTGCGGCCGTCCCTTTTGGAAATCGGGGTCGATAGATTGTAAGTGATTTCCTGGCCGTGAACATCCCATATAAACGGGAAATGGTCTCGTGACAAAAATCCTGTTTGCCCAAGGATATCGGTATATAGGGCAAGCTGGACGGCGTAATGCCGTTTCAGTTTGCCATCAGACTCATCATCCATGCCCTCGATACCCGCGCCGCTTTTGATGTCACCCGCCACATAGCCCACGCCCTTGCGAACCAGGAGGTCCGGCTCGCCGACAAGCGTGTCGGTCCGGATTCGGCCGCCATAGATGAGATTCTCGCCCAAGCGCATCAGCCGCAGCGTGTGCCGCTCTTTTTCCCGCGGTTCAAGGGAGCGAAGGTCGGCAAACGGTTCGTCCAACCTTTCCATTGTTTCGCGCTCGAAGGCATTGCCCCGTTCCCACAAAAGCTCGACAAACGCGCTGACGTGATCCCGTTTGGAAGGATCTCCGAAAAAATCAAGCTGAACCCGGCGGGGGCATTGAACGTAATTGTATAATGTCGAGGCGTCGATCTGTTTTCTCATTGTGACTTTTTATTATTGGGCTGCGAATTCGCAGGCATTTTATTTTCCGTGCTTCAGTATTTTTGCTGCTTTAACAGTTAGTTATTAATATTTTAAAAGGGGGTAGTCGGTTAGCTCCTCCTATGTTTATGTAATATGCTGAAATAATATTGTAAAAGTACGGCTTGTGTCATCTTTCGCTGATTTTCTGAAAACACTATTAATTCAAGGTTGTTAGCAAGATTCAGGAGGAGCTAACCGACTACCCCGCTTATTTTAAAAGGGTTTGAGTCAATAGGCACGCTTTAAAGCCCATGGATTTCCACAAATGCTTCGCCTTGACAAACAGAATCGAGTATACTCCAAATCAAAAGGAAATTTTGATCAACAATGGTACCGACCTGCCGGGGGCCACACGCTCTTTGAAATCCTATTGAATCACAACGGTTTATGGTTAACAGCCGGAGAACGAGAACTGTTATGAAAAGGGTTACACACGGGGAGCTTTTTATTGGTCGAAAATTATCCGAAATTCCGTCTTGTTCTCGATGTTCGCTTTTAAATCGTAAGCAAAGCCATGATTCGTCAGGATTTCCCGAATTAAAGTAAGCCCGATACCCTGCCCGTCTTTTTTGGTCGTATAGAAAGGTGTGAATAAATGCGAAGAAGTCTCGGCATCGAGGCCGTGGCCGGTATCGATGATCCGAAGCATTCCGGGTGACGTCGAAGTCCTGACAATTATCGAGCCATCCCGACCAACGGCCTCCATGGCGTTTTTAAAAATATTGATCAAGGCCTGTTCCATCTGACTGACATCCATTTCGATCTCGAAAACATCTGAAAATAATTCGAATTGCCATTCGATATTTCGCTCCCGGCAGTCTTTACTCATCAGGGCATGAATCGAATCAAGCAATCTATGAAGATCATACCTGATTTTGTGCGGGGGCGGAATTCTCACGACATCGGCAAAATTAGCCATAAATTTGCCCAGGCGGGCATTGCGTTCTATGGCCACACTTATGACTTCCCGGTAACCGATGCCGTCCCTTTCATCCAATTGTATGTCATAATCGCGGATGGAATTAAGGATGGAATTTATGGCCCCCACCGAGTTGTTTACCTCATGCGACATCGCCCGGATAACTTTCTCATAGGCTGTCTTCTGAATTTCGATTATTTCCTCCGTCAGCTCCTCCAGCAGAAGGAACTGGCGATGAAACCCGCGATCCAGGAATTGCGATTTATGGCAACGATACACACGAACACCTTCGGTTTTTATGACCCGCGACTCTCCCGGCTCTAATCCTGAAAGACACGCGAAAGGTCCAATCAGGACCTCGCCCAGCGGCCGGCCGACGGCCGACGGTAAGGCTTTTCCCAGAATTCTCCCGGCCGCAGGGTTGCACAGCGAAATATTCTGGTCCAAATCGAGAATGACAACTCCGATTGAGGCCGCCGCGATGAGGCGCTCCAGAAAATAATTTTGCTCCTGCTGATTCAGGCGCTCCTGCCGCAATTGCTCAATCATCCGATTATAAACGATTATCAGGCGATCCAATTCCTCGTTGCCCGTTTTCACTACCGTACAACTGAAATCCCGGCCGCGAATCGATTCCACCCCGGCCGCCAGTATTTCCAAAGGGTGGACGAAATTACGGTACAAACGATAAGAGATAATAGCGCTGATAAGAACCAGTATCTGGATGCCAAAAAAGAAAATCTTGTTATAAGCAAGCAGGAAATAGGCCAGGACAGTCAGGACCAGATGAAGACTTATTACGAATACCAGAAACTTACTGCGAAGTCTCATAAGGAATGCCGTATTTATCCAGCCGCCGATACAGAGCGCCGCGGCTCAATCCCAGTGATAGAGCCGCCCTGCTGATATTGCCATGATGGAACTGCAACGCCTTCTGAATCATCGATTGCTCCATCTCTTCCAGCGTTATCGTTCCCACCGCCGGAATTGTTGCCGTCTCGGCTTGCCGTGACAAAAACTGATAATTTGCCTGGAAATCAGCGACGTCAAGAGTCTCTCGGCTTGTTACCAGAACCGTTCTTTCCACCAGATTTTTCAACTCCCGGACATTCCCCGGCCAGGAAAGGTCTTTCAACCATTTCATTGCCTCGGAACCGACCCGCAGTTGAGGACGCTCATACAGCCGTTTTATGTTATCCACGAAGTTTTGCACCAGAAGCGGAATATCCTCGCGACGCTCCCGCAACGCGGGAAGTTGCAGGGAAATGAGATTGATCCGATAATACAGGTCTTCCCGAAATTGGCCCGCCGCGACCATCTGCCGCAAATTTCGGTTAGTGGCGGAAATAAGACGAAAATCGACGGTTCGAGGAAGACTTGTGCCGAGCACCTCAAAACTCCTGTCTTGCAGAACCCGCAGAAGTTTAACCTGACTGGCGGCATCGAGGTCGCCTATCTCATCAAGAAATATCGTTCCGTTATGGGCCAGTTCAAAACGTCCGATACGATCCTGAACGGCGCCCGTGAACGACCCTTTCTTATGACCGAACATTTCGCTTTCAAATAGCCCGGGATGTATGCCGCCGAGATTTACCTTGATAAACGGGCCGTTGCGGCGGTGGCTGTTGGCATGGATGGCTTCGGCCACCAGTTCTTTGCCGGTCCCGCTTTCGCCCAGGATCAGGACGGAAGCATCGGTCTTGCTCACTCGTCCGGCCACATTTAATACCGGCAGCAATTTCGCATCTACCCCGACAATGTTTTCGAAATTATATAATCGATTCAACCGGGGTCTATCGTGGGCCGTTAATCCGGAAACATTTTCCTGTTGCGCCAATTCCAGGATGGTTTTCACCGAACCCAGAAGAAAATCGTTATTCCACGGTTTGGTCATGAAATCCGAAGCCCCCAATTTCATTCCTTCCACGGCCAACGCAATCGAGCCCCAGGCAGTAATCAGAATAATCGGTAATTCGGGATAGTCTTGCTTAATCCGTTTCAACAACCCGAGACCTTCCTCGCCGGAAGTACTTCGGGAATAATTCATGTCGATAATGCACAGGGAAGGCATCTTTCTGCCGATTTCGGCAAGGGCCGCCTCCGGGTCGGCGGCCTCGGCCGTATCGTACCCGGCCTTATTCAAAAGCAGGCCCAGGGAAATTCTGACCGCCTGGTCGTCGTCGACAATTAAGATCACTTAAAAATTCCCTGCCGCTGTGGCTTCCATAGGTACCCTATTCATTATGAAGTGCCTCCGCGGGTTGAATGCGCGCCGCCAACAGACTGGGATAAATGGCACATATGGTCAGGATAAGATATATCAAGCCGCCGGCACAGACAAGGGATAAGAAAAAGATACCGCTGCCCATGGATTTGGATATTCCCAGCACCGCCAGATTGACGATTATCGGAATCCCGGCCAGTATGGCCAGGGTTCCCAGAGCCAGGGTCTCACCCCAGATTTGAAAGGGAATTATCCGGGAATCCGCACCCAGGGCGCGCCGCAGTCCAATCTCGCCTCGGCGTCGGCTAATCGATTGCCAGAAAATACCAAAGAGTCCCAAACCTACATTGAACAATAAAAATATCGCGATAACCAGGGGTGTAAAAATAGCGGTTGCCATCTCCAGCAATTTGTTTTCGCGCGCTTCCGAAAGTGGGACAATGCGGAAATTGATATCAGGCGCCAGCGATGATAATCTTCTCTGTAATTCAAGTTCGAAAGAAACCGAGGTCCCTTCCTTAACCCGGACCATGGCCGCGATGGGTATATGTGAAGAATCATCCCACGGCTCGCGCAGGAACACCTCACCTTCGGGGTCATTTAATTCCCCTCGGGGGCGAACGGTCTTGACAACGCCGATAATATTGTATTTTGAGCGTTCCTGGTTCTGTTCGCCTTCAGTGGGATCCTGGAATTTTTCGCCGATGGCGCTATTATCGCCGAAAGCCCGCTCCTTGATTGTTTCATCGATTACCATCGCTTCCTCGGCCATTGCTTTGTCCTCCGGCTCGAACCAGCGGCCCTCGACCAGGGTCAACCGCATGGTTTCAAGAAACTCATCGCCGACATAACTGACTCCGGAATATGTTGTTCCGCCCTGGTGCTCAAAGGTACTATTGATCCGAAAATTGCTGTATGGAATATTACCGATTATGAAGTCCGCCCCGATTACTTCGGGAAACGCCTTTATTTCATCCAGCAATAGTCGATATTTAGTTGCGTTCTCCGTACCCAGTTTTCCGAAGGGCTCGCCGACGGTTGACTCGAACCGGACATCCCAGAGATTTCTGTAATCAAACCCCAGCGGCCGGGTATAGTTCAATATACCAGAAATAAGCATATCACACGCGACAAAGGCAACGATAAAGGATAAGAATATCTCCGCCACAAGCAGGGACATGCTTTTCTTTCGATTCCAGATTAATTTTATTATATGGCGTATCATCGGTTTATTCCTTTCAGGGCCTCGGCCGGATGAAGACGTGACATCCGGTATGACGGCAGGATCCCGGAGATAATGCCGAAGAATATGGTGACGACCATGCTATAGAGAAATACGGTAACATCGAGTCGTATGTACCCCCAGGGCACCATCCCGCTACCGTTAATAAGGCGAAGAATGACCCCCGAGATTAGATATGCCGTCAGACCGCCGATAAGGGTCAAAATAATATTCTCGATAATGAATTGACCCATCAATGTCGTTGACGAAGCCCCGAAGGCTTTGCGGATGCCGATTTCGGAATACCTTTCCATGATACGGCTTATATTGATGACTGTCAGATTGATGGCCGGCAATAACATAAATAAAATCATCATCCCGATGATGCCTATAAGGTAGACAATTTCCGGCTGGTTAATCTCATTCGCCATTGACTCATTCATCGTGCCTATAAAACAATCGAATGACTCCAGCTTCAGCGCCTCTTTATGATCCTTAACCAGTTGATCCATATGATTTTGAAACTCGCGTTTTATTGAGGCAAATTGTGATTTATCGAAAGCCTGTACCAGGGCAGATTCGGCGCCCCATAGATTTCTATTACTCAATTTGCCGGGGGCAGTAGTAATGGGTACATACAAGTCAGCATCAAGGGCTATCATTTTTATTTCTTTATAAGGAATTACTCCGATAATACGATATGTCCCCTTCGAGGTTTCCCAATAGCGGCCGACGGCCGAACCTGCCCCGAATACCTTTTGTTTGGCGCGATCGGTAATGACTACGACCATATCGGCCTTATCCACAGCTTCCTTTTTAAACGGCGTCCCCTCGAGGAAGGGAAGTTCGACTATTTCCCAAAAAAATTCATCGGTGTACTTAATTCTCAGTGGAATCCTGTTATTTTCGGAATAAATGACCGCTTCGTGCGCTTCGGAGAATATAGAAACGGCTTCCGGTTCTTTAAGAGTCCGAACATATTTATCGAGGATATAATAACTGGGGGTACTTATGATATGTCCTCTCTTCAAATACGTTTCTACCCGATTCACGATCAGGCATCGATTCAACCGCGAGCCTGATTCTCCCATGGACGAGGCATGATTTATCAAGGCCACCGAAACGGTCAGGACGACAAGGGTGATGATAATCCCGAAAAGGCTGACTATGGTGTAATATTTCTGCCTCATCAGTCCTTTCATGGCGATTTTTAAATAGTTCTTGAACATGCCATACTCCTATGCCACCTGGGAGCCGTCAAAGAGGCGGATAATTTTATCGGTCCGGTCGGCGATCCCCTGGTTATGCGTCACGATGGCAATGGTGACCCGTTCTTCCTTATTTAATGCCAGCAGAATATCCATGATTTCATTGCTCATGGCAGAATCGAGATTTCCGGTCGGCTCATCGGCAAGGATTATCTGCGGATTTCCGACAATGGCCCGGGCTACGGCCACCCGCTGGCACTGCCCGCCGGACAACTGCGTGGGGAAATGCCTGGTCCGGGCACTCAAACCGACTTTCGCCAGAGCCTCCGAAGCCCGACGCCGCCGTTCCCGGGCTGTCATTTTACGGTAAATCAGCGGCAATTCCACATTATCGATAACATTGAGATCGGGGATCAAATGAAAACTCTGGAAAACAAAACCGATCATTTTATTCCTCAATCGGGCCGCTTCTTTCTCACTCATACCCTCTACATTATTGCCTTCCAACTGCACTTCCCCCTGGGAAGGGGCATCAATTAACCCCATTATATTAAGTAATGTACTTTTGCCCGAGCCGGAGGGGCCCATGATGGAAAGGAAGGCACCCGCCGGCACCTCAATGTTGATATCGCGCAAGGCCAGTGTTTCCACGCTGGAAGTGCGATAAATTTTTTCAACTTGCCTCAAACGTATCATTATTGCCGCCTCATCTATTTTGAGAAATTTCATTTCCCCGGTTTTTAATTGAGAGGACTCCGGTCTCCCTATATTTTTTCATATCCGACACAATAACGGTATCACCGGGCAGGATATCGCCGCGTACCTCCACCCATTCGAAATTGGCGGCGCCGATATCGACCCGGCGGGCCTCGGCCCGGTTTCCTATTATGACAAAAACTGTCTGATCATGAAGACCTTCGTAGAAAGGCCCATTGGATACCCGGACGACATCATCGATGCCGGAAGTCACCACGAATATGTCGGCGCGGAGATTGGGGCGAAGTATTTCATCGCCGGGTTTATCCAATTGCACGTCGAAGGAAGTCAGGTTGTTATGAATAAGAGGTGAAATGGAACGAATTCTGCCGTTGATTATTTTCTCGCCAATCCTTACCCGTACAATCTGTCCCACCTCGATGGCGCCGGAATTGATCGAAGATATCTCACCCTGCAGACGATAACGGCCCAGGTCCGCCACCCGCGCCACGACATCGCCTTCCCGGATCGGGGAACCGATGGAATCATTCACCCAGGTGACTATCCCGTCGAGGGGCGACGGTGCTTTCGAGAGAGCCAGCCTTCGGCTGAAGTCTTTCAGCGATTTTTCCTGGTGCTGAACCTGCAACGCCAGGGACTGCAGTTCTATTTCCATTGACGCCCGTTGATTATCGATCTGAAGTTTCAAGACCTCCAGATCCCGCCGGGCGATTTCGGATGCCAGTGACGCCCGCTGCAGTTCTTCTTCGCTGCTGGCCCCGATTTCATTTAGGCGTTTGATGCGATCATACTGGATTTTGACGAATTGCGCCTGGAGTTCCTTAACTTCCCGGGAGGCATTCAATTCCGCCTGTTTCCGCTCCAGTTCCAATCCCGTTTGCGTCCATCTTTGCTTTAATAATTCCAATTCGTCCTCGGTCTTATCATATTCAGTCTGAAGAAAATCCCGGTCCAGTTCGAGTATAGATTGCCCCACCTTAACCATTTCGCCGGGTCGGAGAAGCGTTTTGCGAAGAATGCTGTTAACCGGCGCCGTTATAGCCTGTTCTATTTCCGGGATAATTGTCCCCATTCCGGTTAGAGTGGCTTCGACATCGCCCCTTTCGGCCACGGAATATTTTATTCGGGACCAATCGACCGACCGGGTTCCAATTTGCCGGATAAACCAAAATATCAGAACCGCCGAAATGAGAACCGTTATTCCGGTAATCCACCGTTTTCGCCGCCGCCGGGAAATGACCTCTGGGGGTAATTGCCGATCCATATAGCCTTAATCCTTACTGGTTGCTATCAACTTATATCAACTTCCGTGCCGACCGCTAAAACATTGTGATTCAATGTCTTGGGAATTCCTTGCCCCGACCCGATTGTCCGGAAATGGACAGTCTATCCCATATTGGACAGAATTTAGAATCGGTAATTCGTCGATAAATTACCGACTTGTCTTTTTGATCGATAATAAATTCAAAGGCGGCCCCGATCCAGAATGCCCTTAACTATGGATTCGGTGATTCGGAATAAGCCTATTTCAGGATATTCGAGCCGCACGGTTTATCAAAATAATGGGTATTTATTCGGTATTCGAAAAGCCTTCTAAAAAGGCATCAAATGTTCTACTTAGGTTCTGAATCAAGAGCTTTTTTATTTCTGGGGTAAGTAGAGATACTCATTCCCATCCCGGAGGATTTTCACCATTTCGAACGGGATTGAATGAGGGCCCGATAGCACAACTGAATTTTCCCTGATTTCAATTAACGCTATTCAGACATAACCTCAATCTTTTTCACTTTGGGATACGGACTCTGACAGAGATTGCCGGATAAATGGCAGGCAATGACATATCGAAAATGTCTCCCTGTGGCGCCTCTCCGGTCCATACAAAGAGCCATTGACCCAAAATTAACGGGCGACAGAAATGTGTTCTGCCGCCCGTGATAAGTGCGATTCCTATCATTAAAGGAATCCATGTATATGAGGTCTATTTCAGAAGGACCATTTTCCTGGTTTCGGAATTTGATCCCGCCTGGATTCGATAGAAGTAAATTCCACTGGCAACCTGCGCGCCCGACGAATTCACCCCGGTCCACTCAATCTGAAAAGTGCCGGCCTCGTGGAATGAATTGGTCAGGGTTATGATCTTCTGGCCGATGATGTTGAAAACTTCCAGTACGACGTCCGATGCTTCAGGCAGGCTGAAGCTGATAGTCGTCGAAGGGTTGAACGGATTGGGGTAATTCTGGTCGAGAGCGAAGTCGCCCGGCAGGCCGGAAACGTTTTTGGAAACTGTCCGGACGATGGTGAAATATTGATCCCGATCTCCACCGATAACTTCAATACCCGAAACCGCCCTCATATCTTCGACAAGCACCCGACCGTCAGGATTGGTTCCTTCGACAAGCCTGAATTGAGCGTCGTCGATACTGGTCGGATCCCAGGACAGCAGAGCCGTCCGAATACCCTGCACGGTTTCATTTCCGGTCGGGTTGACAGCCAGTGTCCAACTTTCAGAATCGCCGCCCGCGGATCGAATGTCGCGATAATACGGCCCATCCCATCCTTCCCGATACAGTCTCATTCCAACCGTATATTCGGGCGCTTCCGGCGGTGACAGAAGGGTGGAAGACTCCGCGTCCACGCCCAGTTCAACGGACGCGAAGCTGACAATTCCGGGCGTTTCACGTTCCACGGTCAGGATCAATCGGTCAGAGGAGGTTTTCAATACCCGAGCGGCAGGACTGCCGCAACCGAGTTCCAGCGTACACGACGTGCTTAAATTCACCCAGTAACCGCTGTTTGCCGATGTTCCCGTAGCCGGTTGATATGAACCGTCGAATTCGTACATCGCCTGCAGGGCTCCACCCGGAGTCGTCAGCGGCGTGGCGGTGCAGGCCGGGGCGCCAACCAGGTGCCATCCTGCGGTCATGATAGTCGAGCAATCCGTAACCGGGACGCCGGAAAGGACGACACTCACGGCCTCGGGGACTTTGACCCAATAGCCGACGCACGTTTCGAGACTGGTAACCTCGCTATAGTTGCCATCGAATTCGAAGGCGGCTTCAGCCGTCGGGAAGATGTCGGTCAATTCGGTCGACGAAGGCAGGACCGGAAGCGAAACCAGATTCCAGCCGGCTTCGAGATTCAAAGTGGCCCAGATTGCGGCACTGCAGGCGCTGGAAATCCAGTGAATGGTGTAGTAGCGGGAGGTTTGCACGTCACAGACCTCGAATGAGGTCGTACTTCTCATATCGGCCACGACAATCGGGCCGTTGGGATCGATACCTTCGCGAAGGATATAGTTATTATCCGGGCTGAATTCCAGCGGATCCCAGGTCAGAGTAGCGCATCGGGCCGGAGTCGGCGCCCCGGCGTTGCCGTGCGGGTCGATATCTATCGTCCAGTAGTTGCAATCTTCACCTAATAATCGAACATCGCGGTAGTATGGTCCAAAACCGTCCTGGCCGATAATTTGCAGTCGTGTCGTATATTCCGGCGGAGCGGGAGTTATCGGTGTGGTCTGCTTCTGGGTAGAGGTTCCGACGATGACGCTGGACACCGCGATCGCGGTCCCGACGGTTTCGCCCTGGGCGTGAATCGTTGCTGTCCACAGAGCATTCTGCGGAGTATCGGTGACGGTTAAGTGGACCAGTTCCGAATCGCCCGCAAGGGACTCGTCAAAGACCCGGAACCAGACGTCATATTCGCCGGCCTGAAGAAATCCCGGCATAAACGAGAAATCACCGCTGTCATCGCCATTGTCGACGAACACGGCGTTTTCCGGAATATCGACGGCGGACAGCACCAGCGCCCCGCCGTCGGGATCACTTGCCGTCAGATTGACGTCAAGAACCGAGCCTTCGGCGACGGTCTGACTGCCAATCCCGGCCAGTACCGGCGGACGATTGACATTGGTCACCACAATGGCGACAATTTCAGAGTCGGTTGCCGAACCGTCAGTGGCGTAAAAGGTCACGTGGATCGTCCCTGCCTGATTAAATGACGGCGTGAAGGTAAACATCCCTTCGCCATTGCCGTTGTCGACAAAGGCCGCATTGGCCGGCAAGGTTGAAGTCGAAAAACTCGGAATCGTCAGATCGGGATCAGAGGCTGTCACGGTAAATGTAAGCGTCTGCATTTCATTCACGGCCTGCGTTCCGATAGTCGCCAGCGTCGGCGGTTGGTTGAGGGCACCAATGGTTACCTCATTCGAGGAGAATTCGGCGGAAGCTTCATTCGCGGAGAAGGCCGTCACTTTTGACTGCCAGACATCGCCGTCAGCGGTTTCGCCGGCGACAATCCTGTTTTTTCCGCCGGTCGTTGCCATCGCCGCTATTTGCTCGGGTGAAAGGACATAGTTATATACACGGGCGTCATCGAGGTATCCTTCCCAGGCATACTCGCCGC
Organism: Candidatus Zixiibacteriota bacterium; assembly: GCA_041752195.1. GTDB lineage: Bacteria > Zixibacteria > MSB-5A5 > GN15 > PGXB01 > JBGSHP01. The sequence goes on along the minus strand of JBGSHP010000022.1, from coordinate 14,816 downwards.
GAGTACTTCCTACCTGAAGCCCGGGATCGACTACCTCGAGTTGTTGTGCCGTAACAATGGCTGTATCGACGGGAATGCCATTGAGATAAAGTATCATTTGGCCGGTGGCATGATCGAATGTAACGGCGCCGAAATACCATCGGTTCACCTGAACGGCTCTGACCTGGGATTCGACAATCCTCCAGTTGCCGTTATGACCCGCGCTAAACCTGTCATCGAAGGCAACCCGTATACCGTGGCCGGAAGTCTCTGAATGATCCCAACCCGAAAGTAAGTGCTGAAACTTACCGCTCACGGTGTGATAGAACCAGATCGTTTTCGTATATGAAGAATGGGTCGGGAACTTGTTTCCACATTCGAGATAGCCGTCCCCGTTAAAGGTGAAAACTCCGCTTCCATCATGCCCGCTGTTGGAGGCCCAGGCCAGGTTTCCGACGAGTTTAACGGGATGGTTGTTTCCCGATAAATCCCTGATGCGGTTATCATTTCCGGCGGCGTCGATCCCCCCTTCGAACGGCATGTACAGGGTCATTAGAGGCTGACCATTGCGATACCAGACCGTCTCCGAAGAAGTGGCCCCGAGAGCCGGATCATTCGAGGAGACCAAATCGCCGTTCTCGAGAACCTGCAGTTGGAGGTTGTCGATACCGACCGATGGCGCCGCGACATTAATGGTGAAGTCCTGGGTGGCCGAACCCTGGCTGTTAACGGCCGTAATCGAAACGCCGTACGGTCCGGCGACGGACGGCGACCAGGTTAATACCCCTGTGGCTTCATTAATCGTCATCCCCAATGGTCCTGAATTGAGCGTAAAGGTCGGGTGCGGGCCGCCATCCGCATCGGCATCATAAACATAGGGCTGGTCTGCAATTCCCAGAACATTCGCGCCGGTGGCAAATGCCGGTGCCGTGGGAATAATGGTGACGGCATTCGAAAGATAGGTCGGACCCGCCGCCACACTCGAAAATGGCGTCACCCCCGTCCGCCAGACATCACCGACATGATTTTCGGACGGGGATATCCGATTCTGCCCCGAGGTGAACAGGCCGGTGATTTGGTCCGGAGTCAGGGCATGCTTATAAGTCCTGACGTCATCAATGGTGCCGATAAAACCGGCGTTGACATCTCCGGCGTTGGCTCCCACCCGCATGGAAGAATCAGTGACCGCCATTTCACTGCCGACGGCATAACCGGTGTCGATGGGAATGGCATTTTTATACAGTATCATTTGGCCGGTCGCCCTGTCATAGGTGACGGCCACAAAAACCCAGGTGTTGGTCGTGATTTTGTTCTTATTGGCCATGCTCTTGGCAATACGCCTGTTGCCGTTTTGACCTGCGGAAAGAAGATCATCGCTTTCCACCCGAAGGCTGTGGCCCACACCGCCGCTTAAGTTACTGCCGACAATAAATGTGAAGCGCTTGTCGATGGTACGGTATATCCAGGCCGTAACGGTGTACGAGGAGTTGGTCGGGAATCCCCTTGAGGCATTGAGATACCTGGTGCCGTCAAAGGTAATTCCACCGGAGCCTTCATGACCGATGGTGGCTGACCAGCCAGGTGTACCGATATAACTGACCGGAACATTATTACCCGAATAATCCCCGATCGCGGCAGTTGCCCCACCTTCCAGCGGCAGATAAAACGACATCACAGGTTCGCCGTTGCAGTACCAGGCAGTCGCCGCCGTGGTGGCCGACCCGGTAAGGGTATAGTCACAAACCAGGCCTTCATTAACCGAATTGTTGCCCAGTGAGGTTGAAAGCGTCAAACCGGACAAATCAGGGGTTTGAGCCGAGACCATTGATCCTGTCAGGACCACGATCATTGCCAGCAAGCCCGTTCTTAAAATTCCGTTCAATCTTAAACCATTAGCAGAAATCATAGCGCTTCCTTATTGATAAGTTTCTAGTATTTCACATTTTTATAGGTAGCTTCTAAGACGAGCCTATAAGGCAAATATCAGTCCAAAAAGTGAGACCCGAAATCATCCCTCCATAAATTGCTTAATATATTGCGAAACAGCGACTTAGGGATTTCGATTTGAAAACCGCAAAGCGCCTGCTCAGCAATCGTTAGCATATAATATGCAAAGCTCCGCCCCTCATTTAACCATTTAGTTTGAGACTTAGTACGTTGGGCCAGTGTAAGTAATCCACTACCGCTTTTAAATTCCGGTTCAAATTTCAACATTGACGAAAGAACTCTGACCTTTTGATAACTCTGGTTTGTAGATACCGCTCTGATTGCTGCCGATTTACTTATCCCATCTTTTGCTTAATCATTCTGAATACGCGTGATAGTGTTACGGATGAATACGCGCCATGGCACCTCCCTGGTTGGTTAAATAGCATGTTTAATATGGCTCCAATAGGATTATGCCGTCTCTCCTTGATATATTATCGAGGATTCAATCATTACGGAGGGCACTGGCCGCGACCACATGAATTGTGCGGTCTCTGCCGGTCCACATCGGCCATATAGAGGCGCTAAATATTGAAAGGGCAACCCCGAAGAACAAGTTCAAGGCGGAAATCGAGATTAAATCGTAGATACTGGATAACATCATTCGTGCCCGGGCGGCCAATTCCATGTACATAATTTGGCCGGTTGCCTGAATTCCTGGCTTTATTTCAGGCGCGTGTATTTTATATTCCCCCAAAGTGAGAATTAAAACAGGAGACATTCCATGCCTGCCGATAACTGGACAAATCAAATCGCTGTTGCCATCACGGTGACGAATGCCGAGGGAATCATCACGGAGATGAATCCTGCCTCCATGACCACCTTTGCGACCGACGGAGGGGCCGGGCTTATCGGCAGCGATGTCCTGGCGTGCCACCCGGAGCCCTCGCGAACCAAGTTGGCCTCGATGTATAAATCACGCCAGCCAAATCATTACACTATCCGGAAAAACGGCCGGAGGAAGATCATTCACCAGATACCTCTTTTCAAAGAGGAAATATTCCATGGGTATGTCGAGATTTCCATTCCCATCCCGGAGCATCTGCCCCATTTCGACCGCGATTGAATAAGATATTCGGCGTCTTCTACATCGAGGAAATTGCCGCTGAAAGCGATTCTGATCTGGTTGGGTGCCGTTTAATTGATATATCAACCCGGGAAGGTCCTCGCCCGGAATTGCGAGTTTTCGAGACGACCCTCGTCTCCTTACGGCAGGAACGACATGACTGCCTGTGAACGTCGTTCCGTCCGCGACAATCACCTGCAATCCGACTATCCCGGTAAAAACAAAAGGATGAGGCTTTTCGCCTCATCCTTTTTCCCGAAAATACAGAATGGGTTCAGGGGCAGATCGGTTCCGGACCACCCTTAAACTTATAATCGATGAAATAAATAATATCCAGAATATCCACGTGACCGTCGGCATTGATATCGCCCGAAGAAAGCGGTTCCGGCGGCGGCCCACTCTTAAACTTGTAGTTTATTAAAAAGAGAATGTCGATTATATCGACGGTTCCGTTCTGGTCGATATCGCCGCAGGGGTAGGTAACGGTTACCTGGAGATTGCTGGTAACCGGCATATAGATCACTTCGCTATTGCTTAGACTGGGAGAATATGTGGCGAACCCGTCAAAAGCGATTTCCCCGGTAGTCCCAACAGGGATACCATCGGCCACTCTAAAATGAAGATTGGCAATGACTCCCGACCCGGGCGGAAGTTCCGACGTTTCAGGGTTTACATCGGTATTTATAATCTGAAACCGTATTCGTCCATTGCCCTGATCATCGGTGACAAGACGGCAGATGTCGAAAAACTCCGTGCGGCATCCGACCTTGCTGATCGATTCAAAAGTCAGACCCAGGTCCCCACCGTATTCGACCGGGATAATGATATTGCTGACCGGAACCTGATTGGTTAAAACGACGGGAATAACCAGTTCGGAACCGCCATGGGCGCCAACCGAGAGACCGGTGACCGTGTCGGCCGTGACGAAAATATAGCGGGCACGATGCGACCAGCGTGGGCCGCTTTCCGTTTCCACCCGGACACCTATCTCATACATCCCCGGCGTTTCATAGAGATGGGTAACATTTTGATCAGCGCTTCCGATGCCGTCGCCGAATTCCCAGGCCCAGGACATCACCGATAAACTGCACACGGGCGTGAAAGTGACATTCAAAGGAACCGGACCGCAACGGACATCGCCTTCGAAAGAAATCCCGCGCTTGGCCAGCCCCTTGATACAGAAATTGGCCGTGGAATCGAAATCATATAGATCCACCCAGGCGGCGCCGTCGAAATAATAACTTTCTCCGGGATGCGCCGTGGAGTGAACAATGGTGCGGGTCCCGCCGCCCAGAAGAACCGGGATATCCGAAGTTTTATCGAAAGCGTGGCCTCCATGGGACAGCTCCAGTGCCAGATAAAAGTCCCGATTCCCTTTCAGGGCGAAAGGCTCCGTCAGATCGATGGTATGAAATCCCCGGCAGGGAATAAATCCCGACTGGGTGATTATTTCATCCTGAAGTTGTCCTTCGTCGAACTGGTTATATAATTTCAAAGTATAGGCGACATTGTCGGCGGCGGTGTAGAAACTTGCACCATAAAGCATATCGCCGATATTATCGGTCCGCAAGTGATTAAAAGCCAGGGCGGCATCGCTTTTAGTGTCCCGCCAGCCGTGATAATCAAGATAATAGACGTTATCGTACTGCATTCTTTCGACATTGTAAATGGAAACCGCGCCCATAGTCGGTTCTTTGCCGCAGTGTTTATCGTAGTATGAAATCCAGAAATAACCGCCGAAACCCCACCCTGCGCCCCAGCTGTTTTTGCACAGCCAGGCCCCGGGCAAAGGCGCCTGCGTATCGTGGTTGTCGTCCCAGCCGATTATGGTGACGGCATGGTTGGGAAGCCAATCGCTTTCAGGCGGCTGGTAATGATTATAACCGCCATCGATATATTCGCCGCTGGAATACAAGCAGGTGCCGATTGCTCCATGGTCCATCAATCTGGTTTTTACGATATCGATATTGCTTAAATCCGGCTCGACAGCAAACCATTCGATATCCCGGGGATAATAATAATGGTAGGTCGATTTGAAACGATCCGGCGGCGTATAATATTTCTGGCCGTCGATATCCCGCACCGCCCCGTCGCCGCGAGTCATATAGGCCGCCGCCACCAGATAATCGCCCCCCTGGTGAACCTCCAGACCCTGGCCCGACGGGGGATAGATATCATCATTATTGTGCTGGTTGAATCCGTTCCACCAGTCCAGATGATATTCGGCCAGGTTGGGTTCGCCGGTTTCGCCCCCGGCCGACCAGATACCGGTCATGAGAAGATTGCCTTCCATGCTGGCCATGGTGCCGTGGGTCCAGCAGGTGCCACCCTGCTGGCTTTTAACCGACGTCACATAATTCTGGCCGTTGTAGTTGCGCAGATCGAAACTGGACGGAAGATCCCGGGCCGGGGCAGATATCGCCGGCAGGAGTAAGAAAATGCCGGCCAAACCCGTTAGTCTTGAAATCATAAATCGCCCTCCGCATAATATTAAACCGAGATATTTTCGCCGTGAGGAATGAAGGCTCTGAAAAACAAAAGGGCATCGACCGTTAGTTACCTGTATAAATATAAGCGGTTTTTAGATTTGGTCAATCGAAACCTTTTGGAAGGACAGGGGATAGGGCCCTTAAGTTTTATGGCTTTGGGGCGGAACACCTCGGTTCTTGACAAATGGCGGGAGGATAATGTAATTTGTGGCAAGGCTTTCGGAAAGCAACGGAGGAGTGGCTGAGTGGTCGAAAGCGGCGGTCTTGAAAACCGTTGTACCGCAAGGTACCGTGGGTTCGAATCCTACCTCCTCCGCTTTGATATTGTATCTATTTGTATTACAATAGATTAGAGATTCTCGACAGAAGGTTTCCAACCGGATTGCTAACCCACAAAGGGAACAATAGCGAGGGGCAGGTCATTATTCCAATTTGATTTTAATTTTTTGTGTATAAGTTGTATGTCTAATTAAGATGGGTAACTGACACACAAAAGGATAAAAGAGTGAAAATTTTCCGTTATAAATTACCTATTCTCTTCGTTGCATTTATTCTGCTCTCTGCATCATTGTTGATTAAGGCGTCTCAAAATACTCATAAAGCTGGGGAATCCTGGGCACGAGAATATGGAGTTGGAATTGTTTCATATGAAGATATGCCGAACTACTCTACTGTAGATACTATTTATGCCAAACCTAATTTGAATTCGGAAATAGTTGCCGTTTTGAATAAAAGAGAATTATGCTTCAATACTCCAAAGGATACCTGCGTGTTTTCTTTTGGACAAATGATTGAATTTGATTATGAAATACCGGGATTCGCAATTTTATCGTTCAACATCGACTCTTCCTGGGCTGAAGTTACTCTGGATCCTTGGGATAAGTTGACTTCAAAAACGGGATGGATACATTTAAACGAACCGAAAACGACGTCAATATTATGGTCGGATATTATACCCGGAAAAGATCCACTATTCTTTATTAATCCTGACAGCATTCGCGTTTTTGCCAAGCCTGATTATAATTATGAGATTAATATTATTCTTAAGGTTTATGAGCACTCCAATAGATTGGATTATGAGATGCATCCTTTAGTTGTTAAAGAAAGATGGATGAAAGTCGAAGTCTTATCCCCATCACAATATTGCAAATCTAATCCTCAAGAATCAAAAGTCGATACGGTTTGGATCGAGTATCTTAGCAACAGCTTGCGACCGAAAGTCTTTTATTATACCAGGGGATGCTGATTAATATAAATGATTCTGCTATGGCCCTCTGATTCTATTCTAAGATCAGGCACATATAGAAGCGCCAGACTCCTGCGAGTTTCCTTCGTCAGTCCTCACGGACTTCCTTCAGGATCTCCGGGCCGGAACCCAGCGACGAATCCTGCCTCCTCCGCTTTTAGAGCCAGTTCGAAGAGCGCGAATTGCCGATTCTTAAACCCGACCAGGACTAAGTCATGCTCAAAGATATCATCATCCGGCGCTTTCGCGAAGACGATGCCGAAAACATCAGCCGCCTTATAATCGATAATCTCTTACAGGTTAATGTTATCGATTACGGGGAAACCGCCGTGGCACAGTTGGCGAGGTTCCATTCGCCGGATTTAATTTTGAAATATGCGCGGAATAGCGAGACATATATCGCCGAACTGAATTCCGAGATAATAGGAACCGCCACTCTGGATCAGAATCGCGTGCGGAACGTTCATATAAAAATCCCCTTTCAAAAGCAGGGAATCGGAAAACTCCTGATGAGTTATATAGAAGATATGGCCCGCAAAAAGGGCCAACCCCGACTGGAACTTCTGGCCAATATCGCGGCTGTAGATTTCTATCGTGACCTGGGCTACCGTCGCGGTGAGGACAAAAGTATCGAGGTCGGGGAGTCTCGCATCACGGTCGTCTTCATGGAAAAAGATTTGGCGATGCAGGAGCCGAAACCATAGCGGTCAAGAATACCGCCGTTCGCACCGGTGTAAAATGGCAATTAACTGGTTTCTGTACATTCTCGAATGCCGCGACGGTTCCTTTTATACCGGGGTTACCAGAAATATCCCTGAAAGACTTAAAAAACATAACAGCGGGAAAGGCGCCAAATATACCCGAAGTCGCCGGCCCTGCCGTCTGATTTACTTTGAGAAGTCCAGGTCGGAATCGAAAGTCCGGCGAAGAGAACGGGAAATCAAAGGCTGGACCAGGAAAAAGAAGGAAATACTGATAAGCGGCTTCCCGTCATCGAATCTAAATTCCATCCTCATGGCCCCGGGGAAATCACGGAATTGAAATTCCACACCGTGGCATAAACCTCCCCCCGCCATTTTCCCCTTGCTAAAACCGCTCCCGCTTCCCTTTTTTCCCTTATGGCCATATTTGACCGACGCTCCCGGGCGGCGATCGTGTTTGTCGCTCTGCTCATCATCATAGTCAACCTGGGCTGGTGGGGTTATTACGCCAAAACCGAAAAGAGCCTGGAAAAACAACTGGCCCGGCGGCTGGGCTCCATTGCCCAGTTGGGTGCCGAATCCGTCACCCCCGAAATCTTAAGCGCCCTCCAGAACGGCGAACCCTGGGCCGACGGTGAAATCTATTTCGTCCTGCAAGCGGTCAAGGCGGCCGATTCTCTTTCCGAAGTCTTCATTCTCCGCCCCGACCGCCGCTACCTGGCCACGACTTCGGGATACATTGATAAAGACTCGGTATATTTTCTGGCCCCGCTCCACGCCGCTTTACTGGATTCTTCCTTTGCCATGGGTTCCACCCGCGGGTTGGATCTTGGCCCCACTCCCGTGGCGGTAACGTCGAGTTACAAAATCGGCGACCTTTTTCTGAAATCGGCCTTCGCGCCGCTTTACGATACCACCGGTTTGACGGTCGCGGTTCTGGGAGTCGAGGCCGATGTCGACTACACCGATGACCTCCTGGAGTTAAAAAACTCTCTCTATTTATCGTCGGGACTTTCGCTGGGAGTCGGCTTTCTCCTGGGACTCATATTTTTCCTCTTCCAACGCCGTATGGCCGCCTCCGAAAAAAGCGTCATGCTATCCCAGTCGCAGGCCAATCTGGGCCGAATGGTGGCGGTGGTTTCGCACGAGATAAAAAACCCTCTTATGATTATTCGGGCCTCGGCCGAAAGTCTCAAGAAAAAAAGCGGTCAGACCGAGGCTGATTTCATCCTCGAGGAAATCGATCGCCTCAACCGGATTGTCACCGGTTATCTTGATTTCGCCTCGGGAAAAATGAATCTGGCGTCCGAAAAGATCGACCTGGTGCCTCTTATTAACGATATGATAACCCAATTCGCTCCGCGCCTGGCCCGCGAGAACGTCATCCTTAAATGCGCCTCCGGGGAATCGCCCCAGGCCGCCCAGGCCGACCCGGCCGCTTTGCGCCAGGTCCTGATAAATCTTATCCTGAATGCCGCCGAGGCTGTCAAAGGAAAAGAAAAGGCCATCGTGGAATTGGCCGTCAAAACCAACGATAAATACTGTGAAATAACGGTCACCGATAACGGCCCCGGAATCGATAATAAAACCATGAAGGCGATATTCGAGCCTTTTTACACCACCAAAACCACCGGCTCGGGCCTGGGGTTATACCTGTCGAAAAGGCTGGTGGAACAGATGCACGGAAAAATCGAAGGGGAGTCGCGTCCGGGAAAAGAAACCGTCTTCACAGTGACACTGCCGACGGCATGAAGGATTAGAATATCACTGTTGCCTTTCTTCTCGCGTAATTGAGAGGTGGCCCACAGCTTGCTGTGGGGGTTTCGAAACATGGTAAGACTAATTTATTAGCGCGTCGTGACGGCATGATTAAACGAAACTCGCTTAAGAGCTTTATGGGGTGGCCCACAGCTTGCTGTGGGTTCTAATTAAGAGAACCTTTAATTGACCAAACTTCGCCATTACGATGATCCCGGAGTGATCCGTTTTGTGACTTTTAGTTGTTATCAGAGACGCCCTTTTTTTGAAGAAAATGTAACCAAGTTGATTTTTATTGACGAATTAAAGAAAGCGAAGATACTACACGGCTTTAAACTGTATGGATATGTCGTGATGCCGGACCATGTTCATTTGGTGTTACTGCCACGAGATGATACCAAGATGGGTCTACTGATTCGCGAGATTAAATCGAAAACGGCCAGGCGTTTCTTCTCACGATATGGTTCAGACCAGCTCAAAGTTGAGAAAAAATTGTGGGAAAGGCGGTGTTATGATCATAACTGCCGGAATCTTGAATCAGTAAAAGAAAAAATAAACTATTGCCACATGAATCCGGTAAGAAAAGGGCTGGTTACGACGCCGGAAGAATTTCAATGGTCAACTATTGTTATCTTATTGGCATTGCCAAAACGCCTATAGATATTGATTATGTGGATATATAAAAAAGATCCCACAGCAAGCTGTGGGCCACCCAATTCCGATGGTCAGGGAATAAATTGGAAATGTCTTCCGGGATTACTGAAATTTAGAGGATAGACCCATGGCCCAGATTCTTATCATCGACGATGAACCCAAGATGACCATCCTGACCGGAAACGCCCTCTCCGAAGCCGGCTTCAGCGTGGTCACCACCAATTCCTCCCGGGATGCTTTATCTCTTATCGAAAACCGCTCTTTCGATATAATCATTACCGACCTCTCCATGCCTGAAGTCAGCGGCCTGGATATTCTCGAAAAAGCCAAACAGAAAGGGGAGGGCGAAGTCATCCTCATGACCGCTTACGGGACTGTCGAAACCGCTGTCAAGGCGATGAAACAGGGCGCCGCCGATTATATCCAGAAGCCTTTCTCCATGGATGAACTGGTTATGCTCTGCGCCAAATTGGCCGAGAAGCAAAAACTATCGGGCTTAACCGAACTTCTGACCGGGGATTTAAAAAATCTGGCCTACGATCAATATATCGGAAAATCGAAAGCCTCCCGCGATATGCTCGACATGCTGGCCAAAGTCGCCCCCACCGATACCACGGTTCTCCTGTACGGAAAGTCCGGGACAGGCAAGGAACTGGCGGCCCATCTTCTGCACGAAAACTCTCCCCGCAAGAAACACCCCTTTATCCCCGTCAACTGCGCCGCTCTGACCGATACTCTCCTGGAATCGGAACTTTTCGGCCATGAGAAAGGCGCTTTCACCGGGGCTATCGCCCGCAAACGGGGAAGATTCGAATTGGCCGAAGGCGGTACCATTTTTCTCGACGAAATCGGGGAGACCTCGCCCGGGCTCCAGTCCAAACTCCTGCGGGTCCTCGAGGAACGCCAATTCGTACGGGTCGGCGGTGTCGATAATGTCAAAGTCGATGTCCGGGTCGTCGCGGCCACCAATCGCGACCTGAAAAAGGAAATCTCGCTGGGGAAATTCCGCGAAGACCTTTATTTCCGCCTCAATGTTTTCCCCCTGCATATCCCTACTCTGGCGGATCGCCGCGAGGATATCCCGAAGTTGACCGAATATTTTTTGAGTAAAAGACAGTACGCACATCCGCGATTGTCTTCTGAAATAATGAACCTGTTGCAGTCCTACAATTGGCCGGGTAATATCCGCGAATTAAAGAATATTCTGGAGCGGGCCATGATCCTCGCCGCTGGCGAGAATATAGAGGTTGAGCATATCGGCCTTGAAGACGAAACCGAATCGGCCCCGTTGGAAATCTCGACCCCAACGGCCGGGGGCGCCTCCGGACTGGAAGCCTCGGAAAAAGCGATGATTGAAAAGGCTCTTCAACAGACTGAGGGGAATAAAACCGATGCCGCCAAGTTGCTTAAAATTACGAGACGGCGCCTGTATTCGCGTATGAAATTTCACGGAATAAAATGAACGCCAACGTTCTAACGTACCTGACGGTACATTCAGAAGGCCGGTCACTAAAGGCTATTTGGTGCCATAAACGTTTGAAGGTGAATGAGTTGTTGAATTATCCCGGCTCGGCATAAGAATTGTTTTAACTTATGTCGAGGTGATATATATGAAGTATGGTCTCATAAAATTAGCGGCCGTTATTCTGGCGGCGACTTTTATACTATCAATTTCCCCTTCCGAGACATTCGCCCAGGGTGGCGGCGGGCGTCTGGACCAGGAGATTTCCGGCACCGATGATATCATTTCCCGCGCCCAGAGTATCATGGAAACGTGCGGGAACGCCCGGGGTCGGGAACTCCTGAAACTGGCTCTCAAATTTCAGGACCAGGCCATGAGTGAAATGGGACAACACCCGCTGATGAGCTATCGCTACACCCGCCAGGCCCGCCAGAGGGCGCTGGAGGCGATCAAGGCTTGCCAGCAGTCGGATGAAAACGAAAACCTGGTACAACGTCAATTGGAACTGACCGACGACCTCATTTCGCGCCTGTCCGAAAGCCTGGCCACTCTCAATCGCCCCATGGCGGAATCGATTTATAATGCTTCTCGGGATCAGCAGCGTCGGGCCTGGGAGTTTTATCATAATCACCAATACCGGCCGGCCTTGCGGCTCTCGCGTCAGGCCGAAAAAACGCTTCGACGCCTGGCCGAATTTTCCGGCGCCGGCGAAAACGTACTCGGAAAATTGGAGCAACAATTACGTCAAACCGAACAAATTATGGAACGAACCGGCGACCTTTTGCTCGACTGCGGAAACGACGAAGCGGATAAACTCTTTGACCAGGCCCAGGAATCGCTCGACCGGGCCCAGGCCGCGGCTATCGCCGGTGATTTGGATAAGGCCGAAAATTCTCTCCGTCAGGCTCAACGTCTCTCCAATAAAGTCCAGGATCTCTGCGCCGGCGAAAGCTCTCTGGAACGGGTTCTAAAGCAACTGCAAAGCGAAATGGAGATGGCATCCGGATCTATTCGTGACAGTGGTAACTCCCGCGCCCTTCGCCTGTTTGAGGAAGCCGGCGAATATCTGTCGCATGCCCGGAACGCCTGCGATAAAAACGATACCGAAAAATGCGCCGCCAACCTCAAGGCGGCCCAACTAAACCTTGAAAAGGCCAAACGGTTAGCAGGAATATAAATTTGACTCGGGGCATCTGGACCAGCCGCCTGGCAGTATTATTATTTCTTATACTCTGGGCCGACTCCTGGGGAGGGGACACTTTAAGCCGGTTCGGGGTCCGGGCCGGGTTGGGTTATGATTACATTTCCCAGGAATATTTCCTGGACTCCTTGCGCTTTACCGGCGAGGATAGTTCCATAACGGCCGCCCTTTTAACCAGCGATTATCTCGACGATAAAAAGGGGTTCATTTTCCTGGAATTCGACAATCGCTCTTTGCGCGAAAAAAAACTGGACTATAATTTCGAAATCGGCTGGGAACAAACAGCATCGGTCTATAGAGCCATCGGGCAGGGATTTTTCGCTCTGGGTAAAGAAAGTGACCGCCTGGAAAGCGAATTCAGTTTCGAAACCAAACAACGCTATAGCGGAAAGGCTCCCCTGGGCGAGGAATTGAACCGGCTCCAGGGGAGCCTTAAATACCGTCGAAAATTCAGCCCCACTCTTCAATCATACCTTAAACTCTACGGCGAGAATATCGCCTTCGATTCCACCGGAACCTATCTCTACAACTATTCCCGACTGGGCGCCCGGGCCGGGCTGGACATTTTAACCAATAATCTCAATTCCATCTATTTTAATGTCGCCTACGAACATCGCCTGGTTCCCGATTCGAATGACCTGAATTTTGATCTGGTGCGAACAACCCTGGGTTTTGCCGGAAATCTGGGGCGAGGTCAACTTTTGGCGGAATCATCATTTGAAATGAAAGATTATCAGTTTCCGGAAAATCGCGACGATTATTATCTGGGTTCGGCCCGGATCGGCTATGACTATCCGCTGGGGGGAAAATACTCGCTTTTAGCCGGAATAAACACGGAGTATCTTGACTACCGCTTCGACGATTTCATCGGTTCCGACCACCTTCTATTCCGGCTGGAAACGCTCCTTGAAAGAGAATCGGGAGATCTGAACCAAATTGTCATCAGAGTGGGGCCAGTGGCAGAGATTTTAAAGATTAATTCCCCCTACGATGAGACCGACGATTATATCGAATTCGCGGGGAAAATGGGCTTGGATGTTATGGGATTGAAGGGGCTTTTGATTATGCTGGAAAACCAGGCCGGTTATCGCGCCTACCGCGAAGACCCTTTTTATACCTCGGACTTCGCCTTCGACCGCCTGACCGCCATCGGAAGCCTGGGGCTTATTAAACCGCTGACCCTGGATATCTTTTTTTCCGCCGAATGGGAATGGCATCGGATTCAAAGCGACGACAACCGCATTTATTTGATAGCCGCCAGCCTCGCCTGCGCCTTCTGATAAAATGCCACGCCCCCCTTAAGGACTGCTGAAAATCCTCCTGGCCCGGTGCCCCATCTGGCGAAAGCGGCGAGGCCCCGAGTTTCGCGGGGGTGGGTTATAAGCGTTTAAACACCGACCATAAAATACTCCGACAAATTTCCCTTTTTGTATATCAGACTATCCCATAACTCCCAGAAGCATTTGCCTCGCTCTTTTTCGCCGCCGCAGTATGGGGAAATCCCCATACTTTTCATTACCCCCTTAGGGTCGGCAATATAATTAAACATACCCCGGGCGGGGGTGAAGGAGTTTAATTCATGTGAATCGTTTCACAATATTTGGTATTCCCTTCCTCACCTTTTCGCCTTGCCGGGATAACCCATAATTTTCGCCCATGAGTAAATATTGTGAATATTTTCACATAATTAAACTCCTCGATCACTTTCCTTTCAACTTCTATACCATGCACACGAACATCCACTGGCGATCGGGAAGGTCCCGTCACAATATTCCCCTTGACCATTGTTCACATTTTGAACACCCTGATTATGTGAATGGATTCACAATCATCGTCCCCCGCCACGAAACGCTAAACCCCTCGGACAGGCCTTATATGTGATTATTTTCACATATAGACAAAACTGAACGGTATATTTCTGGAATCGCAAAGAAGGCTCCCGGGAAACCGATCCGGTTCAATCGCCGACAAGGTTTATGAGACCATTCCCATGGTCTTTGCTCCCTATGATATTAGTCTTGATTCCCTGATAAATTATTAATCCGGCCGCCCCGTTTTTACCCCTTTAAATTGAATATTCACTCCCCTGGAAGGGCGCCGGCAATATAAGAATTTAGGCAGCCCATCCCTTTCTTTTTATTACTACACTTGGTCGTATTTGAGGATTTTGGAAAAATAGGCTTGACAAAATGGGGATAGTAGTTATTTTGTTGATGTCCAGGGAATAGAAAGTGTTGAAGAGACGCTTCTGTTAAGAGACTGTTCGCACCTTGG
>JBGSHP010000021.1:0-202184 GCA_041752195.1 Candidatus Zixiibacteriota bacterium | reverse complement strand
GCTTGCCCGACAGCCCTTCTAAAACGATCTTCGCTTTTGTTTTCGAGTCCCACTGCCGTCGTTTCATGACTGATCTCCTTTGTGAAATCAGCCACAAGATACTCTCTTAACAATCCTTGTCAATTAATGGGGAGCAGTATATGACAACTACCATACTTTTGCGGCAAACGTGTCGATTGACTATTGCGATTCGACTAATATGTCAAATGACGAAATTTATGCTAAAATATTAGCAATATTTGCGCCGGATAATATTATGGTCAGATATAATACGTTGAATATTTATGATACGTTATTAGTTGTACGTACAATCAAGGGGTTTAACTATAATAAGGGAATAGTTTTTCATTTTGGACTAATAGATATTCCTCCAAGCGAAGATAGCATAACCATAGTTGTGCCACTGAATATTAATATTCAAGAGTATGATGGCGGTATAAATGACAAGTGCGACACTCTCCGATTTAATATGCATAGGGTCGATGAGAAGAAATTGGATTTTTGGAACCCATAAATTGAATGTCTTTGTTCAATAAGAACCCACCGCAAGCGGTGGGGCACCAGGCCGGGGGACATGGCGGCAGTGGTGGCATTTATGCGGGAGGGAAAATAGATGTAGGGGTACGTTGCCACGTGCCCTTCATAGGTGAATAAACCCACCGCAAGCGGTGGGGCATCAGGGGAATTAGATAAAATTGTCGTGAATAACAGCACTAGTGCATAGTAATATAAATTATGGAAATATTTAAGTACGGCATTAAATTCACTACTTGGGGTGAGATGTACGTCGGTCTTCAAAGAAAATTCATCAGTCTAAAGGAAATGTTTAATATTATCCAATCCGAACATATATTGTTCGATTGTGGCGATGAAAGATTGGTCAGACTGTATTTAGCGGAAGAGGAAGGATTTCAAGAAGTATTAATAGTTATTAATAGCTTTATTAAAGAAGCCGGCGATATTCCAATAGGTAAATACGATATTGGTGACCCAAATCCATTCAAACATTGGCCGGATCGCTATAATGATATTTGGAAGTTGGAACTGCTATTAAGAGTTGATAAAAAAGATATCTCAATTTCGAAAAAAATTAATATGGCTTACGGACAAGTAATCGCCGAATTAAATTATCCCGAGGACTTAGAGAGTTTTTCCCTCTACGGTGGCTCCAAGGTCGGATCGATGGAGGGATTATATGAAAATATGAAAACATACATTCAAAATCGAATTGAATATTTCCTTATACAAAAGGAAAATAAATATCCGGATCAGAAATAAAGAATAAATTACGGTATACATTAAATGATAGGCCACCAGGGCAATTGCAGGGGCGGGTTTTAAACCCGCCCTTTTTGATACGGCGGTCCAGGAAAAAGAGGGCAGGTTTAAAACCTGCCCCTACCACTGTATAAATATATATGGCAAACCTTCAATTCTTAATTATCCCAACGCCATCAACCCCCCCCACCATACTCAATCCTTGACATCCCCCTTACCCGGTATTAGGTTGCGGCATTAAATTGGATGGGAATATTCCGGGATGGAGAAAAATAAACTCGATTACGCCGCCGCCGGGGTGGATATCGAAGCCGCCGATCGGGCCGTCGAAAAAATCAAAAAACTGGCCAAAGCCACCTTCAATAAATGCGTTCTGTCGGAAATAGGCTCGTTTGGGGGTTTTTTCCAGCCCGACCTGACCGGCTATAAAGAGCCGGTTTTGATTTCCTCGGCCGATGGGGTCGGCACCAAGTTGAAGATCGCCTTCATGACCAATAAACACGACACGGTCGGCGAGGATTTAGTCAATCATTGCGTCAACGATATTCTCGTCCACGGCGCGCGCCCTCTTTTCTTTATGGATTATATCGGGACCGGCAAACTCGACCCGGATACCGTGGCCGAAATTATCACCGGTTTCTCCCGGGGCTGTAAAAACCACGACATGGCGCTATTGGGCGGCGAAACCGCCGAAATGCCCGACTTCTACGCCCCCGGCGAATACGACCTGGCCGGTTTTATCGTGGGGATGGTGGACAAGGCGAAAATCGTAAACGGTGCCGATATCCAGCCGGGGGATAGTATCATCGGGCTGGCCGCTGGCGGCCTTCATACCAACGGCTACTCGCTCGCCCGCAAAATAGCCTTCGATATCGCAGGTCTTAAACCGGATACTTATATTGACACCCTGAAAGATACTATCGGGGCAGCTCTTTTAAAAACGCACAAATCCTATTTTAAAATCATCTGGGACCTTTTGAAAAAGTACGAAATCAAGGGGATGGCCCATATCACCGGGGGAGGCATCCCCGGCAACCTGGTCCGGATTCTTCCGGAAAATACCCAGGCCATAATCAACAAGGGGAGTTGGGATATCCCGCCCATTTTCACCTTCCTGGCCGAAAAGGGTCCCGTAGCCGAAAACGACATGTACCCGGCTTTCAATATGGGCATTGGATACATTCTGGTCGTAAAACCCGAATTAACCGATAAGATAATCGGCGATATCAAAAAGGCGGGCGAAAGGGCGTATATCCTGGGTAGAATTGAAAAAGGATCACGCCAGGTTATACTAAAAGGTTAATTATGTTTTTACTCTGCATCATGGACGGATTCGGGCTTCGCCCCCAGGCCTATTACAACGCCGTTATTCAGGCCCATAAACCGAATATTATCAATCTTATGAAAAAATGCCCCAATATCCCGATTCAGGCTTCCGAATTGGCGGTGGGGCTTCCCGTGGGCCAGATGGGCAACTCCGAGGTGGGGCACCTCAACCTCGGGGCCGGACGAATTATTTATCAGGATGTCACCCGGATCGATAAATCTATCGCGGACGGCGATTTTTTCAAAAACGAAATCTTCCTCGAAGCCATAAAAGCGGCGGTCAGAAATAACGCCTCTATCCATCTTTTCGGTTTGATCTCCGATGGCTGTGTCCACTCTTCGCTGGAGCATCTCAAAGCCCTGGTGCGGATGGCCAAAGACGGCGGCTTAAAAAAGTTGTATCTCCACGCTTTCATGGACGGCCGGGATACCTCGCCTACCGCCGGGGCCGGATATTTGGCGGAAATCGTAGACCATTTCCGCAAGACCGGTTTGGGGAAAGTCGCCACTGTGGGAGGACGTTACTACGGTATGGATAGGGACAAGCGCTGGGAACGAGTCGAGAAGGCTTACCAGGCGATTGTCAATAAGGTCGGCCCGAAAGCCGATGACCCCATCGCGGCCATTGAGGCGTCCTATAAAAATAACGTCACCGACGAATTTATTATCCCGGTGGTCATGAATCTGGGGGATGAAAACGAGGGGAAACTTCGCGACGGCGATACCGCACTCTTTTTCAATTTTCGGGCCGATCGGGTGCGCCAGATGTGTCATCTCCTGGTCGGGCATAAGATGCCGGGGATGATCGAGCATGCGACCATTCCCAAAATTCATCTGGTAACCATGACTCATTATTCCGACGAATTCCCCGAAGCCCGGGTGGCTTTTCCGCCGCAGACGCATAAAAATATTTTCGGGGAAATTTTATCCCGGGCCGGAAAGAAGCAGTTGCGTATCGCCGAAACCGAAAAATACGCCCATGTCACCTACTTTTTCAACGGCGGGGTAGAGGAGCCTTTCGAAGGCGAAGACCGCGCCCTGATACCCTCGCCTAAGGTCGCCACCTATGACCTGAAGCCGGAGATGTCTTCGGTGGAGGTGACCGATGAAGTCGTGGCGCGGATACTTTCGAAAAAATACGATGTCATAGTCCTCAATTACGCCAATTGCGATATGGTGGGGCATAGCGGGATACTCGAAGCGGCGGTGAAAGCCGTGGAAGCGGTCGACCGGGGTGTGGGGCGAGTGATGGAGGCGGTGGAAAAAGTCCGAGGTCAGGCGATTGTCACGGCCGATCACGGCAATGCCGAGCAGATGTTCGACCCCGAAACCAATGGCCCGCATACGGCGCATACGACCAATCCCGTCCCTTGCGTCTTTTATGACAGCACCGGCCGGATGAAGAATATTCATTTGCGGTCGGGTGGCAAGTTGGCCGATATCGCCCCGACTATTCTGGAGTATATGGGACTTTCGCAACCGCCGGAAATGACCGGCCAATCATTATTTGTAACCAGTGAAATCCCTCTACACCGGCGTTAAGGAATTTTTCTGGCCCGGGGACCCGGCGGTAAGACTTCGCCGCCTCGAGTTGACCTTCTGGGCCTTCGTTCTGGCGTTGGCATATTTGCCCATCTATCTGGGATTCCTGGCCTGGATAGCTTTGGTTCGTCCCCTGGATATAATTTCCCGTCAATCCGGCAAAAACGTTTTCAAGACGGCCTATTTTTATTCTTTCATGGCCAACCTGTTTCACCTGTACTGGGTGGCGGTGGTGACACCCCCGGGGATGGTCGCCGCGATTTTTATTCTTTCCCTGTATCCGGCCATTGTCCTGACGGCGTTTGTCCGACTTTACAATTTTAAAAAATGGTTCGGGCTGGCCATGTTGCCGTTTCTGTGGGTGGGCATGGAGTACTTTCGGAGCCTGACCGAGTTTTCTTTCCCCTGGACCGACCTGTCGTACAGCCAGGGATATTATCTGACCTTTATGCAGATAGTCTCGGCCATTGGTTGTTATGGTCTCTCTCTCATACTCGTCTGGCTGAATATTCTCGCCTGGCAAGCCTGGGACAGGCGGAATGTCCCGGAATTGCGGATTAAAGCCGGGTCGATATTATTGGCCCTTGTCGTTGGCGTGTATCTCTATGGCTGGGTGGTTTTTCCGCCGTACCCGATACCGGGAAAAATCAACGTCGGTCTTTTGCAGGGGAATGTCGATCTGGAATCCAAATGGGATGAGGCCTCCCGAAATTGGAATCTGGATTTATATGACTCCCTGTCGCAGGACGCGGTTAAAGACAGCGGTGTCGATTTATTGATCTGGCCGGAGACGGCCGCACCCTGTTACCCCCGGGTGGAAAAGAAATACCGGGCCATCCTTTCGGATATCGCCGCCAAATCGAAAACCAATCACCTGGTCGGAGCCCTGGATATCGTGTATTCTCCCCATAATACCAAGACCTACAATTCGGCCTTTCAATTCGATTCCGCCGGGGAGATGCAAGAAATCTATCACAAGAATAAACTGGTTCCCTTTTCCGAGCATGTGCCCTATCAGGATAATTTGAAATTCCTGACGCGGGATTTTCTGGAGAAATATCTGGATATTATCAAAACGCAGGAAGTCCAGTGGTGGTCCGATTTTTATCCCGGGGATTCCATCGTTATCTTCAATTTGAATGAAAATAAATACGCGGTTTTGATTTGCTATGAATCGGCTTTTCCGGACTATGTTCGTAAAACCATTATGGACGGCGCCGAATTTCTGGTGAATATCACCAACGATACCTGGTTCGGACGTTCCTCGGGACCGTTCCAGCATTTGCGTCTGGCCGTATTTCGGGCCGTCGAGAATAGAATCTGGCTGGCCCGGTGCGCCAACAGCGGCATTTCCGCTTTTATCGATCCCTACGGGCGGGAGTTTGAGAGTACCGGATTATATGAACGCAAAGTCGTCAGGGCGGGGATTTATCCGCTGGATGAATACACTATTTTCACTCGAATCGGGCCGATTGCCGGTAAAATCAGCGCTTGGCTATTGGCCTTCACTTTGGTTATATTGACAGGGTTATGGACTTCAAAAAAACTGCGGCGGCGTTGATATTTTGCCTGACCCTTGTTATTTTCGGGCCCACTTATTCCCAGGAAAGCGGGGTCTGGGAGGTTTATACCTCCACAGCCCAGATACGTTATCTCGATTATTTCAATGATTCCCTGCAGGCGGCGACTATCGGCGGCTGGCTGAAAATAGATATCCCCGGCCAGGGCATGAATAAACTGACCAATATCGACGGCCTGGGGACCAGCAACCTGTATTTTCTGTACCGGGATGCCTATAATTTTGAATGGATTGCCGGATACGGCCGCCTGGTGCGATATCGCGACGGGCAGTACCGGCCGTACCTGTTCTTTGACCGGGATGGCGCCCTTCTGACTTTATATTCACTGGCCGATGACGGCGATTATGTCTGGGTGGCCACTTCCCGGGGACTGGCCTGGTTTTCCAAATTTATCGACGACGGCCAGATTATGGATTACTATTTCCGTTTTGGGGATCTCAATCCGGAGCCGATCGTTTATGATCTGGCCCTTGAGGGAGACCATATTGTCCTGGCGACTTCGGCCGGTTTGGCCCTGGCTGATAGAAGCGATCCGGATCTCCTGAAATCTTACATCAATTGGACGACTTTTAATTCGGCCGATGATCCCGCGCTGGCCGGCGATACGATCACGGCCCTGGCCTTATATGAGAATGAATTGTACCTGGGGACGACCCGGGGCGCGTTTCGCATGGAAATTGCCGGCGATACGAACTTCATTCGGCTTGACACTCGCAATCCCGAACCGGTCAACGATCTGGTTGTGGCCGAAGGGGCCTTGTATATTTTCGGCGATAATGGAGTCTACCGGCATATTTCCGGCACGACCGAATGGCAGGATATTTCTTCTTTCCCGACCGGCTCGCGTTTTACCACGGGCCGGGCTATCGAAGATGTTCTTTGGGTCGGTGTCGAAAACCGGGGCTTGTACTATGAATCCGGAGGCGGATTCGTCCTTTATGAGGACGGGGGGCTTCCCGGTGTCGAAGTCACCGCCCTTTCGGTGAATGGCTCCGGATTGGTGGCGGGGAGTTTCGGCGACAAGGATGCCGCCTATTTCGACGATTCCGTATGGGTGGGGACGCGCCTTCCGGAACTGACGCCGTTCGGGGTGGGGAACACCTCGAAAGATATCCAGGTCGATGAAAACGGCGACATCTGGATCTGCGCCCAGGGTCCGGGGTTGATGTTTTACACCAACGGGGCTGTTTTCAATTATGACGAAACCAACTCCAGTCTGCGGGGTGTTTCCGAAAATGCTTCGTATGTCTTCACCGATGCCCTGGCCGGCGGCGAGGATTATGTCTTTATCAGCAATTACCGGGCGCTTGACGGCAACCCGGTTTCGGTCGTGGATTTGGCCGACCGAACCAACTGGATATCTTTCGGCGATGAGGATGGGATCAGCGATGTTTTCACGGCCAGCCTTGATTATTTCGACGGCGTTTTTGCCCTGGGGCTTCGAGATAACGGAGTTTTTTATTATTACTGCGGGCCGGATCCTTTCAACAAGGCCGATGATTCCGTCGTACATTTCCGCGAGGATAACAGTTTCCTCGGTTCCAACAATGTCAACGTGGTGCGTTTCGACCGCGACGGCGAACTTTGGGCGGGAACCAAATTCGGCCTGTCCCACTTCGATTACGGCATCGACCGCTTTGTTAATATCAACCTGCCCCTGAATTTCGGCCCGACCGTCACGGCCCTGACTTTCGACCGTCGCAATAATATCTGGATAGGAGCCCGCAACGGCCTGGCCTTTTATAATCGAACCACCCAGGAGTACACTATTTACAATATCCTGAATTCGGGCTTGCCGGATAATTCCATTACGACCCTGGCCATCGACCCGACTTCGGGCGATCTCTGGGCCGGGACCTCCAATGGCATGGCGCGCTATCGGACTTTCCTGGGGACACCCTCCGCCACCATCGAAGAAGTAATCGCCTTTCCCAATCCCTTTATTATTGCCGACGGCTCCGAGAGGTTAGGCTTCAATTATGTGGGAAGCGCCATGGTGCGAATTTTCACGCCGGCGGGGGAGATGGTCCGGGAATTCGATATTAATATTCCCTGGGACGGCAAAAATCAGAAGGGCGAAGAAGTCGCTTCGGGAGTCTATCTGGCCTTACTGACGGCACCCGACGGACAGGTCGGCCGCGCCAGAATTTTCCTGATGCGTCCGTAATTCGTTCCCTGATATTTCCGAAGATCATGTTTAATTCAGATAGACGAATCCTGGTCATTGGCGGGGCCGGTTATATCGGCTCGACCCTGGTGCGGGTGCTTTTAGAAAAGGGCGCTTCCGTCCGGGCCCTGGATAATCTTTTATACGGCAATGGCGGTGCCATCGCGGATTTAAGCGAAAATCCCCGGTTTGATTTCATTCGCGGCGATTTCTGCGATCGTCGAATCCTGGAAAGATGTCTGAACGGTGTCAGCGATGTGATACTCTTGGCGGCCCTCGTGGGCGACCCCTTATGTAAAAAATACCCGGACGAGGCCCGGCGAATTAATGATGCCGGGACTATCGCTCTGATTGACTCACTCAAAGGATTAAAACTCAACCGATTTGTTTTCATGTCCACCTGCAGTAATTATGGATTACGGGAAGATAACACCCCTGCCGACGAAAACTCGCCTCTGAAACCGCTGTCGCTATATGCTGAAACCAAAGTCAAAGTGGAAAAATATATTCTCAACGACCTTGGTTATTTCAATTTTACACCCATTATATTGCGCTGTGCCACCGCCTTCGGAATTTCACCGAGGATGCGCTTTGACCTGACTGTCTCTGAATTCACCCGCCAGTTGGCGCTGGGACGGGAACTGGTTGTCTATGACGAAAACACATGGCGGCCCTATTGCCATATTCGGGATATTTGCGAAGCGATAACGGCGGTACTGGAATCGCCCCGGGAGAAAATTGCCGGCGAAATTTTCAATGTCGGCTCCAACCGGGCCAACTTCACCAAAAAGATGCTGGTGGACCTGATTCTCCAGCGTTTTCCTCAAGGAAAAGTCCAATATCAAAAGGGAGGCCGGGACGCCCGCAATTATCGCGTAAATTTCGATAAGATCGCCGTTTCTTTGAATTTCAAGGCGGGGCATGATATTCCCGCGGCGATCGACAGCCTGGCCGACGCCATCTATAACGGCCTGTATGATGATGTCGAACCCCGACATCATTATTACGGTAATTATGCTCTTGAAAGCAATTCCTGATTGGGATTGACCTATGGGTCTGGAAATCCATTGCGATACGCCAGGGAATTTGAAGGCCTGGGAGACCCTTGCCGACAACTCCTTTATCAATTCCCCCGGTTTTGCTTCCGTCTGGAAAGAAAGAGGCGGAACCCCGATTTTTATCGTTGATAACGACCAGGGGACTTATCGGGCCGGTTTGGTGTTCCTGATGTTCGGCGGGAAATTTTGCCGAAGAATAGAATCGATGCCTTCAGGACTTCCGGGGGGCTTTTTTTTCGCCCGGGATATTTCGCCCGAAGTCCGGGAGGAAATAGTCAAAAAAATGGATGACACAATCAAGGCCTATCATCCCTGGCGAATAGTCATAAACGGCAACAGCACGGATTTAATTGCGGGGGGTTACACCCGGGCTCTGACCGGGACTCATCTTTTGACCGTAAGCGAAAACTGGGAAACAGAGTTGGATCCCAGGATACGGGAACATCTTCGCGCGGCCGCCCGGCGGGGAGCCCGAGTCGAAACCTTTGATAATTCCCGGGATTTGCCGCAGTTTTTCGAAATGGCGAAGGCATCGGAGCAGGCGCATGGCCAGAAGATACGGTACACCCTTCGTTTTTTCGAGAAACTCCGGGAATTATCACAAAGCGACCCCCGTATTATCTGGCTCAAGGCCGTGCATGATGATAAAATGATTGCATCGAGAATCAGTTTTCTTGAACATGATTATTTGATTAACTGGCAATTATATCTGGACGGCGATAGTAAATCCTTCAAGCCGGGTTATCTTCTGATGGAACACATTATGAAACAGGCCCGATCTCTGAACATCAAATACATCAATATGGGCGGTTCGCCCGCGGAGGCCCTGACTCTGCAAGAGTACAAGGAAAAATGGGGCGGGCGGGAGACGGAAGTTCTCTATTATATTTATCATAACCTGCCGGGGCGGCTGTTTCTTAATCGGGGTCGGCGATGAAAATATTAATGCTGGCCGACGGCAGTTCGGCGCACACTCAAAGATTCCAGCAGGCGGTGCAAAAAGAGGGTCACGATATATACCTGGCGTCTCTGGAAAAAGGGCCGACGGTCGACCACAAGTTTCGGCGCCGCCTTTTTGTACCGGCCCTGGATTATATGCTGGCGGCGGGGGAATTAGGACGTCTGGTAAAGCGAATCAAGCCGGACCTTGTCAATCCGCATTTTGCCTGTAACTACGGAATCATGGCGTCGCTGTCGCTGGAGGCGCGGGGCATTCCGAATCTTTTGCACTGCCTGGGATCGGATATATTGATATCGCCCCGCAAATCGCCCCTGCATTGGATGCGAGTCCAGTATACGCTTGTCCATTTCCCGGAAATCCTGGTCGATTCGGTTTACCTGGGCGAGGAAGCGCGGAAAATTTGGCCGAAGATCCAGTATCAGGTCATTCCCTGGGGGGCCGATGAAGCGACTTTCGGTCATTTCGCGCATCGCTCGCATCCCGATTTCATGACGCGCCTGCCGCTTAAAATATTAGTCCCCCGTCCGCATAAGTCGGTTTACAATAACGAATTTATCATTCGCGATTTAAAAGATGCTTTGGACCGCCGGGAAATCGAATTAACCTTTCCTGACTGGGGTGATCGTATCAGGGAATTCCGGAAACTGGTTCAGCAGTTATGTCCACGGGGGATTATCAAATATTACGGCTTCATGGGGCGTGAGGAGTACAACGACTTTTTGGCGGAATTCGATATATATCTCTCGGCTTCGCGGTCGGACTCGTCGCCTGCTTCGCTCATCGAGGCCATGGCCGGCGGGCTGTTTCCCATCGCCGCCGATATTCCCGGAATAAGAGAATGGCTGACAGCGGATAACGGCCTGTTATTCGATGCCGAGAAACCGGGTTCGCTGGCGGCCGCTATGAATATTCTCCGGCAGGACAATCTTGATATCGGAGAAATTCTCGATAAAAACCACGAACGGGCGAGGCGGGACGGGCTTTTCACGGAAAATATCCGGACGACTCTGGCGCTGATGAAAGAAAAAATACATTATGGCCGTCCCTGAAAACGTACTTCTCCTGGCGTACTATTTCCCGCCCCTGGGTATGGCCGGGGTGGGACGGCCCCTGGCTCTGTTTCGGCATCTTCCGGAATTCGGATATAAGGTCCATGTCGTTACGGTTAAAAATATATTGTATCCGGAGTATGATTACTCGCTTTTGAGAAAAGACGACTCCCCATCAATCCATCGCACCGGATCACTGGATCCTTCGCGGTTATTGTACCTTTTGGGGAAGCGACATCAGAGGCGGGCGGAATTTCCCCGTCTGACCGGTAAACTCCCCCTGTACTTTCCGGATTTGAAAAGAGGCTGGATTCCCTTTGCGGTGCGGCAGGCGGAAGAAATTATCGAGCGGGAGAATATTAAAACGATTATCACCACGTCGCCGCCGCCCTCGGTCCATATCGCCGGATTGAAGTTAAAAAGGAGATTGGGAATTAACTGGGTGGCCGATTTCCGCGATTATTGGTTTCCGCTGCCGATCGAAAAAATATATCCGCCCGGAATTATGCGGCGCCATTCGATGAATTTGAAAAAATCAATATTGGAAAGCGCCGATGAAATCGTAAGCGTCAACCGTGAAATCCGCGATTACCTGGGCCGGGGGGAAATTATCACCAACGGGGCTTCGCCCGAGACTATCGCGGCCTGGACCGGCCCTGTGGTTGACAGGAGTCGGCGATTTACCATCGGTCTTCTGGGTTCCTTCCATAACGTAGTCCCGATTGAGCCTTTATTCAGCGCTGTTCGGGAATTGGTGGAGGGCGGTTTGATCCCGCCGGACGAAATCGTGATTAAGCATGTCGGCCATGGTCGGGCGACCTTGAAGGCCAAAGCCGGAGAATATAATCTGGGCAATATTTTTGACAGCCAGGGATACCTTCCACGAGCCGAAGCCATCAGAGAACTCCGGACGGCCGATGTGCTATATTTGGCGGTGCGGGCGCCGGAAGGGTTCAATATTCTTCCCGGGCGGATTTTTGATTACCTGGTTTCGGGCAAACCGATAATTGGAGTGGTGCCGGAAAACTCCAGCGCCGCCGAACTGCTGGGGTTGTATCCCGGCGGTTATCCGATTTATGAAGAAAGTGTACCGCTCCTGAAAGAAAAGTTGAGGAGCGAATATGAACTTTACCGAAAAAACGAATTCATCGCCGATTCCAAAAATATCGATGTCGAAAAGTATTCCACACGATCTCTGGCCCGGAAATATGCCGCGCTTTTGAAAAGGCTATAAGAAAAGGCCGGGTGTTTCCAAACACTCCGGCCCAAAAGGGGCGGGAACAGAACCGGTTTCCCGACGTGCAATGTCAAGGGTGTCGTTGACACCCCCATTCCTATTTTAAGAGGAGCATTTTGCGGGTTTCCGCAATGCCGTCCATTTCCAGGCGATAAAAGTAGATGCCCGTGGGAAGAGCCCGACCGTGCCAATCGACTGCTTCCCAGCGAACGGTGTAATCGCCCGGCCCCGGACAGCTTATAACTTCGGAATGGACATTCTGCCCTAGAATATTGAAAATTTCCAGATCCGCGTCGCCTCTGGCCGGGACGCTGAACTGAATGGCGGTACTCATATTGAAGGGGTTGGGATAATTCTGCCCCAGGATAAACTGCGTCGGCAGGTTATCGACGTCATCCTCGACATCGGTTACCAGCGAGGGCGTGTAAATCGACCGCGCCACAGTGTGGCTTTCCTTGACGGCCGTAATTACGTAATCGATTCCATATTCCAGAGAATCGATGATATGGTACAATCCGGATTCATCGGACAGGCCTTCTTCGATTATATTGCCGGCCACCGAAAGGCAGACCCTGGCGCCCTCGATCAGATGTCCCTCCGAAGTGAAGACCTCGACAAAGTGTCCCAGGCTGTCAGCCAGGACTTCGGCTTTGAGTTTTTCCGGCCGGGTGAGGTAAGTCATCACGGTCGGGTCGCCGTAAAAGTTCTGGCCGTATATGAGGTCGCGGTAATAAGGATAATCCAGCCACGACAAAGTCATGGCGCGGGGGGCCGAGCCGAAAGCATCGTTGAATAAGTGGCCCGTGAATGACTTCTGCAAAAAGTAACTGGAATAAACCCATCCCCAGCGGGTGTAGGCCACCATGCCGACGGCGCCTTTTTCCGGCGTGGCCAGGATACCTTCAATAAAGGAAAAACTGGCCGGGGAACCGTCGAGAGTATCCAGATCAAAGCCGCCCACCTGGCATGACAGGGAGTAGTACAGCGAAGTCTTGCCGTCGGCCGGAAGGCTGTCGATACAACCGTGACCGGCGCCGATTTCCTGCGTCAGGATATTGGAGTAAGGCCAATCGCCGTAACGCGAGGCGCGCACGCGAAACCCGTCGATACGACCGTGAGCGATAATTTGTACCATGCCGTATCCCTGGGATAAAATATCGACGGACTCGACGCCCCCGGGGTTGGTGGGCCGAAGGGAGTAGCCGTCGGGAAGTTCCACGGTGGCGGTCGTGTCCACCTCGATGTATGACGGAATGGCTTCGGCGATATAATTATGCTGACCGGCTTCGGGATAATCGCGCATCTGGTCGGAAGAGAAGAATAAGGTTTTGGTCAGGTAACTGAAATCATCGCGCCCCGGCGCCGTCTGATATTGAATGACTTTGTCCACATAGGCGGCGACCTGACCAGGCTGGCGCAGAGGAACCCGTCCCACGACCAGTTCGGGAATTATATCGGGGGCATCATGAGTCGGCTCACCCCAGATGCCGTCGCCGTCCTTGTCCCAGTCGCCCGTAAGATCGGCGAAGTACAGGTCCGAAGGCATCAGGACATAAGGGTCGGTAGGGGGAACCGACGTATTATAATAGTACAAGTAACGAACCGGCATATTGACATCGTCGCCGCCGATTAGGACATACCGCCCGCCGTGAGAATGGAAAGCGGTCAGGTAGGTCCGTAATTGTGCGGCCCGGTCGATCCCCTCGTAGTACACGGCGACCGTGTCCATTAAGGCGATTCCGGTGGAAAGGCCGATGGCGTTTTTGAATTCGGCGAGCCGTTCATATTCCGGAACCAGGTTTTCGGTCGTGACGATTACGAATTCGGCATCCAGGGGCAGGCCATAAATACCGGTTTCATCCTGGGTGCGTTCATATTCGCCGGCTTTGGCGGCGCCTTCAAATATGCCTGCCAGAGCCGCCTGGCGGACGGCATCTTTTGAAATTCCGATACCGTTTACGTTTATTTGAGTATGCAACCACAGGGTTCCGTCAGGTCCGACCGTCACTGGAAGAATAGTAACGGCCAGATAAGGGATCCCCTTAAGCGTGATCTTCTGAATATTGTACAGGCAATTGCCCATTTCCGGCGGAAAGGCCAAAGCCACGGCCGGTGATTCCGCGGCGTACGTGGCCGGATTCTCCGCATTTTTCAGACTGTCGGGTATTTTCCCCAATGCCAAAGTCGGTGTGGCTTCGGGAATTACCAGAATATTCTCCGAGCCCTCATCATAAATATAAACAGTAAATAAGGGCAACGAAAAATACTGGTTGACGGTCAGCGTATTAAGACCCGGATAAGAATAATGATAGGGGTCTTGCTTTTCGAGTGAGTCAATGGAAAAGTTGTATTCGGTTGCCGTCGAAGCCGTAATCATTAAAAGCCACAACAGGCATATATTTCGAAGTATCGCTCCCCTGGACATGATCGGTCCTCCTGTTTCACATTGCACTGGGGCCTATTGGTGCAAGCACTCTGCCCCTCGTGCCGACCGCCTTAAAATGACTCCGGGGAAATCCTAAGTCGTTATCTTACAAGAGGAAATTTTCGTATTCAATTTTGTATGGATTGCCCCGGAAACAGGAATGGATTCCCGTGGAGTGGGGGGATTCCCATATTCAATCGGATGTCAATTTCGCAATGACTGCGAATATTTTATCCCTTGAGTAATCGGGAAACCGGATACAATCGAGTAAATATAAGGGGGTTACGAGTTCGATAAATATCTAAAGATTCTTATCTCATGCTATTAAATAAATTATACGATAAAATTATCTATTTTTTTTGCTTGACAAATTCCCTAAAAAAGCGATTATGGGGGTAAGTTTTGGCATAAAATGGCATAAAGTGGAGGATCGCCGCCGTGGAAGGCTTTTATGGCCAGTATGTCGTCACCATGGATAATAAAGGTCGGCTGGCCCTTCCCGCGCGATTGCGGCCCTATCCACCAGATAACGACCTGTCCAAGGTCGAACTTATGCTGACCAAAGGGCTGGATGGATGCTTGGCGCTTTACCCTGAAGACCAGTGGCAAATCATCCAGCAGCGGTTGAGTTCACAGAATTATAATCGCCGAAATTTTCGGTTTTATAGCCGGCTTTTACATTCAGCGGCTATAAATGTCAATTTGGATAAACAGGGTCGCCTTCTGATACCTTCGCATTTGCAGGAAGAAGCCGGGCTCAAGGGCGAGATTCTGGTAATTGGGGTTCAGCGCTGGATTGAAATATGGCAAACCCAGAAATACCGCGATTATATCGCGAAATTCACAAAAGAATACGGCAGTTATGAAGATGTAGCCGAAGGGCTCCTGGATTTGAATCGAGGGGAGGAGAATTAGTTATTTTCATAAGCCGGTGATGGTCGAAGAAACGGCGCAGTATCTATTGACAGACCGCGCCGGGATTTATCTCGATCTGACCTGTGGAGGAGGGGGACATCTTAAATACCTCTCCGCCTTCCTGGAAAAGGAAGCAATCCTAATCGGAATCGATCGTGACCCCGAGGCGGTGGCCGCGGCCCGGGAGAGCCTGCGGAACCTGCCTCAAAAAACAGAAATTGTAAACAGCCGTTTCAGCGCCTTAAAAGATGCGTTGAAAGATTTGGGCTTGGGTAAAGTGACCGGAGTTCTCATGGATCTGGGCGTTTCATCACACCAAATTGATAACCCCGAGCGGGGCTTTTCCTTTATGAACGACGGTCCACTGGATATGCGCATGGGTCCCGTGAGCGAATTGACCGCCGGGGAAGTAATTAATGATTACCCGGTGGAGCGGCTTAAGGAAATATTCCGGGAATACGGGGAAGACCGTCGTCCCGGCAAGGCCGCCAACGCCATAATCAGAGCCCGGCAGAAACAGCCGATCGGCACGACCGGCCAACTGGAACAAATCCTGGGCCCGCTTTATCCGCCGCACATTCGCAATGGCTGTCTGGCCCGCCTGTTTCAGGCAGTGCGCATAGAAGTCAACGGAGAATTGGCAGAATTGGCGACGGCCATTCCCTCGGCCCTGGAAGTCCTGCAACCCGGGGGCCGCATGGTGGTTATCGCCTATCACTCCCTTGAAGATAGAATCGTCAAACGGGCGTTTGTGGCCGGCGCCAAAAGCCAGCCTCCGGTCATCAAACTCCTGACCAAAAAAGTGGTCAAACCGCAGGAAACCGAAACGGCGCAGAATAACCGGGCTCGTTCGGCAAGGTTGCGGGCAATTGAGAAACGGGGCTGAAATTATGCTGGAAGACTATCACGATAAATATCGCCCGGTGGACAGGGTTCGTCGACCCCTGGCTCGCCGGCTTCTGGGGGGCCGTAAGGTCATTACCCTGGGACTGGTGGCAATTCTCCTGGCCGTGGCCGGGATTCATATCTGGCAAAGCGTTCATATGATGGCGCTAAGTTCCGAAGTCCGTCGGTTGGAAAAAGAAAATCACAACCTGGCCGATCTCATCAAAAAAACCAGGACCAAAATTACTGAGGTCTCTCGACCCGGTATTTTGGGGGAAATTGCCTCCGCCCGGCTGGAGTTGAGCCCCACCCCGACCGAAAATCTTTTTACTCTGGTTCGCGACCAGGTCAAAACCGAGCCGGGACCTTTGGATAATATCAAAACAACTCTGAAAAAGATCGCCGAAAACATGCCGGTGATTACCGAGACCCAGGCGGCCGACAAGGAGGTTTACCTTTTCGATGAAAAGTAAGCCGTCGCACGTCCGTCTCTGGCTGGTGTTTTCTCTGATTACCTTGGCCTGGCTGGCCTTAACCGGCCGACTATTGCAGATCCAGGTCGTGCATGGCGAGGACTATGCGAAAATTGCGAAGAGCCAGTCCCAGGGCGAACAGGAAATTGCCGCGACACGCGGTATCATATACGACCGAACCGGCCGGGAACTGGCCCTGAATATCACGCGCCAGTCTCTGTATGCCTATCCCGCCGACCAGGACCAGGTCAAAAGCATTGAGAAATACCTGGATCGGGTCTATCACCGCAAATCCGGGACGACCCACCGCAAATATTCTCT
Organism: Candidatus Zixiibacteriota bacterium; assembly: GCA_041752195.1. Lineage (GTDB taxonomy): Bacteria > Zixibacteria > MSB-5A5 > GN15 > PGXB01 > JBGSHP01. The sequence continues at coordinate 184,967 of JBGSHP010000021.1, read as the reverse complement.
CAAACCCGAAAAATTCGCCTATATCGAACGCCGTCTGAATGACTCCCTGGCCGTCAAAATTGCCGCCGATAGTATCAAGGGATTGTACCTGACGTCCGAGGACTGCCGCAGTTATCCTTTCGATAAAATCGGCCGCCGCCTTTTGGGGGTGACCAATATCGACGGCAAGGGAATATCCGGGATGGAATACTTTGCCGATTCTCTTTTGTCGGGAACGCCGGGTCTCGTGGATTATATTCGTGACGGCAACCAGAAGACATATCGTCTGCGCGACAATCCCCTGGTGTCGCCCGTGCCGGGGTATTCCCTGGTTTTGACCGTCGATTGGTATTTTCAGGAAATTGTCGAAGCCGAATTAAAGGCGGCGGTGGATACCCATAATGCCGTATCCGGTTCGGCCATATTTCTGGATTGTCGCACCGGCGAAATACTGGCGGCCACCGATTATACCCGCGGCGACAGCAGCGGGCCGGTCAAATTGCGGGCGGTCAGCGATTGTTTTGAGCCGGGCTCGGCGGCCAAGATCGTGGCCGCGGCGGCTGTCCTGGATGAAGGAAAGGCGCGGCCTTTCGACAAAGAGTATTGCGAACATGGCTCCTGGCGATTGGACGGCCGGAACCTTCATGATGATAAAAAACTGGATACCCTTACTTTTCGCAATATTGTCGTTTATTCCAGCAATATTGGCATAGCCAAAATGGCCTTGCGCCTGGGCGACGGCGAAAAGTTGGCCCAGGCTTACCATCGATTCGGTTTCGGCCAAAAAACGCAGATTGACTTTCCCGGAGAAGCCGGCGGCATGGTAGCCGACCCCGGAGTCTGGTCGCGGTACAATACCGCCGCCCTGGCCATGGGTCACGCCGTCATGGTGACCCCCCTGCAACTGGCCACATCCATGGCGGCCGTTGCCAACGGCGGCGACTTGGTGCGGCCACAGGTTATCGGGGGTATAATAGACAGCGAGGGCAAAATTATCCGGAAAATGGAAAAAGAAGTGATCGGCCAAGCCATGAAAAAAGAAAGCGCCGCTATTTTGCGGGAATTCCTGAAAGGGGTCGTTGATACCGGCACCGGTCATCCCGCCAAATCGGAAATTATTTCCCTGGCCGGGAAAACCGGTACCGCTCAAATTCCCGATCCCCAAAATGGCGGTTATCTTTCCGGTAAGTACAACGCGACCTTCGCGGGGTTTTTCCCGGCCGAAAACCCCGCCATCGCGGGAGTGGTGGTCATTAATCAGCCGGAACCGATTCACTACGGCGGCTACACCGCGGCCCCGGCGTTCAAAAAAATGGCCGAAAAATACGTCCTGGCCCACACCGACAAACTGCGCCCGGACTCCCGCCTTATCGCCCAGGCCACCGGCCAAAATGGAGTCACCGTCCCCAATATGGTGGGCACCGATCTGGGCCTGGCCGTGAGAGTGGCCCGAGACAGCAACCTGGAAGTGAAAACCAATTGCGAAAAAGGCCTCGTGGTCTGGCAGTATCCCCCCGCGGAACGCAGTTTGGCGGGTGTCGGGCTGGTGGCGCTGGTGGCCCAGGATGAATTCGGCGATGCCATGAGGATGGTCGATCTGGTCGGAACGAACTTGCGTACTGCCCTGGCGGTCCTGGAATACCAGGGATTGACATATGAGATAATCGGCGGCGGTATTGTCCGGGAGCAGAATCCCCCGCCGGGAACAAGTATTTCCACCGGCATGTCCTGCCGGCTGGTATGCGGGCAAGGGAATGTCTCCAAAGACAGCACAGAAGTTAGCGAATCTGGCGAAAAAAGTTCCTGACGCCGTCCTCATCGGAAGCGGCGACACGGATATCACCGGCGTGGAATATGATTCCCGACGGGTCAAGCCGGGAATGATTTTTGTCGCGGTGCAGGGGTACCGCGATAATGGCGCCCGTTATATCCCCGATGCCGTCAAAAACGGCGCCGCCGCCATCCTGGCCGCGGAACGCCTGCCAATGGACCTCCCGCTGTTACTGGTTCCGTCAATAAGAAAAGGCATGGCCGATGTGGCCTCGGCTTTCTATAATTTCCCCGGCCGAAAATCCCAAAATCAAGGCGTCACCGGCACCAACGGCAAAAGCACTTCGGTGTTCCTGATTCATCATCTGCTCACCTGGGCCGGCTTCAAAACCGGGATGATAAATTCCCTGGTTTACGATACCGGCCGGAATCGTTACAAGGCCGAGAGAACCACGCCGGAATCGGTCGATATGCAAAAATTCCTGGCCGAAATGCTCGACTCCGGATGCACGCACGGGGTCCTGGAAGTATCCTCACATGCTCTTATTTTGAATCGGGTGGAAAATATCGATTTTCGGGTCGGCCTTTTCACGACCTTCAGCCGGGATCATCTCGATTTCCATCAAACCATGGAAGACTACCTGGCGGCCAAGAAATTACTCTTGAAAAAATTAACCGGTCCCGATTGCCGGGCGGTTTTAAATCTCGATGTCCCCGAATTCGCCGCCTTCCGCGAAGATTCACCCTGTCCGGTTATCACTTACGGTCTGGAAAATAAAAACGCCGATATCACCGCCGGGAAGGTCGCTTTCCATCAGCGCTTCACGGAATTTGAAATATCCACCCCTGAAGGCAGGGTCGCGGCAAAAAGCCCCTTGTTGGGACGGTATAACCTGGTCAATACTCTGGGGGCCATAGCCGCCGGAACAGCCTGGGGAATAGAATTGTCCAAAATTCTTAAAGCCCTGGAATCGCTGTCACCTGTTCCAGGGAGATTTCAAGCCATCGACGTCGGCCAGCCCTTCGCCGTGATCGTGGATTTCGCCCATACCCCTGACGCCATCGAAAGGCTGTGCGGCTCGGCCCGGGAAATTACCAAAGGGAAATTGCTCTTATTATTCGGATGCGGCGGTGACCGCGATCGCGGTAAACGTCCTTTAATGGCCGAAGCCGCTTCCCGCCTGGCCGACTATGTCATCCTGACCTCTGATAATCCCCGTACCGAGGATCCATCCCGGATTATCGAAGATGCCAAAGCCGGGCTGACCGGCAAAAATTATATCATCGAACCGGATCGACACCGCGCGATAAATTTGATATTAGAAAAAGCCCGACCCGGCGACACCGTCCTTCTGGCCGGCAAAGGAGCCGAGGATTATCAGGAAATCGACGGTGTCCGTCATCCGTTCAGCGATACCCGCTCGGCCACGGAGACTCTCGAAAATCTGGGCTTTGTCGGAGCGAAGGTATGACCATGGCTATGGATTTCAGGCAACTGGCGCAAGACACCGGCGGCAGCCTGGTTAATGAAAGTTTTGGCACGGCTCGCTTCCGGGGCGTGTCTATCGATACCCGGACCCTTCATGAAAGCCAGCTTTTCGTGGCGATCAAGGGTGAAAAAGACGACGGACATAAGTACATCACCAACGCTATTTCCCAAAAATGCGCCGGTATTCTGGTGGACAGGGAATTCCGTGAATTGACTCCCCTGTACGATGTTATCCCGGTCGTGGCGGTTAAGAATACGCACGAGGCCATGATTCAACTGGCCGTACAGCGGCGGCAGAGACTCTCCGCCAAAGCGGTCTGTATTACCGGCTCCAACGGGAAGACCACGACCAAAGAAATGACCTATGCCGTGATAAAAAATAAAGAGGCGCACTGCTACCGCTCGCCCGGCAATTTGAATAACCTCTTCGGCTTGCCCCTGGCCCTTTTTGCCATGCCGGATGAAACCCGCGTGGCCGTGCTGGAACTGGGTATTTCGGTCAGAGGGGAAATGACACACCTGGCGCAGATCGCCCGTCCCGACCTGATTATCATAACCAATGTCGGGCCGACCCACCTGGAAACTCTGGGCACGGTCGAGGGTGTGGCCGAAGCCAAACTGGAACTGGTCGATAACGCGGCCCCCGAGGTTCCGGTTATTATCAACGGCGATGATCCGGTTCTTATGAAAGCCGCCCAAAAACGGCGGCGGGAATTTATAACCTTCGGCTTAAACTCATCCGCCGCTTTCAAAGCCCGCCCGACCGGGACATCCGTTCGGGGATTTCAGACGGCGGAAATCGAAGGAGTCGAAGTTGAGATTAATCTCTTTGGCGAGCATCAGGTTTATAATCTTCTGGCCGCCTATGCCGCGGCGCGGACCTTGGGATTGGAAATAACGCCTTCCGATTTGAATCGCATTAAATTTACCAGCGAAAAGTATCGCGGTGAAATTGAAAATATCGACGGCTTGATCATCATCGCGGACTGCTATAATGCCAATCCGGCCTCGATGCACTCGGGGCTGAAATCGTTGCGCCGCTATCTTGACAGCCGGCGCGATAAATCCGGACGGAGTTTCGTGGTCCTGGGAGATATGCTGGAACTGGGCGCCAAGAGCGCCGATTACCACCGCACCCTGGGCGAATCTCTCAGCCGGTACAATTTCGATTTTGTTCTTACGACCGGCCCCATGGCGCGCGAAATCAATGCCGCCGCGATAAAGGGCGGCTGTCCTGCGAAGAACACGCTTCACTTTGACGTCCTGTCCTCGGTAGGGGATTACATGATAGACAGTATCCGGAGGGGGGATATTGTCTATCTAAAAGCATCGCGGGGAATCGGTCTGGAGCAAGTCCTGACCATGCTGAAAGGAGCGGCCTTCCGGCACAATTGATATGTTCTATTATTTATTCACGCATCTGGTGGATTATGTTTCGGGCTTCAACCTTTTCCGTTACATCACCTTTCGGGCCGCGGCCGCAACCATGACGGCCATTTTGATTTCCATCATAGTCGGGCCGTTCATTATCAAGCAATTGCGTAAACGCCAGGTGGGAGAGCGGATACGTGCGGAAGGACCACAGTCGCACTACGCCAAGGAAGGCACTCCCACCATGGGCGGACTAATTGTCATTTCGGCCATGGTCATCCCGGTTCTGCTCTGGGCCGACTTGAGCAACTTTTTTATCATCATGCTCCTGATGGTGACCCTCTGGATGGGGGGAATCGGTTTCATGGATGACTATCTCAAGGCCATCAAGAAAGAACCCAAGGGCATGGTAGCGCGCAAGAAATTCATCGGCCAGGTCGCCATCGGCATGATTTTCGGAATCCTTCTGATTTGGATTCCGCCCAATTCCAGTTTTGATACTTCCACCAGTATTCCCTTCTTCAAAAATTTCGTGTTATACCTGGGCGTTTTGTACGTGCCATTCATAGTTTTTGTCATCACCGGGTCGTCCAATGCCGTCAACTTATCCGACGGGCTCGACGGTCTGGCTATCGGGTTGTCGGGATTGGTGTTCCTGGCCTTCGCCGGCTTTGCCTATGTCACCGGCCGCACCGACTTTTCCACTTATTTACAGATAGAATATATCCCCGGCACCGGCGAGATTGCCATCTATTGCGCCGCCGCCGTCGGGGCCGCCCTGGGATTCCTGTGGTTCAATTCGCATCCCGCCGAAGTCTTCATGGGCGATACCGGATCCCTGGCCCTGGGGGGTACCCTGGGTGCCGTGGCCATCCTGATTAAAAAAGAATTACTCCTGGTCATCGTGGGCGGCGTGTTCGTTATCGAGGTCCTCTCGGTGATTCTGCAGGTGGCCTCGTACCGCTATCGCGGCGGCAAAAGAATATTCAAAATGGCTCCGATACATCATCATTTCGAACTTTCCGGTTGGCCGGAAACCAAAGTGGTTATCCGGTTCTGGATTATCGGGGCCCTGTTTGCCCTTTTAACCCTTTCGACCTTGAAGATCCGATGAGCGCGCAGGAAAAAGTACATAATCGCAAAGTCGGGATTATCGGCATGGCCCGCTCCGGCCTGGCGGCCGCCAAACTGGTTCTTCAGTCCGGAGGCAAGCCCTTTGTCTCCGATAACGGCTCCCGGGAGGCCCTGGCGGCGTCGCTTGCCCAACTGGAAGAATTAGGTATCGCCTATGAATGCGGCGGCCATACCGACCGGCTTCTGGAATCGGACTTTTGCATTCTTTCGCCGGGCGTGCCCCAGACAATTCCCATGGTGCAAAAGATCAAGGAGAAGGGAATTCCCATTTTTTCCGAAATCGAATTGGCCTCGTGGTTTTGCCGGGGCAAAATCCTGGCCGTAACCGGTTCTAACGGCAAGACCACCACCACGACTCTGGCCGGAGAAATGTTGAAAGAGGGCGGAATCCCGGTCGAAGTCTGCGGCAATATCGGGTATCCCTTTTCCGACGCCGCGCCCAAAGTCCCGGAGAACGGTTTCGCCGTCGTGGAAGCCTCCAGTTTTCAACTGGAACTTATCGAATCATTCAAGCCGCATATTGCCATGATTCTCAATCTGACACCCGACCATCTCGATCGTTATCTCGATTTCGAGGATTATAAGGCGGCCAAGTACCGGATTGCGGATAATATGTCCGTGACCGATCACCTCATTTTAAACGCCGGTGATCCCGAAACGGATGTCAATAAAATAAAGACTGACGCCACGCTTGACTACTTTGCAGCACACCGTCCACTGCCGGCCGGGGTCTTCAAGAGGGGAGAGTCACTGGTCGGCAGTGTCGGTGGAAAAGAATTCAAAATAATCGACATCGCCGGGATTCGCATCCCCGGGCCGCACAATCTCCAGAATTCCGCGGCGGCCGCGCTGGCGGCCGTACTGGCTGGCGTGAGCCCGGAAAAGATCGCGGCCGTACTGGAAAAATTTCCCGGCGTGGAGCATCGCCTGGAGGATGTCGGTACCGTGGCCGGCATCAAATTTATCAATGACTCCAAAGCCACCAATGTCGATTCCGTCTGCTACGCCCTATTATCCATGAAAACGCCGGTGGTGCTGATCGCCGGGGGACGGGATAAAGGCGGCGCCTACGATCCCCTAATTGAAAAAGGCCGGGGCAAAATAAAAGAAATTATCCTCATCGGGGAAGCCCGTGAAAAAATATTCCGGGCGCTGGGGAAAACATTTGCCGTGGAATTCGCGGAGAGCATGGAAGCGGCGGTCCAGAAAGCCTTCACGGCGGCATCGCCCGGTGATACTGTCCTATTGTCACCGGCCTGTTCCAGTTTTGATATGTTCGACAATTATGAACACCGGGGAAAAACCTTCAAAGAAATCGTGGCCCGGATGCGAAGCAGCGAGCGGCCCCGCGACACCCGGATGCAGGGGGTGGATTGATGGACAGGAAACTTTTGTACTGCACCTCCTTTCTGGCTGTCCTGGGTGTCGTTATGATTTATTCGGCGTCCTCGGTCGTGGCCGAAAAATTGAACGGCGGCCATTTTCAATTTGTTTTGAGGCAGTTGATCTGGCTGGGTCTCGGGTCGGCCCTGGCCTGGATAATCCTGAAAATCGACCTGAAAAAGATGGCGCCCTATTCGGTTCCACTCTTGTTCGTCAGCCTTATACTCCTGGGGCTGGTCTTTATTTTTCCAGCCGTCAACGGTTCGCATCGCTGGATTTTCCTGGGGCCCTTTAGCCTGCAGCCTTCCGAGCTGTTTCGGCTGGCGGTTCTGTTCTACCTGGCTTTTTCCTTGTCCCGAAAGGAAAAGGAGATTTCCAGCTGGAAAGAATTCCTTCTACCGTACGCGCCGTTGATCGGGTCGGGATTACTTCTGGTGATTTTTGAACCGGGTCTCGGCTCGGCCATTGTCACGACCCTGGCCGTTCTGACGGTTTTCTTTCTGGCCGGGTTGCGTTTAAGTTACCTGGCGGCCTTGACTCTGCCGCTGGCGGCCATGGGGTCATTCATGGTCTTTGTCCTCGGCTATAAAAAGGTGCGCGTTCTGGATTACCTGGCGGCCGTTCAAGACCCCCTGGCGGGGAGTTACCAGGTCAAGCAGGCGGCTCTGACCCTCGGAGCCGGAGGCGTTTTCGGGGTCGGCCTGGGCGATGGACGCCAGAAAATGTTTTTCCTGCCGTACCCGCATACTGATTTTATTTTTGCCAGTATCGGCGAGGAATTGGGGCTGTTGGGTCTCCTGCTGATATTAAGCCTGTTTTATTATATCATCTGGCGCGGCATAAAAATCGCACGCCATCAACCCGATCAATTCGGATACCTGTTGGCCTCCGGTGTTACTGCCGCCCTGTTTATTTCGGTCATAATCAATGTGGGCGTGGTGACGGCGCTTCTGCCGACGACCGGGATTCCCTTGCCCTTTCTCTCTTACGGCGGGACATCTCTTCTGGTATCCATCAGTTGCATCGCCATCCTCCTGAACCTTTCACGGCGGAAAGGCATGATGGTGCGATGAAAACCTTCAAAGCCATCTTCGCCGGCGGCGGCACGGGCGGACATTTGTTTCCGGCCCTGGCCATTGCCGACCGCATGAAAGCCCGGCTGGAAAACGAAATGACGCCTGAATTTATTTTTGTGGGGACCAGGCGCGGTATAGAATACAAATTGAGAGAGAGTTTGGGGTACCCCCTGGTCCTTATTAATATCCGCGGTGTGGCCCGTTCCCTGAAACCGTCCAATCTGCTCTTTCCGTTCCTGTTGACGGGGTCGGTTCTCAAGTGTCTTTACACCCTCTGGCGGTTTCGCCCCGATATTGTCGTCGGCACCGGCGGCTATGTCATGGGGCCGGTCCTACTGGCGGCCTATTTGTTGAATTATCCCCGCGTCATTCAGGAGCAAAATTCGTTCCCCGGAGTAACCACTCGCCGGATGGCTCCGCTGGTCGATAAAGTCTTTCTGGGCTTCGGGGAAGCCTCCCGCTACCTGAATGAACGAAGCACCGTCCTGGAAACCGGCAATCCGGTCAAGGAAATAATCGGCAATGTATCGCGCGAAGAAGCCCTCCGCTTTTTCGGCTTGAACCCCGACAAAAAAACGATTCTCATTCTCGGCGGCAGCCAGGGCGCCTCCCGGATTAATAAAAATATCCTGGCGCATCTGGACTCTTTATCCCCGGAGATGCAACTGGTCTGGCAGACCGGCGAAAAGGATTTCCGCGATATATTCGCCGCAGCCGGCCGGAAAACCGCCGAGCGCGCCGTTTTTTCTTTCACCAATCAGATTGAAATGGCCTACGCCGCGGCCGATATCGCCATTGCCCGAGCCGGCGCCCTGACCCTGGCCGAAATCGCCGCCGCGGGGCTGGCCTCGATTCTTATTCCGTACCCATATGCCACCGGGGACCATCAGACAAAAAACGCCGAATCGTACATTCTTCGAGGCGCGGCCGAAGTGGTCGCGGACGCGAATCTGGATCAGGTCAATTTACTGGGACGGGCCACGGATTTGGTAAAATGCGGTCAGGCCTCAAGGATGGCCCAGGCGGCCCTGGCCATTAGCCGCCGCGGCAACCGCCCGGCCACGGATATTATCAGCGAGGAAATTATCAAACTGGCCCGCGCGGCCAAGGAGTGACCTTTGAAAGCGACGACCCTGACTCGTCCGAGGTTTGGTAAAAGACAAATGATATTCGGAAAAATAAAAGAACTGTTTTTTGTCGGTATCGGCGGTTCGGGTATGTCCGGGATCGCCGAAATACTGCATAACCTCGGCTACCGCATTTCCGGCTCGGATATTAACCGGACCGAAGTAACCCAAAGACTGGAAGAACTGGGCGTTAAGATTCACTACGGGCATAACCCGGACAATATCGGCTCGGCGCAGGTGGTCGTGATTTCCTCGGCCGTCGGCGCCGAAAATCCCGAAGTCGCCGAGGCTCATCGCCGCGGCGTGGCGGTAATTAAGCGGGCCGAGATGCTGGGCGAACTGATGCGCCTTAAATATTCCCTGGGTATCGCCGGGACTCACGGCAAAACCACGACCACCTCCATGATGGGAAAAATCATGAGCGACGCCGGTTTCGACCCCACCATCATTGTCGGCGGTATCGTCGCCGGCAAGGGGACGGGGGCTTCCCTGGGCGACAGCGAATATCTCGTGGCCGAGGCCGATGAATATGACAAATCTTTTCTAAAGATGTTTCCCACGGTCGCCATTGTCACCAATATTGAACCGGACCACCTGGAATGTTTCGAGAATCTCGACGATCTCGAAAAGTCCTTCATCGAATATATGAACCGCGTTCCCTTTTACGGCCTGGTCGTATACAATGCCGATGATCCCCGGTTAATTCGCCTGCAGCCGAAAATTACGCGACCTTCGATCAGTTTCGGCTTCGGTCCGACCGCCGATTACCGGGCCGTCGATTGGAAATTATCACCGACCGGTTCGGAATTTACCGTCTTTCGCCGCACCGAGCGCCTGGGCAAAATCATCCTTCATGTTCCGGGGCGGCATAATATCGCCAATGCCCTGGCCGCGACCGCCGCGGCCAGGGAACTGGAAATCGCCTTCGAAAAAGTCGCCGATTCTCTCCTGGAATTCCGCGGTGTCGGGCGGCGTTTTGATATTAAGGGTGAGGTAAACGGCATCATGGTGGTGGATGATTTCGCCCATCATCCCACCGAAATCCGGGCCACTCTGGAAGCGGCGCGGGAGTACGGGCGGCGTTTGCTGGTTATTTTTCAGCCGCACCTGTTCACCCGCACCCGCGATTTCTGCGGCGAGTTCGCCGAGGTCTTGCACAACGCCGACCTGGTTTTCCTGGCTGATATTCATCCTGCCCGCGAAAAACCGATTCCGGGCGTGCATGCCACCATGATCGTGGAAGCCGCCCAAAGCAAGGGCTACAAGAATATTCGCTATGTCGGTCCCAGGGAAAAAGCCATGGAGGAAGTTCTCAAGGCCGCCCGAAAAGGCGATATCATTTTAACGGTCGGGGCCGGTTCGGTGACCATCCTGGGCCCCCAAATCCTGGAGCGTTTGAAATAAGATGAACTTCCATATCGGCAAAACATATCGCTGGATGCTTCTGATGACTCTGATTATGGCGGGTGCCCTGGCGGTAATTAATTTCACGGGTATGTTTCGTCTGAAGACAGTCCGCCTGGTTCCCTCCGAGGCCCGGGCCGAAAGCAGTCTTCTGCGCGGTGCCGTCGGCAAAAATATTTTCCAGGCCCCGGTTTCGGAGATAATGCGGGACTTACTGCGGCAAAAAGAAATTCTGCGAGTGGAAGTGAATTATGACCTGCCCGATGGGCTTGAAATTGTCCTGAATAACATTGAGCCCCTGGCGGTGATTCTCACGCCGCAGGGCGAAATGGCGGCCGTTAATCCCGACGGCTACATGACGCCGTTCATTAAAAACCCGGCCGGCCGCGACGGCTTTGCGTTTCCTGTCGTAACCGGCATCGATGAATACCGCCCTTATGAACTGGTGGCCAATCATACCCTGGCTTTGGTTATTGAACAACTGAAGCAACTGGCGGCGTACGATCGGGAATTCTATTTACAAATATCCGATATCGATTTATCGGCGCCGGAGACGATTATCATCCACCTGGACGGCGTCCTGCCCGACATCGTCATGTATCCCGGTGATCTGGCGCAAAATATGCAAAAATTAAAAAGTTTTTTAGTTGATTACCAGCCCGATCTGATGCACGTTTACAAACTTGATTTGCGGGCGGAAGGCTTGATAGTGGCCGCCGGAGAAGAAACAGAGGATGAAGACAGAGACACGGCTAATAACGGGAATTGACATCGGTACCGCCAACATCCGGGTGGTTATCGCGGAACTGGATGAGGAGCGCAACGAGCCGATTTTCCTCGGCTATGGCACCGCGCCGGCCGCGGGCATGCGCCGTGGCGTCGTGACCAACATGGAAAAAGCCGTCCTGGCCCTGTCCAAGGCGGTCGAAGATGCCGAGATGATGTCGTCGGTACATATTGATACCGCCGTGGCGGGTATCGCGGGCGATCACATCAAGTCCATTAATAGCCATGGTGTCATTGCCGTTTCGGGAGCGGATAGCGAAATCACCGAGCGCGACATCAGAAAAGTAATTGAGGCCGCCAGCGCCGTGGCTATCCCGGCCGACCGGGAAATATTGCATATCCTGCCCCAGGAATACACGGTCGATGACCAGACCGGTATTAAAAGCCCGCTGGGGATGAACGGCGTCCGCCTGGAAGTCGACGTCCATATCGTTACTGCCGCCGTGACCTCGGCCCGCAATATTCAACGTTCTCTGGAAAAATGTGAGATTTGCACCGAACACCTGGTTTTACAATCCCTGGCCGCGGCCCATAGCGCCGTCTCTTCCGATGAAGAAGATATGGGGGCGGTGCTGATCGATATCGGCGGCGATATCACCGATGTGGCGGTATTTTTCGACGGTTCCATCCGCCATACCGGAGTTCTGGCTCTGGGCGGTAAAAATGTCACCAATGATGTCACCATCGGCCTGCGCACCACCCTTAGCCTGGCGGAAAATCTGAAATTGGCTCACGGGGCGGCCATGGTTTCACTGGTCGACCCGGATGAAATGATGGAAGTCACCTCCGCCGGCGGACAGGGAACCAGAAATATCTCCCGCAATGTCCTGGCCAGTATTATCGAACCTCGCATGGAAGAAATTTTCACCCTGGCGGCCCGGGAAATTAAAAAAGCCAATCCCCCGGAGGCCTTGACGGCCGGAGTGATCTTGGCGGGCGGGGGAGCGCTTCTGCCCGGAACGGCGGCTTTGGCCGAACAGATTCTGGATATGCCGGCCCGTTTGGCGGTTCCCCGACCAATGGAAGGGATGCCGCCTAATCTGACGGGGCCGGAGGCGGCCACCGTTTTGGGATTGATAAGATATGGGCTTAAGAATGGTCCGGGAATTAGTGGTTCCGGAAAGGGAGTCCGGGGCCTTTTCAGAAAAATAGAAAGTTGGTTTTCGGATAATTTTTAAAATTATGGAGGAACAACCGATGTCAGATGGAGGACTGAGGTTTGATTTTGCCGAGGATAACGGCAACTTCGCCCGAATCAAAGTCGTCGGCGTGGGCGGCGCCGGCGGGAACGCCGTCAATCGTATGATTGAAGCCGGCCTGAAGGGAGTGGAATTTATAGCCATCAATACCGACGCCCAGGTCCTGGAGCATAACCGGGCCGGTACCAAAATCCAAATCGGCAAGAGACTGACCAAAGGCTTGGGAGCCGGCGCCAATCCCGATATCGGGCGCAAGGCTATGGAAGAGGACAGGGAAGAAGTGGCCGAAGCCCTCAAAGGGGCCGATATGATCTTTATTACGGCCGGGATGGGCGGCGGCACCGGTACCGGGGCGGCTCCGGTTGTGGCCGATATCGCCCGCAAGCAGGGTGCCCTGACCGTGGCCGTGGTGACTCGCCCCTTTAAATTCGAAGGTCAGAAGCGCTCGGAAAAAGCCGATTCCGGACTCCGCGAGTTAAAAGACAATGCCGACAATCTCATCTGTATCCCCAATGAGAGATTATTGGCCATAGTGGATAAGTCCACTCGTCTGACCGACGCCTTTCTCTTTGCCGATGAAATCCTGCATCAGGCCACCAAAGGCATTTCCGAATTAATTACTATCCCGGGGATGATCAACTGCGATTTTGCGGACGTCCGAACCGTTATGCTGGAAAAGGGCGATACCCTCATGGGCACCGGTTTTGGCAGCGGCGAAGATCGCGCCGAACAGGCCGCCAAGCAGGCGATTTCTTCGCCCCTGCTCGAAGACATATCTATTTCCGGGGCGAAGGCCGTTTTGATAAACGTCACGGGCGGCGACGATATGACCTTGTTTGATGTTAACTCGGCGACCTCGATTATCTACCAGGCGGCCGGAAGCGAGGCCCTGGTTATTTTCGGGGCCGTGATTGACCCCGAAATGAAAGACCAGATGCGCGTGACGGTTATCGCGACCGGTTTTGGCTCCCGCGCCATTGAACGGGATTTGGATCGAAAGGAATCCGAGGCCATAGCCCCGACCACTCCGGGAAAAGTGATGTCACTCTTTCCTGAAAATGAATATGTTTTGCGTCGTGCGGCCGGTAATGGCGGCAATGGCCGGAACCGGATGCCTTCTTTTGAGGACGAAAATAGAAAAATTCCGGCCTATATAAGACGGCTGGAAGACTAACTCCCACTCGGTTCCTCCACAGGGAGGCCGTCCCGGATTTTTCGGGGCGGCCTCATTTTATTTCCTTATTTATGGGAAATATCCCCTATTTATAATCCCGTGCTTAACTTGATTCTTCTGTAACTTCTTGTTAATCAACGATGAAACTTATTGCCGAAGAGGAACAGGAATTGCGCGTTGAAGTTTGAAACAGTGGCTATCATCCCTTTTCGAAGGAGGGAATATGAGTCTGGTCCTGAACCACAACATAGCCGCCCTCGGCCTTCATCGGAATCTTCAGAAATCGGCCTGGGGCGTATACAAGTCAATGGAAAAACTGGCCTCCGGGCTGGCTATAAATACGGCTGCCGACAATCCGGCCGGATTGGTGATTTCCGAACAGATGCGGACCCAAATCGCCTCCCTCAATCAGGAAATTGAAAATGTCTCCAACGATATCAACCGGTATCGGACGGCTGACTCCGCTCTCATGGAAATGCGCAGCCATTTGACCGAGTTGCGTTCTTTGGCCGTTGCGGCCGCCAATGAGGGAGGAATTGATGAAAATATGCGCCAGGCATATCAAAATGAAGCGAACAATATTGGGGCCGATTATAATCGTATCCGGGAGACGGCTTCTTTTGGAACCCGGAAACTTCTCGACGGAACCGAGGGATCGGTGGCCAATGTCAGTGAATTGCCCGCCGTTGATTTCTCCAGCGCCGAGACCACCGAAGCCTCTATGCGGAGAATCGATGACGAAATCGCCCGCCTGGACAATACCTTGAGCAATGTCGGAGCCGTCGAAAAATACGACCTGGAAAGTCGTTTATCCAACCTTCGAGTTACTTCCGAGAATCTGACGGCCGCGGAATCATCCATCCGCGATCTGGATTATGCCAAAGAGTATTCGACATTTCTTCGAAATCAGATGCTTTTTAGTTCCGGCATCTCTTTAATGGCTCACACCCGCAGTTCGCCCGAATTGGTTATTGCCCTTATGAGCGGCCTTTAAATCGTTATATTATTGAAATTATAAATAAGCGGCAAGCGGCCCTGTAGCCGGGCCGCTTTTTTATTGCCATATCCGAATTTACTAATCCGAATTTAACTTGACCGACCCCTGTTTTCCAATTATATTTAATATATTGAATCGGGGAATACCTGCGGGAGTTCGTATCCCCTTGTTACTTTTTAATTTAGTTTTCAAGAAATAAAATTTATCGAAATCTATAAAACAGGGAGTTTGGTATGGTGAACAGGACGTTTTCCATTCTGGCGGTACTGCTTGCCTTGGCGATAACCTCCGTGCTGGCTCAAGATCCCGGGGCGCCTGACACGCTCCGGATTGATTCCATCCAGGTAAATGCCGGCACCCAGGCGGTCTTGCCCATAACTTTCTTCAACGACGAGACCCTGGGCGGCATACAGATGCCATTCGGCTGGACCAGTGATGATATCACCGTCGATTCCGTATCTTTTGTCGGCGCTCGCGTTAATTACGTCGCCACCAAAATCGTCAATATCGATAATCCCAACCAAAAAGTCCTGACCGTGATTATCGTTATTGTCGAGCCCGACATCCCGGCCGGTGACGGTCTCTACGGCAAGATTTACTTCAATGTTCCCCCCGGAACTCCCGACCAACGGATTTATATAGATACCATGTCTTATTCGGAATCCGATTTTCCTGTTTTCGCCCATAGCGCCGAAATAAATTTCGTGCCGGTCATTAAACCGGGTAAAATAATCATCGGCAACCCGCCTGATCCGCCAACCATCGGGGTAAATCCGACCTCATTTTCATTCGACGCTCTGGCCGGAGCCTCCCTGCCGGCGCCCAAAGTGCTGACGATCTCCAATCAGGGCGGGGGAATCCTCAATTGGCAGGCGACCTGGAGTTCTTCCTGGCTTCAGGTTTTGCCGAATTTTGGCGCGGTAAATATCAGTATTCCGCAAAATGTTCAGATTTCGGTGAATACTACAGCCCTGCCCCCGGATACATATTATGATACCATAATTGTCTCCGACCCCACGGCCACCAATGATCCTGTCGAAATCCCCGTTCAGTACACCATAATCGAGCCGCCTCCGACCATACAATTAAACCCGACCCAATTTATTATAAATGCCGTGGTGGGCGGTGGAAATCCCCCCAGCCAGATTCTGAATATCAACAATATCGGACAGGGCCTTTTGGAATGGATGGCCACCAACAGCCAGCCCTGGCTGACCCTGAATCCTTCCTCGGGCTCGGGTAATACGGCCGTTTCGCTGGATATCGATATCACCGGGATGACCTATGGAATTTATTATGATACCATCGTGGTTTCCGATCCTGATGCCACCAACAGCCCCCAAAAAGCCTATGTCCGCCTGGAGTTGGCTTCCGACCTGCCTTTGCTTGAAATTGACTCCACCTTTTTCTTCATAATTGCCAATACCGAATTCCCTCCCAGCCGGAAATTCAATATTACCAACGGCGGCGGCGGGTCGATGACTTATTACACCCAGGAAAATTCACAGTGGATAACGTCCCTTAACCCAGCTTCCGGATCGGTTCCGCATCAGGTGACGGTCAATTTCAAGACTATCGGCGCCCCCGGCAATGATTTCTTTGATACCGTCTGGGTGTTCTCCAACGAAGCCATAAACTCGCCCCAACCGATTGCATTTCAGATTCACTTTACCACAGATCCGGACGACATAATAGTCAATCTCGCGCAGGTAAATGTGCAGTACTATGAATGCGGTCAGGGCCTGGGATATGAACCTGTTCCCATTAATATGACCATCAATAACGGCAATCTCATCCCCATGCAATTCCAGTTATGGAATAATTCCTCCTGGCTGACCAAGGATTTCGATGAAGGATATACTTTTGCCTCGACCGAATTATATCTTCAATATCGTGGCCTGGCCCCGGGCGTCTATTACGATACCCTTATTGTCAATGCGATAACGGCCGTAAATAGCCCGATAAAAGTCCCCGTGATGATGACCATTTTGGAAACCGCCCAGGATCCGGAATTATATGTCGATAAGGATAGCGTATATTTCGCTGTCCGCGAGGGCACCGATGGCCGCCGGAATCAAATTACCGTTCATAATCAATGGCCGGGGTGTATCGACTGGCAATTGGTTGAAAATATCCCCTGGCTTTTAAGCGGTGTCGATTCTTCCGATTACCGGACTTACCCCTGGTATTTGGATCTCGAGGCGACCGCCATCGGGTCAGCCTTCGGCCTGCATGTCAGCAGCTTCCTGCTGACCTCTTCCACGGCCACCAATGCGCCGGTGGAAATTCAGGCCGTTATGGATGTCTGGAGATTTCACGGAGATTGCGATTACAACGGTACTCTAAATATTCTCGATATCGTCTGGATGATTGCCTATAAATTCAAGGGTGGCCCGCCGCCACAGCCGATTATGATTGTCGGCGATGTCAATTGCGACTATAAAGTCGATATCGTCGATATCGCGAAAATGATCGACTATGAATTTCACGGCGGTGGCCCGTATTGCGGGAACCCATATAAATGACCTTATGATAACCGTAAAAACCCCTCAAGGTTGAGGGGTTTTTTATTGCCGGATTTCGACAAAAAGCGGTACTAATTCGTAAATTATCCCATATATTTACCGTATTATGATAAAGCCGTTATAAATTAGAGAAATAATAGTCCGGAGATTCGATACCTTCAACAGGGGAGAATATGAAGAAAAATCCCGCCGTAGCTCTACTCACCGCCTTATTTTGTTCCCTCATTTTTACCTCCATTATTTGGGCCGATGAATCCGCCGACACCGTGCGACCGGCCAATGTTACCCCTTCGGATATTCATCGCCTTGACGCCCGGGGCAAAGCCGAGCGACTGGGCAAAATCCGCGCCCTGGAGACCACTTTGAAAGATGACGCCCTTTTGGCCGGGCAAACCGACTACGACGTCACATACTATTCCGTGACCATCGATGTCGATGTCCCCGGTCAACAGATTTTCGGCGATGTCGGCATCCACGGGCTTGCTACTGTGGCCGGGTTAACCGAAATCCCCATCGACCTGACCTCGAACCTGATAATTGATTCCGTTTATATAACCGGCAAGACTCTGGCATATTCCCGGAGCGGAAATGTCGTTACGATTATGCTGGATGAAAGCCTGAATACGGGGGAATCTTTCGCCTTCAATATTGTCTATCACGGACAGCCGCAGGGGGGAGGACTGGAAGGCTTCTCATTCGATAGCCGCCTTGGTTATCCTGTCGTCACGACCTTATCGGAACCCTATTTGGCCCGCTCCTGGTGGCCCTGCAAGGATCGCCCCGATGACAAATGTGATTCTCTCGACAGTTATATTACCTGTGATACGGCGCTTTTCTGTGCCTCCAACGGCCTTCTGGAGGATACCACCCGACACGGCGACGGCACCTGGACCTTCCATTACCGCGTCCGCTATCCCATAACCACTTACCTTTTCTCCCTGGCCATCTCCAAATACACCATTTGGACCAATTGGTACCATTACAGCGCTGTCGATTCCATGCCCATCGTGCATCATGTGTATCCTGACCGCTATGCCTATTCTCTCCCCCGCTGGAGTGTCACTCCTTACGCCATCGGCGTCTTCGCGGAAATTTTCGGTGAATACCCCTTCCTTAATGAAAAATACGGCCACGCCAATTTTGAATGGGGTGGCGGCATGGAACACCAGACCGTGACTTCCATGACCAGCACCTGGTTTGGTTTCGATACCAATACGGTCGTGCATGAACTTGCTCACCAGTGGTGGGGGGATATGATCACCTGCAATAACTGGCATGAGATTTGGCTGAACGAAGGGTTTGCTTCCTACAGTGAAGCCCTTTATTATGAAGTTGCCAACGGCCCGGCCAAATACCATGAACATATGTTCGATATGGAATATCATGCCGTGGGCCAGATTTACCGCCAGGATACGACCGATGCCTGGGGAATTTTCGACAATATCGTCTACGACAAGGGGGCCTGGGTCCTGCACATGCTTCGCCATGTCGTCGGCGACGAAAACTTTTTCGATATCCTTCAGGCCTATTATAACAGCGAATACCAGCATGCCGATGCCACCACCGAGCAATTCAAGAATATCTGCGAGAATGTTTCCGGACAGGAACTGGATTATTTCTTCGATCAGTGGATTTACGGGTTCTATCGTCCCGATTATCGATATTCTTTCTATACCGAACTTGACCCTTCCGACAACCGTTATTTTCTGTATCTTAGAATAAGACAGGTCCAGGGATATACTCCCAGTGTTTATGCCATGCCGATTGATTTTCAGATTAATTATCCTTCCGGCGCGCCCGATACGGTGGTCGTTTTTAGTGACGCCCGCGACAGCGTTTATATACTTAAAGTCGATGCCGCTCCCAGTGTATTAAATCTGGATCCCGGCAATTGGATTTTGAACGGCGGCTACGCTGACTCCTGGGTATATCGCCTGATACCCTTCCCCTTAACTGCAGGGATCGCCTATGAATCTTACTCCGATACGCTTATCACCCGAGGCGGTTCGGGATTTAACCAGTTCAGCGTGTTGACGGGTAATCTCCCGCTCGGGCTGACCCTGGATGAAATTTTGGGGGTGATTTCGGGAATGCCGACCACGCCGGGTCAATATAATTTCAGTGTTTACGCTTTCGACTCCGATGACCCCTATTTTTCCGATACTGCTAATTATATCTTAAACGTCCTGCCCGGCCTGGGAATTCCGGGCGATGCCACCAATAACGGCACTGTCGATATCCTGGATATTATCCAATTGATTGATTTCAAATTCAAATCCGGTCCCGCGCCGGTCATCCCGCAACTGGCTGATGTAAATGCCGATTGCGAAATTAATGTTTTGGATATCGTCTATCTGATAGACAACAAATTCAAGGGCGGTCCGGCCCCCCTCATGGGTTGTGCCACGGAATAGCCGAACCTTCATAAAATAGCCCAAAGGCAACCCGCCTGGATTGAGTATTACTCTCAATCCCGGCTTTAATTTATTGAATATCATGATGTTATAAAATCGACCGAGAAAACAGGGGCGGTCTTCGTATAAATTGTCAATTGTCTCACCCCGCTGCGCGCAAAACGCTGTAACAACTTGATTAGAGAGAAATTATGCCGATACAAGTTTGTATAGGCCGAATTATGCCTTATTTTATACCCGTGGCGTTTTTGGGATTCTAATCAATATGGAGATAGCAAAGCCATGGGAATAAAGAATTATAAAATAATCACGTTTGGTTGTCAGATGAATTTGGCTGATTCCGGTGCCCTGGCCGCCGTCCTGGATTCCCGGGGATACACCCCGGTGGAATCTCTGGACGAAGCCGACCTGGTCATAATCAATACCTGCTCTGTCAGGCAGAAGGCCGAAGAACGAGTCTTCGGGCGTTTGGGAGAATTACGCCCCTTTAAAAACGGGACGGGGAAGAAAATCGCCGTGGTGGGTTGCATGGCACAAAGACTGGGCGACCGTATCCTGGAACGGGCGCCCCACGTGGATTATATCCTGGGTACCGACCGGATGTTCGACCTGCCGGAAATTCTCGATGATCGCCCCGGCATTTCCCGGATAAACACCGAGTTCGGGCATGAAGGGCTGGGCGAAATGCTCCCGGCCCGCGACAGCAAATACTCGGCCTTTGTTACCATATCCCGGGGATGTGACAATTTTTGTTCATACTGCATTGTTCCGTATGTCCGCGGGCGGGAACGCTCCTTGAAAAGAGGAAAAATCATTGACCAAGCCAGGGCCTTCGCGGCGGAAGGGGTTTTGGAAATAACTCTCCTGGGACAAAATGTCAACTCCTATCGCGACGACGACCATGATTTTGCCGCCCTGATGAAAGATCTGGCCCTTCAAACCGATATCGCCCGAATTCGTTTTATGACTTCGCACCCCAAAGACCTGTCCGAACGGCTCATTGAGGTCATGGCTTCCGAGCCCAGGATAATGCCGCACCTTCATTTGCCTCTTCAGTCCGGGTCCGATATTATTTTGGAACGGATGGGCCGTCTTTATACTCTCGAGCATTACCTGGGACTGGTGGAGAAACTTCGGACGGCGATCCCTGACCTTTCCCTGACGACGGATCTTATCGTCGGCTTTCCCGGAGAGACCGAAGCCGATTTCGAGAAAACCCTGGAAGCGGTCCGCCTGATCAAGTACGATTCCGCCTTTATGTTCCGCTATTCCATTCGCGAAGGTACCGCCGCGGCCAAGTTTATTGATGATGTCCCCGAGCCGGAGAAAATCGCCCGCCTTATGAAACTGATCGATATTCAAAAAGAAATTTCGTACGCCCGGAATCAGGCCGAAGTCGGTGCCGTACGGCAAACACTCGTGGACGGCCGTTCGCGCCGAAATCAAATGGTCCTGAAAGGCAAAACGGAAAAAAATAAAACCGTCCTTATGGCCGGTGAACCGACTCTTATCGGGACAATCCGGCCGGTGAAAATCACTTCCGCCGACAGCTGGACTCTTCATGGAGAATTCCAGGGATGAATATGTCAGGGTCATTTATTCCTTACGCCTATCCTGTCCTGATTTTGCTTCTCTCCCTGTTTTTTATTTATCGACTCAAACGGGGCGATATCGGCCGGCCGGATCGCCAGGGAACCGGGTTTATATATGCCGGCCTGATTCTCTGCTTTTTCTTCGCCGTGGCGACCCTGGTCCAGCAGTGGCCGGGTTATGAGGAGTTATTTCTGGAATGGGTTTATCCCGTATTGGAAATCGCCATGTTTTCGGTCCTGGCCCTGGGCCTGATCTTCTTTGTCATCGGTATCGCCCTCCACTTCAGCGCCTGGGGCGACCGACTGGGTGAAACGGAAAATTACCTGGAAAAACTCCAATTGCTGGAGCATGTGCAGTACCAATGCCGCCAGCCTTATCCGACCGTGGAACTTCTCGATCGCGTCCTGGCCCTGACCCTGAAGGCTCTGGACGAAGATACCGGCGCCGTCTTCCTGTTTGTCCCCCAGGAAGAGCAATTCAATTTGGTTTCCGCACGGGGCCTGACTGATGAAGAAAAAGAACTTCTGCGACATTATCCCCACGGCCGCAATATCATTACCGAAGCCATCGAAAAACGAACTGCCCTGGTGACGGCTGATTTCCGAAGTTTCGGCGGTAAGGCCCAGTTGGCCTTGACGAAATTCCGCACCCTGGCGGTGTTTCCCCTGGTTTCCGGAAAAAGCCGGCTGGGAGCCCTGGTCTTATTTTCACCGGAGGAAAATCGCTATACCGAGGATTTCCTGATATTTCTGGCGCCTCTGGTCGGCTGGCTGTCGGAAAAACTCGAGGTGGCGCGCTTAAGCCGGGATTTGCGCCAAAGTATCATGAAACTGGAAAACTCCAGCGCGGAATCGGTGGCCGTATTCCGGAAATTGGAGAGAATAACCGATACTCTGGCCGGATCATCGAACGCCTCCGATTTCGCCGCCGGGTGTATCGGGCTGGTGGAGGCGACCGAAGCCTGGCTCCTGGGGCTGGAGCAGGGGCGACTCAAATTTTATGGCGGCACGACTTCCCCGGAAAGCCTGACGGATCGCTTTAAATCGGCCCTGGTCGACGCTCTGGCCAAAGGCAAAACCGTGGTTTTAAACCAGGAGGAAACCAGGGGACAGGGTCAATCGCAAATCTCTCGTTCTTCGGTGTTGCTGCCGACCGGCACGGCGCAGGATGCTTTGCTCCTGGTTCGCAAGGGCGGGCCCATGGTCCTGTCGGAAAATAGCCTAAAAATCCTGGCCATTTTCGCGGCGCTGGCCGGCATGATAATTCGCGGCGAAAAAGAACAGGCCATCAGCCGAACCAGACGACAAGGCTTCGATTCCGTCACCCAATCTTTGCGTTTCCCCATAAACGGGGCCGACTTTGAAGATAATCTGAAGCGGTTCGTAAAACATATCGCCGGAGTCAATTCGCCTTCTGCGATAGTCGTCCTGTATCGCCGCGAAGCGAATAACCTGGTCGGTATTTATGCTACCCTGGACACTCCCGCCGTCAACGAACTCTCCCTGGTCCTGGGCGAAGGCGGCAGCGGACGAGCGGCGGCGTTAAAATTACCCGAAGCGGCTTTCGGGCACGCCGGGGTTTCGCGCTATTTGATGCCCCTCAATGAAGAAAATCTTAGTGCCTTGAGAACCCTATTGGGCGAACGCCAGACTCCGGTATTCATGGGCGACTATCCCGTCCTTATCGATGACCAGACCGGATACTTGATTACCGTGTTCGATTTTGAAGAATCTCCCGGAGGCGATCCTGAAAAACACCAACTCCTGGCCGTCATGATTGGTCTTTACAACCTGCGTCTGGAAATCCATTCCATAAGGCAGGCCAAGGCGAAATTGCCACCCGTGTCAATGACCTTCCAGGAAAGAAAAATTCTGACCGTGGCGGATCAGCCGGTCATTTCGGATCTTCTCTCGTCCATGTGCCGGTCATTGGGATACGACGTCCTGGTCGCGGCCGAAGGCAATGAAGGCCTGGCACTCTTCGAGAAAAACCACCCCGGGGTGGTAGTTATCGATCTGGCCACAACGGCCTCTTCCGGCGAAGTGGAAACTTCGGACCTGGCGCATCGGGGTCTCGGGATTCTGGAAATGAGCGCCCGGATGAAAGAAATTTCAGCCGACGTAACCATTATCGGTTTGGCCGGATGGGGCATTTCGCTCGACCAGGAAAGACTCCGCCGGGCCGGTATCGAACATATTCTCCGCAAACCATTCCGGTTGGAACAATTGGCCGAATTGCTTGACAAGCCGCGAAACATTATAAAAAACTGAAATTTCGTTCAATTTGTATCACCCAGATTCCGATTAGATAGTTATGGAAAAGACCCCGCAATTAAAACCGGCGGACTTTGTACGCGAGATTGAGCAATCCAACGATCTTTTAGCCCTCCCCGAAACCGTCGCCACCGTTCTTGAAATGACATCGTCCGATGACCCCGATTTTGAGAATATCTCCAGGGTTATTTCCACCGACCCGGCTCTGACCGGACGGCTTCTGCGGATAGCCAATTCCCCCTTTTACGGCCTGTCCAATCGGGTCAACAGTGTTCATCAGGCGATTATGGTTCTGGGGCTGACGACCGTCAAATGCCTGATTCTTTCGGCGGCCATCTTCCATCCCCGGGATATAAACCGCAATACGGATATCGATGTCAAAACCCTCTACGGCAACATAATTTCCGTCGCCATCACCAGCCGCAAGCTGGCCGTCGCGGCGGGCTTTCGCGCTCCCGAGGAAGCCTTTACCTGCGGCCTGCTTCATGATGTCGGAGCCCTTTTCCTCATCCACCATCATCCCCTGAAATACAGCCAGGTTTTAAGCCGGGCGCGTCAATCGGGGAATCTTATCGACGAAGAAAAACATATTTTCGGCCTGACTCATCCGGAAATCGGCCGCATGATAACCAGGAAATGGCGCCTGCCGCTGGGCATAGTCAACGCCATCGGGAATCATGATTCCTGCGGCACCGAACACAGCGATAAACTGGACGACATCTTAAGACTGGCCGTGGCCCTGAATCGCGAGGCGTCTCTTATTTCGGACCAGAGTATCGAGAATAAAATCGCCAAAATCAGCGTCATCTCCGGGCGGCTCAAAATAAGCCCGCAACAACTGAACGATATTTCGGGTACTATCATGAAAGACGCCATCGAATTCGCCCGCCTGATTGAGGTCGATATCGGTGACTTCGACGCCATCCTGACCCGCGCCAATCAGGAGATCTTTAATACCTATATGTCGCTTCAAAAACTCTTCCGGGAACGCCAGGAGTTGACCAACCGTATTCTCGAAGAAGAACGCGCCCGGGGTAACTTCGAAGCCAAACAGGTGGCGGTTTCCACCCTGGCCCATTACATGAATAATTGCACTATGTCCATTTCGGGACAGGCGCAAATTATCCGCCTTTTTCTGAAGTCGAAATCCGCGGAAGAAATTGTCAAAGCCCTGCCGCATTTTCTGGATACGATAGACGGCGCCGTGAAAAAATCGGTGGCGGTTCTGGAAGAACTGTCGGAGTTGAATACGCTCGATAATCTCGAATATTTTCATCAATCGAAAATCTTGAATATCGATGAGCGCATTAACCGCCGCATGGAAAAACTGGAAAAATCATCCGGCCTGGTGCTTCCCCAGGAAGCCGAATCGGAACCAATTTCGGACTGATTTCATTTCGTCCCCGCCCCGACACCTCACTCATAAATCTTGCCATTCCGGAACTTATTTGATAATTTTCCCCATTGGGAAATATTAATAAGGGATAAACCTATGAAATTCACGGCTGATATGATCGACTGGAAAAAAATAAAGGCGTCCACCCTGATCCGGTTTTGTCTTAAAAATCCGCTTGGGCGCGACCCTTTCCTGAAAGAACTGGACCACTCTACCGGCGGTATTTTAAAACGAATCTTCGCCTCTGAAGAATTCGAGGGCAAACTAAATCAGACAATAATAATACATGCTCCGGAAACAATCCCTTTCGAGCGGGTGGTCCTGGTTGGCCTGGGGGACAAACCCGAAGACATCCTGGATAATTACCGCCAGGCGTCCGGCACCGTGGCTCGCCTGGCCGCGGTCAAGAATTCCCTGAGGGTGGCCTTTTTCATGGCCGGTATGGATGACAAGGAGACGGCCCAAGCCGTAACCGAAGGGTATTTCCTGGGAGGTTTTGAGATTAATGACTATAAAAGCAATTCGGAAAAGGATTCCAAAACCACCCATATATCTTTCGTTACCGATCGCAAAGACCGGGCGTCGTCCCTGAAAGACGGCTATAACCGGGGCGAGATTATCGCCGAAGGCACCATCCTGGCCCGAAGACTTGCGGCCGAACCGGCCAATATGCTCAATCCGCAGACCTTCACCGCCAAAGCCAATGCCCTGGCGCGGAAATATCACCTGCATTTTCAGGTTCTGGATGAAAAGCAAATTCAGAAAGAAAAAATGGGGGCGCTTTGGGCCGTGGCCAAGGGCTCGGTTAATTCCCCTCGTTTTGTCATCCTGCGGCATGACGGCGGCAGGGCCAAGGGCCGTCCCATTGTTCTGGTGGGGAAGGGGATAACTTTCGATACCGGCGGCATTTCGCTTAAACCGGCCCAGGATATGCATGAGATGAAACAGGATATGACCGGCGGGGCGGTGGTCCTGTCGACCCTCATCACCGCGGCCCGGCTGGGAATCAGACAGAATATTATGGCTTTGATTCCCCTGGCCGAAAATATGCCTTCGGGTATCGCCACCCGCCCGGGCGATATTATCACTTCCCGCAAAGGCAAAACCATTGAGATTATTAATACCGATGCCGAGGGGCGGCTGATACTGGCCGATGCTCTCGACTATGCCGACGAATTTAATCCCCAGGCGGTCCTGGATATCGCGACCCTGACCGGCGCCGCCAAATATATTCTGGGATACGCCGGCGCACCCATCATCGGCAATAATACCGACCTGATCGACGGGTTGTATGATGCCGCCGACAATACGGGAGAAAGAGTCTGGGAATTGCCTATCTGGGAACGCCATCGCGAACAAATGAAATCGACTCTGGCCGATTTAAAAAATTCGGCGGGACCCTATGCGGGAACAATCGCCGCGGCCGCTTTCCTGGAAAATTTCATCGGCGACTGGCCCTGGGCCCATATCGATATCGCCTATGTCGATTTGGAGCCGGAAGGGCAACCGTACGTGCCTAAAGGCGCCACCGGTTTCGGCGTGAGACTTCTGACCAGCCTTCTGGTGCATTGGAAGAAAGTATAATCGATTCGAATATGTGTTACAAAAAAAGGGCCGTCATGTTGACTGCCCTTTTTTATTTTGCTGTAAATGATTTTATCGCTTCGACCAGGCCGGGCCCTCATTTTTGCCGGGACCGGAAACCTGCCGCAGGCCGTCCCCCATGATATTTACGATCCAGATGGAACCGTCTCCCATGGCAAACGTCAGCCACTTGGAATCCGGCGACCAGGACGGGGGATAGGTTTGTAGGGTTTGGCCTATAACCGGCCGGAAAACAAAATATCTTTCGGTCAACTGCGGATTGGTTATCAAGATCGCCTGCTCTTGAATGTCGTTATTGACATAGGCGATCCAGTTGCCGTCGGGCGACCACGCCGGCGCCGTAACATTGGGGATTAATTTTACCTTCTGGGCTACGTCCGAAGCGGTTAAACCGGGTAAATCCAGTGGAGCGACTCCCACGCCCAATTGTTTGACATTCTGCATCAGGACAAAAGCGTGCATGTTATTCGGCCCCAGGGTGGGCATGAGCGTAAAATACTCCGTGTTCTGCCAATCGCGGCGAAGCACCCGAACGTTGCCGCCATCGGCATCCATCAAACAGGTCTGGTAATTAGGCGCTGGAGCATTAACCGTGTTGGCCATCAGATCCTTGGTATATAGAATTGTCTTGCCGTCGGCCGAAAACTCCGGAAACCGCGAGCCCAGGTCTTTGGTCAGGCGATACCACCAGGTCGTCGTATTCTTGGCCGAATCGGGATACCCCAGGAAGATATCATAAACCTTATGCTTACCGCCCAGGTTATCCGGACCTTTGAGGTCAACCGTCCCGGATCTGACGAACGCAATGGATTTGCCGTCGAGCGACCATGACGGTTTCCCTTGTGCATTTTCAACCGTGACGATCTTGGTCTGGTTCTTGCCGTCCCAATCCATAATCCAGAGATTGCCCTCACGGATAAAGGCAATTTTACCCAGGGGCTGGCCGATCGTACCGGCCTTATCTTTGGGAAGACGTCCCGCAACCTCTTTGGCCTGACCCCATAAATGGGTCGGAAGTATGAGTCCTAGTAAAAGAGTGAAGGCAATCAGTCTTTTCAAGGCGGCTCCTTTATCTTATTAATCCCATGCTTTCAATGTCGCCAAGATATACAATATGCGCCCGTTGTCAAATGGTCTATTACCACTGGAAGAAGCGGCGCAATTCGATTTTTCCCCGAAGTCCCGAAAAATCCAGTTCCACCCGGTCGTTGATATCATCGGTATAACTGGCATATAATTCGTCATCAATGCTGTTATACGCTTTAACCTTGCTGAAGTTCAGATACTGATACGACCCTTGAGCGCTTAAAACCAATTCAAACACGGGAGTGGGAACATCCACGCCCAACGATGCCGTAATTCCCGGCGCCGTCGATTTCATGGGGCCGGAATTGTCATCATCCAGGGTTAATTCCGGGAGTCCCGTGGTGAAATTAATCGGGTCGTAGCCGTCCCAGACTTCCCAGTTGGAAAAATAAATCCCGCCGGCCAAACTTAAACGCGGGGAAATACCCTGCAGGCGACCCTCGGCATTGGGTCCATTGAATAAATAATAATCCACACCGCCGGTAAGGCCGTAAACTTGAATTTCGGATTGATAATTATCGCGGTCAGAGCCGAATTTGGTCCAATATTCAAAGCCGGCCTTAAACGCCAGACTGGAATAAAGCATGAAACCCAATTCGACGCCGATTTGATCTGAACGATAAATACCGTCCAGTGCTTTGCCGGGAACCAGGTTGCCGTTGGAATAATCGACGAATTTATTATAGTCGTGGTCATCCTGGAGTTTGCCGTAGGCAAATCCGGCCGAGAAAAACCCGGTCCGGGTATGATGCTTTTTCTCGGTTTTCTTTAAATAGCGCGCCACGATTTCATCCTCGGTCTGGGCCAGGATCGAAACGGTGAAAACGCCCAAAACCAATAGGGCCGTCAAGGCCAAAACCTTGCGAATCATAAATCCTCCTTAAAAAAACGGATTGCCTTTGTTTTCCTTAAATTATCGGATGATTTCCCCGGATTCTTTAAGGCGGGAAATTCCCTCCGGGATAGTAAGTTTTTGGTGGCTGGGAGGTTATATGGGATTTAAGGACAATAAAAAGGCGGGGTATCCTTTCGGATATCCCGCCCTGCGAAAGAATTTGCCGTTGTCAGGGTTGCAGAACCTGTTGAGCAAATTCGCTAAAATCAAGAGATGCCAATTGCTTATAATACTTGTACCGCCGATTAACATGTTCCTGCGCCATTTTAACCAGCATGGCCGCCCTATCCGGCATCCGGCTCTTGAGGGTCCGGAACCTGACCTCGCCCATGGCGTATTCTTCATACGTCGCACTCGGTTCCTTGCTGTCAATCTGCAGAGGATTCTTACCTTCCTTAACCTTGGCGGGGTCATAACGATATAGAATCCAATGGCCGCTGTTGACCGCCTTTTTCTGCTCTTCCAGAGAATGGGTCATATCAATTCCATGAGCGATACAACTGGCGTAAGCGATAATAATCGATGGGCCGTCATGGCGTTCGGCCTCGATAAAGGCCCGCACTGTCTGGCTTTGACTGGCGCCCATGGCCACCTGGGCAACATAGACATTGCCGTAACTCATAAGCATCATCCCCAGGTCTTTTTTGGCCAGGGTTTTGCCGGCCGCCGCAAATTTCGAGACGGCCCCGATAGGCGACGCCTTCGAACTCTGACCGCCGGTATTGGAATAAACCTCGGTGTCCAAAACCAGAATATTGACATTCCGTCCCGAAGCCATAACGTGGTCGAGACCGCCGTAGCCGATATCGTACGCCCAGCCGTCGCCGCCGAAAGCCCAAACCGATTTCTTTACGAGATAATCGGCCAGGTTCAGGAGCCGTTTGGTTTCGTCGCCCGATATACCGCGGAATTTATTCTTGAGGGCTTCCACCCGGATTCGCTGCGCCTCAATCCCCTCCAGCGTGGATTGGTCCGCATTCTTTATGGCCTCGAAATCTGCAGGTGATACCCGCGACAGCATTTCCAGAGCGTGGACGTTCATCTTATCCACGGCCAGACGCATCCCCAGCGCGAATTCGGCGTTATCCTCGAAAAGGGAATTGGACCAGGCCGGCCCGCGGCCGTCCTTGCGAACGCAATAAGGCGTGGTCGGAAGATTACCGCCGTAAATCGATGAACACCCGGTGGCATTGCCTATCATGGCCCGATCGCCGAACAATTGGCTGGCCAATTTGATGTATGGTGTTTCCCCGCACCCGGCGCAGGCGCCGGAAAATTCGAACAGGGGTCGAATCAACTGGCTCCCCTTGACGGTATCAGGATTGAATTTGCTCAAGTCCAATTCCGGGATATTCAGGAAGAAATCCCAGTTCTTTGATTCCTGCGCCCGCAGGGGAATTTGCGGCGTCATGTTTATGGCATGACGGCCGGTTTTGTTACCCTGCTCGTCTTTTTCATCGACCGGGCACATATTGACGCAGACCTCGCAGCCGGTGCAATCCTCGGGAGCCACCTGAAGCGTGTACTTCATCCCTTCAAACTGCTTGGATTTGGCATCCACTATCTTGAAAGTTTCCGGCGCTCCCTCGGCATTTTTGGGTTCGTAAATTTTCATGCGGATGGCCGCATGGGGACAGACTATGGAACAGATACCGCACTGGGTGCAGATTTCCGATTCCCAGACCGGAATGTCGACCGCGATGTTGCGTTTCTCGTACTGGGTCGTGGCCAGCGGGAAAGTGCCATCGTCGGGCATCAGCGAAACCGGGATAGAATCCCCGCGCCCGGCGATAATCTCGGCCGTAACCTTCTTGACAAATTCCGGGGCATGAGCCGGAACCACCGGGGGCCGCTTGATCTGGCTGGTCGCCCTGGCCGGGTATTTGACCTCGTGCAGGTGGTCGATGGCCCCGTCCACGGCCGCGAAATTCATGTTAACCACTTTTTCGCCCTTGGCGCCGTACGTCTTGACGATGGCATCCTTGATGGCCGCGATCGCCTCATCCTTGGGCAGAATATCGCTGATATAGAAGAAAGCGGTCTGCATGATCATGTTGATACGCGCTCCCAGGCCTAGTTTCTTGGCCAGTTCGATGGCGTCGATCACATAGAATTTGGCTTTCTTCTTGATTATCTGCTTCTGAACCTCGATCGGCATTTTGTCCCAGACTTCGTCGGGACCGTAGGGGCTGGTTAAAAGAAAAGTCCCGCCTTCGATCAGCGGTTCCAGCATCTCGTACTTTTCCAAAAAGGAGAAATTATGGCAGGCCACGAAATTGGCCGAACTCACCAGGTAGGGTCTTCTTAATAGTTTCTTGCCGAAACGCAGATGCGATACCGTTATGGAACCGGCCTTTTTGGAATCGTAAACGAAATATCCCTGGGCGTTGAAGTCAGTGTATTCGCCGATAATCTTAATGGAGTTCTTGTTGGCTCCAACCGTCCCGTCGGCGCCCAATCCGTAAAACAGCCCCCGGAAAACATCGCTGCCTTCCATGTCGAAAGTATAGTCGACCTTCAGGCTGGTTTTGGTGACGTCATCGTTGATGCCCACCGTGAAATGGTTTTTAGGCTGCTTTTCCTTGAGATTATCCAGCACGGCCTTGGCCATGGCCGGCGTAAATTCCTTGGAACTCAAGCCGTAGCGTCCCCCCACGATCAGAGGAAATTTCTTGAAGGGTGCCTTGCCCGAAGTCAGACCTTCACTTATGGCCGTCTGAACGTCGACATAAAGCGGTTCGCCGATCGCTCCCGGTTCCTTGGTCCGATCCAGAACGGCAATCTTCTTCACCGTCGCCGGGAGAGCCTTCAGGAAATGTTCGAGAGAAAAGGGCCGATACAGGCGGATCTTTATAAGCCCGACCTTTTCGCCTTTTTTATTGAGATACTCCACCGTTTCGTGCATGGTTTCGACGCCGGAACCCATCATGATAACGACCCGATCGGCATCCTTGGCCCCGACATAATCGAATAATTTGTACTTGCGTCCCACCACCCGGGCGAAATTATCCATCACCTGCTGAACGATTTTGGGCGCCGCTATATAATATTTATTGACCGTCTCGCGCGCCTGGAAAAAGACGTCGGGATTTTGTGAAGATCCTTTCAGCGTGGGGTGATCCGGGCTCAAAGAGCGGGAGCGATGCTCATTAACCTTGTCCTCGTTGTACATCTCTTTCAGAAGTTCCTTGGGGATTTCCTCGATCTTCTGAACTTCGTGCGATGTGCGGAAGCCGTCGAAGAAATGCAGAAACGGAATCCGTGTTTCCAGAGTGGCGCAGTGGGCCACGGCCGCCAGATCCATGACTTCCTGTACCGAACCCGAAGCCAACAGCGCAAAACCCGTGGAGCGGGTCGCCATGACATCGGAGTGATCGCCGAAAATCGACAGGGCATGAGTCGCCACCGTCCGGGCTGAAACATGGAAGACCGTCGAAGTCATCTCTCCTGAAATCTTGAACATGTTGGGAATCATCAAAAGGAGTCCCTGCGAAGCCGTGAATGTCGTCGTCAAGGCTCCGGCCGTGGCGGCACCGTGGATGGCGCCGGAAGCGCCGCCCTCGGATTGGAGTTCCATCACTTCCGGAATGGTCCCCCAGATATTGGTTTCTCCCGCCGCGGAGAGCTCATCGGCCAATTCTCCCATATTCGATGACGGCGTGATAGGGTAGATGGCGATTACTTCGGATAAGGCATGGGCCACGGTTCCGGCGGCGGTGTTGCCGTCGATGGTGATCATGTTACCCCGGCGAACGCCTTCTTTGGGCGCGGCCTTCCGGGGTTTATCTTTAACGCTGGTTTTGGTGGGCATTTATAAAATCTCCGGTAAAAAATTTCGTGACAAATGTTTAACGCTTGAGGGTCCTGGGCAGAGTTATAGAGGTTTGCCCCTGATATTTCCCCTTCTTATCCTTATATGAGACTTCACATATCTCGTCGGCTCCCAGGAAAATTATCTGAGCAATTCCCTCGTTGGCGTAAATCTTGGCCGGCAAGGGGGTGGAATTGGATATTTCCAGAGTGGCGTAACCCTCCCACTCCGGTTCAAAGGGGGTGACATTTACAATTATGCCGCACCGGGCATAAGTCGATTTACCCAGGCAAATTGTTATAACATCCCGCGGTATCTTGAAATATTCGACCGTCCGGGCCAGGGCAAAGGAATTGGGCGGTACCAGAATCGATTTGGCCTTGACGTCAACAAATGAATCTCGGGAAAAATCCTTGGGATCTATAACGGAAGAATTGACGTCGGTGAATATCTTGAATTCGTCGGCAACCCGGATATCATACCCGTAGGATGACAACCCGTAACTAACACCTTTTTTTATCTGACGCGGCGTGAAGGGACGAATCATATCGTGCCCCTGGCACATCCGCTTTATCCACTTGTCTGATTTTACACCCATGGAACCACCTTCCGCGCAATATCCTGTTTACCTTATAAAAATCCTGTGGAAACTAAGGTAAACCCGGTCGGAGCGCAACGCAAAATTTGATTATTTGGTCGCGGGATGTTCCTTTCGCCATTTAATCAGATCGCTGATGGTATGACGCTCGAAAACTTCCATGAGTTTTCTTTCCGCCTCTTCCATGACCACCCGGATGGCGCAATGGTCCGATTTGTGGCACATCTTGCTGTCAGGAAGACATCGAATCAGATGGTATGGGCCTTGAATCGCCTCGACCACATCGCGAATATTCAGCCGCGAAGGGTCCTTATCCAGCGTAAATCCCCCCTTGACCCCGCGATGAGAGCGAACGATACCGGTTCTGGTCAG
The DNA here is from genome assembly GCA_041752195.1 of Candidatus Zixiibacteriota bacterium. Taxonomy (GTDB): domain Bacteria; phylum Zixibacteria; class MSB-5A5; order GN15; family PGXB01; genus JBGSHP01. The sequence continues at coordinate 151,510 of JBGSHP010000021.1, read as the reverse complement.
GTTTTGGAAAATTTTGGCCAGAAATTTCTCCGGAACTTCCTGGCTTTCGGCTATTTCCGAAAGGGGAATAACCCGACCCTTTTCCTGTTCCGCCAAATGGACGACGCCAAATATGCCGTAGGCTTCGGCTTTGGTTATCTGCATGTCACAAACCCCATTTCCTCAAAATCAACTCTTTTTTGTCCGAGATGATTTCCTATTTTGGCTGGTCGGCAAAATAGAAAAAAACCTGATAAAAGTCAACCTATTTTGTTAATAATTTCACAAGATAAAAATCCAGTCCCTTGAAAGACTTAACGATTTGACGACGCCATTTAAAATAATATATTATACCTTGCCTCGGACGGCGTATAAAAAGTGTTGCCCGAACAGGTTAGATAAAGCCGACCATGAAAGGATATGTTTGAATGCGGCTAAAAAATCCAGCCACCCTCTGTGCTTATGCGTCCGATGCCTCCATATACGCCATAAAGCCAAGTGAAATCATCCCCGTCGAATGTCAGAACGATGTTATAGAGGCTATCCTGATGGCCTCCAAGGCAGGCACCTCCATTACTGCCCGCGGGGCCGGCACCGGACTGGCAGGAGGGGCTCTGGGTGACGGGATAATCCTTGATTTCGGAAATTATCGCAAAATCCGGTCGATTGAGCCGCAATTACTGTCGGTTCACACTGAAGTCGGTCTTATATATGATGAGTTAAATGCGGCCCTTAAAGATTATAACCTCTTTTTCCCTCCGGATCCCTCGTCCGGAGACTCCTGCCAGATAGGCGGCATGCTGGCCAATAATTCCTCGGGGCCCCGCTCGGTTAAATATGGCCTGACATCCGATTTCGTGGAAGAATTGGAAATTGTCGATTCGCGCGGCCGCCTGCTTCCGCTTAAGAAATTGCGATTAAATTCACCGGAATTGGCGGAATTCCTTGGACGTTTCCCGGAATATAAGGCGATACTGAATATCTTGCAGGAAAATGCCGCGCTGATTAACTCCCGCTGGCCCAAACTTAAAAAAAATTCCGCCGGTTACAATCTTTATCAGGTCGTCCGCGATCTGGAAAGAGGCATCTTTAATCTCCCGGCCCTGATGGTCGGCTCCGAAGGGACTCTCGGTATCATCCTGACAGCCCGGCTGCGGCTTCTGCCCTTGCCGAAGGAATTATTGACCATTCGCATCTATTTTAAATCGCTCGTGGCGGCCGGGCGAGCGGTCGAAAAAATCCTCACCCTAGAGCCTTCCGGATTGGAAATTGTCGACGGCTCCACTTTAAATCTGATAGGTCGACAAAAGCATGGCATCCCCGGCGAAGCCGCCGCCCTTTTGCTGGTGGAATTCGATAATGACATTTCCCTCAAACGCCGGGACTTTGAAAAACTGGCGGCAAATCTCGATTTGGCCGGTTTGCCGGAATTTGCCGATGACCCTTCGCAGGCGGCCCCGCTCTGGAAGGCCCGCAAAGCCATCGTGCCGACCCTGTATCGGCATCATGCCACCCGGCGGCCGGTGGCTCTGGTCGAGGATGTCTCCCTGCCGCCCGGGGAAGTACCTTCATTTATAGAGTATATAACCGCCCTGTTCGACCGCCATAACTTAACCTATGGGGTCTTCGGGCATATCGGCGACGGCAACCTGCATCTGCGGCCCCTCTTTGATTTAAATGACCCGGCGGATTTCCGCCTGGCCGGGGAGATTTACGACCAGGTGTATGACAAAGTTATCGCGCTGGGGGGAGGCACGACGGCCGAACATGCCGATGGGCGGCTGCGCGCCTCGCTATTGAAAAAAATGTACGGCGACAGGATTTACGACATTTTCGTGGCGATAAAAAAGACGCTGGACCCCGGCGGCGTTTTTTCTCCCGGCTCCGTGATTAGTTCCGAGCCTTTTACCGCCCATATAGATTATGAGAAAATTAAGTCTTACTGCGCCGCCTGCGGCAAGTGCAACGGGTACTGCCCGGCCTATGATTTATTCCGTCGCGAGGACATGTCGGCCCGGGGCTGGTTAAGAATGATCAACCAGTCCGAGGCGCCGCGGGAAGTCCTCCAGGATTACCTGGCCTGGTGCCTGAACTGCAAGAACTGCACCACGGTTTGCCCGGCCGGAGTGGATATCGCTCATGAGATTATCGAATATAAAAGCCGGCAACCGGGATGGATGGCCAGACAGGGAGCCTCCCTGGCGGACAATGAATTTCTACTGGGGCTTAGCCTCAAATTCGGGAAGATTCTGGAGCCTTTAACACAAAGCCGGGCGACCAAAAAAATCCTGGGGATAGTCGGCAAACCGCTCGGTCTCGACGAGAATTTCCCTCTCCCGAAAATTGCCGGCCGAAGCCTTCGCCAGCGTTTTTCGCACCGCCTCGCCCCCACCGGAGAGGTCGCTTTCTTTCATGGTTGTGCCGATAATCTTTTGCTATCTAAAGTGGGGGAGGCAGTCTTTGAAGTCTTCGATTATTACCGTATTCCTCTGTCTATTCCCGAACAAAAATGTTGCGGCCTGCCTTATGAAGTCCATGGCCTTAAGGATAATCTCCTTGAAAAGGCCCGCTTTAATATCGAGCATCTCAATCGCTTCGAGGCTGTCATCACCGGGTGCGCCTCATGTCTCTTGCGACTGAAGGAATACGCCGGGCTATTCAAAGGGACATCAACGGAAAAACCGGCCGAAATCCTGGCCGCCAAGTGTTACGATATCAGCCAGTATCTCAATCTGAAGGGAATCGATTTATCCGGCCTGGCCGGCGATAAGCCCGTCAAAATCACCTATCATAATCCCTGTCACCTGCGGGCGGCGGGATTGCATCGGGAACCGGAAAAATTATTGGGAAAACTCCCCGGCGTGGAAATTATTCACCCCCTTTATGCCGACCGCTGCTGTGCCCAGGCAGGAGCCTATGGCTTTGCCCATTATCCCCAATCGCGGCAGATGTTCGCCGCCAAAAAAACGGTTTATGAAAAAATTAATGCCGATTATCTTATGACTTCCTGCCCGGCCTGCCAGATGAAAGTCCGGGCCGAAATTAAAGGGAACACGCGGGTGGTGCATCCGGTTGAAATCATCGCCGAGCGACTTAAATCTGCCCCGGGGTTCCGCCCCGGAAAGGAATAGTATGACTGATATGAAAGCGGAAGAAAAGGGACTGCTGATGGTCTATACCGGCAACGGCAAGGGCAAAACCACAGCCGCTCTGGGTATGACCGTCCGGGCGATCGGGTATGACTGGAAAGTCCTGATTATCCAGTTTATAAAAGGGAGTTGGAAATACGGTGAATTGGATGGCCTTAAACGCCTCGCCCCCAATGTCGAACTGGAAGTGATGGGGGAGGGGTTCGTGGGAATTATCGACGACAATAAATCCTTTGAGACGCATCGCGCCGCCGCCCGCAAGGCGGTGGAGAATGCCCTGGAAAAAATCAAATCGGGGCGATACCGGCTGGTGATACTTGACGAACTTAATGTCGCCGTAACTCTGGGGCTGGTAACCCCGGAAGAATTGGAACAAGTTATCGATTCCAAGCCCGAAAAATTGCACCTGCTTATAACCGGACGGGGGGCCACCAGAAGTCTTATCGAAAGGGCCGATCTTGTTACGGAAATGACGGAAATCAAACACCCCTTCCAAAAAGGGATTATGGCCCAACGCGGGGTCGATTTTTAGATTTTCCATAAATTGTCCGCAAAGGCCTTGAATCCTGCACCTGTTCCTTTATATTAACAAGTTCTGAAGGATGAGTGATTATGGGTTGACCGCCCTTATGCTATTTGACATAAGCGGTCAATTGAAAGAAGGCACACGCAGAAGCGAATTTTGAGGAAAAGATGGCCGAAAAAAAATATGATATCGTGGTCGTCGGCGGCGGTCCGGGAGGACTTACCGCCGGTCTTTATGGCGCCCGGGCCAACCGGAAGACTATCTGTCTTGAGAAATTTATGCCGGGGGGACAAATTGCCAATACCCATGAAGTCGAGGATTACCCCGGGTTCGAACTTATCTCCGGCCCCGACTTGGCCCTGAAAATGGCGAACCACGCCCAGAAATTCGGCCTGGAGATTGCCTCCGACGAAGTCGTCGAAATCTATAATGACGGCCATGACCGTCTTGTCAGAACCGCCTCGGACGATTTATACCGCGCCAAAGCCGTGATTATTTCCACCGGCGGCTCGCCCACCAAATTGGATATCCCGGGCGAGAAAGAATTCAGCGGTAAAGGTGTCTCCTATTGCGCCATTTGCGACGGGGCCTTCTTCAAGGGCGAAGTTATCGCCGTGGTCGGCGGTGGCGATGCGGCTGTCGAAGAGGGCATGTATCTGACCAAATATGGAAGCAAAGTTATTTTAATTCATCGCCGCGACAAATTGAGAGCCCAGAAAATCATCCAGGATCGGGCGCTTAAAAACCCCAAGATGGAATTTATCTGGGATACGGTTGTCGAGTCAATCGACGGCGACGATAAAGTCCGTTCCCTGCACTTGAAAAATGTCAAATCAAACAAAAAATCGAATCTTGCCGTGGGAGCGATCTTTATTTTTATCGGCTTTGTACCCAATTCCCGCCTGACTCGGGAACCGCTCAAATTGGATAGCGGCGGGTATATTATCACCAATGACAGAATGGAGACTTCTATTCCCGGAATTTTCGCCTGTGGCGATGTTCGCAGTCAATTGGTGCGCCAGATTACCAACGCCGTCGGCGATGCCACCACGGCCGCCGTGGCCGCGGAGAAATATATAGAGCAACTGGAGTCTTGACAGGAACGATTTACACGGCTAATTGTTTAAATACATAGATGATGGAGGAAATCGAAAGTAATTTATGGCCTCGACAATGCAGTAAGTGTGAAAAATAATGCGCATGGAGAAGTCCGGGCCACATATCTTGTTTGTTACCCTCACGTTACCCCTCACAAGCCATTGTCGCAAAACTGGATGTAGTGTTTTTTGTTAGCGAAAGGCAGTGGCGCCCTTAAACATAATACGGCATATAAATTGCTCTATTATTAGCCAACGAGCGAACAAGCTCCCTAAAGAGTTGTTAGAGATTTTAGGGAGTGGTGTGTGCTGGTTTTCCAGCCACCTGACGTTAGAGTCGGGCATCCCCCCTCCACCACTCCCTATTAATTTTTGCCCAATCACTTCTTTCTAATTACCACCCCGATATCTGCCGATACTCTGATGATAGAAAGGATAACCGGCAGAATATGCTTAATTTAAAGGGCCCCGGCGTGCTTATTCGGATCTCCCATCTGATACTGATTCAGATATTTTTTATTTTTTCTGCCCTGGCTTTGATTCTCTTCTATCCGGTTAAAGACGATGGCCTGAACCAGGAATGGGGGCGGATCGAGCGGCTGGCCTTGACCGATGCCGCCAAAGTCACTAATATTTTGGACGGCCATTCCCGGCCGGTTGCCCCGGACGCAAGAACCCTTTCCCATATCAAAGATATTATCACCATGGAGCGACCCCTGGCCGGCTTTGAATTGATTTATTTCGATTCCACCGAAAATGCCGACGGCCGCATTCTCATGAGAAGTCTCGAAGATAACTATATTACTTATCCCGACAGCAGTTGCCAGGGTTGCCGCCACATATATAATTACCTCCGCTATTCGCATCGCCCGTTTCTGCCCCAGATGTCCGTCTCATCCGAAACGGTTCGCTATTTTATGATTCCCACCGAAGCCGATTTGAACTACCTGTATTCTTTCGCCTTCGACGTGCCCCGGCAAAATCCCCTGGAGGGACGCCAATCGCAAATACTCATGCTCCTGTTCCTGGTTTCGACTCTGATTTCCCTACTGATTATCAATCTGATTTCTCGAGGCGTTAAAAGCCCCCTTAAAGCCCTGGTCCGTGCCTTCGAAGAAACCGCCGCCGGAAGGGAACAGGTTTTGGCCGAAGAAGAGGGCGACGACGATATCAAACAATTGGCCACCGCCTTTAATACCATGTCGCTTTCCCTGACCTCGGAAAAACGCAAACTGGCCGACGCCAATACCCAATTGATCAAGGCCAACCAATCTCTGGTGGAATCGGAATCTATCCTGACCTCGCTGGTGGACTATTCCCCGGATGCCATCATTGTCACCGATATGGATGACCAGATCATTATCTACAACCAGACCGCCGCCCGCGATTTCGCCTATAACCAGAGCAATATGCTGGGACGGAAAATCTCCAACCTCTTTTCCTTTTCCAAGGCGAAAAATCCGTCGACCGAGGAAGCCGACGATACCCTCGATTTTAAAGAAGTCATCTGCCGCCGCCGCGACGGCAGCAAATTCCCGGCCCTTCTGGTCAATACCCCCCTGGGACCCGAAGGCAGCAAGCCTATTGCCATGCTCTATTTCTTTAAGAATATTTCCGAAAGCCGTAACTACCAGGAAATGGTATTGAAACTCGACCGAGTCGCCTCGCGAGGGAAAATGGCCCGCGATATCGCCCACGAAATTAACAATTATCTGGCCGTCCTTCAGGGCAACCTGGAACTTTTACCCATGGTTATCGCCAAAGGGGACACTCAAAAAACCGAAGAACGTATCAGCCTCTTGCGGCAGAGTGTCAATAACATCGCCAATTTCACCGAAGGCCTAAGCCGTTTCAGTGAAGAAAACAGCGAGTTCCGCAAGGAAGACCTCAATCAGTTGATTGAAAACCTCCTGGCCTTCCTTAAGCCGCAGAATAAATTCGATAACATTTTTATCGGTACCAATCTGTCCGAATACCTGCCGATGGTTTCCCTGGATCCGGCCCAGGTTCAACTGGCTGTTTCCAATATATTGAATAACTCCGCCGAGGCCCTGGTCGGTACCGAAGGGAAAAAATGGATTGTCATTTCCACGGCCCTGGATGAAACCGGAGAGCATTGTTATATTAAGATCGCCAACAGCGGGCCGGCTATTCCCGAAGAATTGGTCGAAAAACTTTTCGTCCGACGCTTTTCGACCCGCCGCGACGGCAACGGTCTCGGTCTAATAAACTGCAAGAACGTCATCGATAATCACGGCGGTGAAATATCCTATCACAGCACCGAAGAATCCCACGCCATTTTCGTGATTAAATTGCCGGTGACCCGTCCCGGTGAAAATGCCGCCCCCGTCGCCAACCAGGAAATAGTTCATTCGACACCCTCGCCTGTCATTAAATAAAAATTGACCCGCGAGTCGGTAAACAATACCTTTACCGCATGAATCATTCCCCAACCTCGCCCGCTTCGCGGGTCCGATATCTTCTTCCCCTTCTGGCCCTGGTCGCGATTCTGATCTTTATCGCTACCTATCTGGGCATCCGCAAAAGCCGCAGCGATTCCCTGGAATTACTGCGCCGCCAGGGAACCGCCCTTATAGAAAGCCTGGCCCTCTCCGCCGATAACGCCATCAAAGCCAATTCCTTCTTTGATCTTCTCATTCAGGAGAAATTCGCCGACCTGACCTCTTTCCTGGAGAACCGCCCCGATTTTGATTACAGCGCCGAGGAACTGGCCGAGTTTACGCTGGCGTACGACATCGACGCCATCATGGTTTTCGACTCCGCCGGTGTCCTTCTGAATTATGGCACCGGCGGCCCTCTGGTCGATATCGATTTTCTGACCGAATCGGTCGCGGGTGATGTAAATAACCTTGTGATCTCACCGCCGGGCGCCTCCGATTTTATCACCGCCACCGGCGATAGCCCCAATGAGATATCCCTCTTTTATCTTCAAAAAACTTACGACAACCGCTACATAATTGTCTTTTCCGCCGATGCTCTCTTCTATACTTCTTCCAAGCGAAGCATCGGTATCGGTTTTCTGGTGCGAAATATCGCCCAGGAGGTCGGCATCGAATACATCGTGTTTCAATCCTTTGACGGCATCATCTTTTCCTCCCGGAAACTCGACCCCCTGTTAAAAATCGACAAAGACCCCCTCCTGACCGCCGCTCTGGAAAGCGATACCGCCCTCTCGCGCCTGACCGATTTCAACGGCCGTGAGATTCTGGAACTGGCACGAAAATTTTCTTCGGCGGAATTCGGCGAAGGCGTCTTCCGTCTCGGCCTGTCGCTCGATAAATACCACGAAATCGTGGCCGGGTTCGACCGCCAGATGATTGTCTTCAGCGTCGTCCTTTTTGCCGGGATTGTCCTGTCCATCATGTACATGGTCGGCAAGGAAAAACGGCGCTATCTGACCCGCTCCCTGGGCGAAGTGCAATCCCTGGCCGACAAGGTTTTCGACAGCATCAATTCCGGCCTCGTGGTGATTGATCGCGAGAGCCGGGTGGTTTCGGTCAACCGCCAGTTTCAGGAAACATTCCACGCCACCCTGCATACCCTTGGAAGTCAACGCTGGGTCGACCTGCCCTTTCAAGGGGTGGTGCCTTTCGGCGAAATCCTTCTCGGGGATAAAGCCACCGGCGAGTTCCGAACCGAATTCGCCGACTCTTCAGGCAAGAAATACTTCCTCGTCAACGTCGCCCGCCTGGCCGATTACGAGGGGAAACCCGCCGGCGCCGTGGCCATAATATATGACTACACTCGCATCCGCGAACTGGAAGAAACCTCGCACCGCCGCGAGCGGCTGACCGAACTGGGCGACCTGGCCGCCGGCGTGGCCCATGAAATCCGCAATCCCTTAAACGGCATTTCTATCGCCGCCCAGAGGTTGTTATCCGAATTCGAGCCGACCGAAAACCGCGAAGAATTCCAGCGTTTTGCCGGGCAGATCAGATCCGAGGCCAATCGTCTCAACGAGATCGTCACCCGCTTTCTCGCTTTGGCACGAGGCAAAGGTGGCGACGCCGGGCGGATCGATTTAAGCCGGGTCACCCTGGAAACAATCGACCTCGTGAAAATGGGGTACAAATCGTCCGCAACACAATTGCGTTTGAATATCGAGCCGGGTCTTACGGCCTTCCTGTCCGAAGACAGGTACAAGCAGATGCTGATAAATCTTGTCCGCAACGCCTATGAAGCCTGTCCGGCTTCGGACGGTACGGTGCAGGTGTCGCTCGAAAAGCGCGACAACCGCCTTCACATGACCGTGGCCGACAACGGCCCGGGGATTCCCGAAGATATCCGCGACAAGATTTTCAATCCCTACTTCAGTACTAAAGAGAAGGGGACCGGGCTGGGGCTTTCGATAGTACATCAGATAGTCACCGAGTTCGGCGGCACGATAGAGGTTGTATCCCCGCCGCCATCGGCGGCCTCGCCACTTTCCGGCGCGGAATTCCGGGTAACATTGCCGGGGTGAACCATTGTCCTGATTGTCCTGACTGTGCGTACGGAAAGTATCACCGTTAACTCTTGTTGTAATCCCAACGAAAGTTGGGATCCAGAATTGTAGGTCCCTTGCGGTCCTGACATCTTCGATGATTGATATATCCGTGAATTATGTCAAGTTCTCAGGTGTTTTGACCTACAACTGGCCCCACAATGTGATGCGAGTTGGGCATAGACACTGGCCGCCAAATGTTTTCCAATGGGGAAATTTCCATGCCCCGCCGCCCGCGATGTATGCTTACGGTTTGGTTGCAGTCCCATAACGGAAGATTTAAATCTGCTTGAAAAGGGAATAGTTTGAATTATATTTATATCAAAAGGAGGAATATTTATGCAGGTAAAAATTAAAAACTTCGATGTCCAAATGCATATTAAGAAAAAAGGTATTGAACTTGCAGTCTCCGATTCTGGTGGCAAACATCTGGGTGATTTGGTGATAAATCAGAAGTACCTCACTTGGTGTAAAGGGCGAACCAGAAGGAAAACAGGCAAGAAAATAAATTGGGATAAATTCATATCCATAATACAAGACCACCCCGGTCCCAATAGACATTTTAATAGAAAAGATGGGAAGTATAGACGGGGGTTATCGCAATTAGATAAAAACGCGTGGACTCCCAGGGAAATCAAACGGTTAAGAATAGACTTCCACGCCATGTCAGCTAGTGAAATAGCGGCGAAAATGGGAAGGTCATTGCCATCCGTGCGCGGCAAGATTGCTTCTTTGGGGATAAAGAAAAATCCCGTCAGACAAAGATCCAAGTCTAGGGCTCATGATATTGGCAGGGAATGGGGTAAAGAAGAGCTCTCAATGCTCCGGAAGTACTATTTAACCCAATCAGCCACTCAGATTGCCAGGGAATTAAAACGTTCGCATGCATCTGTTCGAGGTAAAATAGCAGCGCTTGGTTTAACAAAGCGATAGTAATTGTATGTTGTCTTAGCCCTGGCGCCCCACCGCTGGCGGTGAGATTCTAAAACTTTCCCGGTGGCCGATCCCCTTTAGGGGTCGGGACATTCACTTATAAAGTACGACCCCCGGTTATTCCCCCGGCAAGCCCAAAATTTATCCCCGCTCCTGATTCCCGCTTACAATTTCGATAGTAGATCAATGGTGATTTGACAGCCCCGCCCCTATATAGGAGACCTGTATGTTTATTACGCCGCAAATATCATCACCAAAAATCACCCAATCGCATGCCTTATTTGCTTTTAGCCCTAAAAAAGGGAAATTCCGATATAAAAATATGGAAGAAACGAACCCATTTTGCCTATGTGAAGAATATGATAATCCGTAGGGGCGGGTTTAAAACCCGCCCTCTTGAAAACCTCGCAATAAAAAAGGGCAGGTCACAGACCTGCCCCTACCGAATACCGGAATTTCCCAATTTTGTACTTTGTGGAATTACAGATTATATCTCCTTGGGGAAGAAATTACGCCCCCTTGACACCTTAAAAACAACAAAACGAACCCATTTGAGGCTGGGCGTCCGGCGTAGGTCGGTGTTCCGAGAGACGCCTCCCGGCGGCTCGAGAAACCCGACATCTCTTGAAAGTATTTTACGGAACGAACCCAACTCATGGAACTAATATGCCCCGCAATTTAGTCCAGCGAATCCGCTAAGCCTTGTTTTCACAATAGTTATCAGGGCCGATGTGGACATCGGCCCCGCACAATAACTTCATATCGTGCGGGATTCTGTGGTTCCGACCTCTGAAGAGGTCGGCCACCTAATTTGGAGGTGGTTCGGGATGAAATAATGCCTATGATCTGAATCGGGTGGCCGATCCCCTTTAGGGGTCGGGACTTTTTCCGGCAGACGAGGACGTCTGCCGTGCACGAAAAAAAGGAAGAAAAGATGTCAGGACCGCTGACCTATAAATCATTCACAGGGCCGATGTGGACATCGGCCCCGCACGATACGGGTTCTTTGGCCAGGTGGATTTGCCCAGAAATAAAAAACGGCGGCGAAAAGTCGCCGCCGCCCTGTGCTCATCCAATCAAAGGAGGTTATTGGATATTTTCCTTTACCCACTTGGTGCTAACCGACTTGGGACGCGTGATGGCCGTCCCGATACCACGGTTCAGTATCAACTGGGAGAGCATCCCCATGGCACGCGATACGGAGAACAGTACCGTATAGTACGGGAATTCCTTCATGCCATAGTGATACAGCAACGCGCCGGAACCGGCATCGACATTGGGCCACGGATTCTTGGCCTTGCCGTGCTCTTTGAGAACTTCCGGGACGATATCGTAAACATTCGCGACGGTCTGGAAGACCGGATCGTCGGCCATATGCTCTTTGCCGAAAGCCAGGAAAGCCGTGAAACGAGGGTCGGTCACACGCAGGACAGCGTGGCCGTAACCGGGGATAACTTTCCCGCCGTTGAGCGTTTCCCAGGCGTCAGCGCGAATCTGTTCCGGCGTCGGGGCGCCGCCGAATTTCTTCATGGTGTCCAGGACCCAGCCCAGACACTCCTGATTGGCCAGACCGTGAAGAGGGCCGGCCAGGCCGTTCAAACCGGCCGAGACCGAATAGTAGGCATCGGAGAGAGCCGAGCCGACCGTATGGCAGGTGTTGGCCGAAACGTTGCCGCCTTCGTGATCGCAGTGAAGGACCAGATAGAGGCGGATCAATTTCTTGAAAGTGCCGTCTTTGTCAGGCAATCCCAGCATGCGGGCATAGTTGGCACCCCAGTCGAGGTCTTTCTTGTATGGGATGCGTTTGCCTTTTTTGAACCGCCAGCGGTAAACACCGGCCGCGATTCCCGGCAGTTTGGCCAGAAGATTGAGGGAGTCTTCCAGGGTCGGGCCCCAGTAGTCGGTCTTCTTCATGCCTTTGTTGTAGGCCTTGACGAATTCGGATTCTTTTTGCATGACCAGGACGCAGGTATCCAGCATGGTCATGGGGTGGGAATCCTTGGGCATCGATTCCATGACGTCCCAGACATATTTGGGAACGCTGGACCGCTCGGCGAAATCCTTCTGAAGAGCCGCCAGGGCCTTCTTGTCGGGAAGTTCGCCGGTGCACAGGAGATAAAAGATCTCTTCGGGAAGTTTATCGCGCAGTTCCAGAATGGGGATACCGCGAACAACCAGACCGCTGTCAGGATACACCACCGAGGTATCGCAGATCATACCCTTGACGCTGCGCATACCGCCGTAGGCCTGGCCGACGGTGACTTCGGAAATTTTCTTCTCGCCCAGCCGAGTCAGGACATCCTTGACTTCATCCCGATAAGCGGGAATCAGCTCGGCCAGATGCTTCTGCAGAGTCGACATAAATGTTACTCCTCTTGTTTAAACTGGTTTATTTCGAAGAAGCTATTTTTCACGATTATTGTGAACATTTTCACATAAATGCCAATTGTTTAGGAAAACATATTAAACCTATCCGACGAAAATGTCAAGAGATAGACGCGGCTAGGAGTCGATTTAGCCCGAAAATTTTTCGCAGATTACGCGGGAATGATTTATGGGAAATTTTAAATTCGCTATGAAGTAAAAACTAACTAACTCTGTCCTGATTTGACGGACTTAACGGTCGGCGTCGGCCCTCGAGGGAGAAAACATCTTGCCGGGATTTAAAAGACCGCGGGGATCAAAGACATCTTTCAAGTCCTTCATGGCGCCCAGGGTGGGGGGATTAAATTCCAGATGGAGAAATTCCTTTTTGGTCAGGCCGATGCCATGTTCGCCGGTAAGCGTTCCGCCCAGTTTCAAGGTCATGTCGAACAGCCGCCTTATGCCGGTTTCAATCAGGCCGCTTTTGACATGTTCGTCGTTGTCTGTCAAGAAGTTAACGTGAAGGTTGCCATCGCCGGCGTGGCCGTAGGAATTCATCCGCAAGGGATATTCCCGGCTCATCTGGGCCACGAAGGCTACCAATTCGGGAAGTCTTGAGGGGGGAACGGCGACATCCTCGGAGATTTTATATTTGGCCGAGGCCTTGACTGCCTTGGACAGATTTCGGCGGATTTTCCAGAGGCGTTCGGCCTTTTCCTGATTGTCTTCGCGAATCAGAAGGGAGGCCCGATTTTGGCGGCAAATATCGATAATCCTGTCGGCTTCGGCGATTCGATTTGTTCCCGATGTTTCCAAAAGCAAAACCGCGGCGGCTTTTTCGATTTCAAGGGCTTTCTCATAATCTATAGAACACTGGATAGCATCGGCGTCCATATACTCCATAACAGCCGGGACAATCCCCTGGCGGGTGATTTCGGCGACAGCCGAGGCGGCATGTTCCGGACGGCCAAAAGCGGCCAGTATGGCCGGGCCGGGCGGGTCGAATTCGATAAGGCGGACGGCGATTTCGGTGATGGCCGCCAGGAGTCCCTCGGAGCCGGTCAGCGGCATGGTCAGATCGAAAAGATCGCCGTCGGAATATATACCCGTTTTAAGTATTTCACCTTCGATCGTGACGGCTCGCAGGCCGATAAGGTAATCGCGGGTGACGCCGTATTTCTTACAGTGAAGACCGCCGGCGCATTCGGCGACATTGCCGCCCAAAGAGGATTCGTCATAACTGGCCGGGTCCGGCGGGTAGAACAGTTTTTGTTTTTCGGCGGCATCCATCAATTGCCGGGTGATAACTCCGGGACCGCAATAGGCCAATTTGCGGTCGCGATGGACTTCGAGTTTTTTCAGTCTTTCCAGCGATAAGACGAGACCTTCGGCGACAGGAACCGCCCCGCCGGTGTAGCCGGTCCCGGCGCCTCGAAAAACGATAGGGATACTCTGCTCGCGGCAGAGATTGACGGCCCGTATGACATCGCCTTCGCTTTCGGCGAAATAGATGGCTTTGGGCTCAACTCTAATTTCGGAGGCATCGCGAGCGTAGTCGGAATACGAGGCAGTTTCGAGGATAAAATTATGGCCGAGTTTTTCTTTCAGCAGTTGGAGCGGCGAGGATTTCATAATTGGCGTTTTCCGGTTTTCCGTCTCGCCATACAGACAGGAAACCCCGATTATTTATCTTTCTTCTCTTGTACTTTAGCCGGTTCGCTGGCAGCCTTATCGCTGGCGGCAGCCTTCTTATAAGATTCTTTTCTATAATCGGTGGTATAAAAACCACTGCCCTTCAAGAGAAATCCTGCCCCGCCGGAAATAATTCTCTTGGCAGGGCCGCCGCATTGGGGACATTTATCCAGGGGGGGATCGCTCATTTTCTGAAATTCATCGAATTCATGATTGCAGGCGGAACACTGATAATGATAGGTTGGCATCTTACTCCTCTTCTTCGGGTCAAATCAACCGGGCCATCCGTCAACGAAGGCAGATGGCCCGAAGTCTAACTAATTACGAAGTCGGGTAACCCCGGCGATAAACATCAAACGGTAAAATCATTTTTATTGGGGCCGGCATCGATAATTTCCTGCGGACAACCGGCCGAGAATTTCTTGAAATTCTCGATATACAGGGAGGCCAGTTGCAGGTATTTATTCTTATAGTCGTTTTTATTACCCCAGGTTTCGGCCGGGAAGAGGACCTTTTCGGGGACACCCTCGCATGATTTGGGAACCTCAAAGCCGAAGACGGGGTCTTTGTAATATTCCACCTTATCGAGTTTGCCGTCCAGGGCGGCGTTCAGAAGGGCGCGCGTATGGTGAATTGACATGCGTTTGCCGACACCATAGGGTCCGCCCGACCAGCCGGTATTTACCAGCCAGCAATTGACGCCGTATTTCTGCATCTTGTTTTTCAGGAGTTCGGCATAGTAATACGGATGATGCACCATGAAAGGGGCGCCAAAGCAGGCGCTGAAAGTAATTTCAGGTTCTTTGCCCAGGTCAATCTCGGTTCCGCTCACCTTGGAAGTATAGCCGGAAATGAAATGGTACATGGCCTGTTGCGGAGACAGGCGGGCAATCGGCGGCAAAACGCCGGAGGCATCGCAGGTCAGCATTATTATGTTTTTGGGATGCCCGGCCATCTTTTCGGGCACGGAGTTTTCAATATAAGTGAGCGGGTATGCCGCCCGGGTATTGGGTGTAAGAGATTCATCATCCAGATCCAGCATCCTTGAGATGGGATCGAAGACGACATTTTCCAGAATCGTTCCGAACCTGCGGGTGCAGGCATATATCTGAGGCTCGGCGGTCGGGGAGAGGTTGATAACCTTGGCGTAGCAACCGTTTTCGAAATTAAATATGCCTTCATCACTCCAGCCATGCTCGTCATCGCCGATCAGCCCGCGATTGGGGTCGGCGGAGAGGGTAGTTTTGCCGGTGCCGGATAGTCCGAAAAACAGGGCGACATCGCCTTTTTTGCCGACATTGGCCGAGCAGTGCATAGTCATGATCCCATCCAGAGGGAGGATATAATTGAGAACGGTAAAAACCGACTTTTTTATCTCGCCTCCATAGCCGGAATTACCGATGAGACAGAGTTTCTGCTCAAAATTCAGGAGGATAAATGTTTCCGAAAGCGTCCCGTCGACTTCCGGCAGCCCTTTAAATGACGGCACGGCCACAATGGTGAATTCGGGGATGAATTTGCGCAGTTGGTCGTTATTTTCGGCCGGGATAAACATATTCCTGACAAAAAGGCTATGCCAGGCAAGTTCTGTGATGATTCTAACCGGCAGGCGGTAATTGGGGTCGGCGCCGCCGTAACAATCCTGAACGAAAAGGTCGCGTTTCTGAAGGAATCCGGCCAGTCTTTGCCAGACGCCCATAAACTTATCCGGGCTATATGGGCGATTGTAGACACCCCACCAGATATGATCTTCGGTGGAAGGTTCCCGGACAACGAATTTATCATTGGCGGCGCGGGCCGTATGTTTGCCGGTATTGACCGCGAACGGCCCCATATGTGAAATCCGGCCTTCCGAGCGAAAGACGGCCTCTTCATACAAGGCTTCCGTGGGGAGATTCCAATAGACATGGTTCAAGTTCCGGAATCCATGATTTTCCAGGCCGTAATCGCTTTTGACGGCATCGGCGATTTTCTGGGCCGGAGTTTTGACGTCGATAATATAATAACTCATTTCCAGTCTCTCCTCATTTTGCGGTCGCCGATATAAATCTCATTGGGCGATTCGGGATCCAGGGCCCACTTGATACGCGCGATGCCCTCGGTTATTTCTTTTATGGAACCACAGTAACTAAGCCGCAAGTGACCCTCTATGCCGAATTCCTTACCGGGCACGGTAACGACGAGGGCCTTTTCCAGGAGAAGTTTGCATAAGCCGACGGAATCATTGCTATAGGCGCGGAAGTCGGGAAGACAGTAGAAGGTGCCGTCAGGCTTAACCGTTTTGACACCGTTGAAAGCGCCCAATTCGGTCAACATGACGTCGCGGCTGTTTTGTAAAGTCAGGCGCAGGCTTTCCACTCCGGACTGCACCCCGGTCAGGGCGCCGACGGCGGCGGCCTGGGCGACCACGGAAACGCATGATGAATTTTGGGCCTGGACATTTATCATGGCTTCGATAATTTTGCGATTGGCCACGGTCCACCCGATACGGAAGCCGGTCATGGCATACAGCTTGGAAACGCCGTTAAGGACGATAATCCTGGAGTTTTCGGAATCATCCTTGGAAAATTTGTACACCGAGGGGGCAGTCTTACCGTCGAAAATCAGTTTGTGATAGATATCATCCATCAACAGATAAAGGCCTTTTTTCTCGCAGTATGCCACCAATTGGGCGATGAATTCCTCGGAATAAACCACGCCGGACGGATTATTAGGGCTGTTGATTATGATGGCCTTGGTGTAGGAACCGACCTTTTCGGTGATATCTTCCAGACGAGGATGAAAGCGGCCGTCTTCGGGAGTGACAATAACGGGCACGCCGTAGACCATTTTGACTATCTCGGGGTAACTGACCCAGTAAGGGGCCACGATGATGACCTCGTCCTGGGGATTAATGATAGCCATCAGGAGGTTGTAAAGGGAATGCTTGGCTCCGTTGGAGACGATCACATTTTTGGGGCCTACCACTTTGTTGTAATTTTCTTCGGTATAACGAATAATGGCTTTGATCAGCGAAGGGATGCCTTCGGTGGGGGTGTAGCGGATATCCGCCGACGTCAACTTGGCAGTGGCGCTGATAACGGCATCGACGGGAACCTTGCTTTTGGGTTCACCGGCGCCCAGATGAATGACGGCTTCGCCCTTTTCCCGAAGGAGCCGAGCCTTTTCGTTTAAGGCCAGAGTGGGCGACTCTTTGATTTCGCGGGCAAGTTGGCTGACACTCATATCCCTATCCTTTCATTAACATGGCGATGGCGACAACATCCCGAATATCTTCAGCGGAGCAGCCGCGTGAGAGGTCGTTGGCCGGTTTGGCCAGACCCTGGATAATCGGCCCGGTGGCGGTGGCATTGGCCAGTCGCTGGGTGATTTTATAGGCGATATTGCCGGCGTCGAGGTCGGGGAAAATCATAACATTGGCATCGCCGGCAATGGCCGAGCCAGGGCATTTTCGGGCGGCGATATCGGGCACGATGGCGGCATCCACCTGAAGTTCCCCGTCGACTTTAAGATCGGGATGATTCTTTTTTATTATTTCCAGGGCGGCCAGGACTTTATCCACATCAGGGTGTTTGGCGGAACCCTTGGTGGAGAAAGAAAGCATGGCCACGCGAGGTTCTTCGCCGGTCAGATTTTTGTGAGTCCGGGCGGTGGCGACGGCGATCGAGGCCAATTGTTCGGCGTCGGGATTGGGAACAACCGCCCCGTCGGCGTACATGAATATCTTGTTTATCTGGCCGCGATACTGGGGGACGGTCATCATAAAAGCGCCCGAGACGGTATTTATTCCCGGAGCCAGGCCGATCACCTGAATGGCCGCCCGCAGGACATCGCCGGTGGTGTTAACCGCACCTGCGACGGATCCATCGGCCATGTCTTTCTGCACCATCATGGCGCCGAAGTAGAGCGGTTGTTTCATGGCCGTTTCGGCCTCCTGGCGGGTAATTCCCTTTTTCTTGCGAATCTCCATGAAGGTATCGATAAAGGCCGGTAATTGTTCGGCTTTGGCGGGGTCGATGATGCTGACTTTTCCGGAATCCAGGCCGTTATCTTTGGCCAGTTTATTCACCTTATCGATTTCGCCCAGGATGACGACCTGGGCCAGATTTGCATCCACTATTAATTTGGCGGCCTGAACCGTCCGCGGCTCGAGTCCCTCGGGCAATACGACGCGGCGCTTTTTGGCCCGGGCCTTCTCCCTGATTTCATCCAGAATATTTCTGGGTTTTCCCGCAACTGATGTCATTATTAATCTCCTTTAAAATTTTTGTACTATCCGGATATGGCATCCCGCAATTCGGGATCCGAGAGAAAGGCATTAATAAACATATCTATATCACCGTCCATAACGACCTGGATGTTCGAGGTTTCCGTGTCGGTGCGGTGGTCTTTGACCATGTTGTAGGGGTGAAAGACGTAACTGCGAATCTGGCTGCCCCATTCGATTTTCTTTTTGGTCTTCTCGAATTGCGCCTGTTTTTTACGCTGTTCTTCCAATTCCAGTTGATACAGGCGCGATTTGAGGAGCATCATGGCCGTGGCGCGGTTTTTTATCTGGCTCCGCTCGTTCTGGCACTGGACCACGATATTGGTGGGCAGATGGGTGATGCGCACGGCCGAAGATGTCTTATTGACGTGCTGACCACCGGCCCCGGAGGAACGGTACGTATCGATGCGCAAATCTTCTTCATGAATTTCGATATTAATTTCCTCATCCACTTCGGGATAGACATAGACCGAGACAAAGGACGTATGGCGTCGCTTGTTGGCGTCAAAAGGGGAGATTCGTACCAGGCGATGCACCCCTGATTCGGCCTTGAGGTAGCCATAGGCGAACTCGCCCTTAATTTCCAATGTGGCCGATTTCAATCCGGCTTCTTCACCGGCCTGATAATCGAGAAGAGTGACGGCATAGCCTTTCCTCTCCGACCAGCGGTTGTACATCCGGAACAGCATCTCCGCCCAGTCCTGCGACTCGGTGCCGCCGGCTCCGGGATGAATGGTTAAAATACCATTCTTGGTATCATTGGGGCCGGAAAGAAGGGTCGACAATTCGAAAGCATCGATATCGGCTGATAGTTTATCCAGCGATTCCATGATTTCGCGGGCATCCTGGGAATCATCGGCGCCGTCGGTCAGGGCCAAAAGCCCCTCGTAATCATTGACCTCGGATTGGAAACGATCGATTTTTTCCAGCCAGCGTTTGTGTTCGGAAATTTCCTTAAGAATACCCTGGGCCTTTTGGTTGTCGGTCCAGAAATTCGGGGCGGCGGTTAATTCCTGAAGTTTGTTAATTTTTTCACGACGGGAGTCGATGTCAAAGGAACCTCCCGAGCTTGGAAAGCCGTGATTTCAGGTCAGTTATCCGGTCTTTGGTAATAATTGCCATATATAATTCCTTTGGGGGAATAATATTATCTTTTCCCTTTTAAATGTCAATTTATATTGGCGATAAGGTTTGAGATAGTCATAGTTACAAACCCGGGCCAGAATTCCAAAAATAATAAATTTCCTCTTGTAAAGGTGGAGGGAATAAGCTATAATCGCATGGGCACTATTGGCATAGAGGATAAGAAATTGCCTTAATTTTTATGTCCGGGGGAACTATGTTTTTCACCAACTACTCCAAAGCCTTGTTAGTCATCGTGTTAATGCTTTCCGCCAGCCTTTTGGCGGGAGATGACAATGAACCCAAATGGGGCAAAGTAACCGACGCCGAATGGCAGATCGGGCCGCCCGTGGAATATCCCGAAGCCAATGCGGTCATTATTTTCGACCGGGGTTCGCTTTATGTCTCATTCGATAAAATTGAGCTTGAGCGCCACGTCCGCCTTAAAATTCTGACGAAAGCCGGGATTGAGGAAATGGCGGATTTGGGATTTAGTTATCACGACGACGATAAAATCAAGGGATTTGAGGCGCAGACAATTACTCCCGACGGGAAGAAAATTGCGGTGGACAAAAAGAATGTTCTTACCAAAACGAGTGGTAATTGGAAAACCAGGACCTTTGCCTTTTCCGCGGTAGACAGCGGCTGTATACTCGAATTCAAGTATGCAAACGTCAATGAGCGATACCACTATCTTGATCCCTGGTATTTCCAATCGTCGATTTTCACCATGGAATCGGTTTTTAAACTATGCCTGGCGGCGGGATTCACTTATTCCACGGCCGTCATAAATATGCCGGCCGGAGGCTCCCGCCCGGCCGTCAGTGAAGAAAACCAGGCGATGGGCGGGGGGATAAACAGGAAGATGATCATTTATACATATAAACTGAATAATATGCCGCCCGTAAGGAATGAGCCCTATATGGGCTTTCCCAGGAGTTATATGGCAGCGATGTATAATCAACTGGTATCGGCGGAATCGCCCGGTTTTTATTATTCATATGTAAAGGACTGGCCGGGATTGGGGAGCGAATTTCAGGATAATTACCTTAAGGATTATTTAATCGGCGCCAAATCTATAAATGCGCTTACGGATAGTCTTACGGGAGTCTGTACTAATCAGGAAGATAAAGCCAAGGCGGTTTACGATTATGTCGCCCGGGAAATCAAATTGAATGATGATGAATCGGTATATTTTTCAAATGAAAATATTACGCAAAATTTGACAAATAAATACGGCACCATCAGTGACAAAAATGTCCTTCTGACCGAAATGTTAAAACGCTCCGGTCTGGAAGCCTGGCCGGTGTTGATCGGTTCCCGAAATGATCACATCTTCATGCCCGAATTATATCACTTGCGGCAGTTCGATTACCTGATAACGGCCTGCAAAATAGACGGCGGATTCGTCTTTCTGGATGCCCAATCGGAATATATTCCTTTCGGCATTTTGCCCCCTGAATCCCGCGTAAACGGGGGGTTGATTCTGGATGGAGGGAAGTCTTATCTGGCCAAGATAACATATGAAAATCCGCAAACCCGGCGCTATGATCATACTATTATTATGCTTGATTCTATGGGCGCCGCGGCCTGTTCCACGCATGTGGATTTTCAGGGTTACCTGGCCTTTCAATTCGGCCAGGACATAGCCGAGGAGATTGAAGAAGATTTGATAAAAGGGAATTTTCTGGACCGGCTGGACCTGCCGTACCAAATCGCCGGACATCAATCGCATCATGAGACGGGGGATAGAGTTTCTCTGGATGTGTCTTACAGCCTGGAAGGATTGGTCAGCAACCTGGATAATCACTTTGTCCTCAAGCCCGTAAGATTTTTCTTCCGTGAGAATCCGTTTACCAATCAAAAGAGGTTTTTCCCGGTCGACTTCGAATATCCCCGGATATACCAGAATCATTGTGAGATTACCCTGGCGGAGGGGATGTCGGTGATGTCGCTGCCAGAGCCGGTTAAAATTGAGATCGACGGGGCCTCCTTTTCCACCCAGTACTTAAACAGCGGACAGAGCCTTTCCATGCTGTGTACTCTGCAAATTTCGCAACCGGCTTTCCCGCATTATAAGTACGAGGTCCTGAAGAAGTTCTTTGACCAGGTGGCGGCGTCGATGGAAGACCGGGTGATACTTTCCGTGGCGGCCAGATAGGCATCAAAATGAGAAAATATTTTATTATGATGGCGGTCGCCATTTGCCTGGGATTTCAGGGAAATCGGGCCGGAGAAGAGGAAAACAAAAAGGGCGCCTATATTGAGGCCATGGAAATCGTCACCACGATCAAAGGCAATTCGGCGCGTCAGGTGTTTTTTCAAAGGACCGCCATCCTGAATCCCAAGGGCAAGGATTTCGGCGTGCTTTCGATGGTGGAATCACCGAATATCCCAATTTCAAAATATGAGGCTTTTGCCTATGACGACAAGGGCACCGAACTGGGGCAATATGAATTATCCGATTTGAATAAGAGTTGCGGGTTCGGCGAGAGTTTTCAGTTATACAGCGATATCTGCCATTACTCGGCTCAACCCATATTTGTTCAATATCCTTATTTTCTGGAGGAAAAGGCGGAATTGGAATTGAAATCTCTGTTTTTCTGGCGGGGATATGATTTTCAATCCGGCCTGCCGGTTAAGAAGATCTCGTACGAATTGCTGGCCCCGTTGGATTTTCAGTTCAGTTATAAAATTTACGGCCGGTTTCAAGAGCCCGAGGTCGATACTCTGGGCAAGCAGGTGAGATATTTCTGGTCAGCGACAGATATCCCCGCCGAAGCCGAAGAGGACTACATTGCCGATTGTCATCCTTCGGCGGCCCGGATTGACTTCATGGCCCGGGATTTATCGTTGGGGAAATTTAAATTTTCGGGCGGAACGTGGCAGGAGGTCGGACGGGGTTTTTCCCTGCTGTCCAAAGACTGTTTTCTAAAATCCGAAAATAAAACCATTCCGGGCGAATCTAACACTGCCGCGCAGATATCGGCAGCGCGGGATATTTATAATCAAATCATTTCCGATTACCGTTATGTTTCCGTTTCGGTAGGTATCAGCGGGTGGCGTCCCAATCCGGCGGCGCTGGTGGAGCAGAGGAAATATGGCGACTGCAAGGACCTTTCCATCCTGCTCGTCTCCCGCCTGCGCCAGGCCGGTCTTCAGGCCTATCCCTGCCTGGCGTTGACCCGCGGGGACGGCGAAACGGATACCACCTTTCCGGGTTATAATTTCAATCATGTCTTCGCGGCGGTCATGATCGACCGGGATACGGTCTGGATGGACCCGACCTGCAACAAATGTCCTTTCGGCGAGTTGCCATATTCCGATGAAAATATCCCGGTTTTGCTGATGTCCGATAGCGGAGGTATTTTGGTAAAAACTCCGGTCAGTACGCCCGCATTGAATCGCACCTTAATTAACTCTTCGATTACTTTATTGCCGGGGGGAACTTATCGCTTCGCCAGTAATATCGAATGTCATGGCAATCAGGGAAATTATTGGCGGAGCCGGCTTACCGGTCTAAGTAAAGATGAAATTCGGGAATGTTTTGAAAATTGGCCGCTTGGTGGCAGCCGTCAGTTCAAAATAACAGGTTATAATTATAATCGGGATCTGTACCCTGACGCCCCGGCCGTTCTGGAACTGCAGGGCACGAGCCGCAAGCCGGCGGAGCATCTCGGACAGGTATATTATATAAACCCCAATTTATACGGTTTCGGACGATACCTGGAATCGCTGGAATTGAATAAACGCACCACCCCGTTGGATAACGATTATCCCCATTCCCGGATTCACGAGATTACCTTCCGCTGGGATTCCACCTTGGCGGTGGACTCTCTGGCGGTACCTTCCGATGAAGTGCTGGAATATGATTTTGCGCGATTGGATTTAACTTATTCCCGAAACGGCAGCGAGGCCAAGGCCGTTCTGCATACGGAAATGAAAGGATATTATATCAGCGCGGATAAAATGGCGGAATTGGCGGAGTTTCGTTCTCGCTGTCTTAATCTTTTATCCCGTCCCGTAAAATATTTCCTGTCCGGACGATAACCGCCAAAGAATTGGAAAAGGCTCTAATTTGTTGACAAATTCCCCGCGGATAATATCTTCCTTCATTATTAAGAAATTTCGTATAAGTAAACAATATGCAAATTGAAACTATTGTCGTTAGTCCCTTTGAAGTTAATTGCTATTTGATTTGGGAGGCCCCCTCCCGATCGGCGGCAATCATCGACCCCGGTGATGAGGAAGACCGGATTATTGAGCGCCTGGAAAAGAATGCTCTTCATCCGGCGGCGATACTCTTGACCCATGGCCACGGCGATCATATTGCGGCCGTGGGGCCGCTTAAGGAGAAGTTTCATATCCCGATTTATATCGGCCGCCATGACGCCCCCCTGTTATTATCGCCGTCGGCCAATGTTTCCGCAATTTTCGGCTTTGAGGTTACCTGTCCTCCGGCCGATCATCTGCTTGATGACGGTGCCGTTATCAAAATCGATAACATGACCTTCAATGTTTTATCCACGCCGGGTCATACGGCGGGGGGGGTATGTTACCTTGGCGGCAAGCACTTATTTTGCGGCGATACTCTGTTCAACGGTTCTATCGGGCGAACGGATCTGCCCGGGGGGAATTTCGATAAATTGATAGACTCCATAGATCGCAACATACTCACCCTTCCGGACGAAATTATCTGTTATCCCGGTCATGGCCCGATATCCAGTATCGGCGAAGAGCGACGGAATAACCCCTTCCTGTCCGGCCGGAGGTTCGTTTAAAAGGAATTGGCCATGGAAAATTCGCATTCGCAGGCTGCCGATTATCATATTCATCCCGACTTTTCGTTCGACGCCAAAGGAACGGTGGACGAATACTGCCGGGCGGCGCTGCAAAAAGGGCTGACCGAGATATGTTTTACTTCCCATTATGATACCGATCCGCGCATCCCGGAGCGGCATCGTACCATGAACATCGGGGGACAAGTCGTGCCCGTGACGATAGAAAATTTCGGTGCCTACGTCGAGGCGGTTCATGAAGCCCATGAGAGATATTACGAGCAGGGTTTGATGGTCAGGTGCGGAGTCGAAGTCGGCTACTATCCGGGATGCGAAGCGGAAATCAGGGAACTTTTTACCCGTTATAATTTTCATTATCGCCTGGGCGCCATTCACCAGGTCGAGGATATCGATAATTGTAACGACGCCGCGATGCAAATGGCCTCGCAGAAATACGGGCTGGAAAAATTCGCGGATCTAAGTTACGAGGCCCTGATAAAATCGGCGGAATGTGGCCTGTTCGACGCTCTGGCGCATCTCGATGTTTACAAGCGTTATGGCCTGAAATATTTCGGCCCGGATCTATTGACCGTACACCGAGGCCGGGCGGAAAAGTTATTTAAAATCATGGCCCAAAATGAAACCGGCATGGAGATAAACACCTCGGCGCTTCGCAAGGGCCACGCGGAATACTATCCTTGTATGGAAATGGTTAATATGGCCCGGCAACACGGCGTGACCATTGCCGCCATAGGCTCCGATGCCCACCGCCCCGAAGACGTTGCCTTTGATTTCAATGCCGCCGCCGCCGTGGCCTGGGAATTGTTTCCCTATTGCGACGAATAATTTGTCCATGAATTCAGCGGCTTTTAAACTTCCCCGGGATTTCTATCTGCGGCCGACTCTGAAGGTGGCCCGGGAACTGCTGGGGAAATACCTGGTTTTTCAAAATGACTCCCAAGGCTTGTCGGCCAGGCTGGTGGAAGTGGAAGCCTATATAGGGGAGGATGATCCGGCCTGTCACGCCGCACCGGGGAAGACCGCGCGAAACGAAGTAATGTATGGCCCCGGCGGATTTACCTATATTTATTTTATTTACGGCATGTATAATTGCCTGAATGTGGTTACGGAAAAGGAGGGTTTCCCGGCCGCGGTTTTAATCCGCGGAGCCGAGCCGGTGGACGGGCTAGAACGAATGCACAGTAATTACGGCGAAACTCGAAATCGGCTGCTTACCAACGGCCCCGGTAAAATATGTCGGGCATTTAATCTGACGCGTCACCACAACGGCCTTGATTTGACGGGCCGCCTCCTGTATCTTGAAGACCGCGGCGATAAGGTGGAGAAAATTGAGTCATCCTCCCGTATCGGTATCAGGAAAGGCCGGGACAAGTTATGGAGGTTTTTTCTGTCCGATTCGCCGTATGTATCGAGAAAAAATAAGAATTAATAGAGTTTTGAGGACCGTCGCCCATGACCAAGGAACTACATTTAAAATCGGACACAATCCCGCTTTCCA
Organism: Candidatus Zixiibacteriota bacterium; assembly: GCA_041752195.1. Taxonomy (GTDB): domain Bacteria; phylum Zixibacteria; class MSB-5A5; order GN15; family PGXB01; genus JBGSHP01. The sequence continues at coordinate 125,580 of JBGSHP010000021.1, read as the reverse complement.
CCTTTGAAAGCGCCATGAAACAGTTCGACCAGGCCGCTTCGAGGCTTCACATCGACAAAGGCCTGCTGGAATTTCTGAAATATCCCCGGCGGAGTATCATCGTCAAACTGCCGGTGCGAATGGATGACGGCTCCTACCAGATGTTCACGGGTTACCGTGTGCAGCATTCCATCGTTCGCGGTCCGGCCAAGGGCGGTGTCAGGTATCACCCGGATGTTACCCTGGATGAAGTTCAGGCCCTGGCGGCCTGGATGACCTGGAAATGCGCCGTGGTAAATATTCCCTTCGGGGGCGGCAAGGGCGGTATTATTTGCGATCCCCCTAAAATGTCCGAAGGCGAATTGGAACGGCTGACCCGGCGTTACACGGCCACTCTTTTCGATGCTATCGGACCGGAATCCGATGTTCCGGCGCCGGATGTCAATACCAATGAACAGACCATGGCCTGGATCATGGATACTTACTCCATGCATGCCCAGCATACGGTGACTTCGGTCGTTACGGGCAAACCGGTGGTGATGGGCGGCTCCAAAGGTCGCCGCGAGGCGACCGGCCGGGGTGTCGTGATCACCATTCGCGAGGCTCTGAAACATCTCAACATAAATCCCATGGATGCCACCGCCGCCGTTCAGGGCTTCGGTAATGTCGGTTCGGTGACGGCCCTGTTGTTGCATCGCATGGGGGTGAAGGTTACCCATGTCTGCGATGTTTTCGGCGGATTACATAATCCCGAAGGTATCGATATTGAAGCCCTGGTGGAGTATGTCAGCCGCCATAAAAAGGTGGTCGGTTTTCACGGAGCCAAACCATTCAGCGTCAAAGAAATTTTATACGTTGATGTCGATATTCTGGTGCCGGCGGCCCTGGAAAACCAGATAACCGGCAAGAACGCGGCAAGAATTAAAGCCAAAATATTGGCCGAGGGGGCCAATGGCCCGGTCACTCCCGACGGCGATGTCATTCTGGATAAACAGAAAGTTTTCGTTATTCCCGATATTCTGTGCAATGCCGGAGGCGTGACCGTATCATATTTTGAATGGGTCCAGGATCGCATGGGGTATTTCTGGACCGAAGATGAGGTCAATGCCCGTTTGGAACAGATAATGACGGCGGCCTTTCATGATGTCCTGGATGTGGCGGTGAAGAACAAGGTGAGTCTTCGCCTGGCGGCCTTTATGGTGGCTATCCAGAGGGTGGCCGACGTGGTTTTATTGCGCGGTATTTATTCATGAGGATATGAAAGTCAGATGTTCGGCCCGGATTATATACAGAGGGCTTTGATTGCCGCCCCGGTGATTTTATTTTCCTTGACGGTACATGAATTTTTTCACGCTTACCTGGCCTATCGCTATGGCGATTCCACCGCCAAGGACATGGGGCGGCTGACATTCAATCCCCTGGCTCACCTGGATTTGTTCGGGACCCTGATGATGTTTTTGTCGGAATTCCGTTTCGGCTGGGCCAAACCGGTTCCCGTCAATCCCTATAATCTGCGTAATCCCCGGACGGCCGATATCTGGATTTCGGCGGCCGGACCGTTATCGAATATGGGATTGGCCTTTATCGCGGGGTTAGTATTCCGCTTGCTTGTGGGCGCCAACGCCGATTTACCGAGCGCCATTTATGTCATGCTGCAACTGGGCGTATCGATAAATATTTCGCTGGCCTTTTTTAACATGATCCCGATTTTTCCTCTGGATGGCTCGCATATTTTACGCAGTCTTATGCCGCCGCGGTACGAAAGCCAATTAGCGGCCTTTGAGAGATTTGCTCCGTTCATCCTGATTTTCCTCATAGTCTCCGGTGCAACCTGGTTTATTTTACGGCCGCCGGTTATATTTTTCTATCGCCTCTTTACCGGACAATGAAAAACGGTGGGATTGTGACCAGGTTCGCTTTCATTATTATCCTGGCGGTAATCGCAGTCTATTGTGAGGGCTGTTCCCTGGCCAGTCGAAGCCGCCGCTCCGAGACCGCTCCGAGATACGCCGAGATGACGGTGGGCAAAGGGGATGCCTACCTGTATGACCTGAAAATCAACCGTGACGGCCGTAAAAATTCGGTTCGATTGGATGTCTATTACAATGGCGACAGCCTGGCGGTTTTTGCGCGGGGATATCTGGGCAAGGGGGTCTTGAAGGGGTTGTTGTCGGGCGATTCGCTGCGGGTTTATTTTCCCACGGAGAATCAATATTTTTCGGGGTCCATTAATCGTCTGGTAAAAAATAACTGCCCGGAGATTTCGGCCTTCGACAATTTAATAATGGAATTATTCCGCAGGTTACCGAGTGAAATTGTTGCCCTGCCGCACAGCTATTATCTGGTCATCGACAAGGATAAAATAAAAAGCAAGAAATACCGGTTGATATCGGAAATTTGCGGTGATGAACTTTCTCTCGAGTATGACTTGCGCCAAAACCGATTTCTTCCGAAAAAAATCACCTATTCGAATCCCGGACGGGCTCTGGTGATTACCGCTGAGCGCCGCCAGTATCGCCTTAATATCACCCTGCCTCCGGAGAAATTCCGGATTGACATCCCGGCCATGGCCGAACCGCTGAAACCCTGATCACCCCGCATCAGCGCCGTTGACATTTGGCCTTTAATCCTTAACTTGGAAATCAATATCCCGGGTGAAAATTACCCGGAGTTTATTATGGGATCAAGTAATAGATGAGTCTGTTTAAGCGAACAATTCGGTGTCTTCTGCCATACTGGAAAAGGCTGCTGGTAGCATCGACGGCGGCGGCGCTTCACGCCGCTCTGGCAACGCTTCTGGTCTGGATGGCCGGACCGCTTTTAATGACGCTTTTTGCAACCACGGAAATCCCGATGAATACTCCTGCGACCGGAGAAAATGTGACCGCACCTCTGGAGCAAAATCTGGAAGGTCAATTCGATATTCTCGTTTACACCAAGAACTCCTTCAAGGACAAAATCAACGACTTGGTGAAGGGCGATAGCCGCAAGACAACCCTGATAAATTTCTGTATCCTGATTCTTATAATCACCGTGACCTCGAATCTCTTCCTTTTTCTTCGGGGATATTTCATGGCGTATGTACAGCAGTCCATAATCAGGGATTTCCGCAATTGGCTGTTCGAGAAGTACCATAAGCTCTCGTTGTCATATTTCCACCGAGAACGTACCGGGCATCTTATTTCACGTGTGACCAACGACGTTCTGGTTTTGAATGAAACAATCGACCTGGGCTTCAATCAACTGGTGACTGATGCCCTGACGGTGATCCTGCTGTCCGGATTTCTAGTTCTGCTCTCCTGGAAATTGACCTTGCTGGCCGTTCTGGTTTTACCTCTGGTATTCGGGTTTATCTGGTGGATGGGTCGAAAACTTCGCAAATATTCTCGTCGCACGCAGGAACGGATGGCCGATGTCAATGCCGTCCTGGAAGAGTCCCTGTCCAATATCCGCATCGTGAAAGCGTACGCCAATGAGAAATTCGAAATAGAGAAGTTTTTCAGGGTCACGGCGGATTATTTTCGTACTTTGGTGCGGATGACGCGCATTCGCCACCTGGCCAGCCCGATCAACGATATTCTGATTATCGGGGCCGGGATCGTGATTTTATTCATCGCGGGGACGCGGATAATTGAAGGCGGCGGTGAGCTGGATGCCGGCGATTTCATGACCTTTATAATCGCCATGTTCGCCCTGGTTAAACCCGTCAAAAGCCTATTTTCCATTCACGTTAAAGTACAGGAAGGGCTGGCCGCGGCGGAGAGGATTTTTGGTGTTCTGGACACCCCCGTAACGGTGGTCGAACCGGAAATGCCGATAGTCAAAAGTGGCTTTGACAATTCCATAAAATACGAAGCAGTCACTTTCTCGTACATCACCTCCGAGCCGGTTTTAAAAAAGGTATCGTTTGAAATAAAGAAAGGTGAAATCGTCGCCCTGGTGGGACCCTCGGGTGGGGGAAAATCGACTCTGGTGGATTTGCTTCCCCGGTTCTATGACCCGTTGGACGGCCGAATCTTTATGGACGGGATCGATCTGCGGCAGATTAGCCTGGATTCACTTCGCCGCTTGATGGGTATTGTCACCCAGGAAACATATCTCTTTAACGATACTATCCGCAACAATATCGCCTATGGCATGAATAAAATACCGGAGGAGGAAATCATCAAGGCGGCGCAAGCAGCCAACGCCGACGAATTTATCAGTAAATTCGAGTTAAAATACGACACTGTGGTCGGCGCCCGAGGAGTGCGGCTGTCAGGCGGGCAGAAGCAGAGAATCACCATTGCCCGGGCACTTTTGAAAAATCCTCCCATCCTGATTTTTGACGAGGCGACTTCGGCTCTGGATACGGAAGCGGAAAATGTCGTGCAGGAGGCGATTGACCGGCTTATGGTGGACCGCACCGTCCTGGTCATTGCCCATCGTCTCTCGACCGTAAAGAACGCCGATAGAATATTGGTAATCGACAGAGGGGTAATCGCCGAGCAGGGCCGCCATGAGGAATTGATGGAAAAAGACGGCCTGTACCGCAGGCTTTATATGATGCAATTTCGGGAGAAGCCGTGAACCTGCTTTTCCTCGACTCCGTTGACAGGAAGACTTTCGGGGGATATCAGAACTGGATCAATCTGATGTCCCGCGCTCTGACACGGCGGGGTCATAAAATATTCGTGGCCGGGCGTCCCGCCTCGGAATATTTGCGCCGGGTCGGGGCCGATAATCCCGGGGTGGAATTGATTCCCCTTAAAATCTCCGGCGATTTTAATCCCTGGACCATCGGAAGTATAAGAAATATCCTGGCCCGTCACGGAATTGACGTGATAATCTGCGACTTCAACAAGGACCTTCGTCTGGGGGGACTGGCCTCGAAATTACACGGTCGAGTCAAAGTAATCTGGCGCCTGGGGCTGGATATCACCAAGGATAATTGGGTACATCGTTTTTTAACGCCGCGTCTGGCTGATGCCGTGGTGGTTCCTTCGGAAGGTCTCAAGAAGCAGATTATTCGATTCGGATACCTGGCCCCGGAAGATGTCACGGTCATATATCATGGCATACCGGCCCGGGATTTTCCCCGGCCCAATCCGACGGCCGCGGCGGAACTACGCCGCAAATATAAAATAGAAAGCGATAAAATCGTGGCGGTGACATCGGGCCGGTTTGTAAACCAGAAAGGACATACTTATTTAATCGAGGCGGCCGCAAAAATAACGGCCCGGTTTCCCGGAATTATATTTTTATGGCTGGGCGACGGCCCCCTGGAGGAATCGCTTCGGATTAAAATTCACGAACTGGGACTGGATAAGTATTTCGTCTTTGCCGGGATGCTTGACAATCTCGATCCGGAACTGGCCGGCTCGGATTTGATGCTCCATCCCTCTCTTGACGAACCATTCGGTTTTTCCGTCCTGGAAGGGATGCGGGCGGGACTTCCGGTCGTGGCCAGCCGAGTGGGCGGGATTCCGGAAGTGGTCGAAGAAAACGTCACGGCGGTTCTGGTAAAGGCCGGGTCGCCGGAGGAATTGGCGGAGGCCGTGCTGAAGATTCTCAGGAATCCCGCCCGTATGTCCCAATTCGGGATTGCCGGCCAAAAAAGGTGGCGGGAGTATTTTAGGGAAGAAATCATGCTGGATAAATGGGAAGTGTTTCTTGAAAAACTGATCGGTCCGCAAAAAAACAAATGACATTGTTCAAGACCATAGAATTTAAAATCAAGGCCCTGTTTTTTCAATTGTTTCGCCTTCTGTTGGAAGAAGGGGATAAGGGTCGCATCCCCCTGGACGGTCGGAAAATTATCAAAGTCCTGTTTTTAAGACCCGACCGCATCGGGGATACGGTCTGTTCTTTTCCTCTGATGGATCATCTTCAGAAATCTTTTCCGCAAATGCGTTTTGCCATTTTTGCCTCGACCAAAAATTACGGTCTTGTAAAGGAAGACCCGAGGTTCGAGAAAATATATATCTATCGCCGCAATCTCTGGCATGATATCCGCGAAGTGAAATCGGCTCGCCGCGAAAATTATGACCTCCTGGTGGATTTAATGGGGGATGATTCCGTAACGACCCTGTTTCTATCACAATTAAGCGTGCGGAAAAAACCCCGCATCGGCGTCAATAAAAAACGTTTCGGAATTTATTACGATTATACTTATGTCCAGGGGGCCGATTGTACCGAACATACAATCGACATAAACCTCCACCTGGTGGAGGCTTTCGGGCACAGGGTGTCCGATGTCAATCCCTTTGCGCCGCCATTTTTGGATCTGGAATCTGTCAGAGTGGCGGGAGAGTTTTTTGAAAGGCTTAAAGAATTCGGGAAATCGGGCCCCAGAATCGGATTTAATCTGTCCGCCCGGGGCGACAATCGCGACTGGGGTCTGCCCAAGGCCGAAGATTTCCTGAAGAGGGCCGTGGAGGTGTACCCCGACGCTGTTTTTATATTAATCACGATGCCCGCAGAACGTCATAAGGGGGACAGGCTCCAAAAAGCCCTGAACGACCGGGTAGTCCAGATATTTCCGGAGGCCACATTACCGGAGGTGTCGGCCGTGATAAAAGGACTGGATATGTTAATCTCACCGGATACGTCACTGGTCCATATCGCCCGATCATTTCGGATACCGGTCATTGGGCTGTACCCTGAATTTAAAAATATATACCGGCAATGGCTTCCTTATCGTTTTGAACGGGGTTTGGTGCTATCCCGGGGCGATGATAACATCTTCAATATTGAGGTGAACGAGGTTTGGGCCAGGTTTCAGGAAATATGGCCGGAATTGGCATCGATGCCGCGGCGGGAAAATAAAATCTAAGACGTTGAATCACGTTTGATGGGTTAAATATACCGGTAAAAGGTCTATCTCTGACGAACTCGAAGTTGTTACACAAGATAAGCGAGTCCCGGACTTCTATTAATTGTAATATATTCTTGAGCGGAATGATGCGTAAGGTATGATTTAGAATATACCGGACGGAAAAAGATCGAAAAAATATGTGGTACTCATTTCGAAAAAGTCTATCTTGTATGGGAGATATTGGATCGGCCAACGGGCCTGGCAAAAAAAGAATCTTCGCTTAGCAGGGTTGAGTTAGATGCCGGATTTATCAGTGGTGATTATCACCAACAATGAGGAAGCCAATTTGCGGCGATGCCTGGACTCGGTGAGGTTCGCCGATGAAATAGTAATCGTCGATTCCGGGTCAGGGGACCGGACCCTGGAAATTGCGACCTCTTTCGGGGCCCGGATATACGAACATCCCTGGGACGGATTCGGTCGCTCCAAGCAAAAGGCCGTCTCATATGCCACTGGGAATTGGATTCTGTCGCTTGACGCCGACGAGGTCTTATCCGAGATTCTGGCGGAGGAAATAAAGGGAATCATGAAATCGGACTCGTCCCGGGACGGCTATTACCTCAATCGCCGGACAAATTTTCTGGGGCGCTGGATTGGTCATAGTGGCTGGTATCCTGATTCCGTTCTGCGCTTATTCAGGAAGGGGAAAGGGCGGTTTGACGATGCCGTCATCCATGAAAAGGTTATTCTCGACGGTCCGGCGGGAATTCTTAAAGGGGAATTGTATCACTACAGTTATACCAGCCTGGAGCAATACATCAGGAAATCGAATCGCTATACCACACTGGGGGCCGAAGAAGTATTTTCACGGGGCCGGAAGGCCTCGCTTTGGGATATTACGGCCAGGCCATTTATGACGTTCATCAAACATTTTCTAATCAAGCAGGGTTTTCGCGACGGCTGGGAGGGATTTTTAATATCCTGTTTTTCGGCTCATGCCGTGGCGGTAAAGTACGCCAAACTTCGGTATCTCTGGAGATGCCGAGAGAAAAGGGTGAAATAAATGCCTCGGCCGGTATTGCTGGAACCGGGCGACAGGGTTTTGGTCAGTCGCACCGACCGGGTGGGAGATTTGCTTCTGGCCCTGCCCTTGATTGAGACCCTTAAGACTCGTTATCCGGAGTGCCGGGTGGAGGTCATGGCGTCGGCGTATGCCGCCCCGGTTTTAAAAAATAATCCTTATATAGACGATATCGTAACCGTGGATCCGGCACTTCTGAAAACCGAAAAGGGGTACTCCGAGAGCACCAGAAATGACCTGGAGAACCGTGCTTATCGGGCGGCGCTTGTTGTCTACCCGGAAAAAGTAATAAGCCAGTTATTATTCAGGGTCGGGATTCCCAACCGCATCGGGACCATCCGTCGCCGGCACTTCTATTACTTTAACCGCTTTCTCTTTCACAGCCGGAAAAAATCCAATAAGCATGAATCGGAATATAATCAGGATTTTCTGGCCTTTTTTCGAGATGGTCCGATTATCAGAAGGCCGCACGTATATATCATAGGAGAAGAAAAACAGAGTGCCGCGAGCCTGTTGTCATCTTTGGGTCTGGGGGGAAACCGCGGATTCGTCGTTTTGCATCCCGGTACGGGGGGATCGGCGTTCGACTGGCCTCTTGACAGATTCTTCGAACTTTATAATAATCTGACAGTGGCAGGTATAAAAGCCGTGATGACCGGCTCCCGGGCCGAGTCCGTTTCGATAGCGACCATGGCCGCAAAACAGGGTATGGAAATATTATCTTTGGCCGGCAAAACCGATTTAAGGCTCCTGACGGCCGTATTATCGAGGGCCTCGTTGACCATCGCCAATTCCACCGGGCCTTTGCACCTGGCGGCCGCCACCGGTCGAAGAGTCATCGGGCTTTATCCGGATAACCGGGTCATGTCGCCCCGGCGCTGGGGACCCCTGGGAGAAGGTCATTGTGTCTTTCAGCCGCCGTCCGGCGGGAACATGGAGGATATTGCGGCAAGAGAAGTCGGGCAGAAGGTATTGGATATGCTCAAAATAAAGCACGGGGAGGTCGTGTGACCTCGGTTCTCAACCTGGCGGAATTTGTTATCCGTGTCGAGTCATTCAACGCCAATATTAATATTCCCCTCATTCGTCGCGCCTATGAATTTTCCGATAAAGCGCATGCCAAGCAGAAGCGGGAATCGGGTGAGCCTTATATCGTTCACTGCCTGAATGTCGCCCTTATACTGGCCGAATTGCATCTGGATTCCACGACCATTGCGGCGGGTTTGATTCACGACGTGGTCGAGGATTCCGGTTTCACTTATGACAGGATTAAAGATGAGTTCGGCGAAGAGGTGGCCGGTCTGGTGGACGGCGTAACCAAATTGGAGGCGGTCGAGTTCAAATCCGAAGAAGAACAGCAGGTTGAATATTTCCGCAAGATGCTCCTTTCCATGGCCCGGGATATACGGGTGATTCTCATAAAACTGGCGGACCGTCTTCATAATATGCGGACTCTTCAGCATTTGGACAAGGAGCGCCGGAACCGGATCGCGCGCGAAACGCGCGAAGTATATTGTCCTCTGGCCCACCGCTTTGGAATTGCCAAAGTCAAAATTGAATTGGAAGATTTAAGTCTTAAATATCTGCATCATAAGACGTACGAAGATATCGTAAAGAAACTGGAATTGAAAAAAGAGGAACGGGAAGCCTATATCAAGCGAATGATCAGCCCGATCCACAAGGCCCTGGTTGATAACGGCATTAAGGCCGATATCACCGGACGGGCCAAGCACATCGATTCCATATACCGGAAGATGCAATACCGGCGGGTGCCTTTCGATCAGATTGCCGATCTTTTTGCCATTCGCATCATTGTTCGCACCAAGGCGGAATGCTACCATGCCCTGGGTTTAATCCATGAACTCTGGCCGCCGGTGGGATACAAATTCGGTGATTACATCGCCAACCCGAAGCCCAATAATTACCAGTCGCTGCACACGGCCGTTATCGGCCCGGACGGGAATATAGTCGAGATACAAATCCGGACGCGTGAGATGCACTATGTCGCGGAAAACGGCATTGCCGCCCACTGGCTATACAAAGAAGGCAAGCAGCAATTGGATAAGACCGATAAACAGATGCTGTGGTTGCGCGATGTTCTGGACTGGCAGAAAGACATGACCAATCCCAGCGAATTTCTGGAAATGCTTCGCATCGATCTTTTTGCCGAAGATATCTTCGTTTATACGCCGGCCGGCGAAATCAAGCATCTGCCGGCCGGGGCCACGCCTCTGGATTTCGCCTTCGCCGTGCATACCCAAGTCGGGCTTCATTGTTCCGGGGCCAAGATTAACGACCGCCTGGTGCCTTTGAATACGACCCTGCAGTCGGGGGATAAAGTGGAAATCCTGACCAGCCCGCATCGCCATCCCTCGCAGGATTGGCTGAACATGGCCACGACTTCGGCGGCCAAGGCCCGCATTCGCCGCTGGCTGAAACAGGCCGGTTATGACCAGGCCGTGCAGCTTGGAAAAGATCTTCTGGAGCGCGACCTTAAGAAAAATCGTTTAAAAATGCCCGGCGATGAGGACCTGCTTAATATCTCACAGGGATTGTCGTTTGCTTCGACCGAAGGGCTCCTGAATGCCATCGGCAACGGCACCATTTCAACCCGACAGGTGATATTGAAAATCGCGCCGGAAACGGCCAAGGTCCCGGAGGAGGAATCGGTCGACCAGGTTCTTCAGAAATTCCGGACGGAACGCGGCATTCGGGTCGAGGGCATGGATAACATGATGTTTCGCTTCGCGGGATGCTGCCAGCCGATTCCCGGCGAGGACATTATCGGATACATCACGCGGGGCCGCGGGGTGACTATCCATCGCGCCGATTGTCCGGCGGCGCAGGAATTGATCAAACAGCCGGAACGGACGGTCCCGGTTTCCTGGGATGTGGCCAGGGACCAGACTTTTGTGGTGCGACTGGAGGTCCAGGTGGAACCACGCCGAAATATCCTGGCCGAAATCACGGAATCGATAGCGGACAGCAATACCAATGTCAGGGGAGCGGAAATAAATCTATCCGAATCCTGCAGCGCCGGAATAATTATCGTAGAAGTCACCAGCTTAAGTCAATTGGAACGCGTATTAAGTAAAATAAAGAAAGTTAAAGGTGTAATAAATGTCAGGCGAGCATATGGTAACGACGACAGCCGCAAATCCGGCCGGGAATCCAACTAATATCAGAGACGGCCTGGTGATTGCCGCCTTTTTGGTGGCCGCCGTCATCGCTTATTTTATTTTCTCCTCGGCGCCCCAAACTCCGCCGGACCAATTCGTTCATCCGGAAGTCCCCGGGATGATGCCGGGAATGGATATGGCGCCCCCGGACTTGCCCCAAGATTATTCCGGGCTGGTAGCCAGCGGAAATCAATTTATGGATAAGGGCCAGTATCACACGGCCATGATATGTTATACCCGGGCTCTGGCCATGGACTCCTCCAGCCCCGATGTCAGGGTCGACCTGGGAGCATGCCAGCATGCCCTGGGAATGGTCGATTCGGCCATTGTCCAGTTTAACCGGGCCCTGGTCCTCGAGCCCGACCATGCCGTGGCTCATTTTAATCTGGGGATTGCCTATTTAAGCCAGAATGAACGGGAAAAGACCATTCAGAATTGGGAAAAATATCTTGAATTGGCCCCCGGTTCACCCATGGCCGATACGGTTCGGGGCTTTATCAATATGCTTAAACAACAGACCAATTAATCGAATAGCACCGTTCTTGAAACCGACCGGCCGTGACCGGCCGGTTTTTTTATTCATTTGTCTCAAAGTGACTCTTAGCATAAATTTTGGACATATGAAGGCGTTGATTAAGGAATTATCCGAAGGGGCCCTGGAGTTGCTGTTCCCTTCGGTTTGCCTGATTTGCGGAGAGGCGGAGTTAGATCCCGGCGATCTGGTTTGCCCGCAATGCTGGCAGAGAATTGACGGCCTTAAAATACCGGTTTGTTCGGGGTGCGGCCACTTTATTGATTTTGGGTGGAAATGCCCTGATTGCAAAGGGGGCCAGGATTTTCCGGTTTTTGCCCTGGGGCAATATGCAGGGATTTTGCGCGAGATTATTCATGAATTCAAATTTCACGGATTCGGCCGCCTGGCCGAAACCCTGGGTGAGAGGATTTTGACGATTCACGGGGAGAAACTCCTGGAATTGGCGCCGGAAATGGTTATACCGGTGCCGCTTCACTCCCTTCGCCGCAAAAAAAGAGGTTTTAATCAAGCCGCCATATTGGCCGATATTATTGGCAAAGGTCTCGGTCTTAAAGCCGGGCCCGAAATTCTTCAAAAGATAAGGAAAACCAAAGACCAAATGCGGCTGGATTTTTCCGAACGGAATGAAAATATCAAGGATGCCTTTGAAATCGACGAAAAGGATGCGGATTCCATAAAGGCAAAGAAGATACTACTGGTGGATGACGTCATGACCACGGGAGCAACGCTTCGCGAGGCGGCCAAAGCGATACGATTAAAAGAGGGGCTGCCGGTCGCAGCCGTAACCGTGGGGTACACTTTCACCGGGTAAAATATGGAAACAGTCGTAATAAATCCGCATATTATCGACGGCTACCTTCAGCACCTGGAGTTGGAACGGGGCCTGTCGGCCAATAGCCTGGCCGCCTATCGCCGCGATATCCTTCAGTTCGGCCGGGAATTTCGCCTTGATGATGCCTGGGATATTAAAGCGAGTCTGGTTAATGATTACCTGGCCCGGCTGGCGAGTTTGAATCGCCGCCCGGCTTCGATTGCCCGCAAGATATCTTCATTAAGGAATTTTTACAAATACCTGGTCGAGCAAAAGGTGATCGATAAAAATCCCTTTGAATTCGCGCGTGTGCCCAAAATCATGCGGTACCATCCCGATTATTTATCGGTCACCGAAATGGAGGGAGTAATCAAGGAGCCGGGAGGAACCGATCGCCATTATCTCCGCGACCGGGCTATCCTGGAACTTATGTACGGCACGGGTATGAGAATCTCGGAATTGATTAACCTGAAGTTGTCGGCTGTCTATGATGAAATCGGTTTTATTAAAATCGTAGGCAAAGGGAATAAGGAACGGCTGGTGCCTTATGGGCGGTACGCGCGTGAAGCGGTGGAGAAATACCTGACGCAAGTCCGGGAGCCTCAAAAACAAAAAAGTAGCAGCGAGGTTTTATTCCTGTCGGCCAGAAATGGACCTTTTACCCGAATGGCGGTCTGGAAGTTGATAAAAAAGTATGTCCGCCGGACGGGCATAAAAAAGGAAGCCACGCCGCATACCTTCCGGCACAGTTTTGCCACGCATATGATCGAAGGGGGGGCGGATCTGCGCACCGTGCAGGAACTTCTGGGGCATACCAGCATCACCACCACCCAGATTTATACCCAGGTGGATCGCGAATATTTATTATCGGTACACCGGGAATTTCATCCCCGGGAACGCCGTCGCAACCAGAGGAGCGCCTGACCATGTTTCACCTGGCCTGTCGTCAAAATGATATCGATCTGGTTTATCATCTGATGCGCTCCTTCCGCAAGGAACGGATGTCGTTCCATTATTTTAAATCGGTCGATGAACTCCTGATGCTTTCCCAAAGGTATCATCTCGACCTGATAATAATCGCGGGGAAGGGCGACTTTCTGGCCGAACTGGACATTGTCCGGTCCATCAAGAATCACATTTTTCTGGCCATTATTCCCGCCATGATGTATCACCCGGATCCCTCGGAGGATATTCTCGTTTCCGGCTATCAAAACGGAGCCGACGGGTTTTTGTACGGCGACTGGAAAGATAAACTATTCGAGGTCCAACTTAAGGCCGCCGCCGAACGGACGACGCGGGATATTTCTTTCAACCCTTCCACCTGGCTTCCCGGCCCCGGCCTGATTGAAAAGGAAATACAGCGGTTGATCGATATGCGGGCCGAATTTTCCGTATGCTACGCCGATATCGATGATTTCAAACCGTACAACGATTACTACGGCTATTACTACGGAGACCGGGTGATTCGGTTAACGGCCCGGATTATTCGCGACGGCGTCTTCGATGTCTGCCGCGAGGGATTCGTGGGGCATATCGGCGGGGACGATTTCATATTTATTTTGCCTCCCGGCGAAGGCGAATTTGTCTGCAAATCGGTTATCCGCGTTTTCGATACCCTGGTGCCCTATCGTTATCCCGATGAGGATCGCCGCCGGGGGACGATTACCACTCAAAATCGCAAGGGAGAAACGGAAACGTTCGGCATCCTGACATTATCCATTGCGGTCCTGGCCTGCTGTCCGGGCCAGTTTACCCATGTGGGTGAATTGTCGCATATGCTGGCCGACTTGAAGAAGTACGCCAAATCACTGCCCGGGTCAAATTATGTCTTTGAGCGGCGACGGAAATATTAAGCGGCTTAACCGCCGATATGAGTCAGGAGTTGCAGTGCGGGCGTATATTGGGGATTTATTTCGAGAGTCTTGCGGCAGTAATAAATTATCGAATCCCGCGGGTATCCATACCTTTGAAAAGTCAAGGCCATATTAAAATAGGCCTGGGCCTGATTGGGGTCGGAAGTCAGAGCCTGGCGGTATAATTGCAGAGCCTCTTCGGGGCGTTCGGTGGCGAAATAAATATTCCCCCAATTGATAAAATCACTGGTCCGGGGTCGACCCAGGCGTAAGCCTTCCCGGAAGTTGGTCTCGGCCAGGGCATATTCCTTGATTTGCCCGTAAAAAGAACCGAGTTTGAAATACGCCTCCGGCTTATCCGGGAATCGTTTGATGGTTTCCAGCAGGGTGGCCTCGAATTCCTCCGGGCGATTTGTTTTCAGGAACAGGTCGCCGAGATTCAAATAGGCCTGGTACATCTGCGGATCGGTTTGGATAGCCTTAACATAGAGACTTTCGGCGTGGGGCAGGTCGTCGCGGATCTCATAAACCATGGCGGCATTATTCAAGGCCCGGACGTAGCCCGGATCGGCCTTAACGGCCCGTTTGTAATTAACCAGAGCGTCGTCATATTTGGTCAGGAGAAACTGGACATATCCCAGGTTATTCAGGATAACCGGCGAGTGGGGATTATCAGCCAGCGCCGCCAGATATTCTTTTTCGGCCGCAGGCAAATCGCCCAATTTTTCATAGGCCAGGGCCTGGTTGAAATGAACCTGCCATAAGTTTTGAAAACCTATTTCGAAGTAGGTTTGATTAAATATTAAAAGAATCAGGGCGGGCGCAATAAGTACCAAGGTCAGTTTTTTCCAATCCTTATTTCCCGCAAGTTCTTTTAAATACCATATTCCGGCGCCGGCCAAAACAGCCATAAAGGGAATGACGGGGAGGCGGTGGCGGGCCGTGACCAAAAATAGAATTACAGTCGGGATATACCCGACGATAAATATCAACAGCAGCGATAATTCCCGGCGGCGATTCCATCCGGACACGACACCCACCACGGCCAGGGGTAAAAGCAATCCGAAGGGAAAATACAAGGGGCCGTTCCAAAGCAGGGCTTTTAAGACATAAGAGTAATGGCGAGTATAATATATATCGTTATTATCGGAATTCTCGAATCCAACCAAAAAATAGACCAATTTGCGGAATGTCATGGTCATGAATTGGCCCGGGTTTTCAAGGATAAATGAAAACGCCTTGCGGTTCCAGAAAGCCGATTCCTCGCCCGCTGTCAGGGGCCGGCCCGTCTCGCTTTCGGCCGCCCTTTTGGTGGCGGCGGTGAATTCATTCCACGGCAGGGTTTCATCCAATTTGACTTCCGGCATCAACATGGTCAAGCCGTCGGCGTCGGAGTTGTTGCCGATGTATAGATTCACGCCTCCCTGGGAAGAAATAAGGATAAATTCTCCGGTAACGGCCACGTTGCGGGCGGCCACAATGAAAACCGGCAGGAGAAGGCCGACAAAGTAAACGGCCGATTTGTAAATTCTCAATTTGACGGCGATTTCTTTTCGATTCAGGAACAATATCCAGATGAAAATAAGGGGCACGATAAATAATATATTGGGACGGGCAATGGCCGCCAATCCCACGACAATCCCGGCTCCGAACCAGGGCAATAATCGGGATGACTCCCGGGCCTTCAGAATCATTAAAAAACCGCCCAGAAGCAAAAATAAATATATGACTGGTATTAAGAACATCGCTTCGTAAAAAATAATTGTGCCATTGAGGGCCATAATAAAGCCGGCGATAATGCCGGGATTCCGGCCGAAAATTCTTCGACCGATTAAAAAGACCAATACCGCCGAACCGGAGCCGATTAAAATTTGAATAAATCGGGTCCAGAAAAGCGAATCGCCCGTGATATAAAGGAAAAAGGCCAAAAGATAGGGATATAAAGGCCCTCTAAAATATGCTTCATCGCCCCAGAAAGTTCGCTGGATAATATCCCGAGCCCACTCCAGGTGCCATTTTTCGTCGACCATCGGCACGGCGAAAGTCGGATTCTTGCTCTGTTCGAGGATATAAATGAGTCGCAGTAAAAAGGCCGCCAGAAATATCACCAGCGGCCATTTATTGTCGCGTAGCCAATTTTTAATCTTCACGCAGGCAAACTATTGGCCGGTTTAAGGGCTGTCAAGGAAATTGTCCGGCGATCGTGTCAATTAGACCCGGGAAAAGAATAGACCCCCCAAATATCCCGAATTATTGCGTATAAATCTTGGGAATAAAATAAATTATTTGGAACCGGCCATTTATTGCGGCATATAATAAGGTGGGTGAGTAAAGAGAAAACTCTCGCTGGACATCGTGATTAAAATTCTCTTTAAATAATTAGTTCTTGACAACAATATAAACAATACGTAACTTTATAATGGATATAGGAGATCCCCAGACTATATCTCTCTCACGCCAAAATATAAGAGCATCTGACCGGTATTGCGGGTGTGTAAACGGCCGTGCGGCTGACAGGGAAAGTTGGCATCAGATAGGAAACGCCGGCGGTCAGACAGAAAACCTAATAACCCTAACGGGGGGTGAGTGTTAATGAAGAAAGTAAGCATCATCACTACCATTCTGGCACTCCTGGTGGCTTCTGCTGTGAGCGCCGCTCCTGCTGTCACGAAGACGGCCCTGGCCACACATCAGGAAAATCAGTTAATAGTGCCCTTGGAGATGGAAAACAGCCGCGAAATGGCCGGTCTGGATCTTCCGCTCCAATTTTCCGAAGGTGTCATCCTGGAGGAAGTCACTTTCGAGGGAACTCGTGCGGCTGATTTTGATTTCAAGGCGGCCCAGATTGACAACGAAAATCGGACCGTGGTCATTGGTTTGATTCCGATGGTTTTCGGAGAAAAACCGGATATGGCCCCCGGCAAAGGGGAAATCGCCCGTCTGGTTTTCAAGGTTGTCGATCCTGATCTTCAATTCCTTGAAATCAATTCGACCGTCATTGAGGAACCGGAACATGTTCCGATGTTCGTTTACTCCGATGGGGAGCGGGGTCAGGCGGAATTGGTGGCGGAGGACCCGGGATTTCAAAGCATAATCATCGCTCTTACGGAAGCAGGCGAGCAGCCGAATCTTCCGACCGAATATGCATTGAAGCAGAATTATCCCAATCCTTTCAACCCCAGCACTGATATTGCTTTCAGTTTGCCGGTGGCATCACCGGTCAAATTGGAAATCATGAATCTGCTGGGTCAGAAGGTCCGGACCCTTTCCGATACCTATCTCGAGGCCGGCAATCATGTGGTTACCTGGGATGGCAGGGATAACAGCGGCGTGGCCGTCGCCAGCGGCGTTTATTTCTACCGCTTGCAGGCAGCCAGCTATGAAAGTGTAAAGAAGATGATGATGCTGAAGTAAATCCTAAATAAAAGATATCTCGGATAACTAAACAGCAAGTGAACCTCTCTTCCTGCGGGAAGAGAGGTTTTTTATTGGGGTAAATCGACAATTCAGGATTAGCCGGCGCAGATTAGATTGGAATTCGCGGTTTTTGTCCCGTATTTCGCATAATCTGCGGTGAATAGGTAAACCGGCGGTTTAAGTAGTTGAATGGAACTGATTTTCTATCAAGCAATTATCCGAATAAAGGTTACTCGGCACAGGATTTGATTTTATTTATTTCGGACAGGCTTTTTAGCCTTCTTGAGCACTTCTATGGCGGTTGAATTGCTTGAGAATCTCCACACGGAGGCGGGCGGGATTCTAAAGATGAATCCCGCCTCTGTTATTTAATGATTAATTCAGATATTCTGTCAGGTTCGGCCGGTTTCACTTCGAATTTGCGACCATCGTTTTCATTCACGCAGGTTATCTCCACTTCGGGATTATCCTTGAGGTCGCAGTAGCGGGCGACAATTGCGGCGGCCAATTCGATATCTTTGTCGCCTTCGGCCGACACCAGGAGTCCCATGGGGGAGCCGGTGCCAATGGCCTCAAGCAGGAAATGTCCCGGTTTGGCGTAGCGGCGTATTTTCTCGTTATCTTCTTCATCTCTGCCCACCACTATTTTGGTGGCAGGACTTAAGCGAAGATGGCGCCCCGCGCGGAGGAGATTCAAATCATTGAAGTCGATTTCCGGCGAATTTTCCATGAGGTCTTTTAAGCGGCGGGAATAGGACGGATCCGTCAGAAGTCAGCCCGCTGCCGGGGAAGGATAATCCTCGAGGCCGAATTCGGATGCCAACTCCATTTGCCGTTTCCGGGAACGCCCGGAAATGCCCTCCAGCAAATTTCTATCAAGAAGTCCGCTTTTCTCGGGGGCGGTTTCCGGCAGAAGGAGTGCCGAGAGGGGGCGTACCAGGCGGTCCTTAAGGTCGCTGTCGCGTTCAACCGCATTCATGCTGTTGCGCATCTGGGATTTCGGTCTTTGCCCCAGGACTTCGCCGGTGATTATAAAATCCGCGCCCACCAAATCCATAAAGGTCTTGGCTTCGTTGAGCATCAGAATACGGCAATCGACGCAGGGATTCATATTTTTGCCATAACCATATTTGGGGGCCCTTACGATATCGACAAATTTCTGTCCCAGATGAACCAGTTTAACCCTGAAGCCGAATTTCTCGGATACGGGGTATGGATTATGACCGCAACTGGAGCGGTCGGAGATATCGCAACCGAAGTGGGTCAGAAAAGTCAGGGCGGTGACTTCGATATTTTGCCGCAGGATCAAAAGTATGGCCAGGGCCGAATCGAGTCCCCCCGAAAAAAGGGCCACGGCATGACCGCGTTTATTGCCATTGTTATTATTCATCATCAATCGTTCCTTTAATTAATATAAGATAAGACGATAGAAAAGGTAGTATTCTTTGAAAGTATGAATTCGAAGCCTGGGGAAAAAGATGCCTTGACAATGAAAACCGGGTGATCTAACATAACGAACATCTGTTTAATATGAAACTGATTGAACTTATCATAGGCTGGATCCGGCATTTTGCCTTCGAGTCGCAAAGACTTTTCTTTTTCTCCGTGCGAATGATAGCCGCTCTTTTCGGGCGGCCGGTTTATGCCGCCGAAACTTTTGAGCAGATGTATCTTATAGGCGTGGGTTCCTTATTCCTGGTGGTTTTGACCGGTATCTCGGCGGGGCAGGGGATGGCTCTTCAGTTTGCCAATGAATTGGCGGATTTCGGGAGTAAAAACTACCTGGGCCGAATTATGGCCATCGCCATAATCCGCGAATTGGGGCCGATTCTCACCGGGGTGATGGTGGCCGCCCGGGTGGCCGCCGGAATCACGGCCGAAATCGGCGCCATGAAATCCTCAAACCAGATTGATGCCATGATTGCTTTCGGTATCGACCCCATGCGCAAACTGGCCGCCCCGCGCCTGATATCGCTTCTGATTATGGTGCCGGTTTTGACGGTTATCTGCGATGTCATCTCCCTGGTAGGCGGCTGGATTATTGCCATATTTCTGGCGCATATTACTTCGCTGACGTATTGGACGGCCGTAAAAGAAAGATTAATATTCGGCAACCTGTTTATTGGTTTGGTTAAACCGGTGGTGTTTGCCTTGATTATTGCTTTCGTTTCCTGTTATAAAGGCTTTACGGCCGAAGGCGGGACCAAAGGAGTGGGCCAGGCCACGACGGAATCGGTGGTCATTTCGTCGATTGTCATTTTGGTCGGCAACTTCGTGGTTACCAAGGTCGTTTTTTCGGCCATTAAGGGTTACTTATGATTGAATTCCGGAATGTTAATTTTTCCATCGAGGGTCACCCGATCATTCGCAATGTCTCCTTTGCTATCCCTACCGGCGAGTCCCGGATTATAATGGGACATTCCGGTTCGGGGAAATCGACCATTTTGCGCCTGATTCTGGGATTGGTCAGGCCCGAGAGCGGCGATATTTTTGTCGATGAAAAAAACATTGTGGGAATGAAAGAGGGAGACCTGAATGAAATCCGCAAGAGAATCGGGATGGTTTTCCAGGACGGGGCATTATTCGACTCTTTGACGGTGGGCGAGAATGTGGGTTATTATCTTCTGGAGCATACGCGTTTGAAATTTAGGGAAATCGAAAGCCGGGTGCGGGAAATGCTGGGATTTGTCGGTTTGGAGGAACAGATAATCGATCGCCTGCCGGATCAACTTTCGGGCGGGATGCAGAGGCGGGTCGCTATCGGGCGGGCGCTTCTGTCCACCGATCCCCGGATAATGCTCTACGACGAACCGACCACCGGCCTGGACCCCGAAATGACTTCGACCATAATCAACCTGGTGAACCGTCTCTCCGAGGTAAAAAAGGTAACGACCGTGGTGGTAACGCATCAGATTGCGGATGCTTTCGAAATATCCGATAAATTTATTATAATAGATTCCGGTGAAGTGGCCTTTGACGGCGACCTGGCGACCATGCGAAAATCGCAGGATCCCCGGGTCGTGGATTTTTTGCGGCCGTTTCGCGAATCGATGACCAACTTGCGGAATAAGGAATTTGTATAATCTGGTGATAAGATGAAAAGATCGACACATGTCAAGTGGGGCGAATTGAAGGTCGGGATTTTAATTTTTATCGCCGTGGTGGCGATGCTGTGGGCGTCATTTTCCGGCGGAGGAACATCAATTTTTGACAGCAAGGCCAAATTTCGGGCCTACTTCGCCAATGTCAACGGACTGGTAACCGGGGCCCCGGTCTGGATATCGGGGATTGAGGTCGGCAATGTCAGCGATATGAAATTCGTCAACCTCGACTCCGCCCGCCAGATAGAAATAACCATCAGGGTGCTTCAATCCATTCGCAATATGTTGACCAGCGATGCCAAGGTGCGGCTGGGGACAATCGGGCTTTTGGGCGATAAATATATCGAAATTCTACCCGGGACGTACGGCATGCCGATGCTTCAGGAAGGGGAGATTATCCTGACCGCCCCCACGGCCGATTTGTCCGCCGTTCTGGAACAAAGCGAGTCGGCCATGACCCATGCCCGGCAATTTATCACCAATCTGGATTCCATCACCAATATCGTTCGTCGCGGTGAAGGCACCGCCGGGCGGCTTATCACCGATGAAGTCTTATATGTGGAGTTGACCCGCTTGGTCAGTTCGATGACAATCCTGGTGGAAGGGCTTCAGGAGGACCAGAAAAAAATCACTTCCTCATTAGCCAATATGTCGAATAATCTGGACAGTATTTCGGCCGCGGTGAAAGACCAAAACGGAACCATCGGCAAACTGGTGGGCGATCCCGGTTTGTATGACCGCCTGCATTCTTCGACGGCCCGGATCGATTCCATCCTGGGCAAGATCAACGCCGGGCGAGGCACGGCCGGGGCGTTGGTCAATGACGAAATCCTGTATGAAGAACTGAAAAATCTGATTGTGCGAATTGAAAGTCTGGTTGGGGATATCGAAAAGAACCCCAAGAAGTACTTCAAATTTTCTGTGTTTTGATAAAAAAGTCGGGAGCCGTTGCTCCCGACTTTTTGCCTGAATTAAAATTTCAGATAATATTTATATTAAAAAACCAATCCGCCGCGAAGAAGAAATCCGGGGCCGAAAGTGACATCAACTTGGTCGTTTCCACCGGAAGGCCCGGCAATGATGGCCAGTTCCGCCAACCAGGCCAGGCCATCGTCGGATTGTATGATCATTTCCACCATGCCCTTGACGACAAAATAACTGGAAGCGTCGATATCTTCGCCTCCGGCTTAAAAACCGGGAATGCCTCCGTAGCCGATGGCTATTCCGGGACGAAAGGTGAGATTGGAAGTCTCGCTGAATATTTTGGCCTTTAAGGTGCCGCTGATATCGTACATGATTTTGCTTTCGTCATAAAAACTCATATTATGCAAATCGAGCGATATCCCGCCGTAAATTTTTTCGGCCAGGGCATAATCCACAAAGCCACCCAGACTATAACTCATGTCGCCGTCATCGGAGAAATCTTCGACATCAATCGACCCCGGCGAAATAAGGCCGACTTTAAAACCGTAGACTGTCCCTTTATCCCTGAAATTCTCTCCCCAGGCAAAACTGGCTGAAAAAACAATTAATAAAACCAGGATTACTAAAATCTGGTTACGTCTGATCATAGGGCCTCCTCGATTGGGTTTTAGACATTGACTCTCTGGAGCCTAAAATCAAAACATTGGAGATATATATGTCAAGTTTAATTTAGGGCGAATTCGCCCCCGGGTAAGGAAGTTTTTCGGAATATTGCCTGGAATAAAACGACAATTGATGGATATGAAAGTGCGAGGGTTATTGTCCCAGCATATATCTTAACAGCGCCACGGTTCCGGCTTTGCCCTGATCACCGACCTCCAGAGCCGGACCGACGCACGAAGGACACCCGCCATCGCAGGGGCATTTATCCACCTGCTCCAGGCAGGCCGCGAATAAGTCGTCGGAAACATTGAATAACTTTTCGGAATAACCGACCCCATCGGGGATATTCTCCCAGATATATACGGTGGGCAATTCGCTGAACGGCGAACGGACCTGGCTGATAGCGCGCAGGTCGCGGTGATCGCACATGACCCATAACGGTGCAATCTTGCCCAAAATATTGGCCAGACCGCGTAAGGCGCCGCCGAATGTCTCGCCTTCGAGACCGCGATGAAAGCGTATGCTCTGGGGGAAAGCGTACCAGAAAGCATTGGTGTGCAATTCCAATTCCGGCAGGTTAATTTTCCCGGAGCCGACATTTTCATGGGTATGGAATTTTATTTTCTTGTAAAGGACGGTCACCATATTGACGGCAACTTCGCCCCAGGCCAGGCGGCAATCGCCTTTTTGCTTTTCCTCGGAAACTCCGAGGACTTTCAGGTCCGATTTGGTTTCGGCATCGGTGTAATAATCAACCGCGACTTCTTTCACGTACGCCCGGCGACCTTCCCAATCCAGATTGGTAATTTGATACTGGCGGGCTTCGTGCAGATAGATCGCTTCGGGGTGCAGGAATATCGGAGCCGAATAATAATCCACCTCGCCGATAACGCGGTTATTGTCGCTTTCATTCAAAATGACGAAATTCTCGGGCGAAGCCGAACGGAGGGAAACCTGCTGGGCCGGATATATCTCCGATGACCAGTGATATTTCTCCCCGGCCAGGCGAACAACCTTTTGCGATTCCAGGTAATCGAGTATTTCCCCGGTGCCGTCGTGACGGAACTTTTCCCCGACATGCAGGGGCAGTTCAAAACTGGCGCACTTGAGGTGATTGGTGCTGATGATAAGGTTGTCAGGATCGACAATTCCCGATTCGGGCGAACGTTTCAGGAGATAGTCGGTTTTCTGGGCCAGGAACTGATTGATGGCGGAACTATTGGCGACAAAGATGGTCAAGGAGGTCCCGCTGCGCCGTCCGGCGCGACCGGCCTGTTGCCATACCGAGGAAATCGTACCCGGGAAACCGACAATGAGGGAGACATCAAGAGCCCCGATATCGATCCCCAGTTCCAGGGCATTGGTAGAAACCACGCCGGTAATCTGGCCCGAGCGCAGCCCCTGCTCGATTTCGCGGCGTTGATTAGGCAGATATCCGCCACGGTAGCCAGCCACCTGAATATTTTTCCCGAAAGGCTCTTTGAACCGTTCCTTGAGATACGTCAGGAGGACTTCCACATGGAGGCGATACTGGGCAAAAATTATGGTTTGAATCCGCTCCCTGATAAACATCTCGGCCAGGTTCAAAGCCTCATTAATGGCCGATTTTCTTATGCCCAGCTGGCGGTTGATGATAGGGGGGTTATAAATAATAAAATGTTTCTCCCCGGAAGGGGCGCCGTTTTTGTCTATCAGGACGACCGGGCGGCCGATTATTTTTTCGGCCAGTTCATCGGGGTTGGCAATGGTTGCGGAACAGCAGATAAAAATGGGATCACTTCCATAAAATTTGCAGATTCGCCGTAAGCGACGAATGACGTTGGCCAGGTGAGAGCCGAAAATACCCCGGAAATGATGAATTTCGTCGATGACCACATATTTCAAATTCTCGAATAACTTTATCCACTTGGTATGATGCGGCAGGATTCCGGCGTGAAGCATATCCGGATTGGTGACCACGATATGTCCGGCCGAGCGGATGAGTCTTCGGGCCGTCTGGGGTGTGTCGCCGTCGAAGGTATAGGTTTTGATATCGACTCCGAGAGTATCAATCAGGCCGGTTAGTTCGGATAATTGATCCTGGGACAGGGCCTTGGTGGGGAAAATATACATGGCCCGGCAGGAATTATCTTTCATGATGCTGTCCAGGACGGGGAGATTGTAGCAAATGGTTTTGCCCGAGGCGGTCGGGGTCACGATGACGGTATCTTTCCCCGAACGAATGGCATCGGCGGCCAGTCTTTGATGGGAGTAGAGTTCCTCAATGCCCCGGCTTTTTAAAACCTGCACCAGACGGGGTTCAATATCCGGAGGGAATTCGGCATTTACGGCCGCCCGGGCCGGGATTATTTCCCAGTGGGCGATATTGGGGCCGAGATGCGGGTCTTGCCGGAATCTCTCGAGTATTTGTGGCAGGTTCATGACTTTTATTTTAACCCGATTTTGCGACGGCAGATATCGCAGAGTTTTTCCCCTTTGGAATCGATATCGAACATATTCTGGCTGTAATAATTAATACATTTGGGATTGCGGCAGGCCGAAATATCGAATAAAGGGGCCATGAAAAACACCGCCTGCTTGAACAGGCGATTGAAAATTTTGGATTCATCTTCCGGGAGACCGTAGAATTCCTGGCGCAGGCGATACAGGGAGGCCACCCCGGTGCGGGCGACGGCGTCGGCGTGCCCCAAAACAAAGGGCTCATCGGGAAGATAAATATCCTCCTCCAGTAATCCCAGGACATACTCTCGCGGCGAGGCTTTCATTCGTTCCAGTTTGTTGATCAGGACCGAGGCGTAATTTTGCCCGCGGATGACATTGTACGATTCCTCGGGGACTTTTATTCCCTTTATGATATCCACGGAGCGATTGAAAATCGGGCCGATATTGGTGGCCAGTTTGTTGACCATGATAAAATCGACTTCGCCGAAGGGAACAAGGACAATTTTGGATCGAAGCAGCGGCATGGTTATTCGGCTATAAAGAATCGGTCGGTTGATCCGTAAGGGGAGACCCGGATTTCCATCTTGGCGGCGCAGCGCGGGCACCATCCCACGAAGGCATCGCCTTTTTTATTCAAATATATCCTGGCGTATATTCGGCAACATTTGAAAATGACCCCCAGGTGGGGCCGGGATTTGTCCTCGCTTAATTCATTCTTGTCTGTCATATTTTCCAGTCGAAAAACTATCCCATCCGGCGAATTTGCCTTACTCGGGGATTACTATCGTGTAGCGTTGCGGTAGTCCTCCAGAATGGAAACC
Organism: Candidatus Zixiibacteriota bacterium; assembly: GCA_041752195.1. Lineage (GTDB taxonomy): Bacteria > Zixibacteria > MSB-5A5 > GN15 > PGXB01 > JBGSHP01. The sequence continues at coordinate 99,978 of JBGSHP010000021.1, read as the reverse complement.
GAGGCCGAGGAACCGAGCCTTTCGGCGCCGGCGTCGATCAAGGCTAGGGCATCAATTAAAGTCCTGATTCCGCCGGAAGCCTTAACCTTAATGTGACCTCCTGCCGCCAGACGGAGTCTTTTGACCATTTCAACCGTTGCCCCGCCAAAAAAACCGGTGGCGGTTTTGACATACTGGGCGCCGCCATTGATGATCGACTTTACCGCCTCAATCTGATTCTGCTCATTTATTCGGGGAGCCTCGATAATAACTTTCAACAGAATCCCGGCGGGGAGGTTTTTCCTTATTTCCGCTATTTCCTTTTCCACCTCGGCATATTCACCCATGGCCAGGAGACCGACGTTGGCAACCATGTCGATTTCATCGGCGCCGTCCTCGACTCCTCTGACTGCCTCGGCGACTTTGATATCGGTCCGGTTAGCCGATAATGGAAATCCGGAAACGGAAATGATTTTAACGTCGGATCCGATTAATTCGCTTTTAGCCGTTTTTACCCAGTAGGGATTGATGGCTATCCCGAACATTTGATACTGAATTGCCTCCCGGCAAAGTTTGGCTATCTGTCCCCGGGTGGCCTCGGGATAAAGCAGAGCATGATCGAAATATCGGTTCAGGTTCGTTATCATATCGTCAATCTCGAAGGTCCTTTAAAAAACTGGTTCCAAGGCAAGTATACTCGATCGCGAAGTTCTCCGCAAGGGTGGCGGCGATATCGGCAAAAGTGGAACGAATCCCCAAATTGCGGCCCCTTCTGATATTTTTGTGAAAGGCCAAAAGGGGAACATATTCCCGGGTATGGTCGGTTGAGTATTTAAGAGTCGGATCGCATCCATGGTCAGCCGTTATTATCAGCAGGTCGTCATTCTTCAGATTATCCAATAACTCGGGCAGTTGGCGGTCAAACTGCTCCAATCCCGCGCCGAAAGAGGTCGTATCATTGCGATGTCCCCAGAGCATATCAAAGTCCACCAGGTTGGCGAAAATCAAACCATATTCAAGAGACTTCATTTCGTCAATCACTTTAAACATAACTTCGTTGTTATTGATAGCCTTGACCTTACAACTTATTCCACAATCGGCGAAGAGATCCGGGATTTTTCCGATGCCGACGGTCGCGATGTTTTTTCGCATCAGGAAATTTAATACCGTATCACCGGGCGGTTCCAGGGAAAAATCATGCCGGTTGGTCGTGCGGGTAAAAGACCCCGGACGACCCGTGAAGGGCCGCGCAATGACTCGGCCCACCGCATGTTCTCCTGAAAGCAATTTTCTGGCGATGCGACAGATTTCATATAGTTTTTCGACCGAAATGATTTCTTCGTGGGCCGCCAATTGAAAGACCGAATCGGCCGAAGTATATAGTATTATTTCCCCCGTTTTTAAGTGTCGGGGGCCCAATTTTTCGATAATCTCGGTTCCGCTGGCCGGGATATTCCCGATAATTTTTACAGACGCCCTTTGTTCGAATTCGGAAATAAGGGTATCCGGAAAGCCGTGGGGATAAACGGGAAAGGGTTTTTTAAGAACCAGGCCGGCGATTTCCCAGTGGCCGGACGTGGAATCTTTGCCGGGGGATCGCTCCTGCATTTTGCCGAAGGCGGCCCGGGGATTATGAACCGGGTTTATCCCTTTAATGGGGACAATGTTTCCCAGGCCCAGGGCTTGGGCGTGAGGCATAATCAATCCGCCGAGAGCCTCGGCCACATTCGGGATGGTGGCGGCGCCGGTATCACCGTAGGCGCCGGCATCAGGTAATTCACCCACTCCGCAGGCATCCAGAATTATCAGAATAGTCCGTTTGAACACAGGGTTAATTTACTCCGGCCTGATAACGTCGCCAAATAAAAAACCCCGGCGGGAATCGAAGTCGGAATTAAAATGATTTTTATTAAAGGCCTTCGACTTTGGTAAGATAATAAGCGTAGGTGCCGTTTTCACGAACGGTAAAATCGGTTTTTTCCGTCCCTTTATAGCGGGTGCCTTCGCCCGCATAATCGAAAATCTCCTCAAGCCGGACGATAAAGCCCTCCCGGTAGGCCAGGTAAAAAACACCCTTGGCAAAGCGTTTATCCAGACGGATGACCGTGGTGCCGTCGGCGGAATTATCTCGATAGGGGACAATGGTATTTCCCTCATATTCAATGACGGCACAGTCATAGCCGGATTCACGCACGAATGAAGCCACCCGATAAGTTGTCGAAGCTCTCGTGATTTCGCCGTCGGCCAACATTAATTTGACGCTGTTGCTCCAGGTGTGGCCTTTGGGGACGGGGCGGTCGGGATAGCGGGGAGACAACTGACGATATAACTTCTCATAATAGTCGGCCTCGGCCTTGGCGGTCGTATCCTGCGGCTGGAGATCATCCACCATACCTCGAGTATCTTCAATAAAATCGAGAGCGGAACTGTCGACAAGGGCAATCCAGGCGTTGCTGTCAACCGGAGATTTGACTTTTTTATTAATATAATAAGTTAATCTCAAGCGGGCGCTTTCGGGATCAATCATCTGCAGAACTTCTTCGACCGCCCTGTATTTAATGACGTCATCCGTGGCATTTACCAGGTTCTTTTTATTGTGAATCTGGCGGGACTTTTTTATCTGGTTATCGTAGTACAACTTCCGGCCATTTTTGAATTTCAGGCCCAATTCAACCTGGCGATTGTCGGTTCGGCATCCGTACACAACCATGACGGCAGAAATGAAAATCAGTATCCAGACGTTCCTGGCGTATTTAATGCACTTGGATGCCGTCATCAATATTTTCCATCCAGGGATTTCAAAAGTATCATACGACTGACAGCTCCCGGGGGCCCCAAAATTGCGGAGCCCATGAGTTCACCCTCAAGGGTAATATCGGCCAATTGCGAATATTCCCCAATAGCCGTTGAAGGCGTGTCAGTTCTTTGCTTTACAAGTCGATCCGGCGCCGAGGAAAAAGACCAGAGGAGAGCCGTAAAAACCGCCGCCAGGGGGATGAGATATCGCCTTATTGCGGACCATTTCCCGGTCTTTGTTATTATTTCAGTATTTTCGAAAGGGATTTCATTTTCTACCGTCTTTTGAAGGATTCTATTTTCCAATGAGTTCCAGTAATTCTCGTCCGGTTGAGGCGCCTTAAGGTTACCCAGGTATCCTTTGAGTTTTTTCTCTTCGTCAATCCATGCCCGGATTTCAGGGTGAGCAGCGAGGTATTCCTCAAAAAGGGCGCGATCCCGGGGATCAATTGTCCCGGAAAGGTATTCATCGACATAGGCCTTAATAAAATGATGATTCATGATCATTCCCCCTTCAATTTAAAACCAAGCCATTTGCGGACTTTTGCCCGGGCAATGTGAAGATTGGAGCGCACCGTGGCCTGAGGACATCCCAGGATTTCGGCTACTTCCCGCTTGGTGAATCCCTCGACATCATGGAGGATGACGGTGACTCTCTGCCGGGGCGGCAGTTTCTCGATGGTCTGGCGTATCTTTCTCAAGACTTCACTTCTTTCAAAAACCTGGTCGGGACGTTCGGTCAATTCCGAAAGTTCCATGCTGGTGGATATCGGCAATTCCGCTTCTTCATCAACATTAAGAAATTGTCTCTGACGTTTGCGGATCAGGTCGATGGCATAATTGGTGGCCACCCGCATCAGGAATCCCTGAAAAAAACCGACATTTTTCAGTTGCTGACGGCGATCATAGATGCGAACGAATGTTTCTTGAGTCACTTCGTCGGCATCAAGATGGTTACCCAGAATCTGATAGGCGACAGAGTAGACTCTTTTTTTGAACCTCCCGACCAGCAGGGCAAAGGCCCCCCGGTCTCCGCCGACAAAACGGTTTACCAGATCCTTTGTATCTTCATCCATGTCGATCCGGTTGCCCTGTCATTCGATTATAAGACGCCCTAAAATCGTTTTTATCCAATATGTTCTGTTGACTTGCCAGGAACGAAAGATTATGATTACGACCTTGAATGTCAAGACTAAACGCAGTAATTGCTTGGGAGTCATGAGAATGTGAATCAGGCCGAAGCGACCCGATATAAATACAAGGCCTTAATTATTACCGGCCTGGGGACATTCCTGGGGACATTCGACGCCTCCGTGGTCAATGTTTCCCTGCCGACTATCAGCCGGGAATTAAATAGTTCCGTTAATATTGTGGGCTGGGTAGTTCTAGCATATGCCCTGACGGTTATCTCGCTCTTGATGGTTTTCGGGGCTCTGGCGGAAAAAAAAGGTTTTCAATTTTCATGTCGCTACGGCTTCGGGATTTTTTTCCTGGGCTCCCTGACCTGTGGCCTGGCTCCGAATATATACTTTCTGATAGGTTCCCGGGCCTTGCAGGGGCTGGGGGCGGCCATGCTGGTAGCGGTCGGCCCGGCCCTGGTGACCAAGAGTTTCCCCGATAATGAGCGCGGGCGCGGTTTAAGTATAATTGCCATGGTGGTTTCGGCCGGATTGCTTTCCGGGCCGCCCCTGGGGGGAATGATAATTGAAGCGATCGGCTGGCGCTGGGTATTCTGGGTAAATCTGCCGGTGTGTCTTCTGGGTTTCTATTTGACCGGAAAATATTTAAAGAATTTTCCCATTTCCGCTCCGGACAAAAAGATCTCCTGGCCGGGAGCCGCGACACTATCGCTGGGACTACTCCTGTTGATGGTATCAGTAATGGTTTTCAGCCGACAGGGTCTGCCCTGGGCATTGATGGTCGGCGGTATTATTTTAGCGCTGACCTTTCTGGCCGCGTTCGTTTATTTCGAAAACAAACCTCAAACGCAATTGATCGGCCTGGACATATTTAAGAATCGGGTTTTTTCGTTTTCTGCGGCGGCTTTATTACTGGTTTTTATTTCGTTATCGTCGGTGACGGTTCTTATGCCTTTTTACCTGGAACAGGTGAAGGGCTTTTCCCCGCGCGATGTCGGCCTCTACCTGATGATAAACCCGGTCTGCCTTCTATTGATGGCGCCCCTGGCGGGCTATCTTGCCGACCGTTTTCAGGCCCGGATTATCTCGACGATCGGCACGGCCATAATGGCCGGGGGGATATATCTGATACGGCTTTTAAACGGGGATTCCTCGGCGTCGGACATCATGCTGGTTTTGGCCGTCATGGGTATCGGTATGGGGTTTTTCTCGACGCCAAATACTTCTACAATAATGGGATCGGTCTCGAAACGGAAATTAGGTTCGGCGTCGGGAATCAACGCCACTATCAGAAGCCTGGGTATTTCCCTGGGCGTGGCCCTGGCCTTGGCCCTCTTTGAATTTTATCGTATCCGCTTCGAAAACAGCGGCTTGCCCGCCGGGCAGGCCTTCGTTGAGGGCTTTCGATCGGTATATAAGTATATTATTTTTATAATTTTGGCGGCCATGCTCTTTAGCTTTGTCCGTGGAAAAATTGTGCTCGGTTCCGAATCAGATCACAGAAACGATTGACAAACCGAACGTTAATGATATTTTAACAACCTGATTTATAACCAGCGGGGGAGTATTTGTTATGTATTCCATGACCGGATACGGAAAGGCCGACTACCAGGATAAAGTGTGCTCACTGGGAGTCGAGATATCTTCCGTTAATAATCGCTTTCTTGAATTTACGATTCGTCTTCCTCGCGAAATGGGCGGTCTGGAACCGCTTATTAAAGATCATCTTGCCTCGCACCTGGAACGGGGCAAGATTACCGTTTCCGTTCATTATGAAGATCTGGGCGGCCTGGGGGATAGCGTTATCGTCAACCAGGCCCTGGCCGAAGATGTTTTTCGGCAACTGACGAATCTGAAAAAGAAGTATAAATTGGGCGGAGAATTGGAAATTTCTCACTTCCTGGCTTTTCCCGATATTTTCAAAATCAGCAAAGAAGGCGATTTCGCCGATAGAATCTGGCCGATTCTTTCCAAGACGATCGACAAAGCCATCGATGGCATGATGAGCATGCGCGGCAAAGAAGGCGCGGCCATGAAAAAAGATATCCTGGCCCGAATAAAGAATCTTTTAAACCTGGCCAAAAAGGTGGAAAAACTTCACGCCTGCGACAAACCGATGCTTAAAGAGAAACTTTCGAACCGTATCGCCGAACTTCTCAATGGTAAAAGTGTGGATTCGACCCGTCTCGAAGAAGAGGTCGCCTTTTTGGTCGACCGCTCCGATATCACCGAAGAAACGGTTCGTTTCACCAGCCATCTGAACCAGTTCAAGGATGCCGTCGCCGAAAACGGCTCGGTCGGCAAGAGGTTGAATTTCATTTTGCAGGAAATGAATCGCGAAGCCAACACCATGGGCTCCAAAACGGCCAATACCGATATTGCGGGAATAGCCGTGCGGATAAAAGAAGAGATAGAGAAACTGCGGGAACAGGTTCAAAACATTGAGTAACCTTCCCCGTAAATCGGATATGCCGAAAGCAAAAGGGAAAATAGTCATAATATCCTCACCTTCCGGCGGCGGCAAAAGTTCCATCTGCCGCAGGCTTTTGAAGCGTAACCGCAAAGCCGGGTGGACCTTTTCGATTTCATACACGACTCGCCCCAGGCGCCCCAACGAAAGAGACGGGCGCGAATATTATTTTGTCGATCATAATGAATTCATGAGTCTCCGGCGGGACGGGATGTTCGCCGAATCCTGCCAGGTGCACCGCTACTATTATGGAACTCCGCGGTCTCCCATAGAAAAAATTCGACAACAGGGCGGGGTCATGTTGTTTGATGTCGATGTCAAAGGGGCGCGGCGGCTTAAGGAACAATATCGCGAAGCGGTTACCATCTTTGTCCTGCCTCCCGGCCGCCGGGAATTGCTGAAGCGATTAAAGCGACGCGGCACAGAAGACGATAAGCACTTAAGAATTCGTCAACGCCGGGCTTTGAGCGAAATGAAGTTGTACAGACGTTTTGAATATGTCGTAATCAATAAGGAACTGGGATCGGCGATCCGTGAAGTGGAAATGATCGTCAAAACGCTGCATTGTCGACAAGCCGGTCTGGATCCGGAACAAATTCGGCGTATAATTGGTTAACCTTTAGGTCATTGGAGGAACCATGGCGGATGTGATGCCTTTGGAAGAGGTCGATAAAGTAACTCGAAACCGATATGAAGCGGTTCTGATTGCCGCTCAACGGGCCCGGCATATCAATTCCCTGCGATTGGCCATGCTGGAGCGTATGGCCGAGGAAGATGTCAATATTGACACGCGTAAAGTAACCAGCCTGGCCCTGCGCGACCTGATTGAAGGCAGAATAAAGGTCAAGTATAAAGGCGAAGAAAAAGAGAGCTAATAAAGCATCATGGCAAAAAACCTTCTCATCGTGGAATCTCCGGCCAAGTCTCGGACTTTGAAAAAGTTTTTGGGCAAGAATTTTGACGTCCAGGCCACGGTAGGGCATATCAGCGATTTGCCCAAATCGAAACTGGGGGTCGATGTCGAAAACGATTTTAAGCCCGATTATGTCATGATCCGCGGCAAAAGCCCTGTTATAAAGAAACTTAAGGAAGCCGCGGCTAAGGCGGAAGTGGTCTATCTGGGCCCCGATCCCGACCGGGAAGGTGAAGCCATCGCCTGGCATGTCGCCGAAAAACTCCGCAATCATAAGAAAATGGTCCGGGTAACCTTCAATGAAATTACCAAATCGGCCGTCAAGGATGCCTTGGAGCATACTCGTGAAATTGACATAAATTTGGTCAATGCCCAGCAGGCGCGCCGAATTCTGGATCGGCTGGTCGGTTATAAGGTCTCGCCCTTTTTGTGGAAAACCATAACGGGCGGGCTTTCCGCCGGGCGAGTGCAATCGGTGGCCCTGCGAATTATCTGCGAAAGGGAAGAAGAAATCCTGGCCTTCATTGCGACGGAGTACTGGACTATCGACGCCCTCCTGGCCGATAAGGCCCAGACGGAATTTCGCTCGCGGCTGTCAAAAATCGAAGGTGAAAAACCGCAAATTGACAATCAGATTAAAGCCGACGGGATATGCCACGAATTACGCCAAAGTGAGTTTATCGTAGAGGCGATAAAAAAGTCGCAGAAGAAACGGAATCCACCGCCTCCCTTTATTACCAGTACCCTGCAACAGGAAGCCGCCAAGGCCTTTTATTTCTCGCCCAAGAAAACCATGATGATCGCCCAGCAATTATATGAAGGGGTGGACCTGGGCGAGGAAGGTCCCACCGGCCTGATTACTTATATGCGCACCGATTCCGTCCGCGTGGCCGAGACCGCCGTAACGGCCGTTCGCGAATATATTAAAAATGCTTACGGCGCTGATTACCTGCCTAAGGAGCCCAATCGTTATAAGTCGCGCAAAGGCGTCCAGGACGCCCATGAGGCTATCCGTCCTTCTTACCTTGATCACGCGCCGGACAGCCTAAAAAAATATCTTACCCGCGACCAGTTGAAATTGTACAGCTTGATATGGAACCGCTTCCTGGCCTGCCAGATGTCTCCGGCGGTTTATGATACGACATCCATAATTATCAAGGCCGGCAAGTATCAATTCAATTCCGGCGCCCAGGCCCTTAAATTCGACGGGTTTCTGAAAGTATATCAGGAGTATGTGGAGAACGGCAACGGCAATGGTGAGAGTGAAATTTTGCTGGATAAATTGCCGGATTTAAAAGAAGGCGATAAACTGACGCTGAAGGATCTTTTCCCGGAACAACACTTTACCAAACCTCCGGCCCGCTTTTCACAGGCTTCGTTGGTGAAAACGCTGGAGGCCGAAGGAATCGGGCGGCCCTCGACTTATGCCACCATTTTGTCCACTCTCAACGACCGCAAATATGTAGAAATAAAGGAACGGCGGCTGTTTCCGACTGATTTGGGCAAGACGGTTAACAAGATTCTGGTCGAGAATTTCCCCGATGTTTTTGACGTCAAATTTACGGCCGGGATGGAAGCTAATCTGGACCAGGTGGAATCGGGCGCCGAGGACTGGGTCAACGTGTTAAGGGAGTTTTATAAACCCTTCAGCAGCCGTTTGGAGGGATTGGCCGACAAACAATCCGATATTAAGGACTCGCTGACCGAGAAGACGGAAGAAATCTGTGAAAAATGCGGTTCACCGATGGTGATAAAGTGGGGGCGTAACGGACGATTCCTGGCTTGTTCCGCCTATCCCAATTGCCGAAATACCAAACCTCTGGAAAATGCCGGGGAAACGGTTCAGATCGATGAAAAATGCCCCAAATGCGGGTCGCCGATGATTATCCGTTCGGGACGTTTCGGAAAATTTATCGCCTGTTCCAATTATCCCGAATGTAAAACTACCAAATCTATATCCACGGGCGTAAAATGCCCCAAAGAGGGCTGTTCCGGTGATGTTGTGGAGAAGCGATCCCGAAAAGGGAAGGTCTTTTTTGGCTGTTCTCGCTATCCTGACTGTGATTTTGTAAGTTGGTATAAACCGGTGCCAACCGCTTGTCCCGCCTGCGGCCATCCATTTTTGACCGAAAGATATTCTCAAGCCAAGGGAAGTTATTTGGCCTGCCCCTCCTGCAAATATCAGAAGACATCGGAGCAGGAAGAAGAACCGGTCGAAGTATCTGATAAGGGTTGACGGTCATTACTTTTTTTTCACCAATAAATTGATCTTTTCATATATTATTTATATTATTGATTAATAATGAGATAACCGATTTATCTCTAATTCAACTTGATTTTTTGAATCATTTTGCTTAAATGACAATCAAAAGGCATAAAGAAAGGCAGAAAAATGTTGGTCGTCAGTGAAAAAGCCGGCACCGAATTGAAAAAAGTTCTGGATTCGGATTCGGCCCGGGATAAATTCCTGGTTTTATATTTCATGGGGGCTGGCTGAAGCGGGCCCTCGGTGGGCATGACTCTGTATGAGTCAGCGGACGGACTTGAGAAATTGGAATCCAATGGCGTTACGGCATATATCGACCCGCGTCTTAAGGAATTCCTGGCCAATATCGGCGATATCCGGGTTGATTATATCGATGATGAAGCCCATAGCGGATATACGATTAAAATCGGCGAAGGCGGTTGCGGCGACTGCAAGTGCTCATAAAAATCGGTTGAAATTTATTGAATTTGGTCGGCAGGTTGGTTTGTGTATTAACCAGCCTGCCCTTTTATTTGTGATTTACCCTTGATTACGTTATTGACAGAGGCCATAAGGGGCTTGAATATTAAGACACCATGCTGAAAATAGCCTTGGAAGAATATCTTCAGACTTTATCCGGTGAACGCCGTCTGGCTCCCGGCTCGATTGCCACCTATAGAAATCAGCTGTCACCATGGGTGGCTTTCCTCGAAAATGAATATAAACAAACGCCCTCGGATGCTTCGTTGAATAATATTCTCTTGAGAAAATACCTGGCGTTAAGGCGCGGTCAAAATATATCCGTGCGCACTTTGGCCGGATTCATTTCGGCTCTATCGGGGTGGCAGAAATATTTAACCGGCAAGAAGGAGTATACCCCGTATATTTGCCGCCTGAAGCGATTGCGATTCACGGAAAAAATTCCCGGCTTTTTGTCGCAGAAAGAGGCCGATGAATTATTCGAACAGGTCGCCCGGGATAATTATTTATCCTGGCGCAATTATATCATGGTGGCTTTATTGTATTTATCCGGAATTCGCCGGGCCGAACTGGCCGGACTCAAACTATCCGATATCGATCGCAAACGGCAACTTCTGAATGTTCTGGGCAAAGGGAATAAAGTCAGGGTCGTGCCTTACGGCGATTTTCTGGAAGAAGAAATTGACGCTTACCTGGAATTCCGAGATGACTTTCTTGCCGGCCGCAATAAAAATGGCGACCGCCTGTTTCTCAATTCCCGAGGGGAAGGATTGTCGGTCCGCTCCATCGATCGGGTCGTGGCCGCGTATTGCTCGATTCTGGGAAAGCGGGTCACGCCGCATATGCTTCGCCACAGTTTTGCCACCCATATGCTGGAAAACGGGGCGGATATCCTGGCCATCAAGGAACTTCTGGGTCATAGTTCTCTGGCGACCACGCAGAAATATACTCATGTCGGGACGGAACGGTTGAAAGCGGTCTATAATAAATCACATCCCCGGGCCTGAAACCATACACGGGAGGTAGAGTGAAAATTAGAAGCACGACGATTCTGGGATTAAGATATAAAGGGGTTACCGCCATGGGTGGTGACGGCCAGGTGACTTTCGGCGAAACGGTCATGAAATCCAAAGCGGTAAAAATCCGCAAACTTTATGACGACAAAATTCTGGCCGGTTTTGCCGGCGCCGCGGCCGATGCCCTGGCCCTGTTTGAAAGATTCGAATCGAAAATCGATGAGTTCTCGGGGAATCTTCCCCGGGCCGCCGTGGAACTGGCCAAAGACTGGCGCACCGACAAGTATCTTCAAAAACTCGAAGCGCTCCTGGCTGTGGCCGATAAAAAACACTCGCTTCTGATTGCCGGAACCGGCGAAGTCCTGGAACCGGATGACGGCATTCTGGCGATCGGCTCCGGGGGGCCCTACGCCCTGGCCGCCGCCCGAGCGATTATATTGTCCGACCCCAAAGCCTCGGCCGATGAAATTGTCAGAAAATCTCTTGAGATCGCCGCCGACATCTGCGTTTTCACCAATCGCCATATTACCATAGAAAGTATCAAATGATGAATAATCGCTACCAGACTCCGCGCGAGATTGTCGAACACCTTGATAAATATATCATCGGCCAGGATAAAGCCAAAAAATCGGTGGCCATCGCGCTGCGCAACCGCTGGCGGCGGAAAGCCGCCCCCCCCGAAATCCGCGACGAAATCCTGCCGAACAATATTCTCATGATCGGCCCCACCGGCGTGGGAAAAACCGAAATTGCCCGGCGTCTGGCCGAAATGGCGGGAGCGCCTTTCATCAAAGTCGAAGCCTCCAAATTTACCGAAGTGGGTTATGTCGGCCGCGATGTGGAGTCGATGGTACGCGATTTGGTTGACCTGGCCGTCAACATGGTCAAGCAGGAGAAGTCCGAAAAAGTCCGGGATAAAGCCGAGGAAATGATCAATGAGAGAATTCTGGATTTGCTTCTGCCACCGCCGCCGCCCCGTCCGCAACCGGCCGGTGAGACTTCGGCCGAAATCGCCACGGCCGTCAAGGACTCCAGCACGCGCCTGAAACTGCGGGAAAAACTTCTGGCCGGGGAGTTGGAAGAAAGAATGGTGGAGATGGACACCCCGGCGGATAGATACCCCATGGTGGAGATATTTTCACCCATGGGGATGGAAGAATTGGGAATAAATTTCCAGGAAATGTTTTCGGGACTGATGCCCAAAAAGACCAAGCGGCGCAAAATGAGCATCAAGGAGGCCCGCAAGATTTTATTTTCCGAGGAAATATCGCGGCTGGTTAACATGGATGATATAATCGATGAGGCGCTGGAGCGGGCCCAGGAATCGGGAATCGTGTTCGTGGATGAAATCGATAAAATCGCCGGGGAAAAAACCAGGGTCGGTCCCGATGTTTCCCGCGAGGGCGTTCAGCAGGATATCCTGCCCATCGTCGAAGGTTGCGCGGTCATGACCAAGTATGGCATGGTCATCACCGACCATGTTCTTTTCATCGCGGCCGGCGCCTTCCATTCCGCCAGTCCCGCCGATTTGATTCCGGAATTGCAGGGGCGGTTTCCCATTCGGGTGGAACTGGACAGCCTGACGGCCGATGATTTCGTGCGCATTCTTTCCGAACCCAAAAACGCCTTGATAAAGCAGTACTCGGCCCTGATGGGCAGCGATGGGGTGAAATTGACTTTCGACAAACCGGCCTTGAAACGAATCGCCCAGATTGCCGAGGAAGTCAATCTGCGCACCGAGAATATCGGCGCCAGGAGACTTCACACCGTCATGACGACCCTTCTCGAGGATATCATGTTCGAGGCCCCCAACGAGCATAAGAGTATAAAAATCACGGCTAAAATAGTCGATGACCGCCTGGCGGAAATAATCAAGGATGAGGACTTAAGCCGGTATATATTGTAGCCTTCAATAAATATTCCATATTGTGTTTTTCGCGTTGTGCGGTATCTTTTGGGTAAATTGGAGGATACTATGGGTAAGGCAACTCGAAACTCTCTATTTTTTTTCATAATCTTGCTTATTCCCCTTTTCTTCGGTCAAGCGGCCCGGGCCGATGACGCCGTTTCCACCTGTCTGCAAGTCGCGGCGGCCAAATTAAAAGCGGGCGATAAAATCACCGTCTTTAGCAAAGACAGTTTGATAACGACTGGAGATTTTTCTGACGTAGATTCCACCATGGAATATCTTATTGTCAGCGGCGAAGAATTTCCCGATGGCCGGATGCGTTTCGCAGCTTCGGAGATAAATGCCATTAAGTACGGCGGCGGCATCCCGAAATTCAAGTATCTAATGGCCGGGGCCTGCGCCGGATTCGTCCTGGGCGCTATTATCTGCAACGTAGTTGCGGACGACAAAGGCGGACAGGAAGAGATCGGATGGGGAGCAATTGAAGATAATTTGGGAGTTTTCTGGGGCTGTTTTTCGGCTGTTACTATCGGGGGCGTGGTGTTAGCAATTACCAATGCTAATCCCAAGGAAATCAAGTGCGATCATTAATTCTAAGTTGGGGCAAATTATGAAGCCAAGTATCAACTATCGCCAAATCGGTATTTGCCGCCGCTTGGGGAGGACTGGTCTGATAATCGCCACGGTGCTATTGATTTCATCTGCCCCAATTCAAATCCTGGCCGAAGATGCCGTTTCGAGTTGCCTTCAAATTGCGGCTCATAAGTTAAGGGTAGGGAAGAGGATTGTCGTTACGGAAGTGGGGGGAATGATCACCCGAGGCGGTTTTGTATCCGTCGATACCGCGGCCGGACTTCTGACAATTCATGAATTGAGCGACGAAAAAGCCGAAGTCTCCCGAATGTCTTTTAATGAATCTCAAATTGCCAGAATCGAAATTGAACGGCGCTGGAAGCCGGTTTATCTTTTGGCAGGGTCGATACTCGGCGGCGTGGTCGGAGCCATTCTCGCCAATAGTATTGATGACGACGACGGAGATTCAGGCTTTGATCCCTTGGGGAAAAAAATAGTCGCCTTTGAGGCAAGTCTTATCGGGGGCGCGGCTATAGGGCTTATATTATCCATCACGCAAGGCGGCAGGCAGGCAATTGAATGTCCGCAAAAGAAGCCATGATATATTGGAATTTAATCGTTTATTTGCCTGGGAGATGATTATGATGCCCATTCACAAAATCAGTCAAAAACGATACCTTAAATGGCCGGAGAGAGTCCGGCTTTTAATATCGCTCTTGCTTATTTCTGTGGCGCTGCCCGGAATAATTTCGGCCGATGATGCCGTTTCGAGTTGTCTTCAAATTGCGGCTCAAAAAATCAAACAGGGGCAGAAAATTGTCATTACCGCAACCGGAGGGATGACTACCCGAGGGGGACTGGTTTCCGTTGATACTACCAAAGGAACATTGACTGTCCGGGCTCTGGGTGATGCCCGAGCCAAGTTTGCGCAGATGACATTTATGGAATCTCAAATCGCCAAGATTGAAACCGAGCGGGGGTGGCAGCCTCTTTATTTTCTAGGAGGGCTTTTTTTTGGGGGGATGACCGGGGCCGCGCTTGCCAATGGCATGGACGACAATGACGGAACAAGTTCATTTGGGAAAAAGATTGCGGTATATGGAATAAGTATGATGGCAGGGGCCTCCCTTGGTTTTTTTCTATCGATAACGCGTGGCGACAAAATCGTCATTGAGTGTTCCCAATTACCATAATAGTAGATATCCACTTTTTCATCATTACCTATCCATCGAATTTGTCAGGATTTCAACCCTTCTTCATAACTGCTTGCGAGAGTTGATATAATTCAGCAAGTGGCGGACTATAAATCTGGCATGGCTTTTGATTCTGCCGCTTATGGATATTCAAGCAAGGAGGAAGAAATGAAATGGCTATTTAGGTGTATCTCAATGGCATTGATCCTGACTTTGTGTATGGACAAAGCGATTTATGCCACGGATGCAGCGACAATTTGCCTGATGCAAGCGGCCCAGAAACTACACCGGGGCCAGAAAATTACTATAGTTACCGCTAATGGCCAAAGTATCGAAACGGTTTTTAAAGCAGTGGATTCCGCCAGCCTGTCACTTGTGGTCGGGGGTTCACAGCTGGGATGGAATCAACATAAAATTCCCGTTGGAAATATCTCACGGGTTATATATGGCCCCAAAGGCCCAAAACCGGAATATCTTTTTTTCGGTCCGGCCATAGGGGCGGCGGTGGGAAGTGTTATTTTTTATATGGGTAATCATGACGAGAAAAATATTAGTTCCAATGTTGCGTGGGGGGGAATATTGATAGGCGGCGGAGCGATAATAGGTCTGATTCTGGGGATGAAAAGCGCCTTTGTCAAACCCCAGATAATCGAATGCCAATAAAAGAAATTAACCACTATAGAGGTTACTATGCACCGACTAAAAAAACGGCTACAATTTTGGCGATAGCCTTGCCGCTAATAATGGACATTAATTTAATCCGGTAGGTCTTGGCACTTTTGCGGCAGGTTTCGGGATCGGAACCGTAGGTGGATTTTCCTGACCCTTCGCAGCAAAAGCCATCATTTCCTGAATTGTCGCGAAAGCCCCAACGCCCATTCCGGGCGGAAAAGCCTTTATTTATTGCCTTTTCCGCCAAATTTATTATATTTGCATAAAATCTGGAGGGACTTTTATGCCCCTTAGAAAATTCGTGACTGCCATCAATTGCATGGACGGCCGCGTCCAGGAGCCGGTTATTGCCTTTTTAAAAGACCGGTATCAGGCCGATTTCGTGGATATGATAACGGAGCCGGGCCCGATCAAGTGTTTGGCCGAAGACGATAATCACCATATTTTGGAAAGTATTCGGCAAAAACTGCATATTTCGCATCACACCCATGGCTCCCAGGTGGTGGCGCTGGTGGGACATCATGATTGCGCCGGGCACAGCGTCAATCGAGAAACCAAGTTAAGTTTAATGGAGAAGGCCGAAGCCAGGCTGCGGGAATGGGGTTTCGATATTCATATTATCCGCCTTTATGTCAATGAATCCTGGCAAGTGGAAGAAATCGCCTGACGGTCCTTTCCGGCGGGATAACCACGTCAGGATTTTTTGTCAATTCCCCGCTCGTCTTAAGATTTTGCTTTTTTCCGACTTTGACGGATGATCATGTCCAGGCCGACGATAATGATTATGACCGGCCACCAGCGGCTGATAATATATCCCAGTGAATAATCGATATATCCCAGATTGTTCAGAAGAAAAATCAATCCCACCAGGGCGATTATCGCGCCCCAGAACACGTTTGAATGCCACATTTGAGTCTCCTTTATTTCAAATCAGAATATACGCAGATTGTCCCTTGTTGTTGCCATTAAAGAGCCGCACGGCTTTACGATCCGGGCCGGCAAAGGACTTAAGGAAGCCGCCGCTTTTGTCCCTGCAACAATTCCCTGACAAATTCCTAAACTCCTTGACTTAATAATTCCCATTATATTCCTTGTGGCGATTTTAAAACAAGCAAAATGAGGAGGAAATATGCCCCGGTCTTTTACTGAAATTATTGACCTGACCCATGATGAAATATTCGAGGTATTCGATCTTTGCGCCAAAATGAAAAAAGGCCAGATAGCCCCCAAGCCATTGGCCGGAAAAGCGGTCGCCTGTATTTTTACCAAACCCTCCCTGCGGACCCGGGTATCTTTTGAGGTGGGCATCTTCCAGTTGGGCGGCCATGCCATGTACCTGACGGACCAGGAGATTTCCATCGGCAAACGGGAATCCGTGCATGATGTCGCAAAGGTTCTTTCCCGCTATATCGCCTTGATAATGATCCGCACCTTCGCCCACACCGATGTCACCGGGCTGGCCAAATATGCCGATGTCCCCGTGGTCAACGGGCTGACCGACCTGGTCCACCCCTGCCAGATTATGGGGGATTATTTCACGATTCTGGAACATCGCAAAAAAGACAAATTCTGTATCGCGTATCTGGGCGACGGCAACAATATCGCCAATAGCTGGTTGAATCTGGCCTCGCTGGTGCCCATGGATCTTCGGATCGGGACGGATAAATCGACACCGCCCGATAAAAATATCATGGAGCGGGCCAAGGCTTCCGGCAAGAGTAAGATTCTGGTCACCGACGACCCCGTGGAAGCGGTTAAGGGCGCCGATGTCATCTATACCGATGTCTGGGCCTCCATGGGTCAAAAAGATAAACTGGGCGAGAAAACCGCGGTTTTGCAGAAATTTCAGGTTAATCCGCAATTGACCAAACATGCCGCCCCGGATCATCTGGTGATGCATTGCCTTCCCGCGGAAAGGGGGAGAGAGATTGTCGACGAAGTTATCGACGGGCCTCATTCCGTGGTATTCGATGAAGCCGAGAACCGCCTGCATATTCAAAAGGCGATAATGACTTTTCTGCTCGAAAAGGCCAAATAGGGATAAATTCGGGAAATTTTCCATGACAGGCCCGGCGGCAGAATGCGGCCGGGCTGATTTATTGCCGGATTGACTTATTTTTAAAACAGGTTAAATTTATACCATGCAGGAAATAGCACGCTATTCCGGTTGTTTCATCTGCGGACAGGATAACCTCTGCGGTCTGAAGGCCAGGTTTTATTATATCGACGGCAAAGCCGTCACCGAATGCGTGGCCGAAATGCAATTTGAAGGATATCGCCGGGTTTATCACGGCGGGATTACCGCTGCCCTCCTGGATGAGGTAATGATTAAGGCGCTTCTGGCACAGGATATTTTCGCCATGACAGTGGAGATGACCGTCCGTTATCACCAGATGGTGGAAACCGGCCAGAAACTTCTGTTCGAGGGACGCCTGGAAAAGAGCAAGGGGAGACTTTATTTGACGGTCGGGGAGGCCCGAACAAGCGAGGGAGTCCTGGTGGCTTCGGCTGAAGGGAAATATCTGGAGGTAAAAGAGAATATTAAGGCCAAATTGCTGGAATCGCTGGAATATTAATCACCTATTTCAATTACTTCTGCCATAAATATTGAGTACTCTTGAAGTTCATTTCGTTTATATGATTGAAAGCGTCCACGCAAAGTAAATCCAATAGGAGCGGATATATGAAAAAGGTCGCGTGTCTGTTAACGGCAGGATACCTTTTAATTTCCTTTTCAGCGGTCGCCGCCGATCTATATCTCCTGAAAATCAACAGCCAGATGGAATTGCAGGCGGCGCAAACCAAAATATCTTACGCCCGGGGTACCCTGGATGGCAAGTTTCTCGTGGAATTGACCCACAAAGAAGCCGAAAGCCTTAAGGGGGATGGTTTCGATTTGGAATTATTGGCCACCGATATCAATCCCGCCAATATGGCAATTATAAGTCTTCCCCGGCCGCGATTGGTAAAAACGGTCCTGGTTCCGGATATCAAATATGGGGCCGAAGAGGCCGACCTGGTTAAATTGGATCCCGGCGATATGGATATTTACCGGCGCGAAGGATTTCTTGTGATAACACTGGATAATCTGCAGACGCCGCTGTTTTATAACCCGCCTCTTTTGGGTTATCGCCAGCCGGATCCGGTTCCGGCCGATACCCTGGCGGATTTAATTATCCAGGCCAATCTCTATGACTACGATACCCGACTGGAGGCCTTCTATACGAGGTATGTCTATTCGGATTCCATCCATATCGCCCGGGATTGGCTGGTGGACAAATTCCAGAGTTTCGGGTATACCGATGTCGAATATGATTTGTTTTATTTTGGGGGATATCCCTGTCATAATGTCATTTGCATTAAGCCCGGTACGACCGAGGCGGATAAAATCATCGTGGTCGGCGGGCATTATGATTCCTATAATACGCAATCCGATCCCACTATATTCGCGCCCGGCGCCGATGATAACGGCTCGGGGACGGCCGCCGTTTTGGAGCTGGCGCGGGCCTTCAAAGACGTCCCGACAAAGAAGACAATAATGTTCGTGGCCTTTTCCGCCGAAGAGGTCGGTCTGGTAGGCTCCCGGGCCCTGGCCTCGCGGCTTTATGACCAGGGGGCCGATATCGAATTCATGCTCAATTTCGATATGGTCGCCTATACCGAAGATGCTGTAGATGATGTCACACTCTTCTCGGGACCTTTTCGTGGTTATGCCGATGTTATCTCCGACGCCTATGACCGAGTTTCGACGCTTATTCCGTACTACGGCGGTTCCGCTACCGCCTCCGATCATGCTTCCTTCATAAATTTCGGTTATCACGCCGTCTACGTTCAGGAGGGGGATTTTAATTACCCCGGATGGCATACCAATATCGATATCAGTTCCCGGCTCGATTTCCCCTATTTCGAGCAACTTGTCCGCGGCACGGCCGCCGCCCTGGGGTATGTCGACAATGCCGCCCGCGCCACGACCATCGACCACATTTACGATATCGGGGATGGGCAGGCTTTACGAGTCCACTGGGATGATTATGATCCGACTTACACGTACAAGGTTATGGTGGGGACGTCTTCGGGCAATTATACCGTTACTTTGGATGTTCCTGCGGGGCAGAGTTATTTCGATATCACCGGATTAAATGAAGGAACCTTGTACTATCTGGCAGTGGTCGGGATAAATAGCGAAGGTTACGGCCCGATTCATATCGCGGAAAGATCCGAAAGGCCCCTGGTCGTGCCGCGCGCACCGGCCGGCCTGGCCGCGGAACCTGATTCCGCACGGGTAATATTATCCTGGAACGAAAATATCGAACTGGACCTGAATCGCTACCAAATCTTCCGCCGACCCGCGGGGAGTGTGGATTTCGAATTGCTGGCCGGCGATTACACAGACACCCTTTTTTATGATCTGACGGCCCAGCCGCAGGTGATTAATGAATATAAGATAGTGGCCATAGATAACGATGAGAATGCATCGCCGATGTCGACTTCCGTTTTTGCCGGTGCGGCGACTTTTGACGGCGGGATACTCCTGGTGGATGAATTCGATGTGATCGGGTCGCCTTCGCAAAACCAACTTGACCAGTTTTATCAGAGTATTTTCGATACCGCCTATTCCACTCAGAAGTTAAGCGCCTTTGAAGATACCTTTCACCTTTCGCGTTCCGTGGCCGGCCAATATAATACTATTTTCTGGATCGACGACGACTGGAATTATCACCTGCTGGATGCCTCGCTCGATTCCGTGAAATGGTTTATGAATTACCGTACCAATTTCTTCCTGGCCGGTTATGAATCGATTTATTGGTTGACAGGGGTACAATATCAGGTTCCGGGGGATTTTGTCTATGATTATCTGGGCGTCAGAAGGGTAACGGTTAATAATCTGGTGGATTTCCATGGCGCCGTGGGACGCAACGGCTGGCCGAATCTCCATGTTAATCCGGCCTCCGGATTGGGACCAAGGCTTCCCTCGATCGGCATTGTCGATACCATACCCGGCGCAAAAACCATATATACTTTCGATTCATTTACCGATAATCCGGCCTTTGAAGGTAAACCTGCCGGGGTAACCTTTAATAACGGCACGACCCGGGGAATTGCCCTGACATTTCCGCTTTATTATCTCGATACCGCCGATGTCCGGCTTATGATGGTTAAGGCCCTGAAATATTTCCAGGGAGTTGCCGGATTACCGGGGGATATTGATAATGACGCGAGAATAACGGTCCTGGATATGATTTATTTGATTGATTATCTGTTTCGTCAGGGGCCCGAGCCGGATTTGAATCAGGCCGATGTCAACCAGGATTGCAAGGTCGATATTCTCGACCCCATTTATCTTATCGATTTTAAATTCAAGGGCGGTCCGGAACCTTTACCCGGATGCGTTTATTGATTATAATTCCATAAATCAGGGCGGGCCATTAGCGGGCCCGCCCTTATAATTTCAAACCCCTGGGAATGTTTACTGAAGGGGTAAACAGAACCAATGATTCTGCGTCTTTCTCAATAACCAAAGCCAATCTCATGGGTGGGGATGCGTTTATGTTTAAAAAATGGTTTCTCTATACCGTTGTCCTCTTTTTACCTCCCTCTATTTTCGGAGCCGGGGAAATATCCGCGGCCCCGGCTTTTAATCAGCTAATCGAGGCGGCAAACAAGTCGCAAGCGGGGTTTTTGCCGGGGCGAAACAACGCTGCCAATGCCGGGGCATTAACCTGGGAATATCCTTCGGATAGCCTGGCGGAATTGGTGGGCCGGGATTCCCTCTGTTTGTCCGTTTACCGGTTGGAGGCCTTTCAGACGCGCCATTTTTATTCCGATTCGATTCACGCCGTTCGCGACTGGATAAGACTGAAATTTCAATCCCTGGGATATGACAGCGTTTATTTCGATACCTTTTATATTGGCCGGAAAGCCTGCCAGAATGTCTATTGCGTAAAACCAGGATCGGTGGAACCCGAGAATATCATAGTCGTCGGGGCTAATTACGACTCCTACAATACCCAATCAGATCCCAAGGATTATGCTCCCGGCGCCGATAATAATGCCTCGGGAATGGCGGCCGTTTTAGAACTGGCACGGGTTTTCAGCCTTGTGGAAACGCGAAAGACAATGATATTTGTGGCCTTTTCGGCCGGTGAAGCCGGACTGGCCGGCGCCGAGTTTGCCGCCGCGAAATTCCGGGAACAGAAGGCCCGGATTGAGTTTATGCTGGATTTCAACCGCATCGGTAATAACAGCATTATCTATAACCATGCCGAATATTGGGGCTCGGAATTAACTTACGGCTATTGCGAGGCGCTTGGCGCCGCTTTTTATCGAACAACCTCTATTGGGAGTTATATTTTTGGCTGCCGTTATGAACAGGGATTGCCTTCATCATTTCATGCCTTTACCGAACATGAATATCCCTCAATGTTAATTATGGAGTCGGATTGGGCTCTCGACCGATGGAATACCGATTTCGATATCTGGTATTACCTGGATTTTGACTTCATGGCGCAGGTTGTTCGAGGGGCCGCCGCGAGTCTGGGATTTATTGATCAGGCCGCGCATACGACTGATTTCGTAAAAATTAACGATATCGGCAATGGGCACGCTTTACGGATAACCTGGGGGGAATATAATCCTCTTTACACTTATTATATATACTATGGGACTTCTCCATGGACTTTTACCGATACTCTGGCCGTGCCCGCGGGAAACGCCCTTTATGATCTGGATGGCCTAAGCGAAGGCCAGACATATTATTTTTGCGTCGAAGGTAAGACCGAATGGGGAAGGGGGCAAATCGACCTGGTTCAGGCCTCGGAAAAACCACTCCTTTTTCCCCGCACCCCGGGTAATTTCCGGGCTGATCCTGATTCCGCGGCCATTGTCCTCACCTGGAATCCGAGTGTGGAATTGGATTTTGGCGCCTATCAAATATTCCGGCGTGTTGTCGGAGCAGAATTCATGCTTTATCATGATAACTACAAAGATACGATATTGCGGGATATCGACGTTTTCCCGCAGATACTCTATGAATATTTTATTCAGGCTTCCGATCTGGACCAAAATTATTCGCCGGTGTCCGATACCTTCGTTGTCGCCGCGGCCACATTTAATTACGGTATCCTGCTGGCCAATGAATTCGACCCCGGGGGTTGGCCCCCGGAAGAAGCCGTGGCCGGATTTTATGACGGGATCTTTGCGGATACGTCCTTTACGGTACAGAATTTAAATGCCTCCCAGGATACTTTTTGTCTGTCGCGATCAATTGCCGGGCAATACAGTACTATTTTCTGGATCGACGACGATTGGAATTATCACCTGTTTTCGAATTCTACCGATTCCCTGGCATGGTTTCTCGGTTTCGAAACCAATTTGTTCCTGGCTGGATATGAGTCTGTTTCCTGGCTGACCGGCATCGTCCCGCAACACCCCGGGGATTTTGCGCACGATTATTTTGGAATAAACCGGGTGGAAATGAATCAATCCGCGGATTTTTCAGGCGCTCTCGGCCGCCCCGGCTGGCCCGATTTACATGTCAATCCCAACGCCGGGTTGGGAGCCGCACTTCCTTCGGTGTCGGTCATCGACCCCCTTCCGGGGACGCGCGTGATTTATACCTATGACTCCCGAACCGATAACCCCGCCTTTGAAGGTCGTCCCACCGGCGTCGCCTTTTACAACGGTCGCGGCAAGGGAATCGCCTTGACTTTTCCACTATATTATTTGGACACGGCCGATACCAGAGCCTTAATTAATCGAGCCCTGGTGTATTTTCAAGATATAGAAACTACTCCCGGTGATCTGAACGGCGATAATAGGGTGACCATTATCGATATTCTTTTTTTAATGGCCTATCTTTTCCATAATGGTGCATCACCGGATGATATAAATCAGGCCGATGTCAATCAGGATTGTCAGGTTAATATGATGGATCCCTTGTATATGATTGCCTATAAATTCCGCGGAGGGCCGGCCCCGTCACCGGGATGTGTCCGCCGGGATTAGGCAGAAATTGTGAAGGGCGAGCCAATAAGGCTCGCCCGCGATATTCTGAAGAATCTTGCATAATTTGGTCAGGAAGTCCGGGCGCCTGCCTTTTGTAATTCGCCAGAGTCACTCCAATTTCTTGTTTCATAATAAGTTAACAAACAATTTAAGGTCACGGGAAATCGGCATTTTTATTGCTGCATCGCAGACTGAATACTACCCATTCTGATGGAGAGGTTACCGACATGACACCCAGATTCAAAATTGTCCCGCTTTCGCGGATTGTCCCCGTTATGCGTTTTAATGAAGAAAAAACAATGCATTTGAAAGACCTGATGGAATCTTCGGGAGTCATTAATAGCCCTCTCCCATTGTTTTCAATTCCCCGTGGTCAATGGTTGCTGATACAAGATACCTCTATACTTGAAGCCGCCCGTCGCCTTGGCCTGGAGGCCATACCGGCCCAGATTATCTCACCAGCCGATTCCCCGCAGGTATTCTTGGAAATCCTCGTCAAGGATTCATTTATTGGTGATATCATTGCCGCCGCCGAGCATTTTCCGAGAGATATCTCGATCATTAAAAATAAAAAAGATTTAAGAACCAATCGTGGCAATTGTGTCCTGGCCTTGCCCGGTAACGAAGGAACCGTTCAGTTCTTAAGTTTTCGCCGCGCCTCTCATGGCCGTCTGACGGCGGCTTTGTATGACCTTTTGGATCTTCTCGATAATCGCCGTGCTTTGTCGCCGGTGATGTATTTTAATCCCCAGAAAACAGCCAATATCAAACAATTCGGGATTTGGCGAAGGATCCGACTCCGGGATATAAAAATCGAGGATTTAATAGCGGTCGCCGGGCGCGGTCGTCTTTTCCCGGCCGGGGCGCTTCAATTCGAAACCGGCCCGCGACTGATGGGAATTGATTATCCCCTGGCGGTTTTACAGGAAAAAGCCTCGCTTCGAGAGAAAGATCATTTCCTGCGCGACTTGCTTAGCCTGCGCCTTTGCAGCGGTTACCCGGAATTTCTGGGGGGAAGCGTTTACCTGGTATATAACACCGTCAAAAAATAGTTGATACCGCCGGCATCGTGGCGTAAATTACGCCTCGATGCTCTTCGTTCATCACGATAAATGTCTGGAATGCGGGGGCTGTGTTTCTCTCTGTCCCGTGGAAGCGCTGTTTTTATCCTTCAATCACCTCATAATCGACGAAACACTTTGCACTGCGTGCGGCATTTGCCTGTATTTCTGTCCGGTGGGGGCGATAGATGAGAACCATGCCCAGGCGATTTGAGGCCGTTGTGATCGGTGCCGGCCCGGCCGGAGCCATGGCCGCCTACGAGATTGCCTCCTCGGGAAAATCGGTCCTGATTCTGGAGAAACATCCAAATCCGGGAAATCCTCTTTGTTGTGCCGAAGCGGTCTCCCAACCCTCCCTGGATAAAATTATTACTCCCCGGCCGGACTGGATTTCGACCCGGATCGGTCGCATAAAACTTATCTCGCCCGACGGCAATATAGCCGAGATCGTGCATCCCGAAGCCGGGTATGTCCTGGACAGAAAGACCTTCGATTCTGGCTTGACCCAGAGGGCCGTTCAGGCCGGGGCGGAATTGGCCTGCAATGCCATAGGCGTGGCTCTCAAGCCCGCCGGAGATCGATTCGGGTGTCTTGAGGTGTTGTACCCCGACGGCTCCACCGCTGACATAGAAGCCGATATATTTATCGCTGCCGACGGCGTGGAATCCAAAATCGCCCGTCTGGCGGGCCTGGATAATATTATATCCGATAATGATATAGAATCTCTGCTTCAATATCGCATCACGGATATAAAGGTCGAGCCGGATCTTCTGGAATTTTATATCGGAAATCAAATCGCCCCCAGGGGCTATGTCTGGGTCTTTCCCAAATCGGAAAATTCGGCGAATGTCGGCCTCGGGATAGCCGCTTCGCTGGAAAAGGGAGACAAGACGGTCGAATACCTGGAGAGATTTCTTAAAAAGAGGTTTGGTGAAAAATATAGAATAGCCGAGACCCATTGCGGCCTGGTTCCCCGCTATCAGGGACAGACGAAATTCAGGCTTAAAAATCTACTGGTGATTGGCGACGCCGCCCGGGCGGTGGATTCCTTATCCGGAGCCGGAATTGTCAACGCCATGCTGTCCGGGATTTATGCCGGTCGGGCCGCGGCGGTCTACATTGCGTCGGGTGGCATGAGGGAAGAGGCGTTGGAGTCACTTTATCCCGGTGAATTTTTCCGGATAAAAAAAGAGGAGCTTCAAACGTACCTGAAGCTCCGGGAAGTCTTTAACAAACTAAGCGACGCTGACTTTAACGATATCGTCGGTTTCCTCAAAGATTACTTTGCCGGTAAAACAGTGTATAAACTGCAACCGATGAAAATTATCACGTCCATGGCGCTAAATCGGCCGAGACTTTTGGGCCTCCTGCGCCACCTGATTTAATCAGGCCTTGGTCTCGGATGGAGAGGCCAGTTGCTTTACGTGGGCGGTCAACCGGGATTTGTCGCGGGCCGCTTTGTTCTTGTGAAGGATGCCGTTCTTATGGGCTTTATCAATGATGCTGTAAATTTCTTTAAGTTGAGTCTGGGCTTCGGCCGGATTGGTCACGGCGCGCAAATCTTTGACCGCCTTCCGCAAGCGCGAGGAGACTCCGCGATTACGCTGTCTGGCCACGGCCGAGGTTTTCATCCGTTTCTTACACGATTTGTGATTTGGCAATTTATTCACTCCTTTAATATTTTTTATATACTAAGCCCATTAATTTACGCAATATTTCCAAACTGTCAATGGAAAATAACAGACCGTCGTCATTAGCCGCCTCGGCGGGCAAAGTGGCCGCCGCCACCGCTTTTTCCCGGGTTTTGGGACTTATCCGGGAGCAGGTGACGGCCTATTATTTCGGAGCCGGACTGGCCACCGATGCTTTCGTGGCGGCTTTCCGCATTCCCAACCTTTTGCGAGACCTTTTCGCCGAAGGGGCGTTGTCTTCGGCCTTTGTGCCCATTTTCAAAGATATAATGGTCAAGGAGGGACGGGCGGCGGCCTTTCAATTGGCCAATATTACCTTATCTATTTTAACGGCCGTGGTCGGCCTGGTAGTCGTCGCCGGCATGATTTTTTCCCCGGAAATAATTTATATTTCTGCTCACGGGTTTATGGCCGATCCGGAAAAATTCGCGCTTACCGTAGCCATGACCCGCCTGATGTTTGTCTTCCTGCTCCTGGTTTCCCTGGCGGCGGTCGCCATGGGAATACTCAATTCTCTGGGAAATTTCGGTATTCCGGCCCTGGCTTCGGCGGTTTTCAACCTGGGCATGATTATCATGCCGGTCTGTTTTTACAGTTATTTTAAGACACCCATTTATACCCTGGCCATCGGTGTCCTTCTGGGCGGCTTGGGCCAACTCTTTTTCCAGGTCCCCTGGCTGTGGAAGGAGGGTTTCCGTTTCCGGCTCGCTTTTGATTTTGCCCACGAGGGAATCAGGCGTATCTTCCGTTTGATATCGCCGATGATTTTGGGGCTGTCGGCATCGCGATTGAATATCCTCATCAGTACCCTCCTGGCCTCCTTATTGGCAGAAGGAGCCATGTCTTACCTAAATTATTCCTATCGCTTGATGCACTTCCCGCTGGGAGTATTTGCCGTGGCCCTGGGAACGGTGGCTCTGCCACGGGTCTCCGAAGAGGCCTCCCGCGGGCAGTTTGAAAAACTCATAAAGACATATCAAGAGGCTTTAGGATGGACCATGTTTCTGGTAATTCCTTCGGCTGTCTATCTGGCCGGATTCGGCCACGATCTGGTCCGCCTGATATATGAACGGGGCGCCTTCAGTCCCGAGGATACATTGCAGACCAGTAGGGCCTTATTCTTTTATTCCGTGGGCCTCCTGGGCTTTGCCGGGGTGCGGGTGGCGGCGCCGGCATTTTATGCCCTGGGGGATTCTAAAAATCCGATGTATTACTCGGTCATTTCGGTGGCCATGAATATAATTCTCAATTTCGCCTTTATGCCGATCTGGGGGTTTGCCGGCCTGGCGGCGGCCAATGCCGTGGCCGGCCTGGCGAACCTGGTTTTCCTGATGTGGGGTATAAGGCGTAAGTTAGACGGCATTTCATATCGTGAGTTTTGGCTTAAAAGTCTGGGGATATTGGCCGCGGCCTTGACTGCCTGGGCGGCTATTTGGATTTTCAATTTTGAGGCTTCATTGGCCATCGGCGGCCTGAAAGGAAAAATAGTCATCGTCATGATACAATGTCTGGGAATGGCGGCGATTTATCTTGTGATTTGCCGCCTTTTGAAATTCGACGAAGTGGGGCGATTGTGGGGATTATTCCACCGAAAAAAATGAGTGTGGAGTCATTATGACGGCCAGGAAATACCCGGCTGTGATAATTCTCCTGTTTCTTGTCGCCGGAATTGTTCTGGCCGACATCATTAAAATTCCCTGCGGAGTATATCTCTTTACGGCCCTGACAGCCTTCCTGACGGGGGTAGCCTTATACCAATACCGGATGAAAAGGGCGGCCGTGATAGTCTTCCTGGTCGGTTTTCTGGCCTTATCCGGATTTAATTTCGCTTTCAGGTACAAAGCCTTCCCTCCGGGCCATGTCAAACATTTTGTGGATAATAATCAAAAGTACATCATTTATGCCGAGATCGATGACTGGCCCGTGCTGTACGAGCATAAAACCATCTTGTACGCCAGACTCGATTCGCTGCGCCATGAGGATCATGTAATTCCCGGGAAAGGACGCCTGATAATCAATATTGCCGTTCCGACCACTCGAATACAATACGGTGACCGCCTGATATGGGAAGCCTGCCTTTTTGCGGTCAAGGGCGGGGCCAATCCGTCCGGTCTGGATTATCGCCGTTATTTGAATTTGAAAGGCGTATTCGGCGCCTGCTATCTTCCGCATGACCTTAATATCCGGGTAAATCCGGCGGGGAAGTACGATTATCATCATGTCATTCAGAATTTAAGGCAGGAAATTCTGGAAATTTTTCAACAAACCCTGAAACCGCCCCATGCCGCCGTGGCCTCCGGCTTTTTCCTCGGTGAAACCCGCAACATTCCGGAACACATTTATAGATATTTCAGAGATTCCGGGACACTGCACCTGTTGGCCGTCTCCGGTTCCAATGTCTGGCTCCTGGTGGGCTTGATTGCTCTTTTGTTAATGGCCTCGAATCTGAATCCCCGGCGCAAAGCCATCATACTTATAGCGTTCGTAATCATATTTTCATCGCTGGCCCAGAATCAACCTTCGGTGGTCCGGGCCTCCGTCATGGCCATTTTGGTACTTATCGGAAAGGCCCTTCAAAGGCGAATAGAACTTAATAATATCATCGCCGCCGCGGCCGGTCTTATCCTGGCGGCGGCTCCGGCGCAGCTGTTCGATATTGGCTTTCAATTGTCTTTCGTGGTTGCCTGGGCGCTCGTTTTTATGACGCCCCGAATTCTGGCGCATATCAAGATCAATAAAGAGAAGAAATATATTAATTGGCTGATTTTCCCGGTCGTCATAAGTTTTATCGCCCAGGCGGCGTCGATGCCTCTGATCGCCTATTATTTCGGCCGGGTGACCTTTATCTCTTTTGCCGCCAATTTGATTATTGTCCCCCTGAACTCGCTGATCGTAATCGGCGAAATGGTCTTGCTCCTGGCGTATACGCTCCTGCCTCTGCTGGGGCAGTTGATCGGCATACCTCTAAACGCCCTTTTCGATCTGAATTTATACTTGCTGGAGTTGTTCGGCTCAAAATCGACATTGGAACCCTGTTTGCTTTCTTTTTCCGGTTGGATGGTCATTCTATTTCTGGTTGTCCTGACACTGGGAACACTTGCCATCGATTCGAAAAGGGCGAGACGGCATCTGGTCTTCCTGCTGATTATATCCGGCTGCCTCTGGGCGGGAAGCCGTTTGAACCGGCTCGAAAGCGATTACCGGCTGACGGTATTTTCCCTGGCCCGGGGCAATATGGTTGTCTGCGAAGGCGAGAAAACCAACTATTTATTTATGGCCGATCTGACGGAGCAGGAATATATCCTGGCTGAAAAAACAGCCGTACCCTATCTGAAAAACAAAGGCGTTCGGAATCTGTCGATTATATCGCTCACACCTGATTACGCCACTCTTCAAGAGGCGGTGGCAACGGCGCAATTATTCGATACTGTCCAATTGTATGTTCCCGAAAAAAGTCAGGGCCTGATTGCGGATATCACGCGGCTGAATAACCCGCCCGCCGATGCATATAGTGTCCTATATTTTTCGGACACCATCGACTTTGAGACGATTGAAACCGGGACGGCGGGTATCAGGGAGGGACTGGCCATTCTGCGATTTGACTCCCTTGTGGTTTTAATTCTTTCGGAAAATTCCGACCTGCCTTTTGTTCCGGGGAAATCGCCGGCTTTATCCGGTCCCATATTAATGATAAAGCCCATGCTGGTACCCTCCGACACCCTGTTTCTAAATGAGACAAACCTGTCTTTGCTGGTTTGTCGGGATATTTCGCGAATACCCCGTAAAAGTATGGGAATGGCCCCATACTATCAGAAATTCCTGCCCAAAATCTGGCTGACTTCGCAAAAAGGCGCGGCCGATATTTCAATTTACCGGGGACGGCCGACCCTCCCGGACTGAAAATATAGCCGTTTGGTCGTTAAGAACCCCTCCCCAAATCCCGATAAAATAAAAGAATTGCAGGGGTTCCCGATGGAATTACCTGCCGCTTTAACACTTGGTATAAGAGCTTAAAATTTATGAGCTTAACCGGCAACCTTAAAACCATATCCTTTCCCGATATCCTGCAGCTTTTGACAACCGGGAAAAAGACCGGCATTCTGGAAATCGCCTCCGGGCCGCGTCAAAAAGAAATTGCCTTCCGGGAAGGTTTGATTGTCTATGCCTCATCGGTCAATTCTTCAGAGGATCTTCTGGGTAATCTGCTTTTGAAAAGAGGCAAAATATCCAAGACGGATCTGGAAAAAGCCATTCAGCAGCATAAGCAGACCGGCCGTCAATTGGGCACCACCCTGGCCGACATGAATCTTTTTGACAAGTCGGAAATTCTGGAATGCCTGAAACTGCAGATCGAAGAAATCGTCTACAACCTTTTCTCGTGGGCCGAGGGCGAATTCAAATTCATTGAAGGGATGGCCCCCCGCCACGCGCCTTTCACCGTCCAGCTCAACACCACCAATGTCATCATGGAAGGGACGCGTCGCATCGATGAATGGGTGGAGATACAAAAGGTACTGCCGCCGGACGACGCCTTGATGCAACTGGTGTCAAATCCCAAGGTTAAAGATGAAGAACTGACTTTGAGTATAGATGAATTCAAGATCCTGGCCCTGGTCAACGGGGAAAGATCTTTGCCCGATATGGTGCAGGCTTCGCCCCTGGGCGAATTTGTCACTTACCGGGCCTTGTACCGCCTGATAAACATGGGTTTGGTGGAAGCGGCCGGAAAAGTGAAAGCCTCGGATGGTGACGCCGAAAATGAGGAAGAAATAATCTTGTCGATATTGTTCACGCTTTATAATAGTTGCTTTTACCGTATCCGCATGCTGGTCGAGGAATTCATCGGCGATCAGAATCCGTCATTTCCCCGCTACCTGGCCGGATTCCGGAAAGGCTTCCTTTTATATTTTCCCGGATTCGATCCGGGTGCGGAAGTCACGCCCTCGTTTGACCGCTTTTACGCCGAAGTCCTGAAAATTCCGGCAACCGTCAGGATGCATACGGTTATGAGTTCCCTGGAGCATATGCTCTGCAATCAACTGGAATATGTCTACTATCTGCTGGGCATAGGACCGTTTCGCCAGGCCATAGGACGAATCAAAAAGGAAATCACGGAACCGCTGGCCCTGCGCCGCGAACTGGTGAAGCGATATCATATCGATGAAAACCTCTTTCGTTCCGTTAAGCGTGCCGACCGTACGGTTCGGCTGGTGAAAGGTGTATAGATTATGAAAAAATATATGCTGACCGGCTTCTTATCGATGGCCATGGTGCTGGGATTGATGGAATCGGCGCGGGCTGCGATTCAAACCCAGGAATTATTCCGCCCCAATGGTATTTTAGACCTGGCGCTTTTTGTCGGAGCCGCCTTCTGTCTCTGGTGGTCGGCGCGGGTCATGTCATTGGTCAAGGGGGGATTAATGTCGAAAGGCTGGCAAATGTTTTCGCTCGGATTCGGTTTTTTACTTCTGGCCCGTTTACTGGCGATAGGCGAGACAATTAAACTGGCTACACTTCCAAATTACATTCCGGCAGCGGTTTATCTGGTTATGGTCGTGATTTGGAGCCTGGGATTATATCAGACCAGAAAGGTTTTGGGATAGTTAAAATAATTGACTTAAATATAGATGGCAGTTATAATTACCCAAGAATAATATTTTAATTTTATAATGTTTTGAATGACAGCCTTTTAGAACCAATAAGGGAGAAGGCCTGTGGATTTCGCGGAAATTGATGACCGAATAGCCAAGTGCAATAAAATATTAGATGAGAATCCCAATTCTCAAATTTTTGCCGCATTGGCCGAGGCCTACCGCCGCAAGGGCCAATTGGACCAGGCTTTCCGGGTTTGCCAGAACGGCTTGAGAGTCCATCCCAATTATGTTTCAGCGCACCTGGTTATGGCCCGCATTAATCTCGATAAAGGCATGTTCGACTGGGCCGAGATCGAGGTTAATAAGGCCGTGATTCTGGAGGGGGCCAGTTTTAATTCCGACCTCTTGATGGCCGAAATAAATATACGCCGAGGCGAAATCGCCAAGGCCTCCAAGCTTCTCGAGAAACTCCACCAGATGGATGCCGGAAACAAGCAGGTCCAGAAACTGATGGAATTATGCCAGACTCTTCCTCGAGAGGCGGCCGAGCAGATTAAACAACCCCTGAAGAAAGAATCATCCGTTTCAGAAAAACCGGTGCTGCAGACAGCGGCCCCGAAAGCCGTCCCGGCACATGCGGGGGGCGCCATGGTCAAGGAAGGCCGGATAAGTATCCGCGATTTTCTCGACGTCCTGGTACAAATAGAAGGGGTGATGGGCATCCTTCTGGTCAATAATGAAGGGCTGGTGGCGGAAGCCCGTTGGAAAGACACCGTCAACCAGGAGGAATTCGGAGCTCTGGCCAGGGAAATTGAAGCGGAAATACAAAAGCAGTTGGGCCATTCCCAGTTTGTCAATTATGAAAGCCTCTTGATTGAATCGCCGGACCTGGTAATCAATATGATCCCTTTGAAGGAAAGTATGCTGATTATAAAAGCGACGGGGCGTATAAATCTGGGAACCTTGCGACTGAAAATGAGTTCACTTTTCGGCCGCCTGGATGAGGATTATCTCAAATAACAGGGGATTATGATGAATATATTCGGCAGAGACGGGCGGCTGGTAATACTCCTTTCGGGGTTTATCATTGTCATTCCCATGGTCATATTCCCTTCCAAACTGGGTCTTAATCTGGAGTCAGGGTCTTTTGCCTATGCCCTGATAGAGGTCCTTTATTATGGAATAGTCCTCTTTATCTTCCGTTCCCATGCCTCACTTTTCCAGGTCTTACAGGGGGCCGGACTGACCTTTTTATATCGCATTGTTCTGGGGACGGTTTTCGGCCTGTTTCTGGCCATTATGTACAAAGTCAACTTGTCGGCGGCTCTGACCCTGGGGGTCTCGCGCTATATTCCGGCCGTTTTAATACATGTAATAGCGGCACCGTTTGTCATGAAGCCGATCTTTGCACGTCTGGTGGGCGAACCGGCACCCCGGCGTCGACCCGAAAAACCGGCCGTGGCCCGCGCCCATGACGAAGAACGTTTTGTCGACCAGCCGTTTTTCAATCGCGAAGAACGCCCGGCTCATGCCGCCGGCCGCCCGGCCTTAACCGAATCCAGGGCGGATTTCGGATTGGGAACGGACCTGAATGGTTTTGAGCGGGCGGTCCGTTACCTGGGTGAACACCATGCCGTAAAATTGGCCATAGTGGTAAACAAAGAGGGACTTTCCATGGCTTATATAAAAAGGGGTTCGCTGGATATTGAAAATTGGGCCCCCCTGACGCTCTTGCTGGATGAGGCGGCGAAAAATATTTTGTCCCGCAGCCTGGGTAACCCTCAAGCAGAGAGAATGGAAATATTGCTGGCGCAGGATCGGTTGTCCCTGATTCGCGCCGGGGAGTACTATATAATGGCCCTGGCCGGCCGCGACGACGATGAACTATTGGGCGTGCGGCTGACCCAGGCATCTGAAATGGTCCGAAGATACGTATCCGAACGCTACGGCCGTTTGCAGCCGTCAAGTGCGGAGGAAAAATATGTACCACATTCTGGAAGATCTTAACAAGACCAGCGGAATTACCGGCTCCATGATTGTCGGTAACGATGGCATTGTCATTGCCGCCGATATGAATACTTCGGTGGAAGGTGAAACGGTGGGCGCTTTGGCGGCATCGATTACGACCAATATCCAGAAGTCGCTGGATCGCCTGCAACAAACGCCTTTGAATCAGGTGACCATAGAAGCCGCGACCGGAAAACTCTTTTTTACCGACGCCGGCATCGGCCTGCTGGTGGTGGCTTCGGAAAAGGACGTCAATATTGGGTTGATCCGCCTCGAAATTAAAAACGCCATAAGCCGGCTTAAAACCGAGGGCCAATAAAAACACGCCACGACAATTGAGGACAAGGGAATAGATAAAGATGGTAGCAATCAATTATGCCAGCCGCGAGGTTGCCTGCAAGATCGTTTTTTACGGACCGGGCTTGTCCGGTAAAACGACCAATCTCTTGTATGTACATAAGAAGGTTCCGGCGACAACCAAGGGAAAAATGATTTCTCTGGCAACCGAAGCCGATCGAACCCTTTATTTCGATTTCCTGCCCATCAATATCGGGAAGATTAACGGCTTTTCGGCTAAATTCCAGCTGTATACCGTCCCCGGTCAGGTGTACTATAACGCCACCCGCAAACTGGTGCTGCGCGGTGTCGACGGACTGGTCTTTGTGGCCGACAGTCAGGCCGATAAGATGGACGAAAATATCGAATCCTTAACCAACCTTAAGGAAAACCTGGCCGAGTACGGGTATAATATCAGCGAGTTACCCATTGTCATTCAGTACAATAAGCGGGATCTGCCCGGGGCTTTGCCGGTGGCGGAACTCGAGGCCAAATTGAATCCGTACGGCTGGAAACACTTTGAGGCCGAAGCGGTTAACGGTCCGGGTGTATTCGACACCCTGAAAATGATCATTAAACTGGTTCTGGAAAAGGCCAAAAATACCCGTTCCGATTCGACCATTACCCGGACGGAGTCTTCGCCGTTGACACCCCCGCCCGCCGCACCGGCGACGGAACATGGTGAAGTACCGGACCGAAAAGTCGGGACCGGGGAGACTATTCCGGGAATGGTTCGGCATAATGCTTATGATGCCGATACGGGCAAAATCAGTTTGTCGCCCCCGATTGACACCGTTCCCGGTCTAGAGCCGACCCGAACCGGGGATACCGGAAAAATCCCGGCCGAAAATCCCGCCCCGATGTCGACGGACGAGGCGGCCGAACCGCAACAGCCGGTTGGCGCCGCCGCCCGGCCATTTCCGGGTTCCAGTACTTCCCGATTGATGCGTCGGGAACGCCGTATCACGGTCTCCGATTTTCAGCCGGCCTCACGGACCGAGGAATCATCGCAGTTCGAGAATCGTATGGCCGAGGGCGAGGAACATTCCAAAGTATCTATGGGGCAGGATCTGCCTTCTCCGACCATGGCTCCGCCGCAAAGGATCGTTAAGAAAAAACGCGGCTTTTTCAAACGCTTATTCGGGATTAATTAAAGGAGGTGCCCTCCGTGCACGACGATAATTTTATCATCTATGAGGAAGAGATTGAAAAAATCGATTCCATCTTGTCCAAGATGCTGAAGGGAGCCGAAGCCAAGTGCGCCCTGTTGGTGGACAAGGACGGGCATCTGATAACGCGTCAGGGATTCACCCATTCCCTGGATACCACCGCTTTGGCGGCGCTCCTGGCGGGATCATTTGCCTCTACCAAGGAAATCGCCCGTCTGGTCGGCGAATCGGAATTTTCGGTACTTTTTCATCAGGGAAAAAAAGACCATATCCATATGTCTTTGGTCGGCGATCGCTCGATTCTGGCGGTCATTTTCGATGACCGAACTACCATCGGGATGGTACGCCTGTATGCCAAGGAGGCGGCGGTCGAGTTATTCAAGGTATTCGCCACCCTGACGGAAAGAGTCAAGACTGAAGGCTCGGGGCTTAGTGCCGATTTTGCCAATTCCGCCGGCGACCGACTGGATGACATTTTTCAGGACTAGTCGCTTTTTTTCTTTCCGAAAGCCTGCCTAAACAGGGGAATTTTTCGAGGAGGGTGAGAGAGATAGGATGTCTGCCGAATTAGGAACCATGCTGGTCAAAGCCGGCAAGATTACCCAGGAGCAACTGGACCGTGCCCAAACTTATGTCCGGGAGAAAAAGGTAAAATTCGAGCAGGCCCTGGTTACCGTGGGGGCCTTTGCCAGTGAAGACGAAATCACCGGGTTTGTCGGCAAACAGCTTAATATGGGGACCCTGCGGCTGGCCGATATCGAACTTAATCCCGAAATAGTCAAATTAATCCCGCTTGATATCGCCCGTAAGTTCAATGTCATTGCCGTCTCCAAATTGGGCAAAAACCTTATCGTCGCCATCTCCGATCCCAATAATATTTATGTCCTTGATGCCATAAAGTTTATCACCGGTTGTTCCATACAACCGGTCATTTCGCCGGAAAAAGCAATCTCCAAATCCATCGATACCTATTACACCGATGAAAACGCCTTCTCCCAAATTGTCAAGGGCCTGGAGGACGACGATGCCATTCAGGTCGTGGAAGCCGAAGAAGGACCTTCGGAGGCCGACCTGCAATCGGCCATCCAGGATAAACCTCTCGTTAAACTGGTGGATTCCATTATAGCCGATGCCATCCGTTCCGGGGCTTCGGATATTCACTTCGAATCCTATGAAAAAAGAATCCGTGTGCGTTTTCGTATCGACGGTGAACTGCGGGAAATGGCGCCTTTGCCATACAAGTACCGGGCGGCGATCGTCTCCCGCGTGAAGGTCATGGCGGATCTGGATATTTCCGAAAGACGGCTTCCCCAGGACGGCCGTATCAAAATTAAAATCGCGGAAAGAACCGTTGACCTGCGTGTTTCCTGCCTGCCGACCATCTTCGGTGAGAAGGTCGTGATGCGAATTTTGGATCCGCAATCGCTTATGGTGGATATGACCAAGTTGGGCTTCGGTGCCGACTCGCTGAAGCGGTTTGATAGCGCCATTCACCTGCCGTACGGGATTATTCTGGTGACCGGGCCGACCGGTTCCGGTAAAACTACGACCCTTTATTCGGCCTTGAAGCAGATTAATACCGTGGATATAAATATCATGACGGCGGAGGATCCGGTCGAGTTTAACTTCGACGGCATCAACCAGGTCCTGGTTCGCTCCGATATCGGGTTGACTTTCGCGGCGGCCCTGCGATCCTTCTTGCGTCAGGACCCGGACGTAATCATGGTCGGTGAAATTCGTGACGGTGAAACGGCGGAGATTGCCATCCGCGCCGCTCTGACCGGACACCTAGTTTTTTCCACCCTGCATACCAACGATGCCCCCTCATCGGTCGTCCGTCTCATCGATATGGGAGTACCCAACTATCTGGTGGCCTCGGCCACCCGCCTGATTATGGCCCAACGTATGGTGCGCAAAATTTGCCAGGCCTGCCGGGAGGAATATGACCTGACGGAAGAGCAACTGCTGGCTCTGAATGTCCCCGAAGAAATGCTCAAAGGCCTGAAAGGCTGGCGCTCTCACGGATGCAGCGAATGCGGACAGACCGGTAAGTCCAGCCGGACCGGTATTTATGAGGTTTTGCCGATGACACCCGGTATCGAACGCCTGATTCTTGACCGGGCCTCGGATGCCATAATTCGAGACCAGGCCATCAAGGAAGGGATGCTGACTCTGCGTATGGCGGCGGTGGATAAAATGCGCCTGGGGCTGATCGGGTACGATGAAATTATCGGCGTCACCAGTTGATTAATTGTCATTCCTGTTAAATCACCACAAAATTGATAAAGTTATCCAGGGGGCACCCGGGTTTTGGTTGAATTTCTGATATAATATCATAAGCGGATCGAACGGGGTTCCTGTCGGATTCAATAAGTGTTGACGGGCGAAGGGGTTGTGAGTTTTCTTGGCGGTCTATTATTATTGCCGGGTCAGGCGATTTTTTTCAAGATTCTTAAGGATTTTCCGATATAGGATAAGAAGGAGATAACTCTAATAAGGGCAAATCGTTAACGGGAGAAAAATATGGTTGGTCTGCGTCAGCTTTTGGAAGAGATGGTAAAGATGGATGCTTCCGACCTGCACCTGACCGTGGGGTCGCCGCCGGTGGCCCGTGTCGACGGCAAATTGGTGCGGATGCCTTATGATGTTCTCAATCCGGAAATGACCAAGAAACTGGCTTACTCCATCATGAATGAAAAGCAAAGGCTGAAATTCGAGACCAACTCGGAATTGGATTTATCTTTTGGCATTGAAAATATGAGCCGTTTCCGCTGTAATATCTTTGTCCAGCGGGGAAATGTGGCCGTGGCCCTGCGCCAGATTCCCTACCGTGTCAAGACCTTCGAAGAACTGGGATTGCCCAAAGTAGTGGCCGAATTCGCAAAGCTGCCGCGCGGTCTGGTACTGGTGACCGGGCCGACCGGCTCGGGCAAATCGACCACTCTGGCGGCCGTCATCGATAAGGTCAATCGGGAACGTCAGTGCCATATTATCACGGTCGAGGATCCCATCGAGTACCTGCACCGTCACCAGCAATCGATAGTAAACCAACGCGAAGTTTACAGTGATACCCAATCCTTTGCCTCGGCGTTGAAATACGCTCTTCGCGAAGACCCCGATGTCGTTCTGATTGGCGAAATGCGCGATCTGGAAACGATCGAATGCGCCTTGAATATTTCCGAAACGGGGCACCTGGCTTTCGCCACCCTGCATACCAATTCCGCCGCGGAATCCATCAATCGCATTATCGATGCTTTCCCCACCAATCAGCAGGAGCAGGTGAGGATATCCCTGTCATTCAGTCTTCAGGCCGTGGTATCCCAGTGCCTTATTCCCCGCGTGGGGGGCGGGCGTTGTATGGGCCTGGAAGTACTGGTGGTAACACCGGCGGTAAGGGCTTTGATACGCGATGATAAAATACATCAGATCTATAGCATGATTCAGTCCGGTCAGAAATACGGCATGAAAACCATGAATCAATCTCTGTCGGAATTATATAATACGGGAAAGATATCATTAACCGATGCCATGGGGTACAGCTCCAACATACAGGAACTCAACGAAATGCTTACCCGGGGCAAGGCCTCCGTATCGGTTTAGATTCGGCTAAGGAGAGGTTTAACATATGGCGGTATTTGAATACAAGGGAAAAACTCTGGCCGGGGCAGCGGTTCAGGGTGAATTAAGCGCGGGAAGCCGCGAAGACCTGGAGCGGATTCTGCGGCAAAACCGGATCATGATTACCAGTATCCGGAAGAAACCCGCCGAGCTTAAACTGAAACTGGGGACGGGAGTCAAGAAGATCGATATTTCCCGTTTTACCCGCCAGTTTGCCACCATGATCGGGGCGGGACTGCCCATGGTGCAGTGTCTGGAAATCCTGGGAACGCAGACCGAAAATAAGGCCTTGTCCAAAATTATCATCAATGTCAAGGATTCGGTAGCCAGCGGTTCCACCCTGTCGGAGGCCATGGCCAAGCATCCCAAGGTGTTTGACCCCCTCTACACCAATATGGTCGAGGCCGGCGAGGTCGGAGGCGCCCTGGATACTATCCTGGTGCGTTTGGCGGGTTACCGCGAGAAGGCCGATGCTCTGGTAAGAAAGGTCAAAGGCGCCATGGTTTATCCGGCGGTGGTTCTGGTTGTGGCCACCGGCGTAACTATCGCCATGTTGACCTTTATCGTGCCGGTTTTCGCCAATATGTTTAATTCCCTGGGCGCTGAATTGCCGGGACCGACCAAGGTGATTCTTGGCATAAGTAAATTCCTGACCTCCAATTTTCATTTTATTCTGCTCGCTCTGGGCGCCGCCATCACGGGCTTTGTCCTTTGGGTGAAGACCGAAGCCGGCAAGGCTACCTTCGATAAAATAACACTTAAAGCGCCCCTGTTCGGAAATCTTATTCGCAAATCGGCCGTGGCCCGCTTTACCCGCACGCTGGGAACGCTTCTGTCGTCGGGCGTATCGATTATCGACGCCATGGACGTCACGGCCAAAACGGCCGGTAATGCCGTTATCGCCGGAGCCATCCGCAGGGCCGTCCTGGCCATCGCGGAGGGCGAAACCATCACCGGGCCTCTTAAGGACTCGGGGGTTTTCCCGCCCATGGTAACGCAGATGATTTCGGTCGGTGAGAAAACCGGTGGCCTGGATGAGATGCTGGCGAAAATCGCCGACTTTTATGATGAAGAAGTCGATGCTGCCGTGAGCGCCATGACTTCCTTGATTGAGCCCTTGATTATTGTCGTCCTGGGCGCGGTTATCGGCGGTATTCTGGTGGCCATGTATCTACCGATGTTTGAAATTATCGGCAAGATTTAACATCTGCCCAAAAAGCCGGGGCGCCTCCGACGGCGCCCCTTTCTTTTATATGGATAGAACCGGCGATACCATTTTCAAGCCCGCCTGGCTTCTGCCTTTGCGGATGACCACCTTTATAATAGTTTCCGGCGTGGTCATATTCGGCCTTAAATATCCCAATTTCCTGCGCGGATATTACCTAATTTATTCTCTGGTTACCCTGGCCCTTCCGGCTGTTTTTATTTTCCGCAAGTGGATGAATGTGGATCTCCTTTTGCGGTTTTTTCCCTTTCTTCAGTCCTTGTGTGAAATTGCCGTGGTCATGGGCATAGTCTATACCACGGGGAGTATCAATTCGGCCTTTTCCGGTTTATTTATTTTGACCATTATCTCGACCGCACTGGTCAGCAGTTTGGCCGGGACTCTGGGAATTGCTTCGATCGTCTCGATTTCCTATGCCATCATGATCTGGTTTTCGCTGGAGGTTCCCGGTCAGCCGGGTTCTTCGCGTAAAGCTCTGGAATCGATTTTCTCGTCGCAGGATGCGGCCTTCTATTCCATTTTTCTGCATATCCTGACTTTCTTTCTGGTCGCCTTTATATCCGGCTTTCTGGTGGAGCGCCTGAAGACGCGGGATCGCCAGTTGGCCGATACCTCCCAGGCCCTACGCCAGGCCAAATTGGAAACCGATGATATTTTACGCCACCTTAATTCCGGATTGATTACGGTCGATTGCTCGGGACGTATCGTCTATTTCAATCGGTCGGGCGAACAGATTCTGGGATATCATGAACGAGATATCCGGGGGCGCGATTTCAGGGCCGTATTTTCGCTGCGTATGCCCCGGCTGGCGGCCAGTCTGGAAGAGGCCTTGAATGCAAATCGTGCCCTGGAAAGAGAAGAGCTGGATATTACCGACGGCAACGGTCACGTTGTACCCCTCGGACTTTCAACATCACTTCTGCGAGATGAGGACGGCCAGGTCCGCGGGGTGATCGCCATATTTCAGGATCTGACCGATACCAAGAAATTGGAGGAAAAAATTCGTCAGGCCGATAAAATGGCGGCGGTCGGCGAATTATCGGCCGCCATCGCCCATGAAATCCGCAATCCCATGGCCGCCATTTCGGGCTCGGTGGAAGTTCTATATTCGGAGCTGAAGGTCGGCGGCGAAAATAAAAGGCTGATGGATCTGATCGTCCGGGAGTCCGGTCGTTTGAATGATATTCTGACCGATTTTCTTCTTTATGCGCGAAGCAGTCGGACTCTGCTAAGCCGGGTCGAGTTGTGCCGTCTGGTCAGCGATGTCTTCGAATTCCTGCGTCATCATCCGGCCTTTCATGAACAAATATCTTTTCACTTTTCTTCTTCCGATGCCTGCGTTTATGTTTACAGCGACGAAGACCAGCTTAAACAGGTTCTCATAAATTTGATGGTCAATTCCTGTCAGGCCCTGGAAGCCAAACCGGGTGAAATTGCCGTCTCGGTGGAAACGGATATTTCCGGGCGCGTGGTGTTGGTAATCGCCGACAGCGGTCCGGGTGTCGAAAAAGACGTCCTGCCCCGTATTTTCGATCCCTTTTTCTCCACCAAGAGGAACGGCACCGGCCTGGGATTGGCCATCGTTTCACGCCTGGCCGCCAATCTGAATATCGAACTGGCCGTGGAATCCGCGACCGGCGTAGGCACGGCTTTTATCCTGGAATTTCGACACCGGCCCGCCGATTCCGAAAAAAATGAAGAAAATATTACCTCCGACTTTTCCCCGGAATCGTCCCGGCCGCCGGTCGGTGTTTGAAATCATCCTGATTATTTGCCCTTGATTTTCCTCTTCCTTTGTATAAATTCAAAAAATGCATTAATCTGTAAATCGAGGTTGACTATGCTGCGGTTGAAAACGGGATTTATTTCGGGCATGGTAATATTACTCCTGGCCGTAATGGCCGGGTGCGGTTCCAAGTCACGCGTATCCGATGAAACCGCCGATAATATTCTTGATGAAAAAAAGGCCATGGAGAATGATTTTGTCGTCGCCTTGATTGATTCCTCCAGGGCGGTAAATATATCCGATCTGTTTAGGAGAATTAATTCCTCGTCGATGTTAAGAAGCGGGGGGATCCTCGATTCGTCCACTTATTTCGACACCCTGCAATCCATAATCCTGGATACTATTATTTCCCTGGAAGCGAAAAACATGGATTTAAGCCGGGATTTCAACCTTTACTGGCTCTACAGTGACCGCTTTCGTTCATTGTACATTGAATATCTTTATCGTAAACTGATTCTGGATTCGCTTAAGGCCGATTCCGCACAGGTGGATAGTTTTTACCTCGCCCATCCGGAAAAATTTACGCTCAAAGAACAGGTCCATATCCGACACCTGATGATAGCCCCGGCGAAAATGAAAAGCGGTCCCGATTCCGCCTTATATTGGGGGATGACCGATGCCCAATTGGACTCCGTGGCCCGGGTTCAGATAGATGACTTGGCGGCGCGAGTCAAGGCCGGAGAAGACCTGGGGACTTTGGCCCGGCAATATTCCATGCATGAGGAATCTCGAGAAATTGGCGGCGACCTGGGATTTATCGGGCGCGGCATGTATATCCTTGATTTCGAAAAGGCCGTTTTTGCCCTTGATTCGGGGCAGATTTCGGAACCTTTTCGCTCCAATGACGGCTGGCATATTGCGGAAGCCCTGGAACGGATCGATTCCGGACTCGTGAAATTGGAGGGGCGGTATTACGATATAGCAGAGAAAGATTTAAAAACCGAATTTGCCCGCAATCGGAGCCTGTTTTTCATTGATTCCCTGTATCAGGATGCCCAATTCGAATTCAATGATTCGGCCCTAATACGTCCCGTGCTGGAAGTGGCTCCCGAAACCTGGGCAGCCACGGTAAACGGTAAGGATACGGTCTGGTTTGTCCGCCTGCCCATTATGTTTGCCGATTTTCAAAAGCAGAGAGGTCTGGACTCGCTTTCATTGGCTGACAAGCATGAGGCTATGAAGATAATCGCCCGCCCTTTGTTGATTATCAGGGCCGGCGATGAACTCGGTTACGGCGACGATGAGGAAGTGGTCGCACAAGAGCAGGAATTGTGGGATAAATATACACGGGCCATGGTGATCCAGGAAGGGGAATCGCGCGGGTACGTTCCTCCGGACAGCCTGATTGAAGATTATTACAACAAGAATATTGAGAAATATATCATAAAAAAACCCGTAAAAGTGCAGCATATCATTGTGGAGGACTCCCTTTTCGGCGAGTTCTTGCGCGATCAGGCCCTGTCGGGAATAGATTTTCTGGATTTGGCCCAGGAGCATTACCCCGGAGCCCAGGAAATCAGAAGAGCGGCGGCCGATCTGGGATATATCGGGCCGGACGAAATGTCCCCCGAATTTTACGATGCGGCCATGCGGACTCCTGTGGGAGATATTTCTCACCCGGTGAAAACCGAATGGGGCTATCATATCATTAAAGTATTGGACAAGAAATTGAATCTCGGCCTCGATCAGGTGCGGGGAGAAATATCGACACTGCTAATTGAGGAAAACGCGAAAGCCATCAAAGCGGCCTGGCGGGAAAAACTCCTTTCCAAGCACAACGTAACCTATTTCCTGGATAAGGCCGCCAGATTGAATATTGCCTCCTTGAAAGAAAGGCGAAAATAAATACTTCAGCGTGATCGATAAAAATCAAAATCCCATATCCCTCCGGCAGGAGTTTTACCGCAAGTTGACCCATCTGGGGGCATTGGTAATTCCGATGGGGTATTATTATCTGGGGTTAAGCCGCTTCGAAGCCCTGGCAGTAATGATTCCCGTAACTCTCCTTATGACCTGGATCGATATTGCGCGTTTGTTGGATTGGAAATTCTGGCGTTTTCTCAAGCCTCTTATCGCCCCGGTCGTTCGCGATCATGAAATGCGCGGCGACTTTACCGGCGCCTTTTATATTCTGGCTACATCCTGCCTGGTCATAGCCTTTTATGCCAAGCCGGTGGCGATCGCTTCCCTGGCTTTTATTATCATCGGCGACACGGCCGCGGCCCTGATCGGACGCAGATTTGGGAAACACAGATATCGGGGAAAATCACTCGAAGG
Organism: Candidatus Zixiibacteriota bacterium; assembly: GCA_041752195.1. Lineage (GTDB taxonomy): Bacteria > Zixibacteria > MSB-5A5 > GN15 > PGXB01 > JBGSHP01. The sequence continues at coordinate 55,825 of JBGSHP010000021.1, read as the reverse complement.
CTCCCTGGCCTTTCTGGCGGCTTCATTGATAATCGTGATCCTGGCTCCGGAAATGCCTTATATAATTGGGATTATCGGTGCTGTGGTGGCGACCGTTACCGAAGGCATTTCGGGGAGCCTGGACGATAACCTGTCGGTCCCGCTGGTAAGCGGTCTGGCGATGCACCTCTTGCTGGTATCGAAAATGTTCGTATAAGCCTATATCAATATTAATTCTGATTTAAGACGACGGTAAAATATTATGGAATTTATTGATCTTCGTTCGGATACGGTAACGCGTCCCTCGGTGGAAATGCGTCGCGCCATAGCCGGGGCCGAAGTCGGCGACGATGTTCTGGGCGATGACCCCACGGTCAACCGCCTGCAGAAGGTCGTGGCCGAGATGTTCGACAAAGAGGCCTCGTTATATGTGCCGTCGGGCACCATGGGCAATCAGGTCGCTCTTAAAACCATATCCCAGCCGGGCTGGGAACTTATCTGCGAACGGGAGTGCCACATTGTCAATTATGAAACCGGCGGCCCGGCCGTGCATTCTTCGCTGATGATAAATATGATCACCACCGAGCGGGGCGTCTTTACCGCCGAGCAGGTGGAGAAACTGGTGCGTCCGGCGAATATTCACGCTCCCATTACCAAAATCGTGGAAATCGAAAATACCCATAATCGCCAGGCCGGAACGATCTTTCCCTTGGGGGAAATTAAAAGGATTCGTCAGGTGGCCGACCGCCACAGGCTTTATATGCACCTCGACGGGGCCCGGATCTGGAATGCCCATGTGGCCACCGGAATTGCTTTGGCCGATTGGGCCGCCCCTTTCGATACCGCTTCGGTCTGTCTGTCCAAGGGTCTGGGGGCGCCGGTCGGGTCGATGATTTTGGGAACCCGGGATTTTATTGACAAGGCGCGGCGAACCCGCAAACTCTTCGGCGGGGGGATGCGCCAGGCCGGAATTCTGGCAGCGGCGGGCCTTTATGCCCTCGAACATAATCTGCCCCGATTGGCCGAAGACCACGAAAAGGCCCGGGTGCTGGCCGAGGGCATAAACCGCATCGAAGGATTCCGGGTCGATTTGAGCCGCGTCGAAACCAATATTGTCATTTTCGAGGTGGCCGATACGGGACGCGATTCCAATTATATTTCCGAAAAACTCAAGGAAAGGGGAATCGGCTCGATTCCTTTTGGCGGTACCAAGATACGGATGGTCACGCATTTGGATGTCTCGATGGCGCAGGTAAAAAAAGCGGTGGCGATAATGGCGGAGATGAAGTGGTAAGTTATCCTAAAGACGTCCAGTTCCAAAATACCGACTGGCGCGGTCTATAATCCCCTTTTACGTGACATTCGGCCTCAGTTTACCTCTTGACAATTCCGTCTTTAAAAGATTAACTATCAGGAATAAATTCGAAGGACGCACAATCTTCCGCAAGGAGCGTGTTATGCCTCAAAAAGCCGCGAGCCAGAGCCTGGTACCTTGGCTGTTGCAGAGAATCACCGGCCTGTTCCTGGCGTTTTTTCTGGTGACGCATTTGAATGTTCATCACCTCTTTCATGATATCACCGTCGAGGGGATAATCAGTTTCGCTCTGGTCCAGGAGCGGCTGACTGCTTCGTTCTGGTGGCAGGTGTATTATTTCCTGTTCGTGCCCATGGTGGTTTATCATGCCCTAAACGGTATCTGGGAAATAATCGCCGATTTCCGTGTTTCCACAGGCTGGTCGTTTTTGTTCAAAGCCATGTTCTGGATTCTGGGAATTGTCCTGATCGTGGTGGCCGCCATAACCCTCTCGAATCTATTTTAGGAGGGCGGTAAAAATGAAATTCAGCGAAAAACTAAAAGGCACGGCCCAGGATGTCAATCTCAACCGGAATATCGGGAATTTTTCCTTCTGGCTGCATCGCATCACCGGTATCGGGCTGTCCATATATCTGGTCATGCATATTTTCGTTCTTTCCTCGGCTATCGGTGGCCCGGAATCGTTCGATAAACGGATGGGCCAGGTGCAAAACCCGTTTTTTGCCGTGCTGGAAGTGCTTCTGATTGCCGGCGTCTTTTTGCATATGCTAAACGGGCTGCGCATCACCATTACCGACTTCTTTGCCTGGTCCCGGGGTCATAAGACTTTATTCTGGATAATCACCGTCATTTTTATCGCCGTCATGATACTGACCCTGGTTCTGCAGTGGCCCAAATTCTTTATGGAAAACTACACCGGGGGAGGGAATTGATATGTTTTACGACGTAATCGTGGTCGGCGGCGGTCTGGCCGGTATGAGGGCGGCCATTGCGGCGCACGACGCCGGCTTTAAAGTCGGCCTGGTTTCCAAAATTCACCCCGTCCGCTCCCATTCGGGCGCGGCCCAGGGGGGGATCAACGCCGCTCTGGCGAATCACCCCGACGCCGGTGATGATACCCCGGATCGGCATGCCTATGATACCGTTAAGGGCAGTGATTTTTTGGCCGACCAGGACGCGGTCGAGTTGATGACCGCCACGGCGCCGGAAATTATCATTGAGATGGAACATTGGGGCTGTCCTTTTTCGCGCTACCCCAACGGCAAAATCGCCCAGCGCCCCTTCGGCGGGGCGGGGTATCCCCGGACCTGCTACGGGGCCGACCGGACCGGGCTCTATTTACTCCATACCTGTTATGAACAGGTGGTCAAACGCAATATCGAAGTCTTATACGAGAGATTCGTAATCCGCCTGGCTTATCGGGATAAACGCGTCGCCGGCGTCGTCTTTTTAAATATGCACTCCGGGGAATTCGAAACCCTGGCAGCCAATGCCGTGATCTTTGCCACGGGCGGCTCGGGCCGGGTTTATTCCCTGAACACGACCAATGCCCATGCTTCGACAGGCCTGGGCGTGGCGATCCCCTACTGGGCGGGTGTCCCTCTCAAAGACATGGAATTTATTCAATTCCATCCCACCGGTCTGGAGGGGTCTTCCATTCTCATGACCGAGGGCTGCCGCGGCGAAGGTGGTTACTTGTTAAACAACCGGGGCGAGCGATTCATGAAAAATTATGTTTCCGAAAAAATCATGGAACTGGCTCCGCGCGACATCACGGCCCGGTCGATTCGCACCGAAATCAACGAAGGACGCGGCTTCGAGGATCGCTATGTGCATCTTGATCTACGCCACCTGGGAGAAAAGAAAATCAACGAGCGCTTGCCCGGTATCCGCGAAATCTGCATGAAATTCAAAAATATCGATCCGGTTTTTCAGCCGATACCGATTTACCCCGCTATGCATTACACCATGGGCGGTATTGACTGCGACGGAGTCGGCGAAACCGAGATGGAGGGCCTGTTTGCCGCCGGAGAGTGCGCCTGCGTTTCCGTGCACGGCGCCAATCGCCTGGGCGGCAACTCCCTTCTGGAAACGATTGTTTTCGGCAAAATCGTCGGCGATCACGTCGCCCGGAAAATTAAAGACAAATCCCGGACGGCCGACAATGAAGCGCTCGCGACGGCCCTGACGGCGGAAAAGGATCGCTTCCAAAGACTTCTCGCCTCCGAAGGGAAAGAGAATCCGTACGATATTAAGAATGAATTGTCGAAATTGATGTTCGATGATTTCGGCATTTTCCGCAATGAAGCCGATATGAAGAAGGGCGTGGCTGAAATTCTCGCCCTGAAAGAACGATTCGGCAAAATCAGGAAGATATCCGACGCCGGCAAATTCAATTTTGACTATCTCTGGGTCACGGAAATCGCCGGCAATCTGGATACGGCCCTGGCTATCGCCACCGGGGCCCTGAACCGGATGGAATCGCGCGGCGCCCATTACCGGCTGGACGCGCCCAAACGGATGGACGACCGCTGGATGAAACATACTTTGCATCGCTATCACGAAACCAATCCGGAAATTTCGTATAAACCGGTAAGGTTCACGAAATTTCAGCCGGAAGAAAGGAAGTACTGATATGCCGACTTTCAAGGTTTTCCGATTTAATCCGGATAAGGATGAAAAGCCCTATTTCGACACTTTCGAACTCCCCGATATTAAGGGGATGACGGTGCTGGAAGGGTTGTATTATATACTCGAGAATCTCGATTCCACTTTGGCTTTCCGGTCCTCCTGCCGGCAGGGTGTCTGCGGCTCCTGCGCCATGCACATCAACGACCGCTATAACCTGGCCTGTGAAAGCCAGGTGGCCACCCTGGGCAATGTTATCACCGTCAGGCCGCTGTCGCACATGAAAATTATCCGCGACATGGTCGTGGACCTGACGCCCTTTTTCGCCCAATACGAGGCTATCAAGCCGTACCTGGTCCCCAAGGAAGTCCCCGGCCCGCGCGAATTTCTGCAAAGCGAAAAAGACCGGGCGCGAATTGATCACCATGTCGATTGTATCCTCTGTGCCTGCTGTTATGGCTCCTGCCCGGTCGTGGCCACGGATGAGAAATATCTCGGTCCTCATGCCCTCCTGAAGGCGTTGCGGTTTATCGAAGATTCCCGCGATGGGGAGACTTATGAACGGTTGGCGTTCGTGGCCTCGGACGAAGGGATTTTCCGGTGCCATACCATTTTCAATTGCCAGAAAGTCTGCCCCAAGGACCTCGACCCGACCGGGGCGATAGGCAAACTGAAAATGAAATCGCTTTGGGCGAAATTGACAGGAAAGTTGGGCAAGAACCGATAGATTCATATTACACTTCTTAAAAAGGCGGGGCCTTCCGGCCCCGTTTTTTTTGTCGTGAGACGAAATTCCGGCGGGAGTGTCGCGTTTTTCGATTCGCCAGTTAACTCCTCTCGGAGCCCGACCCGCATTATGACTGATAAATCGAATTTTCGATGGCAAAACCATTTCATTGACATTCGAGGCAGGATTACTACATTTTCCCTTCATAAGACAATAATCATCTCTTTTATAAGGTATTTATTATGAGATTGTATGAGTACGAAGGCAAAAACCTGTTTGCCAAGTTCAAAATCCCTATCCCGCCGGGGAAAGTGGCGGCGACTTCCGAAGAAGCGGTTCAATTCGCGCGGGAGTTGGGCGGCCCGGTGGTGCTCAAGTCCCAGGTTTTGACCGGTGGGCGCGGTAAAGCCGGGGGAATTAAAGTTGTCGAGAAGGCCGATGATGTCAAAAGGACCGCGGAGGCACTCTTTAGCCTTAAGATCAAGGGTTTCCCGGTGGAGAAAGTCCTGGTCGAGCCCAAACTGGATATCAAGCGCGAGATATATATCGGGGTAACCATCGACCGGGTCAACTATAAACTGGTCGTGATTGCCTGCGGCGAAGGGGGGATGGATATTGAGGAAGTCGCGGCGCGGATGCCGGAAAAGGTCTTTAAGAAGACATATGATATCGACGAGGATTTTCACGGTTTCGACGCTATCGACCTGGCCAAGAAGGTCGGTCTGGGGGGAGATCTCCTTAAGGCGGCCGTGCCTATTATTACCAGTCTGTACAATTTTTTCAAGAAATACGACGCCAAACTGGCCGAGATAAATCCCCTGGTACTGACCGGCGACGGTAAACTTATCGCCGCCGACAGCCGGGTTTCGCTGGACGACGATGCTGTCTTTCGCCATGCCGACCTGTCCGAGATGGGGATCGAGAAACGGCATGAGGAAGGGGAAATGTCGCCGCGCGAGAGACAGGCTCAGGAGTGGGATATCCCGTATCTTGATCTGGAGGGGAATATCGGGATGTTTCCCGGCGGGGCGGGGTTTGGTATCATGGGCAACGACTTTATCCATTATTACGGCGGTAAGCCGGCCAATTTCATGGATTCGGGCGGCGGCCCCACCCCGGAACGGCTGGCCAAAATGCTGGTCCTGCTCGACGAGAATCCCAGCGTCAAGGCCATATTCGGGGCGCGGTTCGGAGGGATATCGAGATGCGATGATTTCGCCAAAGGGGTAATCATGTTTCTTCGCGAACATGGCTTGTCCAAACCGATGGTGATGCGGATGACGGGCAACATGTGGCAGGAAGGGGTGCGGCTGTTCGAGGAAGCCAAACAGCAAAATCCCGATCTTTTCAAAAATGTCGAGGCCCACGGGATCGAAACCCCGATCGAGGAAATCTCCAAGCGGGCGGTGGAACTGGCGAAACTGGCGGAGGCGAAATAATGGCTATACTGGTGGATAAGAAATCGAAAGTGCTGGTGCAGGGGATAACCGGTGGAGCGGGGGCGTTCCATGCCAAGCGAATGATCGCCTACGGGACCAATATCGTGGGCGGGGTGACGCCCGGCAAGGGCGGACAAGTTGTTGAAGGCAAACCGGTGTACGATACCGTGGCCGAGTGCGTAAAACAGACCGGAGCGGATACTTCGGTGATATTCCTTCCGGCCAAATTTGTCAAAGAGGCGGCGATCGAGGCGATCCGGGCGGGGATTAAGTTCGTGGTGGTGATCCCGGAGCATATCCCCATCCATGATATGCTTCATGTGCGCAAGGAAGCGATCAAGTACGGCGTAACGGTGATCGGCGGCAACACGGCCGGGATAATCACCCCCGGTGAGGCCAACCTGGGGATCATGCCGGATATCGCATTCAAACCGGGCCGCGTGGGGACGGTCAGCCGCTCGGGCTCGATCACGTACTATGTGGCCGATACGCTCACCCGCACCGGCTACGGCGAGACCACCTGTGTCGGTCTGGGGGGCGACCCCATTCTGGGATCGACATTCGACGAAATCCTGGGGAAGTTCGAACAGGATGACATGACCAAAGCGGTGGTGATGACCGGGGAAATCGGCGGAGTGTACGAAGAACGCGCCTGCGAGGTGATAGGCAAAATGAAGACGCCGGTGATTGCCATGATCGGGGGGATGTTTGCACCTCCGGGAAAAAGAATGGGACATGCCGGGGCGATCGTCGAAGGGAAAATGGGCACGGCCAAAGAGAAACTCGATGCCCTGGTGGCGTCGGGCGCCCACGCCGCGAAAACCTTCCAGGACATCCCGGAGATACTGAAGAAGTTGGGGGTGTGAGAGGGACAGGCTGCTTCTTGGCCATAAAAGATTTCCATTTTGTCCCGCCACCCTTGTAATGTCATTCCCGCGGAGGCGGGAATCTCTCCGGGGAATTATTGAGTCAAAACCGCCAGGGTTATGACCCGCAAATATATGCTGTAACATATTGTGGCGCATGATAGTGCGGTGAGTTGGGTTCGTTTTGGCAAATTTTTAAATCTCTTATATTGTCGGGTTTCTCGATACGCCTTCAGCGTATCTCGGAACGCCGACCTACGCCCGCCCAATTGGAATAGAAAGGGGCGTTGCCCCTAAATGGGTTTGTTTTATTATTTCTTGAATTTTCAAGGGACATAATCTTTCGGAATGCGGGATATTATGCCGACCCCACCCCGCGAAGCGCGGGGCTGGGCCACCTTCCCGTGGTGGTCGGCCGGATATAAGAATAGACTCGAAAGCCCCGACCCCTAAAGGGGATCGGCCACCGGAGAATTCGCAAGTGAGATTTTGTCCGTTTCCTGCATGGAGTGCTGAAGCGTCAGCTTCAGCCTTTAAAGCGGAAGCATTCGCTTCCGCACTCCAAACCAAATGGGTTCGTTTCACCACAGTTTTCCCCCTTTTTTTCGTGTATTTCCGGTTAAGCATAAGTGAAATATAAAATTGCGGGGATTTCTATGTGGTGTTTCAAGATTTTGAATATTCATTAACGATTCCGTCGAAAATATTAAAAATTAAAATATGTCCTCTATATAGAGGGGTCTCGTCAAATCACCATTGATTTGATGGTGAATTTGTCCGGGGGGGATTTTTGAAAATAAAGGCGTAAATCTAATGGTGATTGACATAGATTTTGTGTTGGCATATAATGAAAAGGCACGGCAATAGGTTTTATTCTGTGGCGAAAAGGTTCCTAAAATGATAAAAACAAAAGAATATATAGACGACGAATCAATTCTTATATCCCGTTTGGATAATAGGCTAAAGCCAAAAGGCAAAAAGTATAGGATTATTGACCTGTTTTCGGGTGCAGGTGGAATGACATTAGGGTTCAGCAAGTTTTTTAACCATTCATTTACTACCGTTTGGGCGAATGATATAAATAAATTCGCTGTCGACACCTATAATCTAAATTTTGGAAAACATTGCGTTCTAGGCGATATTAATGATATTTTATCAAGCGGCAAATCAACCATCCCCGATGCTGACATAGTAATAGGGGGTCCTCCTTGTCAAGGTTTTAGTTTGTTAAACAAGAACCGTGATAATGATTCCAGAAAAAGCCTTTGGATACCATTCCTCAAAGTAGTTGAAATGAGTGGCGCTGATCTATTTCTGATGGAAAATGTCCCTCAATTGCTCGGCTCGCCTGAGTACTTGGAAATAAAGAAAGCAGCAGAATCGAGCGGATTTATAATTAGATCGGCAAAGTTATGTGCGGCGGATTATGGGGTTCCGCAAACCAGATGGCGTGTCTTTATAATCGGATGTAAGTTTACCGATCCTGAAATATATTTTCCGCCCAAGAAAACACATTTTAACGGCAATAACGGAGTAGGGACGAGTTTGAGTGGATTTAATCATGATTATATAAAATCTCCCGAAAAATGGCGTACGGTCAGGGACGCAATCGAAGATTTGCCTTACCCGGTCGGCACAGAGATAAGAGATGAGAAGCCCCCGCTTAATATACACTTCGGCCGAACACCAACGGAAGTAAGTCTCAAACGCTATAAGATTTTGTCTAAGGAAGGTATGAATAGGTTTGATCTTCAACGGCTCGCGCCTGAATTAACGCCGGATTGTTGGATAAGAAAAAAATCCGGCGGTACTGATTTACTCGGCCGCCTGTGGTGGAATAAACCCGCGTTTACAATTAGAACGGAATTCTATAAACCCGAAAAGGGACGTTATCTTCACCCCAAACAGCATAGACCGATCACCCACCGTGAGGCTGCAAGGATCCAGACTTTTCCCGATGAGTTCATCTTTTGTGGCACTAAAATTGAAATAGCAAAACAGATCGGTAATGCGGTTCCTCCGATGCTGGCGGCAAGACTCGCTGATTGTATTTATGGCATAATGCAATTTCGAAAGTAAGAATTTATGGATATGTATTCCAGGGTGAAAAGAAGCCAAATCATGTCTTCGGTAAGGCAGGAAGATACGAAACCTGAATTGATTGCCAGAGATTTTATACATAAATTGGGTTTCCGCTTTCGATGCCATGATGACAAACTACCGGGCTGTCCAGATATATTATTACCGGATATTAGGAAGGCTATATTTGTACATGGGTGTTTTTGGCACGGACATAAAAATTGTGCAAGGTCAAAGCGACCTGCCAGTAACATGGGCTTCTGGAATAAAAAAATAGATAAAAATATTAAAAGGGATTCGAGAAAAATAAGGGCCTTGAGGAAATTGGGTTGGCGACCGGCCGTTTTATGGTCGTGCGAAATAAGATATACCTTGCCTTTTCTTATCAGGATACAACAGATATTATATACATGAAGGAAGGTAATTTGAGCGCGAGAGATAGAATAAGGGGATATTTTGAAAAAAACGTCGGCAAGGTAGTCACGACGCATGAGATTGCCGCGGTTGCTAAGATAAGTGAGTATGCCAGAAGAATCAGGGAATTGCGTGATGATGAGGGAATGCAAATTAAATCATTTAAGGATAGGGACGATTTAAAACCCGGGGAATATATTCTCGAATCATTAGATAGACATCCATCAATTGGCAGGGGTATTTCTCCTCAATTAAGGAATGAGATTTTGGAGAGGAACGGATATACATGTTAGTGGTGTGGTGCTGGAGCTGGGGTCCCGGAAGCCACAAATCCAAAACGTAAAGTAAGGTTACATATCGATCATATTGTACCGGTAAGTCAAGGCGGTGAGAATGAAAAAGATAATCTACGTGTCTTATGTTCTGAATGCAATCAGGCACGCTCCAATATTCAGACTGCGAGCGAAAGCGCGTTGAATTTATTGGCCAGAATCAGGCGATCTCCTCGAAAAATCCAAAAAGAAGTATTTGAAAAACTTAAAGCCCAGTTTGAAAAGTAGTAGATATAGGTTAGTATTACCGAATATTCTGGGGCTTAGATGATTTAATTCTTATACATCTACATCATGGCCAGCCGGCCGGAGGGGGCACTCTATATCGGCATGACCAATAATCTGGTCAGGCGCGTTTATGAGCATAAGAATGACATGGCGGACGGTTTCACGAAAAGGTATAATATTCACCGGCTGGTTTATTACGAAGTCATGTATGACGTCAATAGTGCGATTCAGCGGGAGAAGCAGTTGAATAAGTGGAACCGGGCGTGGAAGATTCGGTTGATTGAGAGTATGAATCCGGAGTGGAAGGACTTGTACGAGGGGTTGATTTGAAGGAGGGGGATGAGGAAGAAAAGAGAGATTCCCGCTCCCCGATCAAAGTCGGGGACAGGCTGCGCGGGAATGACAGCAGAAATGAAGAGGGGAGAGATTCCCGCCTGCGCGGGAATGACAAAGAGGGGGCGGGAAACAAAAAGCGGCTGGAGAAAACGAAGAGAGATTCCCGCTCCCCGATCAAAGTCGGGGACAGGCTGCGCGGGAATGACAAAGCAGGAAGGAAGTGTCAAGGTAATTATGAATAAGGTGAAGGTGCTGCATGGACCATATCAAAATACTCCTCGATAACGGCGTGGGCGTTATTTCCATGCACAAGGGGAAGGTGCATGAGATAAACGAAGTCATGCTGGGCGAGATGGACAAGGCGTTCCGGCAATTGGAAAAGGATGATAAAATCAAGGCGGTGGTGCTCACGGGGGAGGGGAAATTCTTTTCGTTCGGGCTGGATGTACCGGGACTACTTAAGTACACTAAGGAAGATTTTGCGGCATTTCTGACCAAATTCACCGATTTGTACACCTATATGTTTCTCTATCCCAAACCGCTGGTCGCGGCAATAAACGGGCATGCTATCGCCGGCGGATGCATGATCGCGACTCCCTGCGATTATCGGATTATGGCGCAAGGGGCCAAAATCGCGATTAATGAGATTAAACTGGGGGCGGCGATATTCGCCGGGGCGGCGTCGATTTTACGTTACGTATGCGGGGGTAGAAATGCCGAGATTGTAACTTTCACGGGGGAGATGTTCGCCCCGGAAAAGGCGCTTTCATTAGGCCTGGTCGATGCCGTCGTCACGCCGGAAGAGGTATTGAGTAAAGCCATAGAAAAGGCCCGGCAAATGGGCGCCGAATCGCAAACGGCGTTCGGGCAGATTAAAAAATTAATGCGGGGGCCGATAGTCGAAGATTTCGTGAAACGGGAAAAAGAGTCGATCCGGGAATTCAATGAGATTTGGTATTCGGAAAAAACGCGGGAGATTCTTCGCAAAGTAGTTATAAAGGAATAAAATCATGCCGGCCTATTTTATCGCTCAGATAAATTTCAGGGATAAGGCGGGATATCAGAAATATCTCGAGGGATTCGACTCTATTTTCGCAAAATTCACAGGCGAGGTCTTACTGGTCGAAGATCATCCGATCGTATTAGAGGGTAAATATAATTACGACCGGTTGGTGATGATTAAATTCCCGGATAAAGAAGAATTGCGACGGTGGTATGATTCGCCGGAGTATCAGGAATTGGCGAAGATACGGCGGAGAGCCTCCGAGGCGGATATAATAATGGTCGAAGCAGAGGAATAAAGGCATCATGCGATTATTGATGATATATATGCAGAAATTCACCTGGCGGACGAATATGCTGACTTTGGAAACGGTTCCGGAACTAAACGAAGAAAAGACGATAGAAAACGCCCTGGTGGGATTTATACATATCGAGCAGAAAGACGAGGCCGATCCCGGCTACGCCGAAACCAAACTGATAAAGAACCTCAAGTGGGCGGCGCGCAAAAACGAGACTAATAGTATTGTCCTGCATTCGTTTACGCATTTATCCGAGAGTAAGGGTTCGCCGGAGACGACCAAAAAGATATTCGACAGCGCCGAGGCGCGGCTCAAGACTGCCGGGTATGAGACCTGTCAGACGCCGTTCGGGTATTTTCTGGATTTGAATATCGAGAGTAAGGGGACGCCGCTGACGAGGCTGTTTGTGGAGTGTTGAAGGGGGCGTTGCAGCTTTCGGCGAATGGGGAATCGAGGCCGATGTGGACATCGGCCCCGCACGATGTACTCCTAAAAGAACCCACAGCAAGCTGTGGGCCACCAGGGCGGTATAGACCGGGAACATGGGTAACACTTTTTCAACCCACCGTAAGCGGTGGGGCACCAGGGCATTTATATATGAGGTGAGAATTTGGGAGGGCAGGTTAAAAACCTGCCCCTACCGCGAATATTTTTAATTGACACTAAAAATAATAAAGCCGGGCATAAATCAATACCCGGCTTGGTTCTATCGCTTTTTGAACGGAACGAAACCTGTGCCCTTTAATATGGGGTCCCGTCCCGTAAATCTATCGCGTTATTCTTCGATATAAATGCAGCCTTCGGGGCAACTTTCGGCGGCTTCGCGGACGGCATCCTGATGTTCTTCGGGGACTTCTTCCACAATGACCTGGGCCTTGTCTTCATCGTTCATTTCGAAGACCTCGGGGCAGATGTCGGCGCAGATGGCATCGCCGCTGCAGAGTTCGTGGTCGATCTTGACCCGCATGATCCAACCTCCTGGTTTGAGTGAGCTATTTTTAGGGTTTGGGGCCAATTTAAGGCCGGACCCTTTATCTTCCTCAAATTCAACCGGCATATATACGTTTTTGAAAGGGAAAGTCAAATAATATTTTGGCGTATTTCCGACAAAAACAGTCGCATATTGTTCAAATAATTCAATCGGCTTGCCAATAACTCAAAATTGCTTATAATAGTGAGTCTTTTAATGAGACAGAGTTTAGACGCCAAGGAAAGATTGAAGGGCAGGCAGACGACTATGGCTGAAATTCTGGCACAGGTATATCGGGGCAAACGGGAAGAAGCAACCCATTATGGTTCCGTGGCGGTGGTGGACAAAGCCGGCCGACTGACCCATTATGTCGGTAATCCTCAATATTTTACTTTCGTGCGCTCGTCGTCCAAGCCGTTTCAATTGATGCCCCTGGTAGCCTCCGGGGCGGCCGACCATTATGGATTTGGCCTCAAGCAGTTGGCCGTGATGTGCGGGTCGCATATCGGGACGGATGCTCATCGTGAGACAGTGATAACCAACCTCAAGGCGGCCGGAAATTCCCCTGAAAATTTGAAGTGCGGCACGCATGTCCCGATTTATATGACTATGAAAAATGAGTTTCCCCGGAACGATGAAGAAAAGGACCCGCTAAGACACAACTGCTCGGGGAAACATTCCGGTTTTCTGGCCCTGGCGCGGTTTCTGGGCGAAGATGTCGCCGAATATTTGAATCCGTCATCGAAAACGCAAAAATTAGTCCTGGAAGCGGTTTCGAGCGTATATGAATACCCGAAAGAAAAAATGGCCATAGGCATTGATGGTTGCTCGGCACCCAATTTTGGGCTACCCTTGATTCACACCGCTATTGCGTTCCAAAAACTGGCGGCTGCCCGGGGGAAAGATGACAGGGAAACGGCGGTATTGGGGCGGATTCGTGAGGCGATGATGGCCCATCCCGAAATGGTTTCCGGGGAGGGGCGGTTCGATCTGGCCTTGTCGCGGTCATTCCCCAAAAATCTGGTTTGTAAGGTGGGCGCGGAATCGATTCAAGGAATCGGGATAGTGAACCCTTCGATAGGTATCACGGTGAAAATCGACGATGGCAATCAACGGGCCTTGTATCCGGTGGTAGTCGAGGTCTTACGGCAGTTGGGGATAGTGGATATCGACCGGGCCGAATTGTTGCTGCCCTTTTACCGGGCGGAAATACGGAACAACCGCAATACGCTGACCGGTTCGATTCGGGCTGAATTCACTTTGAAAAGGGCCTGATAATTATTAATATGGCGTAATTATGGTTAGGTTGCACCTTAGGGAGGAATTTTGAAAGAATACCGGCACCCGGCCGAGCCCTTCCGGATCAAATCGGTGGAAGCAATTTCATTGCTTTCTCCGGCGGAACGAGAGCATATCCTGCGAGAAGCCCATTACAATATTTTCAAGATCAAAGCCGAGAATGTCTATATCGATTTATTGACTGATTCCGGCACCGGCGCGATGTCTTCCCAGCAATGGGCGGCCATTATGCTGGGGGATGAATCATACGCGGGGGCGAAATCATTCTATCATTTCGAGGAAGCCGTCAAGGATATAACCGGCAAGAAAAATATTATTCCGACGCACCAGGGGCGGGTGGCCGAAAATGTCTTTTTCTCGGTGGTTTTGAAAAAAGGGGATTTTGTTCCCAATAATACTCATTTCGATACGACCGGGGCGAATGTCAGGCATAAATTGGGTATACCGGTCAATTTCCCCTGTCCCGAGGCGGCCCTGGATGATGAAATTCCCTTCAAGGGGAACATGGATACGCATCGCCTCGAGCAATTTATCGAGCAGAAAGGGGCCGAGAAGGTTCCGGTGGTTTTCATGACGGTCACCAATAATTCCACGGGCGGCCAGCCGGTTTCGATGGCCAATATTCGCGAGACGGCCGGGATATGCCGTCGCCACGGGATACCCTTTTTCTTCGACTGCGCTCGTTTTGCCGAAAATGCCTTCTTTATCAAGAAATATGAGCCGGGGTACGAGGATAAAAGCATTCGCGATATCGCCCGAGAAATGTTCTCGTATGCCGACGGCGCATTGATGTCGGCCAAGAAGGACGGCCTGGCCAATATGGGCGGGTTTATCGCCCTGAATGACGATGATGTTACCCGGCGGTGCATTGAACTTTTGATCGTCATTGAAGGATTCCCGACTTATGGCGGGATGTCGGGCCGGGATATCGAGGCGGTGGCAGCGGGTTTGCGGGAAGTCCTGCATGAAGATTACCTGGCTTATCGCGTGGGCCAGATGGAATATTTCGGCCAAATTCTGGAGCAGGCCGGGGCGCCCATTATAAAACCAACCGGCGGCCACGCGGTCTTTATCGATGCCGGGAAAATGCTGCCGCATATTTCGCCGGATCACTTTCCGGGTCAGGCTTTGGTCGTGGAATTATACCGCGCCGGAGGAATCCGGGCCGTTGAAATCGGAACCCTGATGTTCGGAGGCTTTGACCCCGATACCGGGGAACGCGTTCGGGCCACGCGGGAATTGGTGAGGCTGGCGGTCCCGCGTAGGGTCTATACCGCGAGTCACCTGGATTATGTGGCCGAAGTAATGGGTAAGATTTCATCCGGGAAGGATAAATTGAGAGGTTATAAGATAACGCGTCAGGCCGTCCTTTTGCGGCATTTTACGGCAGAATTAGCGGAATTGAGCGAAGAAGAGGTCCGGGTTTAGTCATAAATAGGTGAAATAAATTGGCGAGGATATGAAATATTGCCGCCGTTGGGCCTAATTTAAATAAATCCGCAGAATTGCCAGAATCGCCTAAGGCGTTATAATACAAATAGTTACAATTTGACATGGCTGCCATTTGTCAATATGGCCCCCGATTTGCTTAGAAAATGGCTCAAATTAACGTCTTAAGGATGTAGCAAAACTTGACAATTTGTTGGAACTCTTTATATTTCGACCAGTTAAAAATAAAGGCAGAAGGAGTATTTATCGAATAAACGGTTAAGGGAATTTTAGAAACCTAACACAAAGGCAAGGCCCTTTAACTGTGAATTCGGTGTTTTTTAGCCGGCCGGGCGTTTTAGGCCGGGTATTGAGGGGAGCCCGGTAAGTTATGCCCAGCAGAGCCTGTTTATTACTCCTTCTATTTTTGTTTCCGGCCCTTTCTTCTTTGGCTTCCTCCCGATATACCGATGTCCAGATTTTATCTTCGGATAAACAGGGAATAATTTTCCGACTTGAAATCAATGAGCCCTCGCTTCTCTGGGAACGATTGCCGGGGGATTCCTCGGGTCAATTGATCAAGAGAATATTGGTCGGGGTTCCTTACGGGGCCCGGCCGTTTATGGCCGCGGTCAGGGCCGATAACGGTGTCGCCTTTGAGAATCCGACTACCCTGCCGCTTATTGAGGCCGGGAGGGATATTGCCATATTATCCGGAATCAAAGAAGTCAGAGGACATCGGATGGCCCAAATCGAAATCTATCCTTATCACGGCGGTCTTATTTATACCTCAATAGAAGTCAGGGTAGTTTTTGAAGGTGCGATGGATCCGGGTCCGGACGAAGCATCGCCTTTCAGAGATAAGGTCTTTGAAGCCGTTTATGGATACTCATTATTAAATTTCGAGGATTTCAAGACCTGGCCGACGCCAATCCGTCGCGCCGCTTTCAAACCTCTGGAGCCGGCTTTCGGGGCGTCGCCGATTTGGTATCGCATTAATACTTCCGCCGAGGGTATTACCCGGGTGACAGGCAGTCAACTGGCGGCGGCGGGCGTGACGCTGACTTCGTTGAACAGCGATTCACTTCATTTGTACTATGGCGGCGGGATGCCGCTTCCGCCGCAAAATGAAAGCGCGGTCCCGGCTTTTAGAGAAATAGCCATTAGCATCTATGACGGCGGTGACGGGCTGTTCGAGCGGGAAGATTATTTTATATTCTTCGCGGAAGGGGCCGATCGCTGGCGGTACCCTTCGGATTCCATGCCGCTTTATCTGGAAAATAATTACACCAATCTAAACTGCTACTGGCTGGCGGTATCGGGGGATTTCGGTGAGGGGGGCCTTAGAGTCTCACAGGTGAACGGCGCGCCGACCGGCGGCGGCGACACGCTTTTCACGTCCGGAAATTTCCGCGCCCGGAGCGGGTTGAACCGGCTCTTATATGTCGATAACACCCTGCGGGTGCATGATTATTACAACTGGTACTGGACCGACGAGGCCCGTTTTACCGCCCGGGAATGGCTTCCGGGGCTGATCCCCGCGGAATCGACCTTTATTACCATGCGGGCCCGAAGCGGGTTTAACGCCAATATTTTCGTCAATAATTCCCTGGCGACCAGGATTTCCTCTTTGCAAAGTATTTATCGATTCGTGACCCTGTCGGGTATTTCCGGCTGGAACCAGCTGTATATCGTCCTGGATGAAACCAGCGGTTTGCCGACATATCTTGACTATCTCGAAATCGCCTATAAAGGAAACCTCGCACCCGTGAACGATATTCTGGATTTCCACCTGGGTCCCCGGGATGATGTCGGCGAAATCGTTATTGTCGATGATTTCACGGCGACGCCCTTAATCTGGGACATATCAGCGCCGGACAACCCAATTCAGATCGGCCAGGCGGCAATAGTTTCCGGCGAGATATCTTTTCAGCGGCAATTGTCGCCGAATAATTCCAACCGTTTTTATATGTGTCCGGCGGCCGAATTTTTGTCGCCACAGTCCATAACCCGCCTGGCGGTCAGTAATCTGTATGCCGATTGGTCGGGGACGGATATGTTCCTTATCGCTCCCGAGCAGTTCCTGGAAAGCCTGGCCGATTATGAATCCTATCGGGAAGACCTTTCGGATATATCCATCACCAGAATTTCACTGGAGCAGGTTTTATATAATTTTTCTTACGGTCAGTATGATCCGGTCGCCTTGAGAAATTTCCTGAAATATGCCTTTGAGAATTCGGCCGTTCCTCCCGGCGTGGTTCTCCTGGTGGGCGACGGGACTTTCGATTTCGAGAATAATTTGCAGACGGCCACGGTCAACTACCTGCCGCCCTATATCCATGCCCTGGATTCATCGGCCTCGGACGACAACTATGTTTATTTCGGCCAGTACGGGTTACTGGATAGTGATACTTCCTATGCCGACGACCGCGGTTATGACATGCTGATAGCCCGGTGGCCGGTGAAAAACGTATCGGAAATCGCGACCATAGTGGATAAAATCAAAGCCTATGAATCGTCGGTCAGTTACGGTCCCTGGCGCACGACCGTGACGCTGGTGGCTGACGATGAATTCGGAGCCTTCAACACGGAATGGTTTCATGCCGACCAGACCGAGACTCTCCAGACACCGCCGCGACTTCCGGCCTCATTTCGCCGTAATAAAATTTATTTATGGGATTACCCCTTTGACGCCAACCGGGAGAAACCGACCGTCAATGAAGCTATCGTGCGGACTTTTAACGAGGGTACGCTTTTGGTAAATTACGTCGGCCACGGCAATCCCGATACCTGGGCACATGAGCATGTCTTCAATCGCAACACCGACCTGCCGCAACTGCACAACGGCGATAAACTGCCGCTGGTGCTGACGGCCTCGTGTTCTATCGGCTTTTTCGACGACCCGGCCCGTGAAGGGATGGCCGAGGACCTGTTGCGTCTGACGGGCGGCGGCGGGGTGGCGGTGATTTCCGCGACGCGCCTGGTTTATTCCACCGATAACTCGCTGTTCAACCAGCAGATTTTCGATATTCTGTTCGGCGGCGATGAGTTGAGCATCGGCCAGACTTTTTTCACGGCCAAACTGCTTCGCCAGTACGCCGGGGGTAATCCCCAGACCGTTCGCAATGACCGCAACTATACTTTTTTCGGCGATCCTTTCGTCAAGTTACAGGTTCCCCGATATGAAATCCGCTTCACGCAGGTTCCGGATAGTCTTTCGGCCCTGGCCCGACATGACGTGGTTGGGGAAGTGGTTGACAGGGAGTCCGGCATCCGGGTGCCGTTCAGCGGAACCACGGACGTTTTCGTATTGGATTCCGACCGGGACAAGAAATACAAAGTTGTCGACGATGACGGTGATTCGGTTAAAACGGTGGCCTATGCCCTGGACGGTCCGGTGATTTTCCGGGGTCAGGCGGCGGTGGTTAACGGTCGCTTCGATTTTTCCTTTATCGCGCCTCTGGATATCGGTTACGGCGGGCAAAACGCCAAGATTTCGGGTTATGCCGTTTCGTCGACGGCCGACGCCCTGGGATTGGCGGATTCTCTGCCGGTCAGTCTGAATATAAGTCCCGCGGCCGATTCGGCCGGACCGGAAATTGTCTATACTTTCGGCGAGCAGGTGAATTTTGCGTCGGGCGATAAAATAAAGGCCGCCGACCGGCTGAATCTGATCATCAGTGATTCTTCCGGAATCAATTTGACCGGAAGTCTGGGACACGGCCTGACGCTGGTGGTCGATAATAACGTGGAGAACATGTACGATTTGACGGAACTATTCGGTTATAATTCCGGGAGTTATACCACCGGGGCAGTCGCCTGGGAAGGGCCGGCTCTGACGGCGGGCCTTCATCATTTTAAAGTCAAGGTTTGGGATAACGCCAATAATTCCTCGACGGCCGAATTCACGGCCGAGGTCCTGGCCTCGGAGCAACTCCTGGTATTCGATTTGCTGAATTATCCCAATCCGATGACCAATCGCACGGTTTTTTCCTTTGCCCTGACAGCGCCGGCATCGCAGGCCCGGCTGGAGTTGTTTACCCTTTCCGGCAAATTGATTCAGCGTATCGAGCGCAGCGGGCTTCCGGCCGGATATGTCGAATTTTGTTCCTGGGATGGCCGCGATGCCGACCGCGATCGGGTGGCCACGGGAGTATATATTTATAAATTGACGGCCGTCTCGGAGGGGGCCGACGAGACGGTTGAAGAGTACGGAAAAGTTGTAGTTATTAATTGATACCATGTGGAGGACTTCCATGCGAAAACGAATCATTATTCCCCTGTGTCTTCTGACTATTCTACTGGCGAGTGCGGAAAGTTTTGCCAATGTTTCCAGTTCGGCCGTGCTGTTCCTGCGGATTGCCGCCGGGGCCCGGGCGGCCGGGATGGGCGAGGCTTTCGTGGCGGTGGCCGATGACGCCACGGCGACGCACTGGAATCCGGCCGGCCTGGGGACATATCCTCTGTCAAGCAAATGGTTCGAAATTAATATACCCGACGAATATCGTCCCCTGCAAAAGGCGGTCCTGCTGAAAAGCGACGTCTCGGAAACCGACTACCACCGTTACGATATTTGGGGACTTTCGCCCAAGGGACTGGTGCTTTTCAGTGACGACCATTGGGTCCAGGGCGACAAGATCGAACCACGCCGCGACCAGTCGATGGAAAGCCTCCTGCGCGAATATACGGGGCTGGTTTCCGATGAGGATAAACCCCGTATCGACAGCCTGATGCAGGTCGTGGGGCGAATCAATAACGCCCTTCCCCCGGATACGGTAACGGCGCTCAAGGGTCGGATTCTGGGCTCGGTGCCGCCGGATTATGACGCTCTCGAAGAAATCGAAAAGGCTTTCATAGCGCTCGAGGCGGCCTACAATGAATGTATGATCGACTGGGAGAGATTCCATCAACTCGAAGATGAATATAATCGGGCTTTCAAAGATTCCGCCGTGAGCGAAGACGAGGCCGACCGAATTCTCTTTTCGGCCGAAAAATCCCGGATGCGTTTTCCGCCGACGGAAATTACCGTGCCCTTTGACGTCAATTTCGAAGGACAAATTCTGGATATCGCCGCCGATAAGAAGTATCTCTGGCTGGGTACGGAAAAGGGACTTTTCCGGTACGATACCCAAAACAGGAAATGGCAGCGTTTCAGCGGCGCCTCCGGTCTTCCGGCCGAGCGTATCTCGACCATCGTGACCGGCCGGAACGCTGTCTACCTGGCCACTGAAAACGGGGTGGTCATTTATGAACGGGGCAGTTTCGAACTTCAGACGGAAGTCAAGGGCTTGCCCAGCCAACCGGTCCAGGGACTGGCGGTGGCGTCCGATAAGTCGGCCTGGGCGGTTATTGGGGGGGAAATTTATCATTATGACGGACGCTTCTGGAAAAACTATTTTGTCTACCGCGACGTTTTGAATGAGTCCCCCTTTACCATATATGAGAGTATGAAATTGTCCGGCACCAAAGATGAAATGGTGGCCTATGTCGAAAAGCAACTTATGATGAATCAGCCGGATTCGTCCGGGCGCGAGGAGTTTAAGCCGTTGATTCCGGACAACTCGGCTTTCCCGAAGGTGGCCGATTCTCTGGGCATTATAGAGGCTTACCGGATGGCCGTTCAGGACGCGGAGCAGGCGGCCCTGTACTCCATGCAGAAACAGGAGATAACCATCGATTCCGCCCAGGCCGAGGTGGGCCGTCTGGTGCGAATTCCCTATACGGCCGGATTTGATTTCGAAATTACGGCCATGGCGGTCGATGCCGACAGCGCCCTGTGGATCGGCACCGAATTCGGCGCCATGCGTTTTGACGGCCGCAAGTGGACGCGTTTCGGTTTTCGCGAACATAAGATCGAAGCCCCGACGACGGTTATCGGGCTGGCCCTGGAAATGGTGGGCGGGGATTCTTCGCGGGCGGTGCTTCTGGCGGAGAATATTCGCAAGGTGAACAAACTGGAAGACGAAGTCCTTCAGCCGCCGTTGGCCGTCAAGATTTACGCCAATCCGGCCGGTTCCCGGATTAACGATATTACGGTATCGGGCAAGAGAGTTTACCTGGCGACCGAATCGGGCGCCATATTTTATCAGACCAACAGCGGCAAATGGAATCGATACAACGAGGAGAATCTGGGGAATATGCCGGTTCTGGCGGTGGAAAATATCGACGGTGAAATCTGGTTCGCCACCGACGAGGAGGCCAAGTACAAGGGCGGCGCCCGCAGCGAACTGGCCATGATGCATGTCAACTGGCTTCCGGAACTGGCCGACGATATCTATTATGAATTTTTCTCCTATGTCAGCCACGTTTCAGGCTGGGGAACGGTGGGCGGCAACCTGACTTTCCTGTCTTACGGCAATATTTCGCGCACCGACGACCAGGGGAATCTCCTGGGGGATTTTTCGGCTTTTGACATTGCCATGACGGTATCCTATGGAACACCCTTAACCAAGAGCCTGTCGGGCGGTATTTCGGCCAAGGTGATCTATTCGCATCTTTCGGAACAAGGCGCGGGACAGGAAAAGGGAAGCGGCACCTCCACCGGTCTGGCCCTGGACGTGGGGCTTTTATATCGTCTGAACAATCGCTTCAACCTGGGGTTGGCGATTACCAATCTCGGCCCGGATATTTCGTACATCGACGTGGAGCAATCCGATCCGCTGCCGCGAAATCTGGCCTTCGGTTTCGCCTGGAAGATGCTGGAAAGCAAATACAATCGTTTCCTGATAACGGCTGAGATAAACAAATCCCTGGTGGGGATTGACGGCCCGTCGCAGGAACTGAAGGAAGTTATATTGAACGGAGGCGCCGAATATTGGTACGGGTCGTTTATCGCTTTCCGCGCCGGATATATTTACGATCAGGAAGGGGATATCAAGACGCCGACTTTGGGTTTCGGGCTGGCCTACGGCTCTTTCAAATTCGACTTCGCCTATATCCCTTCCAGCGACAATGTTCCTCTGGCCAACACCATGCGTTTATCGCTGGGCGTGAACTTCTAAGGCGGGAAGCGGGGTAGTTTTGAAGGCTAAAATTGGATTTTGGCTGTTATTGACAATCGGACTGGCCGCGATGCCTTTTACGGAGGTTTCGGCCCGGGTCCTTATCCCCCGGGGACTCGAAAAGGTTACTATCAATCCCGATTCCCCGATGGTCCATTATCATGGTTTCCCGCAATCGCGCAGTCAGCGTGATCTATTGAATCTAAAGCGGGATACGCCCTGGGGGTTGCCCAAAGTGGCGGCGGCGGCCGCCAACGGTATCGATACTCTTTACCTTTTGGGTTTGCGATTCGATTTCGAATATGAAATTCCCGATGATGAAAATACGACCGGGCGCGGCCGTTATGACATGCGCGACACCAGCACCTTTTTTACGGAGGAAGGACACCAGATCGACCCCTCGCCGCATACGCGGCAGTATTTCGAAAAACACTTCGAAGCTCTCGACCGCTATTATCGCTATGTTTCGGAGGGGCGATTGACTCTGGTCTGGGATGTCTGGCCCAAACAGGATGATTCGGTTTATCATTTACCCAATAAATTGTCGCATTACGGTCAGGGGAGCACTATCGACGAAATTGTCACCCGCCTGGTGGATTCCTTTTTTATCGACTGTTTCCGCCTGGTGGATACTTCCGAACCGGGGATAACCTTTTCCGACTATGATTCCTACTTTCTATTTCATGCCGGCTCGGATCGTCAGAACGATATCGGTTTTCCTCCGACGACTTCGGATTTATTCACCGGTTATGCCACCCGGGGAGATGACCGCGAACCGTTGTACGTCGATGACGGAACCCATCTTGTCAGCGATGCCCTGATAATGCCGGAGACGGCCAGCCAGGATAATCGCGCCACGGCGCTCAATGCCGTCATGGCCCATGAATTCGGGCATCAACTGGGCCTGGTCGATCTGTACCGCACCGACAATTTTTTTACGCAATTGGGTGATTTCGCCCTGATGGACAACAATGGTTTCGGCACCGGAATCGATTTCGGTTTCGAGGTGGGACGGGCGTTCGGCACCATGCCGGTTTACCCCATGGCCTGGTCGCGGGCTTTTCTTGGATTCAACGAGCCGGCAGTGTATCGTCAAAATGCCGATGTGGAACTGGTGGCCGCGGAGATGCTGAAAGAGGGCATAAAGATTGCCCGAATTCCCATTACCGAGCAGGAATATTACCTTGTCGAAAACCGCCAGATTGAGGTCGATGGCCTGCCCACGGCTCTTCTGGCCGACTCGGTCACCGGCGTCATCCAGGGCCCGATTTATTATAATGAACTGACGCAGGCCAAGACCTTTTCGGGCGAATATGATTTCCTTCTGCCCGGCTCGGGAATATTGGTCTGGCATGTCGATGAGAGCGTGGCGGCCCAGAAGTATCCGGGCAGCGACTATACGCTCTTTGAGGTCAACCGCCTGCAACTGAATCCCCGGCGGAGATTTATCGAACTGATGGAGGCCGACGGCCTGGTCAATTTCGGCGGCAATTATTATGCCGGGTACGGGGCCGCCGAAGATATGTACTACGCCGAAAATAATACGTCCTTCACGCCCAATACCAATCCGCCTTCGATCGGATATACCGGCGCCAACAGCCGCATATATGTTACCGATATTTCTTCATCGGACACCACCATGTCTTTCGGTCTGGAATATGATAACCTGTCGGCCGGATTTCCCCGCCGGGCGGGATATCCTTCCCTGGGTATTTCGCCGGTCGCGGCCGATGTCGACGGCGACGGCAAAACCGAAATCCTGGCGGTCTCCGACCGGAATCTTCTTTTAATCAGAGAAGACGGCGGCGATCCCTTTCCGTTCGTGCCGATGTACTATGACACTTCATTCGGTTCCACCGGTAACAGTGTCGATTCCGTCCCGCTTCTGGGACGGTTGCCGCTGACCATATCGGCCGGGCCGGTGGTGGGGAATTTCGGCTCCGATAATGATTCCCAATTCGTGGCGGTGGCGGCTTTCGATACGGTTTATATTCACACTTTGCATGACGATGATTTTGACGGCCGCGGCGATATCTGGGCTCACGGCAAAATCGCCCTGCCCAGCCTGGTGGCCTGGATGTCGTTCGGGCCGACGCTCGATGCCGCCGTGGTTTTCTCCAATGCCGTCAGGCTGTACAGTATCGCCGGCGACGGGGATACCCTGGGCTATCATGCCATCGAGGAGGCGGTGCCGCACGGTTTCGCCCGCCTGGGAAACGATGCCTTCGTGGCTCTGGCCGGAGATACCGCGGAATCGTATACGAAACTCTATTATGTCGACCGGGAAAACGCTTTTCCTCTGGAACTGAACGATTATTATAATTTCGGACCGGTGGTGGTCGATCTGGACCGGGATCATCTTCCGGAAATAGTCATGGCGACCCCGTTCGGGACGGTCCGAATTATTACCATCGATACGCTTTCCGACCCGATTCAATTTTCGGCCTCACGAGTTTATCAATTGTATGATACCATAACCGTCAATCCGGTCGTGGCCGATATCGATGAAGACGGCTATGCCGATATTATTACCTGCGGGCGGAATAAAATTTATGCCATGAATCGGGGCTTTACTTCCCTGACGAATTTCCCCGTAACCATCGATATTCGCTATCCCGGGGCGATCGTGATATCGACGCCGGTGGTGGCCGATATCGACGGCGACCAGGAGCAGGATATTATCTTTGTTACCAACGCCGGCAATTGTTATGCCTTTGACAGCGACCCGGCTTTCGGCTTTCCCCTGGCCGTGGGGGGACTTTCGGCCAATGCGGTTTTGTTGCCGGGTTACGATTTCGGCGAGCCGGTTTTCAAAGATATCGCTTTGTACGGTCTGGGCTCGGTCGTGGTTTATCCCCGGGAATCGGGCGGCGGCCTGGGTTTCCTGGGCGGCGATGGCTGGTTTTATGCCTATGATATCCTGTATGATACGGCTCACGCGGATTGGCCCATGTACGGGGGGGACGCCTCGGGAACCTTCAATCTGCCCGGTTCCCGGCTGGGAATCCCCGCCGCGCAAGAGTCATTCCCGCCGGACGAATTTTTCTGCTATCCCAATCCTACCGTAACCGGAAGAACGACCATACGGTATTTTCTGGGCCAGGCGGCCGAAATCGATCTGAAAATTTTCGATATGTCGGGACGGCTGATGCTGGAAAGGAGACTTAACGGGCAGGGCGGGATCGCCAATGAATTCGACTGGAACGGTTCGTCCTTGCCCAGCGGCGTTTATCGTTGTATTATAGAGGCCGATTTCGGCGGATTCAGCCGCTCGGCTTTCACCGATATTGCTATCGCAAGATAGGGAGGAAGTTGTGAAAAAGAGCTTAGGACTGACAATCTTGTTCGTGTTTCTGGCCGTTTCCTTTCCGGATGCGGGCGAATTGCCGCAGAGTCAATTCGATCTGACCATTGCCTCGCTTAAGGGAGCCGGGACGACGTCCCTGTTCAATCAGGATTTTCTTGCTCAAACCGATGAAGAGTTCGAAACTCCTCCGGAAACAGAACCGCCCAAGAAGACGGAAATTTTTAAATATTCCTACAAATCTCCCAAGAAGGCCTTTCTCTTATCGCTTCTGGTGCCGGGTCTGGGACAACTTTATAACGGCTCCAATCTGGCGAAAACGGCAGCTTTCCTTCTGGCCGAAGGCGGCGCCTGGGCCGGGCATTTCAAATATCACGGCGACGGGGAGGATAAAACCGACGCTTTCCACCTGTTCGCGGATACCCATTGGTTTGAAGGGGATACGACTCATCATGTTGATGACACCATTCAATACCAGCATCTCGAAAACGAGACATATCGCGGCTGGCTTCTGCAGAATGAAGGTAACGTGGCGGATACCTCGACTTCATTCACACACACTCTCCCCAGTACCAAGGATCAGCAATATTACGAAATGATAGGCAAGTACGATCAATTCCGCGGCGGCTGGGATGATTACTGGGCGGATACGACGATATACCTGACGCCCAATCGCGAGCATTACGAAAATATGCGAAAGGCCGCCAATGACGATCTGGACAAAGCCAATAATATGATCTATCTCGCCATGGCCGTGCATTTGATATCGGCGGTCGACGCCGCCATTTCGGCCAATCGCCATAACAACAAAAGCAGCGGCGATAACTGGAGTGTCAAAACGGAAATGCGCTATTATTCGGCGACCGAGCAGATTCCGGTCATAAAATTCACCAGGAAGTTTTAGGACATGGGAAAATTAATTTCGGCTCTTGTCTTTTTACTTCTGATTCTGCCCGGTTTGGTCGTCCGGGCGGAAGTGAATCTGCCTGTCTCGCCATATTTGACATTATCGCTTTACGACGATGACGATGAATTCGAAACGGACAACGCCAAAAAGGTCGAGAAAAAAATCGACACCGTTAAGGCCGACTCCAAAAAAGGAGAGGGCAAAAAACCGGCTCTGATGCCGGTGTCGAAGAATCAGGATATTTCCCGAACCAAGGCGGTCTTGCTCTCGCTTCTGGTACCCGGGGCGGGCCAGATATATGCCGACGCCAAGGGCCGGGGCGAGGTATTTCTGGGCGCCGAGGTGGCTATCTGGGTCG
Organism: Candidatus Zixiibacteriota bacterium; assembly: GCA_041752195.1. Taxonomy (GTDB): domain Bacteria; phylum Zixibacteria; class MSB-5A5; order GN15; family PGXB01; genus JBGSHP01. The sequence continues at coordinate 28,914 of JBGSHP010000021.1, read as the reverse complement.
GTTATTTCGCCTTCAATACTTACGGACACTGGAAAGAAGACGATTACCGGAATTACGCCGTACGCCATGCCGGGATCGAGCCCGGCGGCAAGGACGAAGAATTTTATCGCAATCTCACCTTTTATGACAGCCGCGAAGAATATAACACGGCGGGGCGGATTATCGACCCGACCGGACCGTATTATCCCCCGGGCCCCTTCTATGATTGGTACTGGGATGAATCGGGAAACCGCCAGACCTACCGCGCCATAAAGAATGCCAGCGAATCGGCTTTCCGCAAGGCCACCTTTATGCTGGGGGCGGCGGTTTTCAATCGAATTTTATCGAGTATCGACGCTTTCCGGATCGCCAAGGGGAAGGCCCATGAAATCAAGGATAACGAGTTTCTAACCCGGAATAATATTGATATTCACCTGACCGGGACACCCCTGGGGACAAATCCCAGGGTGAATCTGGAGTTAACGCGGCGGTTTTAAATGAAACGCCTGACCGGACTTTTAATCGTGAATTTATTGGGGGCGGTCTTAATATTGGCGGGAGCGGGCTGTACGCCCAAAAATCGGGATAGCGGTGAAAGACGCCCGACCCTGGCGCCCTCAGCCCTTGTTCCGGTTAAAATTATCGAAGGTCGGGTACTGGGCCGGATTATATCGCGGCCGGCGGGTGTGCGGGTCGATGATTTCGGCAATGTTTTTGTGATCGATGCCGGAAATAATCGCCTTATCAAATTCGACAGAGAGTTAAACCCCCAGCACGAAGCCGGGGGGTTCGGTTCCGGCGAGGGCCAGATGAACGAGCCGACGTACCTGGCGCTGGATAATAATCTCAATGTGTATGTCGCCGACGCCGGCAACAGGCGCGTGGTGCATTACGATTCCCGCCTGAATTATTCGGATAAAATCGATTTGATGGATATCGAGGATCCACTAAAATTCGGACAACCCGCCGGTTTGGGCGTGGGCCGTTCCGGCGAGGTGTGGGTGGTCGATAAGGATCGTTCCCGTATTTCGGTTTTTGATACTTTCGGCAAATGGCAGAAATTCGTGGGGGATTTGGAGTCAACCCCGGCTTACCTGCTTAATCCCACCGGCCTGACCGTGACGGACGATGAGGCGTTCCTGGTTTGCGATGCCGGCAACGGGGTAATCAAGGAACTGACTTATTTCGGAATCTACAGCCGGGATATCGGGGAAGATGTCTTAAAAGAGCCGAGCGGTGCGGCGGTCGATAAGAGCGGCAATATCTGGGTGGCCGATGCTTTCCTAGGTAAAATTTTCGCGTTCGACAAAGACGGGCGGTTGATTTCGAGTTTCGGTGAAAAGGGGAATTCCGGCGATATGACCTTTTCCCGTCCCGCGGACCTCGCCCTGACTCCCGACGGCCATATAATTATTTCCGACAGCGAGCGCAATCGTCTGGTTAAGTACAAAATCGATTATCTTCAAAAATGACACGGGACGGCCTGGCAAATTCCAACTGTTTCAGAATTTTCGTTATCTTCGCATTAATCACAAACATACTTTCGGCCGCCGAAATCAAGGTGACTTCCGAAAATGCCGGTCGTCGTCTGAAATTGCATTACGGCGTCATCGTAACCGCTTCCGATTCTCTGTTTCTCGACGGCGTGCCGCTGGTTCGGGACCGCGATTATCAGATCGATTATATGAGCGGGGCCGTTGTCCTTTCGGATTCACTGTTGACCGGGTATGACACTTTGCGGGCGGTATTCACGCCATTGCCGACATGGTTTAAGAAATATTACGGTGAGGTCGTAGAGAAACCGGGAACAGGCACGGTACCGCCGGAGAATCGTCCGGCTGGAGTTTATCGCCCCGGGCTTTCGGGGCCGGAGTCGGCCGTTAGTCTTCGCGGGGCCAAACGATTCGCGATCGCGACCCAAAGCGGGGGAGGCTCGCAATTCACCCAGTCTCTGGAATTAACGGTTTCGGGGGAAATTACGCCGGGATTGGAAATAACCGGTTCCGTGGCCGACCGGGGGTACGACCCGCAGTACGGCGCCATCAATAGCCGCTTGAGCGAACTGGACAAAATGAACATGACCTTGAAGTCATCGCGGTTTCGGGCGGAAATCGGCAACCTGGCCCTGCGGCAACCGTCGCCGTATGAAATCCATCATCTCAAGGAAATCAGCGGCCTTAGCGGCGTTTATCAGGACCGCGCTGTCACGGGTCGCGCCGCCCTGGGACGCCCCCGGGGCCGCCTGGAGACGGTTCGGCAAAACGGCCTGGACGGGATTCAGGGGCCGTATCGAATCAATCTGCAAAACAGGTCGGAGCCGATAGTCCCCGGTTCGGAGACAGTCTGGCTGGATGGGCGGCGTCTGGAGCGCGGCGCCGATAAAGATTATGTCATGGATTATCCGGCGGCGTCGATTACCTTCAGCCCCCGGGCGCCGATCGATTCGCGCTCCCGCCTTGAAATTGATTTCGAGCCGCTTTTGACCGATTTTCAGCGGGAATTTTATGAGACGGGTGCGGATGTCGCCTTTCGCGATTCGACCGTCATGATGGGGTTTAGTATTCTATATGAAGGGGACGACCGCAACCGCCTTAAATCGGGAATTTTAAGTGAAGATGATATCGCTTTTCTGGCCGGATTGGGCGATGACCTGGCGGGCGGGTTCGCCGAGGGCGCTCGAATCGACAGCCTGGGCGATTATCAGGAGCGATACGATACCCTGGGCCGGCGTTATTATGAGTACGTGGGACCCGGCAGCGGAGATTATAGCGTAAGTTTTACGGCCGTCGACGCCGGGACGGGCGATTATGTCTACGACGGCAACGAGCGCTATCGCTATGTCGGCCCCGGTGCGGGGAATTATCTGCCGCTTCGAAGACTGCCGATTGCCTCGCGGCAGGTGTTGTATGAAGCGACGACCGAAATAAAGTTACGTCCGCAGGTTAGCCTGGGTGGTACATTCCGCCGTTCCGATTGGGATCGCAATTTGTTTTCGAATACCGATGACGGCGATAACCAGGGGGGCGAATATATTTTCGAACTGGCGGCGGGGGCCGCACCCGGGATCGGCTCATCCCGTTCCGGATTATCCCTGAAAGCGGATTTCATGGAAAGAAATTTTCAGACGGCCATTCGTAATATCCGGCCGGATTTAAAACGAAGTTATTTGATTCCCGAGGCCATTATTCCTTCCGAGGGGCAAAATGAAATAAACGCCGCCGGCGTTTTCAATCCGCCCGGGCCGTACAGCCTTTTCGTTACGGCCGACAGGCTGGAGTACGAATCCCGGTTCAACTCCGTTAAGGGAGAATTGACGTTTTATCCGGATAATAAAGGCAGCCTGTGGCCGTCGCTCACGTACGGCCGCCTCGAGGCACGACTTGATACCTTGAGCGTGACAAGGCAAGGGCAGGGGGATAAAGTATCTTTCCTCTGGCAATTTCAGCCCGATACGCGGACCTTGCTTTCCACCCAAACCGGGTACGAGCGCAGAACCCATGATTATGCCACCCAAAGCCAAGGTACGACCGAAAAGGAAATCCGTCTTCTCTTCAATCGCGGCCGGTCCTCTTTAATACTGGAATCATATTTTGAAGATACTCTGGATGTCGCGTGGCGGGAAAATCTGAAACGGTACCGGGGCACTTTCGAGAGTACGATAGCTTGGAAAGCCCTGGTGAATAATGTTTATTTTCTGGCGCAACGGAGCGAGCGACAGGGAGGACGCGAAGACCAATTGATGTCCCGCTGGCAATATGCCTGGCACCCGGCCCGGAGCGGATTCAGTTTGACGGGGAATTTCGGTCTGTCGGATGAAAGCCGTTTCCAGAGGGGCGTCAGTTATGTCAGGGTCGAACCGGGACAGGGACGGTATGTTTTCGAGGATGGGCAGTACATACCCGACCCGGCCGGCGACTATATTGAGGTCGAGGAAATATTATCGGCGCGCGATAATATCAGCCGCGGAGAGAAAGCCCTCGGTGTCAATTACCAGGGGGGAGACGTTTTTGTCAGGGGCCAGGCCAGTATCGAGGAAGAAATGCTGGGGGGGAATTCCCGCGATGTCCGGTGGTTGGTGCCTTTCTATTCGGATGACGAGGAAAGTTACCTGTACCGCAAAAAATCGTACAGCGGCGATATAAAACTATGGGCTTATCCGGGCTATTACTTTATTTCCTTGTCGGGGAGTTACGGCCGGGAAGACCGGCGAATCGGGGAGAGTACCAGGGAGCGTCTGGACAAGGCCTTCACGGTTACGTTCCATGAGTCGAAACGAACCTGGCACTTCACGCAAGCGGGGGAGATATTTCAGTACTCGCGCGACGAATATTATACGGCCGGCGGCAAGATTGACGGATTCAAGGCGGTTCTGGGCGTTGCCGTAGTCGCCAAAGCCGCCCAGATAAATCTGGATTTGGCTTATCGCCAGGCGGAGGATGAACCAGGCAATCGATCCCGGCAGTATTTAATTTCGACGCGACCGGCAGTGCGGTTCAACCGGCAGGGGGAGACCTCACTGGAAGTGGAGTTGTATCGTCAGGATACGGACCTGTCCGTTACGGGTTTCTCTGGATTGGTATCTTATCGTTTAACGGATAATAAGTCGGGGCGTCGGGGCGCCATCTGGAACTGGCGCACCGAGTACAAACTGGGCGGGAGTCTTAAGGCGACGGCGGCATTTTCGGGAAGGCATGCCGACGATCGCGGACCGCGGCTGTACGGTCGGGGGGAATTGATTGCGAGTTTTTAAATATTTAATCGTAATTTTGTCCGTGGCCGTATTTGGCGCAGGCGCCGAGGGGCAGATTGAACTGGAAGGAACTTCGCCGGCCTTAAGGAAAAAACTGGTTCGGACCCTGGCCACGATCGAACAATCCGGAAAAAAAGCGGCGGCGGAAAGTCTTTTGGCCGATGCGGGGTATCTGGAGGTCCGGGCGGAATGGCTTGTCAGGGACGGCCGGTCGATTTTGAATATCACCCCCGGCGACCTTTTCCGGCTCGAGAATATTATTCTGGAAGGGGACAGACATGATACTACCAGGGCCGTCCGTCCCTTTAATCAGGAAAATATCGAAACCCTCATCGATTCCCTGTTGGCTCTGGAACGGGAGAGGGGGTACTACTATGCCTCGCTGGCGCCTCATGAAATCCGCAAAAACGGCTCCGCTCTGGATATAATCATGAAGGAGCAACGGGGGCCGTGCCTGACCGTTTCGACCGTGGACCTGCACGGGCTGCGTCGTACACGCCCGGAATTCCTGCGCCGCTATATCGATTTGCGGGCGGGCGATACGCTGCGACCATCGGAAATGGCGCGACTGGCCCGGCGACTCGGCCGGCTGGGTTTCGTGTCGCTCACGGGTCCGCCGGAAATATCCCCGGAGGCGGGATATGAACAGGCCGCCATCCGCTTATTTTTCACGGAACCGAATACCTTTCGCTTTGAAGGCGGGGGTGGGTACATCCCGGACGATGCCGGTTATTTTCTATGGTTTCTGAACCTGCACCTGGTCAATCTGTTCGGGCGGGGACAGGAACTTGAGCTTAACTTCGATCGCCGGGAAAAAGAGAAGTCTCTGTTCAGCGTATCTCACCGGCGTCCGGTCTTCTGGCTGGGGATGGGCACGGCCGGAATCGAAATCGCCACCCGCGATTATCGTCAGAGTTTTTATGAGTTTAGTTTGAAGGTCGATTACCGCTTCGGTGTCGCCGACAAAATTGAACTGGGGTTCGGTGTGGAAGGGCGGGACGTGGAGCCGTCGCTGGGCCCGGGTTACCGTGTTATCGGGGCCGGTGTCGAGGGGCGCTGGGGCGAGATCCCGGATTTTTATTCGCCTTCGTGGCATTCCGCCGTAACGTGGGAGGTGCGCTATCAAACGAGACACTATAGCAATAGCGGCGACACCATAATTGTCCCCCGCCGGGTTTCCAATGAGACGCGAAGCCTGATAAATTGGGAGACCACGCTGGGTATTGTTCGTCCCCTGGCCGTCTGTCTGCGAGGTGCGGTGCAGGATATCAAGAGTTCGGAGATAACACTTCCGGCGGCGGAACTGATTCTTTTCGGCGGTTCGGGGTCGTTGCGAGGCTACCGCCAGGATCAATTTTCGGCACGCCGCCTGGCCCTGGTGAGTCTGGAAGAAAGATGGTATGTGGCTCATAACTCGTATTTATATCCGTTTTTCGATCTGGTTTATTATGAATTTGACCGCCTCAATGCGGAAGGCGCGGGTATTCGGGATAGCGATATTCTAAACGGTTTCGGGCTGGGAATATCGCTTATCTCGGGAAACCGCCGTTTACGCTGGGAATTTGCATGGAGCGAGGGTGTCTCGCTGGATCAACCCCGCCTCCATATCATGGTCAGCGATCGATTTTAAATTTGACTTAATCGGGTCTTGAGATTATTCTGGACTGTGCGTCGTTTATTCCATCTTTTGAAACTTATCCGCCTTCACAACTGCCTCTTGGCCGGAATCGGAGTCTGGCTGGGAGGATACCTGACGGCCGCCTACATTCATAATTACCATTTGACCCTGGCGGCTCTGGCGGCGGCCCTGGTCTGCGGCGCCGGCAATGCCATCAACGATTTTCTGGATATCGAGGCCGATAAAATAAATCATCCCTCGCGGCCGCTCCCCCGGGGCGATTTGCCTCTTTACCTGGCGATCCTGATAGCGGCGACATTTAATATCGCGGCCCTGGTTCTGGCCGCCCTGGTCAACGGGGCGGTGCTGGGCGTGGTATTTTTCGCCATAATTTTGCTACTGGCGTACAACTTCTCGCTGAAGAAAATGCCTCTCTGGGGCAACCTGGCGGTCTCGGTTCTGGGCGGCTTGACCTTCCTCACCGGGGCGCTGGTTTACGAATATGCGGAAATCTCTGCTCTGCCGGGACCTCTGGTTCCGGCCATATTCGCCTTTCTTTTTCATTTCGGACGGGAACTAATCAAGGACATTCAGGACAGCCGCGGAGATATCCGGGTGAATCTTCGGACTCTCCCCATAGTTGCCAAACGGAGAAATATCATCGCTTTGGTCACCCTGGTTTATCTTTTGTTGATATGCCTGACTTTTATCCCCATGTGGTCGCGCTGGTATAATATGAAGTTTAATTTGATAGTAATTTTCCTGGTGGATTGGCCGCTTTTGGGGTCGGTATTTTATCTTTTGCTTTCTTCCCGGGCGGGACGATTCCAGGTGGTCAGCAGTATTTTAAAAGTGCTTATGCTTCTTGGAATTATAGCCTTTTTTCTTGGGAAAAAGGCTCCTCTTTGAAACTTGGCCCGAAATTTTATGTATAATTCTAATTAATGAGACCCATAAATGGATTTTGTTATTGGAAAAAACTTGCTAATATCTACGCCCTATGAGACATAATTCGCTTCGCCTATCGGTGCCCCTGAAAACGATATGGGTGATATTATTGTGGACGGCGTCAGCAGCCGCCAATGATATCAGTCTCTCGGCCTCCATAGACCGTACGGAAATAAAGTACGAAGAGAAATTTCAAATGGATTTGAAGATTGTCTGGCGGGGGGATATGTCCCGTTACATGTTCGAGCCCTTTCCTCTTCCGGAAACACAAAATCTGAAAGTGGTGGGGACATCTTCGGCCGTATCCAGCGGCCGGGATTCCGCCGGGGAATACACCAGTCGCTCGTACCGTTACACTTTCCAGCCGACCGGTTCCGGCGCGGGCAGTATCGAGCCGGTTATTTTAAAATACATCACCCGCCCTGATTCCCTCCCCGGAGAATTGGCCACTCAAAGATTTCAGGTTCTGATCGCCCCGCCCCTGCCGCAACCGGAAAAATCAGAGAAGGTCAGCCTGACCTGGTATATAATCGGCGGTATTGCCATAGTCTCGTTCGGCCTGACGGGGCTGATTGTCGCCCGACGCCGGAGAGTTCCGATGGAGCCGGTAAAATCGGCGGAAGATATTTTTCTGGAAGGATTGATCGTAATCAAGAGGGAGTCGGCCGGCGAGAGGAAAATGTTTTTTACCCGGATTTACAAATTACTGGGGCAATATCTGGAGACGCGTCACGGCGTTGCCTGCGCCGGGAAAACGGTCGAAGAAATTATCGGTCATTTTGAAACCAAACAGCTTCCGCTGGACTCTAAGGATAAGATAAAGGAATGGCTGATTCTGGCGGAGAAGGAAAAATACGCCCCGACCGGTCATCAGCCCGGCGAAACCCTGCGACTGGCCACGGAAATGGAAAACTTTTTCAAAGAGATACAAAAAAGCGCCTGAATGGAGGTGTCATGAATAGAGATATTGAACAAATTCAAGCGGTCGTGGAAAAGGAAGCGGTCTTTGTCGAGAAACTGGTCAGCCAGATAAGCAACGTCATTGTCGGTCAGAAATATATGATCGAAAGGCTGTTGGTGGGGATTCTGGCCGACGGTCACGTTCTCCTGGAAGGTGTTCCCGGTCTGGCCAAGACGCTGACGGTCAAAACCCTGTCGGATGCGATTGAAGCCAAATTCCAGAGAATCCAGTTTACGCCGGACCTGCTTCCGGCCGATCTTATCGGCACCATGATATACAATCCCCAAAAGGGGGAATTCACGCCCAAAAAGGGCCCTATATTTGCCAATATAATCCTGGCCGACGAGATCAACCGCGCCCCGGCCAAAGTGCAGTCGGCGCTTCTGGAATCGATGCAGGAGCGGCAGGTGACGATAGGCGATACCACCTATCCTTTGCAGGCGCCGTTTCTGGTTCTGGCCACCCAGAACCCGATCGAGCAGGAAGGCACCTATCCTCTGCCCGAAGCCCAGGTCGACCGTTTTATGATGAAACTGCGCGTGGGGTACCCGACGCCGGCCGAGGAACGGATAATCATGGACCGGATGACGGTGGGGCAGGAGTTGAAAGTGACCAAGGTCATCACGCCGGAAGATATTCTCCGGGTCCGCCGGGTCATTCATGACATATATGTCGATGAAAAGGTGAAAGAGTACATCCTGAATATCGTTTTCGCCACCCGCGAGCCGGATAAGTACGGCCTGGCGGAATTGAAGAACCTGATAGCCTATGGGGCCTCGCCGCGCGCCACGATTTATCTTAATCTGGCGGCCAAGGCCCATGCCTTCATTCGCGGCCGGGGATATATCACTCCCGAAGATATCAAGGCGATCGGTCCCGATGTCCTGCGGCACCGCCTTATCGTCACTTATGAAGCCGAAGCCGAGGAAAAGAGCGCCGACGATATCGTGCGGCAGATATTCGACCACATTGAAGTCCCATGAGGCGGTGTTATCCTGATTATGGAACAGCGGGAACTTTTTAAAAATATCCGGCGGATCGAGATTCGCACCAAACGGCTGGTCAACGATCTGTTCTCCGGCGAATATCATTCCACCTTCAAGGGGCAGGGGATGGAATTCGAGGAGGTGCGCCAGTATCAGCCGGGCGATGATATCCGCCTGATCGACTGGAATGTCACGGCCCGGACGGGCTATCCGCATATTAAAAAATTCCGCGAGGAGCGGGAATTATCGGTCATTTTTCTGGTCGATGCTTCGTCGTCGGGATATTTCGGCACCCGCGAACGCTTCAAAGAAGATACCGCTGCCGAATTGTGCGCCCTTCTGGCCTTCTCGGCCATCAAGAATAACGATAAGGTGGGGATGATTATCTTCACCGACCGGATCGAGAAATTCGTTCCCCCCAAGAAGGGCCGCGCCCACGTGCTTCGCCTGGTGCGCGAAATATTGTACTTCGAGCCCCAGGGGGTGGGGACCGATATTGCCGGGGCCCTGGAATATTTCAACCGCGTCATCAAAAAGAAGTCGGTCGTTTTCCTTATTTCCGATTTTCTTTCCGGGGAGTACCGCAAACCGCTTCAAATCGCCAACCGCAAGCACGATATCGTGGCCATGCGGATATCCGATCCCCGGGAGATGAGTTTCGACGATGTCGGGCTGATCGAGCTGGAGGACGCCGAAACCGGGGAGACGTTTGTCATCGATACCGGTTCGACGCAGTTCCGCAAGGATTTCGCGGCGCAGGCTGAAGCCGACAATGCGGCCCTGAAACGGTCCCTGCAACTGGTCAATGTCGATTTCATACAAATCATTACCAACAAATCGTACATCGTGCCGCTGATCAACTTTTTCCGCCTGCGCGAAAAAAGACGGTGAGGGGAACTATCATGAACGGCAGCAAATACCTGATTCTGGTTATCGCCACCTTATTGTCGCTTATCCTGGTGGCGGTCCTGTTCTTTTTCCAGATACAGAACGGGCCGGGGGCGAACCGATCCGGCTGGGAAAGTTCCAAGAAACTGGCCGGGGAACTGGTCGATAACAATTTGCCCCTGGCGGCGGTCGCGGAATATCAAAAGTTGCTCGACAGCCCCGGTTTGCCGGATGTCGAGCGGGCGAATGTGGCTTACCTGGCCGGGAAAATCTATTACGAAAGCCTGGGGGATTATGAGAACGCCGCGGCGTACATGATAAGGGCCCGGGCTTTGAATCCCCAGGGGAGCTTTTTCGAGGAATCGGGGCGCATTCTTATCGCCTCCCTGGAAAAAATGGGGCGGATGCTCGATGCCCGGCGGGAACTGGATAAGTCGGTCAATATCGATTCCGTCTATGCCGCCCATCCCGGGGAAATCATGGTGGCCCGGATAAACGAGCGGCCGGTCTTTTTGTCCGAGATTGAAGACGACCTCCAGAATCTTCCGCCGCAGATGCAGGCCGAGTTCCAAACCCGGGAAAACAGATTGAAGGCGGTGCAGAATTATATCGGCGTGGAACTGATTCACCGGGCGGCGGTGCGCGAGGGATTGGATCGGAATCCGGAAATCCTTAAAATATCGGACCGCGTCTTAAAGCAGGTCATCGTGGAAAAATTTATCGAGGAGAAAGTCCTGTCGCAGGTGAAAATGGATACGGCTGATATCCGCAATTATTATACGGCATATAAGAAAGAGAAATTCGCCGATAAACCGTTCGACCAGGTCCGGGAAGAGGTGGTAAAGGCTTATCGGCAGGAGAAAATGCAGCAGGCCTTTGCCGAATATGTGGGCAAACTCTCGGCAGTGGAGAAAGTGCAGATTTTCGAGGACAAGATAAAATAATCATGCGACAGTTTTTAATATTCATATTGATGGTTCTGGCAGCGGGAACGGTTTTGGCCCAGGCCGACAGCGTTCCCGATACGGTAACCTCGGCCCCCGGAATTACGGTCGAGACGGCCGTGGATCGTTCGGAAATATTTATCGGTGATTTGATTGCGTACCGGCTGACCATATACCACGATTCGAATATTATCCTGACGCCGCCGCCGATCGGGGCCAACCTGGGAGCCTTTGATGTCAAGGATTACCAGGCCGATAATCAAAGTCGGACCGAAGACGGGCGAATCAAACTGGAAAGCCGGTTTCTCCTGACGACTTTTACCACCGGCGATTATATCATCCCACCTATCCCGATTGAATATATGACGGGCGACAGTGTCCGCAAGGTGCTGGTTTCCGAACCGATTGCCATTCGCGTCAAATCTCTCATCGGCGAAAACGCCGATACTCTGGATATTCGCGATATCAAGCCGCCGATATCGTTTGCCTCGTCGTACGCCTGGCTTTATTACGCCATCCCGGTTTTCCTGATTCTGGCCGGTCTGGCATACTGGCTGATCAGAAAATTACGCCGAAAGAAAGTGGCCGGCGAACCGATCGATTTACGCGAACCCTGGGAAATCGCCTTCGAGGCGCTGGCCATGCTTAGAGAGAAAAATTTGCCGACTACGGGTGATTTTAAGCAGTACTATATTGAATTGACGGAAATATTTCGGGCCTATCTGGGCCGAATTTATAATATCCCCGTCATGGATATGACGACCGACGAGTTTTGCGGCAACCTGGCGGAAATGAACGTCGAAGCCGACCTTTTCGCCCGCGTAAAAAAACTGCTCAATTTTGCCGACCTGGTCAAATTCGCCAAGTTCCTTCCGGAACAACCGCGGGCCGAGGCCGATTTCGGGGAAACCCATGACCTCGTGGAATTGATTCGCCAGAAGGAAATAACGCGCCGCGCCATGGCGGTTTCGGCCGCGACCACCGCCACGACGACATCCGGAGGCGAAGGTAATGTTTAGGTTTGCCGGGATAAAGATGACCCTGTTCGAGCGGGATTTGGCCATTCCGGCCTGGGCCATATTCGTCGTGGCTGGCATCATAATAATCGCCATGGCGATTTACTGGTTTAAATATAGCCGGATTAAGTCGGCCTCCATTAAATACAGTGATTTGAAAATAGTCCGTCGCTCGGCCCGTACCGGGCGGACGCAATTTCGGTTTCTATTGCCGATATTCAGGATTCTGGCCGTGGCTTTTTTAGTCGTGGCCCTGGCGCGGCCCCAAGCCGGCACCGAAAACCGCGAAGTCACCTCGGAAGGGATAGACATCATGCTGGCCCTGGACGTATCCGGCTCCATGAAGGCCGAGGATTTCAAGCCCAATAATCGGCTCTATGTCGCCAAGGAAGAGATTAAAAAATTCGTCACCAAAAGGATTTCCGACCGGATCGGCCTGGTGGTTTTTTCGGCGTCGTCGTTTACCCAGTGTCCTCTGACCCTCGACTACGGGGTTCTTCTGAATTTCCTCGACCAGGTCCGGTTCGGCATGATCAAGGACGGAACGGCGATCGGGATGGCCCTGGCCAATTGTGTCAACCGCCTCCGGGAATCGGCCTCCAAGTCAAAAGTGATTGTCCTTCTGACCGACGGTGTCAACAATTCCGGGGAAATCGATCCGCTGACGGCGGCCTCGCTGGCCAAGACCATGGAGATCAAAATATATACCATCGGGGTGGGGCGTCCGGGCAATGCCATGTACCCTGTCGATGACCCCATTTTCGGCAAACGTTATGTTTATCTGCCCAATGAAATCGATGAGGATGTCCTGCGGGAAATCGCCCAGCGCACGGGCGGCAAGTATTTCCGGGCCCGTTCGGAAGAAGAACTGGAAGAAATTTATAACGAAATCGACCAACTGGAAAAAACCGAGATAAAGGTCAAGGAATATGTCCAGTACAAGGAGTTATTCCCGCCCTTTATCTATCTGGGCCTGGCCCTTTTGGTTCTGGAAATATTACTGGGCCAAACCATATTTCGTAAGATTCCGTGATGGTGATATAATATGCGATTCGCCTCGCCTGAAAATCTGATTTTATTGGGACTGGTTCTGATCCTGGCCCTGTTTTATATCTGGGCCATCAGCCGCAAGAAGAAATTACTGGCCCGGTTCGGCGATCTTTTTCTTATCATGAAAAACGCCCCTTACATCTCCTTTGCCCGGCAGGGAGGCAAGGCGACGCTCATGATTGCGGCGGTATTTTTCGTGATCCTGGCCTTGTCGCGTCTGCAATGTGGAACGCACATGGAAATGATGCGCCGGGAAGGGATAGATATCATTATTGCCATCGATGTCTCCAATTCCATGCTGGCTGAAGATATGAAACCCAACCGTATCATCAAAGCCCGGCAGGAAGTGCGCGGGATTCTGGATCGTCTGCAGGGCGACCGCATCGGCCTGGTGGCCTTTGCCGGTGAAGCCTTCATTCAGTGCCCTCTGACCCTGGACTATTCGGCGGCCGAAATATTTCTGGACGTGGTCGATGTCGGCCTGATACCGCGGCAAGGGACGGCTATCGGAGAGGCAATCCGAAAGTCCATTGAGGGATTCGAGACTTTGGAGAAAAAGCATAAAGTCCTGATTCTGCTTACGGACGGCGAGGACCACAATACCGATCCCCTGGGGGCGGCCGAGGCGGCCCGCGAGGAAGGGATAAAAATATATCCCATCGGAATAGGCTCTCCCAACGGGGAACCAATTCCGGTCACCAATCGTAAAGGGGAGAAGATGGGATATAAAAAGGACGAAAAGGGTGAAGTCATAGTGACCCGCCTGGATGAGATCACCCTGCAAAAAGTCGCCCTGACCACCGGCGGACGATATTACCGCGCCACGCCGGGAGAGATGGAACTGGATAAGGTTTATGACGATATCAGTAAGATGGAGAAGAAGGAACTGGAAGGGAAACTTCTGATGCAGTACGAGGACCGCTTCCAGTATCCCCTGGCGCTGGGTTTGTTTTTGATAGCCCTGGAGTTTTTTATCTCGGAAAGAAGCCGCCGCAAAAAAATGATCGAGGTAAAATCATGAGAAGATACATTCTTGCTTTGTTCCTGTCGTTCGTGCCGGTCCTGGCCGTGGCCGACGATTTCCCCGGCCTGATCAATCGAGGGAATGAGGCTTTCCAGGAAGGTGAATACGAGGCGGCTCTCGATTTGTATCATCAGGCCGAGGTAGAACGCCCCGAAACGCCGGAATTGTACTACAACATGGGCGGCGCCCTGTATAAAGAAGGCAAGTACGAAGAGGCGGTCGAGCGTCTTCAGAAATCGATGCTGGTGGAAGACATTCAGAAAGAGGCGCTGGCGCACTACAACCTGGGCAATGTTTACTATCGTTCGGAGGACTACCAGAATGCCATCCAGGCATATCAAAAAGCGCTGGAGATTAATCCCACCGACATGGACGCCAAGTACAACCTGGAACTGGCCCGCATTCGGCTTAAAGAGCAGATGAAACCGCAGAATGAAAACCAGCAGCAGCAGGAGCAGCAACAACAACAGCAGCAGCAGCAGCAAAAGCAGGACGACAAGGAGCAACAGCCGCAACCGGAAGAACAGCCGGAAGAGAATCAGGATAAAAAACAGGAGCAACAAAAGCAACCCGAACCGCGGGATGAAAATGAAATGTCCAAAGAGGATGCCGAGCGAATATTAAACGCTCTCAAGGACGACGAAAAAGAGATTCAAAAAGACGTGGAACGATTCGAGGCCGCCGGCTCTTATCAGGGTAATGATTGGTGAGAAATTCAATTCTCATATTATTGATATTGTGCTGGCCCCTGTCGGCCCTGGCCCAGGATGAGATTTCCATCGAGATGCATGTCAGCCCCGACACCATTTCCCTGGATGGGCAGGCTTTCCTGGCTATTGTCATAAAAAGCAGCCGTCAGAATATGCCGGCCCCGGAATTACCCAACCTGACCATGTTCGATGTCAACAGCCAGGGTTCATCGACAAATATATCTATCGTCAACGGCGCCATGGAAGCCAGCCAGGCGTACAATTATCTACTGACACCGAAAATGCAGGGGACCTTTGTCATCAAACCGGCCTCGATAGTTTATAACCGTACCCGCTACCAATCGCAGGAGGCGACCATAACGGTCCTTAAATCCGGGGTGGGGACGCCCCGAACATTGGAGGAAGCGGCCACGGAGCAGGCTTCGGGCGCCAACCGCGATATTTTCCTGACGGCGGAACTGGATAAAAAATCAGTCTACGTCGGCCAGCAGGTAACGCTGACCGTAAAATTTTATCATTCGGTGAAATTACTTTCCCAGCCGGACTACACCCCGCCCCAGACCACCGATTTTTGGAGCGATAATCTCGACCCTCAAAAAAGTTATCCCCAGACCGTCAATGGGCGGCGCTATAATGTTATCGAATTGACCACGGCCCTGTTTCCCACCCGATCGGGGGAACTGAATGTCGGGACGGCCACGGTATCGGTGATGGTGCCGGCCGATAATACCCGAAAACGAAACGATCCCTTTTCTTTATTCGATTCCTTTTTCGACCGCGGGGTGACCAAGACCGCCCGGACCCGATCGTTGACACTTAATGTTTTGCCGCTGCCGACGGAAGGCAAACCTGAAAATTTCAGCGGGACCGTGGGCGATTTTTCGATTTCGTCGTCAATCGATAAGACGACGACCGAGGTCAATCAGCCGGTAACAGTAACTTATAAGATTAGCGGCACCGGCAATATAAAGACCGTGGCCGAGCCGCAAATCGAAGAAACCGCCGATTTCCGCGTTTACCAGGCCGCCAGCGACGAGAAATCTTCCAAGATTCAGGGGAAAGTGGGCGGGACCAAGATTTTCGAGGAGGCTTTTATTCCCAAGCGAGCCGGCAAGATTACCATTCCCGGGGTCTCGCTGGATTTCTTCGACCCGGCGGCGAAGAAATACAAAATCATCAACACCAAACCGATTACCATCGAAGTCAAGGCGGCGGCTCTGGGCGATTATGCTTCGGTCCCGGTACCGCAGGTGACAGGAAGAATTATCGAACCCGGGGCGAAAGATATTCGCTATATCAAAACCGATCCGGGACAACTGGAAAGAAGTCGTCCCCTGATACTTTTTACGCCGTTGTATCTGATTCTGAACGGCCTGCCGGTTGTTGTTCTCGTTCTGGCCTGGGTGAGCCGTCTGCGGCAGGATAAATTATCGTCCGATGTCGGTTATGCTCGTTCCCGGGCGGCCCGAAAGATGGCCGCCAAACGTCTGGCTCGGGCGCGAAAATTATCGGCCGGCGACAAGGCGGCCGAGTTCTTTGGCGAAATCCGGCAGGCCCTGTTTTCCTATATCGCGGATAAGAAAAACCTTTCACCCCATGGGTTGACCGGCGACATGATTCTGGAGACCATGGCGGCTTCCGGTCTGGATACGGAAACTCTGGAACTGGCCCAAGGGCTATTGAGAAAGGCCGATTTTGCGCAGTATTCATCGGCCCGGGTGCCGCACGAAGAAATGATGAATTCGTTGAAAACCGCCGAGGATATCATGGTCAAACTGGAGGGGGTTAAACTTGGGTAAGTTGATGGCATGCCTCGTGGCGGCCCTGGTGCTGATACCTTCGGCGTTAACCGCCCAAACGACAGATTCGTTGTTTGCGGCCGGTAATGATGCCTACCTAAATAAAGATTACGAGACCGCCCTGAATGCCTATGCCCAGCTGGAAAGCCAGGGGCTCGGCTCCGCGCCCTTATTTTTTAATATCGGCAACTGCCATTTTAAGTCCGGTCGGCCGGGTTATGCCATATTGTATTATTTGCGGGCTAGGAAACTGGATCCCTTCGACGCCGACATCCAGACCAATCTGGAATTCGCCCGGCAATTCATGCCGACCCGACTGGAAGGAGTCGTTATCAATCCGGTATCATCTTTTATGAGCGGATTGGTCGGCCCCTTTACGCTTAATACCCTGGCCTGGATTTCTTCCCTTTTGTTTATTGTCTTTATCCTGACCTGGTCGCTCCGGATATACCTGCGCCAGGCGGCCCTATGGAATAAAATCGCCCTGATTACGCTCTTCTGCCTGGTGGTGGTTTTTTCCGGCCTGACCACGTATAAATACCGGACGGAATTTATAGCTCGAAAGGGTGTCATCGTGGCCGAC
Organism: Candidatus Zixiibacteriota bacterium; assembly: GCA_041752195.1. Lineage (GTDB taxonomy): Bacteria > Zixibacteria > MSB-5A5 > GN15 > PGXB01 > JBGSHP01. Next base: position 11,658 of record JBGSHP010000021.1, on the reverse strand, counting down.
GAGGCGCGGATTTACAGCGGGCCCGGTGAGGACAATGATGTGGAATTCGTGGGGGGGTTCGGCTTGGAATTTGAACTGGAGAAGGAAAACGGCGATTATTACCTGGTTATTTTTGAAAACCAGCGCAAGGGGTGGATTCTCAAGGAGATGGCGGCTCTGATTTAGAGCCCATTTTTGATTTGACAGTTGCCCCGGGAAAATTTATCATCCTTTAATGTTTTAAACCGGCTTTAATGCCGGTTTAGCTTTTTTTATGAATATGCCCGGAATTTTAAAGAATAAGCAGTTCTGGGGTACTATCATCGCCGTCATTCTTCTGGCCTACTGTGTCAAGGATGTGCGCACCGACGATGTGGTTGACCTCGCGCGCCGAACCAGCCTGTCATTGATACTGGCGGCTCTGGCGCTTCAGGCCTTGACGATTGTCTGCAAGGCCATTCGCTGGCAGACAATCGTGGAATCCTCCCGAAAATTAACGGTCTGGAGGGTGATACCGCTTTTCTCGGCCGGGCAGGTGCTGAATATCATCATGCCCATGCTGACCGGCCAGGTGGGACGAATCCTTTTGTTTGCCAGAAAAGAGAATCTATCAAAAACCTATGTCTTTTCGACCATCATCATAGAGGTTCTGTTCGATGCCGTCAGTCTCTTGCTCTGCATCGCGCTGCTTTCGACCGTGACGGCGGTCTTTCCCCGGCAGTACCAATCGATCAGTTACATTATTGCCCTGTTCACGGCGGCTTTATTCGCCCTTTTGTATCTCATTCTCCATTTCCGGGAGAAAATGGACGACTGGGGCAAACACCGGCTTCGCCAGCGCTGGCCGGGAGTTTACATCACTTTTAAGAAGTTCACCAGTTCCTTTACCCGGGGAATTTCGATGCTACGGTCCACCAACTATTTTTCCCGGACGCTGTTGTTGTCGCTATTGGCCTGGCTGGTGCATGCTCTGGTGATATACTTTCTGTTCAAAGCCTTCGGGCTTAAGTTGCCTTTGATTTCGGCGGTAGTCATCATGGTCATTAATACCGTGGCCCTGATGGTACCCATTACCCCCGGAAACGCCGGAACCTTTGAACTGGTGGTGGTGGCCCCGCTTCTGGTTTTCGGCGTCAGTAAAACCGATGCCGTCCTTTTTGCCCTGGCCCTGCATATCGTCGATTTACTCCCGGCTTTTATTCTCGGGTCCATTTTCATCTACACCGAGCGGCAGAGCCTGAAAGAAATCCGCGCCGAGGGCGAAAAAGAAAAGTTCCTTCAGCAGGTGGAAGACAATCTCGCCGTGGAAGAGGAGAAAAAGGTATGATCAAATCGTTCCTCTGGAAACCGGGCCGGGCCGTGCAGAAATTCGAGGGAATCGCCGATTTCGACAGCCTCTTTGCCGACCGGGAGGCAGTACTCTGGATAGACATGACCGACCCTTCCGACGAGGAATCATTCATTCTCACCAATGATTTTCACTTTCACCCCCTGGCCATCGAAGACGTCATCGAGGAAGAGGACGCCATCACGGAATTGCCGCGTTCTAAAATCGACGACTACCGGGAATATATTTACGCCGAATTCCAGATCGCCGACCTGGCCGGTATGGATGAAGGTATCGCCCTCAAGGAAGTCCATATTTTCCTGACCCGCAACACGGTCGTGACGGTTCACTACGAACCGCACCGGATTTTCAACTATCTTCACAACCGGGCCTTGAAGGACGAACGGCTGATGTCGCGCGGGGCGGAATTTTTGTTCCATACCCTGATTGACGTCATGGTCGACAACTATAACAGCATACTGGAATTTTTCGACCGGGCCGTCGATAAAATCGAGGAAGATGTCCTGGGCCAGCCTGACGATGAAACCATCAAGAAAATATTTACCATGCGGCGGGATATTTATGAACTGAAACGAATAGTCTTACCGCAAAGAGAGATGTTGATGCAGATATCGCGCCGACAATTTTCCATGATTTCGGAAAGGGCGGCCTTTTATTTCAACGACATTTTGGACCACCTGACCCGTATCATCGAGTTGTCAGAGTCTCATCGCGATACCCTGATTACGGCCCTGGAGGTTTATTATTCCCGTGTTTCCACCCGCACCAACGATATTATTCGAGTCCTGACCCTGTTTACCGTGATCCTCATGCCGCCGACCTTTTTGGTGGGCCTGTGGGGCATGAATTTCCGCTACATGCCGGAACTTAGCTGGAAATACGGCTATATCCTTTTTTGGGTGGTCCTGGTCGGGGTGACCGCTTCCATGGTATATTATTTCCGCAAGAAGAAGTGGTTTTAGGTCGTTCGGCCATATAATCGACTCCATTATTATCCCTTCGTTATCTTATCAAATTCAACAGGTTAAGGGTGAATGACGGGACTAAATTGCCCGCCATGAAGTTGCGAAGTTTGTGAAATTTAACACGAATTTAACGCAACCTTTTCTTGACAATTTCGTTTCAGAGTCTATAATAAATACCGATTAGTATGTAATATATACCTACTGGTGGGTATCTAAAAGAAAGAGACAGGATGAAACAAAGTCCCAAATTACCGGCGGAGAAAAGGCGCGCCCAACTGGTCAAGGCGGCCCTGAAGGTGTTCGGCAAAAAGGGGTACGAGGTGACGACCATCGACGCCATCGCCCGCGAAGCCGGTCTGACCAAGGGGGCTTTCTATTTTCATTTTCGAAGCAAGGAAGATGTCTTCTTTGAAGTAATCAGGCATATCAACAACCGTTACCTGACGGCCTTTGAACCGCTTCTGAAAGAGGGAGGCGATCCCGAAAAGGCCATCATCAATATTATCCGCCAGGGATTTGTCTTGGTGGAAGACAAAAACTACTTCAATCTGGACTTATGGCAGAAGGCCCATAAGGTGAAAAGAATCCGGGCGGAGCTGGAGTCTCTCCACAATCACATGCGGGAACGCCTGGTGGGTTATTTTCAGCGCCATACGCGTTTATCGCGGCGCGAGTGCGAGACTCTCCACGACCTGCTTCATACCCTTTTCGACGGCGTAATCGTGCAGAATCAGGGTCTGGGCGGGTGTGTCAAGATGGATAATCTGGAAAAAAATATGATAGAAATGGCGCAGCTGTTCTTGAGGAGGAAATGACGAGGACTATGAAATGGCAACAAGGCATTCTGACCGCAATCATTCTGATTTTTTTCTGGTGTAATTTCGCCGCGGCCCAGGTCGAAACGGTTCTGACCGTGGATAAGGTCCGCGAGTTGGCCCTGGAATACAATCGCCAATTATTGACGGCCAAGCAGGATTTGCGCCGGGCCCAGGGGGAAATTATTTCGGCCCGGGCCGGGGCGTTACCGACCCTGGAATTCAGCGGCCGTTATACCCGTAATATCAATAACCAGGAAATCTTTATCGGCGGGGAAAAAATCCCGATTACGCTTAACAATGATTTCAATTTTTCACTGTCTCTGACCCAGCCTTTGTATGTCGGCGGAAAAATCTCCTCGGCCCTGCAAATCGCCCAAATATACAGCAATTACTCCAAAGCCGGGGTCATCCAGGTCGAAAGCGAAGTCATTTACAGCGCCGAGGCAATCTTTTATCAGGCCGTTCTTTCCGAGGCCCAGCGCGACGTCATCCGGAAGTCTTTCGAGCAGTTGAGTTATAATCTCGACGTCGCCGAGAAGAGTTTCGGTCAGGGGATGATTTCCGAATATGAACTGCTTCGCGCCCGCGTGGAAAAACTTAACGTGGAACCGCTTCTGGTGGCGGCCGAATCCAATGTCAGCATCTCCCGCAAAAGGCTCAACTCCTTTCTGGGGTTGGCCCTGGAGCAACCGGTGAGGCTGGCGGCCTCCCTGGAGGATACCGCCGTTACCTACCTGCCCTCCCTGGATTCGCTGGTGGCCCTGGCCGATGAGAACCGGCCCGAAATACAGCAGGCCCGGCTGGCCCGCCAGGGATATAAAAAGGCCGTCCAGATCGCCCGCTCGGGATGGATATACCCCAGTTTGTACCTGAATACCGAATATGCCGTCAATTCTTCGACCGATGATTTCCGCATGTCAAAGAGCGAGATTTCCAAACCCTTCACGGTTTCTCTGATATTGAGCATTCCCCTTTTCGACGGCGGCCGGACAATCGGCGAGGTCCGCAAGGCCTGGAGCGATTATTACAAAGCCGATTATCAGGAAAAACAGGTACACGACGATATTCGCCTGGAAGTGGAACAGGCCTATGATAATCTGGTCCAGGCCCGCAAAGCCCTGGCCCTGCAATCAGAGACTATCGCCCAGGCCGAGGAAGGCATGCGTATCGCCGATTTAAGATACGAATCGGGCATCGGCACGCAACTGGAAGTCCTTTCGGCGCAGACGGCTTTGACCCAGGCGCGGACACAATTGGCCGAGACCGTGTATCACTTTCGTCTGGCCAAGGCGGCCCTGAAAAAATCCACCGGCTTTGAAATTTATTGATGGAGTGAAAATAACTGACTATGAAAAATTTCCAAAAATCAAGCGTTACCGCCGGATTACTGGCCGGATTATTATTGATTTCCTGCGGCGGCGATGACAGCGCCGTTCCGGAGGCCTTGGAACAGGTGGTTTCCATACGCGGTATGGTCGTGAATCCCACCGCCAGGCAATTGGAGAGGGTTTTCACGGGGACCCTGGAGGGCGAACGCCAGGCCGTCATCCGGGCCAAGATTTCGGAAGCGGTGGAGAAATTGTACGTTCGGGAAGGGGAAGTAGTGCAGGCCAATGATGTCATCGTCGGCCTGGATAAAAACGGCCCCAGTTCCAATTATGTGCAATCCCGCTCGGTCTATTTGAACGCCGAGAAGAATTTCAATAAAATAAAGTACCTTTATACCGAAGGTGCCATTTCGGAATCGCAGCATGACGCCGCCGAAACCGAGTATACGGTGGCCAAGGCCAATTTCGAGGCCACCCTGCAGACCGTGGAATTGCGCACACCGGTGGCCGGGACGGTGACGGCTATCAATGTTTCCGTGGGCGATTATGTAGTCCCCGGCGAGGAAATAGCGACCGTGGCCACAATCGACCGCCTGCGCATGAAATTCGGAGTCAACAGCAACGATATAAAATACTTCGGTATCGGTGACGACGTCCGAGTCTTCGTCGGCGCCGTGGCCGATTCCACCGGGCAGGGCAAAGTGGTGACGGTGGCGCGGTCGGCCGACCCGGTCACGCGCACTTTCCAGGTAGAGGTCGAGGTGGAAAACAGCCGTCGCCTGTTCAAGCCGGGAATGTTTGCCCGGGCGGAAATAGTTATCGAACGTTTTGAAAATATCCTGGTGGTTCCCCGCGCCGCCGTGGTTGATCGCGGCCAGGCCAAATATATTTACATCGTCAGAGGCGACCGGGTTCATCTGCAGGAAATTTCTCTGGGGACGGAATTTAACGGCTATTCCCAGGCCGTGTCCGGACTTAATCCGGGCGACACCATCGTGACTATCGGCCAGGATTATCTTTCCGACGATTTTAAAATTAAACTGATCGCCATGGAAAGCGCCGGAAAGGGGAATTAACCGTGAAACTGGCAGATGTCTCTATTCGGCGACCGGTTTTTACGGTCATGATAATCATCGCCCTGGTGGTACTGGGATATACCTCTTTCAAAGATATGAATACCGACCTCATGCCCGATATTGATTTCCCCTTCGTCGTCGTCCAGACCTTCTATCCCGGGGCCGGGGCTGAGGCGGTGGAACTGGATGTCACCAAGCAGATAGAGGACGCCGTCAATCCCATCAGCGGGGTTAAGCACATTACTTCCGTTTCGCAAGAAGGATACTCGCTGGTTTTCGCCGAGTTCGTATTGGAAAAAGACGGCATGGAAGCGGCCCAGGAAGTCCGCGAAAAAGTCTCGGCCATCCGGGACGACCTTCCCGAAGATATCGAAGAACCGGTTGTCACGCAGTACGACCCGGATAGCGAACCGATAATTTCGATAACTGTTTCCGGAGAACGTCCTTTGAGGGATATCACGGAATATGTCAAGGACAATGTGAAGAAACTCCTGGAGGCGATCCCCGGAGTCGGCGCCGTGACCCTGGTCGGCGGCTATGAACGGGAGATCAATGTCTTCCTGGATATCGATAAAATGGAGTCGTACGAAATCTCGGTGGACAAGGTCAAAGGCGCCATCACTGCGGCCAATCTTGAGATTCCCGGCGGCCGGGTCAATGAAAACAGCCGGGAGTATGTTGTCCGCACCATGGGGAAACTTCTGTCGGTAAGCGATTTTAATAAAATTCCCATTGATAATCCGCACCATCAGCCGGTTTACTTAAGCGATATCGCCAGGGTCGAGGACGGCATCAAGGAACGCCGCTCCCTGGCCCGGGTGGACGGCAAAGACGCGGTGGTGTTGGATATTTCCCGCCAGTCGGGGGGGAACACGGTCGATGTGGCCCGCGCCGTTAAGGCCGAAATTGAACGAATTAAAGCGGCCATACCGCGGGATTTGAAGATCGATGTCATTGTCGACAACTCGACTTTTATCGAAGACTCCATTCATGAAGTCTTGACGAATATATACTATGGCGGTCTGCTGGCGGTTCTGGTGGTATTTCTCTTTCTGGTCGATATTCGCTCGACTATTATCACCGGCCTGGCTATTCCGGTTTCGATCATCGCCACCTTTATTTTCATGAAGGCCCTCGGCTTTACGCTTAATATCATTTCACTTCTGGCCCTGGCCATTGGAGTCGGCTTTCTTATCGACGACGCTATCGTGGTCATAGAAAACATTTACCGACGACTCGAAGGCGGCGCCACGGCTCGTGAAGCGGCCTTTGCCGGTACCAAAGAAATCGGGCTGGCGGTCATGGCCACGACCTTTACGATTGTCGTGGTTTTTCTTCCGGTGGCGTTCATGAAAGGGATTGTCGGGCGCTTTTTTTACCAGTTCGGCATGACCGTCGCCTTCGCGGTACTGGTCTCGCTGTTCGTGGCTTTTACGCTGACGCCGATGCTTTCTTCACGGTGGTTAAGGGTGGAAGGCCAAGAGGTCCCTGCGCCCCGGACCGCTCTGGGCCGCTTGCTGGCCCGATTTTATAAATTTATTCAAAGGCTGGTGGCTCCCTGGAACCGTTTCTTTGACGGTATAACCGAATATTACAGGGTTGCTCTTAAATGGTCGCTTCATAATCGGCTGGTGGTGGTTATTTTTGCCATCATGACATTTATTTTTTCCATCTTTCTGGGCGGCCTGGCAGGAGTTGAATTTCAGCCGACCACGGACCAGAATCGCATTATTATCCCCATCGAAACACCTCCGGGAACGGACTTGCAGGCCACGGCTAATCGTCTTATGGAAGTCGAAAATCTTATTCGCAACCATTTCGAGGGCATCGAACTGATTTATACCACGGTCGGCTCCGGTCAGGACCCCGTCAATGAAGGCCGTATATATGTTAAAATGGTTCCCAAAGATGAGCGCCCCCTTTCCGCGCAGGTTATGGGCGACAGCGCCCGCAAGATGATTTCCGTTATTCCCGGAATCAAATACGCCATTACCACCGATGAAGGTCACGGCGGCGGATCCCGGACGGCGGAATTGTCCGTCCGAGGCAATGACATCGCTGTCCTGACCGACCTGACTCATCAGGTGGAAGGGTTCTTCCGGGCCACGCCGGGTGCGGTCGATATTACCAATTCGCTTTCCGAAGGGAAACCGGAACTTCGCGTAGAGGTTGACAGGGAACTTGCTAACGACTTGGGAGTCAACGTCTTCGCGATAGGTGGGACAATTCGGTCTCTGATTGAAGGCGAAGTTGTTACCCGTTTTAAGGAAAGCGATAAGGAATATGACGTTCGCGTCCGATTAAAAGAAGAGGACCGTCAAAATACGGCCCAGGTGGGTCGTTTGCTGGTCGAAAGCAATAAGGAGATTGAAGGGATTCGGACTTTCCTGGTGCCGCTGGGAAATTTGGCCACCCTGGAAAAGACCACGGCCATCGGCGAGTATAATCGTCTCGACCGCCTGCGCGAAATCAGGGTCGGGGCCAATGTGGAGTCCGGCGCTTTCACCGGGACCGTGTCCAATCAGGTAATGGCCCAGATAGGTGAGAAATTGGACTTGCCCCCGGGATATTATATCGGGAAAGTCGGAGAATCGGAAATACAGGAGGAATCGTTCGGATATATGTTCGAAGCCTTGATTCTGGCCATCGTATTCATTTACCTGATTCTGGCGTCGCAGTATGAGTCGTTTTTCGACCCGTTATCGATCATGATTTCACTGCCATTGTCGATTATCGGCGCCATCGTGGCTTTGCTTATTATGGGTGATTCGATTTCAATTATCTCTCTTATCGGTATTATTATGCTGATGGGACTGGTGACAAAGAATGCCATTCTTATGATAGATTTCGTAAAACAGAGACGGCAAATGGGCATGAGTCGTACCGAGGCGGTTCTGGAGTCGGGCCCGATCCGTCTTCGCCCGATTTTAATGACCACGCTCTCCCTGATTTTGGGCGTATTGCCGGTGGCCCTGGGAATTGGCCCCGGAGCGGAATTGCGCGCTCCCATGGCCCGGGCCGTCATCGGCGGTATGACCAGTTCCACCCTGTTGACTCTGGTGGTGGTGCCGGTGGTTTATACTATAATCGATGATATCGTCGCGTATTTCCTCGGAAGGGAAACCGTGACGGTTCAACCGGAAAGGGCCGAAAATGCCTGAAACGATGGCGACGGAAGCGGCTATGTCCCGGCAGAGTAAATTGTATCGGGACTTTCTGGAGCGATCCGGAAATATCAAAAAGTATTTTCTTTTCGATGATCCCCGGGTGGTGGCTCAAAACCTGGGCAATCCCCGGGTGGACCGGGATTTCCTGTGCGATATCCTGGCCAAGCAAAATGAGCAGTTCGGCTCCAAAAAAGAGACTTTTCGCAATATCGAAAAACTCCGTCACGAAGATACCCTGACCGTCTTTGCCGGACAACAGCCCGGCCTTTTCGGAGGGCCGCTTCTAACGCTGTATAAGGCTATCGGGATTGTCAAAAGAGCGGTCCTGCTTCAGGGTGAAATCGGCCGCCCGGTGGTCCCGGTGTTCTGGATTGCCTGCGACGACCACGATTTCGCCGAAGTTAATCATACCTATTTCGCCGGCCGCGAGGGCGAAGCTGTCAAGGTCGGCTATGATATGGGGAAGAGCAATTCGGTGGCCCTGGCCGAAGTGAGACTCCGGGACGGCGAGGCCTATGATATGCTGGTCCGCCAAACCAAAGAAGTTCTGGGCGAGACCGACTTCACGGAAGATTATTACTCCCGCCTTTTCCGCGCCTACAGCAAAGATAATTCCCTCGTGCGCGCCTTTGCGCTGTTCATGAATGATATCCTTCCGGACCTGGGCTTGATATTTTTCTGTCCCGCCGACAAAGACATAAAAACGATTTCCAAGAGTTTCTTCAAAAAGATAGTCGAAGGGCATTTCAAACTCAAAGAAACCCTGGCCGCGACCGAGGAACAACTGCTCGCCGACGGCTACCATATTCAGGCCGAGAAAAAGGATACAGCGGTTCACCTGTTTTACCATGAACCGGAAAGAATCCCCCTGCACTTTGCCGGCGATGATTTTGCCGTGGGCGATAAACGCCTGGGTCTGCCGGCCATAATCGATCTTATCGATAAATACCCGGAACGGTTTTCGCCGGATGTCCTCACCCGCCCCGTCTGGCAGTCTTATCTTTTCCCGGTCGTGGCGCAGGCCGGGGGACCGTCGGAGATCGCCTATTTCGGCCAGATCGGACGCTTATTCGAACTGTTCAAACTGGTCCAGCCGTACATCCTGACCCGGCCCGGGGCAACTCTGGTCGAGAAACGCCAGCAGGAACTTCTGGAACGATATGACATCGCTCTGGAGGACCTGGTCGGCGACCAGGATTCGTTGGTTAATAGTATCCTGGCCGAGTCATTCCCCGAAGATATCGCCCATCGCCTGAATACCTTTAAGGAAGACCTGAAACTGGAATTCGATGACCTGGCCAAATCCATTACTGACATTTTCAAGCCGATGGAGCCGATGGCGGAGCAGACTTATGCCAAAATCGACGCCGCCCTGTCACATTTCGAGAAAAAGGTGTACGCCCATCATAAACGGGAAAATGAAACGACGCGGCAGCAATTGAATCGCCTGGGCGGAATTCTCATGCCCAACCGTGACTTCCAGGAACGTTCCCTTAATATCGGATGTTATATTGCCAAATACGGCTACGGTGTCGTAGATTACCTGGTCGATAAACTGGATGGCCGGAGCCTGGAACACCAATTGATTTATTTATCGGAATACCGCAATTAAATGAAAATCGGAATTACCTGTTATCCTGTTGCCGGCGGTTCCGGCATAATCGCCACGGAACTGGGACAGAAACTGGCCGAACGGGGTCACCAGGTTCATTTTATAAGTTACGCCATACCTTTCCGGCTGGATCGGTTCCAACAGAATCTATTTTTCCACGGCGTGGAGACGACGGCTTACCCGCTGTTCAAGCATCCTCCTTACACCCTGGCCCTGGCCTCCAAGATGGCCCAAATTACCTGCCAGCACGAACTGGAGATTCTGCATGTCCATTATGCCGTTCCGCACGCCACCTGCGCTTTTCTGGCCAAGCAACTCATAACCTGCCGGACGCCCAAAATAATCACGACCTTGCATGGAACGGATATTACTTTGGTCGGCTCGGACCCGTCGTACTTCGAGATTACCAAATTCTCCATCGAGGCTTCGGATGGAATCACCGCCGTTTCCTCATATCTGGCCCGCGAAACCAACGAGATATTCAAAGTGCAAAAACCGATCGAAGTGATTTATAATTTTTTCGACAAGAAACGCTTTACGCCGGGGATGGCCATGTGCGCCCGGAAGCAATTTGCCAAAGACGACGAATTTATCATCGCCCATACCTCCAATTTCCGCCCCGTGAAAAGAATCGCCGATGTTATCGATGTTTTCGATCGCATCAATCAAAAAGTCCCGGCCAAACTGCTTCTCATCGGCGAGGGCCCCGACGCCATCCTGGCGCGGCGGCAAATCACCAAACGCAATCTGACCGACCGGGTTATGTTCCTGGGTAACCAGAGCCGGGTAGAGGCGATCCTGCCTCTGGCCGACCTGTTTTTGTTGCTCTCCGAAGATGAATCGTTCGGCCTGGCGGCTCTGGAAGCCCTGGCCTGCGGCGTGCCGGTCATCGGAACGCTCAAGACCGGACTAGTGGAAGTGATTGAGCATGGTGTCAACGGCTACCTGTTCCCGGTGGGGGATATTAATCAAATGGCCGAGGCCAGCGAAGCGCTCCTGCGCGACCCCGAGAAACGGCGGCAATTCCGCGAAGCGGCTGTGACTTTGTCCCGGGAAAGATTCGATGCCGACAAGGTCGTCGGGCACTATGAACAATATTACCAGAAAATTCTGAATTCCTGATATGAAACTCGATGTCTTAGCCATAGCGGCGCACCGCGACGATGTCGAAATCACCTGCGGCGGAACGATCATAAAACTGGTCGAAAAGGGCAAAAAGGCCGGTATCCTCGATTTGACGCAAGGGGAGATGGGCACCAAGGGGACAGCCAAGGAACGGGCCCGCGATGCCGCCCTGGCGGCCGAAATTATGGGGGTGGCCTGGCGCGAGAATTTGGAACTTCCCGATTCGGCGGTGGAAGTCAC